>NZ_CANMTH010000003.1 GCF_947500765.1 uncultured Formosa sp. | reverse complement strand
ACTACAATTCTTAAACACGTTATAGTTCTCCTCTTTTTCTAGCTAAAGTTATTTAATACAAACTAAAGAAACACGTTGTGTATAATTTAACCAAACCAATCTGCTAAATTGAAAATACAATATTTACTACTTCTATTTTTAATCTTTAATTCTTGTAAAGAAGATATTTCCAATGAAAAATACAGGAATGAAAACTATGTGTTTTATCAAGAAAATGGTAAAGCTGGAAAATGGCAAAAAATAAATCCTGATTTGGATATAAAATTACCCAAATCTTTTTCGACTTACTTTTTTCCAAATGGTAATAGATATTTAGAACTTGAGGTAATTGACAGTTTCCCAAACAGAATTCTTAAATTTTACAATTTGGAAGACAAATTAGTACGCACAACTACTTACAAATTAGATTCGATAAGTAAAACAGTATATGAAAATGGATATTACAAGGGCTATCACTCTAATCTCAGATTGTTACAATCAGAGGGACTTATTGAAAATGGAATGTTTCAAGGAGAATGGAAATTCTACAGAAAAGATGGCAAAACTGTAAAACAAATTATTGGATACAACAACGATAATTATAATGGAATTAGAATTGATTATTGGGAAAATGGTAAATTAAGAGATTCCGCAAAATATGTGAATGGCAAACTCATGGGAAAAGCTTTTCATTATTATGAAAATGGAGCTTTAGAAGAAATCAACTTCTTAAATGACAATAAGGCTCACGGTAAATCCATTCGTTATCATTCTAATGGAAATTTACAAGCAGAATGTAGCTATTGGAACGGTGAAAAAATTGACACGTGCAAATTCTATTACGAAAATGGAAATTTAAAAGCGCTTGACATAATAAAATTGGACACTATTTCACGCTCATCGACTTGGGTTACTCATAGATATCTTGAGAATGGTAAACTGGAAAAAATTTTAGAAATGAAAGATGGAGAGCCAAATGGCAAAGCCAAATTATTCTACGAAAACGGGAATTTAGCTCAAGAGTTTAATATCAAAGGAACTGTAAAGTGTGGTGAAGTTAAAGTTTATTATGAGACTGGAGAATTAAATTACACTGGTTTTGCAAAAAATAATTTATTTGATGGCGAGATAAAATATTATAATAAAAAAGGCAAGTTAATTAAAACAGTAATAGGGGAAAACGGAATAGCAACTGACTCAATAATTCATTAAAAACTACACACAACAACGTGTAAGCGCAATAACGGCCGAATTTCCTAATCGGAAATTCAACTCGTTTTGCTAAATTAGGTGCGTCAGCGGAAAGTACTCGTGCACTTTCCCGTTACTGACGCTTACACAAAACCGTTGTACACAATGCAAAAAAAAACTGAACAAAAATGAAATACGCTGAATTTAATATTGAAAACCATAAAATAGAATTTCTGAATTCTGTATTCGGAATTGAAAGTGTTTTATTGAACGGAAAAATGATTTCTAAAAAATTCTCATTCTCTGGAATTAAGCACAAACTTAATCTGAATTCTGAAAATTTTATCTTGAAAACTAAATACAAACAGTTTGACAAGAGAGAAATTGAGATAGAATTATTAAAAAATGGAAAGACAATTGAAAAACAAATAATTCAAGCGGACAAAAAACAAAGAATTTACTGGATGTTAATTGGAACTGGATTAGGAATTGTAGCGTATAAACTCTTGAATTTTATAGTTGGAAGTCTGAATTAAAAATTAGAACAGAAAAAGCACTGTTTACAACAATGGCTATAAGTAATTGCTTGTTCTCGCATACTTCTGAAAATCTTCGCGGATTTTTAGTTTGGTGTGTACTTGCAAAGTTAAGTGCTAACCCACGCCACTAATTATAAATAAGACCGTTGTAAGTAATTTGAGAAAAATGCTAACCATACTATTAATTCTGTCATTCGGACTTTTTTCTTGCAAGTCTGAAAAGAAATACTCGGACTATAACGAAACCGATTTTTATGAAGTTCAAGGAATTATAAATTATGCAAATCCGACAAGTGACCCTTTCGACAGTACAATCGAAAAAAATGTGAGTTTCACTTATTTTTTAGACCGACCAAATCCAAAAACGGGAATTGAGAATAACTTGGAAATGTTTGAAGCTCAAAATGGATATCCATTAATAGTTCTTGTGCATAAAGAAGACGAAAACATAAGTTTTTATGGTCGAGTTGGAATTCTTGAAAATTTGAACGTGAAGGAAAAAGAATTTCTATCTAAGCACTTCGAAAAAGAAATGTCTAAGCTAAAGAAAAAGACACCTGAATATATTTATAACGCACTAATAAAAGACTCTATTAAAGAAAATAAAACGGACAAAAAATTATAAAACTTGCTTAATTTGTCTATTCAGTCAGGATAAAAATTGATCATAAAAAAGAAAGAAACTAAGGCGCTTCAAATATTTTTTCTTTTCTCAGGTTTTTGAAAGGTAACAGATAATAAAAAATTCACTAAAATGAGAAAACATGTAAGTTATATATTAATATTTATGCCATTCCTAGCATTGCTGAGGGACAGGATTTTCTGGGATATTTTCTTGATGCAGTTGACTTGGTAAAAGTTTTTAGTATTTGGATAATTACGGTATTTATTTTAATTAAAATCTTGAATTTTTATAAGTCAAATAAACTAAAAAACGAAGTAAAAAAATCATTTGGATTACAACCGGAGCTTTAGCATTATTAGTTTGGTTAATTATAAAACATGATTCAAATCCATATAAAGGACCGATTGATTCAATTTTCAATAAAACTCAAACTGATAAAGAAAATTAGAAATAATTAAGAGACAAATAACTACTTACAACAACGTACTGTGGTAAAAAACAAGTAAAAAGGCATTAATTTTCCACTAAAACACTTCTATAATTAGTATCATAGGTTAATCCTGATTTGGCTATGGCAAAAGCCTGTTTTAGTGAGGGTATTACACACGACTATTAATGCTAATTTTTTACTCTTTCCTTTGGCAACTAATCGGTTGTATATTGATCTAGCACATCTACATAATTCACTGCCACTTGTAAAACGTTCAAAACCGTCTGTTAAAACCCACTCATTAAAACCTTATTAATTTATTTTAAAGAATAAATCAAATTTCGTAAGAATATTAAGTCTACTTTCGATAAAAAATAATGTCGATAGAGCGTAAAGTTCAATTAGTAGAAAATCTTTTTTCTAAATTAGAACAAGAAACCATTCAGTTTAATCAATCATCAAGACTTAGTTGTGTTTCTGGCTGTGGAAAATGTTGTACTTATCCAAATATAGAAGCTTCACCTGTAGAGTTTTTACCATGGGCATTTCATTTGTTTTTAATTGGAGAAGCCGAAAAGACATTAGTTCAGCTTAATAAAAATCAAAGTCCAACTTGTTTCATTTACAAACCTTTATCTGTTATTAATCAAGGTCGTTGTAGCGATTATAAATATAGAGGTTTAATTTGTAGACTGTTCGGATTTGCTGCCAATACTGATAAATTTGGAAATTTAAGATTGGCTACTTGTAAAATTATCAAAGAAGGTCAAGCTGAGAATTATAATTCAACTGCCGAAGCAATAACAGAAGGTCTTTATGTTCCTGTCTTTACAGAATATTATATGCAATTAAATCAGATAGATTTTAACCTTGGAAGTCTCATTCTGCCTATAAACAAAGCTCTTAAAATGGCTTTAGAAGAAGTTTTACAATATTATACTTACAGGCCCTTTCTTCATTTAGGGAAAAAATGTGGTTAAAATTGAAAACTATTGCCTACTGATGATGATATTGATTTAGAAACTAAAATAATAGGGAATTGGAAGCTTATACAAATGACTGGTAATCTTCTAGATTCTGATACGCTAGGAGCAGATATGGAATGGCAAGAAACCTATCTGTTACAAGCCGACGAAACTTTTATAAAATTAAGAGATAGAGATGGAGTTATAACTGAAGCTTCTGGAACATATCATTTTATTAATAATTCTAATAAACCTTTAATTACAGTTACCTTTGATAATGAAAGTGAAATTGTTGGATCTTGTACGTCAAAATCTGAAGACATAATGAGTCTTGAATCTGAAACCATTTTTTTTAAGTTCTTGGAATACATGTGACGGTCCAGGAGTGATCTATAAAAAAATAGATTAAAATGATTTGTAACGCGGTATATAATTAGAGCTGTTGTTGTTGTGAAAAATAAATTAATAAAAGGCATGTAAAAAAGGTGTTATAATCATGAATGATCATAACACCTTTTGGTATTGTATACTTATGTAAAGGACTACAATTATTCTTTACCAATAGAATCTATAGCACTATCGTTTCCAAGTCCTTTAGGATTGTCTCCCCAGTTGTTAGGTCCAGATTCTCCATCTGTAACCATAAGAATAAGTAGCCAAATCCATCCAATTATAGGGATTAAAGACAATAAAAGATACCAGCCACTTTTACCAACATCATGCAAGCGTCTTACGCTAACAGCTATACCTGGAATGATAACAGCTAAAGAATACAAACCAGAAATTATAGCAAAAAACGATGTGCCCAAAACATAATCGAATAAGCTTAAAGACCAAGAAATAATCATGTTTATTAGAACAAACATCCAATATTCTTGACGTCTTGCACGTCCTTTAAAGTCTGCGTAATGTTCTTTTACTACTTTTAAATACCAATTCATTGTTAATTAATTAAGGTTAGTACTGCTAATGTAATAAATTTCTTTTTTTATTTAACAAATTCAATAAGTAACATTGTTTTTATTTAATTAAAAAAGCCCTCTAGACTTTAATTCTAAATATTTATTTATGGTGTCTCCTGTTAAATTTTGAGGTTCTGTTAATACCGATTGTATGCCATATTTTTGTAAAGCTTTTACAATTCGTTTTTTCTCGTGCATAAATTTCTCGGCAATAATAGTATCATATACATCTTGTATGTGCTCTGATTTTGAGTTTATTAACACATTTAATTCTGTGTTTTTAAAAAAGACAACTAACAATAAATGATTTTTTGCTAAAGCTCTTAAATAGGGGAGTTGTCGGTTTAAACCATCTATAGTTTCAAAGTTTGTATATAAAATAAATAAACTTCTGTTGGTAATTTTACGTTTTACTACTGCATATAAACTACTGAAATCAGATTCAGAAAAATCTGTTTTTATATTGTATAATGCTTCAGAAATTAAATGCATTTGCGAGTTTCTTTGTTCGGCAACAATAATATCTTCTACATGTTTAGAAAAAGTGAGCATCCCTGCTTTATCTTGTTTTCTTAAAATAACATCGCTAATGGCTAGTGTTGAGTTCACGGCATAATCTAATAAGCTAATGTTATTAAAATGCATTTGCATGGCACGCCCCTTATCGATCACAGAGTACACGGGTTGCGATTTTTCTTCGACATATTGATTAATCATTAACTGATTACGCTTTGCTGTCGCTTTCCAGTTTAGTGTTCTAATATCGTCTCCAGACACATACTCTTTAATTTGTTCAAACTCTAAAGAATGGCCAATACGTCTTACTTTTTTTGAGCCGTAAGATATGGTAGCATCTGTAAAGGCTTTAAAACTAAAGGCTCTTAATTTTAAAAATGAAGGATAACATTTAAGTTCTTTTTCTTCGCCTAGAATATATTTTTTAGTAGCTAATTGAAGTGGAGTAGATGCATAAGCATTTATATGTCCGAAATTATAAAGTCCTCTTTGTGTTGGTTTAAGGTTGTAATGAATGGTTTTACGTTCTTTAGTTTGTAATGTTAAATTAAAACTAAAATCGCGTTTTTGAAATTGAAAAGGAAGTTCTTCAATAATGGAAATATGACTTAAAAAAGCATATTTATTTTCGGTATGCAATGTGATTTTATTTTCATCGCCGTTAGATAATCTTTCAGGTAACACCCGTTCTACAGTAATGCCATGAGTTTTATTAAAAAGGATAAATATATCAACCAGAACTAAAAGCGACAGAATAAATAGCAGTATTTTAGAGATATAAAACACAATAGGTACAAAAAAACCGACCACAAATAAGACTGCAATACCAGCTAAAATGTAGAAGAATCTATGGTTTAAAAATAAAGCACTGTATAGTTTTTTCATTGGGCTATCTCGGAATCTCTACGGCTTCAATAATTTGTTCTATAATTTGTATGCTAGATAAACCTTCCATTTCTCTTTCTGGAGTTACAATAACTCTGTGCTGAAGCACAGGAATGGCTGCTTTTTTAATATCTTCTGGAGTTACAAAGTCTCTACCTTCAATAGCTGCAAACGCTTTAGAGGCTTTTAAAATAGCAATACTGGCTCTTGGCGATGCTCCTAAATATAAAAAGGAGTTAGATCGTGTATTTACCACGATATTGGCAATGTATTTTAATAAATTGTCTTCTAAGTTTATTTGATTGATTAAGGCTCTATAATGTTCAATTTTTTCTCCTGTAATTATGGCTTCAATTTTTTCAATCTTATTGGCGTTTACTAAAGCCTGTTCTCTAATAATAATTTCTAATTCTTCGTTGGCCGTAGGGTATTCGACATTAATTTTAAAAAGAAAACGGTCTAATTGTGCTTCAGGTAATCTATAGGTGCCTTCTTGTTCTATAGGGTTTTGGGTAGCTAAAACAATAAACGGTTCTTTCATTTTATAGGTTTTACCATCTATAGTTACTTGCTTTTCTTCCATCACTTCAAACAAAGCGGCTTGAGTTTTTGCAGGAGCTCTGTTAATCTCGTCTATTAAAATCATGCTTGAAAAGATAGGGCCTTTCTTAAATTCGAAATCGGATGTTTTGGCATTAAACACAGAAGTCCCTAATATGTCTGAAGGCATTAAATCTGGAGTAAACTGAATTCTGCTAAAATCGACATCCATGGTTTTAGATAATAATTTAGCTGTAATGGTTTTTGCGACGCCAGGTACACCTTCAATTAATACATGTCCATTTGCTAAAAGGGCTACAATAAGCAAATCCATCATGTCTTTCTGGCCAACAATTACTTTTTTTAATTGTTTTTTAATGTTGTGAACAGCTTCTTGTAATTCAGAAACATCTATTCTATTTTTAAATTCTATATTTTCTGAAACTTCAGTATTAATTTGTTCTTCCATTATGTTATTTATTAAAGAAATTTTCTATCATTTTATTTAGTGTAATTAATTCGTTTTCAGAACATTCATGTTTCTTGTTTAAATCAATTATAGTGTTAATTAGATATTTTGTACTCTGTAATTCGTTATTAGATTTTAATGCTAGATTTTGTATAAACTGACTGTTTAAATTGGTCGTGTTTATTAAATAGTTTTCTCTTACTTTTTCTAAAAAGTAAGCAATTTTCTTATCGACTAAGTTTTTATGATCTTTTTCTTTGAGATATAAATTAGAAATGGTTTGAGCAAACTCTATTGTCGAATTTTGTAGAGGCTTTATAATTGGAATAGCTCTTTGTTTTCGTCTGGCATTAAAGAGCATAAACAGCAGTAATCCAATGCTAGACACGGCTAAAAACCATGATAAAGTTTCGTGCTGTAAAAAGAATTTAAAAATAGATGCTTGGTTATCTGCTTTAGGCGGACTATACTGACTCGATTTTATTTGCGGATCCCATAAAATGTCTCCAAACGGTATATAAGAAAACAGATGTTCTGCATAGGTTTCTCGTCCGTTTATCATATTAAAATTTGTAAAAACAACAGGGTTTGTATGTAAATATATAGCCCCTTCGCCATAATAAACCTTTATAAAATTGGGTTGTTTTTTTCCATCGACTTCTAGTGTGCCTAGTACAATGGTCGTGTTGGTATTATATGTATCGAAATAATGTTTTCTGATGTTTCTATCAAACTGAAACGTATCAGTTTTAAATGCTTCATCTTCTAAATACAGTTTGCCTTTCAAGACTTTTAAATCTTCTGGAGTAGATGCGTATTCGTTTAGGTTTTTGGTCGTAAACTTTAAAGTGTCTTTTAAGTGATTATCAAAATAATTGAGTGATAAAAAAACAGAATTACCTCGTTTTACATAGTCTAATAAATAATCTTCACCATCTGGATCAAGTTTAGTGGCTTCAGATTTAATACAGATGTAATTACCAAAATTATCTTCTTTGACATGTTCAAAAAGATAGTCGTAAATATTTTCTTCTAGATAATGTACATCGGTATCGAATAGATTGTCAGCTTCATTATAAACAATATAAGTACCAAAAGGGCTCTTGTTTTTCTCTTTAAAGTTTTCGTGCCAATCTGTTTTATTACAACTGGTTAAACTGCATAAAATAATTAGAAAGAGGTAGGGTTTTATGTGATTAATGAAACTCAAAGTATAGCATTAAAAATGGATTTATATTTCTTTTCTACCGTCTTAAAGGTCTGGGAATCTAAAGGGAACTCGCCGTACCAAACATAGCTGTATATGTAAGACACGTCGGAAAATTGTGATCTAATCTTTTTATTTTCAATTTCAAAAACATACTCGGTATTGGTTTTGTCTTTATGGTAGGTTATGGTCTTTTTATCTGATAATTTTTTTAATAAAGACAAGTAATAATATCGAGTTGCTAACCTGAAATCTCCTTCTGAAATCGCTTTTTCAAGGAGCGTGTTAAAATCTGTATCGTGAATATCTTCGTCTTCGTATATTAGTTTGTCGGCAACTTTTTGGGTTGAATTTTTAAAATTCCAAAAACCAACATCAGATCCGACAAAGGTTTTTATAATAATAAACACAATAATAGCGCCTAAAAGAAACGGAAAAACTGAGGTCATGAAATGTAAAAAAGCAGATAAAAAATTAAAACTATCTGTAGGCAGTTTTGGATTCACGGCTTCATTTTTATCGGCTTTAGGTGCTTTTACATCATCTACGTATTTAAAATCTTTGTCGTTATATTTTTCTTTTAAATTGATTTTATAAGACCTATTCGCTGTTATGTTCGTGTTCTTATTGTGCACGATTGAATCTGTTTCTACTTGAAACACATCTTGAGACGATATAGCAAAGCCGTAAAAAGGAGTTAGAGATAGTAGTAGGATTAAAAGTGTGCTCTTCATTATCTTAAGGCGTGTTTTTTTGCTACTTGAAATGGTAGAACGAGATAATAATAACTAATAGATGCTAGACTAAAAATAATAATAGCAAAACACATAACGACTGGCATTTTATTAGAATATCTAGTAATATAGCCTTCTAAAAGTGCTGCCATAATGGTAAAGGGAATGGTACTTATAAAAATAAAAAAGGCTTCTCTAACACCTATTTTAAACGACTGAAATCGTTTTAAGGTACCCGGAAATAGTATACTTGCGCCAATAATATAACCAGCTGCAGCCTCTATAATCATTCCAAAAATCTCGTAAGTTCCATGAATCCATATGCCTTTTATACTATCGAAAAAACTATTGTGCTGATAGAAAAATGCTTGAAAAACAGCAACCATAATGGCGTTGTAAACAATGTAAAATCCGGTACCTATACCTAAAAACAATCCAGAAAGAAACATATTTAAGCCTACACGTTGGTTGTTATCGTAAATACCAATAAACGTTCCCCAATTGCTACCGCCTTTATAAATGGCCATAGCATCTCCGCTTTCTATATTTTCTAATGTTTGGTCTATGTAGTTATTTCCTAAAATCTGTCTAGCAAACGTATCGTCGTTAAACGTAGACAGTAGTCCTATAAAGAAACAGATAAAGAAGAATATAAATGAGATATAAATATATTTTCTATGCTTGTAAGTGAGCAGCGGAATGGTGTCGAAAAAAAAATTAAAAGCAACATTTTTATGTCTTCGCTTTGTATGATATACCGTATCGAAACTAGATTTTGCTAGTTTATTTAAATAGATAGTCACTTTACTTTTAGGGTAGTAGGTTTGTGCATATACCAAATCGTTCATGATTTTAATATGCAAATTGGCAATATCGTCTGGGCTTTTTTTATCTTTATTTGAACTTATTTGCTCAAATTCAAGCCATTTTTCTTTATTTTGCTTTATAAAAGCGACTTCTCTCATTAAGGCGAATTTAAACATTGAATGAAAAGACTCCAAATAAAAACAGCACAAAATGTAGACATCAATTTTACTATGGCAAACGTCGGCCAGCGGTTGTCTGCTTTTATAATAGATAACGTTATAAAAATAGCATATATCTACTTTGCTTATAAGTATTTAGACTTTCATGTGATTGAAAACACACTAGATCACGATCAATGGTCTATAAAGGCCATAGATATATTAATTTTATTACCAGTGACGTTTTATTCTCTTTATTCTGAACTATTATTAAACGGACAAACCATTGGTAAGAAACTACTTAAAATTAAAGTGATAAATATTGATGGCTTTAAACCCTCAATTACAGATTATGTTATCCGTTGGTTTTTAAGGACTATCGATTTTAATTTCTTCTCTTTAATCTATGTTTATATAGCTTCATTAGGTTTGGGATCTAGGTACGAACTCTTAATAGTGATTTTTATTTTAGGAAAACTTGTTGGTTTTTTCATGATCTTATTTACAAATAAAAATCAGCGTTTTGGAGATATAATGGCGAATACGGTTGTTATTTATTTGAAAGACGATGTGAAGTTTTCGGATACTATTTTAGAACAAATTACTGATGCTTATAAGCCTATTTATCCGTCGGTTATTCGCTTGTCTGATAACGATGCTCGAATTATTAAAGAGACGTTTAACATGGCGGCTAAAGTAAACGACTATAAAACGCTTGTTAAGTTACGTACTAAAATTATAGAAGTTACGGGTATTAAATCTGCACATAAAAACGATAAGGAATTTATAGATGTGGTGTTAAAAGATTATAACTATTATACACAAAGTATGTAGTAAAAATGAATGGGAACGCCTGTTTCTTAAGATGCATATTTTTGTCAAATCACAAATTAATAATTAAAGTCTACATAACGTTACAAAAAAGACTCCCTATAATGACTTACAAGGGGTTAGAATGGTATAAATTAGGTGTTATATTATTCTTCTAGCGCACCAGAAGCTGCAATGTTTTGTAATGCATTAGAAATTGTTGTTAAAGTGGTATCGTTATTATCGATATCATGGCGTTCTGCAATGTAATTTGGATTGTTGTAACTTATTTTTACTTCACCGTTAGCATCTTCATAGACTAACATTTTTTGAGGTAAATCTAAAGCCGTTGTTCTAGATTCTACCATTAAAGGGGTGCCTAATGTAGGGTTTCCAAAAATAATAAGTTTAGCCGATGTTAATTCCATGTCTACACCAGCTGCATTAGCTTGGTGATCTAATTCGGCAATCACGGTTATAGGTTCCAAACTGTTAAGTGTATTGATAATGTTGTTATAAGTCGTATCAAAATCATTGGGGCTAGATAGTGTAATAATACCAGTGTCATTATCGGTGTCCACAGCGTTTAAAATAGCGTTTTCACCAGTGGCTGTATTTACAATAGAGGTTAGGGCGTTTTCAATCATAGTTGTCGTTGAAACCTCTCCAAGACCATGTCTGTTAATAATATAATCTACAGAATTGTAAGCCACTACGGTTTCTCCATTTTTGTCTGTATATACAGTAATGCGTTGCGGAAGATCTAGTCCTGCTAGAATATTCTCCTGCATAAGTGGTGTACCTAAAGCAGGATTTCCAAAGTAAACAGTTCGTGTATAGTCTAAGTAAAAATCTGTGTTTTGGGCGTTTACAGAATGGTTTACCTCAGCTATAATTCCAATATTGCTATTCGCGTTTAAAGTAGAAATGATAGTGTTGTATATTTCTGAGGGTGCATTGGCAGTTTTTACATATCCTATACCTTCGGTATCTGGTGTGTCCTTATCTTGATTCTGATTGCTGGAATCGTCATCATTACAAGCAAAAAGCAAAACTAATGCACTTAATAAAAAGGAAGTTAAAGATGTCATTTTCATATGTTCTAGTTTTTTGTTTGTCGAAAATAATACAGGATGCTTTCTTTTATTAACGTAATCCCTTATAATCTTAACTAGAATGCTGTTTCAGTATGCATGTATTAAAATAACATATAACATGATTGCCTTACGTATATAATTCGTATTACAGTGTTACATTACTAATAAGTCTTTAAATTGTTTAAAAACAGGTTTTTGTGATGTATTATGGTTTGAATATGTATTTCTGATTTATCATTATTATAATTGTTATTCCGTTTGACTCCATGTTTCTCTAATAAAGGCTAAATCTTTTTTAATACGAGCTAAGACTTCTTTTTTAGGTATTGTAATTTTGTCTAAACCACGTTCTGCTCCGCCTAAATCATATTCAACATG
Organism: uncultured Formosa sp.; assembly: GCF_947500765.1. GTDB lineage: Bacteria > Bacteroidota > Bacteroidia > Flavobacteriales > Flavobacteriaceae > Formosa. The sequence goes on along the minus strand of NZ_CANMTH010000003.1, from coordinate 583,339 downwards.
AAGGGATACCGGTACATTAATTTTGTATTGTTTTAACAACGAAAAGTAACGTTTAAAATCGACCATACCTTCACCCATAGGAACATTTACAGGTTCCCATTTTCCGTTTACAACGCCCCATTTTACATCTTTTAATACAATGGTATTTATATAGGGTCTTATGCGTCTTAAGCCCAATTCCCAGCTTTCGCCACCTTCAATAACAGCGTGTCTAATATCATACTGACTTCCTAAAAATTGACCTTTGGTGGCTTCTAAAATGGGTATTAAATCCCAAATAGGTGCTCCCACATTTTTACCTGAATTGTTTTGATAGCCTCCAATTAGACCTAAACGTTTATTCAGTAATTCTAAGGCTTTGGCTTGTTTGGCATACAACGCTTGACTGTCTTGTATGGATCGATCTTCAGGATATTTTAACCATGCAGTACGGTAATGTGTAAACCCTAACGGACTGGCTGTTTCTAATACTGTTTTCTGGATGTTATTGCTAATATCCCAAACGTTAGTCGACATTAATTTTGGGGTTAGTCCGTTTGCTTTCATGGCTTCGACGGCCTTAGGTAAGTCATCTGTGACGCGTTCGGGTAAAACATGTCCTTTTGGTCGAACAGTTAAATCTAAGCCATCAAAACCCATCTCTACAGTTGCTGCAGACATTTCGTTATAATCTAAAAATTGTAAATGTTTTGAAAATAAATGAACATTAAGTGCTTCTGGAGCAGATGCAGAGAACACATCTAGGTTGTCCTGAAAGGCCATTAAAGGGATGCTCGCTAATCCTAAGGCTGAAAGTTTTGCAAAAGATCTTCTAGAATATGGTATAGGTGATTTACTCATTTTTAATTGTGATTTTTAACTCCATTAAGTTACTTGTTTTTGGTGAAACTGTAATTCAATTTTAAAAATAAATAGTGACTATATTATCTTTTAAAAAGGAAAGGTGTTTTACGAGGCCTAAAAATGAATGCGCATGGATTAACCGGTTACAAATCATTAAAATAATTCATATATTTCAAGACGTTTTAATAATCAAATTTTTATAATTAATATCTAAATTGTATCTTTAAAAAGGAAGTTGTTTACTTTCTATAATTCCCCAAAACCGAATGAAAAAACAATACTTAGACGATAAAAATAAAAGTTCTGAACAGCAAGAATGCGGTATAGGCATTGAGGCTGTACAAGCAGAAAAGGATCGTATTATTGAACGTCAGTTGCGTTTTCAGGACTTATTAATAAGTATTTCTACAACTTATATTAATTCAGATTTATCAGATATTGATTTGCTTATTCAGGACTCTTTAAAGCAAATTGGAGAATTTGTAGAATCTGATAGGAGCTATATCTTTTCTTATGATTTGGTAAATAATACAAGTTCGAATACTTACGAGTGGTGCGCTGAAGGTATAGAACCCGCCATAGACAATTTGCAAAACATTCCAATAGATTATATTCCGCAATGGGTTAAAGCTCATAAAAAAGGAGAGGCGTTCTTAATTGAAAACGTTAGCCTACTTCCCGAAGATGGAGAATTTGGTTTACGTGCTATTTTAGAACCTCAAGGCATTAAAAGTTTAATTACTATTCCCAAAATAAAGAACAATACATTAATAGGATTTATAGGTTTCGATTCGGTTAAGAAAATTAACGTGTATAACGAAAACGAGAAAGATATTCTTTTTGTATATGCCAACATGCTTGTTAATGTAATTCAGAGAAAAGAGCATGAAGAGCAAATAAAAGCGCAGGAAGCAAAGAAAGAAGAATTGTTAAAAAACCTATCGCTTCAAAATGAAGAGTTAAATGAATATGCACACGTGGTTTCTCATGATTTAAAAGCCCCGTTAATTAACATTCATACTTTAGTGGGCTGGTTTATGGACGACCATAAGGATGTTTTGGATGAAGCGGCCTTAAGTTCGTTAAAACATGTGTTGTTTAATGTTGAAAAAATGGATTTTCTAATTAAAGGTATTTTAGATTATTCTACTATAGATAAACTAAAATCAGAGCATTCATTAATAGATTTAAATACAATCACTACAGAAGTTTTACAAACCCTTTTTGTTCCAAAACACATCACAATAACCATTCAAGAAGAACTTCCTAGTGTGTATGGCAATGGTTGGAGATATAAGCAAGTGTTTCAAAACTTAATTCAGAATGCAATAAAGTATTGTGATAAAGCTGAAGGTACTATTGATGTCGGGTTTACCGAGAAAGCCGATTGTTATGAGTTTTTTGTAACAGATAACGGCATGGGAATTCATCCCAATTATTTTGAAAAAGTATTTAAAGTATTTACTAAATTAGAAAGCACAGGATCGTCTTCTGGTGTTGGGTTGTCTATTGTTAAAAAGATTATTACAAACTATAAAGGTCGTATTTGGTTAGACAGTAAAGAAGGTACGGGTACCACCTTTTATTTTACGTTATTAAAAGCATAAGACACCTTGTTGTTTAGTGCTTAATAAATGTTAAGGGTTTAAAACTTACAAAAGCCACTGTATACACGAGTAGTAAGAGTAAATACCACGCATTACTTACTAAATCGAGATAATCTATTCTGCCTTTCGAAAAGCTTAAAATCATTAATACTTGTGCGCCGTAAGGTAATAACCCTTGAGAAATACAGGAGAAAATATCTAAAATAGAAGCTGTTTTTTTATTGTCTAAACCATATTCATCATTAATGGTTTTACTAATTGGTCCTGCTATAATAATAGATACGGTGTTGTTTGCAATGGCCATATTAATGCTGCTCACTAAAGTTGCAATACCTAACTCGGCTGTTTTTTTACTTTTAATTAGTTTTCTAATGTGGGTTAAAATATAATCAATACCTCCATTTTTCTCAACTAAGGCTGCGAGTCCGCCAGTAAGTAAGGATAGTAAAAAGATTTCGGTCATGTTTGTAAAACCTCCATATGTAATTTTAGTGGCTTCTAATAGTGTGAAATCGCCATAAATAATACCTAAAATCCCTGCAGATAGAGTTCCTAAAAGTAAGGTTACAAATACATTAACACCCACTACCGAAAGTATAATAACAAAAAGGTAAGGCAGTATTTTTATAACGGAATAGCTGTACACTACAGTTTCTGTATCTGCCGATTTTAAGCCTAAACCTTGAAACACTAATATAACTATGGTAAATAAGGCAGCAGGTATTGCTATTTTAACATTCTGCTTAAACTTATCACTCATTTTAACCCCTAGAGATTGTGTTGCTGCAATGGTTGTGTCTGAGATTACAGACAAATTATCTCCAAACATGCTTCCTCCTAATAAGGCGCCACATAAAATGGCTAAATCGGCACTGCTTTTATCAGCAAAGCTTACCACAATAGGTGCTAAGGCAACAATAGCCCCCACAGAAGTTCCTGTAGATACAGATAAAAACCCTGCAATAATAAAAATACCCACATAAATATATTGAATGGCAATATAGTCTAATCCCAGATTTACAATAGCATCTACACTACCTGTTTCGCTTGCTATAGCAGCAAATGCACCAGCCAGTAAATAGATTAAGCACATGGTTAATATTTTATTATCGCCACACCCTTTTAATAACGTATCTATTTTAGATTGAATAGACTGTTTAAACATTACAAATGCCACGATAATCCCTCCCATAACAGCAATAGGTGAGGGCAAAGCATAAAAATCGTCTTGATAGATGCCTACTCCTAAAAACGTAAACACGAAAACGAGTAACGGAATTAAAGCAGAAAACTTAGGGGTATTTGGTATTGTATTTGCCATGATTTATTCATTTTTAAAAGGAGAATAGTAGCAAATTTGTAGAAAACTGAATTAACATTTGTTCCAAATAATTGGCTTATCTATTTAGCACCTTGCTCGTTATTGCAGGTTGCTATCTCCTTTAATTGAGATTCTTGATAATTATTTTAAGCTGGCGAAAATACTATATAAAGTGATACGATACCTTTAAAAAATGTTAATTTTAATAGGCTGTTTTCATGTGAAGCGTATTAGATTGTTCGTTTTATTTAAGCCTTAGCCGTTGAGATTAATGTATAGCGAGATTTAAACTTCAAAACAGAAGAATAAAAAGCTTTAATATTGTTGTAATTCACAAGATTAAAGCTTTTTAAGTGTGTTTATCTGTATTCGGGATTTGAGAAGTTCCAACGTGTGCCATCATCCCAAGCTTCCCTTGAATTTCCGTAAGCAGGATAACCGTCTTGTGCTTTTAATATTTTAGCTAAATGCATTAAGTTATAACTCATAAAGGTTGTATTTCTGTTGGTGAATTCTGAGTCGTAACCTACTGGTGGATTTATAGCTTTTCCTTTCCATTCGGTATCGCCATAACTAGGTCCAGGGCCGACAGAACCAATCCAACCGGCATCAGCTTGTGGCGGAATGCTATACCCTAAATGTTGCAATGCATATAACATACCCATCGCACAATGTTTTACACCATCTTCATTCCCTGTAATGATACAACCACCAGCTTTGCCATAATATACATATTGACCTTTATCATTTTGGTAGCCACTCATGGCATACAACCGTTCTATTAATTTAGAAGCGACCGAAGAGCGTTCTCCTAGCCAAATAGGAGTTCCTATGACTAAAATATCGGCAGCTTTAATTTTTTTGTAAATGCCTGGCCATTCATCTTTTTCGTAGCCTTCTGTAGTCATATCTGGTTGCACACCTGGAGGAATATTGTAGTCCGCTAGGCGTATGGCTTCAACAGAAACCCCTTCAGATTTCATAATATTTATAGATACATCCATAAGATTACGGGTATGACTTTCTGAGGGTGATTTCTTTAAAGTACAATTAACAAATACGGCTTTTAAATTACTAAAATCTATGTCTTTCATGAGTTCTTGTGTAAAATTAGTATTGATTTTATATGATGTAAAATATTAATAATTAAATGTTAATGAATTGATTACGTGGTTTTTGTTTTATGACTGATGATGTTTTATTGCTATATTAAAAGGCGTAAATTAATTTGTTTTTTCCAATTACTTTAGCGGTAACTATACCAAACACAATATGTCCGATAAGCATCGCTATTAAACGCAATGGCATAGCGCCCTTTATTTGAGGTATTTGGAATATCATGCCCATGACTTGCATGCCTATTTGTGCAGTAATAAGAGCAAGCATACCAAATACAATTCCTTTTAACCAGATATTGTGTATATGTACTTTGGGAGCGAAAACAAATCCATATCCCAAACCATAGAGTATTCCGATCACGAAATGCATCACCCATCCTAATACCATAGAAACTCCCATTGCACCCGATAATAACTCCCAAGGTGCCATTTTGGGCATTCCCATATTTGGTGCGATTACCATAATGATTGTCATTGCTACGGTTCCTAAGATACCCGCTGCTACATACTTTGCGATTTGATTATTCATATTACTTCTATTTTGATGTATTCAATCTGGTATATTTTATACCCGAGACTGTACTTCTGAATATGGTTTTACCAACATTCATATCAATATCATTAAAGTTAAAGCTCCTTTATGGGTTTTATTGATGCATTCCAATATACTATTGCCGTTATTCATGTGGCGTACGTTTATTATGCTATTTAAAATCTATTTAAGGACTTATAAGATCAGTTAAACACTTGCATAGGTCTGTTTTTTAAATACAATTAAATATGCCTAAAGCGTTTAGCATTTAATGTTAAAAAAGAGACGTATTACCATAGGCTACTGAATTAAATCGCTTACTTTTATGGTACTTAATTCATAGTATGTCTACGGCTAATAAATTCTCGCTTGTCAATCCTAAAACATTCCCTTTTTTTTACGGTTATATCATTCTTTTTATAGGAAGCATTGGTGTGCTTGCTAGTATTCCTGGACAAACTGTTGGTGTTTCTGTATTTACAGATCCGGTAAAAGATGCTTTGGGGTTAAGTCGGAATCAGTTTAGTAATGCCTATATGTTAGGAACGTTATTAAGTGCGTTTTTTGTCTCTAAAGCCGGGCGATTATTTGACCGTTTTGGAGCGCGTTATGTGGCCTTTGCAGCAACCATACTTTTAGGATTATCGTTAGTGTTGTGTTCTATTTCTGTACAGATTAGTGAACAGCTTAAATTGCTGTTTCAGGTCTCGTCTTGGATGGTTCCTTTTGGCGTAATGTGTGTGTTGTTTTTCTTAATTCGGTTTAGTGGTCAAGGGGTACTGACAATGGCATCGCGAAACATGATTATGCTGTGGTTCGATAAAAATAGGGGGAAAGTTAATGCTATTAGTAGTGTTACGGTGTCTTTGGGGTTCTCGAGTTCGCCTTTGGTGATGAATTACCTGATAGAAAATCATGGTTGGGAACGCAGTTGGCAAATTCTAGCCGTATGTTTATTTATCTTTAGTTTTTGTATTCTTCAATTGTATCGGAATAAACCAGAAGACTTTAATTTGGTTCCGGATGGCGTACAGAAGGTTATTAAAAAAGTAGTTGACGTTCCTAAAAAAGCCGTCAGAGATTTTACCTTAACAGAAGCCAAAAAGACACGAGGATTTTGGATGTTTGGTTTAGTTATTTCCTTTAATAGTTTCTTTGCTACAGGATTTACCTTTCATGTGGTGTCTATTTTTGCAACTCAAGGTTACACCAAGGCACATGCCATTGCTATTTTTATTCCTATTTCTATTATTGCTTTATCGGTATCTACGTTTTGTAACATACTAAGTGATTATATTAGTCATAAAATATACTTGTACGTCATGTTGGCTGGTGGTGTTTTAGCATCTTTAGGGTTATTGTTTCTAGCAAACCCAATGGGCGTGTACGCTTTAGTGGCAGGTTTGGGTATTATGAGTGGATTATTTGCTGTAATAAACGCTGTAACCTGGCCCCGATATTATGGGCGTTTACATTTAGGAGCGATTACCGGAAAAGTGATGAGCTTTTTAGTGATAGGTAGCGCCATTGCACCAAGTCTGTTTAGCTATTGTTTTACCGCTTTAGGGTCTTATAGCTATATTAGTTATATCGCCTTGGTGTATTTGTTATTTTTAATATTGGGATCTGTAGCCGTTAAGAATCCTCAGTAGTTTTTGTATGATCAGTAGTATCAACAAGACTCTCTAGTGCATAAAATAAGCGATTTTTGGCATTATCTTGCGACCCAAAAATAGAACGAAACAGTTCGCCTTGTTCCGAAATGAGTATCCATTGTGGGGTGCCTTCAGCATGAAATTGATCGAATACCTGATGCTGTTTGTCAATGTAAATAGGAAATGGTATTATCCTGTAAGCGTTATCATTAAAAAAGGGAAGGGCAAGGTTTTAAACTTTAGTTGGATTTTAAAATTCTTAGGTTTAGCCTTTGGTTATATGATAAGTGTTAAATCTAAAAAAAATACTACATTGCATCTATGCACTTTTTGAAGCGCCCAAATTACAGACCTTATGGAATATTTTCTTTCTATTGTTATTATCCTTTTATTACTCCTTCAGAGATCTCGATCTCGTAAAGATCGGGTACAATTACAGGATCATATCGATACTTTAAACGACAAGTTAGACGGCCTTAATGCATTGTTAAACAAGATGAAAGCCACAAAATCTGTTAACAATGATGTTGTTGATGCTATTGAAAACGACCCTGTAACACCGGTTGTAGATTTTACTGTAACAGAAGCGCCTGTAGTGACTCCAGAACCGACAGAACCACCATACACACCAACATATACTCAAGCAGCGCAATTATCGGTTAAAGATATAGGCGTGATAAAATCTATATTTAAAACTGCAGAAGAGACTCACGATTTTAAAACGCTAATTCCCCTTCGTGCTAAGGTTATAGATGTTTTAGCCTTAGAAGATTTTAAAGCACAATCTGATAAAGCCTTTATAAGCACCATTATAGCCGATTACGATTACTATATAGAACATCCTTTAGATGTTACGCCAACTGTTGAAGCAGTTGCAGAAACAGCAACCTCAGCACCTAATTTTGATGCCACACAAACAGTTATACAGTCTGTAGCAGAACCCCCTAAAGCAGAAGCACCTAAACTCTCGGTTTGGGAACGTTTCAAACAAAAGAATCCTGATTTAGAGAAGTTTATTGGTGAAAACCTGATTAATAAAATTGGTATTCTAATTCTTGTTTTAGGGATAAGTTATTTTGTGAAGTTTGCCATAGACAAAAACTGGATTAACGAACCTGCACGTGTGGGTATTGGTATTTTAGCAGGAAGTTTAGTGCTCTTTATCGCACATAAACTACGTCAAAAGTATGCACCATTTAGTTCGGTTCTTGTGGCCGGAGCCATTGCAATCTTTTATTTTACCATTGCCATTGCGTTTCACGAATACCAACTCTTTGGGCAAGAAGTCGCCTTTGCTATTATGGTTGTTATCACAGCTTTTAGTTGTTTAATTTCCTTGTCTTATAACCGTATGGAGCTCGCTATATTATCGCTTATAGGTGGGTTTGCTGTTCCATTTATGATTAGTACAGGAAGTGGAAACTATGTCGTTTTATTTACTTATATCGCTATTTTAGATATTGGAATATTAATCTTAGCCTATTTTAAAAAATGGCAATTGCTACATATTCTAGCGTTTATATTTACCATTATATTATTTGGTGGTTGGGTTGTTACAGACGTTAATAGTGACGCGCCACATTACTTAGGCGCCTTAGTATTTGGATTTGTATTCTATGTTATTTTTATAGTCATGAATATTATAAACAACCTGAGATCTAAAGGGCGTTTTACAAACTTACAGTTAAGTATGCTTACCATTAATAACGGTGTGTTTTATGGCGTTGGCATGTTGGTGTTATCTTACTACAAACCCGAATACACCGGTCTTTTTACAGCCTTTTTAGCGGTGTTAAACATGGGGTATTCTTTATTGTTATTTAAGAAGTTTGGTTTAGATAAAAGAGGAATTTATTTACTAATCGGACTGAGTTTAACCTTTATTACTTTAGCCATTCCGGTTCAGTTTTCAGGACATAGCATTACTATATTTTGGGCTATTGAGGCCGTTATGTTACTGTGGTTGTCTCAGAAATCACAAATTAAAAGCTATAGTTTTGTTGCTGTAATTGTACAATTACTAATGCTTGGTAGTTTGTTGATGGATTGGGAAGTGTATTTTACAAATTCAGAGTTAGGTGTGGTACTTAATCCTCTATTTATGGCAGGTATTTTAGTGGTTGCCTCATTTATTGGTGTGCACTTGCTATTGCGTAAAGATACCGAAACCGTATCTCAATTCGGATTACATTTCAACCCTGTATTTTATAGAACGTTAACCGGTATCCTTGCTGTAATTGTCGGGTATTTTGTAGGTCTTGCAGAAGTGCTTTATCAGGCCTTAGCGTATTATGACTTTAATGATGCTTTAGCGATTTCAGTACAATATCATATGCTATTTACGGCTGTATTTTGCTTTCTATCATATAGAAAAAGGACGCTTAAAACCGCTAAGCTTGTTAGTGTTATTGCCATTGTAAACATTATTGTATTTGCTGTGTTATGTATTCAGATTCCGTTTACAGAACTGGAAGACCACATTATATTAGGAACCACTAGTCGTATTGCCTATTATTTACATATGGTATGCTTTGTGTTTATGATTTACTTTTGGTTATTGGTATATCGCACCAATACGCCTAAAAAAGTATTCCCCTTATTTAATCATAAGCTTACGCTGTGGTTTGCTGTTTCTATATTGGTACTTATTACCAGTGCCGAAGTGGTATTGCAAGGGCTTCATATTATGGGATTCTCATCTGCACAAGATCCTTTAGCACTTGATTATGGCGAGTTTGTGTCGTCTCATTACAAAATTATAAAAACGGGGCTTCCAGTATTATGGGGTGTCTTGGCTTTCGGGTTATTACTTTGGGGCATCAAGAAGCAATTAAAGCAATTACGTATTATTGCGCTGTCGCTTTTAGGCTTAACAATAGTCAAGTTATTTGTGTACGATATTAGTAATGTTTCTGAAACCGGAAAGATTATTGCCTTTATATTATTAGGGGTTCTTATATTAATTATTTCATTTATATATCAAAAAATTAAAGTTCTAGTTACCGATGAAGACAAAACCCCAGAAGATGAAACTATTGATTAACGTATTGGTTATGCTAAGTGTGATTACGGTGTTTGCTCAGGACCACACGGTAACAGGTAACATAGATCCAGTACAAGCAGATGGCTTGCATCTTATTTCCATTCCGCATACGGTGCGTTCTTATGCCAACCCCAATATGAGTGACTTCCGGATTTGGGATAGTACAGGACATCAGGTGCCATATTTTATGCAACCAGAGACTTATAATAGCAGTACTACCGTATCTAATTTTAGTCCGTTTACTATCCTTTCAAGTCGCCGCGTAGCAGATACTAGTGCTACTTATATTTTTAAAAATCCTAATGCCACGCTTAAACAAGCCGTGCTTTCTATTGCTAATTATCAGGGGCGTAAACACTATAGGTTAGAAGGAAGTCATGATCAGGACACTTGGTTTGGAATTGTAAACCGTGGAGAACTTCAAGACTTAAACGATCCTGATGCCCCTAGTGTTTATAAGGTTATCGATTTTCCTTTATGTAATTATGCCTATTTAAAACTGGTGTTCGACGATCGGAATTCTTTACCCTTAAACCTATTAAAAATTGGGAGTGCTACAACCGAATCGGTGAATGTTGTCCCTCAGACTATGGAAACACTTCCAATACATAAGCTGTCGTTTTCTGAAGTCGATAAGACTACAACTATTCATATGCATTTTGAGCGTCCTGAAATTATAAATCAGTTGAAACTAGACATAACAAGCCCAGAATTGTATAGCCGAAACGCGATATTATACACCTTAGGCGAACGCGAAGTGAATCGGAATACAGAAACCTACCGTCAGCTTATTAGCAGCTTTACTATCCGTTCAGACCGTCCTTTAGTTTTTAATGTGCCTAGCCATTCTGTACAAGACCTATATGTAGAGATCGCTAATAAAGATAATCCGAAGTTAGAGCTATCAAGTTTAGAAGTGTTGCAGCACCCGTTATATGTTGTCGCTAATTTAAAAGCAACACACACATACACGATTACAGCCGGAAATGAAACGTTAACTGCACCAGATTACGATATTTCTGAAGTCACCAACACCCTAAAACACGCTTTGCCACTTGCTAAGATTAGTAACGTAACCTATGTTGCTCCAAAGGCAACAGTAGCAGCTTCTGCTTCGTTTTGGCAACACCCTTGGTTTATGTGGTGTTGTATAGGTTTTGCCGCGCTTATCATTGCCTTTTATGCCTTTAATTTAATTAAGGATCTTAATGCCAGTAAAAGTTAAAGGTCTGTTTTGTTTTTCTGAATACGACTTTATAAGTTAATCCCCTTTACAGCCTATTTTTAAGTATTGTTTTCATAAAAGATAGGCTGTAAAGCGGGTTGTTTTGTTGTACATCACGGCGTGTGTACGTTTAAATTTAGTCAACGGCAGAGTGGAAGGCATTACGCACAGAGAAGTGATAGGCATTCGCAGAATACCGCTTTTAAAGGGCGTGTTTTTAGCACCATAATTTTGACATTTGTACAAAATCAAAATTAAGACTTATGAAACACATACCCTTTTTATTTCTTTTCTTATCCACATTAATACTCACCAATTGTAGTGATGATGATACGACAACAGATACAGATACCACCGACGATTTAACCACAGCAGGTACCACCTCGAACTCCGATTATACGGTAGGTTTAAAACTTAATACCACCGAAGCCGAAGACGCTTACACCTTATTTTCACCCTTGCGTAGTACCAATACTTATCTTATAGATAATTGTGGCGATTTAATGTACACTTGGGCATCTGAGTATTTACCAGCGCATTCCTTTTATCTTTTAGAAAATGGCTATTTATTACGTCCTGGCGATGTGGGCAGTACTAATTTTGTAGCTGGAGGACAAGGCGGTATTATAGAACTTATTGATGCCGACGGAAATGTGGTTTGGGATTATGAAGTGGCTTCGACAACCGAGCTACAACATCACGATTTAGCCTATATGGACAATGGAAATATTCTTGTTATTGCTTGGGAAAAAAAGACAGCAACAGAAGCCGCAGCAGCAGGACGCACCGATTACATTTCAGAATTATGGTCTGAACAAATCCTTGAAATCCAACCCGATTTAGACGCTGGAACAGGCGAAGTGATTTGGGAATGGCACGCTTGGGATCATATTGTGCAAGATGAAAATGAAACAGCCAATAACTACGGTGTGGTGGCCGATAACCCTGGCTTATTAAATATAAATTATGATTACGAGAGCGACGACGAAGAAGATTGGTTGCACTTTAATGCTATAGATTATAACGAAACTTTAGACCAGATTGTGGTAAGTAGCAGAAGTTATAGCGAATTTTATATTATAGACCACTCTACAACCACAGCCGAAGCCGCAGCACACGAAGGCGGTACACATGGGCAAGGTGGCGATTTCTTATACCGTTGGGGAAATCCGCAAACCTACGATCAAGGGAGTTCTAGCGACCAACAATTATACAACCAACATGATGCCAACTGGATTAACTCAGATTATGTAGATGGCGGCATGATTATGGTATTTAACAATCAGGCAGGTAGTGCTAGCGGATCAAGTTACTCTACAGTAAATGTTATAGACACCGAAGTTAATGCAGACGGTTCGTATACATTGGCAGATGGTACTTATGGCCCTTCAGATTTTCAATGGACGTATACCGACGATACGCCAAGCAATATGTATTCTCCATATATTTCTGGGGCACGCCGTTTAGAAAACGGAAACACTTTAATAGCAGTAGGCGCTTCAGGTACATTTACCGAAGTTAATGCTTCAGGAGAAACCGTTTGGGAATACGTAAATCCAGTTTCAGAAAGCGGTATTCTAGACCAATACGATGTGGCAAGTGCCAATGCCGTGTTTAGAGTCTCTAAATATGCTACCGATTATGTTGGGTTAGCCAATTACGATTTAACAAACCAAGGTACTATAGAATCCGGTTCGGACTATACTTGCGACTAATACACTCTACATTTAGGCACATTGATACTGCCTTATTATACAAAAAGCGCCGTGATGTTCACGGTGCTTTTTTTGTTTTTACCCATAAGGTTCCCATGGACTATCTATGGAGTATCTATGGCTTTGGTATGGCTTAACCACGCTATAACCTCTAATTAACCTCCACGATTCCCCGTTTTTATAATCGCTATAGAGATTATTAAAGACAACCTGTTATGCTTATACATCTCTTTTTTGAATGGGTTAATGTTGGTAAAATAGGGTGGTGGTATTTGTGTGGAATGGGTTTAAATAGGTTTATTTTTAGTTGCTTACGGTTTTCCCTCAAATGTTTCTTGTAGGATTTAGTATATTTAAAGTTTATGATAAATTATTATTTTTAATAAGAAGAATTAATATTTATATGCTATTAAAAGAAAAACTTAAGAATATAATTCCTAGAGAAAATAGTGGTTCAATATCTTCAAATAGGTTTGATTATCAAAAAGATTGGGCTATTTGTAAGCTAATTGAACTCTCAAAACAAAAAGATTTTTTGTTAGCTTTTGAATTTTATGAGGATATAATAGTTTTTGATTCATCTGAAAACCCAAAAACAATTGATTTCTTCCAAATTAAAACAAAGGGAAAAGGAAAGCATTCAATATCAACTTTATTAAAAAAAAATAAAGGAAGTTCTATACTTGGGAAGCTTTTTAATAATAAAATAAATTTTGAAAAAGAAACTAACTCTTTAAGTATAATTTCAAACTGCGATTATAAAATAGAATTGAAGAATAAAAATTTTGTTGGTATTAAAATTTGTTGCAATGAAGTTGATAAAAATGAAGCTAAAAGAATTGCAGAGGATTTAAGTTCGGAACTTTCTATAACTTGGTTAAATGAATATTTTGATATTTTATTTTTTGAAAAAAGTAATTTAACAATAGAGCATCACTCAGATTTGACACAACAGAAACTTAATAAATTTATAGAAAATAAGTTTATTGATTTAAAATACAATCCATCTTTAGCATATACTACAATTTTTGATGAAGTAAAAAGAAAAAACAATTTTGAAAAATCCCTGAATACATTTGATGAATTGGTGAAATACAAATCTTTTTCAAAATCAGATTTTGATAAGATAATAAATGTAGTTGCAAGTGAACCATATAGATTGACAAAATTAAAATCAGAAATATTAAACAGGTTAGATAGCGAAAAAGTATCAATTGTTTTTCGTAGATCTTTTCAAAAAAATTGGTCAAGTGCTGAAATAGAGTATTTAAAACCTAATAATTTATTGTTCCAAAAATTAGTTAAACTAATTAATAGGACAATAGAATTAAAAGAATCATTGTTAGATGATAACTTGTTGAATTCAATGAATAAAATATATATTGAAGTTTTAAATAATAAGTTTGTTCAAGAACAGTTAATATTTGATGATGATTTTATCAAAATATTAATTTTAAAAAATTTATGTGATGGAGAGTAATTTCAAAAAACTAGTTAGAAATTTAAGAACTAAAAGCTATGAAAAAGTTAATCTTCGAAGAGTTGATGATATTGTCAATGAGGGAGAAAAAGGGCAAAAAGGTAAAATTCAATCCAACGACAACAATTATAAAAGGAACTAATCAGGTTGGAAAATCATCACTAATAAAAAGCATCTATTATACTTTAGGTGCGACTCCTGGATTAATGCATCCTAATTGGTTAAAAACAGAACCAATTAGTTTATTGAAATTTACAATAGATAATGAAAGGTTTTCTGTTTTAAGATTTGATAAAAAACGATTTGTAGTTATAACAAATACTAATCAGTTCATGTCTTTTAATTTTAAATCATTTTCAGTTTTTTTGAATGATTTATTAGACTTTAAATTTATTATTAATAATAGAAATGGAGAACCAGAAACTCCGCCTCCTGCATATTTATTTTTACCATTTTATGTCGATCAAGACAAAAGTTGGTCCAAAAATTGGGATTCTTTTGCAAATTTATCTCAATTCGGGAATTGGAAAAATCCATTAATTAATTACCATTCAGGAATAAAAGGTAACTCATACTATACCACAAAATCTGAACTAGATAGAACAAGACTAAAATTAGATGAGACATCTAGTGAAATAGATGCATTAAACAAAATACTTAAAAATATAAATAAAAAATTAAGTGAAGTTGATCTTAATGTAACTATTGAAGATTTTAATGAAGAAATTAAAGAATTACTCCATGATTGTGAAATATTAAAAACAGATCAAAATAAAATTAAGCAACAACTAACGGATTTATATAATCAAAAAATTTCTATAGATTCCAAATTAGATATTGTAAAAAAATCAATTCAAGAAGTTCAAAAAGATTATAAATTTGCAGTTAACAAAATAGAAAATGATGTTGATTGTCCAACTTGTGGAGCTCACTACGAAAACAACTTTGCGGAAAGATTTTCGATCGCTGAAGACCAAGAAAGTCTTCAAGAATTATACGATGAATTAATGTCCGAATATTTAAAAATAAAGGATGAAATAGATATATATAATAAAGACTTTATAGACAAAAAATCCAATTATGAAAAAATACAAGAAGTTTTAAATAGGAAAAAATCTAATATAAAATTAGTAGATATAATTGAAAATGAAGGAAAAAAAAGGGTTAAAGAAATTTTTAAAGAAGAGCAAACATTAATATATACTCAAATAATAAAATCTGAAAGAGAAAAAAATAAACTTGAGGAAAAGCTTAAGGAAATAGATAAAGATGGGAAAGTAAGAAAAGATAATATAATGACGATTTATAGATCTAGTCTTAAAAAATATTTGAAAGAATTGAATATTAATACTGAAAAGGTCCCAGAACAAATATTTCAAAGAATGGATTCTACAATCAAAGAAACTGGGAGTGCATTACCAAGGGCATTATTGGCATATTATTTTACTTTTTTTAAAATTATGGATAAATATTCAACTTCTACTTTTTGTCCAGTAATTATTGATTCACCAAATCAGCAAGAACAGGATAAAGATAATTTGAAAGCAATCATGAATTTTATTGAAAAAAATAAGCCCAATAATACACAATTAATTTTAGGTCTTGTCGATGATAATGAATATACATTTGATTTAAATAAAAAAGAATCTCTTCTTCAAAATGAAGATTATGATGAAGTTTACAAAGAAATTAGACCAATTTTAGATGCTGGAATATTCAATGATGAATTAGATATGTATTTTTAAAAAACTATTTTTGTTCTAGTCATAATTAATTGACTAATAATTATTTATATGTTCTTGTTTAAGAATGAGTTTTGTTCTATAATATACCTACTAGTCATGTGTCAATAATATTGATGTGTTATTTATCATTAAGTTCGCAATGTATAATTCTTTTAAACCTCAACAGATTCTTCTTGTTCTCGGAATGACAGTGTTAAGAAGATCTTGTTTTCTTTTGTTTCAACAGATTCTTCGTACCTCGGAATGACAGCACGAGTATGTTTATTGTTTGTTTTTGGTATGATGGCATTAAAGTAACATTGTAATATATACCGGCAGATTCTTCGTGTTCTCGGAGTGACAGTGCTAAGAAGATTTTGTTTTCTTTTGTTTCAACAGATTCCTCGTACCTCGGAATGACAGCACGAGTATGTTTATTGTGTGTCTTTGTTATGCTGGCGTTAAAGTAACATTGTAGTATATACTGGCAGATTCCTCGTGTTCTCGGAATGACAGTGCTAAGAAGATCTTGTTTTCTTTTGTATTAACAGATTCCTCGTACCTCGGAATGACAGCACGAGTATGTTTATTGTGTGTTTTTGGTATGATGGCGTTAAAGTAACATCGTAGTATATACTGGCAGATTCCTCGTGTTCTCGGAATGACAGTGCTAAGAAGATTTTGTTTTCTTTTGTATTAACAGATTCCTCGTACCTCGGAATGACAGCACGAGTATGTTTATTGTGTGTCTTTGGTATGATGGCATTAAAGTAACATTGTAGTATATACTGGCAGATTCTTCGTGTTCTCGGAATGACAGTGCTAAAAATATTTTGTTTTCTTTTGTATTAATAGATTCCTCGTGCCTCGGAATGACAGCACGAGTATGTTTATTGTGTGTTTTTGGTATGATGGCGTTAAAGTAATATTGTAGTATATACTGGCAGATTCCTCGTGTTCTCGGAATGACAGTGCTAAGAAGATTTTGTTTTCTTTTGTATTAACAGATTCCTCGTACCTCGGAATGACAGCACGAGTATGTTTATTGTGTGTCTTTGGTATGATGGCGTTAAAGTAACATTGTAGTATATACCGGCAGATTCTTCGTGTTCTCGGAATGACAGTGCTAAAAAGATCTTGTTTTCTTTTGTATTAATAGATTCCTCGTACCTCGGAATGACAGCACGAGTATGTTTATTGTTTGTTTTTGGTATGATGGCGTTAAAGTAACATCGTAGTATATACCGGCAGATTCTTCGTGTTCTCGGAATGACAGTGTTAAGAAGATCTTGTTTTCTTTTGTTTCAACAGATTCTTCGTACCTCGGAATGACAGTAGTCTCGGAAAGACAGTGTTAATATGCTATTTACTAATTTTTATCTGGCAGTCCATGTTTTCGAACACCACTTTATTAATAAAACTAAAGGCTTCTTGGTTATCTTCTTCTGGGAGGTTAAATATATTGTGAGCTCTGTTTTTAAAGCTGTACAGCATATAGCTGGTATTGAGACTTTCTAGTTTTTGTGCTATTTTTTTAGAACCGTCCATAACGAAGTATCCTGGAGCTGTTTTAGAACAATTGTGGTGTGCGCCTTGGTTGTATGGAATGACTTTATCGTCTACACCGTGAAACAATACTGTAGGAATTGCGTTGCTCTTGTCTATGAATTGGCTGTTAGGAATTGCTCCAGATACCGCAATTAAACCTGCAATTTTAAGATCTTTATATTTATCTGTTTTTTGTGTAAAAGCTGTTTTGTTGTACGCAATATTGAGAACGATTTCTGCACCTGCACTACTTCCAAATAAAATAATTTTGGAAGCGTCTATTTTAAAATTGTCTTTATATTTTATCAGGTATAACAAGGCATCTCGAACATCTTCTTCGGCATTATTAAAGGTTTCAAAACCCTCTAGAAGCGGTGACTGGCAACTAAACACTTTTTTGTTTGTCGCCAATCGGTAATCTATAGAGGCTACCACATAACCACGTTTTGCAATACCTTGGGCTAAGGTTACCATAGAGTTTTCGTTTCGCGATCCCGAAGTAAACCCACCACCATGTACAATTACAAATAAGGGGCGTTTTTCCAGTTGGTCCCTTTTGGGTTGGTATACATCTAATTGTAAGGTGTCTTTCGCTCTAATGGAATAGGTTAGTGTTTTTATTTTAGAGCCGCTAAACACACGATCTACATATCGGGTTTGGGCACTGCTATAAAAACAATTAAAACCTAACATTAATAGTAAAATAGAGTAACGCATTATGATTTTTTATATCTAGAATTGATTATTATAAGTTGTAAAGTTAAATTAATTACACTGAAAACATTTATAAGTCGGATTTGATATTCAAGAATATCTAAAACCCAAATGTATAATGGCGTGTTTATAGCACTATTTTACTTAGAATATTTATGTAGAATGATGAGGTTTTTAACCATTATGCTGAC
This sequence comes from uncultured Formosa sp., assembly GCF_947500765.1. Taxonomy (GTDB): domain Bacteria; phylum Bacteroidota; class Bacteroidia; order Flavobacteriales; family Flavobacteriaceae; genus Formosa. Next base: position 564,623 of record NZ_CANMTH010000003.1, on the reverse strand, counting down.
GAATAATTTCTAGAAAAGACATAAGCGATGGGTTTCTGTTTTCTGTATTCCAAATTGCAGAAAGCGTTGTTTGCTGTGTAATGTTTTTGAGCTCGATAAACTTTACATCCATATTATATCCCATTTGTAAAGACTTGGGTACAATTGAAATGCCTAGGTTATTTTCGACCAATCGGTAAATAGAACTGGCATGTACCGTATTGTGCGACACTATGGGGGTGAATCCGCTATCATCAAAAATTTGCATCACTTTTTCATAATACGACGGACTGTAAGACGGATCGAACATAATGAAAGCTTCGTTTTTTAATTGACTTATGTTCTTAAAATTTGCTGTATTTATGGGATGGTTTTTAGGTAAAACTAAACAAAAGTTCTCCTTTAACACCGGTCGTGATTTTAAGTTTTTGGGTACTCTTTCTAAGCGTACAAAGCCCACATCAATATCTTTAGATAATAAGCCCTCTATTTGCCTTTTATTATCCATTTCTTTTAAATCGAAAATAATAGAAGGATGTTCTTTTTTAAATTGCAATAATACATTAGGGATAAACTGCTGCATGGCAGAGCCCACATAGCCAAGGTTTAAATTTCCATCGAGTCCGCTATGAATTAATTTTGTATGTTCTAATATCTGGTGTAATTCTGTTAAGTTACGTGAAATTTCGGTTTTAAGATAAGCCCCTGCAAGAGTTAATTCTACCTTTCGGTTATGGCGTTCAAATAAATGCACCCCTAAATCCTCTTCTAGGTGTTTAATTTGCCGACTCAATCCCGGTTGAGAAATAAAGAGTTTTTCTGCTGCTTTTCTAAAGTGCAATTCTTCGGCAACAGCCAAGAAATACTTTAATTGTCTTAATTCTATTTGATTACTCATTGTTATCAATTGCTAGCTGTATTGGTCTTATTAGTTATCAAAAATACTGATAACTTTACTAAAAATCAGATACACAATGTTTAAATACGGAATAGACTCACTTACAGTTGATAAAGTTATGGAAATTGCTAATGGCACCTTGGAAGCTATTTTAAGCCCAGAAGCCATAGCGAAAGTAGATTCGTGTAGGCAGAAGGTTGAAATTATGGCCCATGGCGATAAGGCTGTATATGGAATTAATACAGGATTTGGTCCGTTGTGTGATGTACAGATTACACCAGAGCAAGCCAGTAAATTACAAGAAAACTTATTAATAACACATGCCGTAGGTGTAGGAAATCCGATTGCTAAAGGCTTATCAAAAATCATGATGATTTGTAAGGTTCATGCGTTATGTCAGGGATTTTCGGGTGTACGCTTAGTATTGATAGAACGCATACTTTATTTTATAGCACACGATTTACTACCAGTAGTTCCTGAGCAAGGCTCTGTAGGTGCATCTGGTGATTTAGCACCATTATCTCATTTGTTTTTACCCTTATTAGGAGAAGGAGAATTTTGGATAGGCAATGAGATTGTTCCAGCGAAAACGGTATTGGACACACATGGTTTACACCCTATGAAACTTGAAGCCAAAGAAGGACTTGGGTTAATTAATGGTACACAGTTTATTCTGGCACATGCTATTACAGGATTGCATAAGATGGACTATTTGCTAGATTTAGTAGATGTTGCAGGTACCATGAGTTTGGAAGGATTTCAAGGCTCTGCTTCACCATTTAAAGCAGCATTACATACTATAAGACCCTTTAAAGGAAATTTAAAAGTAGCCAAACGCATACGCATGCTATTAGACGGGTCTCAGAATGTAGAAAATCATTTAGAATGTGATCGCGTACAAGATCCGTATTCTATACGTTGTATGCCACAAGTGCACGGCGCTTCGAGAAATGCTTATGTTCATTTAAAGGGATTGGCAGACATAGAAATGAATTCGGTAACCGACAATCCTATAATACTGAGTGAGACAGAGGCCATTTCTGGAGGAAATTTTCACGGTCAACCTCTTGCTATGGCATTAGATTATGCCTCTATAGCTGTATCTGAATTAGGAAATATAGCCGATAGACGCTGTTATTTATTACTAGGCGGAAAATATGGATTGCCCCGTTTATTAACCGCAGCAGGTGGTTTAAACTCTGGATATATGATTCCGCAATACACTACTGCTGCATTGGTTACAGAAAACAAATCGTTGTGTTTTCCGCCATCAGCAGATTCTGTTCCAACCTCCTTGGGGCAAGAAGACCATGTCTCTATGGGAAGTATTTCTGGGCGTAAATTCAATCAGATTCTTGGGAATTTAGAAAAAATAATAGCCATTGAATTGATGTATGCTGCACAAGCCATGGAATTTAGAAGACCCAATACCTTTTCTGCGATTATAGAAGAGAACCATAAAATTATTCGTAATGCAGTAGATAAACTCGAAGAAGATCGCGTGTTAAAAGACGACATCTATGCGATGATTGCATTAGTACAAAATAGAGCGATAATTGTAAAATAGCATCTTATGAATTTTAAAGCATTAATTATTCAAGGCATTCCTACCGCATTGCCACCAAAACGATCGTATTCGTTAGCTGCCAATCATGCACCCAGACGAAAAGATATATTAACTAAAGCCGAAAAGCAATTAGCCGTTAGAAATGCGTTGCGCTATTTTCCTGCCGCATGGCATCCGGAATTAGCAGAAGAATTTGCTCAGGAATTACAAGATTACGGTCGCATTTATATGTACCGTTTTAAACCCACCTATGCCATTTATGCGCGACCAATTTCAGAATATCCAGCAGTTTCTACTCAAGCCGCAGCGTTGCAGTTAATGATACAAAACAATTTAGATCCCGCAGTGGCACAACACCCTGAAGAATTAATTACTTATGGTGGTAATGGGGCTGTATTTCAGAATTGGGCACAGTATTTACTTGTTATGCACTATTTGGCGGTTATGACAGACGCGCAGACCTTGCATATTTATTCAGGGCATCCGATGGGATTATTTCCTTCGTCTAAACATGCACCTCGAGTGCTCGTGACTAATGGGATGATGATACCTAATTACTCGCAACCCGACGATTGGGAAAAATACAATGCCTTAGGCGTTACACAATATGGCCAAATGACGGCTGGATCTTTTATGTATATTGGTCCGCAAGGTATCGTGCACGGTACTACCATTACTCTAATGAATGCTTTTCGTAACATTCTGCCTAAAGGCGAAACCCCAAATGGGAACATTTTTTTAACCGCAGGATTGGGCGGTATGAGTGGCGCACAACCAAAAGCAGGAACTATTGCAGGTTGCATTACGATTGCTGCAGAAGTCAATGCTAAAGCCGCTATGAAACGTTATGAGCAAGGTTGGGTAGATGTATTGATTGATACGATGGACGATTTAATTATTCGAGTACAAGACGCCCAAAAACACAAAGAGGTGGTTTCTATTGCTTATATCGGAAATGTTGTTGAGGTCTGGGAACGTTTTGATGAGGAGCATATTTTTATACATGTAGGGTCTGACCAAACCTCGTTACATATACCGTGGACAGGTGGGTATTACCCTGTAGGTTTATCTTACGAAGCAGCAAATAAATTAATTCGTGACGCTCCCGAACTCTTTAAAACACACGTACAAGCCTCATTACGTCGGCATGTTGCCGCTATTAATAAGCATACTGAAAAAGGGACGTATTTTTTTGACTATGGTAATGCGTTTTTGTTAGAATCGTCGCGTGCTGGAGCCGCTGTTATGGCAGCAAATAACATTGATTTTAAATACCCGTCTTATGTGCAAGATATACTTGGGCCTATGTGTTTTGATTATGGATTTGGACCTTTTCGTTGGGTCTGTGCCTCAGGAACATCAGCCGATTTAGAGGCTACAGATAAGATTGCAGCAAACGTATTGCAAGATATTATGGTGCATGCGCCGGAAGAAATCCAGTTGCAAATGCAAGACAATATTACTTGGATTAAAAATGCCAAGGCAAATACCATGGTAGTCGGTTCTCAAGCCCGTATTTTATATGCCGATGCAGAAGGACGTGCTAAGATTGCAGCCGCTTTTAACACAGCCATTGCCGCAGGACAAATAGGACCTGTGGTTTTGGGGAGAGATCATCATGACGTTAGCGGAACAGATTCTCCGTATCGTGAAACGTCGAACATTTACGACGGTAGTAAATTTACAGCCGATATGGCCATACATAATGTGATTGGCGATAGTTTTAGAGGGGCGACTTGGGTGTCTATACACAATGGAGGAGGTGTAGGCTGGGGCGAGGTGATGAATGGTGGTTTTGGATTGCTATTAGATGGTACTCCAGAAGCCGAAACCCGCTTAAAATCGATGTTGTTTTATGATGTAAATAATGGGATTGCACGTAGAAGTTGGGCCAGAAACGAAAATGCACGATTTGCGATACAAAGAGAAATGAAACGTACTCCCAACCTAAAAGTGACGTTGCCTCATCTTGTAGACGATACCCTTTTAAACGACTTGTTTTAAAACGGTTTATTTTATAAAATTATCAGGTCACGTATTTATTTCTTTAGCTTATGTTATAAACTATGAATGCTTTGCCTTAATAAACATAACGTTATTCGTTACTATTAATAGTTCTATTAGCTTGAAACAGCGTGATTACACGCGATAAACTAAATATATTACACATTGAAAGCACATATGTATCAAGACTTGAATGTTGATTACGAACCCGGACAACACAGTAATTGGACGGGAAGAACAACAGATGCTAAATTAGGTAATCAGTATTGGCATCAAGAGATTGGCTGCATAGACCTGCGCGACCTTACAGAAGAGCAAGTTCCAGATATTGCAGTATTAGGTTATGTCTGTGACGAAGGGGTACGACGCAATCAAGGACGAGTAGGTGCTTGTGAAGGCCCAAAACAACTTCGTGAACGCTTGGCAAAACTGCCAATACATTTTGAAGGTAAACGCGTGGTAGATATAGGCGATTTCATTTGTATTGATCACGCCATGGAATCTTGTCAGCATGCCTTAACACAAACGATTAGCACCTTAATAGCTCAGCATGTTTTTCCCATTGCTATTGGTGGCGGACATGATATTGCATATGGTCATTTTATGGGGATTCGTGAAGCGTTAAAAGGCCGTTCGAAATCTAAAATAGGAATTATTAATTTTGATGCTCATTTTGACTTGCGAGCTGTTGAGGTCCAACCAAATTCTGGAACCCCTTTTAATCAAATCCTATCTGAATTAGAAGGCACAGACGATGCTGTAGGTTATTTTCCTATTGGGATTCAGCAACAATCTAATACCAAAGCCCTGTTTGATATTGCTAGAAACAAATCTGTAGCTTACGCAATGCATTCTGAATGTGAATCTGCTTCTGAAGCCATAACAGCCTTACAAGAACGGTTGCTGCCGTTTATTGCACATTATGATTATTTATATATTACCATTGATATGGATGGCTTTTCATCAGCTTATGCACCAGGCGTTAGTGCACCTTCACCCTTAGGATTTTCACCTCATTTTGTGTTTAAGATGTTGCGATTTTTGTTTGATACCAAAAAGGTCATTTCTTGTGATATTGCTGAATTGAATCCGAGACTAGATCGCGATCAATCTACAGCAAACTTGGCCGCTAGATTGGTAGACTTTATGGTGATGTGTATCTGAAGCGCGGGATGCTAGTACAGACGTGAACATGAATATAGATTCGTTTCAAGGTGTTTTCTTTTAATAGTATAAACGCGTGAGTACGTAGGATATATATCGCATTTATTTTATGTTCTGCCACGTTAAGCACAAAAGGTTCAAAAACTAAAGCGAAGCTAAAACATAAAATAGAGCGGCATAACAGTAAAAAAACACCTTTTTTTGTATTGCCATAGTAATACGGATAAGATTCTTTTAAATAGCATTTAAGGGTGCAAGTTTTAGTACCATTTAGGTGCCAAAAGAGTTTTATTAATACAACGAATTAGTCAAATACTTTTAAGCTATAATATGTAACTTGTTGTTTAAAGTGTAGATTTAAGCGTTTTAAGTCTGATATAATTTAGAAAGAAATAAGAATATCTCTGCTATTTAGAATAATTCTAATTATTTTTACATGAAATATAGTTCTATATGTTAGATCTATTATTAAAATAATGAGTTCATTAAATACAAATTAAAACATGCTTAAAGATTTTTCAGAATATATTAAAGACTTTGAAAACACACTAAAAGATGTTTTTCATCAGCGGTATGATATACATCAATTTAGTAAAGAACGCGGACTACCGGTTGTTGTTCTAAGAGATATTATGGCAAAGGCGCCTTTATCTGTTGCTATTCCTGAAAATTATGGAGGTCGAGGCGTTAAGGTGAGTGAATGCCTTAGAATGTTATCTGCTGCCTCTTACGAATCTTTACCGTTATCCTTAACCTTTGGGATAAACATTGCTTTATTTTTAGAACCCGTAGCAAAATATGCTAATGACAGTGTAAAGGGCTCCATTTTTAAACGGTTTCTAGACAAACAAAACATGGGGGGGTTAATGATTACCGAGCCCGATTTTGGAAGTGATGCGCTTGGCATGCAAACCTATAACGAAAAAGTAGAAGATGGGTACACCATAAAAGGGACTAAGCACTGGCAAGGTTTAACGGGAATGGCCGATTATTGGCTTATTACGTCTCGTGGTAAAAATGCAAATGGAAATTTAAATAGAGATATTGATTTTTTTATTTGTGATGTTAGTCAGCCTAATCAGCAAATAACAGTAGAAGAATATTACGATAACTTAGGATTGTATATGATTCCTTACGGGAAAAATAAAGTCGATGTACATGTTCCAGCAAATTATAAATTAGAACCTCATAGTTCTGGTGTTAAAATGATGCTAGATGTTTTACACCGAAGCAGAATGCAGTTTCCAGGTATGGCATTAGGTTTTATAAAACGCATGTTAGACGAGTCTATTAAATACTGTAGTGAACGTGTTGTAGGCCAAAAGAAATTAATTGAATTAGACCAGGTAAAATACCAAATTTCTACCATTCAAAGTTCTTATACGATTGCTTCTGCCATGTGTTTTAGAAGCAGTACCAATAGTGGTATTGATCAAGATTTAGCGAATAGCGGTATAGAAGCGAATACTATGAAAGCTTTTGTTACCGACCTTATGCAAGATGCGGCACAAACGTTAACACAGTTGTCAGGCTCTAAAGGCTTTAAAATGGAGAATATTGGAGGTCGAGGTATTATGGATAGTAGAGCCTTTCAAATATTTGAAGGCTCTAATGAAATGCTGTATACTCAAATTACAGAAATGATTTTTAAACTTATGAAACGCAAAAAAGAGTTTAATATTTATCGCTTCTTAAAAGAGTTTAATCTAACCACACAATCGTATGCTTATTTTAAAGACTATATAGATTTTACTGTCGATACGGATATGAAACAACGAAAAATGATTGATTTAGGAAAAGTATTTTCTAGAATAATATCTGTCAATTTTGTATTAGATATGCAGGATAAAGGCTTTAGAACCGATTTAATTACCAATTGTGTAGAGCTTTTAAAACTAGATGTTTCTAATTTGATTAATTCATTTCATTCTAAAAACACGGTGATACAAATTGAAGATTATAATGAAAACAGTCAGTGGTATAATTTCATTTAAAATTAATACATAAGATTCTTTTATTTAGAGTAAAAGAAGATGTGAATCAAGCCAGTTTAAGCGCGTGTATAGTCATCCTTTAATGCGATGCTATACACGTGTTTTTTGATATAACTTTTAGTAAACACAAAAGCTCTAGGCGGGCAGTGCATTCTGTATTTATTCTACAATTTCTCCTTGTTTCTCAACAACCATAACGCCCCAATCTGCAATAGATTTGATTAGAGGAATTAATGTTTTTCCAAAATCGGTTAACGAGTATTCTACTTTTAAAGGCGGTTTAGAAGTATATACTTTTCGTTTTACAATGCCATCTTCTTCTAAATGTTTTAGTTGTAAGCTTAAGGTGCGCTCTGTAACCGTAGGCATTGCTTTTCGCAATTCATTATATCTGAGTGTTCCGTCTAATAAATGATATAAAATGACGGTTTTCCATTTCCCTCCAATAATACCCATGGTTAAACTTGCACAACAGGGGTATTCCTTTCCTTTATATTTATACATATGATATTTAAAAAATGCTATTAGTTATAGTTATTACTGGTACAAAGGTATCATACTATATTTTAATATACAACTATACTTTTTATAGTAAAAATATGATGTTTCAAAGTGTTGAAAATTAACTGTTTGTAATAAAATGTTTATACTATACTTTTAGACCGTTATTGTGAGTTTAAAAGACTATACTTACTTTTGTCACTATAAAAAATATAGTATAATCCATTTTATAAAATCATATAACGATGAACACACCAAACATTGCAAAAGCAGATATATTAAACGCTTTTAATTTCAGACATGCCACAAAGGAATTTGATGCTACCAAGAAGGTATCGGACGAGGATATGAAATTCATTCTAGAAACCGCACATTTATCACCAAGTTCATTTGGTTTCGAGCCTTGGCATTTTATAGTTGTTCAGGATAAGGAGTTACGTGAGTTATTAAAACCTGTAGCTTGGGGAGCACCTTTAAAATTAGATACAGCTAGTCATTTTGTATTGGGATTAAGTATGAAAGCACCTATGGTGAAACATGATTCGGAGTATATTATGCATATGATGAAAGATGTGAAGCAATTACCACAAGAGGTTATTGATATGTATTCTACATTCTACAGAGAATTTCAAGAACGAGATTTTGATTTAGATACAGATAAAAAGTTATTTGATTGGTCTTCTAAACAAACGTATATCGCTTTAGGAAATATGATGACTGCTGCGGCATTAACAGGAATTGATTCTTGTCCGATTGAAGGTTTTCATCAAGAAAAAGCAGAAGCCTTATTACAAGAAAAGTTTGGTGTAGATACGGATAAATATGGGTTGTCATTTATGGTTGCTTTTGGGTATAGAAAAGCAGATCCAGAATTTGGGAAATCAAGACGTGATTTTGAAGCTATAGTGACTTGGAAATAAGTTTTTGTTTTAGGTGTCATTTAGAATGCTATGAAGTATTTATAGAAGCATAGGAGATTCCTCGATTCCTCGGAATGACAGTGTTAGGAGATTCTTCGTTTCCTCGGAATGACATTTTGAAGCTATAGTTACTTGGAAATAAGTTTTTGTTTTAGGTGTCATTTAGAATGCTATGAAGTATTTATGGAAGCATAGGAGAATCCTAGATTCCTCGGAATGACAGTGTTAGGAGATTCTTCGTTTCCTCGGAATGACATTTCATCCCCTTAAAATGACAGAATTAAGAATATTCAAAAATCTAAAAAACACAAAAGCATGAAAGCTATAGGATATAAAGATAATCTTCCAATAGAAGATGTTAACTCTTTGCAAGACATAGAATTACAAATACCACAAGCTGTAGGGCGAGACCTTTTAGTAGACATAAAAGCCATTTCTGTAAACCCGGCAGATTATAAAGTCCGCGCAGGAATGCCTGTAGAAGGAGATGATTGGAAAGTGATTGGTTGGGATGCTACAGGCATTGTAAAAGCAGTAGGCGATGAGGTTTCGCTTTTTAAAGTAGGTGATGAGGTTTGGTATGCTGGCGATTTTACACGTCAAGGAAGTTATGCGCAGTATCAAATAGTAGATGAACGTATTGTGGGTAAAAAACCATCACGTTTATCTTATGCCGAAGCCGCAGCCTTGCCGTTAACATCACTTACAGCTTACGAACTCTTGTTTGATAGATTACAAGTGGCGAAAGATGATGCTAGTAAATCTATTTTAGTCATTGGAGCCGCTGGAGGCGTTGGTTCTATATTAGTGCAATTGGCTAAAAAGCTAACCAAACTGAATATTATTGGTACGGCGTCTCGTGAAGAAACGACGGCATGGTTAAAAGATTTGGGGGCAGATGCTGTTATTAACCATAAGCATAAATTGAGTGAAGAATTAGAAAAATACCACCTTGCTGCACCAGATTACGTGGTGAGTTTAAACGGTACAGAGCAACATGCCGATGAGATTGCTAAATTGATAAAACCACAAGGGAAATTTGGATTTATTGACGATCCTAAATCCTTTAACGTGATGCCTTTTAAAGCAAAAGCAGTATCTACGCATATCGAGTTTATGTTTACACGGTCTATGTTTCAAACGGAAGATATGATGGAACAACACCATATTTTAAATGAAGTTTCGGAGTTGATTGACAACGGAACCATTAAAACGACATTAGGAGAAAACTTTGGCATTATTAATGCTGAAAATCTGCGTAAAGCACATGCATTTTTAGAAACAGGGAAAGCAAAAGGTAAACTTGTTTTAGAAGGCTTTTAATATGACGTCTAAGTCTATTTAGGGCTTTAAAATCTACTTTACAATTTAAGTTTTTATACTCACACGGTACCTAGGATCTTTATTGTTTTAGGTACCGTGTTTTGGTCTGTAATGATAGGCTTATAAGCTGTTTTTGTATTGTATTTAAATTATTTTATAAATTGATTTTAAGTATGTTATATGGTTTAGTTCATCAACTTGTTTAAGTGTCTCCAGAAATCATGTTCCATGTTGTCTACATCAATTTTTGTATAGATTTTAATATCCCGTTGCGTATTTTCTTTAGGTGTTTTAAACGTTTCTAAAGTGGTCCATTCCGGATGAATTAAAGCCTCTATAATGGCAACATCCCACATGATCCATGCTGTTTTTTCAGGATCTTTTTTGGTCCACCAGCGGTTATAGGTCTCCCAGCGATTTACTAAATATTCAGGCATGTCACCTTTCCCTTTGAGTTGCATATCGACTGTGGTTTTTTTAAACACTAAATGCAGACTTGTTGTGGCCGTCATGACTCTTAAGTTTAACGTAGGATGGTTTAAAAGCACATTAACGGCAATGGTATCGTTTCCTGAATTAAACTCTTTTTTATTATAGGTGTTCTCCTGTGGATCGTGCCAAAACCCTAAATAGTTCACTTGAATTTTAGGGATTATGGTTTCATCTAACAGTATTGCAGACACCACGTTAGTACACGAGCCTAAAATAACGAGCTGTAAGGTTTGGTCCGCCTTAAGTTGATGGGCTTTTTCAATGATAAAACGTGCTGCTTCGGAATCTTGAGGAGTATTGGGAGCCGTTAAGGCGTTGTTGCTCCCTAAAGGTAACGGAATGTCTGTGCTACCCATTAATGCCATGAGTCGTTCGTTGATGCGCTGACTTTCTACCACGGTACTATCACTCGCATAAGGAGACGTATGAAACTGAGCAGAGGTAATCCCGAGCACATTAAATTTAGGTTCGCCAACAGCACGCACAATGGCAAACAAATCGTCTACTTCATTAGCTGTATCGGCATCAATAATTACTGGGATTTTTTGGTAGTCTGATTGAGCCTTACTGGTCTGTATCATTAAGGCGATTACACAACATGCACTGAATTTTAATAACTTTTTAAACATCTGATTTCTTTTTTTAAACGTGATTAACGCTGTCTTAAAATAAATATCTTACTCCAAACTGAAACTGTCTTGGCGGCGCTGCATTTCTTGCAACAATGCCACTTCCTGCAGGGCCTTCTTGAATTTGATTACTTTGGGTGGCATTATTACTAAATCCGCTTAGGTTTACGGTATTAAATACATTAAACACATCTGCTCGCAATTCTATTTTATTCCCTTTAGACACTTCAAATTGGTATTGTATGGCAAAATCGAAGGTATAGGACCACGGGAGGCGGTCGCTGTTTCGGGATTCTCCTGGTGAGCGGTCGCTGTTCCCTGTGTAATTTTCTCCAAAACCCGTACCATCACCATTTAAATCTCGGGTTAGGAATTGTTCAAACTGAGTAGATACGATACTGGTATTTGGAATTCTATTTATGGGTTGTCCGCTTTGCAATAATCCCGCAAGCGTAATTGCCAATCCTTTTGCAGGGTACAGATTCCCGATGGCATTGATAAGATGTGTGCGGTCGTTAATGGAAGGTCCGAATTCCAGATCGTAATTATTAGCATCCATTGCTCTAAAATTAATCCCTTCCGTATCGTTTTTGGACGACGATAAGGTATAATTTAGGCGGTATCCAAATATACCATCGCCACGATCTTGTTGGTAGTTAAAACTCAAGGCGGTATAGCGCGAGCGCCCTTCACTTTCTGTCATTATCACACTGCGGGCAATCCCTGTAACCCGTTGTCCGTTAATTGTTGCGCCGCTATTGTCTATGGGAATGGGCCTGGACAAATCTGCTTCGGCTGCTGTACGCACATCATTTTGTGTAAAATCTTCAGCTATAGGAAATTCTGCTGCGGCATTTAAATTACGGAGTCTAAATAGATCTCGACCTTCATTATGCACCAGATCGACATAAAACAAACTGCTTTGATTGATTTGTAATTGATATCCCAATGAAAACTGATGGGTGTACGGATTTTTATAACCATTAGGATTAAGAATACGGCGTTCGTTACTAAACACACTCTCTCTGCGGTCTTGTAAACTTTCTCCAGACGGGCCGTTTAAATACCCAATGTTATCATCTTCTACAAAAGAAGCCGATAAATTGCCTTGAAAGGTTACCCGATTAATATTCGTATCTGACGGTAGAATACCTAAATCTATAAATTCTTGAATTTGCAATTTATAGTCGGCTCCATCTGTATTCTGTTGTAGGGCATCGCTATATAGCGCATAATTGATTTTATCGTAAAATACGCCATAACCTCCACGGATACTGGCATGATCGCCTAATTTATAATTGAAATTGAAACGTGGTGCGACATTATTGAGATCGCCTTTCGTATTTCCACCTTTAGACAGGTTATCGTAATCGTAACGTAAGCCGTAAATGATTTTAAGTTTATTAGTAGCGCTCCATTCATCTTCCAAATACAGCGAATAGATATTTTGGGTGGCTCCGAACGCTTGTGGGCGCAATTCCACATCATAAGACGTAACTGTAGCCTCTGCTGGAATATCGGTAATGCTTAAATGACTTCCCAAATTGGCATTACTTAAGTCGTTTAATTGGTTTTGGGTTAATCGCACGGTATAGTTTCCGTTAGGATTTCCACCGCCTGTAAGTCTATGTTTACCTGAAATAAGACCTAAACCTGCTTTAAGGGTGTGCAGACCCAGATAGAATTTTCCTTTTTGTTGAAACTGAAACGTGTTTTCCAATTCGTCGAAATCGAAACCTGGGCGTCCGATGATTGCAATGGCAGAGGACGCAGGATCTAGTATGGTTACTCGCGGACTATCGGCATCTATAGGTCGGCTATAATCCCATCTAAAACGGGAATATTGCAGGTTACTTTGCACACTGTAAGTATCTCCTATAAAATCATTTTTAAATGCTATGTTTAGGGAGTTGCGATCTTGAAAATTTCCTGCAGAAGGAAAAAGCACGCCTCCTTCTAATCCGCCACCCTGACGTTCAATCGTTACTAATCCAACGTTAGCACGCAGGGAACTCCTAAAACGTTTAGACCAGTTCTGATCTATTTTAGCAGAGAGGTAGGTGAAATTATTAGTCCCTCTAATTGATTCATTTACATTTAGTTGCTCCGAATTTAGAAGATTATCCTTTAAGTCTCGTGTATACTCTGCATTCACGAAAAAGAAGGTTTTATCTTTAACTATGGGGCCGCCAATAGCAAATCCCTGTTGGTAGCGTTGAAACCCATCTTGCACTTGATTTCCGGACAAGTCCCGTTGTGCAAAAGCAGAGCTTGCATCAATAACAGCACCCGGACGTGTAACAAAAAAGACTTCCCCTTCAATTGTATTTCCACCTGATTTGGTTGTGACGTTGATGACACCGTTGTTTGACAACCCAAATTCTGCAGAATAGTTGTTGGTGAGTACTGTAATATCTTTAGTAAACCCCACAGGAATCGCGAATTTTTGTCCACCTAAAAAGCGTTCGTTATTATCTAAACCATCAATAAGGTAGGAGGTATACAATCCATTTCCACCATTGATACTGACGTTGGGAGCTTCTGGGAAAAAACCTGTTGCTTGCGAGACGTTGGGTAATCTAAACAATGCGCGTGTGATATCTCGGCCTTCTATAGGCAAGGCTTTAAGTTCTGCTTCCTTCAATTCGAAAGACACTTCTGCCGACTTGGTATTGATGCGTGTACCTGCCACTGAGGAGATGACGATTTCATCTAAGTTCTCTGTCACCGATGCCGCCGGAACCAAAAACAATTGCACGCTGAGTTCTTGGTTAGAACGCACATCTAAACGTTCAGACACTTGTGGGGCATAGGTGTCATTTCCATCAAAAATAACTTGATATCCATTGACTACAGGAATGGAGTTGAAGACCACTTTCCCTGAAGTAGAGGTTGTTTTATTGACCTCGTAAGCCATATTGGTATTGACTAAACTTACTGTGATCTTTGTAAGATGTTGATTGGTATTAAAATCGATAACCGTAACGACTACATCTTCTTGTGCATATAGCACAGTAAAGCATAGCATACATGCTATTCCTAAAATTTTTTTCATAAACGTTGTTGAGTGCACCTGAGGATGCCTTTAATACATTAATTAAAACGGTATTTACAGTGTATTAATGGGTGAGCCTTTATTGTAAAACGGAGAAGTGAAGTCTGTGTCGAGACCGTTTTGAAGGTATTGTAATATGGTGTTTTTTTCAGTGAGAAGTGCTTGTAAACACGCCATGATACTTTTATATGCCGTTCCTAATTGAGCAAGTATCTTTTTGATGGTAGATTGTTGATCTAAATCGTAAAAAGCCGGCAGACAATGTATGTGTTGCTCATGCGATGTTTGCTGAGAGGGGGTAAGATTGTGATGTACTTGTCTGAATACCTTATTTGTTTGCCAGTCGAATGCTTCAAACACTTTGGCATTGAATTGGTGTTTAGAAAGTGCCAATAAGTAAAATCCACCATCTATACTTGGTCCGATTGTGACTTGTTGCTGTTGCAATCTGAGGTGTGCCTCTTTAATATGCTGAGGCATTAACTGAGGCGTATCGTTACCAATGGTGATGACGTTATCGTACCCCATTTTGAATACAGATGCGATGGCATGTGTAAACCGCTGACCAAAGGTTTCACCTTGCTGTTGCTGTTCTGTGAACAAGATACAATCCAAACCGGTGGATTGTGCTTTTTTAAGACTGCTGTTGGTTAACGTATTAGAAAGTTTGCCTGACTCCATAAACCGCTTGTGCTTTCTGTCCAGTTCAGGAGAAAGCGCAAATACAAGAATGGCGGTATTGCTATGGTTGGCGATGGTTTCTAGTTTTTAAAATCTATTGGTCGTAAACCTATCTAAATCACAACACTAAATCTTAAAAAAAAATGAGAGAAATTATATTTATTTCTATTACTGTGTTCAAGTGGTTTAATGCTAGTGTTTTATATTTTTTTATTATTAATGATAGGAGGGTAGTTGCTACGTTACTATTTCTTGCTCAAATATTTCCAATAGCGTTTAGGCTCATGTTGTTTATGTCGTTTTATATTTTTCCTAGACGCGATGTTTGTGCTTTTAAAATAGTTGTTCCATAATTGTTGAAATTTTAATACAATTGCTGTAAATAGGACTGTTGATGTTTTAGAAGGTACGAAATCAGTTTCAAATTTAGCGTAATCATCACACTAAAATACACTGCAAATAAAATAATGTATTCTTGTTCTTGACTTCGCTCGAACCTCCTAAAAAACACAAGAGGTTATTCGAGCGGAGTCGAGAAGCCACTACTATATTCCGTTTTCTTACCATGCTTTTTTTATCTTTGCAACAGCTAAATATAAATATTTTATGCAAATTTCTTTAAAAAGTCCTCTACACCTTTTTTCATTCTTATGTTTTGCTTTATGTGGCACTTATTTACAGGCGCAAGAGGTTTATTTCGAGAACATAGAGTCTAATCATTTTCATAATTTATACAAACTAAATCCTGATGTATACCGTTCGGAACAGCCTTCTAAAAAAGGGATGGAAGACCTGCAAGCGGTGGGTATTAAATCGGTTGTAAATCTCAGACGGAAACATACGGATGAAAACAAACTTAAAGCTCTTGATTTAGATTTATATAATTTACCGTTAAAAGCAGGGGCATTAGATGGCGATGATATTTTTACTGCTTTACAAACTATACAACAGGCACAGAAGCCTGTACTTGTTCATTGTTGGCATGGTTCAGATCGCACGGGAGCTATAGTCGCGGCATCTCGAATGGTATTCGAAAATTGGAGTAAAGACCAAGCCATTGCGGAGTTTACCGATGCACGATTTGGTTACCATAAAAACATGTATCCTAATTTAATTCCTTTGTTAGAATCTTTAGATATTGACTTGCTAAAAGAAAAGTTAGCTAAAAATTTCTAAGATTAGACGCGTTGTTTTAATTTTGCATTTCATATGCGCTGCATAAATTCAGAAACTTGTTAGAAAAATCCCAACAATTACCCCAAGAACAATTTATAGATTTAGAGTATTTCATTTACTGCTTAGAAGGCGTTTCTGATATCGAAACCGATAAAATTACCAAAACGCAAGAAAGCTTGGAGCACTTGGTTCATAAATTTGGCATAGCAAGCATCTATAAAACTTGCGATACCATAGAAGGACTAGAGGAGAGTTTAAATAGCTTGATTTTAGACGATCATCATTTTACGGATTATGAAATCATTTATTTGGTTGTATCAGGAGCGGCTAATACGATATGTTTAAACGACTACCATTATAGTTTACAAGAAATTGCCGAAATTTTTGAAGGGCGTTTACAAGGCAAGATTTTACATTTTTCAAATGCTAAAATTCTAGATTTAGACGAAGAAGAAGCACAGTACTTTTTAGATATTACAGGAGCCAAAGGGGTTTCTGGCTATGGTAACGCCTATAATGGTATAGATAGTTTACGCTTGGATCAAGCGTTCTTTAATTTATTTAATGAAGACGATAATATGTTTGATGTTGTGGAAGAATTACACCAAAGACATTATGCGCTCTGTAAATTATTGGATTTTAGATTGTATTATTAATGATGTTTTCTTGTTCTCGACTCCGCTCGAACACCCTAGCTCAACATGTTATTGAAACGGTCTTCGAGCGTAGTCGAGAAGTTTAAATTTTGATTTATTACCAGTAAGTTTATAAGTTTTTAATAAACATTACACTTAAACATAATAAAATGCTATTGTAGTATAATACTAGTTCTCGACTTCGCTCGAACACCCTGTTAAGCTCAAGATGTTAGTAGTATGGTCTTCGAGCGTAGTCGAGAAGTTTAAATTTTGATTTATTACCAGTAAGTTTATAAGTTTTTAATAAACATCACACTTAAACATAATAAAATGCTATTGTAGTATAATGCTAGTTCTCGACTTCGCTCGAACACCCTGTTAAGCTCAACATGTTAGTAGTATGGTCTTCGAGCGGAGTCGAGAAGCTATCATAATAATTTAAAACTTAAGAATCAATACCTTATAGTTTTTATTATATAAAAAAATAATACTATTATAGTGTAATTCTTGTTCTCGACTCCGCTCGAACACCCTAGCTTAACATGTTATTAGTATGGTCTTCGAGCGTAGTCGAGAAGCTATCATAATAATTTAAAACTTAAGAATCAATATCTTATAGTTCTTATTATATTAAAAGAAACTATGCTATTATAGTGTAATTCTTGTTCTCGACTCCGCTCGAACACCCTAGCTCAACATGTTATTAGTATGGTCTTCGAGCGGAGTCGAGAAGTTATAATTATAATTTAAAACTTAAGAATCAATATCTTATAATTCTTATTATATTAAAAGAAACTATGCTATTATATTGTAATCCTAGTTCTCGACTCTGCTCGAACACCCCTGAAAATAAAATATAAAAGCCGTATAAAACAAGAGTTTTACTGTTTCTCGCTTAAATATTTCCAATAGCGCTTCGGTACATGTTGAATATGGAGTTTCATGTTTTTTCGAGAAGGGATGTTTGTACTTTTAAAATAGTCGTTCCACAATTGTTGAAATTCTAATTCAATCGCAGCAAATAGGTCTGATGATGTTTTAGACGGATCAAAATTAGAGTCAAATTCAAGAGTAATCAATTCTACTTGTTTCAAATCGTAATAGATCCCATATTTTCGTTTTAAATCGTAAATCAGCCATTTCTGGTCGGCATAGCGCCTTTCAAAATGTCTTTTTATGAGTGGTAACACATTGAAATCCGGTTCTATATTGGCAAAATAAATACCATCTTTTGTCAGTTTAAACCGTACAAAGGCTTCCATTCTATGTTTTTCTCTCCCAACATTTTTAGTCAGTTTAGCTACCTCTAAAATATGCGCATTACTAAAATCTGAAGCGACGTTTGTTTTAGAGGCAAACACATATAAAATGGCTTGGTATATGGTATGTTCTGCCGTAGGATTTTCACTTAGGAAGGCATAATAAAACCGACGCAATTCGTTGGCGGTCATTTTCTTTTTTAAGCCTATCCACACCCGATTTGCCTTCTCTTGGTCTGTAATCACCGTCTCGTAACTCCCAAATAACGGTTGTTGAAATCGCTGTTGATTGACTATAACAACTGTTTTCAATTTCATCTCGTAAGCCGTAAACACAGCCGTTAAGAATCCATCGAATGAGCTGTCGTAAATCAGTGTGGTTTCCATAACGCTACTATCCAAAGAGATTTAATTGGTTACTAAGCATGTTGGTATATTTACTCTTAGAATTCTGTAAGATTAATCCTTTAATTTTTTCAGCTGTCAGATCACGACTTTCAAATTGGTTTGAGGCACAAATCATAAAATATTTAGCCCGATTTAAGGATACCCCAATTGCTTTTAAATGGTCCCAATTGAGTTGTCTGTAACGTCTGGCATGTAATATCTTAAATACCGATTTCATCCCTAAACCAGGTATTCTAGCTAACATGCGTTTATCGGCTTTATTCACATCTACAGGGAATTCGTGTAAATTCCGTAAAGCCCAACCCAATTTTGGATCGATATCTAAATCTAAATGTTGGTTTTGCTCGTTTAGGATTTCTTCAATATTAAAGCCGTAGAATCTTAATAACCAATCGGTTTGATACAATCTGTTTTCACGTAACATGGGCACAGGTGTGCCTATTTGTGGCAACCGGGTATCGTAACTAATAGGCACATAGCCAGAATAATACACCCGTTTTAAATTGAAATTTTTATAAAAGTAGTTGGAGGTGTACATGATTTGCATGTCGTTTTCGCCACTGGCGCCCACAATCATTTGGGTACTTTGCCCAGCTGGTGCGTATTTGGGCGTACTTTTAATAAGTTTCTTTTCACTTTTATATTGTATGATTTCATTTTTAACCTTTTCCATAGGTTTAATAAAATCGGCTCTGTTTTTATCTGGTGCTAAAAGTTTTAAGCCTTCTGCTGTTGGTATTTCAATATTCACGCTTAATCTGTCGGCATATAAACCTGCTTCCCGCATGAGTTCGTCACTAGCACCAGGAATAGATTTTAAATGAATATAGCCATTAAAGTTTTCTTCTAATCGTAATTTTTTAGCCACAGCCACCAAGCGTTCCATGGTATAATCGGCACTTTTAAAGATACCTGAACTTAAAAAAAGCCCTTCAATATAATTACGTCTGTAAAAGTTTATGGTTAAATCGACCACTTCTTGCACCTGAAATGCTGCCCGTTTAATATCGTTACTTTTTCGCGTGACACAATAGGCACAGTCGAATATACAATGGTTTGTCAGGAGTATTTTTAACAAGGATACACAACGGCCATCTTCGGTATAGGTATGACAGATCCCCGAATTTGAAGCATCGCCTAATCCCTTATTTGTATTGGCTCTGTTACTCCCGCTGGAAGAGCAAGACACATCGTACTTTGCAGCATCTGCAAGGATATTTAGTTTTTCTTGTACCCGTTCAAAAGACATTGTTATGTATTTAAGTTTTAGGTGTAAAGCTACAACTTAATCTTATAAAAAAGAGGAGGTGTTTATAAAAAAGCTTAAAATATTAATAATAAGTATCTCATATTATGAGATATTGTTGTGTAATTGTTTATATTTGTTACTGAAAATCAATTGATTGATTATGAATCGCATTAAGGAGGTATTAGAAGACAAAGGCATCAAGCAAACGTGGTTGGCCGAGAAGTTAAATAAGAGTTATAATATGGTGAATGCTTATGTGCAAAATAGGAGGCAACCCAGTTTAGAATTGCTGTATGAGATTGCCAATATTCTGCATGTTGAAGCCCGAGACTTATTAGAGGTTAACAAGGTTGTGTTACATAGTACGGCTGAAAGTGATACCGTAAATATCCCATTAATAGGTGCTGTAGCTTGTGGTTTGCCCACATTTGCAGAAGCACATATTGAAGCTCAAATCCCAATCGCCACACAATTGGTTAAAACCCCATCAGATTATTTTTTGTTGAGAGCCACTGGAGATTCTATGAATACTAAAGGCATAGATAGTGGAGACTTACTACTAATTAAACGTCAACAAACTGCAGTAACCGGAGATTTGGTACTTGCCCTAATAGACGACGAAGCCACTATTAAAGAGTTTAGGCATAATGGCAACACAATTGTTTTAAAACCGCATTCTACAAACCCAAAACATCAGCCCATAATATTAACTACAGATTTTAGAGTTCAGGGTGTCGTTGCGGAAGTGATTAAGATGTGATGATTAAATGGTCTTTATTAAAATTGTTAGTCCAAACTAGTTATGCTATATTATTTAGCCATATAGAACTGTATTTATAACTTTTTATTAAGATTAATATATTCATGCATCGCTTAATATCTATTTAAATCAAAGCGAAAGTTGTTATTATAGTATCTTCAAAAACAGTAATATTGAAAACGGCTTCTATAATGTTAGTGCGGCACTTTATATACTACGATGTAGTATGGAAGTGTCAATTATTTAAAAAATCTTTTTGGTTTACGGTTTTCCCTCATATGTAATACTATAATATTTTGTAAATTTAAATTTTTCTTAAGCAATTATTGTAAGCTCATATCTTATTGATTTTTACGCTTGTAATCCTTTTAGCATTTTGAATAAATTATTAAAGCATATTTAAAAAAAATTACCAAAACCAGCTATAAGTGAAGATCAATTTAATGAAGGTTTTTAATAAGAATTATTAATTAAAAAATAAACTGGTTATTCTAATGATGGATGGATTACTGAAGTCGTGTCATATCAAGGGGCAATTTATTTTTCTGCAATAGGAGATAATGGTTTTGCTTTATTTAGAACTGATGGCACAATATCTGGAACTTCAAAAATTAAAGACTTAAATAGACTTGAAGCCATTCGTGTGGTAAATAATAAATTAGTAATGATTGCTGAAACTTCAGGCACTACATATGGACCACATGATTTGTGGGTTTCAGATGGAACGACAGAAGGAACAAATCACTTAATGACTTTTGGAGATAATATAGATAGTGATATTCAAGATATGACTATACTTAACGACGAGCTTTATTTTATAGCAAAAGAGCCAAGTCCTTTTTATAAAGCTGTATATAAAACAAATGGAACATTAGAAGGGACTAAACTTATGTTTTCTGATCGTACTCATCCGTTTATAAATTTAGATATAAGTCAAATTATGAGTTGTGGAGATTATGTGTATTTTCAAGTTCATGATGAGGCTAGTTCTGGAACTGAATTATGGAAGACAGATGGTACAGCAGCTGGTACAAATGCCGTTTTAAATAATGAAGAAGATGTTTATAATGTTTTCACTGAATTAGCTTGTTTTAAAGAAAATTTACTTTTTAAACAATATGCCTATTCAGATAAATTATGGGTAACTAAAGGTAAGTCAAATGAAGTTTCTGCTATTGATATTAATGTTACAAATGGCTCATCAGAATTAAGATTAACTTATTCTTTTACCATGGTTAATGATCATCTTTTTTTTCAAGGTATAACTACCGAAAGTGGCAGCGAGCTGTATGTTACAACTCCAGTATTTTCGACTCTCGGTGTAGATGATCATCATTTTTTTGAAACTCATAATACAGAAAAATTAATACATATTTATCCAAACCCCACTACACGTTTAGTTAACATTAAATCTATTCAGGATACTCAAATCCAAAGTTTTGAAATATTCGATTTATTAGGTAAAAGCATCAAAAATCAAGAAAACAAAATATTGTCTACTGCAATGACTTTTAATACAAGTAAATTATTAAAAGGTATTTATTTAATTAAAGTCCAATTTTTCAATGGTAATACAGCAAGTGCAAAATTAATAGTTAATTAATACTTTATTTATGTCATTAGACATTAAAAAAAACATCCAAAAAATAGTTTTTCTTAGTTTGCATAAGGCTATGAATGTGGTTAAAATATGTCTACTGATTGAGAGCCGATATTTTCTTAATACAATCTAGAGCTATATATTATTTATATGTGTTAAATTTTTAATTGATATTATCAAATATCAGGTACTTATTTTAAAAACTTTTTACACCTACCATGCAGGAGTAAAGCGCCATATTAAACATGGATATAATACTCTTAATTTCAAATATTTACGAAATCTTTTAATGCCATTTGAAAGATTTTTACAGCATTCACTGGGTTAAAAGAAAGGTTTTAACGCTATAAATTCACGTTATAACGATTTTTTAAGCTTATTTCCGTGTAAAGTCCAGTATTTCATTAAATTAAATAAATAGACTGACCAAAATCACACCTAAATGAAATTTAGATATGCCATTGGCATCCTCTTTCTGCTATTGCAAGTAGGTTCTATTGGATATGCCCGATTTATTCCCGAACGTTATTTTTGTTGGGCGCCTTACGATGAGCATACGTACTATACTATTTCTGTAAAGATCAATGGTCAGTTACTTTCAGAACAAGACATCAAAAAACGGTACCACTACCAAGCGGTTGGTTGGGAACCTAGAGCTATTGATAATGTTTTTAGTTTAATACGACAGTACGAGACTCGCAACCGCATAGAAGATCATGCCGAAGTGCAAGTGATTTACCGTACAAATGGTCATGACGAAAAGGTATGGAGTTTTTCGAAAAAATAAATACACTTACCACATCGGTATATTTTCCATTGCGAGTAACAAATACCGCAATGCTACCTAATATTTTATTATTATGTAAGCTCGCTTTTATCATGCTTTGCTTGTATGGTTTTGTGGGGAAAATGGATGATCCGTATATTCCTTTCTTAAAAGTATTTGACAACTTTCATGTCATCCCCAATGTCTATAAAGTCATGTCTCAAATTATATTTGTAACGGCCGGTGTGTTGTTGTTATGTAATGTTAGGGTCAGAACCATGGCTTTTCTATTGGGATTAATCACCTTATTGGTTTTACTCTCTTCAAAACCTATTTTTAGGAATCATCTGTTTATTTTAGGCTGTTTTTTCTTATTGGCCGGATTGTCTAATCGGCTGCACGATCCTTGGTTACTCTATATTCAATTTGCATTAATATACATTGGAGCGGTAATAAATAAAACCCCTCAATTAGATTGGTGGACTGGACAATTTATGGATAATTGGTTGCGGGTTGCGCGCGAGAATCAGACTTATATTACCATTGCTTCATGGCTGCCAGATTTAATGTTTGCAAAGCTTTTGTCTTGGAGTTCTATGTGTCTTGAATTCACTATAGCCATCTTAATTTTAAATAAGAACACACAAAACATTGCAGTATGGGCCATTCTTATTTTTCACACCTTATTGTATACCCTAACCATTCATCGTTTTGGTCATTTTTATGAAGATATAGTTTTAGGACTGCTCATTTTTTTAGATTGGCCCAAAGACAAGCTATTGGTGGCACTAGATGATAACCAATTTAAGACCTTAAAAAAGGCATTGGTTAGCCTTAATTTTAATAGACACATACACTGGAGCCCTGATGCCCCCAAATTAGAAAGGCATTGGTTTGAAATACGAATTTCAGATAAGGTTGCCTACAATTGGAATGGTATTCGTACATTTTTATTATACAGTAGTAATTTTTATATCGTTCTGTTTGGGTTAGATTTTTTCATCCGTTATACCATGCGCTTGCTGTTTAATAATGAAATTATGCATATCACGCAAATTGTAGTCACTTGGGCGGGTATCTTATTTTTCCTTCCAATGCTGTGGAACGCACTAAAAACTAAAAGGCAATCATGAAAAAAAAAGATGTTATATCACTATTAATTCCTGATGGAGAAAACCTTTTAGCCATCCCTGTTATTAATTGTCTGTCCACTTCTAAACAATATAAAATCTATCTGATTTCGAGTTTAGAATACACTCCAATGCGCTTCTCCAGGTATGTAGATCATTTTTCATATGTGCCAAAACCTAAAAATGATGACGCATGGGTTACTATTATTGATAAGGCGGTAGAAGCTCACGATATTGATTTTATTATGCCCGTATCTGAAGGAGGGATTAGAAAATTTATAGCGCACAAGCATCAATTAAAAGCCTCTGAAAAATTAATGTTGGTTACAGATTTGGCAACTTTTGATACGGCCAACAATAAAGCCTTATTATCTCACCATTTAAACACGCATAAAATTCCACATCCTAAATCGTGTTTAGTCTCTCATATGTCAGAATTAGATACCGTTAAAGCTTTACATTTTCCCATAATCAGTAAGCCCACAGTAGGGTATGGAGGAGGTAATCATATACATGTTTTTCAGGATATGGCTGCTTTTAAAAATCACTTTAAAACCAACACCTTTTTAGGCACACACATTATTCAAGAATATATAGTAGGCTACGATATAGATTGCAGCGTATTGTGTAAACACGGTGAAATTTTAGCATACACCATCCAGAAAGGGGTTGTTAATGGCACATCTGATTTTGCACCGGCTTATGCCCATGTATTTCTCCAAAAGCCCAAGTTATTTGCCGTTGTCCAAAAGCTTATGAAAACGCTTAATTGGTCTGGTATAGCACACGTAGATTTGAGATTTGACGTAAACACTCAAGACTTTAAAGTTATAGAGATTAACCCCAGGTATTGGTTGTCGTTAGAGGCGTCGTTGCATGCAGGTATTAATTTTCCAGACTTACATTATAAGCTTAGTATAGGACAAGCTTTTACAGCACCAGAATGTAATGCATCTACTTATTACAGTTTAACAGGTATAAAATTAAAAGTAAAACAAGAAAAGGGTGTTTTATTTAAGTGGACTTTTTTAAAAACCGATACCGCTTTAAAGTTTTTTATAAAAGACCCTATTCCTGTAATTTACAAGTTTTTTGCTCTAAGATTAGGGAATAGTAATTCGGTACATAATTTTGAGGATTGATTGTGATTAATTATAAAATAAACTACTAAAACATAATTAACTTGACATCATTACTAACGCTATAAGTCTAAAGCCGTTATATCTGCGATTATGTCAAATAGCGCTGAAATGCGCTATTGCGTTAATTGTTATAATATGTTCTATAATGTTCTGCGTTATGTTACTTTGCTTTGGTAAAAAGCGAAAGTTGTTACTTCAGTTTCTTTAAAAAATTTATTCTCAAAGTTTCTTCTGCAATGCTAATGGAACACTTTTTATGCGACGACGTAGTAGGGTAGTGGAATGTGTGTGGAATTATTAATAAATTTAATTTTAAAATTGCACTATAACATAATTAATTGATGAAACTTTTGTATATTTTTACGGCGAATAGCATGATAATATAAAATGGCAGCTGCAGAACAAATAAAAAGTCTAATTAAATCTTTTAGTGATGGAGATGATTCTCGATTCTATGCTACTGCAATGCAAATAGCTGCAGCAGAGGCAAGAAAGGGTCGTCAAGAACTAGCTGAAGAGCTAAAGAAGCTAATTAAAGATTCTAAAAAGTCTAAACTTGATGTTGGAAGTCTAAAAAACTTACCAGTAAATGCTGCTCAAAAAGAGTTGAATGATTTATTAGAATTTACAAGACCTAATGACAAATTGAAAGATATGGTCTTAAATGATAAACTAAAAAAAATCATAATCAGAATTTTAGATGAGCAAAAGCAAATTGAAAAATTAAGACAGCATAACTTATTTCCAAGAAAAAAATTACTTCTTACAGGACCACCTGGTTGTGGTAAAACAATGACTGCAAAAGTATTATCAAATGAGTTGGGAATACCTTTATTTGTTATTAGACTTGATGGTCTTATAAGTAGATATATGGGAGAATCTATTGCTAAACTTCGTTTAGTTTTTGATACAATGAAAGAGTTTAGAGCTGTTTATTTATTTGATGAATTTGATAGTATAGGAACAACAAGAAATCATGGTAATGATGTAGGAGAAATAAAAAGAGTTTTGAATAGTTTTCTTTTACAAATCGAAAAGGATGAGTCAAATAGTTTAATTATTGCTGCTACAAATATGCCAGAAAATCTTGATGAGGCACTTTTTAGAAGATTTGATGATATTATTAATTATCCACTACCAACAGAAAAACAAATTTATCAATTTTATAAAAGAGAATTAAACAAAAAGTTATCTGATTCAGATAATATACTTCTAAATCTATCCAAAAAATCTATTGGACTTAATTTTTCGGACTTAAAACGAGTTTGTGAAGATTTCCTGAAAAATATTCTTATTTACGGAGAGGAAAAATCTAATTTAGAATTTATAACTGAAATAATAAATTCTAGAAAAAAGCCTTTCTAATAAATGTCAGATTTAAATCATATTCGTCTAAATGGATACACTTCTTCATTTCCATATAGTACACATGGAGGTGGAGGTTTCAATTTAAAACCTAGAACAAATAGGCAACAGCACGGAACACATATACAACAATCATTTAATCATGCTGTTACCGAATTTTCAGAAGGAGATGCTGATTATGAATTTGTATATATTGAATTTGAATCAGCTGTTAATTTTGAACTAACATTTGATAGGTTTGAAAATGCTGGAGATAACATTAGATTAGCTTCATGTAAAGCCATATTTACTAACGATGTTGATGGACAAGAACAAGTTGTATATAAAATTGCAGTTTATTTAAACAAAAGAGCTGTTTCTAATTTTCTAACCAAGATTGAACAATATTTATCCGAAGACACCTCTGGTGGAAATCCACGTAATCAAAATTTAATTTCAAACATTGAAAACATTAGAGCAGCAACTCTAGAAAGTTTTTGGCAAGAACCTGAAATTGATTTCCCGTCAGCAGGTCAAGATGTTTGGTGGGAGGTTTGGTATAGTAATGTAGGTAGAGAAGAAGTTTTATCATCTATTAATTCTTTGAGCGATAATGGACTTATAACAAACGAAAGAATATTAGAGTTTCCAGAAAACATTGTTGGTTTAATAAAAGGAACACCTGAACAATTGGCAAGAACTTTATTATACCAAAATAATTTAGCTGAATTAAGAAAGCCAATTGAAACTTCAGATTTCTTTACAAATTTGGATAAAACTTGGGAAGGTGAGTTTATTGACGATTTAAAAGATAGAATTAATAATGAAATTGATCACAGTAATGTAGTTGTATGTCTTTTAGATTCTGGTGTCAATAGAACTAATCCTCTTTTGGAAGATTTAATTCCTGCAAGGAATTTGGATTCTATAAATCCAGAATGGACAACAGCTGATTCATACAGGCATGGTCATGGAACACCAATGGCAGGTATCATTTTATATGGTGATTTAAATGAACCATTAAGTAATACTGGAATTATTAACATAAAAAATAATGTTGAAAGCATAAAAATTATAGATGCTAGTACAGCAAATGATCCTGATTTATATGGAAAAATTACATTGGAAGCCATTGCAAGCGCAGAAGTAATAAATCCATTTTCAAAAAGAATAGTATGTTTAGCTGTAACAGCACCAGATAATAAATATTTAGGTAGACCTTCTTCTTGGTCTGCTGCTATAGATCAAAAATTATTTGGTACTATAAAGGAGAGAAACGATAATACATTAGTTCTAATATCCGGAGGTAATTTACCCTTAAATGATAGATTAAATTATCCAATATCTAATGAAGATTTTTCCGTTGAAGATCCTGCTCAATCATTTAATGCAATTACAGTTGGTTCATTTACAGAGAAAGACAGGTTAAATGTTCAAGAATTCCCTGGAGCAGAGTTATTAGCACAAAGAGGTCAAATGTCACCTTGTAATTCTACTTCTTTAAAATGGAATAAAAGATGGCCTCGTAAGCCAGATGTTGTATTTGAAGGTGGAAATGACGGAATATTTAATTCAGGCATTCTAGATCATGATTCATTAAAACTTTTATCAACAGGTGTAGGAGGTGTAGGAAGATCATGGTTAACAACATTTTCCGATACAAGTGCATCAGTTGCTTTGGCTTCAAAATTTGCTTCTGAATTATATCAAATGTATCCAAATTATAAACCTGAGACAATAAGGGCTTTAATTATACATTCAGCTGAATGGAATAGAGTGTTCGTAAATAATTCAAATATTAGTGACTTAAGTTCAGATGAAAAATGGAATCTAATATCTAAAATTGGCTATGGAATTCCAAATTTAATCAAAGCCAAGTATAGTGCTGAAAATTCGTTGACAATGATAGCAGAAAGGTCTTTAAGACCTTATAAATACGAACAAAATAGAGCTAAAACAAATGAGTTTCATCTATTTGATTTACCTTGGCCTAGTGACATATTAACTGATTTAGCAGAGACGAATGTTAAATTAAAAATAACATTGTCATATTTTATTGAGCCAAATCCAGGAAATAGAAGATACGCAAGTGATCAATCATATAAATCACATGGATTGAGGTTCAAAATGATAGATAGAAATGAGAGTTTAAAAATGTTTAAAGCTAGAGTAAGTAGAACTCTTAGAGAAGAACAAGATGATTACGTACAAGAAGGTAGTGAAAATTGGTTATTAGGTAGTAAAGTTAGAGATAAAGGAAGTATTCATAAGGACATATGGGAAGGTTCAGCTGCAGATTTAGCATTGAGAAATAAAATAGCTATCTATCCAATTGGAGGTTGGTGGAAAAACCGAAAAAAGCTAATGAGATATAACTCCGATGTTGAATATAGTTTAATAGTTTCTATTGAAACAGAATCCACAGAAGTTGATATTTACAATAATGTTTTAGCTCAAATTCCTGTTCCTGTTAGTATTCCAATATCAAATGAATAGGTAATTCTTAAGTATAGGATAATTGTGTTATAAATAAATTGCAATAAGCAATTTGATTTTATAAAACAACCGAGCGCTTGGTAGCGGCTATTTTACATAACGGCTAATTATAGATACAAATGTTTTTTACACGCTGCGAAGCAAACCGCTTAATAGTTTAATGACCCAAGTTCCAATTATTCTAATGAAAACGAATGCTTCTGGGATATTTTACATAATAGAAAATTATAGCTACACATTAATAAATACAACTACGAGGCCACAATTAATTTGACATAATCACTAACTATATAAAACACTTGAGTGTTATTTATATCTGTGATTTTAACAAATAGTGCGAAATGTTTTATAAATGTAATGTTTTCGTTAATTATACGTTGAACTAAGAATCCACAATTTACTTGTACATAATTACTACCGATATAAAACACTTAGGTGTTGTTATATCTGCGATTATGTCAAATAGCGCTGAAATGCGCTATTGCGTTAATTGTTATAATATGTTCTATAATTTATATTATGTAAAATAGAAAATTAAGAGTACTCTCGTACCCTTTTGGTTTTAGCGATTAACACGTCCGCCAGAATTTCCAGATAATAAATGTTCTACATCTTCAACTGTGGCATAATTTATATCGCCAGGAAATGTATGTTTTAATGCACAAGCTGCTGTTGCAAACTCCATGGCTTTATAATCGTCAAAATTTAATAGTCCATAAATAATTCCAGCTGCAAAGGCATCGCCAGTTCCAATACGATCTACAATGTGTGTAATTTCAATAAATTCGGTTTCTTTAAATTCGTTACCATTCCACATGCGGCCTTTTATTTTTTGCCAAGATGCGTTTATAGACACTCTAATCTTGTCAAAAACTTTTTCAACGTTCGGATATTTTTCAATTATGGCTTTACTTGCAGCGATAAAATCTTCATTATCATAGCCATATTCTGTCCCTAGTATTTCATTAATTTCATTAACACCACCAATAAAAATGGTTACATATTGCATTAAATCCTGAATGGCATCTTTGGCATCTACACCATATTTCCATAAACCACTTCGGTAAGTTGGATCTGATGAAACCGTAATCCCTTTTGCTTTAGCAGCTTTTAAGCCTTCTTTTAATGTCTCGTAAGCGCCTCTGGATAAGCCCGGTGTAATGCCTGTCCAATGAAACCAATTTCCTTTAGCTAGGGCTTTATCCCAATCTACCATATCCGGCGTCACTCCAGAAAACGCAGAATTAGAACGATTATACACTATAGTACTGGGACGCATTACCGCACCAACCTCTAAGAAATACATGCCTAAAGCTCGGTTTGTTCTATAAATATCTCGGGTATCTACATTGTACTGTCTTAAATACCCAATACAGGTATTTCCAATAAAATCGTCTGAAATACAAGAAATGTGTTTTACTTTATTTCCAAAATTAGCCAAAGAAATAGATACATTAATCTCGGTACCACCAAAATAATATTCTAATAAATTGGTCTGTTTCATCTTTTTATTTCCCAATGGGGACAGGCGCATCAATACTTCGCCAAAGGTTACTATTCTGTTCATTTTAAAAAGTTTGTTTTGTTTTTTTAGATAAATATATGGTATTGTTTAAATAATTAAAATGTTTACAATTGATAATTACGTTAAACTCATCTTAAATACATCCATAAAAAATGAATGTTTATTCTTTTATTGTATCTTTGAACTCTAAAATAAGCAAAATGACAGTTTTAAAAAAGAGTGAAGTTAAACGTGCAGCATTGGTTAAAGCTACCATTAATTTGGTGAATAATCAAGGGTTTCACGCTGCTCCTATGTCTAAAATTGCGAAAATGGCTAACGTATCTCCTGCTACGATTTATTTGTATTTTGAAAATAAACAAGATATGATTAATCAAGTATACAAAGAAGTTAAAGCAGAATATGTGGCTTTTGCTTTTGAAACCTTTAAAGATGATTTGTCTGTAGAAGACGGATTTGAATTGGTTTGGAGACGTATGGCAAAATACAAATTAGATGATATTGAAAAAGGGTTTTTCTTATCGCAATGTGAAAACACACCTATGATTGATGTAGAGAGCAGACAAGAAGGCGTTAAAAACTTAGCTCCCCTACTCGACTTATGGGATCGTGGTATTGCACAAGACATTATAAAACCCCTATCGCATCATTTACTTTATGCTTTTAGTATTTACCCTTTAGCTTTTTTATTAAATGCACATAAACGAGGCGATTTTAAAATTACAAATACACATTTAAACGACGCTTACCAAGCCGCTTGGGCAAGCATAAAAAAATAATAAATAACAAGATTCAAAAAATTAAACCTATGGAATTATTAGATAAATTAAATTGGAGATACGCTACTAAAGCGATGAATGGAGATGTCGTTTCTGAAGATAAAATAGATCGTATATTAGAAGCTGCACGTTTAGCACCAACATCTAGCGGATTGCAACCTTTTGAAATTATTGTAGTTAAAAATAAAGATATAAAAGCACAAATTAAGCCTGTAGCTTGGAATCAGTCTGTGGTAACCGACTGTTCTCATTTATTAGTTTTTGCCGCTTGGGATACCTATACCGCTGAACGTATTAACGACGTTTTCGATCTTACAAACAGTATTCGTGGTTACGAGAATGAAGGCTTTGAAGCTTACAGACAAATGTTGTTAAGTACGTACCCACAAAAAGATGCCGAAGAGAATTTTACGCATGCCGCTAAACAAGCCTATATCGCATTTGGAATGGCTATCGCTCAAGCAGCTTACGAAGGTGTAGATGCTACGCCAATGGAAGGTTTTGATCCTGAAGCAGTAGATAACATCTTAGGATTAAAAGAAAAAGGCTTACGTAGTGCCATTTTATTACCTCTTGGGTATAGAGATGAAGCTAATGATTGGTTAGCAAACCAAGTAAAAGTGAGAAAAAGTAAAGCAGATTTAATTACAGTAATAGACTAAAACATAAGATTATGAATCAGACCATATTATTAAAAAGTAGACCAGAAGGTACACCTACATTATCAAATTTTGAATTTCAAAAAGACGATAAAACATTAAGTCCTTCTGAAGGTGAAATACTATTAGAGGCTAAGTATATTTCTGTAGACCCCTATTTAAGAGGTCGTATGAGCGATGCAAAATCGTATGTACCACCATTTAATTTAAACGAACCAGTTGCATCTGGTGTTGTTGCAGAAGTTATAGCATCTAAACACGATACTTTTAAAACAGGTGATTTTGTTTCGGGTATG
The DNA here is from genome assembly GCF_947500765.1 of uncultured Formosa sp. Taxonomy (GTDB): domain Bacteria; phylum Bacteroidota; class Bacteroidia; order Flavobacteriales; family Flavobacteriaceae; genus Formosa. The sequence goes on along the minus strand of NZ_CANMTH010000003.1, from coordinate 532,189 downwards.
TTAGCTTGGAAAACCCAACAAATTTCTAATGGAGACGGATTAACAAAAGTGAGTGCAGAATTGGCACCGCTGAGCGCCTATTTAGGTGTGTTAGGAATGACGGGATTAACGGCCTATTTAGGATTACATGAAATAGGAAAGCCTAAAGCAGGAGAAACCTTATTAGTTTCTGGAGCTGCAGGTGCTGTAGGAAGTGTTGTGGGACAAATAGGTAAACTATTAGGACTTCGGGTTGTAGGTATTGCCGGTACCGATGAGAAAGCAAACCTTTTAAAAAGCGATTTTGGTTTCGACGAGGTGATAAATTACAATACAACTACCGATATGTTACAAGCTATTAAAACGTCGTGTCCAGATGGTGTAGATGTGTATTTTGATAATGTTGGTGGTACAATTTCAGACGCAGCATTATTCAGTATTAACCGTTTTGCACGTATTATTATATGTGGCGCTATATCGGTATATAATAAAACAGAAACACCTACAGGCGTAAGTGTACAACCCTTTTTAGTTAAAAACAGTGCCTTAATGCAAGGTTTTATTGTGTCTAATTATGCTGATAAATTCCCAGAAGCCATGACACAATTATCTGAGTGGTTAGCAAAAGGCCAATTAACATACAGAGAAACTATTGTTGAAGGTTTTGAAAATACTCCACAAGCTTTTATTGATTTATTCAGTGGAAAGAATACAGGTAAAATGATTGTAAAAGCTTAAAATTAAAAACATCATTATGCTTTTATTATAGTCTTTCTGAACTTACTTTTGGGTTTTAAATACTGAAACAAGTTCAATACGACTAATAAATTAAGATGTCGCTAATTAAAGGAATAAAATGAAAAACTTAAAAGAACAAACTGATGCTAAAATAGCAGAAGGACGATTAAAAAATCCTGACTTTATGAAAGGGGTTGATGCAGTAATTGAAGAAGCTAAAGCTTTTGAACAAGGAGCAAACGCCATAAAAGTTGGAGAAAGAGCACCAAAATTTAAGTTACCCAACGCTAGAGGTAAATCTGTTTCCTTAGAAAACTTACTAGAAAACGGTCCTGTAGTCATTACATTTTATCGTGGTAATTGGTGTCCGTATTGCAACTTACAAATTAGAGCATTACAGGATATTTTAAGCGAAATTCATGAGTTGGGTGCAAACTTAGTCGCTATCAGTCCACAAGTACCAGATGAGAGTTTGACAAAAGATGAAATTAGTAAAATGGATTTTGGTGTATTGTCTGATCAGGATGCGAAAGTCGCTTTTCAATATGGAGTGGCCTGGGAAGTTCCTGAGTTTTTAGCAGAACACATGCGTGTAGATCGTGGATTAGATTTAGAAAAAATCAATAATGGTAATGCTACGATGTTGCCCATTCCAGCGACGTTTGTTTTAAATCGAGATGGTGTTGTAAAATGGAGTTTTGTTGATGTAGATTATAGAACACGGGCAGAACCAAGTGATATTATTACAGCATTAAAGCATTTATTTTAACACTTTAGTTAAGACGCCATTATACTTAAAGAATACATATTTTAAAAAGAATAACTAGGATTAAACATATAATAAAATCAAAAGTCATGAACAATTTTGAATTTAAGAATCCGACTAAAATTATTTTCGGTAAAGACACTATCGCAAAATTAGCCGACGAAATCCCTTCAGATGCTAAAGTATTGGTACTTTATGGAGGAGGAAGTATTAAAAAAAATGGTATTTACGATCAAGTAAAATCGGCATTAAAGGGTATTGAATACATTGAGTTTGGTGGTATACCTGCCAACCCAGAATATTCGGTATTACTAGACGCTCTTAAAGTTATAAAGGATAATGCAATTACCTATTTATTAGCTGTTGGTGGCGGATCAGTTATTGATGGTACTAAATTTTTATCGGCTGCCGCTTTATACGAAGGAGATACACCTTGGGATATTTTAACAGGAGGAAAACCGACATTAAAAGGTATGCCTTTTGGGGTTGTATTAACCATGCCTGCTACAGGTTCTGAAATGAATTCTGGTGCTGTAATTACGAATAAAGAAACAAAAGAAAAGTTAGGAATGGGCGGCGCAGGATTATTTCCAGTGTTTTCTATTCTAGATCCGCAAGTGATTACTTCTATTCCGCAGCGTCAATTAGTTAATGGTATTACCGATGCATTTACACACGTTTTAGAACAGTATATGACGTATCCAGCCGGTGCCTTGCTTCAAGATCGTTTTGCAGAAAGTATCATGCAAACGTTATTAGAAGTCGCTCCAAAAATATTGAAAGACGCTTCAGATTATGATGCGGCTTCTAATTATATGTGGAGTTGTACTATGGCCTTAAACGGTTTAATTCAGAAAGGTGTGCCTACAGATTGGGCTGTTCACGCTATGGGACATGAACTTACAGCATTATATGGTATTGATCATGCAAGAACTTTAGCCATTATAGCACCTAGTCATTACCAATATAATTTTGAAGCTAAAAAAGAAAAATTAGCACAATATGCAGAACGTATTTGGAATGTTACTGAAGGCACTTTAGAAGATAAAGCTTACGCTGCCATTGAAAAAACGGAACATTTCTTTAACCAAATGGGTATAGAAACTAAATTATCTAAATACACAGATACGTACGAAGGCACTGCCGAAATTATAGCCAAACGATTTACAGATCGTGGTTGGTTAGGTTTGGGCGAACATAAAAGCTTAAAACCCGCAGATGTTGAAAGCATAGTAAGAATGGCTTACTAATTTGCTTTAGACCTCTGTATTATTAACTTAAAAAAATAAAAAATGAAAATATTATTTGTTTTAACATCACACGATACCTTAGGAAATACAGGTAAAAAAACTGGATTTTGGGTTGAAGAATTTGCTAGTCCATATTATACTTTATTAGATAAAGGTGCTCAAATTACTATAGCCACTCCAAAAGGAGGACAAGCACCAATAGATCCAACAAGTGATACTCCTGATGCGAGTACAGCAGCTACAGAACGTTTTAAAAAAGATACAGAAGCACAAGAAAAAATTGAAAACACTTTAGTGTTAGCAGATGTAAAAGCGAGCGATTTTGACGCTGTATTTTATCCAGGCGGTCATGGACCACTTTGGGATTTAGCAAACGATAAAAATTCAATTCAATTAATTGAAGATTTTAATACTGCACAAAAACCAATCGGATTTGTATGTCATGCACCTGCCGCTTTAAAAGGTGTAAAAAATGCAGACGGTACACCTTTAGTACAAGGGAAAACTGTAACTGGATTTTCAAATTCTGAAGAAGCCGCAGTGCAATTAACAGATGTTGTGCCGTTTTTAGTTGAAGATATGCTTAAAGAAAATGGCGGAACATACTCTAAAGGAGATGATTGGAGTGTACATGTATTACAAGATGGTAATTTAATTACAGGACAAAATCCTGCATCGTCAGAATTAGTTGCAGAAAAATTGTTAAGTAGTTTAAATTAAAAAATTGTTTTTACCCCTTAGCTAGTTTATATAAAAAGAGCCTTCAATCTAATTCAAGATTGAAGGCTTTTATATTTTTATGAGTGCTCGTCTTCTTTATACTGTCATTCAGAACGGAGTGAAGAATCTCATCAATAGAATATAATACATGATTAGATTCCTCCTACCCTCGGAATGACATCAAAACTCAAATCATCAATCGAAATTTAATGCATGACGCTTACAACATGCATCAATAGATAAATAACTATATAGAGATCTCTTTAAATTTAATACCCAATTCTTTATCAATTTCGTGAATACGTTTCAATTCACTTCCTAAAATTAAGGCAATAGATTGTCCTGTTTTTCCTGCACGCGCTGTACGTCCGCTTCGGTGTGTATAATATTCTATTTGTTCTGGTAATTGATGGTGTAATACAAATGCTAAATTGTTAACATCAATTCCTCTAGCAGAAACGTCTGTAGAAATTAAGACCTGTATATTTCCTTTTTTAAAGGCACGCATTACTTTATCGCGATCGCGTTGTTGCATATCCCCTTCTAGGGCTTCAACAGAACACCCTTCTGTTTTAAGAAACTCGGTTAAACTTTGTGTCCCTGCTTTTGTTCTACAAAAGATAATACCACGATCGTCTGGTCTAGCATCTAAAAGATCTAGAATAACGTGTTGTTTTTGCTCTATTGTTGTTGTAATATAGTTATGTGAGATGTTTGCATTTACAAGTTCATCTTTATTTATAACCACACGAACGGCTTTTGGAGACATATAATTGTCTATAATTTGCTTAATTCCAGCAGGAATTGTAGCCGAAAATAACCACGTGTTTTTAGAACGAGGGGTATGATCTAAAATTTTAGTCAATTCATCTTTAAAGCCCATGCTTAGCATTTCGTCTGCTTCATCTAAAATGACTGTATTTACTTTTCTAAGATCGATAACTTTACGATCTAACAAATCGTTTAAACGACCAGGAGTTGCTACTATAACATGTGTTGTACGTCTTAAGTTCTGAATTTGAACATCAATTTTTTCACCACCATAAACCCCTTCAACAAAGATTTTGTTGTCGCAATATTTAGTAAACTTAAAGAGTTGTTTTTTTATTTGTTGAACCAATTCTCGAGTTGGCGCTAAAATTAAAGCTTGCACATGATTTGATTCTGGTTTTATATTTTGAAGTACAGGTAAGCCAAAAGCGGCTGTTTTTCCTGTTCCTGTTTGTGCTAATCCAATAAAATCTGTTCCGGATTGTAATAAAACAGGGATTGCTTTTTCTTGAATTTCGGTAGGGAATTTAATGCCTAATTCTTTTAAAGCAGGTATAAATTGTTGTTCTACACCTAAATGTTTAAATGTTGCCATAATGTATGTTTCTATTTGCAAAGGTATACTAAATTAAAGTGCGGTCTAATACAAATTTCGATTTCTGAATTGTTGCTTATATTTAGTTTATCTTTGTCGTAAATTATATCTATGCACACTAAAAATAAGCATAAAAAATCATACGATTTTGAAGCATTAGTACAAGCACATCCTAAATTAGGAGCGTTTGTATTTACAAGTCCTTTAACCAAGCAAAAAACCATTCATTTTGAAAAAAGTGATGCTGTTTTCCATTTAAATAAAGCCATTTTAATTGCCGATTACGATTTAACAGATTGGAGAATCCCGAAAGGGTATTTATGCCCGCCTATTCCTGGTCGTGCCGATTATATTCATCATATTCATGACTTATTAGAAGTTGAAAAGCTTACCGAAAATGTAAAAGGTTTGGATATTGGTGTTGGAGCAAATACCATCTACCCTATTTTAGGAGCGCAAATTTACAATTGGAACATGGTAGGTTGCGATACAAGTGTTAGTGCTGTAGAAAGTGCAAAACACAATGTAGGTTTAACTCCTTCTTTACTTAAGAAAATAGATATTAGACTTCAAGCTGATCCTGCTAATATATTTGAAGGTATTATTAAAGTTGGCGAAAACTTTACATTTACCATGTGTAATCCGCCCTTTTTTGGATCTGAAGAAGAAGCCACACGTACTACAAAACAAAAACTTAAAAACCTTAAAAAATCGGGTCCAGCAGAATTAAATTTTGGAGGACAAGCTCATGAGTTATGGTGTAATGGTGGTGAAGCGTTATTTATTAAACGTATGATTAAGCAAAGTGTAGCGTTTAAAGATCAAGTACACTGGTTTACAACATTAGTGTCTAAGCAAGAAAATTTAAGTAAGCTTAAAAAGCAACTAGATAAATTAAAAGCGACACATAAAACCATTTCTATGGAACAAGGAAACAAGAAAAGCCGAATTTTAGCTTGGACTTTTAAAGAAGAAGTAGCGTCTTAAAAAGATCTAGAATAAAATATAAAATGCGTATTCAGTTATAATTGAATATGCATTTTTTGTTTTATACTTAACATGAATGGTTATCGAGCGAAGTCGAGATATGCTTTAGTAGAGGCTTTCGACTCCGCTCAAGCACCTTATAAGGATGATTAAGAAATCAACTATTACAGAGATTAGAGATACTGAATCAAGTTCAGTATGACGTGTATAACTAAAAATGTCCTTCAGTATAAATTGAAGGACATTTTTATATGAAATATGTAAGAATCAAGTCTATATTCTTTGCTCTAACAGCAAAGCGGTCTTAAGTCTAAAAAAAACTAGTCTTCTGGAGGAAAACCATTGATTTCTTCAAATAAGTCATCAAAATTTTCACGAATATAAGCCCGTAATTTTTTACGATAATCTTCTCGTAACCATTCTACAAAATTAAACGTACTTTTACTAATACATTTTGTGTAGCGTTGTATGCGGTAATCGATATCGTCTCCTAGTTTTTTAGCTAAATCTAGGGCATCGTACATGTCTTCGCTATTTTCTGTACAAATATATGCATGATGACGAATCGAGCGTTCTAAAACCACTTTAGATGATTCTCCTTTTCTAATAGAATCTATATAGGTTTTTTTAACATCGAAATATACAGAGTTCGATTTACTAAATTCGGCACGGAGTTCGTCTGGCATTTCATACCTGAAACTCTCTTCTAATTCTTCATCACTCATAATTCCATCTAAATAGAAATTAGGAGATCTAAATATTTTTTGCCAATCTAAATCTGCTCCCCAAGGTCCAAAACGATGAAAGTTATTACCTAAGTCGATAACATTAAATTTGGATTTATTTTTTAAGATACGAGACCCACGACCAATCATTTGGTAGTATAAGGTTAACGATTTTGTTGCCCGATTTAGAATGATAGAATCTACAGTAGGCTCATCGAAACCTGTAGTTAAAATACTAACAGAAGTAAGAATAGCATCTGGAGTTTCTTTAAACCACTTTAATATTTTTTTACGTTCACTTTTTGTGTTGGTATTATCTAAATGCGCTACATTGTAACCAGCTGCTCTAAAGGTATCGTATACATGTAAGGACGTATTAATACCATTATTAAAAATAAGTGTTTTCTTATGTTTAGACCGTTCTTCGTAGGCCTGAATTAATTTACCAAGCATATCGCTATTGGTGTATAAATCTTCTGAAGATTTTACGGTATAATCACCATTTGCACCAACCACTAAAGAGGTTAAACCAACATTATAAGAATAGACTTCGGCACGTGCTAAGAATTCGTTTTCTATTAAAGATTGAATGGTTTCTCCAACGATTAATTCGTTGTAGTTATCATTCATAGGTAATTTAATATTAGAACTTAACGGTGTTGCTGTTACTCCTAAAATGAAAGACTTTTCAAAAAACTTAAATAATTTGGTGAATGAATTGTAATGCGCTTCATCAATAATAATTAAACCCACATCAGAGATGTCTAATTTTCCATCATTTAACCTATTGTTTAAGGTTTCTACCATCGCCACAAAACAACTAAAATCTGCTTGATCCTCTAGATTTGCTTTACTATGAATCACTTTATTAGACACACCAAATTCGGTTAACATACCCGAAGTTTGTTTACATAATTCTATACGGTGCGTCATAACAAGCACCTTTTTATTATGATGTTTTAAGTATTGTCTTACAATTTCAGAAAAGATAACAGTTTTTCCTCCACCTGTTGGTAATTGATATAATAAATGGTAATCTTCTGGAGCTTCTTCAAAACATTGAAATATCTTGTTTATGGCCCCTTGTTGATAACTATATAAATCTTTTCCGGCGTTTCTTTCTGCTATATCTGAAGCTTTAACTGACATTTTATATTAACTTTTAAGGAATGCAAAAATAAGGCCTTTTCTATCCTTTTTATGCATGATTCTTTAGAAATTATTAAAAACCGGCCAATTATTGCTATAAACACAACAATGACAGTGTTTTGTCTAAAAAACTATAAAAATGTTCTAAAAAACTTAATAAGATTTATGACAAAAAAAATGAAAATATAATAGGTTTTTTACTTATTTATAGTCTTATTATATGTACACTGTATTTCTTTTTAATGCCTGCTGGTGCTAAGATAAATATCTGTTAAATCCTTCCTATTTTGTTACTTTTATAAATTGTAAAATAGATAATAAATGCGTGCTATTGATAAACCATATATAGGGTATTTAAATACACCGGTACTTTGGACAGGCACACCACATGGTTTAGATATTAAACAATTTGTGATGCCTAAACATGCAATGGCAACTTGTAATTTAACTGTTGAAGGACAGTTACGGTTAGGGAAACTAGTAGAACGTTTTGTTGCCTATGAACTGAATCAGGATGACAATATTGAAATTCTAATTGAGAATATTCAAATTCAGCAAAACAAACGCACTTTAGGCGAATTAGATTGTATTTTAAAACAAGCTGATCAATTGGTTCATTTAGAAATCGTGTATAAGTTTTACCTATACGATCCCGAAGTTGGAACAACAGAATTAGACCATTGGATTGGTCCGAATAGAAAAGATTGTTTGATTGATAAATTAACGAAGCTAAAAGACAAGCAATTACCATTATTGTATAATCCTGAAACCAAAAAGCACCTCGATCTATTACATATTTCTTTAAAAAACATGGTGCAACAGGTCTATTTTAAAGCACAATTATTTGTGCCTTATGGGCTTAAATCTCCCCGCTTTAACGTTTTAAATCCGGATTGTATTCAGGGATTTTACATCTCTTACAAGGCCCTTGATTTGTTTAAAACATGTAAGTTTTATATGCCAAAAAAAATAGATTGGTTATGTGTTATAGAACCCCAAATACCTTGGGAGACTTACACGAATTTTAAAAAGCTAATAATGCCATTAATGATAAGAAAAACAGCACCTTTATGTTGGGTTAAGCATGCTAATGGTTTAACTGAAAAATGCTTTATAGTATGGTGGCTATAAAGCATTTTTTAGGGCTAAACCGATAAGATTTTTAAGTTGTTAGTCTTCCGATTTTTCTTGCATAATGGCAGAGATAAATAAGAAATAAAAATTTAAATAGGTTGTTGTAATCCGTCTTTTAAATTGTATAATTTATTCTTTATTTTTAAGGTTTTTAATAGTTCTATTGCCTGAACACTTCTTTTTCCAGACTGACAATACACTAAAATAGGTTTCTTAGTTTCAATTTCAAAATAACGTTCGTTAAGTTCTTTAAGCGGTATGTGGTAATCGTGAGATAAATGAAACATACTATGTTCTTTTTGAGTTCTAACATCTAGCACAAATAAATTGTCTTTATGTTTTAAATACTCGTCGAACGTTAACGATTTCATTGACGTATTAATATTAAAATCTTCATCTACATCGGCAATGTAAGTCACATGAGAATGTACTGTTTTTTCGTAAGTTAAAATATTCTGGCTCATGCTTAAGGCATTAAAGACTAACAGTTTTCCTGTAAGCACTTCTCCTATTTCGCAAATCATTTTAATAACTTCATTCGCTTGTAATAACCCAACAATTCCGGGTAAAACACCTAATACACCAGCCTCTTCACAGTTTAAAGCATCTTGAGAAGGTTTTGGGAATAAACACCTGTAAGTTGGTCCGTTTTTATAATTGTAAACCGTAACCTGACCTTCGAATTTAAAAATAGATCCGAAAACCACTGGTTTTTCACTTAATACAGCGGCATCATTAACCAAATAACGGGTGTTGAAATTGTCTGTACCATCTACAATAATATCATATTGTTTGAATAATTTAATGGCATTAGACTTGCTTAAATGCTCTATATAAGATTTGAATTTCACAAACTTATTAAGCTGTTCTAGCTTAGAAATAGCACAAGACACTTTAAATTTACCAATGTCGTTATAACCATATAGCACTTGACGTTGTAAGTTGGTTTGATCTACACTATCAAAATCAATAACACCAATGGTACCAACACCTGCTGCAGTTAAGTATTGTAAAATAGGGCAACCTAAACCACCTGCTCCAACTACTAAAACTTTAGCCGCTTTTAATTTATTCTGCCCTTCTACGCCTATGTCTTCTAAAGCTAAATGACGCTTATATTGTAAATGTTCTTCTTTATATAACATGTTGTAAATTTAATAATTATTGCCAATTGTTTTCCCAATCTTTCCAAACAACTTCTAATCCTTTTGATTTTAATACTTCGGTGAATGTTTCTGTAGAACGTTCATCTGAAATTTCGAATTGCTCTAACGATTGTTTTTCAACAACATAGCCTCCTGGATTTGTTTTAGATTCTGCACTTATGGATGTGATACCTAAATTTACAATATGATCTCGAAATAATTCACTTTCTCTAGTAGACATTGATAATTCTAAATCTTCGTCTAATAATCTGAAAGCACAAATAAGCTGAACTAAATCACGATCGGTCATTTCAACTTTGGGTTCTAATCCGCCTGAGAATGGTCGTAAACGCGGAAAAGACATTGAATATTTTGTTTTCCAATATGTTTTCTGAAGGTATTTAAAATGAAGTGCTGTAAAGAAACTATCTGCACGCCAATCTTCTAGGCCATATAAACTTCCTAGTCCTATTTTGTGTACACCTGCTTTGCCTAAGCGATCTGGAGTTTCTAAACGGTAATCGAAATTAGACTTTTTTCCTTTTGGGTGATGTTTTTTGTACTCGTCTCGATGGTACGTTTCCTGGTATACTAAAACGGCATATAAGCCGTTTTCAATTAATAATTCGTATTCGTCTTGATGCAACGGTTGCACTTCAATACTAATGTTAGAAAATTCTGAACGTATAAGAGAGATAGCATGTTTAAGATACGCTACGCCTACTGTGCGATTTGCTTCACCGGTTACCAATAAAATATGGTCGTAACCTTTTGATTTTAAAAAGGCCGTTTCTCTTAAGATTTCAGCATCCGTTAAGGTTCTACGCGGAATTTTATTCGTCATACTAAATCCGCAATATGTACAAATATTTTGGCATTCGTTACTTAAATACATGGGCGCATACATTTGTATGGTATTTCCGAAACGCTTTTTTGTAATTTGCTGACTCAGTTGCGCCATATCTTCTAAATATGGTGTTGCAGCAGGTGAAATTAAAGCTTTAAAATCTTCTAAATCACGTGTTGTTTTTTCTAAAGCATGACGTACATCGCTTTCCGTTTTACTATAAATACCTTTTAACGTATTGTCCCAATCATATCGATCTAAAACTGTTTTAAAAGTGCTCATTGCCTAGTTGTTTAAAAAACTTGTTAACGGACTACTGGCTTCTGCAGTGCGCTTTAATGGTGCTAATTTTGCATTATAAGCTATGCGTCCAGCCTGAACAGCAAGTTTAAAAGCTTTTCCCATTGCTATTGGATTTTGAGAGACCGCAATAGCTGTATTTACAAGTACAGCATCTGCACCTAATTCCATAGCGAATGCGGCATGCGAGGGACTCCCAATACCAGCATCTACAATAACCGGAACATTGCTTTGAGCAATAATAATCTCTAAAAATTCTAATGTTTTTAATCCTTTATTACTTCCAATAGGTGCACCTAAAGGCATGACACATTGTACGCCAACATCTTCCAGACGCTTACATAATACAGGGTCTGCATGAATATATGGCATAACCACAAAACCTTCTTTAACTAACATCTCTGCCGCTTTTAAGGTCTCAATAGGATCTGGCAATAAATATTTAGGATCGGGATGAATTTCTAATTTTACCCAATTGGTATGCAATGCTTCGCGAGATAAATTTGCAGCAAAAATAGCTTCTTCAGCAGTTCTTACGCCAGATGTATTTGGTAATAGATGTATGGATGGGTTGTTTAAGTGAGCTAGTATATCATCCTCTTTATCAGTTGTATTTACTCGTTTTAAAGCCACAGTGACTAGCTCGCTTTCTGAAGCCATAATAGCATCACGCATTGTTATGGAGTTACTAAATTTTCCAGTTCCTGTGAATAAACGTGAACTAAATGTTTTGTCTGCAATAGTTAATTGATCATTCATCATCGTCTTTTTTATCCATTTTATACACTTGCTCTTGAGTACTTGGTCCGTTTAAAATTTTATTAAATGCACTAATGGTATTAAAATCCTTAGAAATATCTGTAGATACAGCTATGCCGTATATTCCTGTATTAACAAGTTCAGAAACATCGTTTAATGTAATACCTCCAACAGCAATAATTGGAGTTTCAGATTGTAATTCCGTTATTATATTTTTGTAAGAAGCAGTTCCTAAAACGGGACCTAAATTAGACTTTGTTGTTGTAAATCTGAACGGACCTAATCCAATATAGTCTATGTTTTTTGCAATAAGATTATTACAATCTTCTAGCGTATTTGCTGTACCGCCAATGGTATACCATTTACCTAAATACTCACGTACTTCTAATGGGCAACCGTCATCTTTTCCTAAGTGTACACCATCTGCATTTACGGCTTTGGCTATTTTATAAAAGTCGTTTATGATTAATCGTGTTTGAAAATGCATGGTAATTTCTCTCGCTTTTTTTGCAGTATCTAAAACCACATTTTCATCGTAGTTTTTCATTCGTAATTGTATCCAATCTGCTCCTGCAGAACATGCTGCTTGAACATATTCTAAATGCTGTTCGGCAGTGGTTCCTTGTGTGATATAATGTAATTTGCTAATCATAAGTATTTGTAATTATGTGTTCCTAATAAGGAATTATTCGAGTTTAAGAACTGTTCGGTGTATTGTTTTGCTAATCGGCAAGCATCTTCTAGCTCCATTTGTTTTGCGAAATTAGAAGCTAATGCCGCAGCGATAACACAACCACTTCCATGTTTTTCATGAATGTTGTGTACACCTGGCCTAAAATTAATTTGAACAATGCCACTATGGTAAATTTCGTCCCAACCTTTTTTGTCGGCACGATGTCCACCTTTTAAATAAATATTTGTTTTTTCTGAAATAAACTCAATGGTTTCTGAGATGGATTTATTTGGTAATAAATTCTGAATTTCATCATAATTAGGAATAATAAAATAACATTTATCTAAAACGCTATTGAACGTTTCAAAATCTGAATTGGTATGGAAATCAAATCCTGAACTTGCTTGCATTATAGGATCTAAAATGATTTTTATATTGGGGTTTAATTGTAATAATGTGTCTACAACATTTGAAAGTACCTGCCAAGATTCTATAATACCAATTTTAACAACATCGATAGTAAAGCGCTCGAACAACGTTTGAATTTGTTTAATTACTACAGATTCGTTAATCCAAATACAATCCTTAAAATTTATGTCGTTTTGTACCGTTACCGCTGTACAAACCGATACCCCATATAATCCATGTGCCTCAAATGTTTTAATATCGGAAGTGATTCCGGCTCCACTCGACGGGTCGAGTCCCGCTATTGTAAGAATATATGTTTTATTATTCATTCTAATTAAGTAAATTCAAGATATTATAAATACTGCTTTTGCATGTTATTAAATGTTTCCATAGGACTTTTGCTATTCCAAATACCACCTAAAACACCAACACCCTTATATCCTAATTGTTTAAAGGCTTCAATGTTCGAATCGGTAACACCGCCCATACCAATAACGATTTTATCGATATGATTGACATCAAATCCGCGACCTTCATACCCTGCTTTTGAAATGGATGAAAACACCGGACTCAACAAGTGGTAATCAAATTCAAAATAACAATTTTCAAGCTCTTCGGGTTCATGAAAGGAAGAACTGATGGTTTTTCCAAACATGTTTAAGCCTTTAAAATACTGTCCAGGATTGTCTATATGCTCGATGCGTTTTTGTTCTTGAAAATGAATCCCTTTTAAATTGAACGTATTTACTAATTCATGAAAATAATGTACTACAATTCTGTTATGATATTGCGTATCTATCTGATTTAAATACGCCACATGTTCCTCAAGCGTTTTGCTTGGTTTTCTTAAATGATAATACTGTAATCCTGCTTCAAATAACTGATGTAGGGTTTCAATTTCATTTGGTGAATCGATTTCTGGTGCTATAAGTATAATCATGATCTCATAATAGTTAAAAGTGAATACTTAGTAATGCAAGTCAAGCCAATGCTGACTATACATTACTAAGTAAATATGGTTTAAAGATACACTTCACTCCCTTTATTTTTGAATTCTTTCGATTTTTCTTCCATGCCTTTTACAAACACCTCGTCTCCTCTAATTTCGTTTACGGCTGCAAAGTCTCGGACTTCCTGAGAAATTTTCATCGAACAGAATTTAGGTCCGCACATCGAGCAGAAATGTGCAATTTTAGCACCTTCTGCAGGCAGTGTTTCGTCATGATATTCACGCGCTAATTCAGGATCTAAAGCCAAATTAAATTGATCTTCCCAACGGAATTCAAAACGCGCTTTACTTAAGGCATCGTCGCGATGCTGCGCACCGGGATGTCCTTTAGCTAAATCTGCTGCATGTGCTGCTAATTTATACGTCACTACACCGGTACGTACATCGTCTTTATTTGGTAATCCCAAGTGTTCCTTAGGTGTTACATAGCACAACATGGCGCAACCAAACCAACCAATCATTGCTGCTCCAATACCCGAAGTAATATGATCGTAACCTGGTGCAATATCTGTAGTTAACGGACCTAAAGTGTAAAAAGGTGCTTCTTCGCAGGCTTCTAATTGCTTGTCCATATTGGCTTTAATCATGTGCATTGGTACGTGTCCAGGTCCTTCAATAAAGGTCTGTACATCGTGTTTCCATGCAATTTTAGTCAGTTCGCCTAAAGTTTCTAATTCTGCAAATTGAGCTTCGTCATTCGCATCGGCAATACAACCTGGGCGTAATCCATCGCCTAATGAGAAAGCTACATCGTAGGCTTTCATAATCTCACAAATCTCTTCAAAATGCGTGTAAAGAAAACTTTCTTTATGATGTGCTAAACACCATTTTGCCATGATAGAACCACCACGAGACACGATACCTGTAATGCGTTTTGCCGTCATAGGTACATAACGTAAACGGACGCCAGCGTGAATGGTAAAATAATCGACACCCTGTTCGGCTTGTTCAATCAATGTATCACGGAAAATTTCCCACGTTAAATCTTCAGCCTTACCATTTACCTTTTCTAGCGCTTGATAAATAGGCACAGTTCCTATTGGTACTGGCGAATTACGGATGATCCATTCTCTGGTTTCATGAATGTTTTCTCCAGTTGATAAATCCATAATATTATCGGCGCCCCAACGACATGCCCAAACCGCTTTTTCAACTTCCTCTTCAATACTCGATGTCGTGGCTGAATTCCCGATATTGGCATTAATTTTCACAAGGAAATTTCGACCAATAATCATCGGTTCGCTTTCTGGGTGGTTTATATTTGAGGGTAATACGGCGCGACCACGAGCGATTTCTTCTCGCACAAATTCGGCTGTAATTTTCTTCGGAATAGACGCTCCAAAATCTTGTCCCTTATGTTGCTCAGACAAACGAATGGCTTCATCAATTTTCTGATTTTCACGAATGGCCACATATTCCATTTCTGGAGTGATAATTCCCTGTCTGGCATAATGCATTTGCGATACATTTTTCCCTGGTTTTGCACGTAATGGCTTTTTCAGTTCAGAAAAACGTAAATGATCTAGTTCTGTATTTTTCAAGCGTTCATTACAGTACTTTGATGAAAACGCATCTAATTGTTCTACATCTCCACGTTTTAATACCCAAGGCTCACGCATACGTTCAATACCTTTATGTACATTAATCGTTTTGTCTGGATCGGTGTATGGTCCAGAGGTATCGTAAATGGTAATGGCTTGATTTGGCGTTCGTGTTTTAGTGATAGCATCTACAGTATCACTTAGCGAAATTTCTCGCATAGCCACTTGTAATTCAGGAAATAACGTGCCTTGAACATAGATTTTTTTAGAACTAGGAAACGGGTTTCTGGTCACACCCTTTTGTGGTGCAGTGTCTTTTTTCTTCATGGTTATTCATTAAATTAAAGTGCAGGTACAGTGTATCTACACAGTATTAATTAGATAAAATAAGATTGTGATATAAAAAAAGAAACAGGACTAACCGCCTTGAGTGGCTTGAATAATCAGGATGTTGTCGTTATGTGATACCTTGGTTTTTTCCCAATTAATTTTTGGGATTACGGTATTGTTAATCGCTACAGCAATACCATTTTGTATTGGACTGAGTTTAGTAACGACAGTTGCAAGCATAGTATCTTGGGCAACCTGATGCATAGTATTGTTTACGTTTATAGATATCATAATCTTGATTTAGATAAATTTCCATAAACTTTTAAAGGATAACCGAAATTGAAAATCGGTTTTAGTGAAATGATTTTGAAAGACTTGACTTTTTCCTCCGGCTGTATCAACAGCGTCAGGTTCAAAGGATATTTCTCAAACTACTTCGTAGTTACTCCTAAAGTTTATTTTTGTTGTAACAAATTTAAAGGAATTTAATTGAAATAAACGAATGATTTAAGATGAAATTTAAAAATAGTTTTGCTGTTTTATAACTTGTTTCCCTTAATTTTGCCATTCGAAAAAAAGATGCATGCCACTACCCGATTATAAAGATAGATTACTTCCTACTTTAAAAAAACACTTTGGATACGATCAATTTCGTGCTCAGCAACAAGATATTATAGAGTACGTTCTTGAAGGACATGATGCATTGGTTATCATGCCAACTGGAGGCGGAAAATCGATGTGTTTTCAAGTACCTGCGTTACTTTTTGAAGGGTTAACTTTAGTGGTTTCCCCGCTTATTGCATTAATGAAAGATCAGGTAGATGGTTTAAAAGCCAACGGTATTCAGGCTAATTTTTATAATAGCAGTCAGTCAGCAGATGAACAAAATACTATTTTAGATCAGGTAGCAAAACGCGAGTTGAAATTATTATATGTGGCGCCCGAAAGTTTATCAGGATTATCAAATATTCTAAATGAACGCTACGTGAGTTGTATTGCTATTGATGAAGCACATTGTATTTCGTCTTGGGGACATGATTTTCGCCCATCGTACCAACAGCTCGGATTTCTAAAAAAATCCTTACCTAATATTCCTATTATTGCGTTAACCGCAACGGCAGATAAGGCCACGCGTCAAGATATTTTAGATCAGTTACAAATTCCAAATGCACAACAATTTATATCCTCTTTCGACAGACAGAATATCTCTTTAGAGGTTCGTTCTGGGACCGAAAAAGTAAAACAGATTATTAGTTTTGTTAAAAAACACGCCAATGAATCTGGGATAATTTATTGTTTAAGTAGAAAGAATACCGAAGAACTTGCAAAGAAATTAAACAGTAATGGTATTCCTGCAACGGCGTATCATGCCGGACTTAATTTTAACGAACGCAATAAAGTTCAAGAAGATTTTGTTTATGATACCACTCAAGTGGTTTGTGCAACAGTGGCTTTCGGGATGGGAATTGATAAATCGAATGTCCGTTGGGTCATTCACCATAACATGCCTAAAAATATTGAAGGTTATTATCAGGAAATTGGTCGTGGAGGTCGCGATGGTTTAAAAGCTCATGCTTTACTGTTTCATAGTTATGCTGATGTGATTCAATTACGTCGTTTTGCTTCCGGAGCCTCTAATGAAGAGGTGCAGATTGCGAAATTGGAACGCATGAAACAATTTAGTGAAGCGACCACTTGCCGAAGAAAAATTTTATTGAGTTATTTTGGTGAATTGTTAGAAGACAATTGTGGTAATTGTGATGTCTGTAAGAATCCGCCACAGATTTTCGACGGAACCATTATCGCTCAAAAAATACTATCGGCGGTCTATCGACTGAAAGAAAAAGAGGCTATAGGAACCATTTTAGATGTCTTGCGTGGGTCTCAGAATGTAAATATCTTAGAAAAAGGATATAACACGTTAAAGACTTTTGGAATAGGTAAAGATATCGCTTGGAAAGATTGGCAACATTTTATTATTCAGCTTATAAATCAAGGGTATTGCGAAATAGCATTTCATAAGAATAATGCTTTACAGCTTACCGAATTTTCTAAAAATGTATTATTTAAAGGGGCTAAAGTTTCCTTAACACGTCCTGTACATATTGCAGAACCAAAAGTTAAAGAGAAAGTAAAACGTACTAAAACAAGAAAATCTAGTCCGTCTACAAGCGATAGTTTGTTTGAACGTTTACGAAAATTACGTTATAAAATATCTAAAGAAGAAAACATTCCTGCATATCTTATATTTAGTGATAAAACATTAACAGAAATGGAGCGTGAGCGCCCAATGAGTATTATGGATCTTATGGATGTTAGCGGTGTTGGTCAGCATAAAGCAGAGACCTATGGTGATGAGTTTATTGAAGAAATCATGAATTTCTTAGGTTCAAAAATGAAGAAAGAGAAAAAACGCGCCACACATTTAGTGACTTACGATTTGTATAAGAAAGGACTTTCTATTGAAGAAATTTCTATGCAACGTAAATTAAAAGACACGACAGTGTATTCTCATATAGCGAAACTTTATAGTGACGGAAAAGCTATTAATATTTACGATTTTGTTTCTAAAAGTGAAGTTGAAGCGGTTAAAAATGCTAAAAATAAACTCGATAATTCATCAACCTTAAAAGCGTATTACGACTATTTTGAAGAGCAACTCGATTATTTTAAAATACGTTTAGCCTTAAGTGTAGTAGATAATTAACATTTATTTAATGTTATGTTTAAATACGTGTATAATTTGAGATCAGTTTCTTAAATTTGTAGCTACCAATATTATATATGAAACTAACAACTACCCCATCTGTATACTTTTTATTATTTAGTTTATTCTTCACTATTACCACAAGTTATAGCCAGATAGATTCCGTTAATATTCCTAAAATTGATGTAAAATATACCAATAAGGGATTTCAATTTAAAACCTCGGATGATCAATTTTTACTGCATATAGAATCGCGTTTACAATTTAGATTTGCCACACCGGGTGATCAAAACCCTATAAGTTACGATGAAGTTTACAATGATAGTCAACCCGTTTTTAAAATAAACAGAGCCCGTTTAAAAGTTGGAGGTCATGCTTTTGAACCTTGGCTTAAATATTATTGGGAGTATGAATTATCTCAAGGAAATTTGTTAGATTTTAGAATTATGGTTGAAAAATGGGAGTTTCTAAAACTTAAAATCGGTCAGTGGAAAACCTATTATAACCGAGAACGTGTTATTTCTTCAGGAAAACAACAGCTTGTAGATCGCTCTATTATTACTCGCCCTTTTACTTTAGATAGACAACAAGGAATGGAATTGTTTGGGCGTGTATTTCCTGGAACATCTACCGATTTTAACTATAATTTCTCTATTCTTACAGGAGCTGGTCGTTCTATAAGTGAAAATGATGATGGTAACCTGATGTATGTTGGACGTTTACAATACAATTTATTTGGACGAGAATTAGGTTTTATTGGTTCAGATCTTAGTTTTCATGAAAAATTTACAGGATTAATAGCTGTGGCGGGAGTAACAAACACAAGTAAATACACCCGATTTTCTCAATCAGGTGGTGGACAATTAGATGGTTTTGAAGATGGTATATCTGGACAGTATAGAGTAAAACAAGCTATGTTAGAAACCGCATTTATGTATCGTGGGTTTTCTTGGCAAAACGAATTTCATATTAAAGAAATTTACGATCATGTAAACGCTGAAACTACAAATTTAAAAGGGGCTTACTTTCAAGCGGGATATTTTTTATCTAATTGGTCTTCTTTCTTCCCTAAGCCTTTAGAAGTCGCTGGGCGTTATACGTATTATGTTCCGAATACCAATTTTTCAAATAATTTAGAAGAAGAATATGGTTTAGCCTTCAATTGGTTTTTTAAAGGAGGACACCGTAACAAATTGACAACAGAATTTACTTATTTTAATTTTGAAGATCAAACCGGAGTTTTGGATAATGGTTTACGTTTTAGAGTGCAATGGGATATTTCTCTTTAATAGAATATGTCATTTATTGAGCTGTAATTTTTAATCATAAAGTCTAACAGAATATATTTTTGTTAATTTGTTTCGCTTTTTTATGAAACGCAGTAGCACGAATTCGTTAATAACTCCTAATAACTCTACTTTATTATACACCATAAAAGTTCTATTTTTACAGGCTGTTATTTAAGGAAAGGAAATGAAAGTATGTATTGCAGAAAAGCCAAGTGTTGCCCGCGAAATTGCATCTGTTTTAGGCGCTAACACTAAACACGATGGATATTATGAAGGTAATGGCTATGCGGTAACCTATACTTTTGGTCACTTATGTACGTTGTTTGAACCTAACGATTATAAACCACATTGGAAGAGTTGGGATTTAAATAATCTTCCTATGCTTCCGGATAAGTTTAAAACGAAGGTCACTTCCGATTCTGGAATACAAAAGCAATTTAAAATTGTAAAAAGTCTTTTTGATAAAGCCGAATTGGTTATAAACTGTGGGGATGCTGGTCAAGAAGGAGAATTAATACAACGCTGGGTTTTAGATCAAGCCGAATATAAAGGAGAAGTACAACGGTTATGGATTTCGTCGCTTACAACAGAAGCCATTAAAGAAGGATTCGAGCATTTAAAATCGTCTAAAGATTACGATAATTTATATTACGCAGGATTTTCAAGAGCCATTGGAGATTGGCTTTTAGGAATGAATGCTACACGTTTATATACCCTTAAACATGGAGGTTATAAGCAAGTTCTTTCTATAGGCCGTGTACAAACCCCTACTCTAGCTATGGTTGTTAACCGATTTAAAGACATTGAAAACTTTAAGCCACAACCGTATTGGGAACTACAAACCATGTATAGAGACACCTTATTTAGTTATGAAGAAGGGCGTTTTCTAAAGATGGAAGATGGAGAGATTCTCGCCAATAAAGTTAAAGAAGATGATTTTGAAATTGTCTCTATTACCAAGAAGAAAGGAACCGAATATGCTCCTAAATTATTCGATTTAACAGGATTACAGGTGTATTGCAATACGAAGTTCGGATTTTCGGCAGATGAAACCTTGAAAATTGTTCAAAAATTATATGAGCAGAAAGTAGTGACATACCCTAGAGTAGATACTACATTTTTACCGAATGATGTGTACCCTAAAGTACATGGTATTCTTCAGAAATTAACAACGTATAATACATTAACAGAACCACTTTTAGGGAAAAAAATTAAGAAGTCGGCAAAAGTATTTAACGATAAAAAAGTCACCGATCACCACGCTATTATTCCAACTGGAATTCAGATTAATTTGCAATACAATCAACAACAGGTTTACGACATTATAGTAAAACGATTTATAGCCGTTTTTTACGACGATTGTTCCGTATCGAATACTACAGTAATTGGTAAAGCTGCCGAAGTGAATTTTAAAACCACAGGAAAAGAAATCCTTAAAAAAGGATGGCGTGTAGTTTTTGAATCGGTCGATAAGGAGAAAAAAGAAACCGGAATTTTACCAACCTTTGTAAAAGGGGAAAAAGGCCCTCATGAACCCTCGTTTTTAGAAAAGCAAACCAAACCGCCAAATCAGTTTACAGAAGCGACCCTATTGAGAGCTATGGAAACAGCAGGAAAACAGGTAGACGATGATGATTTGCGGGAATTAATGAAAGAAAACGGTATTGGGAGACCATCTACACGAGCCAACATTATTGAAACACTATTTAGAAGAAAATATATTGTTCGTAATAAAAAACAATTGTTACCAACAACAACTGGTGTGCAGCTTATTGATGTTATTCAGAATGAATTATTAAAATCTGCAGAACTTACGGGACTTTGGGAAAAGCAATTAAAAGATATAGAAAAAGGCGAATATAATGCAGGTACGTTTATAAACAACATGAAACGTATGGTAGATGAGTTGGTTTACGAAGTTCGTAGTGAAACCAAACGCGCCAATATTTCTTATGCCGCTACAGTGCAAAAGAAAGCCGCTAAAGTTGAAGCAAAACAACAAGCAGGAATTTTATCTGAAACCTGTCCGAAGTGTAAACAAGGTAAATTAATTAAAGGAAAAACGGCTTATGGCTGTAGTAACTTTAAGTCCGGATGTAAATTTGTCTTGCCATTTAGTTTCAGTGATAAAAAAATATCTGAGAAACAATATATTAGATTGCTCCAAAAAGGATCTACTGTAAATTTAAAAGGATTCAAGGTTGGTGAAGAGAAAGTAGAAGGTTTATTACGATTTGATGATGATTTTAAATTGGTCCTAGAACCTAAAGTCAACATTAAAAAACAAGAAAAGCAAGACGTTCCCGATACATTAACTTGTCCGAAATGTAAACAAGGCACAGTTGTAAAAGGAAAAACCGCTTATGGCTGTAGTGCATTTAAATCGGGATGTAACTTTAGAGTCTCTTTTGATCATGTTAGAGAGAAATCTGCAGGAGAAAAACTCACAAAAGCATTGGTATTTAAAATCTTAAAAGAATCTGTTTAAAAACGATGCATCATCACTATAAAATATTTAAACCCTACGGTTATTTAAGTCAGTTTATAAATAACGGAAAGAAGCAGAATAGTAAAAAATTACTTGGAGAATTAGGTGCATTTCCAGAAGGCACAATGTCTATTGGTCGCTTAGATGAACATTCTGAAGGTTTGTTACTATTAACTACAGATGGTAAAATGTGCTATTTTGTAAACAGTTCAAAAGTAGATAAAGAATATTATGCACAAGTAGATGGAGACATTACCGAAGACGCTATAACGTGCTTAAAAAATGGTGTAGAAATAGGTATAAACGGAAAGAAGTATAATACAAAACCGTGTCCTGCTTTTAAACTAACAGAAACACCAAATTTACCTGAACGTGGAAAAAAATTAAGAGACGATAGACATGGTCCTACCTCTTGGGTATCGATTACTTTAAATGAAGGCAAATTTAGACAAGTTCGTAAAATGACTGCTGCTGTAGGTTTTCCAACATTACGTTTGGTACGTGTACGTGTAGGACATATTACATTAGAAGGCATGCAACCTGGAGAAGCAATAGAACTAAAAGATGTAAAGACAGCGATTAACTTAAACCCCTAAACGTTCTAAAACATCTTTTTTAAAGGTTTCTCCAATAGGAATTCTCATCTCGTTTTGAAGTACAATTTTAGTTTTTTGCAAAGCTTTAATGGCATTTACGTTTACTATAAATGATTTGTGAACACGCAAAAAATGATTATTTCTAGGTAATTTTTCTAACATATCTTTAAAACTTAACAATGTAATTACTGCTTTGTTAGTACCTTCGATATGGATTTTGATATAATCTTTTAAACCTTGTATATAAGTAATCTCTTCCGTCTTGATTTTAATGTTTTCGTATTCGGACTTTACAAAAATAAAATCGTTTTCTGGTTTAATATGAGGACCTTCCGCAGATGAAAAATTAGAAGGCTTTAAGTTTAGTAATTCGTATTTTTCTTTAGCTCTTGCAACGGCCTTTATAAATCTATGAAAAGGAATGGGTTTTACTAAGTAATCTGTAGCATTTAAATTAAACCCATCTAAGGCGTATTGCGGATAAGCAGTTGTAAAAATAAATTGAGGTAAGTTTTCAATAGATTTTACTAGATCTATACCACTTAAATTAGGCATTTCTATATCTAGAAAGACCAAGTCTACATGTTGTTTATTAAGTTGTGTAATGGCTTCTAAAGGATTGGTACATTTTGCAATAATATCTATACCTCCTATTTGATTTAAATACGATTCTACTACATCTATCGCTAAAGGTTCATCATCTATAATTATACATTTCATACCGTTAGATTTAAGTTTAAATGTACAATAAATTGATTACTCACTTCTTCAATTTCAAGTTTATGTTGATTTGGATATAGTAATTGTAAGCGTTCTTTAGTGTTTTGTAAACCTATACCGGAGTTTTCAGGATCTTGTTTTCTATTACCAATTAAGTTAATGCTTTTAAAATCTAGATCGTTAGCATTAACGTTAATTTCTATGCATACAAATGTATTTCCTTTAAAATCTGTACCGTACTTAAAAGCATTTTCGATAAATGAAATTAGTAACAAGGGTCTAATTTTTTGTTGTAAAACGCTTCCTCTAATGTTTAGCGTAACATCTTGGTTTCTTGCAATTCTTAAACGCTGTAACTTTAAGTAATTTTGAATATAATCTAATTCGTCACTCAACTTTACAAAATCATTATCTGCTTGATATAACATATAACGCATCAGTTCTGAAAGTGTAATGACAGCTTCTGGCGCATCATTAGATTTTTTACTGGTTAAAGAATAAATACTATTTAGAGAATTAAATAGAAAGTGTGGACTTAATTGATTTTTTAAAAAATGCAATTCAGCCGAAGATTTTTGAGATTCAATTTCTTTTTGAAGTTGGATGTTTTTATCCCATTCAGAATACATTTTTATAGATGTACCAATAACGACTAAAATAAGATTGAAAAATAAGGGTAGTCCAAAACGAAAAACCCTAAAATTAGGTTTGTTGTAATCTTCTAATTCTGTAATGTGGAGTAGATTTTCTGGTTTTGGAAGAATAAACTCTATTAATACCAAACCTAATATAACTAGGCTAATTACAGATATTAAATAATAAGATTTTTTTTTGTTGAGTAAGAATTTAGGAACTAAGAATAGATAGTTTACATAAAAAACTAGAATACCAACAACAAGGAAGTTTAAAAAGGTAAATGAGAAATTACCCGTATTAAAATAAACCTGAAGGAAGAATAGAAACAAAAAAATCGCCCAAATAACAATATGTATCAAGCCTTCTTTTTTTAAGTTTCTCAATAGATTTATTGATTTACTCATTCTTGATTATGATTGCTAATTTAAACAATTTAGGTCAATATTATTTTTTTCTAACTCTTCTACAGTAATTGTAGGAGCTATTTTATTTTCAAGTTTACTGATAACAAGATCGGCTATTGTATTAGCGTCTTCTTCGTTACAAAAGGGAATATTTTTAGGAATAGCAGGTATGTAATCCTGTTTGATTAAAAGTTTATCATTCATGGTTATTTTATAGCCATAGCCAGAATTAACGGTATAAACTTTAGCATTGAATATCGAAGAAGTTGAATTCTTATTTGTTTGGAAAAATATGGCTACTATTAAGATAATTAAGCCAAATCCAAACACAAATTTTAACACATTCCTCATAAAATTATTAATTTAATCCCAAGATATGCATCACTATATCTTGGGATTTTAAAAATAAACAAATTAAAAAACAAACAATTAATAGTTAATCTTAAAAGATTAGCTAAAATTAATCTTCATCATCGTAGTCTTCTTGAGGGAATAACTCATAGTTATCATCTAAGTATAAACTTCCGCTTCTACCTAAAAGAACGAATGCTCTAGAACCGTTAGAGAATGCTAATCCATCTTGACGAGAATAGCCTTCTAATCCAGTAATATCTTCCCACTCATCTGTACCAGGATTGTATTCCCAAGTACTGTTTAAAACACCACCATTATAACCAGAAACGATATAACCTAAACCATCGATAGAAAATCCTACAGCATTAGATCTAACAACGTTATAGTCATCTTCTTCATCTAAATCTAATAAACTTGTAAATACTTCAGTGCTTGGATCAAATTCCCAGAAATCAGTTTTATATAAACCGTTACTTACACCTGTTCCAATATATACTTTATCATTAATAGTGAATGTTGTTCCGAAACGACGTTTTTCACCTCCAAAACCTACAAGTTCAGACCATGTATCTGTAGTGGTATTGTATTTGTAAAAATCTTTTCTATCATTATCGCCATCGTAACCAGTACCAACATAACCTGCACTATTACCTGAAAAACCTATAGCAGCTTGTCTAACACCTCCCATAAAATCTGCTTTTTGAGTCCAAAGGTTTGTATTTGGATTGTATGACCAGAAGTCACTTAATTCATCTACACCATCGTAACCTGTACCTAGATATCCTAATCCGTCAACGGCAAATCCTGTTGCAGAACTTCTTTCTGTACCTGGAAAATCTGCTTTTTGTACCCAATAATCACCGTCAATGTTATATTGCCAAAAATCAACCAAATAATCATCTCCATCATATCCTGTACCCATGTAACCATAATTATCTATAACAAAACCAACGGCATTGCTTCGAGGCACACCATCGAATACAGAGCGTTCTATCCAGTTTCCTCTATCGTTATCGTCATCACTGGAACAGTTAAATAGACTTAATGTTAGTGCACATAACACTAAAACTTTTGTTGAATTTGTAATCATATTTAGAATCATTTATTATAATTTATTACTGACTTATTTAAAGTATCAGCCTCTTTTAAATTAGAACCTCAAATTTACACGCATTAGAGAACGTTAAAAAATAAAGTAGATAGGCTAAGCATTTGTCTATACAAACACTGTTTCATACTCGATGAATACGGTTAAACTTGTAAATAGTGTAAATGTAACAGTTTGAAGACATATTATAGGGTTTTGTCTAACAATTTTCTAATCTAAATTATAAGATGGTAAGTTCGCAAGATTTTAAAAATGAAATATGAATTCAATTTTTTTTAGAGCGCTGTTTGGCGCCTGTTGTTTTATAACTCTTTTAGCGTCTTGTGAAGCTGATTCAACATCTGTGTCTGAAGTAGGTGAAGATTGGATTAATAATGGAACTAAAGTGTATTATATAGACACATTTTCAGTAGAAACCTCTACTTACAAATTCGACTCGTTAGCAATTTCCGGAACTAGCCAATATATTATGGGTGGCTATTCTGATCCTATATTAGGGAAAATTAAAGCAACTCCTTATTTTGAATTGTATACAGATGATTTTGATATAGATGATGATGCTGTTTTTGATTCTGTAGCTTTGATATTAGATTATACAGATTATTACTATAACGATACGCTGTCTAGACAAAAATTTAATGTATATAAAGTTTTAGAGGAAATAACACCAGACGATAATGGTACTTATTTTTATAATACAACTACATTTGATATAGGGACAACATCTCTTGGAAGTATAGACTTTCTTCCTACTCCTATTCGTGAAGATTCAATCCATTTTACATTAAACAATGATTTTGGACAAGATATTTTTGACAAAATTCAAGATAATACAATTAATAATACTGATGAATTAACTGAAGAATATAAAGGTATATCTATTGTATCAGATGATAATAATACTGCTGTTTTAGGAATTAGTACTAGTTCTAAATTACGTATATGGTATACTATACCCGAAGAAGACATTGTAGAAGACGGAGATGAATCATATTTTGATATAACTTTTAATTCTGCAGATAGTTTTCATAGTATAACACAAACTACAATTAATCCAGATTTAAGTAGTTTAGTAGACCAGTCTGATGAAGTATCTAGTAAAGTAACAGACAATACAAGTTATATACAATCAGGTAGTGGTTTAGCAACTAGAGTTGATATTCCTTATATAGAAAGTATAAATTCTATTAAAGGTTCGGGGTCTATTATGGATGCAAATTTAAGAATATCTATAAAGCATAATACAGATAGTGATAATTTATCTATTAGAGATTCTTTAAACGTGTATGTTATCGATCAATTTAATGATACCTCATATCAACTTGTAGATTATACAGGAAGTACTGTTTATGGAAGACAAATAGAAGATGAATTAAATAATGGTTATATAACGTATGTTATCCCTATAAAATATTTTCTTGATTTAAAATTAAATGAAGTTAACTCTCAAAACCTTTTTCTAGGAATTACTGGTCAAGGTTATAGTGAATCTGTAGACCGTTATATTTTAGAAGGTGAAGATTCCGAAAACTCTGACTTAAAAACAACTTTAGAATTAAACTATGCATTATACGACGATGACTATGAATATTAATAAATATAAATTATTAACCACGCTCACACTCTGCTTCTTTACTTCTATATCTGTTTTATCGCAAAGTAATTCGCTTACAAGTTCGCCTTATTCATTATATGGTTTAGGAACATTTAATTCGACTTACACAGGGAAAACATCAGGAATTGGTAGTACAGGTATTGCAAATAGTTCTAGCACGTTTATAAATAATTTAAACCCGGCATCTTTAGCTTCTATTCCTTTAAAAACCTTCTTTTTTGATGTTGGTATGAAATCGGAATATGGTGTGCAAATTGATGGAGGCGTTAAAGAAACTAAAAATGTAGCTAATTTTTCAAATATGGCTTTTGCGTTTCCCTTATCAGCAAAATCGGGAGTAAGTGTTACACTTATACCTTATACTAATGTTGGTTATAGTCTATCAAATATTGAAACAGATATTGAAGGAACAACAAGTAGTTTTATTAGTGACATTGATGGTTCTGGAGGTATAAACAGTTTGAAATTAAATTATGGTTATTCTTTACTCGATAATTTAAGTGTAGGTGCTACGGGATCTGTATTATTTGGTCAAATTATAGAGAATGAAGTAAACTATATTGGATCTAATGTATTAACCATTTACGATAGTAATAGTTATTCTGGTTTTCAATTCGGAGCTGGTGTACAATATGAGCCTATAAAAGATGTTACAGTAGGTGCTGTTGTAACATTTCCTAGTTTAATAGGTGGAGATAAAGAAACAACGGTATCTCAATACTACGATGACCAAATTGAATATACAGATGATTTAGATGATTTTAAATTGCCTTTAGAAGTTGGATTTGGTATACAAAAACGATTCTTAGATCAAGTAAACGTTGCTATAGATTATAGAATGAAATATTGGTCTAAAACAGATCAAACAGATGAGTTAGGAACTTTTGTAGATCAGAATATGTTAGCTTTAGGTGTAGAGTTTGCGCCTAGTGCAAATCCATTAAAATTCTGGAATAATGTAGAGTATCGTGCAGGTTTTAATTACGATTCTGGTAACTTAGAAATTGACAATAAAAAGATATATAACTACGGTGCTAATATAGGAATAGGTATCCCATTAAGTTATGATGGATTATCTATGTTAAACTTAGCTTATACATACGGGAAAAAAGGCCAAATTTATGATGGCCTTATTCAAGAAAATTACCACTTACTTACACTAAACATCAGTTTAGCAGGGCAATGGTTTGTTAAGAGAAAGATACAATAAGTAAAAAATAAATGAATGCGGTTAAGTTAAATTTTCTTAACTCGCACCGCATTCATTCCTTTCATTCCACGTTCTAATTCGAACTGAACTTTATCATTTTCAATGATAGTATCCAATAATCCGCTTACGTGACAGAAATATTTTTCTGAATTTTCTGCATCAATAATAAATCCAAAACCTTTAGAACTATCAAAAAAGGAAACTTTTCCTTTACGTATAGGATCTACTTCTTCAATATCGCTATCATCCTTTTTAGGAATACCTAGTACGATATCATCTGCATCTACTTTTATCTTATCTGACGGGTCTGGTGGTGTATCTGTTAAATTACCATATTGATCTACATAGGCAAATTGAATACCCTGACTGTCTTTAGATTCAGCTTTTCTAGCTTCTTTTTTCTTTAATTTTTCTTCACGCTTTTTTTGACGTGCTTTTTCTTTTTCGATTTTATTGTACGTCTGTTGAGACTTAGCCATAAATTACTACTTGTTTTAAATTGAAGATTATGTTATTGAAAATGAGTGTTTTAACTATGAGAAAATAAGTTAAAGCAATTCATATTTTTACAAATATAATGTAAGTATTTGAATTTGATTAACACATAACAAAAAACTATTTAATTAAATAGTTAAGTAGAAATTATTTTTTGTAGGTTTAAAAGGCTTGTGAAGTGATTTTTGTTTACTTTTTTACTATAATAATAGAACCTTTTACACCTTTAGCTAAGTTCCAGGTGTTACCAGCAATAAAATTTCCATCATCATCTAAAATTCTAAATTCAGCTGTATTAGGTCCAGAACTCCCTGTGTTAAGTGCTTGGAATTCAATTTTGTTAAGTCCAGGTTGTAATTCAACAGTCATGCCACTAAAACCAGTTGTTAGTAAAGCATTAGATTTAATAATATCCTCATTAAAATATACCATGACTCTATCTCCATCAAAAGCTTGATGATCTCTGTAAGCTATATTTACTGTTTTAGATTCGGTTTCAAAATCACCAAAATACACATCTACTAAACTCCCCACGGCATTTGGATTTACGGCTTCAGATTCTGGCATTTGTAATTGTTTATCCAAATTACCTTGGAATAACTCTGCAGGATTTGCATATTGTTTTTTATTAAACATAGAAAACTCTTCTTCTACATTTAGATCTGGGCGCTTATATACTGTTAAACCATTTACTTTGTTAGAAGTGTCTGGCTCATCTAAAGATTGAGCTTCAAGAGGCTTTATGTCTAAACTGTTTGTTTCTGTAGCTTCTCCCTCTTCACTTTCTATAGCAGGGATACTTATAGCGTTAGGTAGTTTAGTATCTATTTGCGACCATGCAGATGTGGAAATGCATAGAAATGTAAAGGGTATAAAAATGTGTTTCATTCGGGTGAGTTAGTACTATCCAAAAATAATTTTTTAATTTTAATCCTAACAACAATCATTCCTAAAAAATGTTAACATTAGTATTCTTTTAACGAATTGAAATTCATTAACTGTTAAAATTATAATTTCAAAATCACGTTATGTTAATTTTTTAACTAAAACATACAAAAATGTTATGCTACTTAATACCATCTTGTTTTGATTAAATCCTCTTAAAAATATTAATTCGTTCAAATATATTCAGTAACCACCTTAAAGCATTGAATATAGGCATAATACTTTTTAGTTTTAATTATATTCTAAATCTAGTAAAAACGCATATTCTAATGCGTTTATTTTGTATCGTTCAAACCGACCGGAAGCACCACCATGTCCAACATCCATATTACAATCCATAATAAGTAAATTATCATCTGTTTTGGTTGCTCGTAATTTTGCTATCCACTTTGCAGGCTCCCAATATTGAACTTGACTATCCCAAAACCCAGTAGTAATTAATAGGTTTGGATAGGCTTTAGCTTCAACATTATCATATGGAGAATACGATTTTATATAATTATAATATATACTGTCTTTTGGATTTCCCCACTCATCAAATTCAAATGTGGTTAAAGGTATAGTTTCGTCTAACATGGTAGATACTACATCTACAAAAGGAACTGCAGCAATTACGCCGTGCCATAATTCAGGTTTCATATTTACAATGGCCCCCATAAGCAATCCTCCTGCACTACCACCTATTGCATATAAATGTTCTGGAGATGTAAATTTAACATCTACTAAATATTCTGCACAGTTTATAAAATCTGTAAATGTGTTTTTCTTATTTAATAATTTACCGTCTTCGTACCATGCTCTTCCCATTTCTTGCCCACCACGAACATGTGCAATAGCAAACACAAATCCGCGATCTAGGAGACTTAATCGACTAGAATTAAAGTTAGCATCTATTATGGATCCATAAGAACCGTACCCATATAATAGTAACGGATTATGACCAGATTTTGTTATTCCTTTTTTGTAAACTAAAGAAATTGGAATTTTAGTACCATCTGTAGCTGTGGCAAATAAACGTTCTGAAGTATAATGATCTGGGCTAAAATTAGGATCTAAAACGTCTTCTTGTTTAAGCAACACTTCATCTTTGGTTTTCATATTGTATTCTAAAGTACTATTTGGGGTTGTTAAAGAAGCATAATTATACCTTAAAATAGCTGTATCGAAATCTAAATTTGACGTTGTATATGTTAAATATGTTGGATCTTTAAATTGTAAATAATGTTCGTCTCCATTCCAATTTTTAACTCTAAGTTGTCTCAATCCATTTTTACGTTCTGTGATTACCAAATAATTTTTAAACAAATCGAAATCTTCCAAAAGAACATCGTCTCGATGTGGTATAACATCTACCCAATTTTCTTTTGTTGTTGCATGAATTGGAGTTTCAACTAATTTAAAATTTTTAGCGCCGTTAATATTCGTTTTAATGTAAAAATGATTTGCGTAATGGTCTACTGTATATTCTAAATTTTTTTCTCTTGGCTGTATAACTTTCCATTCGCTATTTGGTGTATTTGCATTTATAAACTGAAATTCAGTTGATAAAGTTTGAAAACTTCCAATAAATATAAATGCTTCAGATTTTGATTTAAAGACAAAACACTCAAACGTATCATCTTTTTCTTCATAAGCTAAAACATCATGCGATTGTGGTTCTCCCAATACGTGCTTAAATATTTTATAACTTCTTAGGGTTTCCGGGGCTTTAGTAGAATAGAATACCGTTTTATTATCGTTTGCCCAAACCGCACTACCCGCTGTATTTTCCAAACGATCCTCTAGATAGTTACCTGTTACTAAATTTTTAAAATAAATAGTGTATTGTCTTCTAGAAATAGTATCTACAGCATAAGCTAGCAGTTTATTGTTTGAACTAACCTCTTGATTTCCCATCCCAAAATACGCTAAACTTTTAGATAATTCGGGACCGTTTAGCATAATTTCTTCTTTATCACTTCCAAGTTTAGATCTGCAATACAATGCATAATCATTACCTTTTTTATATTTAGAATAATAAGCATATCCGTTATGGTTAACAGGAACCGACTCATCATCTTTTTTTATTCTACCAATAATTTCATCATACAATATCGTTTGAAGTGAATCTGTATGACTCATTACTTTATCTAAATACTCATTCTCTGCATTTAAGTAGTCTATAACGTCTTGAGTCTGCACATCTGGAATTGTTGCTTTTTTTTGTTCATCAGATAAGCGCATCCAAAAATAATCATCGACTCTTGTATCTCCATGTATTATTAGTTCTTTAGAGTCTATTTTTGCAATTGGAGGCTGTATAACAGGTGTTATAACTTCTTTTTGATCAGATTTACATCCTATAAATAAAAATACGGTTAAAATATAGATTATCGACTTCATATCTATTTACATATTAGTGGTTTATAAATGTACTGAAGAAATGCATAGTAATAGTATAGTCCGTTCATTTTAATTGTAATTTTTTAACAACTAGTTCATTATGTGTTTTAGATTACTATTAATGACTAAATCTAATACAGTTTGTGCTGTTTAAAATTAGACAATAGTCCATAAATAAAGTTAACTAATTAGAGTGATCTGCTGAAAATCAAGGCTTAAATAGGCTTAAAAATTGTTTAAAAATTCTTTCGTTGTTTTTTGTACATTTGTAGAACCAGCTTAGTAAAAACTGATATATATGAATAGTATTCCAAGTGTAGATTTAAAATCTTTTATTTCTAACGATCCCATTAAAAAACAACACTTTGTAGACCAAATAGGTCAGGCTTATGAAGATATAGGATTTGTTGCATTAAAGGGACATTTTTTAGACGACCAATTAGTATCTGATTTATATTCTGAAATAAAACATTTTTTCGATTTACCAGAAGCTTCTAAAGCAAAGTATGAAGTTGCAGGTATTGGAGGACAACGAGGGTATACCTCTTTTGGAAAAGAACATGCTAAAGGTAGAACAGAA
Organism: uncultured Formosa sp.; assembly: GCF_947500765.1. Classification (GTDB taxonomy): domain Bacteria; phylum Bacteroidota; class Bacteroidia; order Flavobacteriales; family Flavobacteriaceae; genus Formosa. The sequence goes on along the minus strand of NZ_CANMTH010000003.1, from coordinate 498,834 downwards.
GGAGACTTAAAAGAATTTTGGCATTTTGGACAATATGTTGAAGATGATGATCAATTAAAAGCAGAATATCCGGATAACGTTTTGGTTTCAGAACTTCCGAAGTTTAATGCTGTTGGTGAAGACGCATACAAGATGCTTGAAAAAACGGCTAAATATGTTTTACGAGCTTTAGCTTTATATTTAGATTTAGAAGAAACCTATTTTGATAAATATATAAAGAATGGAAATTCCATTTTACGCCCAATACACTACCCTCCTATTACAACCGAACCTAAAGAAGCTGTACGTGCTGCTGCACATGGAGACATTAATTTAATTACCTTATTAATGGGGGCTCAAGGTCGTGGTTTACAAGTGCAAAATAACGATGGCGAATGGATTGATGCTATTGCGCAACCCGATGAAATTATGATTAATGTTGGCGATATGTTATCTAGACATACAAACAACAAATTAAAGTCTACTATTCACCGTGTTATTAATCCGCCTAAGGAATTGTGGGGTACATCTAGATACTCTATTCCTTTTTTCATGCATCCTATTAGTGACATGAAATTAGATGTTTTAGAGAATTGTATAGACAACAATCACCCAAAACAATTTGATGATATTACTGCAGGCACATTTTTACATGAACGCTTAGTAGAATTAGGTTTAATTAAATAATATAATATTTCCTTGCTATGGATTTAAAAGACCAGTTAAAAAACCTGTTCCCTGAACATGAAGAGGTTCCTCAAGAAACATCGACTTCAGATTCTAATTTATGGATTCAGGACGATCCTATTCTTTGTAAATACGAGAAACGTAAAGGAAAACCTATTACCATATTAGACGGTTATACTGGTGCTACAGAAGATTTTAAATTATTAGCCAAAGAGCTTAAAAAAATACTTAGTGTTGGAGGCAGTTTTAAAGACGATAAAATAATTATTCAAGGCGATTACCGTGATAAAATTATGACTATTTTAAAAGAAAAAGGGTTTAATGTTAAACGTGTTGGAGGTTAAAATATGGAATCTAAAACTTTACATATCACAAACGGTGGTGCGCTAACAAACTACCTGAAAGAGCTAGAAATGCACGGCGATATTCTAACATGGCACGAAATGCTGTGTGAAGGGCCTACAATAGAACATATTAATTCTGATGAATTTATAGAAATAAGACGCCGATTTTTACATGAGTTTTATGATATAGAAGCAGATGTTATTAAATTAAAACAAGATTTAGAAGTCTTAAATCATATTGAAAATTATACTGAAATCATACTTTGGTTTGAATATGATTTATTTTGTCATATAAATTTAATAGGTGTCATTAATTTAATACTTCAGAAAAAAATAAAATTACCCTTGTTTTTAGTCTGTAGTGGAAGAATACATGGTGTTAAGGAACTAAAAGGTTTAGCAGAGTTAAGCTCTTCTCAGCTTACAGATCATTATGAAGCACGAGTACGATTAACTGCAGAAGATAAAGATTTGGCACGTACACTTTGGCAGCTTTATAATGGTAAAGATCATAATTTATTGAAACCATATATTGTTAAACATTCTTCTTTCGATTATTTAAGTAATTGTTTAAAAGCGCATTTACAGCGCTTTCCAAATTCAGAAAATGGATTAAGTGAATTAGAACTTAATATTCTTAAAATAGTAAATTGTAGAGACATTCATTCTAGAAATCATTTATTAGGATATGCTCTAAACTATCAAGGGTTTTATGGTTATGGAGATCTACAATTCGAACGTATTATAGATAGACTTTCTGTGTTTTTTAACGAAACCAAACAAAGTTTAACGTTAAATGAAGATGGAAATAAAGCCTTAAAATCTGAAGCAAATTTCGAGTCTCTTATTAGTGATAACATGGTTTACGGTGGCGTAAATAAAAAAGATTTTAATTTTGATATTAAATTAAATAAATTAATACAAGCAACTGATCATGAAAATTAAAGAATCAGAATTAATTTTAAATCCAGATGGTAGCATTTATCATTTAAATTTAAAACCAGAACACATTGCACACACCATTATATTAGTTGGCGATCAAGATCGTGTGAATAAAATCACGAAGCATTTTGATTCGGTCGAGTATTCTATACAAAAAAGAGAATTTAAGACTGAAACAGGAGTATATAAAGGCAAACGTATAAGTGTGGTCTCGACTGGTATTGGTTGCGATAATATAGATATCGTTTTAAATGAATTAGATGCATTAGTAAACATCGATTTTGAAACCAGAACGCTTAAAAAAGAATTAACATCTTTAAATATTATTCGTGTTGGTACTTCTGGATCATTACAAAAAGAAGTCCCTGTAGATTCTTTTGCACTAAGTGCTTACGGTTTAGATTTTTCTGGAATGCTTCATTTTTATGATATAGAAGGAATAAGAAATAAACCTTTTGAGGATGCTTTTGTAGCACATACAAAATGGAATACCAATAAATCGTATCCTATTTTAGTAAAAAACAGTGCTGTTTTAGAAGCGCTTTTTAGTTCAGAAGAAACAAAATCGGGTGTAACTGCTACAGCAAGTGGTTTTTACGGTCCCCAAGGCAGAGTTTTAAGATTAAAGACTGAAGACCCTATTTTAAATGATCGTTTACATTCTTTTAAATTTGAAGATTTGAAAGTGGTGAATTTTGAAATGGAAACGGCTGCTATTTATGGATTATCTGCATTACTTGGTCATCAAGCATTGTCTTTAAATGCAATTATAGCAAATCGTGCAACAGGGCAATTTAGTAAAGATCCAGGTTTGTTAATTGAGCGTTTAATTATGTATACTTTGAATAGAATTATTAATTTATAGTTGGGATATATTACGTTAATTTGTAGCTACATTTATTTTAGATTCAGAATAAATAGAATCGATTACATCGAAAATTAAATAAATGTTTAGGTCAGTTATAAAGTAATTCATAAGTTTAATCAACCAACTTATTAGTATATGCTATTAACCATTTTATCAGTTATTGTGCTACTCGTTATTATCAATATTTTATTACTAACTTTTAGTTGTAATAAAGTGAGTAGTCGTGTTTCGGCTAAAGCCATAGAACCCTCAAATAAAGTAAAAAAAATACCTACCAAAGAATCTCAGACTGTGTATTACGCTGCAACAGGGAGTTAGTCTTGCTAAAGTGTTTATTGTTAAACCAGTACCCTCTATTTGCACTTAAAGGAGACGGGTGTCCAGAGGTTAAAATATAATGTCTTTCGGTATCAATTAATTTAGATTTCTTTTTTGCATAACCTCCCCACAATAAGAATATAACACCTTCTTTTTTAGCATTTATAAGTGAAATAATGTGGTCTGTAAACGTTTCCCATCCTTTTTTTTGATGGCTTCCTGCATCATGTTCTCTTACGGTTAAAGTTGCATTTAATAATAATACACCTTGATTTGCCCAACGTTCTAAATTTCCGCTTTCAGGATAGTTTGTTCCTAAATCGGTTTCAATTTCTTTAAAAATATTTTTTAATGAAGGAGGATGAGAAATACCATCGGTAACAGAAAAACACAACCCATTTGCTTGTCCGGGACCATGATACGGATCTTGACCTAAAATAACAACTTTTACATCTTTAAATGCGCAAGAATTAAAGGCATTAAAAATTTCGTTTTTTGGAGGATAACAAATATTAGAATCATATTCATTTTCAACAAAATTCCATAAATTTTTAAAATAAGGCTTTTCAAATTCACTTTGTAATAAGGTTTGCCAATCTGAATGTATATTTTTCAACATAATTTGTATTCTTAAAAGTTCAAATGTAAAAATAGTATTACCTTTCTGCCTACAAAAACAAAAAAAATGTCTTTTATGAAAGCCATTAAATTCCCTACAGCATTAACAGTATTACTTATTATAGCTGCCGTAGTTGCACTGTTAACATATATTATTCCTGCTGGAAAATACGATAGATTAACTTACAATAAAGATTCTGATACGTTTACACAAACAAAGAAAACAGAACGTTTAGTATTACCTGCTACTCAGGAAACTTTAGAAAACTTCGATATCAAAATTCCGATTGATAAATTTAAGAATGGAGATATTTGGAAACCAATAGGAATTCCAAACACTTACCATACATTAGATTCTCAACCTCAAGGTATAATGGCTTTTATACAATCGCCAATTAAAGGGATTATGGAGGCGATAGATGTTATCCTTTTTGTTTTAATTATAGGTGGTTTCATCGGAATTATGAATTTTAGTGGTGCTTTTGAAGCAGGTATTTCTTCGCTAGCCAGAACTTTAAACGGGCGAGAATATATTTTAATAATTGTAATTACGTTTTTAATTGCTGTTGGAGGAACCACATTTGGTCTTGCCGAAGAAACCATTGCCTTCTACCCTATTCTAATACCTGTATTTATAGCCGCAAAGTACGATGCTATGGTTGCCTTGGCTTCAATTTATATCGGTTCATGTATTGGGACCTTGGCATCTACAGTCAATCCATTTTGTACCATAATTGCATCAGATGCTGCAGGAATTAATTGGACTACCGGATTAACAACACGATTAGTTGTATTGGTTTTAGGGTTATTAATTTGTTTAGCATACATTATTCGTTATGCACAAAAGGTTAAAAAGGATCCTAGTAAATCTATTATTTTCGATCAAAAAGACGAGATTGAAAGTCAATTTCCTCTAACAAATCTTGAAAATACTGTTGCATTAACATTGAAATATAAAGTAATTTTAATCTTATTTTTATTGTGTTTTGTGGTCATGATTTATGGCGTATCACAATTAGATTGGTGGTTTTTAGAAATGACAACCGTGTTCCTTGTAGGAGCCGTTATTATAGGAATTATTGCACGTATTAAAGAATCTGTTTTTGTAGAAACCTTTATTAAAGGAGCAAACGATTTATTAGGTGTTGCTTTTATTATTGGAATTGCGCGCGGTGTTACCGTTTTAATGGAAGATGGTTTAATAAGCGATTCTCTATTATTTTACGCCAGTTCTTTAACCGAAGGCATGAACAAAGGGGTTTTTATAAATGCCATGCTTTACATTTATAGTGCATTATCTTTCTTTATTCCGTCTTCTTCAGGAATGGCAGTATTAACCATGCCTATTATGGCACCTTTAGCAGATGGCGTGGGTATTGGTCGTGATTTGGTTGTAAATGCCTATCAGTTTGGTATGGGATTATTCGCTTTTATAAATCCTACAGGTCTAATTTTAGCCTCTTTAGCCATAGTAAAAATTGGTTTCAATAAATGGTTACGTTTTGTTATGCCTCTGGTTGGGATTTTGTTACTCTTCATCATGATTGTATTAACAATTTCAGTCTATATTTAGAGGCTATAACCTATTTATTTCCTTAAATTTGCTTCTTTTTAAAAGTTTTCAAAATTTAGGATGATAAACATTCACCAAAAGACATTACAAGATTTAGAATTTCAGACTGTTTTAGAACAAGTTAGTGAATATTGCATTACCGCTTTAGGACATCAGGCAGCACTTGAAATTTTACCTTTACCACATAAAGAAGACGTGTTGCACGAGCTTCAATTAACGCATGAATATGTGTCATCTTTCTATAACGACAACCGTATTCCTAATCATGGTTTCGATGATATTACTAAGGAATTAAAACTTCTTAAAATTGAAAACACGTATTTAGAAGTACACAGTCTTAAAAAGATTGTAACCATATCTCAAGTTACAAATGAAATTATAGTATTTCTGAAAAAATTTAAAGAGTACTATCCCAATTTATACCAGAGTGCATCTCATATTGAAATTACAAAAGTAATTATAGATAATATAAATGCTATTGTTGATCGATTTGGAGAAATTAAAAATAATGCTTCGCCTGTATTGTATAATATTAGGCAAACCATGAATAAGCTAAAAGGCCAAATAAACACAAGTTTTACTTCGGCTTTAAGCATGTATCAAGGACTTGATTATTTAGACGATATTCGTGAATCTGTTGTTGAAAACAAACGTGTTTTAGCTGTTAAAGCCATGTATAGACGTAAAGTAAAAGGGTCTATTATGGGAAGTAGTAAAACAGGAAGTATTGTTTTTATAGAACCTGAAGCGACTTTAAAATACACACGCGAATTACATAATTTACAGTTTGAAGAAAAAGAAGAAATTGTAAAAATTCTAAAAAGCTTAACCAATTTTATTCGTCCGTTTCTAGGATTACTGCAAGACTACCAATCGTTTTTAATAAAAACAGATTTAATAGCAGCAAAATCGCACTATGCAAGATCTTTAAACGCTATTCTTCCAGAAATTACAGAAGAACGCAGTATGTTTTTACGCGATGCGTATCACCCACTATTATACTTAACCAATTCTAAAAAAGGAAAAACAACCTATCCGCAGACTATTACTTTAAATGAAGACAATAGAATTATTGTTATTTCAGGACCTAATGCAGGAGGAAAAAGTATCACCTTAAAAACTGTAGGATTATTACAAGTCATGTTGCAGAGCGGAATGTTAGTTCCTGTTCACGAACGTAGTAAAACGTATATTTTTGATCGCGTGTTAAGTGATATTGGAGATAATCAATCTATAGAAAATCATTTAAGCACATATAGTTACCGTTTAAAACAGATGAATTACTTCTTAAAAAAATGTAATAGCAAAACGCTGTTTTTAATAGATGAATTTGGAACAGGATCGGATCCTGAATTAGGTGGAGCATTAGCAGAAACCTTTTTAGAAGAATTTTACGACCGTGAAGCTTACGGAATTATCACCACCCACTACTCTAACTTAAAAATTTTAGCCAACGAATTGCCATACATGCAAAATGCGAATATGCAATTCAATAATAAAACGTTAGAACCTATTTTTAAATTAGTTTTAGGGCAAGCAGGTAGCTCGTTTACATTCGAGGTTGCTCAGAAAAACGGAATTCCTTACAGTTTAATTAATAAGGCAAAAAAGAAGATTGAAGGTAGTAAAGTTAGGTTTGATGCCACAATTGCTAAACTTCAGAAAGAACGAAATAAGTTAGAGAAAACAGAACGTTCTCTTAAGGTTAACGAACAGAAAAAACTATCTGAAGCAGAAAAACTAGAAGACATTAATTCTAAAATTCAAAAAAAACTAGAAAGCTATCAAGAGTTATACGATAGTAATCAGCGTTTAATTTATCTCGGACAAAAGTTGAATGATATTTCTGAGAAATACTTCGATAATAAACGTAAAAAAGAAATGCTAGATGAAGTGTTTAAAATTGTACAGATAGAAAATTCTAAACGTAAACGTGTTAGTGTTAAAGAAAAAAAGGTACAGAAAGCTAAAGAGAAGAAAGTAGTTCAAGAAGCCGAAAAGAAAGTTGAAGTTATACGCCAGAAAAAGAAAATAGCAAAGCAAAAAGCTATTGAAGCACCAAAACCCAAAGTGACTTTAAAATTAGGAGATCGTGTTCGCATGATTGATGGTAAAGCTATTGGTAGCATTGATACTATTGAAAAGAATAAAGCATTTGTAAATTATGGTATTTTTACAACCAATGTAAATTTGGATCAATTAGAACTCGTAGAAGCAAAAAAATAAAAGGAAAAGCAGTTTGTTATAAATTTTGTAAATTAAGAGTAAATTCAATAACCATGAATATAAAACTCTATTTAATCGTAATTTTAGCTTTATGTATTCAGAACATACAAGCTCAAGAAATAGATTATGAAACTAATGAAATTTCCTTTGAAATACCTCAAATTGTAAATGGGGTCTATCAATTTTCTTATGAACGTTACATTTGGAATAATTTTACAGCAAATCTAGGCCTTGGTTATAAAGGAAAAAAAGGACTTGTTAAACTTTCCGGACTTGATGGAGATCGAATAAAGACTGATGAAATATTTTATACAGGATTTCAAATTATACCAGAAATTCGCTACTATATAAAAAACACATCACGTAAACCTCTCAGTGGATTTTATCTTGGTGCCTATTTAAAATATTCAAAATATAAAAGCGATTTTGATGGAAATTATATAAGTCAAGAAGACGAACAATATGATTTTAAGTTTGATATGAGTACAAGTGTTACGTCTTTAGGATTAATGATTGGTTATAAATTACCTATTTCTAAACACTTTAATCTTGATTTTATGATTGCAGGACCAGGAACAGGAACCTATAATTTTAAATTTAAAAACAAAAAAGATTTACCAGATGAGTTTTATGATGATTTAAATACGGTTCTAGAAGATTATACGTTATTAGATCTTATAAATTCTGATTTTAAATTTTCGAATGTGAATCGTAGTTCTAAATTTTCGGCACTATCTTTTAGATATGGTATTGCTATAGGATATACATTTTAATAATAAATTTTAATCTCAGGTGTATTATAATGAGTCAATTAGATAAAAAAGAGAAACTTGTTCTTTTTGATGGTGTTTGTAATTTATGCGATCATTCAGTTCAGTTTATAATAAAACACGATAAAAAAAATATTTTCCGCTTTACAACTTTACAAGGAAAAACAGCAAGTCCTATAATAGAATCGTTTAAAATAGATACAGAAAAAACAGATTCAATTTTACTATACACTTCAGACAAAACATTATACACAAAATCTAGCGCTGCTTTAAGAATCGCTTTACAATTAAGTTTTCCTATTAATTTATTAGCATTATTTTTAATTGTGCCAAAGTGTATAAGAGATCGTGTGTACGATTATATCGCAAAAAACAGATATCAATGGTATGGAAAAAAAGAGTCTTGTATGATTCCTTCAGAATCATTGAAAATGAAATTTTTTGAATAAAAATTCAACTATTTAAAGTTTTTTCTTTTAAATAAGCATTTAACATTATACATTTAGCAACGATATTTAATTAATTCATTTAAAACCAACACTTTATGAAAACATCAAATTACTCACTTTTAATACTTATGATTACTTTAGTTTTTAGTAGCTGTTCTAGTGTTAAAGTATTAGACTCTTGGAAAGGAGATAATGCAGCGTCTATAAAAGAAAAAAACATCTTAGTTATTGCTAGAACCGACAATAAACAAGCACGTATTGCTTTTGAAGAAGCTATTGCTAGTCAATTGCGAGATAATGATTTTAAAGCAACAGAAAGTTTTAAAGAACTACCAAATATTGATCCTGATAAAAAATTAAACGAAGCTCAAACTAAAACATTAGTAGAAACAATTAAAAGAGAAGGTTATAACGGTGTTGTATTAAGTGTTGTAAAAGATTACAGTGAAGCTACAAGAACATCTACAGATGGTGGTTATTATGCTGGTGCTTCTTACGGCGGATACTATCCTGGTTATTATGGTGGTTTTTACGGGTATTACAGCCATCCGATGACGTATGTAAGTACTGGAAGTTATATGCCAATGACTTCTACAACTACAACGGTTAAAACGTATGTTATAGAAACAGTAACTTATAATTTAGATGAAGAAGATGGAAAACAACTTGTTGCTGTAGTGACCTCTAGTCTTGAAAATCCTACAAACATCACTGAAAATGCTGCTGAGTATGCTAAAAAAATAAAAAAAGCTTTACAAAACTAGAGTTCTTTTTAAAATGAAAAAAAAGCTTCATAATAATTTATGAAGCTTTTTTTATGGATTATATTTTTTACTGTTTAAGAACGTTGTAAAAGGTCTTTAAGTACATCTTTAAAGACATCTACAGGTTGTGCACCTGTTATTGCACTTGTTCTATTAAACACGATTGTTGGTACAGAGGTTATCCCCATATTTTTCCAATAATCTTCTTTATCTTTTACTTCAGAACGCGCATTGTCTTGGTCTAATAGGGCTAATCCCTCTTCTGCATTTAAACCAACATCTAATAAAGCTTGTTTAAGAATAGCTCTGTCAGATACATCTTTTCTTTCACTAAAAAAAGCAGTCATTAAATTCAATTTTAAAGCAGTTTGTTTGCCAAAAGGTTTCGCATATTCAAGTAATACATGAGCTTCGAACGTATTAGACATACGCATCTCATCAAAATAATCAAATGTAAATCCAAGTTCTTCACCTGTATCTGCCATATGTTGTTGCGATTCTTTTTGCTGTTCTAAAGTCGCTCCATATTTTTCTTCAATATGTTCTATAATATTTTGACCTTCAGCGGGCATTTTTGGATTCAATTCAAAAGGTTGCCATTCAATGTCTATCTGATTTTGTACACCTAATTCTGAAATTGCTTTTTCTAAACGTTTATATCCTATGGTACACCATGGACAAACCACATCTGAAACAATATCAATTTTCAATTTTTCTGCCATCTTTTAAAATGTTATAAGTTCACTAATTTGAAGTTCTCCTTTTACATTGCTATAATTATCTAAATCTGCTGCAAAAGTTTCTGCATGCGGACCAAAAGCAGCTTGAAAGGTAGTTATATTGTCAAACATTAGATGTGCAATAGCAATATAAGGAGCAGGTTTTCCTGGAATTCTACTTGCTATGCCTAAATCTAGTTCTAATCCTTTTAAAGCATTTCCGCAGGCTTTAGATACCATAGGTAAATGACTTTTTTTATAATATTCTGTATCAAACTTTACATCGGTACCGTTTGGATACATTACAGATACTTTTATCATAATAATATGTTTTTGTTTTATTCTGAAATATTAGCCATTACTATATTATCTGAAAAGCTTTGGTAAGCCCCTTCAAATTGTTTGGCCATTGCATCTGGAAATAAATGAAAATCTCCAGCTTTTAGTGCTTTTACAATAGCTTCTGATACCTCTGAGGTTTGTGCTGCGTTCTCAAAACCTGCTGTAGCTGCCATATCTGTATCTATAGGTCCAGGATGTACGCTTAATACGGTTACACCTTTATTTCCTAATTCGTACCTTAAGCCTTGAGTTAATGAATAAGATGCCGCTTTTGAAGCAGAATAAGTAGATAGTTGAGGAAAGTTTTTTATTGAAGCAATAGAGTTTAATTGAACAATGGCTCCTTTTTTAGCTTCTAAAGTTTTTGCAAAAGCATTAGCTACACGCAATAAACCAAAAGCATTGACTTGTAATTGAGACATAAAATCGTTTTCTACGTCATTATCTATAGTTGAGAACGGATTACCTATTCCTGCGTTGTTTACTACTATATCTACATCATTAGCGGTGGCTGCTAATTCGTTTATTGAATTAGTGTCAGACACATCTGCTTTAAGTGTAATAACCTTAGCTCCATATTTAGCTTCTAAATCTTTTGTTGAGTTAACATCTCGGACTGCTAGATATACTTTTTTAGCACCGTGGTTTATAAACGATTCTACAATTGCTTTACCAATACCTCTGTTTGCACCAGTTACTAAAGCAACTTTATTTTCAATTGAAATACTCATATTTTTAATCTTTTAAAAAGGATTTATAAAATAAACCTTCCGCATATTTAGTACGAAAGGTTTAACGCTATTAATATGTAATTTAGGTATCACAATATTATTTTTTCCAAGCAAAAGATTGGAAAGGTGCATCTACAGGTGTATTTGCAATATGATTTGTATAGTTACTAATTACTTTTTGAGATAACCCTAAAATAATTTCTAACACTTGTTGTTCACCATAACCAGCGGCATAAAAAGCATCTAATTCTTCTTGAGATACATGTCCACGATTTCTAACAATAATTAAAGTCATTGTTCTTAAAGCTTCTAATTTAGCATCTTCAAGTGGTGTTTCATTACGTAAAGACTCAGTGATAGCATCGTCTACTTTCATCATTTTAGCAATTCCGGTATGTGCTGGTACACAATAATGGCAGGCGTGTTCTACATTTATTGCTTGCCATACTACTGTTAATTCTTCTTCATTAAATGATGTTTTTGTGAATAACTCATGTAGTGTTTGGTAAGCAGTAAGTGTTTGTGGAGAACTTGCTAATACACCGTGTAAACCAGGGATCATTCCAAATGCTTTTTGTGAATTTTCTAATAATCCTTTGCTTTCTTCTGGTGCAGTTTCGATATTGTGTATTTTTAATGTTGTCATAATTGTTATTTTATTTTAATATTTATGTTAAATTAACTAAACGTTCGTTTAGTTATGGGGTAAAAAAAATGTTTATAGGTTATTAAAAGTCATTTCTATATAATCTTCAATTTCTTTTTTTGAATTAACTCGAGCAGCGGCAGCTAAACCATGTTTTGCTAAAAGTAAATAATTAGCTTGTTTTGTTATGGTTTCTGTATCCTTGGTGCCGTCCATTTCTAATTTTTCAATAATAATTGATTTTAGATTATTCATAAAAGAATTCATTTGTTTATTTATAACGATATCTTCTTTTTGATAGAATTCATTATATGTGTTTGTAACCAAACAACCTTTTATATAGTCGTCTTTAAAATCTAAACTTACAGAATCGTAAAAAAATTGTTTAATATCTTCAATACCATTTGTTCCGCTTTTAAATGTTTCGAATATGGTACTTATTTTTTTATTGTAATATTTTAAACATTCAAGAAACAAACCATTTTTATTTCCGAAGCTTGAATAAATTGAAAACTTATTTATACCCATTTCCTTTTCAAGCATCTGCATGGATGTTGCCTCATAGCCATTTCTCCAAAACAATTTCATTGCTTTTTCGATGACTTCCTCTTCATTATATTCTTTTTTTCTAGCCATTACTTTTAAATACATTACAAAACTAAACAATTGGTTAGTTATAAAAAAACATTTAACTTATAATTAGATATTTAATGTAGTTTAAATGTGTTTTAGGTTACATTAAAACAATAAGTACATGTGTTTAAAGTGTTTAAATACATGTACTTAGTCTATTGTGTAATATGCAAGCTTAGAGTTTGCGATTATTAATTATTTTTTATAATTATCGTCCCAATCTTTTGCTTTTGGATCTCCTAAACGACCTTCAGAATTAGCAACAAGCATTGAAACGGCAGCATCTCCAGTTATATTTACTACAGTACGACACATATCTAAAGGTCTGTCTATAGCAAAAATTAATGCGAGTCCAGCTTCTGGAATTCCAGCTTGAGCTAACACAATAACTAACATAACCATACCTGCTCCAGGCACAGCTGCACTACCAATTGAAGATAACGTTGCTGTTACAATAATACCTAATTGTACACCTAGGCTTAATTCTATACCAAAGGCTTGTGCTATAAATACCGCAGCAATGGCTTGATACAAACTTGTTCCATCCATATTAACAGTCGCTCCAATGGGCAATACAAAACTTGCAACTTCTTCTTCTACTCCCAGATGTTCTTCAACACGTTCCATAGTTAGTGGTAAAGTAGCCGCACTACTACTTGTTGAGAATGCTAAAAGTTGAGCTGGTGAAATTCCGTTAAAAAAGAATTTTGGTGTTTTTTTAGTGAAGATGTATACAATAACCGAATAAGTAAGCATCATAATAATTAAACCTAAAATTACACTAAACGCATACCAACCTAAAGCTTTAAATAAATCTGCACTAGGCGCTTCTACAACTAAAGCAGCAAGTAAAGCAAATACCCCATAAGGTGCTGCTAACATGATAATATCTATGAGTTTTAGGATCACTTCATTAAAACCATCGAAGAATTCTTTAACGGGTTTAGATTGTTCTTCAGGAATAAGGATTAATCCAATACCGAAGAAAATGGCGAAGAAAATAACTTGAAGCATATTTCCATTATCTGAAGCAGCTTGAAAAATGTTACTTGGCACAATATCTTCTAAGGCTTGTAAAGGGCCAGCTTGTTTTTGTTTTTCGGCTTGAGCAATTCTAGAATCGGCATCACTTTTATAGTTTTCTACAAGTTGAGCTCGAGTTTCTTCTGTAATTGAATGTCCCGGTTTTATAACATTTACAATAGCTAAACCTATACATACAGCAATTATAGTTGTTAGGATGTAGATTCCGATTGTTTTTCCTCCCATTTTAGAGAGTTTAGAAATATCTTTTAAATCGGAAACTCCTTTAATTAAAGAGGCTAATATTAAAGGAACAGCAATAAGTTTTAAGGCATTAATAAACATATTACCAAATGGCTTAATCCAATTGGCAATAAACGTTGCTCCCCATTCAAAATTAGTCATTAATAAGGCGAATAAAACCCCTAATACCATTCCTATTAAAATTTTCCAATGTAGTGCAAGCTTCCTCATAGTGTTATTTTAATATTTTTTGTTTTTTTGTTAAATTTATGTGTTATCATAACATAAAAAAAGGTTTTCTATACATTTTGTTCTATCAAAAACCTATTGATCTGAAAATGTGTAGAGAACCTTTTACATGTATAATGATTCTAAGTTTTGTTTATTGATATATTTTATCTAATAAAAAATAATCGGCTATTACTAATGCGGCCATAGCTTCTACAATGGGTACCGCTCTAGGTACAACACAAGGGTCGTGTCTTCCTTTACCATCCATTTTCACAATATTACCTTCTTTATCTATAGTTTCTTGTGTTTGCATAATAGTTGCAACGGGTTTAAAAGCGACTCTAAAGTAAATATCCATACCGTTACTTATTCCTCCTTGTATACCTCCTGAAAGATTTGTTTTAGTTGTACCGTCTGCGTTATATAAGTCGTTGTGTTCACTTCCTTTCATTTTAGCACCACAAAATCCGCTACCATATTCAAATCCTTTCACAGCGTTAATAGATAGCATAGCTTTACCTAGCTCGGCATGTAATTTATCAAAAACAGGTTCTCCTAAACCAATAGGAACATTCTTGATTACACACGTAACAGTTCCTCCAATAGTATCTCCTGCTTTTCTAATGTCTTTAATTTTAGAAATCATTTTTTCTGCAGTTTCAGTATCAGGACAGCGAACAATATTACTTTCTGTATTATTAAAATCGATATCTTGATAAGGCTTCTCCATAAAAATATCGCCAACAGACGATGTAAAAGCATGAAATTCTATGCCTTTTAAAACTTGTTTAGCGATAGCTCCTGCAACAACGCGACATGCAGTTTCTCTTGCAGAACTACGTCCGCCTCCTCTATAATCACGAACACCATATTTTTTTTCGTAAACGTAATCGGCATGCGATGGGCGGAACGAATCTTTAATATGTGAATAGTCGTGAGATTTCTGATTCGCATTTTCAATAATAAATCCGATAGAAGTCCCTGTGGTTTTACCTTCAAAAATACCTGATAAAAATTTTACTTCATCGGGTTCTTTGCGTTGCGTAACAATTGCAGATTGACCAGGCTTTCTACGGTTCATTTCAATTTGTATGGCATCTAAGTCTATTGAAATACCCGCTGGGCATCCATCTATAACTCCTCCTAAAGCAACACCATGAGATTCACCAAAAGTGGTGATTTTAAACATTTTTCCAAAGGAATTTCCAGCCATAACAAATATTATTTTTCGCTAATTTAAATTTATTATCACGAAAAATAAAATAGAATGCAATGAATTGCTAAATAAAATAAATAGAATCAGGTAACACTAAGTTTACAAAAAGCTATTTATTAATTAATTAGGGCTTTAAGTTTAAGTAACATCTGTTTAGGTATTTTGTGTAAATAATATTTTAACACCCTATTTTATTGAAAATTAAACGCAAAATTGAAATTGCAGTCGTATCCGATGTCCATTTAGGCACGTTCGGTTGTCATGCTAAAGCGCTATATGCTTATTTAAATAGCATTGATCCTACTAAACTTATTTTGAATGGAGATATTATTGACGTTTGGCAATTTAACAAACGTTATTTTCCTAAATCTCATATGCAAGTCATAAAAAAAATAATGGATATGGCTTCTGAAGGTGTAGAAGTCATTTACATTACTGGAAATCATGACGAGATGTTAAGACGATTTAGTGGAGCTACAATTGGCAATTTTTCAATAGTTGATAAATACGTTACAGATTTAAACGGAAAAAGTGCTTGGTTTTTTCATGGAGATATTTTTGATGTATCTATCCAGAATGCTAAATGGTTAGCAAAATTAGGCGGCTATGGTTATGATTTATTAATTTTAATTAACCAATTGATTAATTGGTGTTTAAAAAAAATGGGGCGTGAAAAATATTCTCTATCAAAACGTATTAAAAATGGTGTAAAAGGAGCTATTAAATATATAAATGATTTTGAGACTGTAGCAACAGATTTAGCGATAGAACAAGGCTATGACTATGTTATCTGCGGACACATACATCAACCTAAGATGCTAATAAAAGAAAATAAGATTGGAAAGACCATGTACTTAAATTCTGGTGATTGGGTTGAAAACTTTACGGCTTTAGAATATCAATTTAAACGTTGGAAAATTTACAACTACAATCACGATAAACTCTCCCCTTTTTTTGTAGATGAAGAGTTAAAAGATATGGATATGCAAGATTTAATCGCAGCAATAACCATAGTAGATAAAAAGAAAAAAAAGAAGAAAGACAAGTTAAAGTAAAGCACGTCTTAAAATTGTTACTGGATGAAGTGCCTCGCGATCTGTTCCATCTTTAATTTGATGTCTACAACTTGTTCCGTTAGCAGAAATAATTACATTTGAGGCTGCTTTTCTTATCGCCGGGAACAAGGTCTGTTCTCCAACAGTCATACTCACTTCGTAGTGTTCTTTCTCGTAACCAAAACTTCCAGCCATACCGCAACAACCACTTGGAATAATCGTTGCCTTATAGTTTTTTGGCAGATTTAAAATTTTAAATGTTGATAATTGATTACTCATTGCTTTTTGATGACAATGCGAATGTATTTTTATAACTTTTTGATCTGTATGAAATTGTTCTGAAGTAATGTTTCCTTTTTCAACTTCAGAAAACAAGAAATCTTCAATTAAAAAGGTGTGTTTTGCAATCTGTTTTGCAGCCTCTTTATCTTCTGCTAACATGATGTATTCATCTTTAAATGTGAAAATTGCTGAAGGCTCTATACCCACTAAAGGTGTATCTTCAGAAATTAAATCTTTATAAATATTTACATTCTTAGTGGCACAATCTTTAGCTTGCTCTAGAAATCCTTTCGATATAAATGCACGACCAGATTCTTCATGTTTAACAAACTTTAAATCGTAATTTAAACCTTGTAATAATGCAATAGCATCTAAACCAATTGGGGTGTCTAGAAGATTTGTAAACTCATCTACAAAAACATGAATTGTTTTAATATATTTTTTGTTAACTAATTTGTTATCAAAGTTTTTGATATATTTATTTAAACTTTTAGATGATACTAAAGGCATGCTTCTTTTCTCTGCAATACCAAAAGCATTTTTAATTATATCTGAAGTGAATTTTGTTTTAAATAAAAAATTTGTCAATCCTGAAACATGAGTAGACAATTTATTTGCTTTGTTATTATAAGCAAACAATTTTGAACGTAAACTAAATCCATTTTCTTTCTGATATTGATATAAAAACTCCGATTTCATACTAGAAATATCTACAGTACTTGGGCATTCATTTAGACATGCTTTACAACTTAAACACAAATCTAAGATATCTTTTAACGCTTCATGATTAAACGGATTTTTACCAGCTTCTGTATTGGTTAAAAACTCTCGTAAAGCATTTGCTCTTGCTCGAGTTACATCTTTTTCATTTCTAGTGGCTCGATAACTTGGGCACATCGTTCCGCCTAATTCTGCTGGTTTTCTACAATCACCACTTCCATTACATTTTTCAGCTTGTCTTAAAATACCTTCAGAAGCCGAGAAATCCATCAGTGTTTTAATTTCTGGTTCTTTACGGTCAGGAACATAACGCAAAGCTTCATCCATAGGAAAAGCATCTACTATTTTCCCTGCATTAAATATGTTGTTTGGATCGAAAACGGTTTTAATTCGTTTTACTATATTGTAATTTGCGTCTCCTATTATTAACGGAATAAATTCAGCACGTACAATACCGTCTCCATGTTCTCCAGACATAGAGCCGCCATATTTTTTAACTAAATGTGCTACATCTGTGGTGATTTTTCTAAATAATACCACATCTTTACTTAATTTAAGATTTAAAACCGGACGTAAATGCAATTCTCCTGCTCCAGCATGTGCGTAATAAATTGCTTTCTGATTATACCCTTTCATTAAGGCCGTAAACTCATTTATATAATTTGCAAAATCAGGTAAGGCCACTGCGGTATCTTCAATACATGCTGCCGATTTTTTATCGCCTATAATATTACCTAAAAGTCCTAATCCTGCTTTTCGTAATTCAATCGCTTTATCAATATCATTATCAATAAGGGTAACGTTAGCATAACTTAAACCTTCTGTTTCTAATGCATTTATAAGTGTTTCTGCTTGTATTTTAACATCGGTTTTATCATTACTTTTTAATTCGCACATTAAAATAGCTTCAGGATCTCCAACTACAAATTGTCTGTTTTCTTGTTGTTTTAAATTATTCTTCGTGCAATCTAAAATGGTTTTATCCATCATTTCACACAAATACAAACGATGTTGCATACATGTTGTCGTTGCAATTAAAGCATCTTCAATACTTTTAAAGTGTGCCGCGACCATAACACGTTCTGTTGGTGGTAATATATCTAAATGCAACGTAATTTCTGTAGAAAACGCTAAAGTACCTTCGCTCCCAGTTAACAAGTTACACATGTTAAACGGTTTAGACGATTCTTTAAAAACGTCTGAATCAATTAATTTATCAATAGCATATCCTGTATTTCTACGATGAATTTCGGGTTTTGGAAACTCTTTATGAATATGATTTCTTACCGTTTCAGATTGTAATTCGGAGTAAATAGTCTTATAAATGTTGCCTTCAAGACTTGTTAAATTGGTTTTTTTATGAAATTCTTCTGGAATTAAATTGCCAAAAACGGCATCGCTACCATCGCTTAAAATGGTTTTTAGTTGCAGCACTTTATCTCGAGTTACACCATATTGAATAGATGTTGTTCCTGAAGAGTTATTTCCCACCATTCCTCCTATCATACAGCGATTAGATGTAGATGTGTCTGGAGAGAAAAAGAGTCCGTATGGTTTTAATTGTAGGTTTAAATAGTCTTTTACTATGCCTGGTTGTACGGTTACTGTTCTAGCTTCTTTATTTATTGAAATAATCTTTGTGAAATGTTTAGACACATCGACCACAATACCTTCTCCTACACATTGTCCTGCTAAAGAAGTTCCGGCAGTTCTTGGTATTAATGTAATATTATTGGTATTTGCAAAAGCAATTAACACCTTTAAGTCTGTTTCGTGTTTTGGATATGCAACGGCTAAAGGTAATCGTCTATACACAGAAGCATCTGTTGCATAAATAGATTTCATTAAATTATCGAAAAACAATTCTCCATCTAAGGCATTTGATAATGTTTTTAAATTGAAAGAAACAACTTTGGTCATAATATAATTAAGTAAGGGATAATAAATGTAGAAATTGTAAGTATAACAAGCAACCTTATTGACTTAAAAACTGTTTATAAACAAAAAAACGCTTCGGTTTAGTAAATAAACTGAAGCGTGATATGAGATTTTATATAATTAAAGTTATAACTGTAAACTCTTTTCTAATGTTTCCTTGTATAATTTTTCATATTGTGGAACTATATTATGTATATCGAAAATATAAGACCGTTCTTTAGCATTCTTTTTAAATTCTTTTAAACGTCCTTCATCACTTAAAATGTAAATTGCATTTTTACTCATATCTTCTACATCTCCAACATTACTTAAAAATCCAGTAACTCCATTTACATTAACTTCAGGAATTCCACCAGTATTACTTGAGATAACAGGAACACCAGATGCCATTGCTTCTAATGCCGCTAAACCAAAGCTTTCTGTTTCTGAGGGTAATAAAAACAAATCGCTAAAACATAAAATTTTATCAATTTCATTACTTCTACCAAAAAAGACTACTTTTTCTAAGATTCCTAATTCTTCGCATAAATTTTCTGCGGCTTCTTTATCTGGACCTTCACCAATTAGCATCAGTTTAGCTGGTATTTCCCTTTGAATATTATAAAAGATTTTAATCACATCTAATATCCGTTTTACAGGTCTTAAATTACTAATATGTGTAATGATTTTTTCATTATCGGGAGCCATCATACCACGTTGGCAATCTGTAAATGAATGCTTATATTTTTCAATATCAATAAAATTGGTAATTACGTTTATATCTTTTTTAATATCGAATAATCTAAACGTATCTTCTTTTAAACTTTCTGAAACAGAGGTTACGGCGTCAGACATATTAATACTAAAAGACACCGCTGGTTTGTAAAATGGATGACTCCCAACTAAAGTTATATCTGTACCATGAAGAGTGGTTACAACAGGTATATTAATGCCTTCTTGTTCCAGCATTTTTTTAGCCATAAAAGCGGCATACGCATGCGGAATAGCATAATGTACATGTAGGATTTCAATTTTATGAAGTTTCACCATATCTACCATTTTACTAGATAAGGCCAACTCGTAAGGTTGGTAATGAAATAAAGGATATTCTGGCACTTTAACTTCGTGAAAATGAACTTTATTACTTAATAAATCTAGCCTTACTGGCTGATTGTAAGTTATAAAATGGATTTCATGCCCGCGTTTTGCTAACTCTAATCCCAATTCTGTGGCAACTACGCCGCTCCCTCCAAATGTTGGATAACAATTTATTCCTATTCGCATCTTAATTTATAATTGCTTCGTAGATAAGTTCTTGAATATCTGTTCTAATATTTTCTCGTAATAACATATTAATTTCTGCAGAAGGATACGTTCTATTCGCCATAAATACATATACTAAATCTTCATCGGGATCTGCCCAAGTATAGGTTCCTGTAAACCCAGAATGTCCAAAACTTTTCATAGACACACAGCCACATGTTGGCCCACTTGTACCTAATTGTGGCTTGTCGAAGCCTAATCCACGTCTGTTGCCTTTACTAGAATAGTATGTTTTATTAAACATATCTATAGTTTCTGGTTTAAGATAGCGTTTATCTCCATAAAAACCTTTTTGTAAATACATTTGCATAATTTTAGCAATATCGTTTGTATTGCTAAAAACACCTGCATGACCACCTACTCCGTTTTGCATTGCTGCCCCCATATCATGAACATACCCTTGTACTACTTGATGCCTGTAATAGGTGTCGTTCTCTGTAGGTACAATATCTTTCATAGGAAACTTTAAATACGGATTATATGTTGTTAAATTCATACCCAACGATTCATAAAAGTGAGTTTGAACTAATTGATCTAATGTTCTGTCGTAATAAGTTTCTATAAATTTCTTTAAAATATAATAAGGTAGGTCACTATAGCGATATTTTAATGTTTGTAACAAATCTGTATCTTTAATTATTTGTTGCATAGTATCTGGATAGTCTCTTTTTAAATATAAATTGTTAGATACTTTTATATTAAAGAGTTCGCTTGGCGCATTGCTATAGTATTTGTTACTAGGCATTTTAGTAGAATCTAATGTTGCAACATAAAACGGTATCCAAGGTTTTAAACGTGCATAGTGCGATAATATTTGTTTTAAAGTAATGTTGGCTTTATTAGAATCTGCATATTCAGGAATTAATTCTGAAAGTGTGGTATTAATAGAAATCTCATCGTCTTTTTCTACTATTTCCATGAGTAAAGGTAAAGAAGCTACAATTTTAGTGATTGAAGCAATATCGTATAAATCGTTACTTTTTACAGGTTCGGAATCTTTATCATAGGTATGTCTTCCAAAGTTTTGATTGTAAATTACTTTTCCTTTTCGGGCTACTAAAAGCTGAATTCCAGGAGTCATATGCTCATCTACCGCACGCTGTGCAACAGCATCTATTTTATGAAGTTTTTTTGAATCGATACCTACGCGTTCTGGTACAGTATAACCTAAACGAGAAATAGCAGTAATATCTATGCCGTCTCCAGCTTTTAAGCCATTACCTACAGACACAGGAAGTTTTCCTTTGGCGTCTATGGCTCCGAAAATAATTTGTGCAGATTTTTCTTGAGCAACAATACTATTTTGGTAGCTAACTACTATAGCTTCAATATTATCTATAGCAGGTAAATCTAATAAAGCGTAAGGTTTAACAAAGACATCTAAAATAATATTATGTGTTTTTGAAATACTATCTAATAGTTGAATTTCGCTAGAGGTAAATTCATAACTTTTCCATGGAGTGTCGTTTGAACGATGTAAACCAACAATAACCGTATTGTAATTTGCTAACTTGTCTTTTACATATTCGTATGAATCTGATAGAACTTCGTGAACTTTTGTGTATTTTTTTAATTCATTTAAAAACGGAGTCCCGTCATCGTCTCCCATTTTCATATAAGCAATCGCTTTTTGATCTAAATCTCGAATAGGTAAAATGTCTTTATCATTTTTTACGACTGTAATTGCATTTTCAAACAATTCTTCATTTAAAATATCGTCTTCTAATCTATTTAAATCTTTAACTAAATTAGTGGTGTTAATAGGTTTGTAATGATTTAATCCGACTTTGTATTTAGACATTAATATCTTCTTTACAGAATAGGCTAAACGCTCTTCGGTTATCGTTTCATCATTATAAGCTTCTGTAATTTTAGCTATTGCGGTTGGTACATCTTCAGAAATTAATAATATATCATTACCAGCCATAAATGCAGCTAAATCTATATCTCCAGGACTACTAAAATTAGCAACACCTTTCATTTCTAAAGCATCTGTAAATATTAAACCTTCAAATCCCATTTTTTCTTTTAATAGATCGGTGATTATAGATTTAGATAGGGACGAAGGGAAATCGGGTCTAGCTTCTAAACTAGGGACACTTAAATGTGCAACCATAACACTTTCCATTCCGTTTTTTATCATTTTTTTATACGGATACAGTTCTATAGAATCTAAACGTTTTTCTGAAAAATTTATGGTTGGCAAAGCTTTATGAGAATCGGTTTCTGTATCTCCATGACCAGGAAAATGTTTACCTGTTGCCATGACACCTGCACTTTGTAATCCTTTCATAAACGCGACGGCTTGTTCTGTAACAGCTTCACGGTCTTCTCCAAAAGAGCGATTTCCAATAATAGGATTTTTTGGATTTGTATTAATATCTACGTCTGGACCAAAGTTAAAATGTATTCCTAAACGCTTACAATGCTCACCAATGTGTTTTCCAGTTTGTTCTATTAACTGTTTGTTTTTTACAGCCCCTAAGGTCATATTCCAAGGAAAAGCATATGTTGAGTCTAAACGCATACTTAATCCCCATTCTGCATCCATCCCTATTAACAAAGGCACTTTAGATAAACCTTGATAAGTGTTGTTTAGTTTTGCTAATTTAACGGGACCGCCTTTAGAATAAATGATTCCGCCAATATGATTATATTTAATCAAAGTTCTAATACTATTTACATCTCTAGTATTTGCTGTAGTCATGGCACGCACCATAAATAACTGGCCAATTTTTTCTTGAAGCGATAATCCGTTATACACACTATCTACCCATTTTTTTTGAGCAATAGCATCTTTTGTAACTAATGGATTTGTTGTATTCTGACTAAAAGAAAGTTGACCACTAAAAAGGATGAGGGATATATATATAATTTTGTGCATGAAATTTAATTTGATTGTAATTACAGTTTAACCGCAAATAATTAAGCAAATTACCATATTTAAAATGAAGTTAAAAAGACTTTATGATAGAATTATAAAGAATTAATTAAAAGCAATAAATACAGTAGCATTTAGGTCTGATATTGTTGTATTGTGATTGATATGACCTCTTAAATGAATTTAAACTTAACAGTGCTACTAATATAAAAAGCTTCACTTAAATTAAATCGAAGTGAAGCTTTTTTAAGTAATATTATATGTTTTAATTATTCTATTAAATCGATATATCTATCGTGATATCCTAATAAATATAAAACACCGTCTAAACCGATGCTAGAAATAGAACTTTGGGCATTATCTTTTACTTTAGGTTTTGCGTGAAAAGCAATTCCTAATCCAGCTAGATTAAGCATTGGCAAGTCGTTAGCTCCATCTCCTACAGCAATGGTTTGGCTAATATTTATACCTTCTCGTTTAGCTATATCTTGAAGATATTCTGCCTTTTTATTTCCGTCTACAATTTCACCAAGATAGCCTCCTGTAAGTACACCATCTACAATTTCTAATTGGTTAGCGTATACATAGTCTATTCCTAATTCTTTTTGTAAATAATGTCCGAAATACGTAAATCCACCAGATAAAATTGCCGTTTTAAAGCCGTAACTTTTTAAGGTATCAATGAGTCGTCTTGCTCCTTTTGTAATAGGTAAGTTTACAGCGACATCCCGAAGTACGTCTTCACTTAATCCTTTTAAAAGTTTCATACGTTTTTCAAAACTTTCATTAAAATCAATTTCTCCTTGCATCGCAGATTCTGTAATTGCTTTAACTTCAGCTCCAACACCTGCTAACTCGGCAAGTTCGTCTATAACTTCGGTTTGAATTAAAGTAGAATCCATATCAAAACATACTAAACGTCTGTTTCGTCTATAAATATTATCTTCTTGAAAAGCTATATCTACATTCAATTTACGAGATATATCCATGAATTTTTCTGTAATTTCAGACTTGTCTTCAATATGGCCTCTAATAGATAATTGTATGGATGCTCTAGGATATTCTTCATCTTTAACTAATGATAAACGACCAGTTAATCGTTTTATAGCATCGATGTTTAAGTTTTTATCTGACACAACTTTAGTGACTTCAGAAATTTGTTTAGCCGATAATTTTTCACCTAAAAGAGTTACTATGTAACGGTCTTTTCCTTGAAGTGTCACCCATTTTTCATATTCATCTAGAGTAATAGGTGTGAACTTAGCAGTAATACCCAGTTCGTAAGCTTTAAACAATATATCTTTTAAAACCGCAGCCGATTTTTTCTTTGATTTAATCTTGAATAGGATACCTAAAGACAACGTATCGTGAATGTTTGCCTGTCCAATATCTAGAACTTTAGCTCCAGACTGTGCCAAAACACCTGTTAAGGTTGACGTTAACCCTGGTCTATCTTGTCCCGAAATGTTTAATAAGATAATCTCATTATTCATAGTATATGGTTTGGTTTTTTTTTGATTTTAAAAGATACAATGCTGTACTGTATGTTAATAGCTTTTATTTCTTTTGTAAAGATTATTTAAGAAATCTGTTATGCCAACTATCGCTTGCTGGAACTTCCCAATTTTCATTGTATTCTGCGATATTGGTTACTAAATTATTAAAGACAATTGTATTTTTAGATACCGCTTTATCTTTAGCCATTTTTCTAAATTCGGTTAACGTTTTATAAGCAACAAATTCACCTTGTTTATAAGACACATTCATTTTGTCTAATAAATCTACATTGTATTCTTTTTCTAATTGTTGAATAAACCGTACAGAAGCATCTACAGAGCAACCTGAAGCATTGTTAATGTCTTGGTTTAAACCAAATATTATAAAACGCTTGTATTTAATTTGATAACCGGCACTTAAATCTGCGCCATGAGCGGTCCAGTTTTCTAAAAAAACTTCTACTTTAGATTTTATTTCTTCTAATTCTTGATCTGAAAAAGAACGATTGGCTTGATAAATCCAAACTTTTGAAGTTTCGGGTAATGTATTAAAATCTACTAACATTTATTGTTCTGTTAACTTAGTTATTATTTTAAAATTTCTATAATCATTAATTTTTGGATCGTAGAAGTCTTGTTCTTTAAATTGAATATTAAATACATGCTTTTTAAGTTTTTTCTCGTTTTCAAGTAATTGGGAACCATCAAAATACTCTAACCATAAAAAACTATACGTTCTGCCATTAGATGGATCTTTAAAAGATAATGTATTGAATTGTTGATTGGATTTTAGACTTAAAAAGGCAAGTCCGTTTAGGGTGTTATTCTGAGGTGCTTCAGTTATAATGGAGTCATCTTCTAAATAATTTCCCACCATTAGAGACATAATATCAGGACAGCTAGTCATCATTTTTAAAGCAACTAATTCTCCTAAAGCTTCTAAAGATTCTTCATCATTAAAAGATACATTTAGTAGCTCACTGCCTTCTGGATGTTTAGTATAACTTTCAATAATACATAAACCAAAATTTAATTCTAGTTTCTGTTTATCTATAGCATTAAAATCAAGCCCTTTCCCATTTATACACTCGCAAGATTCATTAGAAATAATTTCAACCAATTCGTCTTTAGTTAGTTCTTGTGCAAAAAGAAAACTAGAAATCAAACATAAAAGTGCGGTTGTAATAGTCTTTTTCATCTATAAATCTTGTGCATTTGCAATAAGTTCGGCTATATCCATAACTTCAACATCAGCTTCTTTGTCTTTAGCCTTCACACCATCTGTCATCATGGTATTACAAAACGGACAACCAGCAGCAATAATATCTGGTTTTACTTCTATAGCTTGTTCTGTACGTGCTACATTAACTTCTTTATCGCCTTTTTCTGCATCTTTAAACATTTGAGCACCACCAGCACCACAACAAAGGCCTTTACTTTTGCAATTTTTCATTTCGACTAATTCGGCTTCTAACTTCCTAATTAAATCACGAGGTGCTTCGTACACATTATTTGCACGACCCAAATAACAAGGATCATGAAATGTGATGCGTTTCCCTTTAAACTGACCACCTTCTATAGTTAGTTTCCCTTCATCTAATAACGATTTTAGAAATTGCGTGTGATGCATCACTTCGTAATTTCCTCCTAATTCTGGATATTCATTTTTGATGGTATTGAAGCAGTGCGGACATGCCGTAACAATTTTTTTAACCTCGTAGTCATTTAAAACTTCAATATTAGTAACTGCTTGCATTTGAAATAGAAACTCATTCCCCGCACGTTTTGCAGGATCTCCAGTACAACTTTCTTCTGTACCTAAAACTGCAAAATCGACATTCGCTTTGTTTAATAATTTTACAAATGCTTTGGTGATTTTTTTTGCTCTATCATCAAAACTTCCAGCACAACCAACCCAAAACAAAACGTCAGGTTGTTTGCCTTGAGCCATATATTCTGCCATAGTTGGCACTTTTAGTAATTCGCTCATCTCTCTATTTTGATTTTATGTATTTATAAACTTTAAGCATATTAAAACTTATTCGTCTTTCCAATTTAAACGATCCATTTGGTTGTAAGGCCATGGTGCACCGTTGTTTTCTATATTTGTCATCATGTTATTTAACTCTACAGGAGCAGCAGACTGTTCCATAACTAAATAACGTCTCATATCTATTATGATAGATAATGGATTTATACTAACAGGACAAGCTTCTACGCACGCGTTACAAGAGGTACATGCCCAAAGTTCTTCGTTAGTAATATAATCGCCAAATAATTGTTTTCCATCGTCGTTAAAGACACCGTTATTGGCATCTATATTTTTACCGACTTCTTCCAAACGATCTCTGGTATCCATCATGATTTTACGAGGCGATAATTTTTTTCCTGTTTGGTTGGCAGGGCATTCGCTTGTACAACGTCCGCATTCTGTACAGGTGTATGCATTTAATAATTGTACCCAGCTTAAATCTTGAACATCACTAGCCCCAAATTTAGCCACTTCCTCTTCTCCTGATTCATCTTCTGGAGGTGCTGCAAATGGATCTATATTAGGATCCATCATCATCTTCACTTCTTTAGTTACAGCTTCTAGATTATCTAATTCTCCTTTAGGTTTTAAGCTGCCATAATAGGTGTTTGGAAACGCTAAAAGGATATGTAAATGTTTAGAAAAATATAAGTAATTCAAGAAGATTAAGATACCAGTAATATGTAACCACCAAGCTGTTCTTTCTATCATATGAAGTGTGCCATCTGAAAGACCACTAAATAAAGGAGTTATAAATTGACTAATTACATTTCCGCTATGCATTGCTTGAAACTGTACATCGGTTGCATTCATAACTAAAAATAAAGTCATTAATACCATTTCGAAGTACAAGATGATATTTCCATCGCTTTTTGGCCAGCCTTTCATTTCAGATTTCCAGAAGCGTTGTAATTTAATAACGTTTCTTCTGATCCAAAATATAATTACAGCGACAAAAACTAAAAAAGCTAAAATTTCGAAAGTACCAATTAAACAAGAGTAAATTATTCCCGTTGCCGAGAAAATACGGTGTGTTCCGAAAAGGCCATCAATAATAATTTCTAAGACTTCTATGTTTATTATAACAAATCCGACATATACAATGATGTGTAAAAAACCAGCAATTGGACGACTAACCATTTTACTCTGCCCTAAGGCAATTCTGGCCATATTTTTCCAACGCTGAGGCTTATTATCGCTAACGTCTATATCTCGACCTAAATTAATGTTACGTATTAATTTCTTTACATTTTTTGTAAAGTAACCGATACCGGCAATTAAAATTATCGCGAATAATATGTTAGGAATAATGCTCATAAATTAATTAGTTTTTAGGTTACTGTACTTCCAAATTTGTACCATTATCTTCAGCTTGATTTTCTACAGCATCAAAATCATTTGGTTTTTTTCCGAATACAGAAAAATGAATATAACGCTTAGGATTAAGTTTCATATCTTGAAGCAATTGTTCTAGTTGAAGTGTTGCGCCTTCTAAATTATCATATAATTGGTCGTCTTTTAATAATTTACCTAAAGAACCTTCACCATTATTTACATCATCTAATACGCCGTTAAAAGAAGCTAACGATTGCTCTAAGTTCTTTACCACTCCAGAAATATTTGTTGCAGCTAAAGAATCTGAAATCTTAGAAAAATTACTAGTTGTATTATTTAAATTAGATAATGTTACGTTTATATTATCTTCATTACTTGTTAATATTCTATTTAAAGATTGTGATGTAGAATTAAAAGATGTTATTGTTTGGTCTAAAGACGCAATAGCATTTTTAAGATTATTTGTAGTCTTATCATCAAAAATATTACTAAAACTTAAAAGTAAAGAATCTGCATTCTGTGTTAACGATTCGATTTTTTGTTGCAAAGGCGCTAATTGTTCTCCAAGTAAATCTGTTAATCCAGATTTTCTATTTGCAATTAAAAAATCTTCATCTTTTGCTAGTTCTGCATTATCTAAAGCAGGAATAATAGCAATAGATTTTCCTCCAATTAAACTAGTATCATAAAGTTCTGCAGTACTATTTTTAGAAAATGAATAATCATTATCTATAAGTAATGTAACTATTAAGGTTGCATCGTCTTTTAATTTAATATTTTTGACTTTACCAACAGGTAAACCGCTAATTGTAACAGGGGTTGATAGTGTTAAACCTTCAACATTGTCGTAATTAACATAAAATGTTCTAGAAGAAGAGAATAAATTTTCACCTTTTAAAAAATTAATTCCAAATATTAAAAATATAATCCCTGCAATAACAAGGACTGCTATTTTGATTTCTTTTGATATCTTCAAAGCAATGTTTTTAGTTAATAAACAAAATTAGAAATAATATAATTAGAATTCACTAATTTGATGCTGTTTTTAGTGCTGTATCAATATGTACTTGTTCTCCATTTTTAAAAGCCACGATATAACTGGTGTTAAATCCTTTTGCTTTTGCTCGAGATAATAACCCTTTTGCTTCAGTATAAGTTGAAGCGCTACCATAATAATATTTGTACAAACGTCCTACTTTACCTCTAGATATTGGGTTTAATCCATTAAAATTATAAGGTTTAGTTTCTAACTTTGTAGAACTTGCAGCAATTTGCACCTTAAATTCTATTTGGCTATATGTTTTGGTTTCTTCTGGTACTGTAGTTTCTACAGCTATTTCTTCATCCAATTCCTCTATGTCTTTAGTTATTGGTTGTTTTCTTGGTGTGCCAATATGTTCACCAACATTTAAATCTAACGTTTTTTTGTATTCTAAAATAGCATCTCTAATTGCTGAAGAAATTTCTATTTGTCCTTTGTTAGAATTTAAATAATGTCCCTCTTCATTATTCGTTATAAATCCAGTTTCAATAAGTACACTTGGCATGTAGGTATTATGCATAACCCATAAACTGGCTTGTTTTACACCTCTACTTTTACGTTTTAATTTGTTTGTAAAATTATTTTCAATCATACTTGCTAGTAAAATACTATGATCTATATAATCTTCTTGCATTAATGTTAACCCAATTAAAGATTCTGGTGCATTAGGATTAAAGCCATCGTAATGTGTTTCGTAATCATCCTCTAAAAGGATTACCTCGTTTTCTAGTTTTGCCACATCAAAATTACGTTTGGTATTGGCAACACCTACAACATATGTTTCTGTTCCCGAAGCTTGAGTGTCGTGTGCATTACAATGTACAGATACAAATAAGTCTGCATCTGCTTCATTAGCAATTTTTGCACGCCCTCTTAACGTTACAAAAACATCTGTTTTACGGGTGTAAATCACTTTTATATCAGGATTTTTCTCTAACTCTGCTCCTATTTTTAACACAATTTTTAAAGCGACTTCTTTTTCCGTGAACCCGTATTTTGTAGGTTTTCCTGGATCATGACCACCATGACCAGCATCTAAAACAACAACGAATTTGTTGGTTTTGAGAGATTTATCGCTAGTGAATGCTGTTAACAAAAAGAAGAATAAAATAGGTAATATAAATATAATAGGTTTTGTTCTCATAAAGACTATAAATGTAAAGGCTACTGTTTATTATTAAAATTTAGTGAATATTAATCGTTCTCAAAAAATATATATGTAATTTTGACTTTTTTAAAACACTATTTTAAACTTTACAAAAATACATTTAAAAGCATTGCGTTCAAACTACTTTCAAATACTTTTAGCTTTAAGTTTTACAGTGCTTATCAACACTTTTGGCTATTCTCAAGACTTGCCTACACCTGTAAAGGCAATTAAAGCTATAACTCCTGAAACTTCTTTTTTTAATCCAACAATTAGTGTAGATAGTTTAGCAGCAAAAGAAATAACAGAACGCGCTCAAGATACCATTTTACATGATAGTGTAAAACATAAAAAAGAATTTTTAACTGATATCGTAAAGTATTCAGCTAAAGATTATACTTCTTTTAATAGAGCTGAGCAAAAACTGTACCTTTATAATGAAGCTGAAGTAGATTATCAAGATATGAACATTAAAGCTGGTATAATTGTTATTGATTATAGTAAGAATGAAGTTTATGCAGGTCGTATTAAAGATTCTACAGGTACACTGGTTCAAAAACCAGTATTTACCCAAGCAGAAAGTGTAGTAGAACCTGATTCTATTCGTTTTAATTTTGATACTCAAAAAGCATTAATTTATAATTCTAAAACAGAACAGAGCGGATTTAATATCCTAGCTCCTATTGTTAAAAAAGAAAACGATTCGGTTATTTACATGGCCAGAGCGAAGTTTACAACGTCTGAAGATGTAGATAATCCAGAATATTATTTTAAAGCGAGTAAGATTAAATTTGTTCCAGACAAGAAAATTGTTGTAGGGCCAACCCATATGGTTATTGCAGATGTACCTACACCAATAGCGATGCCTTTTGGTTTTTTTCCTTTAACAGATAAACAAACCTCAGGTATTATTATTCCTAGTTTTGGTCAAGATAGTGATCGTGGGTATTTTCTTCAAAATGGTGGATATTATTTTGCAATGAGCGATTATGCAGATTTAACAGTTTTAGGAGATTATTATACCAATGGTAGTTATGGTTTTAATGTTGAAAGTAGTTATGCTTTAAAATATAAGTTTAGTGGTAAGATGTCTTTTAGATATGAAAGCTTAATTGATAGTGAAAAAGGGTTTCCCGACTATTCTAAATCTACTATATATAACATTCGTTGGTCTCATAGTCAGGATTCAAAATCTAATCCAAACTCAAGTTTTTCTGCCTCTGTAAACTTAGGGAGTAGTTCATATTATCAGACCTCTGTAAATTCATTAAACACAGGTAACTATTTAAATAATACATTATCATCTTCTGTAGCTTATTCAAAATCATTTACAGGTTCACCACAGGTTAATGTTAGTGTAGCGGCAACACATTCACAGAATACGACTACTGAGGTTATTAATATGTCCTTACCAAATATATCTGGTAGTGTAGATCGGGTTTACCCCTTTGCACCAAAGACAGGTACAAAAAGCGGTATTATTGATAATATAAATTTTCAGTATTCTGTAGATGCTGAAAATCAGATTGAAACTACCGATTCTTTATTTTTCAAACCTCAAATGTTTAAAGATGCCGAAGCAGGTGTACAACATACTATACCAATAAGTACCAACTTTAAACTTTTTAATTATTTAAGTTTAAGTACAGGAACCACATTTGAAGAAAACTGGACATTTAAAACCATAAATAGATATTACGACGAAGATTTAGATGAAACAGTTACTGAAACTGTAAATGGTTTCGATGCCTATAGAACTTATAATTTTAGTGCTAGTTTGGGAACAACTATTTATGGTATGTTCGATTTTAAAGGAGAGGGAAAAGATCCTAAAATTCAAGCGATAAGACACGTTATGAGACCGTCTATTAGCTACAGTTTAACACCGTCTTTCGATCAGTATTACGATACGTATGAAGTTATTTCTACCGATGGAACTGCTCTTGAAACGTATTCCCGTTTTGAAGAATCTATATACGGCGCTCCTAACGAAAATTTTTCATCCTCTGTAGGATTTTCGTTATCCAATAACTTAGAAGCGAAAATAAAAGATAAAGATAGTACAGCAACAGAAGCAAAAAAGATTACACTTATAAATAGTTTAACGTTTTCAACATCTTATAATTTTGCAGGAGATTCATTACAATGGAGTCCTCTTAGAATTAGTGGAGGAACATCTGTTTTTGATAGTAAAATGAATATCAACTTTGGAGCTACTCTAGATCCTTATGCTTTAGACAATACTAATTCTAAGGTCGATGTATATAATATTAATAATAATGGAAGTCTGTTTAGATTAACAAGTGCGAACTTAACTTTAAGTTACTCTTTATCTAACGAATTATTTAGTGGAAAATCTAAAGAAGACGATAAAGGGATACAAGAAAATTTACGTGGTGGAGGACGTGATGACGACTTATTTGGTGTGTCTCAGGATTTTTCTAATAATAGTTTTTTTGATGATAAAGAAGAGGATGAAGATGAGAAAGATAAGGAAAATGATAACAAATTCTATAATTATAAAATACCCTGGACATTAAACTTAGCCTATGCTGTTAATTATTCCAATTCCGCTAGGCAGAACGAGATTTCGTCACATTCCTTAATGTTTTCTGGAGATGTTTCACTTTCTCCACGTTGGAGTGTGGGAGCATCGTCAGGTTACGATTTCAAAGATATGGGATTTACCTATACCCAATTACGTTTAGAACGTGATTTGTTAAGTTGGAAAATGAATTTTAGTTGGGTACCCTTTGGAACTAGTAAATCATGGTACTTCTTTATTGGTATAAAATCAAGTATTTTAAGCGATCTTAAGTACGATAAACGTTTGCAATCAGATAAAAGTCTATAAAATTATATATATGAAAACAATTATTACAACACCAGATGCTCCTGCTCCTATTGGTCCTTACAATCAAGCTGTTTTAAAAAATGGTATGTTATATGCTTCTGGTCAAATAGCAATTAATCCAGCAACTAGCGAATTGGTTTTAGATGATATTAAAACTGAAACAACTCAAGTCATGAAAAATATGGAGGCTATTTTAAAAGCTGCAGATATGACTTTCGAAGATGTTATTAAAACCTCTATCTTTATTAGTGACATGAATAACTTTGCTCAAATAAACGAAATCTATGGTCAGTATTTTAATGAAGCCACGGCCCCTGCTAGAGAAACTGTAGAAGTTGCAAACTTACCTAAATTTGTAAATGTTGAAATTAGTTTTTTAGCTTCAAAATAGAATTATATTCTAACATATATAAAGCCCAAACTTAATTAAAGTTTGGGCTATTTTTTGCAATATTTTTTCTTATAAAGAACTTTAATGTATTTTTATAAAGTAATAAAATCCCACTTGTATGCGTATTGAAAATGAAATAAAATTAGGCTTTAAAGATGTTATGTTTCGCCCCAAAAGATCAACATTAAAAAGCCGTTCACAAGTAAGTTTAGATCGAGAATTTACATTTTTACATAGTCAGTCCAAATGGACAGGTGTTCCCATTATGGCTGCAAACATGGATACCGTAGGTACGTTTTCTTTAGCCTTAGCCTTAGCAAAACATAACTTATTTACAGCCATTCAAAAACATTACAGTTTAGAAGAATGGAATGCATTTATGTTAGAAGCTCCAAAAGGTATTGAAAATTACATAGCAGTAAGCACTGGAACAAATGCTAATGATAGCGAAAAACTGAAACAGATTTTTAAAACACATCCTGAACTTCGTTTTATATGTATTGATGTTGCAAACGGATATTCTGAACATTTTGTAAAATTTGTGAAAAAAACTAGAGCTCAGCATCCTGATAAAGTAATTATAGCAGGAAACGTTGTTACAGGAGAAATGGTTGAAGAATTATTGCTTTCTGGTGCAGACATTGTTAAAGTAGGAATTGGTCCTGGATCTGTATGTACTACTCGAGTTAAAACAGGTGTAGGTTATCCGCAACTTTCTGCGATTATAGAGTGCGCAGATGCAGCACATGGATTAGGCGGACAAATAATTAGTGATGGCGGTTGTGCTGTTCCTGGAGATGTCTCTAAAGCGTTTGGTGCTGGAGCAGATTTTGTAATGCTTGGAGGTATGCTTGCTGGACATGAAGAAAGTGGCGGAGAATTAATAACACGTGAAGGCAAACAATTTAAACAATTTTATGGCATGAGTAGCGAAACTGCAATGCACAAATATGTTGGTGGTGTTGCAGAGTATAGAGCAAGTGAAGGTAAGACTGTAGAAGTACCTTTTAAAGGTCCTGTAGAATATACACTACAAGATATTTTGGGAGGAATACGAAGTACATGTACGTATGTGGGTGCTGCTCGTTTAAAAGAATTAACAAAACGCACTACATTTATTCGTGTTGCAGAACAGGAAAATCAAGTGTATACTAAATAATAAGAATGTTATAATATTTAAGTTTTTATTAAAAATATTAAGAATAAAAAATCTCGAGTTTATAAGCTCGAGATTTTTTGTTTTAAGTTGATAATTGCAATGTTAATATTCAACGATTTTATCTAACACTAATTGTTTTAAAACATTATCGCCTTCATCTAATTTATACTGAATTTGTCTTGTTTTTCCTGTAGGTTGATTGTTTTCATAAATAGGAAACCGTTGAATAAATGTACCTTCAACCATAGCAAATTCGTCATGTCCTTGATAGCCTGAATGCGCTTCATTAAGCTCGGCAGTATTAGAAACTTTTATTGTACTCATGGATTTTTCATTATTTACAGAAAATCCAAAAACTTCGCCTCTTTTATCTGTTCCAGATGTTGTATAAACTAGTATTTCTGGAAATGTATCGTTATTTAAATCATCTATTTCTACATTAATAATTTCCCCATGAACAGCACTTATTTCTAAAGATTCAATATCTAATCCTCTAGGAGTCATAGTTATAATGCCTTTATTTTCTTCAATATTATAAAAAACATTATTATAGCTTAATGTTTTAGAATAGCCAATTTTATCGA
Organism: uncultured Formosa sp.; assembly: GCF_947500765.1. Taxonomy (GTDB): domain Bacteria; phylum Bacteroidota; class Bacteroidia; order Flavobacteriales; family Flavobacteriaceae; genus Formosa. The sequence continues at coordinate 463,294 of NZ_CANMTH010000003.1, read as the reverse complement.
TTTGTTCTGTATCTAAAACACCTTTTAATTTTGTATATGTCCCGGACAAACTTGCTCCTCCAGAACAAAAATACTGTAATGCTTCGTTTTCTGTTTCAGTATCTGTAGATATTGTTACTCCATCTGCAGTAAAAGTAAATACAATGTTAATACTGTTTTCAATAACCTTTAAAGTGTTTTCAGAACTTACATTTCCAATGGCATCAAAAGTACAAGTTCCTCTTTTTTTATCTCCTCTAGAACGTATTATAATCTTTGCTCTATATTCGTCTATTGGCTTAATTATTATAGCAACCCAATCGTGTCCATCCTCTTTTTTTTTGTAACCACTATTTACATAATTACCATAATACGCAGTATTTAATTTAGAAATAGCAGGTTCTTTTTCAACCTCAAAAGTTGTTGTTTTAAGGTGTCCTTTAGCAATTATATCATTGTCTTTACTCCATGTAAAAGCACTACCTTTAGTCCATAACGTATAACCGTTTTCATTTTTATATTTTGTGCCATTTGCATTTTCTATATGTTTTAAAATATAATCTATTCTCTCTTTAGTATCGTAAACAGTTATCATTCCATCTTTACTCCCTGAGTTTGTAATGACCACATATTCATTTTCATTGTTATCGGACACAAAAATGGTTGAAGACGTAGATTCGACTATTTCTAAATCAGATAAAGCCGTTTCTTTTTCCTGTTTACAAGAAGCTGTAAGACAAAAAGAAATAATTAAAGTACTTATAATGAAGTGATGCTTATTAAAACATATCATAATTCATTGTTTTATAAATAGTTGAAGTATTGAAGTTAATTAAAATTAAATTATGTAGCATTATAAGAATACTACTTTTTTTGATTAATAAAAAATAATCTATCTTCAATTAAATGTGTTATAACTATAAAAAAGAGGTGTGTAAAATAAAATTAATTATGTTTTAAAACAGAATAATCAAGGCGATAATCGCTCTTTTTTCCAATCGTAGCTGTCTTCTAGTTTGTAGCGAATTCGATCATGTAATCTATTAGGTCTGCCTTGCCAAAATTCAAGTTCAACTGGTTTTACAATAAATCCGCCCCAATACTCTGGTCTTGGAATTTCTTTTCCTTCAAAGGAATCTTCCAAATCTTTTAATTTAGAATCTAAGAATTCACGACTTTCAACAACTTCACTTTGGTGAGAGACTATCGCTCCTAATTGACTTCCTCTTGGGCGTGATTCAAAATAACCATCACTCATGTTTGGAGCAATTTTTTCGGCAACACCTTTTATAATAATTTGTCGTTCTGCTTTTGGCCAAAAAAAAGACAGACATACATTTGGATTTGCTAAAATGGCTTTTCCCTTTTCACTTTCGTAATTAGTATAGAAAATAAACCCTTCGTATGTATAGCGTTTTAAGAGCACTACTCTACTCTTTGGAAACCCATCTAAACCTATTGTAGAGACTGTCATGGCGTTAGTTTCGTCTTCTAAGAAATGCTGATCTACGTCCATAAACCACGTTCTAAACAACTCTAATGGGTTTTCTGGAGTATCTTCTGCTAGAAGTTCTCTTTTATCGTAAGTTTTTCTATAATTACTTAAATCTTGTTCTTCCATAATCGTAATATAGTATAAATTAAACTTTAAATACTTTGCCAGCTGCGGCTATATCTACAGGTTCAAAAACTTCTTGAGCTTCTGTTTTAAATTCATCTAAATCATCGTAACGTGTAGAAAAATGACCTAAAACAAGTTGTTTAGCATTTGCTTGTTTGGCAATACTAGCGGCTTGCTTGGCAGTACAATGTTTTGTAGGAAAAGCATTTTTTTCATGTTTTTCTAAAAATGTAGATTCATGATATAACAAATCGACATTTTTTATAATAGGTACAATAGATTCGGTATAGACTGTATCGCTACAAAATGCATAACTTTTGGGTTTAGATGGTGCTTTAGTTACTGTTTCATTTTTAACTAAATTACCATCTTCATTTATAATATTGGCACCTTGCTTTAATTTTCTATAGTAAGCCACATGGATATTATCTTCTAAAATAGCATTCATATTAAGTTTACGTTCACCCGTTTTTTCTTTAAACAGAAACCCATTGGTGTATACACGATGTTTTAAAGGAATGGTGTGTACTTCAACCTTATCATCTTCATAAATTAATTCAGATTCTTTAGATGTTAATTCGTGAAATATGAGTTTGAAATTAGTCCAAGAACCTCCGAGTTTCATTTGAAGTGTAATGACTTCTTCTAGACCTTTTGGGCCATAAATGTGTAAATCGGTTTCTCGAGTTAATAATCTAAAAGTAGATACTAAACCTACAAGACCAAAATAATGATCGCCATGAAGGTGAGATATAAAAATATGTTTTATACGGTTAAATTTAACCTTGTATTTTCTAAGTTGTACTTGGGTACCTTCTCCACAGTCAATTAAAAATACATGATTTTTAATCTCTAAAACTTGTGAGGTTTGATGCGCAGAAATACGAGGGGTTGCACTATGACAACCAAGAATAGTTAATTGCATAACTTAAAATCCTAGATCGCGTTCCATGTTTTCCATCTCGATAATATCGTAAGCTTCCTCTAAGGTAGGCACTACAATTATTTCTTCTATTGGCTGATCTAAATTTGTTTTGTCTGATACAAGTACAAAAGAATGTTTAGCTTTTCTATGGGTATTTGAAAATTGAAGAAATTCAATAATATTTTCTAAAGAGAGTTTATTTAAAGACGATAAGTTAACAATAACATTGTCGTTTTTAAATTTTGAATATGATTCCTCCATTTTTTTTACTAATTGGGCTGGAGTTGCATGTTCTTGAGTAACAATTGTGGTGTTACCTTCTGTATTTAAAATCATAATTATTGTTTTATTTTTGAAGCTAATAAATAAATTACAGCCATTCTAATCGCTACACCATTTTGTACTTGGTCTAAAATAATGGCTTGTTTAGAATCAGCAACATCACTTGTAATTTCTACACCACGATTAATAGGACCTGGGTGCATAATGGTAATCTCTTTATTTAAACTATCTAGTAATGCTTTGTCTACACCAAATTGTTGTGTGTATTCTCGAGTAGATGGAAAATAACTAATATCCATACGTTCGTTTTGTACACGAAGCATATTGGCAACATCACACCATTCTAAAGCCTTACGTAAATCCGTTTCAACTGTCACTCCAAGTTTATCTATATATTTCGGAATTAAAGTTTTTGGTCCGCAAACCATAACTTTAGCACCCTGAAGTTGTAATGCGTATATATTTGAAAGGGCTACTCGACTATGAAGAATATCTCCAACAATAACCACGTTTTTACCTTTAACTTCACCTAAACGTTCGCGTATAGAATACGAATCTAATAAAGCTTGGGTTGGATGTTCGTGGGCACCGTCTCCTGCATTAACAATACTTGCATTAACATGTTTAGACAGAAATACACCAGCTCCAGGATTGGGATGACGCATAACGACCATATCTACTTTCATAGATAAAATGTTGTTTACAGTATCTATTAGGGTTTCCCCTTTTTTAACCGAAGATTGAGATGCTGAGAAATTGATTACATCTGCAGATAATCGTTTTTCAGCGAGTTCGAAAGATAATTTCGTTCGCGTAGAATTTTCGAAAAACAGATTTGCAATAGTAATATCTCGAAGTGAAGGCACTTTTTTAATGGGCCTATTAATAACTTCTTTAAAATGATCGGCAGTTTCAAAAATTAATTGAATATCTTCTTTTTTAAGATATTTAATACCTAGTAAGTGATTCACACTTAATTCGCTCATCTTAGTCTAATTATTTATTAAGTACACGGCATCTTCATCGCCTTGTTCTTGCCATTGTACTATTACTTTTTCTTTATTTATTGCATCTACTTGACGGCCACGATAATTTGGCTGTATAGGTAAATGTCTACTAAAACGTCTATCTATTAACGTTAATAGTTCTATTTCTTCTGGTCTTCCAAAAGATTGAATTGCAGTAAGTGCAGCACGAATACTTCGTCCTGTATATAAAACATCGTCTATAAAAACAACATTTTTATTTTCAACTACAAAATCTATTTCTGTGGTATTGGCTTCCAGAGGTTTGTCACTTCTTCTAAAATCATCACGATAAAAAGTAATATCTAAAAGGCCTAACTTAAGATCTTTAATCTTATAATCTTCTTTTAGAATTTTGGCTAACCGCTTAGCTAAGAACTTCCCTCTGGGTTGTAATCCTACTAAAACGGTATTGGTAAAATCGTTATGTTTTTCAATAAGTTGACAAGCCAATCGATGAAGAATGATGTTTACCTCTGTTGCATTAAGTAACACTTTTTGACTCATATTGTTTCCAAACGTATTTGCTTAACAAAGGTAATGTAAAAATTTAATACTTGGGATTACCAAAGGTATAAAACATAAAAAAAGCCTTCCAATTTTTTGGAAGGCTTTTAAATTATAAATGGTTAGAAAATTATTTTCCTTCCATTTTGTCTTTAAGAGCTTGTAAAGCATCGTTTGCATCTCCTAAAGTTGGTTTAGATTCTGCTGCAGCAGCAGACTGTTTTTTAACAGCAGCTTTTACGTTAGCAATCTCTTCCTCTTTAAAGATAGCAGTATGCGAAGCTACTACTCTTTTAAATTCTTTGTTGAATTCGATGATTTTGAATTCTGCTGAATCTCCTTTTCCTAATTTAGAACCATCTTCTTTCTCTAAATGACGAGAAGGAACGAAAGCAACGATATCTTCGTTAAAGTCGATTGTAGCACCTTTATCTACAACTTCTGCGATAGCAGCTGTATGTACAGTACCTACTGCAAATTCAGTTTCATATTTATCCCAAGGATTAGCAGTTGTTTGTTTGTGACCTAAAGATAATTTACGTCCTTCAACATCCAATTCTAATACAACAACATCTAATTTATCTCCTACAGCGCAGAATTCAGATGGGTGTTTAATTTTCTTAGTCCAAGATAAATCAGAGATATAAATTAATCCGTCAATTCCTTCTTCTAATTCAACAAATACACCAAAGTTTGTAAAGTTACGTACAATACCTGTATGCTTAGAAGCTAATGGGTATTTAGTAGTAATGTCTGTCCATGGATCTGGAGTTAATTGCTTAATTCCAAGAGACATTTTACGTTCTTCTCTATCTAGAGTTAAGATAACTGCTTCAACTTCGTCTCCAACAGATACGAAATCTTGAGCTGAACGTAAGTGAGTAGACCAAGACATTTCAGAAACGTGAACTAAACCTTCAACACCTTCTGCAACTTCGATAAATGCACCGTAATCTGCGATTACAACTACTTTACCTTTAACTTTGTCTCCAACTTTAACTTCTTCACTTAAAGCATCCCAAGGGTGTTTAGATAATTGCTTAAGACCTAATTGGATTCTTGATTTGTCTTCATCGAAGTCAAGAATAACAACGTTTAATTTTTGATCTAATTCGACGATTTCGTTAGGGTGGTTAATTCTAGACCAAGAAAGATCTGTAATGTGAATTAATCCATCTACTCCACCAAGGTCGATAAAGACACCATAAGACGTAATGTTTTTAACAACACCTTCTAATACTTGTCCTTTTTCTAATTGACCAATAATTTCTTTTTTCTGTTCTTCAATATCAGCTTCGATAAGTGCTTTATGAGACACAACAACGTTTTTAAATTCGTGGTTGATTTTCACAACTTTGAATTCCATTGTTTTGTTTACATATTGATCGTAGTCTCTAATTGGTTTAACATCGATTTGAGAACCTGGTAAGAATGCTTCAATACCAAATACGTCAACGATCATACCACCTTTAGTTCTACACTTAACAAAACCATTAACGATTTCACCAGTATCATGTGCATTGTTAACACGATCCCATGCTTTAATTACACGCGCTTTTCTGTGAGATAATACTAATTGTCCTGTTGCATCTTCACGCACATCAATTAACACCTCTACTTTGTCACCAACTGCTAAGTTCGGGTTGTAACGGAATTCGTTTAACGAAATTACACCTTCAGATTTAGCATTGATATCAATAATAGCATCACGGTCAGAAATGTGTACTACAGTTCCTTCTACTACTTCGTCGTTTAATGTGTCAACGAAATTTTCTGCTACTAATTTTTCAAATTCTTTTAATTGAGAATCTTCAACTTCATCAATACCTTCTTGGTAGTTGTGCCAGTTAAAATCTGCTAAGAATTTTTCAGGGTTTGCTTGAGCTTCAGATACTTGTGGAGCTTCTACAGATTGTGCTTCAGTTGCTTCAACTTCAGCTTGTTTTGCTTTTTCAGCCATTAAATAATAAATTAATAATGTATTTGTCTTTGCTTTCGCGTTAACTAACTACATTACATCTTGTATCCTATATATTCTTGGAAGAATTATGCAACGAACACATAGAAGTGTTATATATAAATTTTTCAGTTCCTCTTATCTTTCCAAAAGTTGCTAAAAGGAGTGCAAAATTAATTATATTTTTTAATATAGCCTAATTTTATAATCTAAATTAAACTACTGGAAACAAGTGCATTATTGTTATTTTCTAATTGTTAAAAAAAATACTTCTTCTTAAAAGAAAATTAATATCTTGTAATCACAATAAATACATTTTAATTATGACAGCAAAAGCAAAATATCAAGACGTTCTTGATTTAGGTGAATCACTTAACATTCAAAATGGAGACGTATCTGAAGAAAATGGTGTTTTAAAAGTAAAAGGTACTGCTAAAACACAGTATGATAAAAATCAAATTTGGGATAAAATTAAAGCTATTGGTGGTGAAAGTCCTACAGATATAATGGCAAACATAAGTGTTGAAGATACTAGTGTTTTTCACAGACATACTGTGAAAAGTGGTGATACTTTAGGGAAAATTGCAAAACAATATTATGGAGACGCTTCAAAATACCAAGCAATTTTTAAAGCAAATACTAATATTCTTAAGAATCCTGATGTTATTTACCCGGATCAAGAATTAATTATTCCAAATTTATAATTGGAATTCTTTTAATAAAAAAAAGAGCAATCTATTAGATTGCTCTTTTTTTATTTATTCTTTTATAACAGATTCTACAAGTTTTAAGATATGATCGAACTGTTCTTTTATAGTTGCGTTAGAATTATCGATAGCTATAGCATCGTCTGCTTTCATTAAAGGAGAATCTTCTCGTGTACTATCTAAATGATCTCGTTTTTGTACATTTTCTAATACGGCTTCAAAAGTTATATGTTCACCATTATTTTTTAATTCATTATAACGTCGTAAAGCACGAGTTTCTGCAGTAGCCGTCATAAAAATTTTAAGTTCTGCATCTGGAAAAACAACAGTTCCTATATCACGACCATCCATAACAACGGCTTTATTTTTACCTATATGTTTTTGTATTTTCACTAATTGAGCTCTTACTTCTGGAACCGCTGCCACAATGCTTACTAAATTAGAAACTTCTAAAGTACGTATGCTTTTCTCTATATTTTCATTATTTAAATAGACTTCGGCAAAGCCTAATTCTTCATTAAATTTAAACGAGACTTGTGCGTTAGGTAATTCTGAAATAAGTGCTTCTCTATCGAAATGATCTGGAGTAATCATCCCTTTTTTCATTGCAAAAAAAGTAATTGCACGATACATCGCTCCAGAATCTACATAAATATATTCTAAAGATTTTGCTATCAATTTAGCAATTGTACTTTTTCCTGTTGACGAAAATCCGTCTATAGCAATTGTAATTTGTTTCATTATTGTAAATCTATATTAATTCCGAAATAGCTTGAACTCGCTGCACTTGAATACTTGGCATACGTATAGCTAAATCGCATTCTATTCATTTTAATTCCGATTCCTGCAGATAATCCAGAAAAATTTCGTTCGTCTACGATACGTAACTCCTCACCTCTTCTAAAACTGTATCCTATACGAATATTAAATCCGCTATCAGGGAATAATTCTGCTCCTAAAATAGTATGACGGAAAACATTTTGTACAAAAGTAACATCTTCTTCGGTTTGGTTACCTTCTAAATCACTTTCTACTCGCGCAGGATTAGAAACTGCTATGGGCCATTCCTGTAGGTTTTCTAGAGTTACATGCCAACGAATGGGGACATTTTCTAATTTTTGAGAGAATCCTAAATCAATTTCAAAAGGTAAAGGTTCATTCTGTCCTGCATATGTTGTTATCTGTGTACCAAAATTTCTAATCACTAAAGCTGCATTAAAATTTAATTTATCGTCGATGTAAATCATACCTAAATCTACTGCAGCACCTAATGATGAATATTGTTCTAAAGTAGATGTTATGAATTTAAGATTAGCGCCTACATAAAAATCTGAATACCCAATACGCGTAGCATATCCTACAGATAAAGCAGATTCACTTCCTGTAAATGTTCCTGTTTCATTCCCATCTTCATCGTATCCATCAAATTCTCCATAATTTACATAGGTAATTCCCGCATGTAATGTTTTTGTACGTCTGTCGTAAGTATATGCGTAAGCAGCTGTACCATAACTTACAGCACCTAAATGACTGGTATAGTTTAAAGCGAGCTGATTATCCATTTCAACATTAATAGTTGCTGGATTGTATAACGCCTGTGTAACATCGTAATCGACATTGGTAAGTACTTTTCCGCCTAAAGCAGCTTGACGTGGAGATGACACTAAATTTAAAAATTGATAAGTAGACTCACCACCCAATTGAGCAGATGCGACATAACTACAACAACCAATAAATAATAATGCTAATTTTCGCCTCATACGGATGCAAATTAAATAAATCTTAAGTTTAAAACGTCGATTTATCAATTATATTTTTACACATAAATAATGTTTTTTTACTCCTATTATATCTAGCTCTATAGTAATTAGAATAAAAAAAAACATCTAAGACCTTACGGTTTTAGATGTTTTTAAATTATATATTAAGGTAACTCCCTTATATTAAACTATAATGTCTTTGCATTTTTTACTTTTTCGTCTGTTAAAGCAAATTTTAAAACATCACTCATGTCTGTAACATAATGGAATGTTAAGCCTTTAAGATATTCTTGTTTTATTTCTTCAATATCACGTCTATTTTCTTCACACAACATGATTTCTTTAATTCTTGCACGTTTTGCTGCTAGAATTTTTTCTTTAATTCCTCCAACAGGTAATACTTTACCACGTAACGTTATTTCTCCTGTCATTGCTAAACTGCTTTTTACTTTACGTTGTGTAAATAGCGACACTAAAGATGTTAACATGGTTACACCTGCACTTGGACCATCTTTAGGTGTTGCTCCTTCTGGCACGTGAATATGTACATTATATTTATCGAATATATCAGGGTTTAAATCTAATTCTTCGGCATTTGCTTTAATGTATTCCATAGCAATGGTAGCCGATTCTTTCATGACTTTACCTAAATTACCGGTAATACTTAAATTTCCTTTTCCTTTAGATAGAATAGATTCAATAAACAGAATGTCTCCACCTACTCGTGTCCAAGCCAAACCTGTAACAACACCAGCAACATTATTATTCTCGTATTTATCGCGTTCTAATTTTGGTCCGCCAAGTACTGTAATAATATCTTCGTTAGAGATTTTTACGTTATACTCGTCTTCCATGGCAATGTTTTTAGCGACATAACGCACCATTTTAGCAATTTGTTTTTCAAGACCACGCACTCCAGATTCTCTAGTATATCCTTCAACGATTTTCTCTAATTGAGGTTTTCCTATTTTAATATCCTTATCTGTTAAACCGTGTTCTTTTATTTGTTTTGGAAGTAGATGACGTTTTGCAATTTCTACTTTTTCTTCAATCGTATATCCTGTAACATTAATAATTTCCATACGGTCTAATAAAGCCGGTTGAATGGTATTTAAACTGTTAGAGGTTGCAACGAACATTACTTTAGAAAGGTCGTAACCTAATTCTAAGAAATTATCATGAAATGCACTGTTTTGTTCTGGATCTAAAACTTCTAATAATGCAGAAGACGGGTCGCCTTGATGTGAATTTGTTAGCTTATCAATCTCATCTAAAACAAATACAGGATTTGATGTTCCTGCTTTTTTAAGACTTTGAAGAATACGTCCAGGCATCGCACCTATGTACGTTTTTCTATGTCCGCGTATTTCTGCTTCATCTCTTAAACCTCCTAAAGATACACGTACATATTCTCGACCTAATGCTTCTGCTATAGATTTTCCTAAAGATGTTTTTCCAACTCCTGGAGGTCCATAAAGACATAAAATCGGGGATTTCATATCGTTACGCAATTTTAAAACGGCTAGATATTCAATAATACGACGTTTAACATCTTCTAAACCATAATGATCACGGTCTAAAATGCGTTGTGCACGTTTTAAATCGAATTTATCTTTACTAAATTCATCCCAAGGTAAATCTAAGAATAAATCTAAATAATTACGTTGTATAGAATACTCTGCAACTTGCGGATTCATACGTTGCATTTTCGCTAATTCTTTTTCGAAATGTTTAGCAATAGTTTCGTTCCATTTTTTCTTTTTAGAACGCGCTCTCATTTCTTCAATTTCCTCCTCGTAACTCACACCACCTAATTCTTCTTGAATGGTTTTCATTTGTTGGTGTAAGAAATATTCGCGTTGTTGTTGGTTCATATCACTTTGAACCTTTAACTGAATGTCGTTTTTAAGTTCTAGTTTCTGAAACTCAACATTCATATAACGTAACGTTTCTAAAGCACGTTCTTTAAGATCGTTTGCTTCAAGAAGGCTTTGTTTTTCTTGAACCGTTAAGTTCATGTTAGAAGCTACAAAATTTATTAAAAACGAATTGCTTTCAATATTTTTTATAGCGAAAGATGCTTCAGTTGGAATACTTGGACTTTCTTTTATTATTTGAAGCGATAATTCTTTAATAGAATCTATAATGGCATCAAATTCTTTGTTTTTCTTGGCAGGCTTAACTTCAGGAACTTCAGAAATCGTAGCTGTTAAATACGGATCTTCAGTAATAACTTCGTTTATTTTAAAACGTTTTTTTCCTTGAATAATAACGGTTGTATTACCATCAGGCATTTTTAAAACACGTAAAATACGAGCAACCGTTCCTGTTTCGTGAATATCTTTGGCTCCAGGATCTTCAACATTTTCATCTATTTGAGACACTACTCCTATTACTTTTCCGCCTTTATTGGCATCATTAATAAGTTTAATAGATTTATCTCTACCAGCAGTAATTGGAATAACAACACCTGGAAATAAAACTGTATTTCTTAAAGAAAGAATTGGTAAGGTATCTGGAAGTTTTTCTTTATTTATTTCTTCTTCATCTTCTGGTGTCATTAAAGGAATTAATTCTGAATTCTCGTCAAATTCCTGAAATGACAAACTGTCAAGACTTAAAAAATTAGATTTTTTCATATATAGATTTAAGTCAATCTGTCATTATTATACAATTAAAACAGATTGTTTTATTTTTATTAATATTTTACTAATCGAATATTGTTCTCAAAACTAGCTTATTAAAGCAATGTTTTGTAAAAAATACAATATACATTTTTCAATTAATATGCCAAGTTAATTTTTTTTCAAAAACTTTTAATGATTAAACTGTAACAATAAATTAATACCTTCATCTTTATAACAACCCATTAGAAATTATTTGTAGTTGTCACCAACCAACCAACATATCGATTCATTAATAGAACTCTGTAAAAAAGGAAACCAATCGGCCCAATTGGAAGTTTATAACAGATACTATCATGCCATGTATAACACAGCGTTTAGAATTGTAAAAAACAGTTTTGAAGCAGAAGACATTATGCAAGATTCGTTTTTAACGGCATTTACAAAGTTAGAATCGTTAAAAGATATTAAAACTTTTGGAGGCTGGTTAAAGCGTATAGTGGTTAACAACAGCATTCATCATTTTAATAAAAATAGTAAATATGAAGATGTGCCTTACGATACTGTAATGTATAAGATTGAAGATACTGATGTAGATATAAATGAAGATGAAGAATCTAATGCGCAAGCAAAATATGTATTAAAAATGATGAATACATTAAAAGATAGTTATAGAATAGCGCTCACTTTACATTTAATAGAAGGCTACGATTACGAAGAAATGTCTAGTATTATGAATGTTAGTTATGCCAATTGCAGAACAACCATTTCTAGAGCAAAAGAGAGTTTAAGACAAAAATTACAACAGGTCGTTTAAAAATAAAGATTATGAAGAAAGAAGATAATTTAGAAGATCTTTTTAAGACGTTACAAAACGATTTTGATGTTGAAACACCAAATACACATCACGAAGATCGGTTTTTAGCGAAATTGAAAAATCAGCATACAGAGGTTAAGCCCGTTAAAAAAACATATCCGTTTTTAAAACCATTATTAGCTGTAGCTGCAACAATAGTATTATTAATAACGCTCACTTTCACATTTCAGAAGCAAGATCAAGATCATTCGGATTTAGCAAGTGTCTCTCCAGAAATGGCTAAAACACAAAGCTTTTTTACTGCTACTATTGCTCAAGAACTAAAACAATTAAAAAAAGAAAATGCACCAGAAGTGCAACCCTTAATACAAGATGCTTTAAAACAATTAAATGTGCTTGAAGCGAATTACAAAACTCTAAAATTAGATTTAACAAAGAGTGGCAACGATAAACGCGTTATTTATGCTATGATTTCAAATTTTCAAAATCGAATTGAAATTTTAGAAAGTGTAATGGAAACTATAGACCATGTTAAACAATTAAAAAATATTCCAAATGAAAATCAAACTGCCATATAACATCATTTTTTTACTCTTACTTATGCCTTATACGGCGTTGGCAAATACCCCCATAAAGGCAAAATATTCTGAAGAAAAAATTATTAAAAAAGAGTTTAAAGTAAATAGTAATGCGACTCTAAATATAGATAATAGCTATGGAAATGTAGATATTATTACATGGAACGAAAACCGTATTGTATTCGAAATTAGAATTACAACAAATGGAAATGATTCAGAAAAAGTTCAAAACAAACTTGACGATATTACTGTAGAGTTTAATGCCTCTGCTAGTTATGTATCTGCTAAAACAATTTTTAGTAAAACCAAGTCTAAATGGTGGGATTGGAATGGCTCTGGCAATGTAAACATGAAAATTAATTACATTGTAAAAATGCCAATTACCAATAGCGTAGATTTAAGTAATGACTATGGCGCCATTAATTTAGATAAGCTTGAAGGTCGTGCAAAAATTAATTGCGATTACGGTAAAATTACAACCAAAGAATTAATGGGAAGTGACAATGAAATTAAATTTGATTACACTTCTAATTCCTATTTTGAATATATTAAAAGTGGTACCATAAATGCAGATTATAGTGGATTTACTGTTGCTAAAACAAAAGACCTTTTTATTAAAGCAGACTATACTAATAGTAAAGTTGAAATTGGAGAAAATGTAAACTATAACTGTGATTACGGAAGTATGACTATAGATAAAGTGAATTACTTTAAAGGCGAGGGCGATTACTTAACCGTTGTTATTGGAGATGTATATAAATCTGTTAATATTGATGCGGATTATGGTTCTATAAAAATTAAAAATATGTCTGCAAATGCCAATAATGTTAATATCGATTCAGATTATGTGGGTATTAAAATTGGTTACGATTCTAACTATTATTTTAACTTCGAATTGGATTTAGAATACGCCGATTTACGCGATCAAGAAGGTTTTGAATTTAATGTAAAACGTATCGAATCTGGCGATAAATATTACAAAGGCTATTATGGCAATTCTAACTCTGGAAATACAATAAGAATAAATTCGGATTATGGAAGTGTTTCGTTTATAAAAAATTAATCATCAAATCAATCAAAATATGAAAACAGTAAATTTAAAAAAAGCATTCATTATTACAATTCTTACCATCTCATTTACTTCGTGCGCACAGTATAGTTCTAATAGTATAAATGGTAATGGAGACATTGTTACCACAAACAGATCTACTCCCACTTACGATGCTATTAAATGTGCCGGTTCTATGGATTTTATTTTAGTAAAAGGCACCGAAGGGAACATTATTTTACAAGGAGAATCTAACTTATTACCTTTTATTGAGACTGAAGTACATAATAATGTATTAGTTGTAAAATTAAAGGATGGTGTTAGCTTTAGAACAACAACTAAAGATATTGTAATAACCATTCCATTTGAAGATATTTCTGAAGTGTCTCTAACTGGTTCAGGCGATTTATATAATCAGAATATAATTAATTCTAATGATTTAAAAGTTAGTATTACAGGATCTGGAGACATAATATTAGATGTTATGAGTACGAATATAAAAGGTAGCGTAACGGGTTCTGGGGATTTAACTTTGAAGGGAAAAACGGAAAAATCCGATATTTCTGTAACCGGTTCAGGTGATTTTCATGGATTTGATTTAGATTCTAAAAATACAGATGTATCTGTAACAGGATCTGGAGATGCAGAAGTTGTATCTACAAGCTTTTTAAAAGCACGTGTATCAGGATCAGGAGATATTGCTTATAGAGGGAATCCAGAAAAAGAGGATTCTAAAGTTTCTGGTTCTGGAAGTATAGAAATGAATTAAGAACATCTTTACATAAAAAAAAGCATCTGTTTAAAGATGCTTTTTTTTATGCTTGAAATTTATATTTTTTCAGATTTTGGTACTTTTAATAAGAGTATAATTCCTATTAAGAAGAATACAAATAAAAACAAAATTGCATTTCGCATACTACCTGTAATTTGATCGATAGTACCGTAAATTACCATTCCAATTACAATTCCTATTTTCTCTGCAACATCGTAAAAACTAAAGTAGGATGTCGTATCATTTGTATCGGGTAAAAATTTAGAATAAGTCGATCTAGATAAGGCTTGAATTCCTCCCATAACCAAACCAACACACATTGCTGTAATATAAAATTGTGTAGGTGTTTCTACAAAATAACCATAAAAACATAAACACATCCAGATAAAGTTAATTACAATGAGCGTTTTTATATTTCCGAATTTTTCTGAAGCTCTAGATGTTAAGAATGCACCTAAAATAGCCACAACTTGAATTACCAAAATACTAACAATAAGTCCCATTGTTTTGTCTTGCTCTCCACCCCAATCTACTTCTTGTTCACCAAAATAAGTAGCAACCAACATAATTGTTTGTACAGCCATACTGTACACAAAAAAGGCTCTTAAATAGCGCATTAATCTTAAATCTTCTTTTATATCGGCGAATACAAGTTTTAATTCTTTAAAGCCGTTAAATAATACAGATTTTGTAACCTTATTTCCTGTTTTAACTCCTTTTGGCAATATATCATAGGTATACTGGCTAAACACAATCCACCAAATTCCAACAGTAATAAAAGAATAACGCATGGCTTTCATAGCCGCTTCTCCTTCTGTACCCGTAATTCCGAATAGATCAGGTTTCATTACCATGGCTAAATTAAAAACCAATAATAAAACACTTCCTATATAACCTAAAGAAAACCCTTTAGCACTAATTTTATCTTGTTGTTCTGGAAACGCAATATCTGGTAAATACGAATTGTAAAAGACTAGGCTTCCCCAATATCCTATTAATCCAAGAAAATAAAAAGTTAAGCTCAAATAAATATAATCTAGGCTAAACCAGTTTAATCCAATACAAGCTAATCCACCTGTGTAGCAAAAGAATTTCATAAACACTTTCTTATTTCCAATAAAATCGGCAATACCAGAAAGTATAGGTGATAAAAAAGCAATCACTAAAAAAGCAAAAGCCGTTATAAACGAGATAAGTGCAGTGTTTTTTATATCTGTTCCAAAAATATGAATCTGTTTATTATCTGTTAAAAATAGCGCTCCATAAAAAATAGGAAATATGGTAGAGGCAATTGTTAAAGTATAAACCGAATTTGCCCAATCATAGAATGCCCAAGCATTTAATAGTTTTTTACTTCCTTTTGGATATATCTTCATTTGTATAGAATAGAAATTTTAAACGTAAAGTATTGCTAAGAATTAATCTATAAACGACGTTACTCCAAATTTCTTAGCTTCAGCAATAGCGTCGGGTACCAATTTTGTTAATTGAGAAATTCGACTTGCATTAGCTGGGTGTGTACTTAAAATTTCAGGTGTATTACTTGTTTCCATACGTTTCCATAATTCAGGAGCTGCTTCTGGATTATAACCTGCAATAGCCATTAAAATAATACCAATTCTATCTGCTTCAGATTCATGACTTCTACTAAAAGGTAACATACCAGCTACATTAGATCCTATACCGTAATATTGATTAAATATATCTCGGCTTTGTTCTTCAGTAAAAGCTACATTTCCTGCTAAAGCAATACCTTGCTGAATATAAGCAGCACTCATACGTTGCTGTCCGTGATTCGCTAAAGCATGTGCAACTTCGTGTCCCATAATAGCGGCAATACCAGCATCTGTTTTAGCTACGGGTAAAATACCTGTATAAAATACAATTTTACCACCAGGCATACACCACGCGTTTTTGGTATCGTCTTCAATTAAATTATATTCCCACTTATAGTTATTTAAATACCCAACATACCCGTTAGCATTTAAATAACGTTCTGCAGCTTTTGCAATGCGTTGTCCTATTCGGGTAATACGTGCAGCATCATCTGTGCCTACTACGACTTTATTTTCGTTTAAAAAAGTATCATACTGTTGAAAAGATGATGCGAATAAATTATCATTCTTAACAAAAGCCATGGTTTGTTTACCTGTAAAAGGATTGGTTGCACAAGATGCAAAAACGAACATGCTAGCTAAAAAACAAACACGGGGAGTGAATTTCATAAATGTATTTTTTTTAATCAAAATTATAAAAAAACGAATTAAACAATTTTTTCGTAAGTATAGTCATATAAAACGACAATTTAAATAAAAGAAATGTAATATGAAACCTATTTTATTTTTATGCCTAGTTATAAGTCTTGTTTCTTGTAACGGATTTTCTCAAAAGAAAGACAACAAAGGTACAACGTATGATATTGTAAAAACTAATGCTGAATGGAAAGCACAGCTAACTCCTTTACAATACCGTGTTTTAAGACAAGAAGGCACAGAACAACCATTCTCTAGTGAGATAAATAAGATTTACGAACCAGGAACTTATGTATGTGCTGCATGCGATACACCTTTATTTGAAAGTGACTCTAAATTTGATTCAGGTACAGGATGGCCAAGTTTTGATGACTATATTAAAGGGAATGTGCTTTTTTCTAAAGGCAGCGGCGGTATGTACGGTACTGAAGAACATTGCGCAACTTGTGGTGGTCATTTAGGACATGTGTTTAATGATGGTCCTAGAAAAACTACAGGAAAAAGACATTGTATTAATGGTGTGGCTTTAAAGTTTGTACCTAAGTCTTAAATTACTCATCGGACTTTAACTTCTTTTTATACGGACGAATAATTAATCGTGCTTCTCTATCGAATCGGATATAATTATAAACCCAGTTTATAAATACAATCATACGGTTTCTAAATCCGATTAAAAAGAAAAGATGTACAAACATCCATACAAACCAAGCAAAAACACCCTGAAATTTAAACTTTGGCATATCCACAACTGCTTTATTTCTTCCAACAGTAGCCATAGATCCTTTATCTGTATATATAAAAGGAGTTAATGGTAAACCATCTAACAAGCGTTTTAAATTATTACCTAATTGTTTCCCTTGTTGGATGGCTGGTTGGGCCATCATGGGGTAGCCATTTGGGTTTGATTCTGTTTCTATTTGTGCAACATCACCTATTGCAAAAATATTTGGACACGTTTTTAATTGATTAAATTCGTTAACTATTATTCTATTACTTCTGGATAAATCTTTTGCATCTATTCCTTTTATAGAGGCACCTTTTACACCAGCAGCCCAAATCATGGTGGCTGTTTTAAAAGTAATATCGGTATTTGTTGTCACTATTTTTCCATCATAATTAGAAACACGAGTATTTTTCCAAATGTTTACACCAAGGTCTTCTAAAAAAGTTTCAGCTTTTTCTGAGGCAACTTCACTCATCTCTTTTAAAATACGATCACCAGATTGTACCAAATTAATCTGTGCTAAACGCGTATCTAAATCAGGGTAGTCTTTAGGCAAAATACCTTTTTTAATTTCGGCTAAAGCTCCTGCAAGCTCTACACCTGTAGGTCCAGCTCCTACAATTACAAAATTCATTAAAGCATTCCGATCTTGCAAATCTGTGGTTAGTAATGCTTCCTCAAAATTTTCTAGAATTAAACTTCTTAAATTTAAAGCTTGTGGTATGGTTTTCATGGCCATACTATTCGTTTCTATAGATGTATTTCCAAAATAATTAGTTTCAGATCCCGAAGCAATTACCAAGTAATCGTATTTTAAATGTCCAATATCTGTGATGATATTATTTTTAACGGTATCTATTTCTAATACATTTGCCAATCTAAATTGAAAATTTGAATAATCTTTAAGTATTTTACGAATTGGATATGCTATAGAGTCAGGTTCTAGTCCGCCTGTAGAGACCTGATAAAGTAAAGGTTGGAAATTATGATAGTTATGTTTGTCTAGAAGTACAACCTGCACGTCTTGTTTAGATAATACTTTTGCTAAGGAAACCCCTGCAAAACCTCCGCCAATTATTACAATACGCGGATTACTGGTTTGGTTTATATTCATATATAGTTACTTACAAAGCAAAGGTAATAAAAGATCTATTTTTTTGTCTGTCTAAATACATTATTTGGAATAGGTTTTGTAAATTCGTAGCACTAAACGATTTAATGAATTAATCATGAGTAAATACGATATTATTGTTCTTGGAAGTGGTCCTGGAGGCTACGTAACCGCTATTAGAGCGTCTCAATTAGGTTTTAAAACTGCTATAGTAGAAAAAGAAAACCTAGGTGGTGTGTGCCTAAATTGGGGATGTATTCCTACTAAAGCCCTTTTAAAGTCGGCTCAAGTATTTGAATATTTAAAACATGCAGATGATTATGGTTTATCTGTAAAAGAATTCGATAAAGATTTTGGTGCCGTTGTAAAGCGTAGCCGAGGTGTTGCCGAAGGCATGAGTAAAGGTATTCAGTTTTTAATGAAAAAAAATAAAATTGATGTTATTGAAGGTTACGGAACATTAAAACCTGGTAAAAAAATTGATGTAGATGGTACTGAATATAGTGCAGATCACATTATTGTTGCTACTGGTGCACGTTCTCGCGAATTACCTAATTTACCTCAAGATGGTAAAAAAGTAATTGGTTACCGCCAAGCAATGACATTACCAGAACAACCAAAGAAAATGATTATTGTTGGTTCTGGTGCCATTGGAATTGAATTTGCATATTTTTATAATTCTATGGGTACTGAAGTAACTGTAGTTGAATACTTGCCAAATATTGTTCCTGTTGAAGATGAAGATGTTTCTAAACAATTAGAACGTTCTTTCAAGAAAATTGGAATTAACGTTATGACATCTGCTGAAGTAACTACTATTGATACATCAGGAGATGGTGTTAAAGCCACTGTAAAAACAGCTAAAGGAGAACAAGTTCTTGAAGCTGATATTTTACTTTCTGCAGTAGGTATTAAAACTAATATTGAAAATATTGGTTTAGAAGATGTTGGTATTGCTGTAGATCGTGATAAAGTTTTAGTTAACGATTTCTACCAAACTAACGTGCCTGGTTATTATGCTATTGGAGACATTACTCCTGGTCAAGCTTTAGCTCACGTAGCTTCTGCTGAAGGTATTTTATGTGTTGAAAAAATTGCAGGAATGCATGTTGAACCAATTGACTACGGAAACATTCCTGGTTGTACTTATGCGTCTCCAGAAATTGCAAGTGTTGGTTTAACAGAAAAACAAGCTAGAGAAAAAGGTTACGAATTAAAAATTGGTAAATTCCCATTCTCTGCTTCTGGTAAAGCAAGTGCTTCTGGAAATAAAGATGGATTTGTAAAAGTTATTTTTGATGCTAAATATGGCGAATGGTTAGGATGCCACATGATTGGTGCTGGTGTTACCGATATGATTGCTGAAGCTGTTTTAGGTAGAAAATTAGAAACTACTGGTCATGAAGTATTAAAAACTATTCACCCTCACCCTACTATGAGTGAAGCGGTAATGGAAGCTGTTGCAGCTGCTTATGATGAAGTAATTCACATCTAGATTACAACAAATAATTTAGAAAAGGTGATTTGGATATATATCCAAATCACCTTTTTTTGACTATCATTAGTTATTTATAATAAAAAAAGTCTCAGATTTATCTGAGACTTTTTTTATATGTTAAGCAATTGATTTTAAAACATGTAACCTAAACCAAACTGCCATACATCATTTTTACCATCAACGTTTTCAAAAAGTGTATTGTCTTCAAATATACTTGTTAACCCCATGGTATAACGTGCACTTAAAAAGAAACCGTTATCAAATTTATAAGATGTACCAAATGCTAAGCTAGTGTCAAAATCTTTCACATAAGAATCATCACTATCGATTTCTAAATCACCACCATCAGAATTTGGTTCCGTATCAAATTCTTCATGAATTTTAAATCCAAATTGTGGACCAGCTTCAACACTTAATCCTTTAATTAGATAAGCTTTTAGTAATAATGGAACTTGAATATAATCTAATTGATACTCTACATTTTCATTTGTATCAAAAACGTTATCCTGATCTCTTTCTAAAAGATCAAAACCTTGACCTGAATAAAATACTTCTGGTTGAAAAGAGAATCTTTCAGAAATTGGAACTTCGGCAACTAAACCTGCATTAAAACTTGTTCTTGAATCTACATCATCAAAATCATCTCCACTAAGTTTAGAAAAATTAACACCTCCTTTTACTCCTAATTGAAATGCTTTAGAATCTGATTGCGCATGAACAGATGTTAATGCAAATAATAATACTCCTGTAAATACAATTAATTTTTTCATTGTTTTTATTGATTTATTTGGTTAAAAAAATAAATATAAAAGCCATAATCCTAGTAAACATAAGGCTTAACAGCATTTTAACAAGAAAATTATTTTGTCTAAAAATCAATCGTAAATGTTTATTTTACGGGTAAACTCTATTGATTTTAAGATTGACTCTATTGTTATAATTAAATGAATTTATAACTAGAGGCTAAAAATAATTTATCACCAGAAATGTCGTCTAAACCAATTGTGTTTTATTTTAAAAGTTTGAATATGATGAATAGAAATTATAATGAAACCCCATTTTTAGTCAAAATTATCACAAACACTTTAGTAATTGCATTTGCTATTATTACATTTGAATAAAACATACCAAATGGAATTAAAAGACCTTATACAAAATAGACGCTCGGTTTTTCCCGATCAATATAATTCAGACCCCATTTCTAGAGAAACTATTAAACACCTTTTAGAAGCTGCGAATTGGGCACCAACACATAAACGTACAGAGCCATGGAGATTTAAAGTTTTACAAGGCAAATCTAAAGTAGAATTGGGTGTGTTTCTTTCTGAAAAGTTTAAAGAAACAGCAGATAAATTCTCGGAATTTAAATACAATAAAATTCAACGAAATTCTAGAAATGCAGGAGCGATAATAGCTATTTGTATGCAAAGAGATCCTGAAGAAAGTATTCCGGAATGGGAAGAAGTTGCAGCGACGGCTATGGCGGTTCAAAACATGTGGCTTATGGCTACAGATTTAGGGCTTGGAGCCTATTGGAGTTCTCCTGGATTAATTACCACTATGAATGAATTTTTCACACTTAATACAAACGAAAAATGTCTTGGCTTTTTATATGTAGGATATTATGACGGTCTAAACCCTGAACGCATACCAAACCCTATTGAAGATAAAGTAGAATGGTTGTAATTTACATTTAGTAATTAAGATTATAACAAGTTATTTATAGACTGGATATAATCTTAATTACTATAACAAACTTTGTATAGCAAGTTCGTAACTTTGTAATCCAAAACCAAGAATAACACCTTTAGCATTCGGAGAAATATATGAATGATGCCTAAATGCTTCTCTAGAAAATGTATTAGAAATATGCACTTCTACCACAGGAGTATCAATAGCTTTAACGGCATCTCCCAAAGCAACAGATGTATGTGTATAAGCAGCTGCATTTAAGATTATACCGTCAAAACTAAAACCAACTTCATGCATCTTATCTATAATCTCACCTTCTGTATTAGATTGAAAATACGATAATTCTACTGAACTGTATTTTTCTTTAATGGTTTCAAAGAAATCTGTAAACGTTAAACTACCATAAATTGCAGGTTCACGCTTTCCTAATAAGTTTAAATTAGGCCCATTTAAAATTAAAATTTTTTTCATAAAGTAAAAGTATAAAACATTATCACATAAAAAAAGGTGAAAATTTAATTTCACCTTTTTTAAATATTTTGTATTGGATTTAGTTTAAGTTAAACATAAATCCAAAGTTTAATGTAGACCATGTAATCCAACTATTATTACTAACACCTGTATAAGACAGGTTTAATTGAATCTTCTCATTTAAATTGAAACCAATCATTGGTCTATAATAAAACCCACCATTAAATTGGTCACTCACACCAATAGCATAACCAAAATCAGCTCCAAATTCAATCTGATTAGTAGGCACATAACGTGTGGCTAATGCTACAGGAATAAATTGAGCATCTTCCTTTTCATAATAATCAAAAATGTAATCAGTGTCATTATAAACAACACCATAACCTGAAGCAATCCCCATATTTAATAATGGAGCTACTGGCATTAAATAATTTACATCTGCTGAAAATCCTGCAGATGCGTAATCATTCAATTCGTAAACCGGTAACATAAAACTAGCTCCTACATTTAAACCAGAGTGACCTGTTGGTAAAGCTCTATAAGTGGTTGTTTGCGGATTAGTAGTTGTTGTCGTTGTGGTACGAACAACGGTGGTTTGAGCAAATGCAGCTATTGATGCAAATGCAATAAATAATAAGGCAAAGTAATTTTTTTTCATAATAAGAGTTATTGATTTATAATTAAACATTTATTGGTTAGAAAAAATGTTTATAAAGCAACAAAATTAGTATTATTTTATTAAATTACCATTCTTGTAACATATTGTTTTCTTAATCGTTAAGATTAATTGTGAAACCTACACTAGCAGCCGACCATGTCCAATCGTTTGAAATACCGGAATAAGATAGGTTTAATTGAAATATTTCAGATAAATTATACGCTATTAAAGGTCTAAAGTAAAACCCTCCATCAAAATTATCACTAGCACCAATAGCATATCCTATATCTGCACCCATAACGATACCGTTACTTAGTCCAAATCGTGTTGCTGCAGCAACTGGAAAATATCTAAAATCTTTACCTTTATCTATAGGTCCCCAATCGGCAGTTTCTTCTTCATTAAAATAAATGCCATAACCAGCAGCAAGACCAAAAGCAAAATTTCTACGCACTTGGTATAAATAATTTACGTCTAATAAAGCACCATAAGATACAACATCACTTGCAGAATTTAAAGGTACAGAAGCACCAAGTCCAATGTTTAGACCATCTTGAATATTTAATCCTGTAAATACAGCACTAATTCCGCTAGGTTTCCAACGGTCCATACTAAATTCAGGATTTTCAAACGCTAGGGGTTGAGCGTAAATTCCGCATACGCAGAACAGCAGAACAATTGTAAGAACAATTTCTCTTTTCATAATAAGTAGGTATTAATTTAATAGTTTGGGACTACTAAAATAAGAATTTATGATTAATTAACAATGAAAGTTATGAGATTAATAAATAAAAAATTAAAATAATTTATCTTATTTTTAAAAGATGAAATGGGAAAATGCTTTAAAAGATTACGGATTATTTTTAAAAATTGAACGTGGATTATCAACAAACTCGGTAAATAGCTATGTTTTAGATGTTAAGAAACTAATAACTTTCTTAGAAAAAAGTGAAATATGTAAATCTCCCATTATTATAAATTCGGATTTAATACAAAAATTTATTTACGAATCGGCCAAAAATTTGAACGAGAGGTCTCAATCTCGGCTTATTTCGGGGCTTAGAAGCTTTTTTGACTATCTTATTTTTGAAGATTACAGACCAGATAATCCATTAGAGTTAATAGAATCTCCCAAAATAGGAAGAAAATTACCAGATACTTTAAGTGAAGAAGATATAGATCGTTTAATTGGAGCTATAGATTTATCTTCTAATGAAGGAGAACGTAATCGTGCTATGTTAGAAACACTTTACAGTTGTGGTTTACGTGTAAGTGAATTGACGAACTTAAAAATTTCTGATTTATATTTTGATGAAGGTTTTATAAACGTAACAGGTAAAGGAGATAAACAACGTTTTGTACCTATAGTACCATCTACCATAAAATACATTACTCTATATATAGAGCAGATTCGTCCGCATTTAAACATTCAAGCAGGACATGAAGATACTGTGTTTTTAAATCGAAGAGGAAAACAACTTACCCGTGCTATGATTTTTACAATTATAAAACAATTAGCCATAAAAATAAATTTAAATAAGAATATATCTCCGCATACGTTTAGACACTCTTTTGCAACCCATTTACTTCAAAATAATGCCGATTTAAGATCTATTCAATTATTGTTAGGTCATGAAAGTATTACCACCACAGAAATATATGTGCATTTAGATAAGAAACATCTTGCAGACGTTGTAGAAAAATATCATCCTAGAAAATAAAAAAGGTCCAGATGCTAACACCTGAACCTTTTATTTTTTTTAATGAATTATCCTTTTAACCACGCTTTACGTAATTCATTTTGTTTTGCTGTAGCCTTTGCGTTTGGTTGTAATACTTTTCCAGTTGTATACGATTTTGTTAATTTAGTTTTAACAACAACTTCTACTCCATTTCTATCTAAAACAACTTCTATGTCTTCTCCTGGTTGCATAGAAATCATTTTTTGAAGTATTTCATTAGCATTCATAATAGTCATTTCTTCACCATTTATTTTTTTAATTACATCGTTTGGTAAAACACCTTGATCGTTCCAAAAACTATTGTCCATAACTAAATCACTAAAGAAAATGGTTCTTTTTATAGGATCTCCTCCAAGAATTAAGTTTCCATTATTTAATAAAAAGTTAGTTTCAATTTTACCATTTTCTTGAACTAAGCCTACTTTATTAAAATAAACATTGTAATCTATAGGCGTTGTACCTATAACATGCATTTTTAAAAATTCGCCAACAGCTGGATATGTCATTACTGTAATTTCATCTATAATAGTATCGTCATCGAATGGTTTATTTTTGCCGTATTTTATAGATAATTCTTTCATTAAAGATAAAACACCACGTTGGCCGTTACTTTCTTCACGCATTATAATATCGATACACATTCCTATTAAAGCTCCTTTTTGGTATACATTATAGTAATTAGAGGCATAAGGTTCGTCTATCACATTTTCGCTCATTTTAGTAAAACTCATGGTATCGTCCATACGTAACGACATATTAATTTTATCTACTAATTTTGAATAAAACGCAGGCTCATCAATTAAATCTTGATTTACTTGAAATAAGGTTGCAAAATATTCTGTTATACCTTCATACATCCATAAATGTTTTGAAAATGTAGGTTCGTTATAATCGAAATTATGCACATCTTCGGAGTGTACACTTAAAGGTGTTACAATATGAAAAAATTCGTGAGATACCACATCTATCATGCTTTCATCCAAAGACTCATCAGATTCATCTTCTTGAAGTACCACAACTGTAGATGTGTTATGCTCTAAGGCACCAAAACCTTTTGGCTGATCTTCACCTTCGCCTGCTAAGTATAAATAAATATCGTAACGCGGTGTTGTATTAATATCTCCTAAAAATGCTTTTTGAGCTTGCATCATTTTTTCCATGGTTGCACGTAATTTTTTAGCTGTATGTGCTTTGGTTGGAGAATATACACTTAAAACGATTTTAATATCACCTACTTGAAATTCTTCAACATCTAAATCGCCGTACATCATTGGGTTATCAGTAATGTCGAAATATCTAGGTGCATAATAACTTGTAGTCACAACTTTGCCATCTTCACTTGTTGTTTCCTTTGTTTTTTGTAAAGCAGAAGTACGTTTAAAAAATTCTGGAGAAGTTACATCTAAAGTATATTGGTTGTTCTTTAAAGAGTCAAAATATCCAATAAATCCGTGTAAATTTAATACGTAATTGTTTGGTTCAATATTAGTTCCTGAGGGAGAAAAAGGTTGCTCCCCTCCTATGCCACCTTCTTCTTCAATATCAAAAGTGTCGTTTACATAATAAGTAATATAATCTAAATTTTCTGCATTTGTAATGCTCCAAGAGTTAACATCAATTTTATTAGTCGGAATTTCTACACCTTCATAATTATACGCTTTAAAATCATCTATATATTTCCCGAAATCGCTTACAGCATATGTGCCTTGTACCACATGAGGTAACCTATAAATCACTGTGTCCTGAGTAAAACGACCAGGATTTATTGTTACAGGAGCTTTATCGTCTACAACTTTAGTAAGATTAATAGATGTAGCAATTGGTGTTCCAAGTGCCGTATCGGCTTCAGACACCTTTTTAATAGAGCCACAACCTACAAGTACCACGCTTGCAAAGGCTAAAGCTAAAAATTGATTTTTCATAAACTTTTTTTGGTTTCTTTATTTGTGATTCAAAGTTACAATCTGTTACAAAAAAACGGATAAAACATTTTGTTAAAAAAAATATTACGGATTTAGATGAGTTTAAATTTTTGCGTGAATTTTAAAATTTTGTTATTAATTCTGTGTGCAATTAGTATCTTTGACAAACATATTTTAGGAATGCAGTTTAAACACCCCGAACTTCTTTACGCTCTATTTTTATTAGTTATTCCTATTATTATTCACTTATTTCAGCTTCGCCGATTTAAAACAGAAGCATTTACTAATGTTTCGATTTTAAAAACAGTATCGCAACAAACACGAAAAAGCTCTCAATTAAAAAAGTGGTTAACGTTACTTACACGCTTACTGCTTTTAGCTTGTGTTATTCTTGCTTTTACACAACCTTTTACAACTAAGAAAGATATTCAGGATACACCAAAAGAAACTGTTATTTTTTTAGATAACTCCTTTAGTTTAGAGCAAAAAGGTTCGCAAGGCGATTTATTAAAACGCGCTATACAGGATTTGATTTCTGAAGTAGATTTTGATAAAACAATAACCTTAGTTACTCACAATGCTGTTTACAAAAACACCTCTTTAAAAGCCCTAAAAAACGAGTTGCTGCAATTATCTTATTCTGCAAATCCGTTATCGTATCAGGCTTCTTTACTGAAAAGCGAATCGTTATTTAACACGAGTACTAATCAAAGAAGGCAACTTATATTTATTTCAGATTTTCAGCAAATGAAAGTTCCTTTTACCTCAGAAATAGATAGTTTAATACAGGTAAATTTGGTTAAGCTACAGCCCATAAATACCAATAATATTGCCTTAGACAGTGTTTATATTTCTAAAAGCAATCCCATGCAAACGGAATTAACACTCGCTTTAAAAAACTATGGAGATCCTGTAGAAAATTTATCTATCGCTTTACATAACGATACTAAATTAATAGCCAAATCTGCAGTTTCTATAATCGATAACGCTGAGACTCAATTTACCATTCCAAGTAAAAACATTATTAATGGAACATTTAGTATTGAAGATTCTGGATTACAATTCGATAATACTTTATACTTTAATATTAATACTCCTGCTAAAGTTAATGTGTTAAGTATTACTGAAGGTGACGATACGTTTTTAAGAAAAATATATACTGAAGATGAGTTTCTGTTCACTTCAATTTCTGCAAAACAATTAGATTATAATTTAATTGAAGCACAACACACCATTGTTTTAAATGAATTATTAGACATACCGACAACATTAATAAATATTTTAAAGTCGTTTACAGATCAAGGGGGGAATTTGGTCATTATTCCTGCAAAACAATCTAATATAAAGGCTTATAATAACTTATTGATTCACTACAATGCAACGTTTAAATCACTTACTAATTTAGAAAAACGTATTACAAGTATAAATTATTCGCATCCAATATATAAGGACGATGTTTTTGAAAAACAGGTTCAGAATTTTCAATACCCTAAAGTCAATCAGTTTTATGAGTTAAGCGGAAATCTAGGGAGTTCTGCTTTGAGTTTTGAAGATGGTAAACCGTTTTTAACGCAATTTTCAAATGTTTATCTTTTTACTTCACCTCTAAATACAGACGTTTCTAATTTTAAAAGTTGGGCTTTAATTGTACCATCATTTTATAAAATGGCGGTAAGCAGTTTACAACTTCCAAAATTATATTACACGATTGGCAAACAAAATAGTTTTGATGTGGACGTCGCACTGAATCAAGACGATATTATTTCAATAAATAATGAAGACAGTCAATTTATTCCGCAACAGCAATATTTTAATAATAAAGTAAGGATTTTGACAATAGATAAACCTGAAACTTCAGGAATTTACAATATAAAAAACAAGCTAGAAACCATAAAAAACATAAGTTTTAACTACAATCGTGAAGAAAGTAATTTAGAATATCAAGATATTTCTACGCTTAAAAATGTAACTATCAGCAATTCAATTCCGAGTCTTTTCAATACATTAAAAAGTAATACAAAAATTAATGAGCTATGGAAATGGTTTGCTATTTTTGCATTAGCCTTTTTGATCATTGAAATGCTCATCTTAAAATTTTTTAAATGAACGTACTTATAAAATCTGCAACTATTATTGATACTAAAAGTGAGTTTCATAACCAAACTCTTGATATTTTAGTAGAAAAAGGCAGTATTTCCAAAATTGGAGCTTCCTTAGAAAACCCGAATAATTATGAACAAATTGTACTCGAAAACTTACACGTCTCTCAGGGTTGGTTTGATAGTAGTGTGTGCTTTGGCGAACCGGGTTTAGAAGAACGAGAAACCATTGTTAACGGATTAAAAACTGCAGCTTATTCAGGCTTCACAACGGTAGCATTAAATGCAAACACTCACCCTGTAATAGATACAAACAGTAATATTACTTTTGTAATGAGCAGAGCATTTAACAATGCTGTTAGTTTGTTACCTATTGGTGCGTTAACACGTGAGAGTAATGGTGTGGACTTAGCCGAGTTGTACGACATGAAAAATGCAGGTGCTGTTGCATATTACGATTATAATAAACCAGTTTCTAATGCTAATCTTATGAAAATTGCTTTGCAATATGCTAATAATTTTGACGGATTAGTGTGCTCCTTTCCTCAAGATAACAAGATTGCAGGAAAAGGTGTTATGAATGAACATATTTCAAGTACGTCTTTAGGCTTAAAAGGGATTCCGGCTTTAGCAGAAGAATTACAAGTGGCTCGCGATTTGTTTATATTAGAATATACAGGAGGAAAACTTCATATCCCAACTATATCAACTGCAAAATCTGTAGATTTAATCAGAGAAGCTAAAAAGAAAAAACTAGATGTAACGTGTAGTGTTACAATTCATAATTTATTTTTCGACGACAGCGTGTTAAAAGAGTTTAATACACAATATAAAGTATTACCACCTTTACGAACTAAAAACGATATAGATGCTTTAATTGCTGGTGTAAAAGATGGCACTATAGATATGGTTACAAGCGACCACAATCCATTAAACATTGAAGAGAAGAAAGTGGAATTTGATCATGCTACCTACGGAACAATTGGATTAGAAAGTGCTTTTGGTGCTTTACAAACATTATTTTCTTTAAAGAAATCTATAGACATTTTAACAAAAGGAAAACAACGTTTTGGAGCAGAAAATATACCTATACAAATAGGTAACTTAGCTAACTTAACATTATTTAACCCAGACACAAAATATACATTTACTACCCAAAATATAGTGTCTAAATCTAAAAATGCTATTTTTGAAGGCGAAACGTTAAAAGGAAAAACCTACGGGATTCTTAATAACAACCAATTAGTATTAAACACAAAATAATAATGAAACAAACCATTAATGAGGGCAAAAATTTAGCCGTAATTAGTTATTTAACTTTTGTAGGGTTAATTATTGCCATTATAATGAATCTTGAAAAGCGCAATACATTTACATCTTACCATATTAGACAAATGCTAGGATTAGTAATTATGCTTTCTGTATCTCAGCTTATTGAAAAATATTTAAATAGTTGGTTAGGCACCGTATGTTGGTTTATCACATTTGCATGTTGGCTATATGCGTTTTACCATGTAATTATAGGACAAAAGAAACCAATTCCATATATTGGTGAATATTTTCAAGACTGGTTTAGAAATGTTAGATAAAATGAAAGACCTTAGTTTATATCATATTACACGACCTTCAATATTGAAGGAAAACGCACCACTTTTAATCATGTTTCATGGTTATGGTAGCGACGAAAACGACTTGTTCTCATTTGCATCAGAATTACCAGAAGAGCTGTTTATTATTTCAGTACGTGCACCATTTGCCATGCAACCTTACGGCAATGCTTGGTATGCTATTAATTTTGATGAACAAAATGGAAAATGGAGTGACGATGATCAAGCCAGAACATCTCGAGATTTAATTTCTAAATTTATAGATGAAGCTAAAGAAAATTATCCTGTAAATAAAGACAATGTAACGCTTTTAGGCTTTAGTCAAGGTAGTATTTTAAGTTATGCTGTGGCATTAACGTATCCGGAAAAAGTAAATAATATTATAGCTTTAAGTGGGTATGTGAATTCTGAAATTATTCCAACAAACCATAATACAGAAGATTATAAGCATTTAAATTTCTTCTGTTCTCATGGTAGTGTAGATCAAGTAATACCGGTAGATTGGGCTAGAAAAACGCCTGGTATTTTAGATGGATTACATATTAAACACGAATACCACGAATATCCTGTGGGACATGGTGTGGCACCACAAAATTTTAAGGATTTAAAAACATGGTTATCTAAATTCATTTAGATCCAATTTAAAATATATATTCTAATAATAAAAAAGTGTCGAAAATCATTTAAATATGATTTTCGACACTTTTTTTATGTGTTCTTTAAAGAAATAAAGTAATTAACGAAGCGGATATAATAAAGAATCTATTACATTAAAAGTCACTTCATTCTGATTAATTACTTCATACTTCACTAAAAGTTCTCCCCAAAAAATACCATCAGAGAAATCGGCAATTAGCCATTTATGATTTAGAATTTTAATAGAATTAATCAGCATGGTTTTACCCTCATTTGCTGCATATGGAATTAAAGGATTTCCTCCTCTTACATTATTACTGTAAATTTCATCTTTAATAAATGGAACTAATGCTTCTACATCTAAACCTTTGTTTTCAAAATAGGTAATTGCATCTTCATTTTGATCAATATTGAAGTGCGATAATTCAAAAATTTTATCATGTAAAACAGCAATAGAATCTGTTAAGGTTTCGACTTTGGCATTACTTTTTTCAATGGTTCGAATATCATCTTCAAAAACATTCTTGGCATTTACATATTGAAATAAAATAAGAAGTAATGAAAAGATAAACAGGTACATAAAAATTCTCTGTTTCATTATATAGTTATTTGTAGGTTATCGTAAGCTAAATATACGTGTTTTGGTAAGTTTTTTTCTACGGTTTTATGAAAACCTAGCAAGTGACTTATATGTGTTAAATAGGCTTTTTCAGGTTGTACTTTATTAATAAAATCTAAAGCCTCTTCTAAATTAAAATGGGAAATATGAGGTTCTATTCTTAATGCATTTACGACTAAAACTTTCACGCCTTTTAATTTCTCTATTTCAGAATCTGCTATCGTTTTCATATCGGTTAAATAAGCAAAATCCTTGAATCTAAATCCGAAAACTTGTAGTTTATTATGCATTCCATTTATAGGCATAATGTCTAAATTTTTCAGTTTAAACGAAGTATTAGTAATTTCATGAGAATCTACACTTGGTGCTCCTGGATATTTATTTTCTGTTGTAAAAATATAATCAAAACGTATTGCTAAAGAATCTAAAACACGTTTATGTCCATAAATATCTATATTACCTTGCCGAAAAAAAAATGGTCTAATATCGTCTAAACCAGCCGTATGATCTGCATGTTCGTGAGTAAATAAAATACCATCAATTTTATTTACATGATTAGTAAGCATTTGTTGCCTAAAATCAGGACCACAATCTACCACATAACAAAAGTCATCCCATTCAATTAAAACCGAGACACGAAGCCGTTTATCTTTAGTATCATGACTTAAACAAACGGGGTGATTACTACCAATAATGGGGACACCTTGGGATGTTCCGGTGCCTAAAAAAGTGATTTTCAAAACTGTTAAAGATTTACTACAAAAATAGACTTATTTTTTTGTTTAGTAGGCTAATTTAATACCTTTGTAAGAGATACATTTATTCTAATCTACAATTATACATGGAAATCACCCTGATAGGAGACAAAAAGATTGAAGACATACCTTCGTTAAAAACGAAAGCACTTCGAATCAATTTAAATGAAAACATTTATGGTACGTTTGCTGAAATTGGGGCAGGTCAAGAGACTGTTCGACACTTTTTTAGAGCTGGAGGAGCCTCTGGAACTATAGCAAAGGCTATGTCTGCTTATGATAAATCTTTTAGTGATGCTGTTTACGGAGTTGAAAAAGATGGTAGATATGTTACCGAGGCGCGTTTAATGAAAATGCTTGATCACGAAATTAGATTGATTGAAGAACGTATTACACGAGATAAGCATCCTAATAAAATGTTTTTCTCTTTTGCAAACACGGTAACTACTATCGATTTTGCAAAACAATTTAAGGGACACGGTTGGGTTGGACTACGTTATCAGGTCGCTCCAGATCAAGATTATAACGAAATTACGTTACACCTTAGATTTAAAGAAACAGATGCTAGATTACAACAAGAAACACTTGGTGTATTAGGTACAAACCTTATTTACGGAGCATTTTATAAGTATAACGAGCCTAAAAAATTATTACGCTATTTATACGATCATTTAGATAAAGATCAGATTGAAATTGATACCATAAACTTCTCGGGACCTATTTTTGAAAATGTAGATAACCGATTAATGAGTTTACAGTTGGTAAAAAATGGTATGACTGATGCTGTAATGTTTGATCCAGACGGAAACAACGTTTTACCTGCTCGAGTTTTATATAAGAAAAATATTTTAGCACTACGCGGAAGTTATAGACCTGTTACGAAAGTAAACATGGATATGTTTCATAAATCGTACGAAATGTTTATTAAGGAGAATAAGGTTGACGAAAATAATACTAAAGTTATTTTTGAGATCACTTTATCTAACCTACGTGCTGAAGGAGAAATTGATGAACAAGATTTCTTAGATCGCGCTAAACTGCTTTGTTCTTTAGGCCAAACGGTATTAATATCTAATTTCCAAGAGTATTATAAATTAGTAGAATACTTCTCTCAATATACTAAAAACCGTATGGGATTAGCTATGGGAGTAAATAACCTAGTCGATATATTCGATGAAAAATATTACCGCCATTTAAGCGGTGGAATTTTGGAAGCTTTCGGAAAATTATTCTTTAAAGATCTGCGTGTGTATCTGTATCCAATGACAGACGAAAACGGACATTTAACAGATAGTGAAAACTTAAAAGTGCACCCACGTATGAAAGAATTATACAAGTTCTTTAAATACAATGGTAAAGTGGTAGATATTACCGATTACGATCAGACTATCTTATCTGTATTCTCTAGAGAAGTATTAAGAATGATTGCTAATAACGAACCTGGTTGGGAAGCTATGTTGCCAGAAGGAGTCTCTAGTTTAATAAAACAAAAGTGTTTATTTAGTTGTGTCTCGGATGAAGACGTAAAAGAGATAAAAGAATAACTCAATATTTATTACATAAAAAAGCGACCATATTTATTTAAAATATGGTCGCTTTTTTATAATCTTTATTTTACATTTTGAAAGATATAAACCTCTGTTGCTCCTACTCCATATTTTTGATAATTGGCATCGTAAAATTTCACATTATCGTAATGATTAAATAAGTACTCTAATTCCATTTTAAGCACACCTTCACCTACGCCATGAATAAAAACTACTTTCTGAATTCTGTTTTTTATAGCAAATTCTAACTTAAATTTAGCGGTATCTAACTGTAACGTTAGCATATCGTAATTTCCCATATTTTTAGTCGATTTTGCCAAATTATGGATATGTAAATCGACTTCCATAGTGGGCTCAAAACGTTCTTTAGGTTTAATTTTAACCGATTTTCTAGGTTTATATTCTTCCTTTTCTGAAATAACTTGGCTTAAAGAACTCGCTCTAAAAATCTGAGAATCTAAATGCGGATCTGTATTAATTTTAATGAGTTCGTGAGTTTCAAAATTTAACATAAATCCATCTATAGTTTCAATAGAAACGGTAGTTCCATCAACTTTTAAAACAGTTCCAGACATATCTTCATCTAAAACAGAAACAGTATCTCCTTTTTTAAAATTCATATTATTCATCTTCTTTAATAAAATTATCGTCTTGATCTTTTTTACTTGGAATAGTTTGCGAGATTTTAAATACCCCAAAAAGCAAACAACAAATACCTAGAATTAAGAGGTATGTGTTTTCAGAGTCATCTACTTTGGCATACATAGCCACAAGTATTCCGAAGATAATTAATATATAGTTTAAGGTTTGGGACGATTTCATGATTTTAGTTTCAGATTAAAAATCAAAATTACAATTTTATATAAAGTAGTTTCAAATTCTTCTATATAAATTGCATGATTATAATTTATATTTGTAATTCTAAACCCAACTATTTATGTTTTCTCCAGAAGATTACATGCTCCCATGTTTAACTAAAAAATTCTTAGGCTTCGATTGTTTGGGCTGTGGTTTGCAGCGTTCGGTTGCCTTAATTTTAAATGGCAATTTTATTGCTGCTTTTAAAATGTATCCTGCAATTTATACGCTTATTCTTTTTACGGCCTTTTTAGTCTTCAATATATTCAAGTCTTTTAAAGGTCAAGAAACTATTAAAAAATGGCTTTTTATTATTAATATCGTTATTATTGTACTTAGTTATATAATTAAACTATCAACCACAAACCTTTAGTACAACTATGGAAAGAAATTATTTAAAAACCACACCAATTTACCTGTTATCAATTTTAGGACTTATGTGTTGCTGTTTTGCAGGTATGGGTGTTATTCCTGCTGGTATTGCCTTTTATATGGCACATAACAGTTTAAAAGATGTAGAACTGAATCCTGAAAATTATGATAATATTGAAGGGATGAATACTGCAAAAACAATAGC
Source organism: uncultured Formosa sp. (assembly GCF_947500765.1). Lineage (GTDB taxonomy): Bacteria > Bacteroidota > Bacteroidia > Flavobacteriales > Flavobacteriaceae > Formosa. The sequence continues at coordinate 427,924 of NZ_CANMTH010000003.1, read as the reverse complement.
CATGATTGTCTTAATACTAAACGGTTTATTTGTATTGTATTCTATTTACAATATTGCGACTACCGATTGGGATGTCATGACAGAACAAATTCAACAAATACAACAAGGTATTGAAGCAGGTGGAAATGAAGTTTAAAAAACTTTAAACATCTTCTTATAAATAAAAAAAGCGATTCTTTAAATTAAAGAATCGCTTTTTTTATTAGAATTTATTCGAAAATCTACTTTTCAAATTGTTTTAAAGTTTTAACTATTATAGATACACAATCTAATAATTGCTCTCTATTCATAACTAAAGGCGGAGCAAAACGGATAATGTTTCCGTGTGTTGGTTTGGCTAACAATCCGTTATCACGAAGTGCTAAACAAATGTTCCAAGCGGTTTCGCTATTTTCATCTTCATCAATTACAATGGCATTTAATAAGCCTTTACCTCTAACTAATTTTGCTATAGAACTAACTTCAATATATTTATTTAATTCACTTCTAAACAATTGTCCTAAAACTTCAGCATTTTTTGCTAAACCTTCATCTGTAACTACATTAAGTGCAGCAATAGCTACAGCTGCAGCAATAGGATTACCTCCAAAAGTACTTCCGTGGTTACCTGGTTTAATGACATCCATAACCACATTATCTGCTAAAACCGCACTTACAGGATAAGCTCCTCCGCTTAATGCTTTACCAAGAATTAGTAAATCTGGTTTTACATTTTCATGATTTACAGCTAATAATTGTCCCGTTCTAGCAATACCAGTTTGCACTTCATCTGCAATAAATAAAACATTATATTTTTCGCATAACGCTTTAGCTTTAGATAAATATCCTTCGCTTGGTACATACACTCCTGCTTCACCTTGAATAGGTTCGACTAGGAATCCGGCTACGTTAGGATTGTTTTTTAATGCAGCTTCTAGCTCTTTTAAATTATCGTATTCAATTTTAATAAATCCATTTGTAAACGGACCAAAATTTTCACGAGCTATAGGATCGTTAGAAAAAGAGATTATTGTTGTAGTACGTCCATGAAAATTATTTTCGCATACTATAATTTCAGCTTCATTTTCTTCAACACCCTTAACTTCGTAAGCCCATTTTCTACAAAGTTTTAAAGCTGTTTCTACAGCTTCTGCACCAGTATTCATGGGTAATAATTTATCGAAACCGAAATATTCACAAGCAAATTTTTCGTATTTCCCTAGCATGTCATTATAAAATGCACGAGATGTTAATGTTAATTGTTGGGCTTGCTCTATCATTGCTCCCACAATTTTGGGGTGACAGTGTCCTTGATTTACCGCAGAGTATGCCGATAAAAAATCGTAATACTTTTTGCCTTCTACATCCCAAACAAAAACGCCTTCGCCTTTTGTTAGTACTACAGGTAGCGGATGATAATTGTGTGCACCGTATTGGTTTTCTAAGTCAATTGCTTGCTGAGAAGTTAATTGGTCTAAAACAGCCATTTTAATATATTTTAAATTGATAATTTTCTATTCCTACCTTGTCTCTAATTAATTATAAAATTTTGAGATGGAGAGAAATCATCCATTAAACTGTTTGCAAATTACTAAATATAAAAAGCGGATTAAAATAATATGTTACATTTTTAAATGCATTCTACATTATATTCATTTAAAAATGCAATTCGTTTCTAAAAAATATGTGAAGACGTGTAAACAAAAGCTAAAAACACCTTATTTTTGTCGCATGTCTAGAAGAAATAGAAAACAAGTTTTTACAAATATAGAAGTCCTTGATGCAGGAGCAAAAGGGAAAACCATCGCAAAATCTCCAGAGGGAGCAGTCATTTTTTTACCAAATGCCGTACCAGGCGATGTCGTAGATATTCAAACTTATAAAAAACGTAAAGCATACTACGAAGGTAAAGCTACGGTTTTTCATAAATTGTCTGATAAACGTACAACTCCAGCATGCGAGCATTTTGGTGTTTGTGGTGGGTGTAAATGGCAAGATATGGATTATAACTGGCAGCTATTTTACAAACAAAAAGAAGTTGAAAACAACTTACGTCGTTTAGGTCATATAGAACTACCAGAGGTCTCTCCTATTTTAGGTTCTGCAGAACAGTATTTTTACAGAAACAAAATGGAATTTTCTTTTAGTGATAGCCGATGGTTAACGTTAGAAGAAATTCAGTCTGATGAAGATTTAGGTGATAAAAATGCATTAGGATTTCATATTCCAGGTATGTGGGATAAAATTTTAGACATTAATAAATGTCATTTACAAGCAGATCCTTCAAATGCTATTAGAAATGCCGTAAAAGCATTTGCTATTGAAAACGATTTGGAATTTTTTAATACAAGAAATCAAACCGGATTATTACGTACATTAATGATACGTACAGCATCTACTGGAGAATTAATGATATTAATTCAATTCTTTAAAGAAGATAAAGAAAAACGTGAATTATTACTAAATTATCTTGCTGAAGCATTCCCTGAAATTACGTCTTTACTTTATGTTATAAATACCAAAGCTAACGACACGATTTACGATCAGGACATTGTATGTTTTAGTGGACGTGATCATATCTTTGAAGATATGGAAGGTTTAAAATTTAAAATTAATGCCAAATCTTTTTATCAAACAAATTCAGATCAAGCATACGAATTATATAAAGTTGCTCGCGAATTTGCAGGTTTAACAGGCCAAGAATTGGTTTATGATTTATATACAGGAACAGGTACTATTGCCCAATTCGTTGCTAAAAACGCAAAAAAAGTAGTTGGTGTAGAAGCTGTACCAGATGCTATATTAGCGGCCAAAGAAAATGCAAAAGCTAATAATATAGACAATGTAGATTTCTATGTAGGTGATATGAAAAATGTGTTTAATACAGAATTTATTACCACTCATGGACATCCAGATGTTATAATTACAGACCCTCCAAGAGATGGTATGCATAAAGATGTGGTAGAAATGTTATTGAATGTTTCTCCTAAAAAAATTGTATATGTTAGTTGTAATAGCGCTACTCAAGCTCGTGATTTAGCATTAATGGATGAAGTGTATAAAGTGACTAAAACACAAGCTGTAGATATGTTTCCGCAAACACATCACGTAGAAAATGTTGTACTTTTAGAAAAAAGATAAATCATTTATGAAACATTCATTTGTAATTATTCTTTTGCTAGCTCTATGTTTTTTTGGCTGTGAAAAAGACGATATCTGCTCTAACGATACAGAAACAACACCTAGTTTAATTATTCGGTTTTATGATGTAACAAATCCTAACACGGATGAGTTATTAGATGTAACCAATTTATATGTACAAGGTGTAGGAAACGACGATGTGTTAACAGACTACGAGATTGTAGCTACAGACTCTATTGCAATTCCGCTTAAAACAACAGAAAACAGTACACAATATTCGCTTTACGAAGAGTATGTTTTAGATGATAATGATACACCAGATGACGATAGCGATGATACTGTAACAGGTAACGAAGATATTATTACTATAACATATGAAATGGAAGAAGTATATGTATCTCGTGCTTGTGGGTATAAAACGGTGTATAGAAATGTAAGTATAAATTTAGAACCAGATAGTGATAATTGGATACAATTAATACGATCTGTGGACGATAACCAATCTGTAGAAGATGAGACTGAACAACATTTTAAATTTTATCATTAGTACTAGTTTTAGTTTTTTTCTTTTTAGCACAACGCTTACGGCTCAAAACGATAGTATTAAGCAAGCCACTAAAGATTCTATTAAAATAAAAGAAAAATACGGTTTACGTATTGGTTTAGAATTAAGTAAACTTGCACGAACAGCTTTTGAAGACGATTATGAAGGTTTTGAAATTATGGGAGATTATAGACTCTCGAAAAACTTATATATCGCTGGAGAATTTGGTGCAGAAAATGAAAATACAAACACCGATTATTATGATGTTACCACTAAAGGCACCTATTTTAAAGCAGGTATAGATTATAATGCTTATCAGAATTGGTTAGATATGAAAAACATGATTTATACTGGTTTTCGTGTTGGAGCAAGTACATTTAGCCAAACGTTAAATAGCTATACAGTTTATACAGAAAATCAATATTGGGCGCCTCAATATTCATCTTCAGATTCTATTGAACAAGATGGTTTAACAGCAGTATGGGCTGAATTAATTGGTGGATTAAAAGTAGAAATTGTCTCTAATTTATATATTGGAGCTCACGTAGAATTCAAAATTTTGCTTTCAGAAAGTGAACTCGATAATTTTGAAAACCTTTACATTCCTGGTTATTATAAAACCTATGATAGTGTAGACATTGGTTTTGGTTATGGATACTCCATTACCTATTTAATCCCTTTATATAAAAAAGATAAATAATAAAAATATTTAATTTTAATCTCTTTTCTAACCCCTAATGTCCTGCTAAACGTATAACATTAGGGGTTAGTCTTTTTACTTTATTATAATAAAGTTATCAATCGTATAAATTCAAGATTACTAAATCTTATAAGTACACCAGAAAGAGATAAAGCGAGAATAAAAGATGTGAGTAAATCTGCTACATATTCTGAAGGTATTGCCATATTCACAAAGACAAAAGGCGGTTTAATGGCTGATGTCTCTGTAGGTAGACAAAAAATGAAATGTACAGCGTTTAAAAAATATTATATTTAAACAATTATAGAATCGAAATTAAAAAAAAGCAAGTGTTTACACTTGCTTTTTTGCTTTTTTACTACCTTCATACATCACATATTTTACAAAACGTGATTCTAATTTGGCATTAAAAAGTTTTATTTTTCTTGATGGTCTCAATCCAACACATTTTAAAGCTTCTAAGTTAGATGTAATTAACCAAGCATCTGTTCCTGGATAGTTTTGCTTTAACGTGTCCCCTATGCTTTTATAAAAATCTTCCATTTCAATATTTAATCGCTCACCATAAGGCGGATTAAATAACATATGCAATTTCTCACTTCCTCCTTTTCGAGTTTTAAAGAAATCTTCATGTTTAACCGAAATAAATTCTTCTAAATGGGCGTTTTTTACATTTTCTATGGCTTTAGTTACCGCAGATGGAGACTTATCGTAACCCATAATTTTATGATGAAAATCACGTGTTTTAGATAAAAGCGAAGTTTCAATTTTTTCAAACAACTCGACGTCCCAATCTTCCCAACGTTCAAACGCAAATTCTTTACGCATTAAGTTTGGCGGTATATTACAAGCAATCATAGCGGCTTCAACTAAAATAGTTCCAGAACCACACATTGGATCCATAAAATCACTTTGTCCATCCCAACCAGAATGCATAATTAAACCTGCTGCTAAAACTTCGTTTATTGGTGCAATGTTTGTCGCTGTTTTATAGCCACGTTTATGTAAAGAATCTCCAGAACTGTCTAAAGAAATAGTACACTTTTCTCTATCGATGTGGATATTAACTTTTAAATCAGGGAATTTTAAATCTACATTAGGTCTTACACCTGTTGTATTTCTAAATTTATCTACAATTGCATCTTTAGTTTTCTGTGCAATATATAAGGAATGCGTAAACACTTCAGAATTAACCGTAGCATCAATTGCTAGAGTTCCTGTAGGTTTTAAATAATTCTCCCACTGCATTTTATAGACATTGTCGTAAATGTCTTGTTCTGTAACCACCCGAAAAGTTCGTATTGGTTTTAATATTTTAATAGCCGTTCTTAACCCTAAGTTAGCTTTATACATAAAGCCCTTATCGCCAACAAAACTTACGTTTCTTACACCTACTTCAACGTCTAGTGCACCTAACTGAGTTAATTCTTTTGCTAATAATTCTTCAAAGCCAAATAAGGTTTTGGCAACCATTTTAAAATTATTCTCCATTATTTACTTTAAATAGAAGACAAAAATACAGTATTTTTGCACCCTACATAGTTTAGAAATGATAAAAGATAACACAACCTGGTATGTATCGTGGTTTGACACCCCTTTTTACCACATATTATACAAAAATAGAGACGACCGTGAAGCGCAGTTATTCATGGACACCTTAACAAACTACTTAAATATTGCTGAAGATGGTAAAATTTTAGACTTAGCGTGTGGAAAAGGAAGGCATTCTATTTATTTAAATTCTTTAGGATATCATGTTGTTGGTGCAGATTTATCTGAAAACAGTATAGATTACGCTAAACAATTTGAAAATGAAACGCTTCAATTTGAAGTTCACGATATGCGCACAACGTTTAAAGAAACGTTCGATGCGGTTTTTAACCTCTTTACTAGTTTTGGTTATTTTGATGAAGATGAAGATAATTTAAAAACCATTAAAGCCATTAAGAGTGATTTAAACGACTATGGTATTGGTGTAATCGATTTTATGAATCCAGATTATGTAATTGCTAATTTGGTACCAGAAGAAACTAAAGTTGTAGACGATATAACATTCTATTTAAAACGCTATGTTGAAAATGGACATATTATTAAAGATATTTCTTTTAATTTTGAAGGTAAAGATTACAACTACCAAGAACGTGTAAGAGCTTTAACATTAAAAGATTTTGAAGCCCTTTTTGAAGCTGCCGATGCCCATTTAATTGAGGTGTTTGGTAATTATAAATTACAAAAATTTGATGTAAACACATCTGAAAGATTAGTTATGCTTTTTAAATAATGAATTCATATTTACTTCCTATTATTGCCGTTATTTTGGGGGTTATTCTTGCCGTTATAAGCAAGACTAAACCTGCATTAAATACTAAATTATTATTGTCGTTTAGTGGTGCTTTTTTGTTGGCGTTAACTTTATTTGAGTTATTGCCAGAAGTTTATCATCACTTAGAATCTAAACAAACGGGATTATTTATCATGTTTGGAATTCTATTACAAATTGTACTTGAATTCTTTTCTAAAGGTGCAGAACATGGCCATATGCATGTTCATAAAAACGACACAACTTTTCCATGGTTATTATTTATTAGTTTATGTATTCATAGTTTTTTAGAAGGCTTTCCAATACATCAACATAACGATATGGTTTACGGGGTTTTAATTCATAAAATTCCAATTGCAGCTTTAATAACTACGTTTTTAATTCAATCGCATTATAGTAAAAAACAGTCTGCTGTATTCCTTACTATATTTATGATTATGACACCTCTGGGGACTTTTATATCAAATCATTTAACTTTAGTAGAAAGTTATATTCCCTTTATAAATGCCATTGTAATCGGGATCTTTTTCCATATTTCTACAACTATTTTGTTTGAAAGCAACGAAGATCATAAATTTAATTTAACAAAATTAATTTCTATTTTCGCAGGAGTTGCAATCGCTTACGCCGTATAAATTATGTTTAGTAAAGAAGAATCAAGACAATTAAGAGAATTATTTTGGACCAGTTTCGGGAAATCATTTCCTAGAAAATGGATTTTATACAATACTAAAATTAAAGGCTTTAGCTTTAAGTTTTTTTTTGATACTAAAAGTGCATTTGTAACCCTAGATGTTGAAGAAGATCTTGAAAACAGAATTAAACATTGGGAAAAATTAGAATCTTTAAAGTCTATTTTAAAAGAAGATTATTTACCTGATGCGCTTTTTGAGGAAGAGTTTTTACTAGATAACGAAAAAGAAATCTCCAGAATTTATGTTCCTCTAGATCAAAAAGTATCTATACATAATAAAAATACATGGCAAGATGTTATGGAATTCTTTAATGATAAGATGTCTAAATTTGAATCCTTTTTCGAGGATTATGAAGATATTTTAAAAGATTAAACCTACTTTATATTACATATAGAAAGATCATAAAAAAATGACATATGGCTCCTGCTAAAACAAATAAGTGCCAGATTACATGATTATATGGAATTTTGTTAACTATGAAAAACACAATTCCTACCGTATAAAATACGCCACCTGCAATAAGAAGAGACACCCCTTGACTACCAATGTTTTGGACTAAATTACTAAAGTCGAAAACAATAAGCCACCCCATTATTAGATATAGTAAGGTTGAAAATAATTCGAATTTTCCGGTAAAAAATAGTTTTAATATAAATCCGAATGCTGCTATTCCCCATACTGTCCAGAATAAATTCCAACCTAAACTATCCTTTAATGTAATTAAAAGGACCGGAGAATAGGTGCCTGCTATTAATAAATAAATGCTTATATGGTCTAAAATACGCAAATAATGCTTGTGTGTATCTTTAGTTACCGAATGGTATAACGCTGAAGCCGAAAACAATACAATAATGGATATTCCATAAATCACAACACTAAATATGGTCCAAGCTGTTTTTTGCTCGTTATAATATAAAAGAAATCCTAAACCTATAATGCCCAGTAACGCTCCAAAAGCATGAGTAATCGTATTTAGTCGTTCTTCTAAAGGCGATTGTATTTTCATTTTTTAATATGCTTTAAACGTCCAGACCATTTGTGCTCTGCTTCATAAAAATCGAAATCTAATACAGAGTTTTGACGCTCTAATCTATTATTAAGAAAACAACGTTGCAAAATATCTTCAATAAAATAATCTTCTTTAGATGCAATCGGATCGAATTCTTCTTTTAGAGAAATATCAAATAATCTGGCGGTGTTATTAAACCAAAAGGCACGCCATCCGCTACGTAAGTTTTTTATTAAATCGAAAGTTGTAATTCCTGTTTGTCTATGAATAAGTTTTACTAAGATCTGCCCCTCAGTACGTGTTAGTTTTTTAAGTTCAGCAGTAAATTCATCTTCTAAATAATGTTGAACTTGTTTTGTATATCTTTTTTTATCACTGTTACGATCTAATTTATCTAATCGTAGTTTCAATTCTTGTAAACGTTCAGAAGCCATTTTAGCATATGGGTAAACCTTCATCGTTTTTCTGCGTAAAATAATATACTGAATATGTTCTTTTCTATCTGTAAATTCAATTTTATTAAGAAGAAAGACTTCATCTAAATTAATACTATTTTTAAAAATAGAATCGCCTTCAACTTTAATATAAATATTTTGAAGACTATCCTGTTCAATCTCATTAATTTGAGACCAAACAAAAAATGGACTAAAGAGTAAAATATATAATACTATTTTCATAAAATATTGAAGCAAAAAAAACTATTCCAAAATTAATAATTTACCTCGCTTATAACATTAAAATCGCATTAATATTATTATTTTTATGCAAAACAATTACAAATGGCAAAGAAGAGTATATTAAATAAAAAATCGTTAGACTTTTTAGAAACATATTTAAATAATGCAGCCCCTACAGGATACGAATGGACTGGGCAAAAGCTATGGATGGATTATTTAAAACCTTATGTAGACGAATTTATTACGGATACTTATGGAACAGCTGTTGGTGTTATAAATCCAGATGCACCTTATAAGGTTGTTATTGAAGGACATGCCGATGAAATTTCTTGGTATGTAAATTACATTTCTGATAACGGATTAATTTATGTGGTAAGAAATGGTGGTAGCGATCACCAAATAGCACCAAGTAAATTGGTAAATATTCATACTAAAAATGGTATCGTAAAAGGTGTATTTGGTTGGCCTGCAATTCATACTAGAGATAAATCTAAAGAAGAAACGCCTAAGCCAGATAACATTACAATAGATGTTGGAGCAAAAGATAAAGAAGAAGTAAAAAAAATGGGGGTTCATGTGGGCTGTGTCATTACATATCCAGACGAATTTCATATTTTAAACGGAGACAAATTTGTATGTCGTGCATTAGATAACAGAATGGGCGGGTTTATGATTGCTGAAGTTGCACGTTTATTAAAAGAAAATAAGAAAACGCTACCTTTTGGTTTATACATTACAAATTCTGTACAGGAGGAAATTGGACTTCGTGGTGCCGAAATGATTACACAAACAATAAAACCTAATGTGGCTATTGTTACCGATGTAACCCATGATACCACCACACCAATGATTGATAGAAAAAAAGAAGGTCATTTAGAACTAGGTTTAGGTCCTGTTATCGCTTACGCACCAGCTGTACAACAAAAATTAAGAGACTTAATTACAGATACTGCAGAGAAAAATAAAATTCCTTTTCAGCGTTCAGCTTTGTCTAGAGCAACAGGAACAGATACAGACGCTTTTGCCTATAGCAATGGTGGTGTTGCTTCTGCCCTAATCTCTTTACCGCTTCGTTATATGCATACTACGGTAGAAATGGTACACCGCGAAGATGTAGAACATGTAATAAAATTAATTTATGAATCACTTTTAAATATTGAAGAAGGTGAAACATTTAGTTATTTTAAATAAAAAATTAATTCAGCCTCAGAGTATTCTGAGGCTTTTTTCTTTAAATTATGGACGAAATCATAGACATTGTATCCAGAGATTATAAACCAACAGGAAAAACAGCTTTAAAGTCTGAAATTCATACCAAAGGTTATTTACATAATACAGCACATATTTGGTTATACACAGCGAAAGGAGAAATTTTATTAGCGCAACGCAGTTATAAAAAAGCGATTTGTCCAGGAATGTGGGATATCTCGGTAGCTGGACATGTAGATGCAGATGAAACTATTGAAACAGCAGCCTTACGTGAAACTCAAGAAGAACTTAGTTTAACACTAACCGAATCTGATTTAAAAAAAATTGGTGTTTTTAATTGTTTTCAAAGTTATGATTCGGGTATTAAAGACAATGAATTCCATCATACATATATTGCCGAATTGAAACAGGATATAAAAACCTTAAAACCCCAAGAGGAAGAAGTTGAAGCGATACAATTAGTTACTATTAGTGAATTTGAAGACCTTTTAGCAAATAGTGAAACTAACGACTATTTTGTGCCTTCTAATAAAGCATATTATTTACAAGTACTTGAGGCTATTCAAGAAAATATATAGTGTTTAGTTTTGTTTGTAAAAATGATGATTTCAATTTATTTTATAGTTGTTAGCATCATACTTGAACAGTTTAATATCTTATTGAAGAAGCTAGAACTCAATAAAAATATTGTATAGTTTAAAATCTAAATATAATGATAGTAAATACTAACTGTCCGTATGCATAAACGTTAAATACGAATATAAAAAACACTTCAAAAAACACTCATATTTTTACTTATTTACAGTATTAACCGAGTTGTTTATAGACAAAAATTATATCCTCAACTATTTTTTAAATATACTTGCCAAAAAAAACATGAATCTTCTTCTTTTGGCTCTCGCACCTATTGTTGTTGTAATCGTTTATATTTACAATAAAGATAAATATGAGAAAGAACCAAAAACCTTATTATTTTACAACTTTTTACTTGGTGCTTTTGTAAGTGTAATTATTACTACTATAATCTCTATATTCTATGATTACACACTAATTTTAGACGATTATAGTGTCTTACAACAATTTATTAAAGCCTTTTTGGTAGTTGGGGTAACAGAAGAATTTAGTAAATATGTTATTGTACGTTATTTTGCTCAACCCAATAATGCTTTTAACGAACCTTTTGATGGTATTATGTATGCCGTAATGGTGTCTATGGGATTTGCTGCTACAGAAAATTTATTTTATGTCTTTGAAGGTGGATTACAAACTGGGATAACGCGTGCTTTTACAGCTGTTCCTGCCCATGCTATTTTTGCCATTTTAATGGGCTATTTTATGGGCAAAGCTAAATTTTCTAAGCATAGAGTTAAGTATAATTTAATAGGCTTATTACTAGCAATATGCTTTCATGGAAGTTACGATTTCTTTCTTTTTATTGATTTTGTACCTGGGATATGGATTGGTGCCTTTGTTTCTCTTGTACTAGGAATTTGGTTATCAAGAAAAGCAATAAAAAACCACCAAGAGAAATCATATTTTAAATAATAGTACTATCTTTATTTCCCAAAATCTCATTAGATGAACATGATGAAGAACACAATTGCAGAACGCGTTGCCGACTTTATAAAAAACTTCCCTCCTTTCGATCTACTTGATAAGGATCAACTTTTAGATATATCTAAAGAAGTTAAAATTAAATACTTAGACAAAGAAAATATAATATATAATATAAACGACCCTTTACACGATCAGTTTTATATGATCTATAAAGGTGCTGTAAAACTCAAGAAATACATCAATGAAAAATTGGAAACAATTGATCAGTTTGATGAAGGCGATGTGTTTGGATTACGTCCGTTATTTGCTAAAGAAAATTATGCCATAACTTCTGTAACCGAAGAGGAAACTATTTTGTATTGTATTCCTATAGAAATGTTCAATCCTTTTATTGATAACAACAAAGAAGTTCGTCAATATTTAATCGAAAGTTTCGCTTCTAATACAGAAAACCCATTTTCTAATGAATTTCAAAAAAAATTATTAGAAGACGATGTGAAATTAGATTTTACAAAGGATATGTTCGAAATGCAACCTGTCCGTCTAATAAAAAATGTAATTACAACTAAGCGGGCTTCAAGTATAAAGGATGCAGCGAAGTTAATGTCTGAAAATAATGTAGGCTCAATAATTATTGAAGAAAAAGAATGTCCTATTGGTATTATTACCGATAAAGATTTAAGACTACATGTAGCAACAGGAAATTATTCCATAAATGATGATGTTTCAAAAATCATGAATCATCCTGTAATGTGCTATAAAAAGAATATCACTATAGCGCAAGCTCAAATCACCATGATGAAACACAAAATCAATCAGATTGTGGTGACTAAAGATGGTACTCCAAACTCAAAAATATTGGGTGTATTTTCAGAGCATGATATAATTGTAATGAAAGGTACAAATCCTTCAGTATTAATGAAAGCCATAAAACGTTCTAACTCTACCAAAGAATTAAAACGAATTCGTGAAAAAATCATGATGCTTTTAGAAGGATATATTCAACAAAACATTCCGCTTACACACATTAACAATATTATTTTCGAATTAAACGATGCCACTATAAAACGTGTTATAGAGCGTTGTGTAGAGAAAATGGATCAAGCTCCTCCTGTTAAATTTGCGTGGATGTCTTTAGGTAGTCAAGGTAGAAAAGAACAACTTTTACATACCGATCAAGACAATGCTATTGTTTTTGAAAATGTAGACGACGATCATTTAGAAGAAGTTAGAACCTACTTTTTAGCATTGGCAAAAAAAGTAAATAAACGCCTAAAAACGATAGGTTTTGAGTATTGCCCAAGCGAAATGATGGCAAAAAACCCAAAATATTGTTTAAGTATTGATGAATGGGAAAATCAATTCTCTGCTTGGACTAGAGAGAATGAAAACGATGAACTTCTTTTATGTTCAGTCTTTTTTGATTTCGATATTACTTACGGAGATATAGCACTTATCTCTCAGCTTACAAATCACGTTACAGAGATTACAAAAGACAATTTAATTTTCCAATCAAAATTAGCCGCGTGTTCTTTAAGAAATCCATCTCCTTTAGGATTCTTTAGACAATTTTTAGTAGAACAAGATGGAGAACATAAAGATCATTTCGATTTAAAAAAACGTGCTATAATGCCTGTTACAGATGCCGGTAGAATATTAGCAATACACTATCAAATTATAAACATAAATAATACTGCTGAACGTTTTGAAAAATTAGCAGAATTAATGCCTGAAGATCAAGAGTTATTTTTCTCTTGTGCTTATGCTTCAAAAGCATTATTAAAATTTAGAACCAAACACGGACTTCGTCATCATAATAGCGGTCGTTTCATTGCTTTAGCTGAATTATCTAAAGAAGAAAAAATGAAATTAAAACGCTGCTTTAAAGCCGTATCTAAAGTGCAAGAGCTTATTAAGTTAAAATTTAATTTAAAGAATTTCATTTAATGAAATGGCTTTTTAACAAAAATGAGAAAACATATCCAGAGTATTGGCTGCGTTATATGTCTCACTTTTTAGAGTCTAATCATACAGATATACACTCATCCACTTACGTTGTTTTAGATACTGAAACAACTGGCTTTAATTACGAAAAAGATAAGATGCTATGTATAGGTGCTGTAAAAATTATAGATGGTTATATAGATATTAGTACAGCCATCGAAATATATATTAAACAAGATTATTTTAACGAAAGTACAGTTGAGATTCATGGTTTAATTAAAAACGAAAGAATAAAAACGGTTTCTGAAGAAGAAGCCGTTATTTTGTTTTTAGACTATATAAAAGACTCTATTTTAGTTGCTCATCATGCTTTTTTTGATGTTACAATGATAAATAAAGCGCTTGAACGATTAGAGCTTCCAGAATTAAAAAACAAGGTTTTAGACACCATGTTTATTTATAGAGCAACTCGAGTTAAATCAAATCCTATTGATAATAATAAAAAATATACCTTAGACCAACTTGCCGAAAATTACGACATTGATTTAAGTGATAGGCACACCGCTTCCGGAGATGCTTTAATTGCTGCTATAGCTTTTCTTAAGTCGACACAATTTCTTGTAAAAACAAAAGCATATACTTTAAAAGACCTCTTAAATTGTAAATAACTCTATATCAAAAATTTATAATCCTCGTGTTATTTGTTATATTTACAAGACAAACAAACCTAACATGAGTAAGTCTACTAAAGTAACCGTTAACGATTTGCATCATTTTAATCTCTCTTTAAAAGATGTAGATCAATTAGATTCTGTAGAAACAGAAGACAATCATTTTCATATTATTCAAGAACGTATTTCTTATACTGCAGAAATCTCTAAAACAGATTTTCTGAATAAACGCTATACAGTAAAAATTAATAATACTAATTATGATATCGATATTTCAAACGATTTAGATGAATTAATTAAAGACATGGGATTTGAGATAGGAACTTCAAAAAAAGTAGATATCATAAAAGCCCCCATGCCTGGATTAATTTTAGAAATTTCGGTTAAAGTTGGCGATCATGTAAAAGCAGACGATTCCTTAGTTGTATTAGAAGCTATGAAAATGGAAAACAGTATTGCTTCTCCTCACGATGGTATTATTAAAACTATAGCGATACATAAAGGTGTTACTGTAGATAAAGGCGATTTATTAATAGAATTCGAATAACGTGTAAATCTCCTTAATATGAAAAAAATACTAGTTGCAAATCGCGGTGAAATTGCTCTGCGTATTATGAAAACGGTAAAAAAAATGGGTATTAAAACCGTAGCCATTTATTCTACTGCCGACAGAGAATCACCACATGTTACCTATGCAGATGAAGCCGTTTGCGTAGGAGAGCCACTATCTAGTGAATCGTATTTACTTGGTGATAATATAATAAAAATAGCAAAAGAATTACATGTAGATGCCATACATCCTGGTTATGGTTTTCTTAGTGAAAATGCAGATTTTGTAGAAAAAGTTGAAGCTAATAACATCATATTTATTGGCCCTACATCTGAAGCTATAAAAATTATGGGAAGTAAAATAGCTGCCAAAGAAGCTGTTAAACATTACAATATACCCATGGTTCCTGGCACAAAAGAAGCTATTACAAATGTAGAAGAAGCTACTCTAATTGCAAAAAAGATAGGTTTCCCTGTCCTTATAAAAGCATCTGCTGGTGGTGGTGGAAAAGGGATGCGTATTGTAAAAAATGATCATGAATTTGAATCTCAAATGTCAAGAGCTATTAGTGAAGCTACTCATGCGTTTGGAGATGGGTCTGTATTTATAGAGAAATACATTGCCTCTCCCCGACACATTGAAATACAAATTATGGCTGATAGTTTAGGACATACAGTGCATTTGTTTGAACGAGAATGCAGTATACAGCGTCGTCATCAAAAAGTAATTGAAGAAGCGCCTTCTTCTATCCTTACTCCTGCTTTACGTGAAAAAATGGGAGAAGCTGCGATTAAAGTTGCAAAAGCTTGTAAATATATTGGAGCTGGCACAGTCGAGTTTTTACTCGATGAAAATAATACTTTTTATTTTTTAGAAATGAATACCCGTTTGCAAGTAGAACATCCTGTAACAGAATACATTACAGGATTGGATCTTGTGGAATTACAAATAAAAATAGCAAGAGGAGAATCTCTAAATTTAATTCAGGCAGATTTAAAAATTAAAGGTCATGCTTTCGAACTGCGAGTGTATGCCGAAGATCCTTTAAATAATTTTTTTCCAAGTATTGGTAAATTACAAGTATACAAAATACCAGAGGGTAAAAATATTCGTGTTGATAATGGTGTAAGTGAGGGTGCAGATGTATCGATTTATTACGATCCATTATTAGCTAAATTAATAACTTATGGACCTACTCGAGAAGCTGCTATTCTAACGATGGTAAAAGCCATAGATGCTTATAAAATAGAAGGCATTTGTACCACCTTAAGATTTGGAAAATTTGTATTTCAGAATGCCGCATTTCGTGAAGGTAATTTCGACACCAATTTTGTAAACATTTATTACGAACCGAGTATTTTACAAAAACAAGCTGAAAAAGAAGCTAGATTGGCTGCATTAATAGCTCTAAAGCAATACTATACAGATCTAAAACAAGTGAGATTACCTAATAGTTAAATTGAAATTTTATGGATTCTAAAATAAAAATACTATCCGATAAATTAGCTAAAGCCCAACTTGGCGGAGGAACTCATCGTATAGAAACACAACACAGTAAAAAGAAACTTACCGCCAGAGAGCGTGTTGAATATTTATTAGACACAGGCTCCTTTGAAGAAATTGGTATATTAGTCACTCACAGAACTACAGAGTTTAATATGGATAAAGAAATCTATTTTGGAGATGGTGTAGTTACAGGGTATGGGACAATTCATAGTCGTTTAGTTTATGTTTTTGCACAAGATTTTACTGTTTTCGGAGGATCTTTATCAGAAACACATGCCGAAAAAATATGCAAAATAATGGATCTCGCTTTAAAAATGGGAGCTCCATTAATTGGTTTAAACGATTCTGGTGGCGCACGAATTCAAGAAGGTGTACGTTCGCTTGGCGGTTATGCAGATATCTTTCACAAAAATGTACAGTCATCAGGAATCATACCTCAAATTTCTGCCATTATGGGACCTTGTGCTGGTGGTGCTGTGTATTCTCCAGCTATAACAGATTTTACAATGATGGTAGAACATAGTAGTTATATGTTTGTTACTGGCCCGAATGTTGTTAAAACAGTAACAAATGAAGAAGTTAGTTCTGAAGATTTAGGTGGCGCACATACACATGCTACAAAATCAGGAGTAGCCCATATTACTGCTGTAAACGATATAGAATGTTTGGAACAGATTAAATCTTTACTTGGTTATTTACCACAGAATAATACAAAAACAACAACCAAAATTCCATTTGAATTACATGATGAAAAAAGGGACCAATTAGCACAGATAATTCCTGAGAATGCAAATAAACCTTACGATATGCGTCGGGTAATTTATGGTATTATTGATGATGAATCCTTTTTTGAAATACATAAAGATTATGCAGAAAATATTATTGTTGGTTTTGCGAGATTAGGAGGTAGAAGTATTGGTATAGTCGCCAATCAGCCCCTATTTTTAGCAGGTGTTTTAGATGTAAATAGTTCTAAAAAAGCCGCTAGATTTACTCGGTTTTGTGATAGTTTTAATATACCATTATTAGTATTAGTAGATGTACCTGGATTTTTACCAGGAACAGATCAAGAATGGAATGGCATCATTTCTAACGGTGCTAAATTACTATTTGCTTTAAGTGAAGCAACTGTACCACGTGTTACCGTTATTACCCGAAAAGCTTATGGTGGAGCTTACGATGTAATGAACTCCAAACACATTGGTGCAGATATGAATTTTGCTTGGCCAACAGCAGAAATAGCTGTAATGGGAGCTAAAGGTGCTAGTGAAATTATTTTTAAACATGAAATTAAAAACGCTAACGATCCTATTGCTAAATTAGCAGAAAAAGAAACAGAATATGCAGATGCATTTTCCAATCCTTATCGAGCTGCACAACGTGGTTTTATAGATGAAATTATCTTGCCTCAAGATACGCGTATAAAACTTCTAAAAGCATTTAGTATGTTAGAAGAAAAAACAGTAGAATTACCTAAACGGAAACATGGAAATATTCCACTATAGTCATTCTACTACTATATGTTTTTGTTTTATAATGTATCTATTTATTCGACAACAAAACATATTATTTTTTCATTAAAGGTTTTAAAAATTTAGCCGCTTCTTCATGATTATTAGATATAGCAAAATCATAAGAAGATTCTCCATCAATATCTAGTGCATTAACATCGGCACCTGCATCTAAAAGAAGTTGCATTACTTCTATTTGCCCTTCACCAGCGGCAAACATTATAGGTGTCCATTGTTCATGATTATCTTTTAAATTTACTTGAGCTCCTGCTTCAAGCAACACTTTAACCGTAGTAGCAAAAGGCCCCGTACACGCATACATTAGAGCTGTACGGTTGGTAGTATCTTTTAAATCTATTGTAGCACCATTATCTAGTAAAGTTTTAACCAGTTCTGTATGTCCATTAAACGACGAGAACATTAACACCGTTCTGTTTTCTAAGCCTCTAGTGTTAGGATCAAAACCATTGTTTATAGCCGCTTTAATAGCATCTAAGTTTCCGTTTTGTGCAGATTCTAAGAGACTTTCAATATTAAATTTTTCCGTTTTTACAGTTGGAATAACAGGTGTTTCAATTACTGTTTCGGCAGTTTTTGTTTGTGAGTTTGTTGACTTTCCGCAAGCTACTAATGATACACACGTTAATAAACAAAGGGAAGTTTTTATGAAATTCATATTAATTAATTTTTATGTGTTGCTAAAGTATTTAAAAGGTATTAGTTGCCCTAATGAGAATGCTATTTTATTTTGCATAATCTGGCTATCATTA
Source organism: uncultured Formosa sp. (assembly GCF_947500765.1). GTDB lineage: Bacteria > Bacteroidota > Bacteroidia > Flavobacteriales > Flavobacteriaceae > Formosa. Next base: position 409,141 of record NZ_CANMTH010000003.1, on the reverse strand, counting down.
ATAATTACCATTGCATCAGTTAAATTTTGACCTGATAGGTATACTAATCATAATAACGGCCTTAAAATGTAGAACAATGACTATATAATTTCGTTTGTTAATTAATGTGTTTAAACTGTTATAACTAGAGTCATCACTTTAGTCATCTAAATTAGAGGTTACTTCAACTAAATTAATCACTCTCGGGTCGACCAAAATCGATCGCGTACTAGCAATACACTGATGCTGAACACCATGTCTTTTTAGTCCGAGCTTCCTATTATGGGATTTAAACCATTATAAAGATTCTATAAAATGCTCCATTAATTTTATGTGATGATTTTAAAATTTTAACATTTTAGTAATGAGTTAATTAAATACTTTTACCTATATTTTTTTAAACACACAAAATTAAATGAAAACAAAATTGCTTGTTGTCTTATTTATGGGGCTTAGCTTAATTATTAATGGTCAAAATGGATTACCTATTCAAGTAGATAATTCTAAAATAATGCCGTTATCATCTCTTAAAAATTCTTATTTGCAGAATAATTTAGAAAGGCAATTAAATGCAAATCCTAATTGGAAAAAATTAATAGCTGAAAATAAAATGTCTGTTGGTATTGTCGATTTAAGTAATCCTGAGCAAGTGCGTTATGCGAGTGTAAATGGAGAATATATGATGTATGCAGCAAGTTTACCTAAAATAGCTATTTTATTATCTGCCATGGACGCCATTGAAAAAGGCGAACTAAAAGAAACTACAGAAGTTAAAAATGATATGCGATTAATGATTAGTAAATCGAATAATGCAGCATCTACTAGAATGATAGATAGACTTGGTTATGAAAAAATAGAATCTGTAATGACAGATCCTAAATACATGTTTTATGATGAAGATTGTGGTGGTGGTTTATGGGTAGGAAAACGCTATGGTAGTGGTGGAGATACCAATAGAGAACCTTTAAAACACTTAAGTCATGCAGCAACCGTAGATCAAGTTTGCCGCTATTATTATTTATTAGCCTATGGAAAACTAGTAAACAACAAACGTTCTAAACAAATGCTTGCCATAATGGGAAACCCAGATTTACATCATAAATTTGTCAATTCCTTAGAAAAAATTGCACCACAAGCACAACTATTTAGAAAATCTGGTTCTTGGCAAACGTATCATTCTGATTCTATTTTAGTTTGGGGTAATGACCCTAACAGACGTTATATTTTAGTAGCACTTATAGATGATGCTAATGGTGAACAGATTATAAGAAGTTTAGTAAACCCAATTGAAAACGCTTTAAAGAAAAAAGAAAGAACAAAGATTGCATCTAACTAATAGTTGTAAATTGCTTATATATTTATAGTTAATATGTTTTTTACTTATTTTCCTTAACGGTGGAATATCTAGAATATATATTAACTATTTTTAATTGGTAATTTTTTTATAATAAAAACCCTTCATGCCCATAATTCATATTTTTAAGCGATATATTTTAAAGGTTTTTGATTTAAAGAAAGAAGAGTTAAATAAAACACTTCTACTTCAGTTTAATGTTTTTATATTAATCACCACATTATTAATCATTAAGCCTACAATTAATTCGCTTTTCTTATCCGAATTAACTTCAGAAGCTTTACCGCTAGGTTACGTATTTACTGCCATTTTAGCGATAATAGGATCTTTTTTCTACGATAAAGCCTTAGAAAAATATCCTTTAAATATTATAATGGACAGAACGCTAATTGGTTCTGTTATTTCTTTAATTGTATTTGGTATTGGTTTAAACTTCAATCTAATTACTGGTTATTTTTTATACCTTCCATATGTTTGGGTCGCTATTTTTGGGTTACTAACTGCCTCGCAATTCTGGATCTTAGTTAATCTTGTTTATAATGTTAGAGAAGCGAAACGCGTTTTTGGTTTTATAGGTGCCGGAGCCATTGCCGGAGGTATTTTTGGTGGTTACTTAACCTCTTTACTTACCAATTTTATAAATACCAAGGATTTACTATTTGTTGCAGCTTTACTACTCGTTATGTGTATTGTAATAACTAGATTTATTTGGAAAACAGAAGTTCTTAAACTAAATCCTTTTCAGGTTGCTTTTAGAAATAGTTCAAAGGGAGATTCACCTTTAAAACTTATAAAAGAGTCTAAACTTTTAAGTTTAATTGCCTTGGTTATTGGTATTAGTGTTTTGGTCGCAAAGTTAGTAGACTATCAATACAGCGATTATGCATTTAGGCTTATAGACAACCAAGATGATTTAACATCTTTTTTCGGTTTTTGGTTTTCTACTTTAAGTGTTATTTCATTAATTATTCAATTGTTTTTAACTAAACGTATAGTTGGAACTTTTGGTGTTGGTAAATCGCTTCTATGGTTGCCTACAGGTATCTTAATTGGTTCTGTCCTATTACTTTTAATTCCGCAATTATGGGTTATTGTCTTTATTAAAATTGTAGACGGCAGTTTAAAGCAATCTGTAAACAAAGCATCTACAGAGCTGCTTTCCATCGCAATCCCAATAGACATTAAAAAGAAAACAAAAACCTTTACAGATGTTGTGGTAGATAGCATTGCCACAGGAATAGCTGGTTTTATTTTAATTTTCTTTATTAACGGATTAGAAATTTCTTCCACCTATATAAGTATCATTATTATTGTTTTAATAATAGGTTGGTTAACGCTTATCTATTTTTTAAGGAAAGAATACATCATTGCTTTTAAAGATTTATTAGAAATATCTAGTATTAAAAAAGACAAACATGTCAAGGAAGAAATTAAAGTAACTTCCATTATCGATTCCGTTTTAAGGGTATTTAATACAGGAACTGAAAACCAAATTATTAATATGCTTACCAAAACTTTGGAGGTAAAAGACGAGCGTTTTTTTAAAGGCATTAAAAACCTATTACACCATTTTTCACCAAGAGTAAAAGCCTTAGCTATTGAAAATTTATACTTTCTGAAAACCGAAAACTTGTCTTCACAAATTGAAAATATGGTGCATGACAAAGATCAAAATGTTACCACTTCTGCCTTTAGATATTTAATAAAAAACCACAAGCAAAACACCATCATTTTATTTGAAAAGTATATAAATAGTGATGATAATACTATTAGTAATGCAGCATTATTAGGATTATCATTAGAATTAAGAAATAATCAATCACTACAAAACAAATTCAATTTAGAGCAAAAAATAGAGACTACACTTACTAAATATTCTGAAATGGTAAATAAAGAGTATAAAAGTAATACCATACAAGCGATATTAGAAAGTATAGGAAATGCAAAAGTCAATAGCTATTACAATGTTATTAAAACCCAATTACATTCTAAAAATATAGAGGTGTTAAAAACAGCTATACGCAGTGCTGCAAAAACATTAGATCCCGAATTTATAGACTTAATCATTCCTCATTTATCGGTAAAAGAAACAAGACCTATTGCTGTAGATGCTTTACATACTTATGGCACCCCCATTATGGATGTGTTATACCATAAAATAATAAAAGAAACTATTGACTTTGAAGATGCAGCTTATGTTATTTTGGCTATTGAGAAATTTAAATCTCAAAAAGCAATTAATACCTTGATTCTATTAACGAATGAGACGGAACACTCTGTAAAAGTAGAAGCTATTGAAGCCTTAAAACGGTTAAAATGGAAATATCCCCAACTAAAAATTAAAGACCGTTTTATTGTCGATAAGATTTTAGACGAATGTCAGCTCTATCAAAATACTTTAGCTGTATTACACACACAAATTGTGCTTCAATACAAAAAGAAAGCCGGAGCACAAGAGTCTAAAGAAGAAAACGAAGCTAGAAACGGATTAATTCATTTACTAGAACAACGATTAGATAGACAACTACAACGTATTTTTAGATTTTTGGGCATAAAATATCCACCTAACGAAGTAGACCCTATTTTAAACACCATCATAAATGGTAAGGAAGAACAGCGCATTCATGCCATTGAATTTCTAGATAATATTTTAAACAGCCAACTGAAAAAAGAATTGATTCCTTTAACTGAATCGATTTTACTAGACAGTAATTCTGAAGAAAAAATTAAGAAACTAAACCTTAAAATTTTAAGTGAAGTTGAATGTTATAATGAATTATTAAAACGCAAAGATGTAAAATTGAAATTTGCAGTATTATATCTTATTGAAAAATCGAATACTGCACATTATAAATCCCTTTTAGAAATGGTTTTAATTAATGAAACCAATACAAAAATTAGAACAAAAACAGAATTGCTATTGCATGCTATTTCCTAATTAGTTTATCAATATTTGTCGCTAAATTCATGTGATCGGTAGCTGAATTTTTTCTCAAAACGTTGGTCATTAAAACCACCATATATTTGGTATTATCTGGATGCTCTACAATAGCAACCGAATTCATAAAGTTTTGAATATTACCCATATATTTTCCACATGCTTGTCCGTTACTTCTATCACATTTATACAAACTACCAGATTTAAAATATACAGCAGCTTCTTTTAAAGCAGGAGCTTGCGCATAACGAATTCGTCTGTCTGTCATGTACATCAATCGCTTCATTTCTAAGCTTGAATTTTCGTCTACAACATTTCCTTGTTCTAATTGTACTAAAAATTTCATAACACCAAGTGGCGTACCGATACTTCCGCCTTTATCTCCAACATAGGTATTTGCTCCTTTGGTAAAAAAGCTTCCTAAACGCCATTCATCAGCAGTAATTCCTAATTTACGTAAAGGCAAATTAACCACGTCGTTTCCTATATCTGTTAATACTTTTTTTTCTGTAGATTTAAAATAAGTCAGAGCTTCTGCTTCTGTTAATTCAGGATATTTATCTCCAAACGCCTGCATTAATAATACTTCGCGCCAAACAATACTTGCAGCACCATTATTACTAACAGAAAGCATGTGATCTGCCCATTCAAATAGCGAAAACTCATCACTAGCAATCACTTGTCGTTTTACTAATTTTTTAGTTTCAATATTATAAATAGGAATTGTATGTTCATCTGTTAAACCCCAAACTCCAGCCTTCACCACTTTGGTTTTTAAGAGCGCAATACGTTTATCAAAGTTCTCTGGATATATTTTTGCTAGCTGATCAAATAAACCAACTAAAACGGCTAGTTTTCCTACGCTTCCTGGTTGATAACCTGAAGTTTCATTTCTATGTGCATATTTAATATCGTTTAAATTGGTGATGTCTAAAACCGCTAAAGAATAGCTTTTATCTAACCCTCTAAACAAATCACTAATCTCTTTCTGAAAAGTGGGGTTTTCCTTAAAAAAACAATGTAAACTATCTGCAGCTTTCTCTTTTAAATTTAAATTAATATCTACATACGATTTAAATGCACCTTCCGGCAAGCTTTGTTTTTCAACAATTTCACCACTTTTAATCAGTTCTAGTCGTTTTAAACGTTTTATTCCGGTGTACTCATATCCATCTATAGGGTATACCATTACTGTAGTAAATGCAGAACACACAAATACAATTGCGATTAGTAAAATTATCTTTTTCATTTATATTTTTTTAGAAAGCGAAATCGCTTTATTCGTATCAATTATTGGAGTTATAGATTCTAAATATGAAGAACTCAAGGCTTTCTTATTTTCTACAAATGGTCTTATTTGAAACAACCACAACTTGTTGTCTTTAAACCCTAACTCTACATCATAAGCTCCGTTATATGCTTCATTAGTTTCTTTAGGCATGGTCTGTCTTATCTGTTTTGCTAACAGCTTTATATCTTTTATATTTTGTGTATTTAAAATAGGTTCTGAAAAAGTCGCTGTTTTTTTTAGAGTGCCTCCAGTTACAGGTAAACTATTATAAAAACGTTCTCTTGAAGGTGCAAGTAATTGATAACCTCCTGCATCTTTTAATAAATAGGTTTCTGCAGATTGACCATCTACTGCTCCACCCGCTCCTCTACTAAACGCAATGGTTAAATCTTTATCATCTCCAGAGGTTAATCCTTTAGTAATTAAAACCCCAGAATAATCTACATCTACACTTGGAATTACCAATATAGAAGGAAAAACATTTTCTGGGTTTAGCAAATATTTTTGTCTCCATTTAAAACTACGCTCAGTATATGGTGAAGCCCAAACATCTTTAATTCCATTAAAAATTTTCTCTTTATTAACTACATTAAATAAGGTTAGATTTAATCCAGCACCTGTAAACTCTTTTAAATCTTCCATATTCGTGTCACTTCTTAAAAACACCGGAATTTCTCCTAGATTATGTCCTAAAACCGATTTAAAATCATGTTCCATTTGCGAAATAAAATCTGCTTTTAAAGGCATTTTTTTAATCGCTGTTCTTAAAATTTCTAACTGACGTAGTTGATAATGCTCAATTTCTTCTTCAGCAATACCTTGGTCTTCCATTGCTATTGCTTCTTTAAACATAGCACTTAAAAATTCCCAATACGATTGGTTTTGTTCTGGCATGTCTTGATCCATGTGATCTTTAAATATACCGAAAGGAATTACCAAACCTTCTACAACTTGCTCAGGAAACATTTTTTTAAGTTGACCTAAATTTGCTGCTTTTGGTCCGCAAATCTTCCCCGAATTACTAGCATCTACGTCCCGCATGTTTAAAACCTTCGTATCATTTAACACAATGTTTTCTACAGGAACCTCTATTTTTCCTTCTTTACGTTCTTTTTTTACAAATAAAGCGACTTCTTCTGCAGTCATATCTTTTTCTGCTTTTATAATTACATTCCCTTTATTAGACACGGCATAAAAAACGTTTTGTCCGTTAAATTGTTTTAAATCCTCTAAGTTTTCATCAGATAATGCAGCATTAGGAATTCCTAAATTACGTGCTAATAATTGCACGTGAGACACCATATTTCCTTCGGAGACGGTTGCAATTCCAGCAATTGGTTTTAAATCTGCTGGGGGACGTTGAAAAATATATATTTTATTAGAAGATACTTCGATAGCATCTGGAGATCCACCAACAACCACTAATTCTCCATAAGCATAACCAGGATTTAAACCACGAATAGTACTTTGGTTTGGAATGTTTAGTACTTTATTAGTTAACGAAGATTCCTTGGCTATAAAATCGCCCAATTCACCTACAGACTTTCCTAAATGTAAAGCAATAGAACCTCTAATTTTATCATCTATAAATCCATAAGCTAGTGGTTCAAAATTGGTATACACATCTACTTCATTTTGATAGTTGGCTTTAACCATTCCAGAACTCCATTCTACTAAACGTCTTCCACTTTGTAAAATTGCGGTTAGTTCTCCTAATGTGGATTCATTATTTAAATTAACCGATTTGGTTAAACTTAAAGATTCCCATTCATACTGTTCAATATAACCTGCAGCTGCGGTTGCCATTCCTAAATAACATATTTTATCTACTAACTGCTCTACTGTTTCCGGTTGCCATAATGGTGCATTTTTAAAAATAACTTCTTCTAATTTAATAGAAACATCTAGCATTTGTAAGCGCGCTAAAGGTCTTTTTTCTATTAGAAGATTCGCTCTTAAATTCACTAATAATTCTGCCGTATCTTGGATTAAATCAGTCACATTTGTTACTGTATTATGTGCTAAAACATAATCTTTAAAAGTATCACCGAAAGGAGTTGAACTTAACAACGTGGCTTTTTGTTGTAACGACGCTAAATCGACAGGTTTAAAAAATGTAGTCATAGTAACGACTAACTCATCTAATATTTTTGTTTGATTACTAGATAATTTGGCTAGATGCTTTGTTTTAAAAGCTTTTACTTTTTCAATATCCTTAGTTTCTGGTTGTGCATGAATTTTAACCCGTAAATCCATGAAATCAGGATACAAATCAGACAATACTTTAGATTGACTACGCATTAATTGTGCTAAATTATCGTCTCCGTTATGCGGAATATCTTTTAACGATTGTCTAATTAAATAATAATTATTTTCTAATAGTTCATCATTAGAAAGTAACCATTTAAAAAAATCAATTCCCCAAGCTTCTTCGTCTTCAGATTGAATTGCTCCTCTATAAAACTGACTTTTTCTATTAATCCAACCATCATCAACAGCTCTTAAATACTTATCTATTTGATACTGTTTTAACCTGGAGTTATTATTACCTTCATCCCAAAAAGCATCGTGTTTAGTGTAGGTTAAAATCTGACCCAAATATACATGATTAGTTACCCCTAAGTTTTCAACTTGATCTTTATATCTAGCATGCTGATTTCCTGGACCAATGTTATCTGGACATGGGTCTTTTGGTTGTCTAACACTTCCATCTGAACAAAACCACCGAATGTCTTTATAAGGACCTCTAAGATCGTTTTTATAAAAAGTGATTTGTTCTTTAATCTTTTCGGCATCTACTTTTTGAGCCAATAAAGAATATGAACATAAAAAAACACTGAAGCAAAATAGAAGTCTATTTTTCATTTTATTTAAGACGTTTTATATAAAATAATACCTTACTAATATAGTAGTAAAAAACTAATCTATTAATAAAAACTAAAACCTTATTTTATAACGTCTTAAAAATTAAAACTAATTCGTTTTAATGTGTAAAGTCCTAATAATTAGAAATTTTAATATGTTGAACCAATTATATTTTTGCCTGATAAGTATACAAATCGTAATAACGACCTTGAGCTGAAATCAGTTCATCATGAGTACCACGTTCGGCAATTTTACCTTCTTCAATCACTAAAATTTGATCGGCTTTACGAATGGTACTTAAGCGGTGCGCAATGACAATTGTGGTTCTGTCTTTAGTTAATTCATTTAAACTTTTCTGAATAAACCCTTCACTTTCCGTATCTAAATTAGAAGTAGCTTCATCTAAAATAATCACTTTTGGGTCGGCTAAAATAGCTCGTGCAATGGCAATACGCTGACGCTGACCCCCAGATAATTTTACGCCACGCTCTCCTATTAAAGTATCTAAACCATCCTCAAATCTATCGGTAAATTCACTCACATAAGCAGAATCTACAGCTTGTAATAATTCGGCTTCCGTAGCATTTGGTCTTGGGAATAAAATATTTTGTCTAATGGTACCTTCAAACAAAAATTCGTCTTGTAAGACCACACCTAAATGTTTTCTAAAACTATTCAGTTTTACTTTAGACAAATCGTAACCATCAACTGTTACGCTACCAGATTTCGGATTTAAAAACGTAGCCGATAGTCCTGCAATGGTCGATTTTCCAGATCCAGAACTTCCTACCAACGCAATTACAGAGCCAGAAGGAGCATTAAAACTAATATTATGCAAGACATTTTTTCCTGATTCATAAGCAAAGGTAACATCGTTAAAGGCTAAATCACCTTTCAAGTTTTGAATTTCTACAGTACGGTGTTCGTCATCTTCTTCAGCTTCCATATTCATTAATTCTTCAGTACGATCTAAACCGGCTAAAGCTTCAGTTAACTGACTTCCAATATTACTCATTTGTACGATAGGTGCAATCATAAAGCCCAATAATAATGTAAAGAACATAAAATCACCAATTGTTAATTCGCCTTGCATGATTTTATAGCCTCCAATTCCCATAATTCCAGTTGAAGCAATCCCTAATAAAAAGGTAGAAGAACTTGTCATAAATGCCGTAGCGGTTAAACTTTTCTTTACATTCTGAAATAATTTATCGACACCAACTTCAAAGGTTTTGTTTTCTTGATCTTCAGCATTAAAGGCTTTAATAACCCTAACGCCTGCTAAAGTTTCTGTTAAACGTCCGGTTACTTCAGCATTAATTACGCCACGTTTTCTAAAAATTGGACGAATATATTTAAAGGCTTTCAAAGCGAGTACGCCAAAAACAGCCACAGGTACTAAGACAAAAAGTGTCATAGATGGGCTAATTCTAATTAATAATACTAATGAGATTATAGCTGTAAACGTCCCTCCCACTAATTGTACTAACCCCGTTCCTATTAAGTTTCTAACACCTTCAACATCGGTCATTATTCGAGAAACTAAAACACCTGATTTTGTATTATCGAAAAAGCTAATCGGTAAAGACAATACTTTTTTCTGAACTTTAGCTCGTAATTCAGAAATTAAATACTGTGCCTGTACACTTAATATTTTGGTAAGTAAAAACGACGTTACGGCTTGAACCAAAATAGCACTTCCTACTATAGCTAATAAGGTATATAATTGGTCGTAGTTTTTATTCGGGATCACATCATCTAGCAAAACTTTACTCTGCCAAGGTAAAACCAAACTTGCCAATCTGCTAAACACAATAAGCAACAACCCGACAAATACAAGTTTTCGTCGTGGCCAAATAATAGTTTTAAACGCTTGTGCCATACTTACTTTATCTGCCTTTTTTTTAGGGCTAGTCGGTGCTTGTTTGTAATGTCTCATATTATTTAATTTATCGGTAAAGATAATTCTACCAAGTAAACAATTAAGATTTATAAACATAAATATTGTTAATAGAGTTTTAAATGACATAAAGTTCTACCTACTATTCCTTAACTTTATACATCTTTAGAACTTATATATTATGGAATTTAGAACATTAGGAAAATCAGATTTAAAATTATCAGCAATTACTTTTGGTTCTTGGGCTGCCGGTGGATGGATGTGGGGCGGAACAGAACAAAATGATGCCGTAAAGGCCATACAATCTGCTTTTGATTATGGTGTAACTACAATAGACACTGCTCCTATTTATGGTATGGGACATAGCGAAAAAATAGTTGGAGAAGCTATTAAAAATATTCCGAGAGATCAGGTACAATTAATTACTAAATATGGTTTACGTTGGGATGCTACCGATGGAGAATTTTATGTAAATACGCAAGATAACGATGGTAAAGACATCGCTATTTATAAAAACTCTAGAAAGGCTAGTATTATTAAAGAATGTGAAGACAGCTTAAAACGTTTAGGGACAGATTATATTGATTTATATCAAATTCACTGGCCAGATGTTACTACAGAAATTCAAGAAACCATGGAAGCTGTAGCACAATTAATTAAAGATGGAAAAGTGCGTTATGCAGGTGTTTGTAATTATAGTGTAGATCAATTAAAAGAGGCTAATAAGTATGTAGACATCATTTCTAATCAAGTGCCATATAGTATGGTTAACAGAGGAATTGAGACAGACCTTGTGCCATATGTACTTGAAAATAACATGTCTATTTTAGCGTATAGCCCACTACAACGAGGTTTGTTAACAGGTAAAATGAAAGCTGGACATGTTTTTGCTGAAGGCGATCACAGAAAAGGATTATCATTTTTTAAAGATGAAAATATAAAACAAACAGATTTATTTTTAGAAAAATTAGTACCGTTGGCTGAAGCTAAACATGCATCAATTGCTCAATTGGTTTTACGTTGGACTATTGAACAACCAGGAATTACCATTGCATTAGCTGGAGCAAGAAATGAGAAACAATCAATTCAAAATGCAAAAGCAATTGATGTAAAATTATCTGCTGAAGAATTACAATTTATAAGTCAAGAATTGTCTAAAATTACACTCCATTTGTAAATACAGGCTTCAAATTTAAGAGGTAAAAAAATAAATGGCATTCTAAACTTAGAATCTGAAAATTTACAGACTAGTTTATTAAACAAAAACACCTTATTTCTGATAAATAAGGTGTTTTTGTTACTGATTCTTTAGAATTAAATTTATAACGTTAAAATGAACGCTTAATAAAAGACTAAATGGTATTTTTGTGTGATGCAAAATAAAAAAAACCAATTTGAATTTATTGCGTTAATGGCATCATTAATGTCTATAGTCTCTTTATCTATAGATGCTTTATTACCTGCTTTTCCTAGTATAGGTTTAGCTATTGGAAATCAGAATAGCAGAGATTTGCAGTCGCTTGTTACCATGATTTTTTTAGGTTTTGGAATTGGCCAATTAATTTTGGGGCCACTATCCGATAGTTTTGGTAGAAAACCATTAATGTATGTCGGGTTTGGAATTTTTATTATTGCTAGTCTAATTTGTGTAAGCGCAACCAGTTTAGAAGTTATGTTAATAGGAAGAGTACTTCAAGGTATAGGTCTTTCTGCTCCAAGAACCATATGTATTTCTATTATTAGAGATTCTCACAGAGGTAATTATATGGCCAGGATGATGTCTTTTGTAACGGCATTTTTTATTTTGGTTCCTGTTATTGCTCCCGCACTAGGACAATTTATACTTAACTATCTTAATTGGGAGTCTATTTTCTTTACACAACTCTTTTTTGCTATTGTAGTTACCATTTGGTTTTGGAAACGACAACCTGAAACTTTACATCCTGAATTTAAAATACCGTTTAATAAACATGTTTTTATAAATGGATTTAGTGAGTTAATCCGTTATAAAGAGGCTATGATATTTACTGTATTATCTGGTTTTATTACAGGATCTTTTATGGTGTATTTAAGTTCTGCTCATCATGTTTTTATTGACCAATATGGTATTGGGGAAAAATTCCCTTATGTCTTTGCTTGTCTAGCAATATCTATAGGAATATCTACATTGCTAAACGGTACTTTAGTTGTGCGTTTTGGAATGCGTAGACTCGCTTTTGCATCTTTAACAGCATTTTGTTTAATATCTACTATGTATGTGTTATTATTTTGGAATACACCTAATCCAAGTTTATATGTATTAGTTCCTTTTTTAGGTGCTCAGTTTTTTACTTTAGGCTTTTTATTTGGAAATTTAAGAGCCATAGCCATGGAACCAATTGGACATATTGCGGGAATTGGAGCTGCATTAACAGGCTTTATATCTACTTTAGTAGCAATTCCTATCGCTACATTTATTGGTCGTTTTATGACAAATACCGCTTTACCTTTATTTGTAGGATTTTCTATATGTGGTAGTATGGGATTAATTACTTTTATTTATTTAAAACGACATATGCTTTACCGAAAATTTCATTTAAAAAGGAGTTAGGGATTGCAACGGCATCCTTTTTATGTTTTTTTCATAAAAAGATATAGTGGAAAGCCCGACTTTTTTCTTTAAAAAAGGAACTCTCTACTAAAAGTTAATATGTGTAATAATATTTACCACAGACGAAATTATATACTCAATACCAATTGCAATTACTATAAAACCAATAATGCGAGACAGTGCATTAATTCCAGATGCCCCTAGAAATTTTACAATAAAGTACGAACTTTTTAATATAAGATAGATACAGGTTGTCGTGAATACGAGTGCACTTACAATAACGAATTTATCTTGAATGTCTATAAACTCCTGATTGTACGTTATAAGTAACGATATTGTTCCTGGTCCTGCTAGCATGGGCATGGCTAAAGGTGTTAAACTAATTTCGTTACGGGAATGAATATCTTCTTCTACACGCTTACGTTTCATACCCTTATGTTCTGCAAATTTTCCTGTTAAAAGTGCGAAACCTGAAGATGCTATAATGAGTCCTCCAGCAATTTTTAAGGCATTAATGCTTATTCCGAAAAAGGATAAAATATACTTACCTGCAAAAAATGATAAAAGCAGAATTATTAATGCATTTACTGAAGTCCAAAATGCAATAACAGCACGTTCTTTTTTTGTGTTATCTGATGATAATCCTACGAATACAGGAACAGTTCCAAGGGGATTCATAATTGAAAATAAAGCTCCAAAAGTGGATAAAAATAACTCCATTGTTTTTTCTGCAAATACACTATATTTTATTCCATTTTATGTTAGTTATATTTTAAGTAATTGTAAAAAAATGAAATAACAAACTACAATTTCTACTCATTGTTAATGGACAAAAATCTATTATCTTTATAATTATGAGATTTTTTACTGTAAAACTATTAAGTGTTTTTATTATTTTAATAATCATACAATCATGTGCATCTGTCACTTATGTTAAGAAACATAATTTAAACAAAGACATTAAAAGTATGGACGTCTGTACCTATTTTATAAATAGAATAGGAGATTCTCTTTTACTTAAACAGAAACATATCGAGTTTACTAAAAATGGAAGAGTCAAATTATCTACTACCTTAAACACAGATAAGGACACCGTACAAATTACAGAAAAAAAACTATTTTTTGAAAAACAAATGGTTCCCGGTCTCCCTCATTATTATTGTAAAACACGATGGAAAACAAATTGTAGAGAGCGTATAAGTTGCTATTCGCAGAAGAAAGATAAACAGAATGAAAAGATTATGTTTTATGCTAATGATGGTCGTATTTTAAAACACATAGATAATTTTATAACCTTTAATAGTTATGAGTATACTTATAATAAAGAAGATAAACTTAGATGTATAACCCTAAAAAATGAATCGGGTAAATACATAGATTCAATTATGGTAAAATGCCTAAAAACGGATAAAAACAAAAACTGTGTAACGTTGGAACACCATTACACAGTTTCTGATAGTTTAATAAGAATATATAGAAAAATAGAGTATTAATTATATTTCTCTTTTTACGGGAACCAAAGCACTCTTTTTAATTTTAATAAATCCAATAGCATTAAGTACTTTCATAATACCATAAGTCACATCTAGTTCGTACCAACGTACGCCACCAAAGTTAGCACGACCACCAAATTTATGATGGTTGTTATGATATCCTTCTCCCATCATTAAAAAATCGAAAGGCAATAAATTCTTAGATGTATCACTCACTTTAAAGTTTACATAGCCATAAATATGTGCAAACCAATTAATAATCACTCCATGAATTGGTGCCATAAAAAAGGCCATTGGTAAAAATAACCATTGCCACCAAGCGGTTGCAAATAAGATAAAGAATACGGTATATAATGCTGCCCAAAATAAGCGTGATATACGTGAACTTGCAAAATCATCAAAACGTTTCCATTGAGGTACATTTTTAGTAAATTTAGCATCTACAGCTATACGTTGATTATTAATATCTTGGTAGATGTTTTTTGTTCGCCACATCATAGAAAACACATTACTATCGTATTTTGGTGAATGCGGATCTTTTTCTGTATCAGCATATGCATGATGCATTCTGTGCATAACACCATAACCGTAGGCACTTAAATAATTAGAACCCTGAAATACCCATGTTAGAAAGAAACAAATTTTCTCTCCCAATCGAGACATTCTATAGGTTTGATGTGCTGCATATCTATGAAGAAAAAAGGTTTGAAAGAACAACCCAGAATACCATAGAATAATCATAAAGACTATTATTTTCATTGCTATAATTTTATACAACAAAGAACCAATATTAAATAGAATTATAAAATGAACATGGGTTAAGAAATTCGCTTTCTAATTCGGCTTAAAGCTTGAGCTGTGACACCAATATAAGAAGCAATATATTTTAAAGGAATGTCTTTAATTAGTTTTGGGCGTTCTGTAAATAAATTAATATAGCGCTGTTCTGCTGTTTCGTTTAATAGCGATTGTTCCCGTTTAGATTTAATTAAAAATAAGCGTTCTGAAGATAATCGTCCAATTAAATTACCCACTTCTGTTTTCTTATAAACCTCTTGTAAATCTTCATAAGACACACTCCAAATAGATAAATCTGTTAATGCTTCTAGAGCATACAAAGACGGAGCTTGGGTTAAAAAAGAATCGTAAGCACTTATAAATTCATTTTCAAAACAGAAACCAAAAGTGACATCTTTTTCCTCGTCTTCATGGGGAATTAAAAATCGTGCAATTCCTGATTGTATAAAAGAGATATAATACTCTGTTTCACCAACATTTAAAATGCGTTCTCGCTTCTTAAATGTTCGTGTTTTAAGTTTCGAAGCAAATAACTTCCAATCGGCATCACTTATGGATACTGTAGATTCTATATAATCTCTAATTTCTATCATGTATTACCTACTAATAAAGACGTTTAAAAAAAAATAAATTTATGAATTTCAAACTGTATTATACGACTGAAAACTTAATTAATTAAGTCTTTGAAAATAATTTATAAGAAAACAACTACAGTTTAAATAATCGTATTAATTTAACAACTTTAACAATAAAAAATCAATATCCATTATACTATTTTACCATAGTTATAGCATTAATTACGGAATCATTCTATTTTATTAAAAATTATTATTAATCTTACAAAAACCGAGCACTTATTGTAATCTTTAAGTAAAATTATTTTCATAAATTTATCCTACTAAAATATATTAACGAATGTCGATACTTATTACCAACATAAAGCAATTATTGCAAACAAGAACGCATGGTATTTTTAAAGTTTCTGGTAAAGAAATGAAGGAACTACCCTTAATAGAGAATGCATACCTGCTTATAGAACATGATACCATTGTAGAATATGGTTCCATGAAAAATATTGGTGCAATTATAGCAGAAAAAACTATTGATGCCACTGGTAAAATTGTTTTACCAGCATGGTGTGATTCGCATACCCACTTAGTTTATGCTGGCCATAGAGAACAAGAATTTGTAGATAGAATAAACGGATTGAGTTATGAAGAAATTGCTAAAAAAGGCGGTGGAATTTTAAATTCAGCTAAAATTTTAGAACAAACAAGTGAGGACGAATTGTATGAGCAATCTGTAAAACGTCTAAATGAAGTTATGCGATTAGGTACTGGTGCTATAGAAATTAAATCGGGTTACGGTTTAACTTTAGAATCGGAACTAAAAATACTTCATGTTATAAAAAGACTAAAACATGATTTTAATATATTAGTAAGACCCACATTTCTTGGTGCTCATGCTATCCCAAAAGCTTTTGAAGACAATAAATCAGGATATGTGGATGAATTAATTAACACTATAATTCCTGAAATTGCAAAAGAACAATTAGCTAAATATATAGACGTTTTTTGTGAAAAAGATTATTTTTCTTTAGAAGATACAGATCGAATTTTAGAAGCAGGTATTAAACATAATATGGTTCCTAAACTTCACGTGAATCAATTTAATGCTTTTGGAGGAGTTAGTTTAGCTGTTAAGCATAATGCACGTTCTGTAGATCATCTTGAGATTGTTAACCCTGAAGATATAAAAGCATTAAAAGGCAGTCATACTATGCCAGTAGCTTTACCGTCTTGCTCTTATTTCTTAGGAATTCCTTATACGCCAGCACGAAAGCTTATAGACGCTGGTTTACCTCTAGCAATAGCTAGTGATTATAACCCAGGAACTACACCAAGTGGAAATATGAATTTTGTAGTTAGTACAGCATGTATAAAAATGAAGATGACTCCAGAGGAAGCGATTAATGCTGCAACCATTAACGGAGCATATGCTATGGGAGCTCATAAAATGTTTGGAAGTATAACACGTGGTAAAAAAGCGAACATTATCATTACTGATGAGATACCAAATTACAACTACATACCTTACGCCTTTGGTAATAATAATATTGATACTGTTATTATTAATGGTAAAATTGTAGAATAATTATAAAACGTATTCGCATAAAAAAACCGAATAATTTAAAATTATTCGGTTTTTTATTTTATTTAGATTTATTATTTAAGTGTAAATTCTGATGAAGACACTAAATCCTTTTCATTAAAAACATTTACAACATAACGGCCTTCTTCAAACTTATTATCTCCTTTAGCTGTTACAAATTCACAAACATTTAAACTTGTGTTTTCATAATTAAAGCGACTTATTAAACTATAGTTTAAAGATTTTTCTCCAAATATAATTTGTTCGTTCACACCCATAACATTATTCTTAGGATCTATAACTTGTATATATAATTCTTGATCGCCTGCTTGTACTAAACTATTTTTAGCAACAGTAAAACACACTCTAAGTTTATCTGCACGTCTTGCACGTTCTGTAGGTATTAATTTACCAGAACTACGTTCTATAACACCAAAACCTTTTAAGCCAACTGTATTCAAAACAGCTGCATTTTCTACAACTTCTGCTAAAGCAGTATTTTGTACTAATAAAGAATCTGTAAACATATTACGTTCTTCTAAACGTGTACGTGTACTATCTAAAGAAGATGATAACATATTATTTTCAGACTTTAACTTATCGTTTTCTTCAAGTAAAAAATCCATTTCCTTCTGTAAATTCACATATTTTTGTTTGTATCTCCAAAGGCTTTTTACATTAGTTTCAGAAATTTGAAGTGAATCCATTAATCCTTGAATTCGTGTTCTCGCTTCAATTAAATTACTATTTGCAATTTCACTTTCACTAATAGCAACATCATATTGTTTTGCCATATTGCTTAAATCAGTCATTACTAATTCTTTTTCTTCTTTAAGCTGAGCTAAATTTTCGTTCTTTTTTTTCATAAGATCGAAAGTATAAAAGGCTGTTCCTAAAAATAACACTAAAGCAACACCTAAAGCTATTTTTAACCCGTTATTTGATGTGTTCTGTTCCATAATTTATTTGAATAATCACTAATTTGTTACGTATTTATTTATATAGCTAATATTATCAATTTTAAGTTCATAAAACAAAAAAAATAGTACATTTAAATTTTGATAAACTTTATATTAATAATGGATAAACTTGTTGTTTTTAACAATTCAGATCTTTCAAGATTTTTAAATATTCGTCCTTCAGAATCTAAATTTGGAGAACATGTAAAGATGCTTCCTTCTACTTGCAATATATACGAATATATTGAAAATTTAGACGTCGGCTATGTATTAATTGGTATTCCCGAAAGTATAGGTGTTTTCGCTAATCTTGGTCAGCAAAGTACCACTCATATTTGGGAAGCGACATTAAAAGTGCTATTAAATATTCAGAAAAATGAATTTACAAATCCTGAAGACGTTTTAATTTTAGGGTATTTAAATTTTGAAAAAGAACTTAAAAAAATTAATGACTTAGATCTATCTATAGATAAACAACTTGTTAAATGTAGAAAAATTGTATCTAAAATAGATAAAGAAGTTTCTAATTTAGTTTATTGTATTAAAAAAGCGGGTAAAATACCTATAATTATAGGTAGAGGACATAATAATGCTTATGGAAATATTAAAGGAAGTGCTCTTGCTTTAAATTCTCCAATAAATGTAGTTAATTTAGATACACTTACAAATTTTAAACCTGAAGAAGGCAGACACAGTGGTAACGGGTTTACTTACGCTTTTACAGAAGGTTTTTTAAAGAAATATTATGTTTTTGGAGTTCATGAAAATCACATACCAAATTCTATTCTTAAAACAATTAATAAATTAAAGGAAGTAAGTTTTAGCTCTTATGAAAGTATTGAAGTTAAACAAAACACGACTTTTAAAAAAGAACTAAAACACGCTTGGTCTTTTATTAAAGAGCTTCCTTTTGGAATTGAAATAGATTGTTCTGCTATAGAAAAACTGAATGAAGACACTGTAACAACATGTGGTTTTAGTTTAAAAAAAGCGAGACGATTTGTAAATTACTTCGGAAAACGTAAAGCTGTACAATATTTACATATTTGTGAAGCAACTCCTACCGAAGAGAATGCCTTGCAAATTGGGAAACAAATTTCTTATTTAGTTACAGATTTTATACATGCACACAGTACTAAAAAAACATTAGAATAAAATTATTAATAATAAAAGAGGTTGACGAAAATCATGTGTACTCAACCTCTTTTAAACACTTTCTGAATCATTTTAAGCGACTTATTTATATAATTACATTTGAATAAGTTTATTTTGAAATGCTTGTAAACTTTTACCAGATTCTATTGGAATGCCTAATTCAATTAAAGCACGTTCCAATGCTCCTAAAACAGATAGTATATCACTTGCAGAAATAGCTCCCATATGCCCTATTCTAAAATAAGTCGATTTAATATCAGACAATAATCCTCCTGCAATAATAACATTACTAGCATTCATTTTTGCACTTAAACTCGCTCCATCTACACCTTCAGGATAATATATAGCAGATAATGTATGAGCTGCTAATTCATTAGTTACAGGCAATCTTTTTAAATGTAAAGCATCTATTCCTAATCTAAAAGCTTCAGCTAAATTTTGGTGTCTTTTTATACGTTTATCAATTCCTTCTTCGCAAATAATTTTTAAACTAACTTCTAATGCTACAATAAGATTAACTGGAGGTGTACCAAAATAAGATGGTCTGCGTTCTTCATAAGCTTTCATAATTGGAAGCCAGTTTTTCCAATCTGCATAGTAATTTCCAACTGGAGTTTTTCTGTTTTTCCAAACTTGGATTGCTTTTTCAGATACCATTAAAAGTGCTAATCCTGGTGGTACTCCTATTGCTTTTTGAGAAGCTGTTAAAACAATATCAATTCCCCAATCGTCTTGATTAATTTTTTCTCCCGCAACAGAACAAACACCATCTAAAATACTTAATGTATTATATTTTTTAGCCAATTCTGATATAGGCTTAGGATCTATTAAAACTCCTGTAGATGTATCTACATGTGTAATTGTCAAGGCCTTATACTGTTTGCTTTTTAATTCTTTTTCAATCTCATCAAGGCTAACTACCTCTCCTACCGGAGCTTCTAGAATAGTTGTATGTGCGCCATAACATTCTAGAATATCTTTAAAACGCTTACCAAAATAACCTGAAGAAATAACGAGCACAGCATCTCCTTTTTCAATAAGATTAGAAACAGCCATATCCATAGCTAAAGTACCTGTTCCAGAAATAATAAAAGGTTGACCTTTTGGAGATTTCCAAACCTTTCGCATAAGCTCAAGACTATTTCCAAAAACCTCAATAAAATTTGGTGATACATGACTATCTGTAGCTATGCTCATGGCTTGTAAAACCTCAGGTTCAAATTCTATAGGACCTGGTATCATTAGTAATTTTCTACCTTTCATTTTATATCTATTATTTAATTAAGTTAAGTGTATTTATTAAATTTGAATACATAATCTTCATAATTTAAAGCAGTGTCTCAATATTTTCATGCATCTACTACCACTCATTCATATTTAAGAGTTTTACCGGTTAATAGGCATTATAAAGATTTACTGTTGTAATTGTGTATAAAATTATAAAGATTATTAATAGTCGACATTTAAAAAGGCAACAATCTTACTTGTTGCCTTTTTTTATAAGTTTGAATACAATTATTTATCGAGAACAAGTTCTCGTTTCGATTTCGCTTTACTATTTTCAAACTGATTACTAGTATTATTTTCACCTCCAGCTTTTAGAGCTTTTTCGCCAGCAAAAAATGATTTATGGTCGTCTCCTAAATCCGAGCCTGCCATACGTTGATGTTTTACACAAGACACACCTTTACGAATCTCCTCTCTCTGAACACCTTTAACATAAGCCAACATGCCATCTTCGGCGAAATAACCTTTAGTTAAATCGTTCATATGAAGCGCTGTTGTATGATATGTTGGTAACGTAATTAAATGATGAAATATACCAGCGTCTCTGGCACCATCTTTTTGAAATGTTTTAATTTTTTCGTCTGCAATTCTACTCAGTTCTGAATCATCATAAATAACATCCATTAAATTATTTTTATCATAATCAGACATAATTTTTCCTGAAGCATCCATCTCATCATAAGCTTGATTTCGAAAATTCAACGTCCAATTAAATGAGGGTGAATTATTATATACCAATTTAGCATTAGGAACAACAGCTTTAACCCTATTAACCATATATGCAATTTGTTTTAAATTAGGTGTGGGGGTTTCAATCCATAACAAATCTGCTCCGTTTTTAAGACTAGTAATGCAATCTAAAACAACACGATCTATATTAGATCCTGCTTTAAATTTATACAAGCCATTAGCTAATCTCACAGGTTTAACTAATTTTCCTTCTCTTTTTAAAAGTACATCGTCTTCTTTTGCTTCATTTATAGAGATATCTTCACACGCTATAAAATTTAAATATTTAGAAGCTAAATCTCCAGGTTCTTTACTTACTGGTAATTTTTGAGTTAACCCTGCTCCTTCAGAATCTGTTCTAGCGACAATAATTCCATCTTCAACTCCCAGTTCTAAAAATGCATATCTAATTGCATTTAGTTTTGCTATAAAATCTTCATGAGGAACCGTAACTTTCCCATCTTGATGCCCACATTGTTTTGCATCGGATACCTGGTTTTCTATTTGAATAGCGCAGGCTCCAGCCTCAATCATTTTCTTACTTAACAAATATGTTGCTTCTTCATTTCCAAAACCAGCATCAATATCAGCAATAATAGGCACAATATGAGTTTCAAAATTATCAATTTGATTTTGAACATCTTCACCTTTTTCAAGACGTTTAAATAAGTCGTTTAACTCAATAGCATCTGCCTGACGAAGAAAATCATAAATTTCTTTAATTAATGAAGGAACCGATGTTTTTTCGTGCATAGATTGATCTGGTAATGGACCAAATTCAGAGCGTAATGCAGCCACCATCCAACCAGATAGATATAAATATTTCTTGTTAGTTGTTTTATGATGTTTTTTAACTGCAATTATATTTTGTTGTGCCACAAAACCATGCCAGCATCCTAAAGATTGTGTGTATTTAGAGTGATCTGCATCGTATACTGCCATATCATTCCTCATAATAGCTGCTGTATATTTTGCAATATCTAAACCTGTTTTAAATCTATTTTGGATTACCATTCTTGCGGCATTATGCGGACTTATTGCATCCCAGGTATCTCCATATTTTTCTTTTAATTTTTTTACAGTCTCTAATGCTGAATGGTAATTTGTTTGTGATAAATTTTTCATAATTTTGTAATACGTTATTTATTATTAATAATTAGATCCTGTTGATTGTTGTAGCAATCGCAGGATTGTTTTTTTAAAGATAATTGTAAGCTGAAAGTGTTAAAAATTCTTCAAATTCTTTAGATAATACAGAAGTGTCGAATAGCTGTATAGCCAATTCAAATTTGGTATCTTTAATCGTATTCTCTGTGTAATTTGCAACGATTTTTTCAACTTCCTCATTGAATATTTCAGTGTACATTTTCATATTAAATGTTCTTCCATCTTCTAAAATAACTTCATTTTTTAACCATTGCCATACTTGTGTTCTTGATATTTCTGCTGTTGCTGCATCTTCCATTAAATTATAAAGTGCAACGGCTCCAAAGCCTCGTAACCATGCTTCTGTATAAAGTATACCTACATTAATGTTCTTTCTTATCCCTGCTTCTGTAACAGTACCTTCGGGTAATTCTACCAAGTCTTGTTCTGTAATAGTTACATCGTCACGCATAATTTGTAATTGGTTTGCTTTAGGCATGTATTTATTAAATTCGGTCATAGCTACAGTAACTAAATCGGGATGTGCTACCCAAGTACCATCATGTCCATTTTTAACTTCTCGTTCTTTATCTTTACGTACTTTTTCTAAAGCGGCTGCATTTGCTTTTTCATCATTTTTAATAGGAATTTGTGCTGCCATACCTCCTATGGCCAAAATGCCTCTTTTATGGCAACGTTGAATTACTAATTTTGAATATGCGTCCATAAATGGTGTGGTCATGGTTACCTGATCGCGATTAGGAACGATAAAGTTTTTGTGATTTCTGAATTTTTTGATGTACGAAAAAATATAATCCCAACGTCCGCAATTTAATCCTACTATATGTTCTTTTAATTCGTAAATAATTTCATCTAGCTGAAAACTGGCTGTAATGGTTTCTATTAAAACCGTTGCTTTAAATGTGCCTTGTGGTACTTCTAGATAATCTTCTGCAAACTTAAATACCTCGTTCCACCACCTTGCTTCTTTATAATGCTCTAATTTTGGAAGATAAAAATATGGTGCTGTGTTATTATGAAGTAGAGTTTGAGTGTTATGGAATACATATAAACCAAAATCGACTAAACTTCCAGAGGTTTCTACACCATTAATAATAATATGCCTTTCATTTAAATGCAAACCTCTAGGTCTAACTAATAAAACTGCCGTTTTGGGTTTTAGTTTATACAATTTACCACGTTTAGCATCTTCTAATCTAATAGTTTTGTTATTGGCATCTATTAAGTTTTGCTGACCTTCTATTGCATTTTTCCAAGTCGGCGAATTGCTATCTTCTAAATCTGCCATAAAAGTTTTTGCTCCAGAATTTAGAGCATTAATAACCATCTTTCTATCTACAGGACCTGTAATTTCTACACGTCTATCTTGAAGATCATGCGGAATATTACCTGCAGTCCAATTAGATTCTCTAATAGATTTTGTTTCCTTAGGGAATTTAGGAAATTGCCTTTCATCAAATTTCTTTTGTTGATTTACACGTTTTTGAAGACGTAGTAATCGCTCTTCATTAAAGTTTTCATGAAGCGCAGTTATAAAACTAAGCGCTTCTTCGGTTAGAATTTCTGGGTAATAATTACTAACATCATTAGAGAAAGTAATTTTTGGTGTTTCAATAAGTGTCTGTGCCATAGTAGTTTGTTTTATAAAACAATGATATAACAAAGTTTTTAATAAAACAAGCGAACGTTCGCTAAATATTTGTAATCCGCATAATTGAGATGTTCGCAAAATAGTATATATTTGTTATTATGGAAGAGAGTTATATTAAGGTTGTTTTTGGTTTAAAGCTAAAGCAGATAAGGGTTGATAAGAAATTATCACTGTTTGGTTTGTCTAAACTTTCGGGTTTATCTAAGTCCTATTTAAATGAAATAGAAAATGGAAAAAAATATCCTAAACCGGATAAAATTGCAATACTTGCAGAAAAATTAGATGTACCATATGACCAAATGGTATCTTTAAAATTAGATAAAAATTTAGCCCCAATAGGAGATTTATTACAATCTAAAATACTAAAAGAACTTCCACTAGAACTTTTTGGAATTAAAGAAAGTAATTTAATAGATATTGTAGCAAATGCACCTACTAAAGTCAATGCTTTTATTAGTACTATTATTAAAATTTCACAACATTATAATTTTACAAAAGAAAGCTTTTATTTAGCTTCGGTACGCTCATTTCAAGAAGCAAATAATAATTATTTTGATGAAATTGAACAAAGCGTCTTGTCTTTTGCAAAAGCTTATCATATAAACTTATCTGAAACAGTTACATCAAAAGAGTTAGAAGAAATTTTAATTGAAGAATTTGGGTATACCATTAATTATTCAGAGCTTGATAAACACCAAGCGTTAGATACTTTACGTTCTGTTTATATTCCTAAAACAAAAACATTACTATTGGCAAGCAGAATGGATGAAGCACAACAAACTTTTATTTTTGCCAAAGAGTTAGCATATAATTATCTAGAGTATAAAGAGCGCCTTTATACATTTTCATGGATTAAATTTGAAAATTTTGATCAGGTTCTAAATAATTTCTATGCCTCATATTTTGCAGGTGCCTTAATTTTACCAAAAGCAATATTAACAGAAAAACTTACTAATTTATTTAGTAAAAACACATTTAATCAAACGTTATTTCTAGATATTATTCACTCTTTTAATGCATCTCCAGAATCATTTTATCAACGCTTAACTAATATTCTGCCTAAAGAGTTTAATATTCAAAATCTATTCTTTTTACGATTTACACACCGTGCTGGAACAGAAAGATTTCAGCTTAAAAAAGAGTTCCATTTATCACATCAACATTCACCAAATGCCAATGAAAACAATGAACATTACTGTAGACGATGGGTGTCTTTAAAAGTCTTAAAAGAAATAGATACAGCTAATCAAGATCATATTTTTGATATACAAATATCTAATTACCCTAGTGATAACGTGAGTTATTTATTATTATCCTCTGCTACTAAAGATCCGTTTAAAGACCATTATTACAGAAGTATTAGTATTGGTTTGTTAATAGATAAGCAGTTAAAAAAGAAATTAAATTTTCTAGATGATCCTAAAATTAAAAAACAGGATGTAAGTGTGACTTGCGAGCGTTGTGCTATTAAAGATTGTGAAGTAAGACAGGTACCTGCAATTCGATTAGGAAATCAAGAAAAAAACAAAGAAATTGAATTAGTTGTAGAAGATTTGAACAAAAGATTTAGTTGATAAGTATTTTAGTTCTAATTTTAATGATATTAATTACATTAAATATAATAAATTATGAAAAGAACAATCGTATTTATAGCCTTAATAATATCAGTCACTTTATTTAGTTTTAAACCTATCACCAATCCTGTAAATAGTGTTAAAATAGGTATAACTAAAGTAGATAGTAAAACCAAAATCACACCTATTTCCCATGCAACATTTGCAATGGAAGTAAAAGATATTACAATTTTTGTAGATCCCGTTGGTGGCGCAGAGGTGTTCACGAATCAAAAAGATCCTAATTTAATTCTAATAACAGATATTCATGGCGATCATTTAAATATTGAAACTTTAGAAGCAGTAACTAAACCAACTACAACAATTTTAGCTCCTCAAGCAGTAGCAGATAAACTTACAGCTGTGCTTAAAAAGCAAACAATAGTAATTAATAATGGAGAAACTAAAGCATACAAGCATATTAATATTGAAGCTATACCGATGTATAACTTACGCCCAGAAGCGCTTAAATTTCATTCTAAAGGAAGAGGAAACGGTTATGTTTTAAATCTTGAAGATGAACGTATTTATATTTCTGGAGATACTGAAGATATTCCAGAGATGCGTAGCCTAAAAGATATCGATATTGCTTTTGTTTGCATGAATTTACCTTATACTATGACGGTAGAAAGCGCTGTAGATGCTGTGTTGGATTTTAAACCAAAAGAAGTTATACCTTATCATTATCGCGGAACAAATGGTTTAAGTGATGTAGACGCATTTAAAAACTTGGTAGAAACTGAAAGTAAAGCTATTAAAGTGACCCTATTAGATTGGTATCCAAAAAATTAACAACCTAATTATGTAAATACTGATATTTATTTTATATTTGAAATGCTATTAGTCTAACAAATATAACTTATCATGTCAATTGTATTCTTTCAATTCATGCTGCCAAACGATGTTTTGCAGTTAATTATCGATAACGGAATCATTATCGGATTATTAATAACAGTATTCATTTTTCTTGTTTTATTAATTTTAGGAATGCGAAAAACGCAGAAATTAAATGCAGAAAATGAACGTCTTGCTAATTCAGAAATACTAGAATCTGACGATAAAGACAAAAAATATAAAGATTTTACAGAAGGACATTTATATAGTAACAACTAATATGTTATACTGCTAAAAACCAAAAAGAGCCTGCATATTATACAGGCTCTTTTTTATATTAAAAAAATAGTTAATGTAATTAACGTACTAATTTTTTGTACTTAATACGTTTTGGCATTAAATCTCCACCTAAACGTTTTTTCTTATTTTCTTCATATTCACTAAAACTTCCTTCAAAGAAATACACTTGGCTATCTCCTTCAAAAGCTAATATATGTGTACAAATTCTATCTAAGAACCATCTGTCGTGACTAATCACTACAGCACAACCTGCAAAGTTTTCAAGACCTTCTTCGAGCGCTCTTAATGTGTTTACATCTAAATCGTTAGTAGGTTCGTCTAAAAGTAATACATTACCCTCTTCTTTAAGGGTCATCGCTAAATGTAAACGGTTACGTTCCCCTCCAGAAAGTAATTTCACTTTCTTATTTTGCTCGCCTCCAGAGAAGTTAAAACGACTTAAATAGGCACGAGAATTTACTTCTTTCCCTCCCATTAAAATCAATTCTTGCTCATCACTAAAGTTTTGCCAAATGGTTTTTTCAGGATCAATATTTGTGTGACTTTGATCTACGTATGCAATTTTAGCAGTGTCTCCTAATTCAAAAGAACCTTTGTCTGGTTCTTGCTCACCCATTATCATTCTAAAAATAGTAGTTTTACC
The DNA here is from genome assembly GCF_947500765.1 of uncultured Formosa sp. Lineage (GTDB taxonomy): Bacteria > Bacteroidota > Bacteroidia > Flavobacteriales > Flavobacteriaceae > Formosa. The sequence goes on along the minus strand of NZ_CANMTH010000003.1, from coordinate 381,444 downwards.
AGCACCGTTAGGACCAATAATTCCTACAATTCCAGCCTGAGGTAAATTGAAGTTTAAATTTTCGTATAATAATTTATCATCGAAACCTTTACTGATTCCTTTAGCTTCGATAACATTAGTCCCTAAGCGTGGCCCATTAGGAATGTAGATTTCTAATTTTTCATCAAGTTGTTTCTGATCTTGACTCATTAATTTATCGTAATTCTTTAAACGTGCCTTTTGTTTTGTTTGGCGTCCTTTTGCTCCTTGACGTACCCAATCTAATTCACGCTCTAACGTTTTTTGGTGTTTAGAAGCTGTTTTGCTTTCTTGTGCCATACGTTTAGATTTCTGATCTAGCCAAGACGAATAATTTCCTTTCCAAGGAATACCTTCACCTCTATCTAATTCTAAAATCCAACCCGCAACGTTATCTAAGAAATATCTATCGTGAGTTACAGCGATTACAGTTCCTTTATATTGCGCTAAATGATGCTCTAACCAATGCACAGATTCTGCATCTAAGTGGTTGGTAGGTTCATCTAAAAGTAAAACGTCTGGTTCTTGTAACAGTAAACGACAAAGAGCAACACGTCTGCGCTCTCCACCAGAAAGTACACTTATTTTCTTATCACCATCTGGAGTACGTAACGCATCCATAGCAATTTCTAATTTCGTATCTAACTCCCAAGCATTCGAAGCATCAATCTGATCTTGAAGCTCGGCCTGACGTGCCATTAATTTATCCATTTTATCTGCATCAGAATACACTTCTTCCAATCCAAACATATCGTTAATTTTATTGTATTCATCAAGAATAGCAACCGTTTCGGCAGCTCCTTCACGTACAATTTCCATTACCGTTTTATCTTCATCTAACTTTGGTTCTTGCTCTAAATAACCAACAGAATAATCTTGAAGAAATGTCACATCTCCTTGATAGTTTTTATCAAGACCAGCAACTATCTTTAATAATGTAGATTTTCCTGAACCATTAAGACCTAAAATCCCTATTTTTGCGCCGTAGAAAAAACTTAAATAAATATTCTTTAAAACTGGTGTGTTTGCACCAGGAAATGTCTTGGTTAAACCAGACATTGAAAAAATAACTTTCTTATCGTCACTCATAATTACACTCTTCCTTTTAATGCGTTAAATACCCAAGCAATAGCAAAAAAACCTATCCCCACAGAAGCAAATCCCCAACCTGCTACATCGTTATATCTAAAAGCACCAAGTGCTATTAAACCTAATCCTACTACAATCATAATGGTTGTTGCCCAAGCTAAAACCGTATTCTTATTCATTGCCATAATTTGTAAATCTTATTTTAGTGCGCATCATTTTTAGCAAAAAAGCTAAATATGTCAGGCTATCCGTTCTATCTTTTTTAAATTGATGCCAATAAAAAAAAGGATGCCACTTCTATCCTTTGCGCGAATTCAAATACAAATATCGCATTTTTAGTAGTAATTATAAATATTTTATATTAACAATGTTGTTTAAATTGTGTTATTAATTCAACATCTTATCTTAAAAAGGTAATTAACTGATATATTTCAAAAAAAATAAGTCTAAAAAAATTTTCGTTAATCTTTAAAAGATATTCAAAAAAAAAATGAGATTCCTTAATAAAGAAATCTCATTTATATATATTCTAAAAAATTAGAAATAATCTTATTCTAAATCAGTAATAGGTTCATATCTTGGCACTAAAGTTTTCATAACAATCCAGCCAATTAAATATGCCACAGCACAAAACGTAAAGACAATAAAGTATCCCGCTTCAATTCCTTTATATCCTAAGAAATTCATGTTTGTCTCTGCAGAATAATCGAATAAAATACCAGAACCTTTATTAATAAAAGTAGATCCTATACCACCTGCTAAACCACCAATACCTGTAACCGTTGCAATTGCAGATTTAGGAAACATATCTCCTACTGTTGTAAATATGTTAGCAGACCAAGCTTGGTGTGCGGCTCCAGCTATACCAATTATAATTACTGGGAACCAATATGACACATGACCTAATGGCTGTGCTACAATAGCTAATAATGGAAAGAATGCAAAAATTAGCATTGCTCGCATACGACCAGCATAAGGATTCATACCTTTCTTATCTACAAAATATGTAGGTAACCAACCACCAATAATAGATAGTAATGTAATAGCATATAATACAAATAAAGCAAATTGAGCAACTGGATCTGACGATTCCATACCATAAACAGAACTTAAATACGCAGGTGTCCAGAATAAATAGAACCACCATACACCATCTGTCATAAATTTACCAAAAGCAAAGGCCCAAGTTTGTTTATATTTAAATAGTTGCTTAAAGGTTACTTTATTACTTACTTCATTATCTTTTTTAACATGCTCTACATCTTGATTAATGTATTCTAATTCTGCGGCATTAACTTTTGGATGTAAATGTGGTTTTTTATATCCAAATTGCCACCAACCCATCCAAACGAAACCTAACGCACCAATAACAATAAATGCTGATTCCCATCCGTAATTTTTAGCTAATACAGGAATTACTAAAGGTGCTGCTAAAGCTCCTACAGTTGCTCCTGCATTAAATATACTAGTTGCATATGCTCTATCTTTTTTAGGAAAAAATTCTGCAGTTGTCTTAATTGCTGCCGGGAAATTACCCGCTTCACCGATAGCTAATACTAAACGTGCAAAAATAAACAGTACAATACTTACGTTTAAGACTCTTGAAACATCTTCAACTTGAGAGATATAGTGACTTGCTTGTTCAAAACCAACAAACCAATGACCTGTTAATATACCTGAAGCAGCAATACCACAAAAGGCATGTAAAATCGCTCCCAAAGACCAAACTCCAATGGCCCACATAAATCCTTTCTTAGTATCTAACCAGTCTACTAATCGACCAGCAAAGAGTAAACTAATTGCGTAGAAAAGTGAAAATAATGCTGTAATTGTACCATAGTCACTATCTGTCCAATGAAATTCTGGAGCTATAAAATCTTTCCAAGTTAAGGAAAGTACTTGCCGATCTAAATAATTTACAGCCGTAGCCATGAACAGCATGGCTACTATCGTCCACCGGTATTTGGACTTTTTTTCTGTAACATGAGTTGTTTTCATAAAAAAATTTTAAATATTATTCTTAGTTAATTTGTCTAGTAAAAATAATGTTGTTAATCGACAAAAACTAATGCTTTGACCAAAAATGTTATCGATTACATTAAAAAATTATTAAAAAAATAAACTTGTAAGTTGTACATTTTAGGTTAATTAGCCTAAAGCGAATCAATTACACCATAAAAGCTGTTGAAGTGAGTATTATATTACATTTTAAAAATTATCTAACCATCTTCAAAAGACATCAGATTTTACTTACAAACAATTAAAAGATTTCAATACTTATATAAAATCCCTAATTAAATTGAGACTTCCTCATTTAACTCTTTTTTTATTGAATTAAATCATTAAGAATATAAAAGTCAGCTTACATTTGTCTGCTTATAAAAATAAGATTGATTAACATGAATAAAGCACTATTATCCTTAGCTATTGGTGGATTTGGAATTGGGTTAACAGAATTTGTAATCATGGGAATTCTTCCTGAAATAGCTACAGCATTCGACATTACTATTCCACAAGCAGGTCATTTTATTTCAGCTTATGCTTTGGGCGTTGTTGTAGGTGCTCCTATATTAACCAGTATAGGTAGTAAATGGCCTGCAAATCGTGTGTTATTAGCATTAATGATGTGGTTTACGGTATTTAATACCCTCTCTTCTTTTGCAACTGGATATAATTCTTTTATTGTATTACGCTTTTTATCAGGATTACCACATGGTGCTTTTTTTGGCATTGGAGCTGTTGTTGCAGGAAAACTATCTAAAGAAGGTAAATCTGCACAAGGGATTGCTATTATGTTTAGCGGACTAACGTTTGCCAACCTATTAGGTGTACCTTTAGGAACCTATCTGGGAAAACATTTTAGTTGGAATCTCTCTTTTTTATTAGTTGGATTTGTTGGAATTTTAGTTGTTTTAAGTATAAAATTATGGATGCCAACATTAAAAAAATCATCAGAAACGCATTTTCTTGAAGATTTAAAAATATTTAAACGCTTAGAGATTTGGTTAATTATTATACTTACCACAATTGGAACTGGTGGTTTTTTCGCTTGGTATAGTTATATCGCACCATTAATTACAGATGTTGCCAAACATTCTGCAGACATCGTTCCTGTAGCCATGATCTTAGCTGGTTTAGGTATGGTAATCGGGAATTTTTTAGGCGCAAAATTGGTAGAGAAGTTTACTCCTATTTATGCAATCATTATTATATTAAGCACTATGGTTGTTTGTTTATCTCTTAATACCATTTTTGCATCGGATAAGGTAATGATACTAGTCATGACATTTATAATTGGTGCTGTAACATTTTGTTTATCTACACCAATTCAAGTCGCTATAATTAATGCGTCTAAAGGTTCTGAAACTTTAGGGTCTTCACTTAACCAAAGTGCATTTAATATAGGGAATGCATCTGGCGCTTATTTTGCAGGAATTCCTATAGCAATGGGATACGGATATACTTCTGCAGATTGGGTTGGTGCTGCAATGGCTGCTTCGGGTGTATTAATTGCTATAGGAATTATTATACTAAGAAAGCAACGTGTAAAAGGGTAATACACTATTAAATATATAACATAAAAAAACCTCAGAATTGAATATAATTCTGAGGTTTTTATTTTAAACTATTATTAACTGGTCTGTTTTATTAAAGCGTTACAATTTTAATTTCAGATCGTCTATTTTCTCTATGTTTACTCTCTGTACATTTGGTATTGTCGTCACACTCATTAAGTAATTGAGACTCTCCAAAGGCCTTTCCTTCTATTCTATTGGTTTCTATACCCTTTTCAAATAAATAATCTAACGTGCTTTTTAAACGTTTTTCAGAAAGTGTTTGATTATATGCTGTAGTTCCTCTTGAATCTGTATGAGATGTGATTGCTATTGTCATTTCAGGATGTTCACCTAGAATTAACATCAATTCATTTAATATTGATTTAGAAGATGCTGTTAAATGGTAGGAATCAAAAGCAAAATATAAGTTATCCAAACTGTCTATTTCACTTTGTATTTTATTTTTAGCTTCTAATTTTTCTTTTTCAAGCTGTGCTAATCTGTCTTGTTCTGCTGCATCTGCTTTTTGTTTTGCTAATTGCTGGGCAAGGAATGCTGCATCTGCTTTCGCCTTGTCTGCACTTGCAATAGAATCTGTAATGCGGTCTTGTTCTTTAGCTAATGCTGCTTGTAAAGCTAACTTTTCTTTATCTTTTTTACTTAAATCCTTTTCAACATCAAACTTGTAAACGACACCAATAGCATGCTGAATATGATTTTTAAAATTTGGATTCATTGCCCATTTCCCAGACGAGTTAACATCTAAACCAAATCGATCTGAAAACCAAGTTCTAAATCCAATAACACCATTATATGTTGCACGAGAATTATTATGTGCACGTGTAAACCCAATACCGGCTCCTACATAAGGATCAAACCATCCTGTTTCTCCAATAACTTTGTTTAAATCGTAACTTAATCTTGAATCTGCTGAAAAATAATCTTCATCTTCCGTCAGTTCATAGTTGTCAACCATTTTACCTTTCTTGTACTTGTTGTAGGCAAAAATCCCTTCTACTCCTAATCCACTTTTAAAATATCTTCCAATACTTATTCGTGAAGGATAAGGTACAGCGCTCCAAGCTTCACTTACATCAAATACATCATCAAAAGCAGTTCCTGAATCGTCTATAGCGTTAAAGCCTAAACCTACCATCCAAAAACTTACGTTAGTAGAATCTAATTCTGTTATTTCAGCAATTTCTGAAGTATCTTTAAGATCTGTGATCTCTGAAGTTTGAGCAAATGTTGCCAAAGTAAAAGCAACAAAAAAAACTAATAAAATTTCTTTCTTTAGTATCATATACAATAGTAATTAATAGCATGTAAACTTATGCAAATCTTAAAACTCTATAAAATATAAACTTTGAAACGTCTAAATAATCGATAATAAGATTAACGTGCCTATAATGAAGTTATATAACCAGTTAAAATCTAATTTACATGCTAATTTTACAATATATTCATTGGAACTTCAATACATAAAAGGCTTGTTACTTCTAAAACATCTATATTTAGGTCTGTTGTGTCGCTAACACCAATTGCATCTCGAGTACTCAAAATTGTATTGTTTACTTTTATTTCTCCGTGAATAACCATAACATACACGCCATGACTTTTACTTTTTAAGTTGTATTTAAAATTTGATTTTGGATCTAAATCTATTCTTGAAATTATTGCATCTTGATAAATTCTTAAAGTTCCTTCAATTCCATTATCAATAGAGGATACTAAAGGTTGTAATTTATTTTGTCGTTCTAGAATATCAAATGTTTTCTGATCGTAACGTGGAGCTACATTATTAGCATTAGGAATAATCCAAATCTGAAACAAATTTAAGTGCGAATCTTGTGAACCATTAATTTCAGAATGTTCTACACCACTCCCAGCACTCATAACTTGTACTTCTGTAGGTAACACCGACTCCCATTGATTACCCATAGAATCTCGATGTTTTAATTCGCCACGTAACGGAATTGTGATAATTTCCATATTTTTATGCGGATGGGTTCCAAATCCCATTTTCGGAGCAATAACATCATCATTTAAAACGCGTAAAGCACCAAAATTTATACGTTCTTTATCATACCAATTTGCAAAACTAAATGAATGATTGGCTTGTAACCATCCATGATTTGCAAAACCTCTAGTATTGGCTTTGTGTAGTATTGTTTTCATTTAATATCTTTTAAATTAATGAAACAGTAAATTCATCGTATTTTATCTAATAAATCACTTAATTGAAGCGCTTCTTCTTCAGATAAATTTTTAAATATATCTTTCCTTTTTCCTTTAGAAATAGTTTCTAGTAATTTTACCCCTTCTATAGTAATTATAATATGTACAACACGTCTATCGGTAGGACATGGAATGCGATCTATTAGACCTTTAGCACATAACTTATCCATTAAACGTGTAGTATTTGGAGACCGTTCTACCATACGTTCTTTAATCGTTTGTACTTTTAGTGGTTGGTCTGCCCCCTTTAATATTCTTAAAATATTGTATTGTTGTGACGAAATTTTAAATGGTTTAAAAAATGAGTTCTGGTAACTATTAATCCAATTTGCTGTATAAATAATATTCAGCATTGCTTTTACTTTATTATTAGGAAAAGTAGAATTAATATCTTTAGAAAAATCTCCCATACGTTATATATTAATAATATTTAGTGATGACATAATCCGCTTACAGTATCGCTTCAAATAGCTTTACTTCTTTTAATAATTGGCTATTTAACTCCATATTATTTATTTTGTCTTCTGTAAAATTTTCATAAAAAGAAGGTAAAGAAAACGTACCAACTATATTAGCTTCATGGCGTGGAAATCTATCTTTAGCAATTTCTAAAACAGAAAGTCCACCTCTTGGCCCCGGAGACGTTGCCATTAAAAGCATTGGTTTACCTTGAAATGTTTTAGGTTCTACTCTAGACATCCAATCGAACAAGTTTTTAAAAACTGCAGTATACGCACCATTATGTTCTGCTAACGATATTAAAATACCATCTGAGTTTTTAATAGCTTCAACCATACGTATTGCGTTTTCGGGTAACCCAGATTCCGCTTCATGATCTACACTATATAGTGGCACCTCAAAATCGTTTAAATTTAAAATCGTAGCTTCTGTATTTTCTACTAATGAGGCAGCATAACTCACTAACTTATTGTTTATAGATTGTTTACTATTACTTCCAGCAAATGCGATAATATGTTTCATACTATTGTTGTTTTTTTTTATTAAAAATATAAGATATAACTAATAAGACTAAAGCTGCTAATGCAATCATTTGTCCACCATCATTCATCATAACATGCGCAAAAAAGGCTAAAATAAAGGCAAAGAAAAACCCTGAATACGCCCATTCTTTTAATACTTTAAATTGCGGATTCCAAATAGCAAATAATCCTAATAATTTCGCAACTGCATAAGGATAAATAATATAAGAAGGATAGCCTAATTCTGTAAACATTTTTGCAACCATATCATGTTTAAAAATGTACATGTTTACAGAAAATAATAATATTAGTGTTAATAATCCTGTAGCGACATAATAAATAATTTTAATTTTTTTCATTGTATTTTATTTGAATGCAAATATACAATAAATAAAATATACTTACCTAGGTAAATATATACATGTAATATTATTTATTAATAGACTATGTTATAGTTATATAAAATTTTAAGACTATCAATATGCCGGAAAATGGCACTGAAAGCATTATAAATCATACAAAAGGGGTTATAATTTACACAGTGTAAAAAATCAAAAATATACCTTTAACTAACTAACTTTTAAAACATTAAATTATGAAAAAATTATTTTTTATTGCATTTTTCGCAATTGGATTAGTAACATCTATGCAAGCCCAGAGTGGATGCTACGACAACTACAATAGTAATGACTTTGTATACACTGGGACTAATGGAATATTAGATCAAAATGTTGCTGGTCATAATTTTAAAGCTGACATTAACAATCTAACATGTGAAGCTGATGGAACATCTGGTACATTACGACGTTACTTTTTTATGGATGGATTTCAATATTATTATGGAATTATAGATGATGGTATTAACATTTTTGATTTTATGTTAGCTGTTAATCCAAATACCGGTGAGATTGAAGAACTTGATCTTTGTGTTTAATTAATTTCTTACAATTAATTACAAAAGCCAGAATAATTTAATTATTCTGGCTTTTTTTAATTATCAAAATTTTTAACAGATTAAGAAAAAGATTAATCTGAAAAATTAAACTTTCGTACTTTAGCCACAAATTGATTTTACATGGACATCAACTTCAATAAAAACGAAGATTACAATAAACTTTTAGTATCAGATTTAAAAAAGCGATTTAAAAAAGTAAGCCTTGGAGGCGGGTTGAAACGTATAGAAAAACAACACAATAAAGGCAAACTTACTGCAAGAGAACGTATTGATTATTTATTAGACACTAAATCTAAAAGTATTGAAATCGGAACTTTTGCAGGAGAAGATATGTATGTAGAACATGGCGGATGCCCTTCAGGAGGAGTTGTTGTAAAAATAGGCTACATAAGTGGTAAACAATGCATAGTGGTTGCTAACGATGCTACAGTAAAAGCTGGAGCTTGGTTTCCTATTACAGGAAAAAAGAACTTACGCGCACAAGAAATTTCTATAGAAAACAAATTACCAATTATATATTTAGTAGATAGTGCAGGTGTTTATTTACCATTACAAGACGAAATATTTCCTGATAAAGAACATTTTGGTCGCATATTTAGAAACAATGCCGTTATGAGTAGTATGGGAATTACCCAAATCTCTGCCGTTATGGGAAGTTGTGTTGCTGGAGGTGCATATTTACCTATTATGAGTGACGAAGCCTTAATTGTAGATAAAACTGCTAGTATTTTCCTTGCTGGAAGTTATTTAGTAAAAGCAGCCATTGGAGAATCTATAGACAATGAAACCTTAGGTGGCGCCACTACACACTGTGAAATTAGCGGGGTTACAGATTATAAGGCTAAAGATGATAAAGATGCATTAGATAAAATTAAGTTTATAATTGATAAAATTGGTGATTATGATACAGCTGGTTTTAACCGTGCAGATGCTTTAAAACCAAAAGAAAATCCGAAAGATATTTACGGTATTCTTCCAAAAAGCAGATCAGATCAATACGACATGAAAGCGATTATTTCACGTTTGGTCGATAACTCCGAATTTGAAGAATACAAAGAGGGTTTTGGTAAAACAATTATAACAGCTTATGCTAGAATAGATGGTTGGGCAGTTGGTATAGTTGCAAATCAACGTCAGTTAGTAAAAACAAAACAAGGCGAAATGCAATTTGGAGGCGTTATTTATAACGACAGTGCAGATAAAGCCACACGTTTTATAGCAAATTGTAATCAGAAAAAAATACCACTTGTATTCTTACAAGATGTGACTGGTTTTATGGTGGGCTCTAAATCTGAACATGGTGGCATTATAAAAGATGGTGCTAAAATGGTAAATGCAGTAAGTAATTCTGTAGTACCAAAATTTACCATTATTATCGGGAATAGTTATGGTGCAGGAAATTATGCCATGTGTGGAAAAGCATACGACCCAAGATTAATTGTCGCTTGGCCAAGTGCAGAACTTGCCGTTATGAGTGGAAACTCTGCAGCAAAAGTGTTACTACAAATAGAAACAGCATCATTAAAAGCAAAAGGAGAAACTATTACACCAGAAAAAGAAGCTGAATTATTTAATCAAATAAAATCAAGATACGACAATCAGGTATCTCCATATTATGCAGCATCTAGACTCTGGACAGACGGAATTATAGATCCTTTAGATACTCGAACTTGGATCTCTATGGGCATAGAAGCTGCAAACCACGCTCCTATTGAAAAGAAATTTAATTTAGGTGTAATTCAGGTTTAAACTAAAATATTAATTCAAATTAAACAACAACAATTATAAATTTATTATGAAAAAAACTACGAACTTATTGCTTGCGGTTCTAATGATTTTTGCTTTTACAGAAACAAGTCACGCTCAATTATGGAAAAAACTGAAACAAAAAGCAGAAGATGCTATTGTAAAAGAGGTTGATAAAACAATTAATGGTGACACTCCTTCTGAGGATGAAGATGTTGAAAGTGTAGAAACGAGTGATAATGAAAATAAAACGAATGTAGAAAATGATGGTGATGAAAACGCAAGTAACAATACCCCAGAAATATGGAGAAACTTTCGTTTTGTTCCTGGAGAGGATGTTATTTTTTACGATGATTTAAGCTCTGAGCAAATAGGTGAATTTCCTTCGCGTTGGGATCTTATAAAAGGTGGTGCTGAAGTGGTAAAAATTAACGGCGAAAAAGCAATTATATTAGTTGCTGAAAACAATAACATTATAACACCTTTATTTACAACTAAAGATTATTTAGGTGATGAATTTACCATTGAATATGATATAATGTTACCTAATTTAGAGGAAGAAAAAATTTGGTATATGAGACATGACGTCTATTTTACCGACGCTTTTGGGAATACTGATGCAGAAATTGAAATAAAAAAAGCTGCAAAAATAGATGGATGGGCCGCGAATAGTAATTTTAAAATGGAAAGTATTTCTGTAGGTACGCAAAATGCTTGGCACCATATTGCTATATCTTATTATAAAGGTAAGTTTAAAATGTATTACGACTCTAAGCGTGTCTCTAATATACCAAAGTTTGACCTAGAACCAAGTATATTAGGAATTGGTTTAATGTGTTACTCTTATAACAAAACTAAACACCCTTATTTAGCCATAAAAAATATTAGAATTGCGCATGGTGGTGGAGAAATGTATAATAGAATTGTTGCCGACGGAGAATACGTAACCAACGGTATTATTTTCGATAGTGGAAAATCTGAAATTAAAGATACATCTCTAGGAATTATAAACCAGATTGCTAATATTTTAGAAGATAATCCAGATTGGAAGTTTGATATTATAGGGCATACAGATAGTGATGGTACAGATGCTACTAACTTAGCCCTATCTGAGGAGAGAGCAAATGCAGTAAAACAAGCTATCGTAGATCAAGGTATAAAAGCAGATAGATTATATGTTATTGGTAAAGGTGAATCTGAGCCTTTAAACTCGAATAGTACACCAGAAGAAAAAGCAAATAACAGACGTGTTGCTTTTGTGAAAAAATAAACTTAACAATTAAGCATTAAAAAAACGCCACTAATTTATCAATTAGTGGCGTTTAGCTTTTATAAAATAGCTGCTTTTTATAGTAACTCTAATGTCTTTTTACGTTGTATTTTTCTGTTAGGTGTTTCAATAAACTTCTTAACAAAAAAGATGTCTTTAGGAACTTCATTCTTCTGAAGATCTTTAAAGATTACAGGATCAATAGATTTTTCTTCACCTTCAATCACTAAAATTAAACGTTCACCTAACTTTTCATCTGCTTGACCGGCAACAAAGAAACGTTCAGAAATTCCTCCGGTTAAATGCTTTTCAATTTGTTCTGCGAATAACTTCAATCCACCAGAATTAATTACATTATCTATTCTACCTATTAATTTAAATTCATTTTCAGAATGCATTACCGCAACATCATTGGTTACTAAAGCTCCATCAAACAAATAGTCCGCTTCAAGAACTAAACAATCATCTTCATTAGTAGACACTTTTACATTAGGCATAGCCTTATAGTAATCTGTTCTATCTGGCCCATTTAAAGGTCTAAAAGCGATATGGCTAACCGTTTCCGTCATACCATACGTAGAATAACATTGTGTATCTATACCTTGAATATCTTGTAATAATTTATTAGAAGCTGCTGCACCACCAATAATTAAAGCTTTAAAGTGGTGTAATTTAGGTAATAAATTTTCTGCTTGTGGTGGAATCATAGCTGAAAAATCGTATGTTTTCTCTTCATCAAAAACAGGTGTAATTCGTGGTGGCACAACATCTAATTCTAAACCTAAAATCATGGCACGAACTAACATCATTCTACCAGAAATAAAGTTGAAAGGTAAACAGTGTAACAAACTATCTCCAGGACGTAAATTAAACGCATTTCCTGTAGCGATAGCAGAATTTACCATGGCTTGTTTCTTTATTCTAATTTTTTTAGGTGTACCAATAGATCCTGAAGTTTGCACTTCTACATAATCTTTATTATCTAACCACGCTTGTAAAAAATCTCCTAATGTTTTTTGGTGTGGCTCTCCTTCTTTTATAAAACAATACGCAACCTCGTTTAAGGATTCAGAATCATAATAACGTCCATTTAATTTAAATTTTAAATGAATTTTATCATATGTTGGTATTTTGGTTTCTACTTCTGTTATCATGATAAATGGTATTTATAGTGATTTAATTATATTTTTGTGAGTCTTCTTTTAGAGTGGGTTCAGTTACTCCTTCAAGAATGGGGTCTGGAATTGGGGGAAACACACGTCCTGATAATTTTTCCTTCCAATCTGTCCACTCATATTTCTTTGAAAAGATAAAAAGTAAAATTGGAAAAACGACAAACACTGGAAGAAAAATTTCCATTAAACTTGCTTTACCTGGTTCAGAAATATCTTTAAAAACAGAATATGTTTGTAACGCACTCCAATCTGATGTAACTAATAAAGCAGTAAAGAAGTTGTTTGCTGCATGAAAACCTAGAGACAACTCCATACCTTCATCCATTAAGGTTATAATACCTAAAAACAATCCTGTACCTATATAATACACCATTATAGTATATCCTAATTTTTCGACTTCTGGATTTGCAATATGTAAACCTCCAAAAATTAAAGAGGTTATAATTAAAGGTACGAGTTTAGATTTTGAAATCACACCAATGCCTTGCATTAAATAGCCTCTAAATAAATACTCTTCAAAGCTAGTCTGTATTGGTATTAAAATAACGGCAATAACAAGTAGTATTAAAAATTTATCGAGTTGAAAATTAAACATATATTCTTCTGGAGAAATACCATAATCTACTAAAATAAATAGAGACGATACCACGCCCCAAACTACAAACGAAAACAATATACGTTTCCAATCTATTGCAGATCTTGTGGTAGTTAATTTTAATATAGGTAATTTATGTATCAACTTTACTGCTAAAAACAAGCATATTAATCCGCCTAAAAAAGGCAGCATAATAAATACCAAATTTAAATTAGAATCAAACAAGCCCATCAAATAATTAGTGTCTCCCATTTTATCTAAATCTACAGCTCCTTGTAGTGTTTTTATACTAATCGCTATAGCATGTGGTGCCGAAAATACAAGAACACCTATAAAAGCCATAATTGCTCCAACAATGTACCTCCACCAATCTGTTAATCCTTTATATGCTTGACTTATATACATGTTTTATTTATAAATTATAATTCCAATTGGTGTTAATATCATATTGTAAAGTTCCATTTTTCACTTCTAAAGGCGAATCAAAATTGTTAGTAAAAAGACCTCCTGTTCCTAAGCCTTGCGGCAATGTGCTTTGTAATGTATATGTATATTGGGCAATAGCATTTAAACCAACATTGCTTTCTAAAGCACTGGTAATCCACCAACCAATGTTTTTGTTTTCGGCTATTGAAATCCAAGAATTACTGCCTTTAAAACCACCAATTAAACTAGGTTTTAAGATGATATATTGAGGATTAATCTGATTTAAAAGCTCTTTTTTATCTGTCTGATGAAATATTCCAATTAATTCTTCATCTAAAGCGATAGGCAAAGGTGTAAATTCACATAAACTTGACATAGCTTCTATTTGTCCTGCTTTAATAGGCTGTTCTATGGAATGTAAATCAAAATCCGACAATATTTTTAGCTTTTCTAGTGCTTCTTCTGGTTTAAAAGCACCATTAGCATCGACACGTAATTCTATTTCTGATGCAGAAAATTCGTTCCTAATCGATTTTAACAAATCTACTTCAGTCTGAAAATCTATCGCTCCAATTTTCATCTTAATACAATTGAAACCCGCTGCAAGTTTATCTTTAATTTGAGATTTCATGAATGATTCACTTCCCATCCAAATCAATCCATTTATAGGAATAGCATCTTCACCTGAAGTAAATTTTGAAGAGAATACAGTAAAAGGTGTAACTCCTGCTAAGGATTTAAACGCCATTTCTAATCCAAATTGAATACTTGGAAAAGAAATTAACTCTGCTAACAAAGCTTCTAAACCCAAGTTAATATTGTTACAAGCCCATTGTAATTTTTCTTCATAGTCAGGTTTATCATCTGCAGATAAACCTCTAAAAACACCACATTCTCCTACTCCTTTTTTTCCGTGTTCTTCTAAATGAATAAACCAAGTTTCCTTGGTTGTAAGTACACCTCTAGAGGTTCCGCTAGGGGTTTTAAAATTTAAAATGTATTTGTAATAAGTCGCTAAAATCATATAATCAAAAATAGTTAAATATTTTTTTAATTCAGGTAACAAGAACATCCTAAAAACTCATAAAAAAGCCTTAAAAGATTCTAAAATTCTTTTAAGGCTAGTAATTAAATCTTTAAAAAGCTTTATAACTCTATACTCTCTCCGATTTCTAAAAGCATAAGATCTTTGTCTTTATTGAAGAATTTACGTTTTGCGTCTTCATGATCTATTTCAATATAACCAAACGTGTCGAAATGATATCCTAAAATTTTATCACAAGCAACAAAATCGCTTGCTATAAGCGCATCATCTACACCCATTGTAAAATTATCGCCTATTGGTAAAATTGCTAAATCTAATTTTGTGTGTTTAGGAATTAACTTCATATCGTAAGTTAAAGCCGTATCTCCAGCGATATAAATATTTTTACGTTCGCCTTCAATAACAAAACCACCTGGATTACCTCCATTAGAACCATCTGCAAAACTTGAAGAATGAATGGCATTAACATACTTCACTGTTCCGAATTCAAAATCCCATTTACCACCATGATTCATTGGGTGCCCTTCTAAGCTTTTTCTATTAAAATAGGCTACAATTTCAGCATTAGATACGATTACGGCGTTAGTTCGTTTAGCAATAGCCTCTACATCTGCAACATGATCTTCATGTGCATGCGTTAGTAAAATATAATCTGCCTTAAGTGTTTCAATATTTATATGAGCTGCTTTTTCGTTAGGAGAAATAAAAGGATCTACCAAGATAGATACATCATCAACTTCTATTCCTAGACTAGCATGACCATAAAAAGTAATTTTCATATATAATAATTTAAATTAAAAAAAACTCAGACATATTTAAAAATTTGTCTGAGTTTCCTGTCCCCAAAAATAAAGCTAATTTAAGCTTACTATTGATAAAATATCAACTATTATAAAGATACAAAATAAAATAATGCATACTTCTTATTAATTTACAACTTAACTATTTTTAACATTTTTAATGAGTCTTTTTGTTATAAAATAAATCCTAATCCTAATAAGAGAGCTAAGAAAAACGTACTTAAAGCTAGTTTTTTTAATTCTGGATCTAAATCTTTAGGAACTTCATTTTTATATACTGTAATGAGATGTTTTATTAACGGAAAAAATACAATTAAAAAGATTAAATTTATTGGTGATGTGTAATATATAATCCCGAATAAAGCAGTTACAAACATAGCACCTCCAACTAAGAAATAATGATATTTTTTAGCTCTCTCTGATCCTAATTTTACTACCAATGTATTTTTATTAGATTTTACATCAGATAAAATATCGCGCATATTATTCAAGTTTAAAACACCCGAACTTAACATACCTACAGCTACTGCAGGTAAAAAAGTTATATAATCTATTTGTTTAACAAATAACACATAAGACCCTATAACACTGACTAATCCAAAGAATAAAAACACAAAAACATCACCTAATCCTTTATATCCATATGCAGAATCTCCTACTGTATATTTTATAGCAGCAACAACACATGCAAGTCCTAAAATAAAAAAGAAAACCGACATTAAAAAGTTTTCTGATCCGAAAGACACCCAAATTAATGAGATGGCAAATACCAAGGTAACTACTACGTTTAGCTTAATAGCCAATAGCATTTGCTTAGCTGTAATATCTCCGCTTTGAAGTGCTCTCACAGGCCCGATACGATCGTCGTTATCGGTTCCTTTTACACCATCTCCATAATCGTTTGCTAGATTTGATAAAATTTGTAAACTTAATGTTGTAAGTATTGCTAAAACAAAAATTAATGGATTAAAAAAACCATCAAAAGCCGCTAAACATGTACCTACAATAATACCGGAAATAGATAACGGCAAGGTTCTTAAACGCATGGCCGAAATCCATTTTGAAAAATTATTCATATGTGGCTATTATGGAATCCATTTTTTTTCGAAGTTAGGCTGACGTTTTTCTAAGAATGCATTTCTACCTTCTTTAGCTTCATCTGTCATATAGGCTAAACGCGTTACTTCACCAGCAAAAACTTGTTGTCCAACCATTCCATCATCTGTTAAATTCATGGCAAATTTCAACATTTTAATAGATGTAGGCGACTTTGCTAATATTTCTTGTGCCCATTCGTAAGCCGTTGCTTCTAATTCTGCATGTGGTACTACGGCATTTACCATACCCATATCAAACGCTTCTTGAGCGTTATAATTGCGTCCTAAAAAGAAAATCTCACGTGCTTTTTTCTGTCCAACCATTTTAGCCAAATAGGCAGAACCGTAACCGGCATCGAAACTAGTAACATCTGCATCTGTTTGTTTAAAAATAGCATGTTCTTTACTCGCCAATGTTAAATCGCAAATCACATGTAACGAATGTCCGCCACCAACGGCCCAGCCAGGAACTACTGCAATAACTACTTTTGGCATAAAACGGATTAACCGTTGTACTTCTAATATATTTAAACGGTGATACCCGTCTTCTCCAACATACCCTTGTTTTCCTCTAGCGTTTTGGTCTCCTCCACTACAAAATGAGTACACACCATCTTTAGATGAAGGACCTTCTGCCGATAATAGAACGGCCCCTATATTTACATCTTCATTAGCATCGTAAAATGCTTCATACAATTCACTAGTCGTTTTTGGTCTAAATGCATTTCTAATATCTGGTCTGTTAAATGCGATGCGAGCGACACCATTACATTTTTTATAGGTAATGTCTTCGTATTCTTTGACAGTTACCCAATTTGCTTGTTCCATTTTTCTTATTTTAGCCAAAAATAAATCATTTTACATAAACCCTTACTTCATAATGAAAAAATATAGTATTTTCTTACTACTATTAGCTTTCACAGCTGTTAGTATTGCTCAGTCTTATAAATTTGAAACTAAAATAGATCTAGGCGCTTTAGATGTTTTAAATCAAGGTAATACAGGGACGTGTTGGAGTTTTTCTACAACATCTTTTCTTGAAAGTGAAATTTTAAGAACCACTAATAAACATATCGATTTATCTGAAATGTATAATGTTAGGGAAACATATCCTGTTAAATCTTGGAACTATGTTATGCGCCAAGGTAAAGCGCAATTTAGCGAAGGCGGATTGGCACACGACGTAATAAACAGTATGGATGCTCATGGTTTAGTGCCTAACGAAGTCTATACAGGACTATTAAAACGTGAAAAAACATACGATCACTCTGAAATAGTTGGAGCATTAAAAACAATTTTAGACAGTTACATTAAAAACCCTAAAACTTACGATGGAAACTGGAAAACAGATGTTTCTAACGTTTTAGATAATAAATTAGGAAAAGTTGTTACAAATTTCACTTACGAAGGTGTGTCTTATACTCCACAAACCTTTTTTGAAATGACAGGTTTAAAAGCAAGTAATTATGTTACAATTACGTCTTTCACACACAAACCATATAATAGTTCTTTTATATTAGATGTCCCTGATAACTTCTCTAACGGAAGTTTTTATAATGTTGAATTAGATGAATTAGTAGATATTACTAATGATGCACTTAAAAACGGATTCACTATAGCATTAGATTGCGATGTTAGTGAAAAAACGTTCTCTTCTAAATACGGCGTAGCTGTAATGCCTAAAGATGAAAAGGACTATCAATCGGCTTTAAAAAAGATTGAAAAGGAATTAAATGTGACTCCAGAATACCGCCAGAAAGAATTTGAAAACTTTGATACTACAGACGATCACTTAATGCATATTGTAGGTTTAGTAAAAGACCAAAAAGGAAATACGTACTATAAGGTTAAAAACTCTTGGGGAGGAAATTCTGAGAACGTGTCTAACGACGGATATGTTTACATGAGTGAAGCCTATTTTAAGTTAAAAACCATTTCTATTATGGTACATAAAGATGCTTTATCGCGCTCTATTAAAAAAGATTTAAACTTGTAATAAATATTAAGTTTAAGACACAAAAAAGCCTCTTAATTAAAATTAAGAGGCTTTTTTTATTTTATAAAGTATTAAAAACTAAACAAGATAAATACCATCTTCTTTAATTTCAATTAAACGCTTTTTGTATAATGTTCCTACCGCTTTCTTAAAGTTCTTTTTACTCATTTGTAAGGTGTCTTTAATGGCTTCAGGTGCAGATTTATCTGTTAAATTAAGGTAACCACTGTTATCTTCTAATTCTTTCATAATTAAATCGGCATTAGGTTCTATACTTCTATAGCCAATTTTACCTAACATAATATCTAACTTATTATCAGGGCGTACTTTTTTCACGATTCCTTTTAATCTATCACCAACACTTAAGTCTTGGAAAATATCATCTTTAAAAATCAGTCCGCTGTGAATTTTATTCACAATAACATTCATTCCAATTTCCGAAGGATGCGAAACAATCAAGTCTACTTCTTCAAAAGGGGCTACAGTTAATTCTTTATTACTTAAATAATGGTTAGTTTTACTAGATGCTACCAAACGATTACTTTTTTCGTCTTCGTAACAATACACTAAATACCAGCCTCCTTTTTTCATTTTAAAGGCTTGTTCTTTGAATGGGCAAAATAATTCTTTTACTAATCCCCAATCTAAAAATGCTCCATAATCATTAGTTTGATTACAGCGTAATAAGGCAAAATCACCTTTTTTAATATATGGTTTATCGGTAGTTGCAATGATGCGTTCTTCGTTGTCTAAATATACAAAAACCTCGATATCGTCTCCAATCTCAAAAGTTTCAGGAACATAACGGTTTGGTAATAAGACATCGTTATTTTCGTCGTCTCCTAAAAACAATCCTGGTTCGGTATCGCGTAAAATGGTTAAAGTGTTGTATTCTCCTAATTGTATCATGCCACAAAGGTAATAATATTAGTTGTTGTATTTACTAAAAGTTAATGGTGCCAAATATAATTATTTTAAAGCTTTAAAATAATCTATTAAAACACTGTCGTTTATAGTTGAAGGTGTGAAAATTTCTAATAATTTAGGCGATACAGATTCTGAATAAAACGTATCTAATTCAGAGATTAATTCATTCTCATTAGATGCTGTATGATAGTCGAACTTATACATTTCTGCCAATTGTTTAGCCGTTAAATGATGCTTCGTTTCAAAGAAATAATCAAAATTATCGGTGTCTTTATGTCCTGGTAAAATTCTAAAAATTCCACCACCTTCATTATTTATAATAATAATTCTAAAATTAGCAGGTATATAGTTATTCCACAAGGCATTACTATCGTAAAAAAAGCTTAAATCACCAGAAATAAAAGTAACTGGTTTTTTGTTTACACTTGCACACCCTATGGCTGTAGATGTACTTCCGTCTATACCGCTGGTACCTCGATTACAAAACACATGAACATCATATGGCAAATTAAATAATTGAGAATAGCGAATGCTAGAACTATTACCTAGTTGTAAAACAGAGTTTTTTCTTAGTGTTTTAAGAAGCAAATCAAAAACCTTAAAATCACTATACACACTATTTTTCACATAAGACATATGTTTTACACTTCGAAATAATTGTATTTCACTCCAATATGTTTTATAACCACTATCTACAACTGTTGTACGCTCTAATAATTGTTTAAAGAATTGATTAGATGTGGTTTTGAAGTGTTTAGTTAAACTAAAGAATGTATCGTTAGCTTTATGCGTTCCTATATGCCAATGTTGTTTTGGCTTGTAGTTTCTAAGAAATGCTTTTATACGTTTAGATACAATTAAACCACCAAAAGTTAAAAGAATATCTGGCTGGAGTGCTTTAAATTCCTCGTTAGTTAAAGGTGTAATTATTTTATCTATACTCGGAAAAAATTCTTCGTGATGTATATTCGATGTGCATTCGGTAAAGACCACAACACTATCGTCTTCTGCCAAAGTATCTAAATACTGTTGTTCTATTTCATTAGGTCCATTTACACCTACAAGAATCAACTTTCGTTCTGCGATATCCCAATCGTTAGCACAAAATTCAATCGTTTCAAAATCAATTTCTAAAGACGTTTTTTCTGCTTCAATTACTTTTGGATGTACAGTTAACTCCTCTACACGATCGTACAAAGGCTCGTTAAACGGTATATTAATATGAACAGGACCTTGTTTGGTTTTAGAGATATTTAAAGCTAAATTTATTTCTGTCTCATTGGTTTCCTGAATATCTTTTTGAAGATGAAAAACAGATTCTATTTTGTGTTCGATTGTCTCTAAAATATGGCTCAGATCATGTTCATGTAAATCTTCTACATCTAATTTTAAGTTAGCTGAATATAAAATATGATTTTGAAATACGTTAGGCTGATTAATTGTTTGCCCATCTCCAATACCAACCATATGTTCTGGACGATCTGCAGATAATACAACTAACGGAATATTACTAAAAAAAGCTTCTGAAATTGCTGGATAATAATTTAGTAAAGCACTTCCTGAGGTACACGCTACCGCTACAGGCTCTTTTAATTGTTGTGCAATTCCTAATGCAAAGAATGCCGCACAACGCTCGTCTACAATACTGTAACATTTAAAAAACGGATCGTGTGTAAACCCTATAGTTAAAGGTGCATTTCTACTTCCTGGAGAAATTACAATGTGTTTAATATTTTTGGCTTTGCACAGTTGTATCACTGTTTGCGCAAGCGGAATCTTAGGGTATATCATTATAAAAACTTAGCGATTCAAAAATACGAAAAGCCCAATTCAAATAAAATGATTATAGTATGTTTTTCATGGTAGATGTTTTACTTACGGTTTCCTCCCATTCGGCTTCGGGATTAGAATCTTTAGTTATGCCACCGCCTACATATAAAGCGACTTTGTTTGCCAACACTTGCATACAACGTAAATTCACGTATAAATTGGTAACCGATTTTACCGTTGCATAAACATTATTCTCGACATTTCTACGATTTGTATTTCGTGTCTGACGCTTCTTAAAATGTAACTCGCCCATAAATCCTGAATAAAACTCACGATTATAACCTTCATGTTCAAGAATAAATGCTTTCGCTTCTACTTTAGGTAAACCACAAACTGCTGGTGTAGGATGCAAAGCGCGTACAATTTCTAATAATCCAGAATGTCCTTTTCTTAATCGTGCAGAAATTTGTGTTTGTAAATGTAATAAGCCTCCTGCTCTAACCGTACGGCGTTCTGAAGCTGAAACGTGTTCTACCTCAGCTTCTAAGTTAGACACAATATAATCGGTTACAAATTGTTGCTCTTCTTGTTCTTTGGTTCCCCAAGATACATCTGTACTTCCTTTATATAATTGCGTTCCCGCTAATGCCATAGTCGACATACGTTGCCCTTCAATAGTTAATAACGTTTCTGGTGTTGCTCCTAACCAAAGTCCGATTTTAGGATGATACCAACAATATACAAAAGCTGTTTTGTAGTTAGATAGTAAGCGTTTAAAAACTTCAAAAACCTGAAAATTTTCATTAGACACATAATCCGGTCTGGATAAGACTACTTTTTTTAAGTCAGTTTCATCTATAGCCAACAAAGCTTTTTCAATAGCCCCCATATACTCAGCCTTCTGTTCTGAAGTCGATTTTAATTCAGAATTAGCAGACATTAATCCTTCACCTTCAAAAGCATCACAAAACTCCAATTCTGAGTGCTTTAAAGGCATTAATATCATTTTAGATGTATCATCAAAAGGCGAAAAAACAAAACCGCTTTCAGATAAATCTGTAGTCTCATATAACCTATCTTCATTCTGAAACACTGCATTTACACGAGATTCATTAGGTTTTCTGTAAGCAACAAAAGGCAAAGCGTCTTGAAACTGAGCGTTCAGACATTCAAAAAAATTATCTTGGTGCATTTACTTCTTTTTAGGTAAGGTAATAGTCGATAATTTACAAAGTGAAATTAATTGATCATCATCATCTGTTACGCGAATATCTATAAGCTGGGTCGTTCTTCCTTTATGAATAAAAGATGCAGTGGCATACACATATCCAGAAGTCACACTTTTTAAATGATTGGCTGTAATTTCTAAACCACGCACAAAGAATTCATTTGTATCTAAAAAAATATGAGATGCAAAACTGCCAACACTTTCTGCTAAAGCAGCAGTTGCCCCACCATGTAATACACCATCTGGCTGATAAACTCTAGAATTTACAGGCATTTTTGCGACTAAAGTATCTTCTGTATAATCTACAATTTCAATTTGCAACGTTTCCATTAATGTATTTTTACAAGCTGCATTTGCTTGTTTTAGCACATCTTCTTTTGTTGGTTTCATATAAAACGTATATTTAGTAATGCAAAAGTACAAAACGAGTTGCAGATAAATTCATCCTCTTTATGAACATTCAACAATTAGAAGATAGTCGTGTTAAACTCACGCTTTTAGGTTTAAGTAATTATAAGCATGTAATGGCTATTGCTAGTCAACAAAATTTGGTGCAATATTCTCCTTCTCACATCTCTACACCAGAAGCTTTAAGACATTATGTGCAAACTGCTGTAGATGGCTATTACCATAAAACATGTATACCGTTTTTAGTTTTCGATAAAACAAATAACACTTATGCTGGTTGTACACGTTTTATGAATATTGATACTAAAAATAAAATATTAGATATTGGATCGACATGGATTGGTTACGAATATCAAGGTACCGGACTAAATAAACACATGAAATATTTGATGCTGAAGTATGCTTTTGAAAATTTAATGATTGAAAAAGTTGAATTTAAAGTTGATGAACGTAACATTCGTTCTAGAAAAGCTATCGAACATATTGGTGGGACTTTAGAGGGTGTTCTTAGAAAGAACATTTATTTACTAAACGGATATAAACGAGACACATGTATTTACGGAATATTAAAAGATGAATGGGATGTTTTAAAAACGACTGTATTTTGTGATTATAACTCTTTTTAAGTTTAATTTACTAATTTATACACAATCTCTTTTACAGGTTGTATAGACGTAGTATACTCTATACTTGGTCCTGCAACCCAAACCGTTTTATAAGTCACTTTTTTGGCTGCATTTTCAGTTGCTTTCATGCCAATAGCAAAACGCATCATTTTTACCCATTTTTTAAGATTCTTATTTTTGTTTAGTAATTTTTCATACCACGGCTGAGTCGTTCCTGTTTTCTGAACATACGGTGTATTAATTACTGTACATGGAGTTCCCGAAATGCGTTCAGTCATGATAATATCTTTTGCACCATAATCTATACACGCTTGTTTGTATTCGTTAGTAACACCAGCTTCTGTGGAAGCGATAAACGGACTCCCAACAGAGACTCCAGCTGCTCCTAATTTCAGCATATAATCTACATCTTTTTTACGACCTACACCTCCCGCAGAAATCACAGGAATTTTACAATGCTTGGTTAACTCTGCTAATAAGGTTTCTGGTGATGATCCGCCGCGATGTCCACCGGCCTGATTATTTACTGCAATTATAGCATCTGCACCTAAATCTTCTACCTTTTTAGCAAATCTTAAATCGGTAACATCACAAAACACTTTAATACCAACTTCGTGAGCCTTTTTAATCGTTTCCTCTGGACTTCCTAAAGATGTAATTATAAAATCGCAACCTACTTCGCATAATACACTTAACTGATCTTTATATTTAATATTAGATTTATTCACGATTAAATTAAATCCAAACGCACCTCCTTTTACTTTTGCAGCTTTCAATTCTAGTATTGCTGTTTTTAACTCTGGTAACGTTCTATAATTTAAAGCCGGAATACAACCCGCAATACCACTTTCCATGCCCGCAGTAACCATGGCTACATTAGACACTAAAAACATAGGTGCTTGAATAATAGGATGCGTAATATTTAGTAGTTCAGTTAGTTTTGTTTGCATAATTTTAAGCTATCAGTTCTAACAAATATAACAGAAATTTATTATGCATGCATAATTTTATTATAGATTTATAATGTATAAAATCATCAAACACATCTTTTCTTTACTTTATTAAGTTTATACATATTAAGACTTTAAGTAAGATATTGATATATATTCAGTCTTACTAATCCCAATGCATACGCTGTAGTCTCACCGCATTTAAAATGGCAAGAAAGGCCACACCAACATCTGCAAACACCGCTTCCCACATGGTTGCTAGTCCACCGGCACCTAAAATCAGTACAATTAATTTTACACCAAAAGCTAAAGCAATATTTTGCCAAACAATAGCTCGCGTAGATTTACTGATTTTTATAGCTGTAATTAGTTTTGAAGGCTGATCGTTTTGAATAATAACATCTGCTGTTTCAATAGCGACATCACTACCTAATCCGCCCATAGCAATACCAACATCACTTGCTGCAAGTACAGGTGCATCGTTAATTCCGTCTCCAATAAAGGCAATTTTCAATCCTTTATTGGTCTTTAGATTTTCAACGTCATTCAACTTATCTTCTGGTAATAATCCACCTTTGGCTTCCGTAATATTTAATTCTGAAGCAATTTGTTGTGTTATACTATCTTTATCTCCAGACAACATTCTTATTTTGGAAATACCTACAGCTTTCAATTTAGAAATAGTTGATTTGGCATCTGCTTTTAATTCATCTGCAATTACAATATACCCCGCAAACACATTATCTATGGCAATCATGACAATAGACTCTATTATGTTTTCCGTTTCTTTAGGCACTTCAATAGTATTCAATTTCATTAAGGTTGCATTTCCAACCAATACTTTTTTAGCATTTACTGTACCACTTAAGCCATATCCTGCAATTTCCTTGACATCTGTAGCTTCTAGATTCGTTTCAGTGTTATATAGCAGAATTGCTTGTGCAATGGGATGTGTAGATTTTGCTTCCATGGCCATAACATAAGTCATTAACTCTTGTTCTTCTATTTCATATGCTTTAATGGTTTTTATTTTAAATACACCCCGAGTAACCGTTCCTGTTTTATCCATGACCAAGGTATTTATGCTACTCATTGCTTCTAAAAATGAAGCGCCTTTAAACAAAATACCATGTTTTGAAGCTGCACCCAATCCGCCAAAATACCCCAACGGAATAGAAATAACCAAAGCACACG
Organism: uncultured Formosa sp.; assembly: GCF_947500765.1. Taxonomy (GTDB): domain Bacteria; phylum Bacteroidota; class Bacteroidia; order Flavobacteriales; family Flavobacteriaceae; genus Formosa. The sequence goes on along the minus strand of NZ_CANMTH010000003.1, from coordinate 355,354 downwards.
GACAAGAAATAACTAAGAAAATTAGGGCACGATACAACCAATCTCCAAATACATAATCTGACACAAAGAAATAAGGTAACACTGTAATTGCTATGGCTAAATACACCACGATTGGCGTATAGACTTTAGCAAATTTTCTTATAAATAATTCTGTTTTAGATTTTCTAGCAGTGGCATTCTGGACTAAATCTAAAATTTTAGAAATAGAACTATCTTTAAATACTTTAGTAACTTTAACATCTATAACACTTTCTAAATTAATGCTTCCTGCAAAGACATTTTGGTCTTTAAGAATACTATCGGGTTTACTTTCTCCGGTTAAAGCTGCTGTGTTTAAACTAGCCTTTTTAGATAATAATACACCATCTAAAGGCACCTTCTCTCCTACTCGAATTTGAATTATTTCACCTATAGAAACCATCTCAGGTGCTACAGATTTTACAGTACCATTTCTAAAAACGTTTGCTTCTTTAGGACGTACATCTAACAAACTTTGTATATTTCCTTTTGCTTTACTTACTGCTGCGTCTTGAAATAATTCGCCTATAGTGTAAAACAACATTACGGTAACACCTTCAGGATATTCACCTAAAGCAAATGCTCCTAAAGTAGCGATAGTCATTAAAAAGAATTCTGTAAAAAATTCGCCGTGTTTAATGCTTTCCCAACTTGTTTTCAATACAGGTAATCCTACCGGAATATAAGCTGCAGTAAACCAAATTAATCGAATTGGATTCTTAAAAAAAGGCATATTAAAATAATCGAGAGACAAGCCAATGGTTAATAAAAGAAAACTAATTATAGCAGGCAGGTAGACATTTTTGTCTGAAGATTTCTGTGTATGACAGTGAGCACTACCACAACAATGTCCGTTATCTTGGTCTGCCTCTGTATGTATTTCACTCATCTTTAAATCTATTTTTATTTAAACTTAATAACACTTCAAAGATGACTAATTAATCAATGCAATGGAAGTGCATTATTTTACACTACACTTATCGCAAATACCTTTAACGACTAAGTTAACATGCTCTGCTATGTAGCCGTTTGGGACTTTAATTTTGGGAATTTTATGATCTGTTAAACAAACTGTTGCACCACATTGTGTGCAATGAAAATGTAAATGTAAGTCGGTATTTAAATCGCAATGGCAATTAGGCTCACAAAGCGCGTATTTAGTAACTCCTGTTCCATCATCAATCTGATGAACAATTTCTTTATCTTCAAATGTTTTTATTGTACGATAAAGCGTCGTTCTATCGGCTTTATCAAATGCATTTTCAATATCGCTTAATGTTACAGTAACTTTCTTTTCTGATAAAAAATTATAAATAAGTATTCGCATCGCAGTGACACGAATACCCTTTAATTGTAAAAATTGTTCTGTTTTATTCATCTTTTAATGACTATGTTCTGCATCTCCTTTTTTCATTTCTGCGAAAAGGTAATACGCATTGTTGTAAGCGAATTTTGTATTTGGATTTATCTCTTTAGGAAATTTAACCGTAATCCATCCTTCATCTTTTTGACCAAGAATAACTTCTATAGGTTTAAAACTCCAATCGTTATTTTCTTTTTCTACAGTAAACACATAAAAACGAGTTCCTTCTTTTATAATCGCACTTTCTGGTAATGCTTTAGTTTTTATTTTTTCAATTTGAATGCGTCCTTTAATATACATTCCAGGAATTAAATTACCATTTTTATTTTCAATCTCGGCATGTACATGAACCGCTTTCGGATTCTCTTCAAATGTTTTACTAACCGAATAGATTTCTGCAGTTAATTCTTGATCTGGCACAGATTGTACATCAAAAGTCACTTTCTGTCCTTTTTTTACTCTATATACATCTTTTTCAAAAACCATTAAATCTGCATGAACATGATGTGTATCTACAATTTCAAATAATTCGGTTTGTGGATCTACATATTGCCCAGTTTTTACAGATACCTTTTGTACAAAACCTTCAATTGGACTTTTTAAAGCTATACGTTGCGAAATAGTACCATTACCAACAGATGCTGTATTTATATTTAACAATCTTAATTGTGCAGCCATACCATTAACCATTGCTTTTGATGCAGAGTATTCTACTTCTGCTTTTTGAAAATTTGCACCAGAACCAACGCCTGCATCGTATAATTTTTGCTGACGTTCATAACCTTTCTTTAAAAAGTTACTATTACTGTAAGCGTTTAAATAATCGGTTTGCATTTTAATAATATTAGGATGCGATAGATATGCAACAACTTGTCCTTTATTCACTTTATCTCCTTCAATAACTTCAATAGAAACGACATTGGCACCAATAACCGATGTAATTGAAGCTTCATTTTGCGGGGGCACCTCTAAAGTCCCGTTCGCTTCAACATACCCATTCATTTGTCGTAATGCAATGGTATCAACTTTCATTTTTAACGCTTCAAATTGTTTTGCAGAAAGCATAGCTTCTTCACGATGCTCCTCCTGCTTTGTTTCGGTTTTAGCATCATCATTATAAGAATCTGTATTACCTGTTTTATCACCACATGAAGTTAATAAAAAAGAGAGAATCGCTGTCATTAAAATGCTATATATTGTTTTTTTCATGGTTTTAATTTTTAAAAAATTGTAATTCGAAAGTGCTATCTAAATAATTAATTAATGCGTATTGTGCATCTAATTCTGACTGAATTGCTTCTTTGATAAGCTGTGTGAACGTAGAATAATCTATTTCACCTTCCTTGTATGCAAATAAGGCTCCTGTTTTTTGATCTTTAGTTAGTGGTAGTACTTCATCTTTATAAAACAACCAAGAGGCCTTCCATTTTTCATAGTTTTCCTTGGCTTGTAACAACTTATATTGCACTTCTCTTTGTTTAAATTGAACATTAGCTTCAGCAATTTGCTTATCTATTCTAGCCGTTTTAATTTGTGCTTTTGTTGTGCCTGATAAAAACGGAATAGAAATTCCAGCTTGATACGTATAAAATCCAGAAGTGCCATCAACGTTTTGCAATCCGCCTTGAAGATTAAACTTGGGTAAATTTTCCGCTTTTGCCACTTTATAATTCGCTTCAGCTTCTGCTACTTGTAATTGTAAAAGGCTATACAAAGGATGCGCTTCTATACTAAACGTATTCATATCTATATTATTCATCGTATCAAGTTCATCAGGAACGGTATATAATTCATCCGAAATAAACCATAAATTCAATTGTTGTAATGCTATAAGATAATCGCGCTGTGCTTGCATTAATTTATTTTGAATTTGTAACGCTTGATTTTTAGCAGCCGAATATTCTAATTTTGAAATAGCTTCTACTTCGTAATTTAATTCTACAGCCATTTCAAAATTGGTGTAAATTGAATCTAACTCTAAATACAAATTATAATTTCGCTTGGTTTGAAAGGCTTTAGACCATGCTTTTTTAACTTCTAATTCTAACTCCTTTTCAGACAGTTGAAATACCTTTTCTGCAAGTTGAATACGTTGATTTTGCAATTTTAGCTTTGGTGAAATTCCAAACACATCAATATTCGATTGACTTAAACCTATAGTGGTATACACACCAGAACCATTATCTAATTCTTCACCGCCTGTATATATACTGGTCGTTCCAAAGTCGAATGCTGTACTTTTTAACAGTTCTTGCTTCGAGATTTCTAATTGCTTTTGTTTTAAAATAGGAACGTTTTCTTTTGAACGTTTTACAGCGTCTGCCATAGAAATCACTTGTAACGTTTTTTTAGATTCTTGAGCATTAGCAGCTATTGGTATTAAGAATATAAAACCAAAAACAGCAGTTGCAGTGATTATGTTTTTATTTATTTTAAAGTTGAAGGATTTGTTTTCTACCCAATGATATAAAATGGGTAAAATGAATAATGTTAATAGCGTAGAGGTTAGTAAACCACCAATAACAACGGTCGCTAAAGGACGTTGTACTTCTGCTCCGGCCGATGATGAAATGGCCATAGGTAAAAACCCTAAAACATCAGTAAAAGCGGTTAGCATAATGGGTCTAATACGGCGCTTTGTTCCTTCAATAATTCTATCCTTTAAGTTGGTAACACCTTCGTCTTTTAACTCATTTAAACCACTAATCATTACCAATCCATTTAAAACAGCAACACCAAACAAGACAATAAATCCAACACCAGCCGAAATACTAAAAGGCATATCTCGAAGCCACAATGCTACAACACCACCAATGGTTGCCATTGGAATAGCGATATAAATCATTAAGGTTTGGGGTAACGATTTTAATGCAAAATAAATCAATATAAAAATGAGTAATAACGCTATTGGCACGACGGTTTGTAACCGATTACTAGCCCGTTCTAAATTCTCAAACGCACCGCCATATCTAATAAAATAACCGGCTGGTAAGTCTAGATTTGTATCTAATTTTATTTTAATTTCTTCGACTAAAGATTTTACATCGCGTCCCCTAACATTTATACCAACATAGGTTCGTCTATTGGTATTATCTCTACTAATTTGCATCGGTCCCGCTTTATAGCTTACATCTGCAACTTCGCGCAATGGAATTTGTGAACCAGAAGGTAAATTGATAAATAAGTTTTCAATATCTGAAATGTCCTTGCGGTTTTGAGCATTGAGTCTAACCACTAAATCAAAACGCTTTTCACCTTCAAAAATAACCCCTGCAGTTCCTCCTGCAAACCCCGATTGTATGGTCTGATTTAGTGTATTTATTTGTAATCCGTATTGAGCTAATTTATTTCTATTATAGGTAATTGTCATTTGTGGTAAACCTGTAGTCGCTTCCGCTTTCATATCTCCAATACCCTCTGTACCAGCTATAATTTTAGAAACTTCTTCTGCTTTTTGCGATAAGATCTCAATATCTTCACCATAAATTTTGATTGCAATATCTTCACGAACCCCTTCAAGTAGTTCATTAAAACGCATTTCTATAGGTTGCGTAAACTCGTAATTTACCCCAGGAATTATTTCTACAGCCTCCTTCATTTTATTAATAAGTTCATCTTTAGAAATTACTCTAGTCCATTCACTTTTAGGTTTCATAATTACTATCACATCCGCAATATCCATTGGCATAGGATCGGTTGGTATTTCGGCAACACCAATACGGCTTACTACTTTTGCAACTTCAGGAAATTTAGCTTTTACAATTTGCTCAATTTTGGTTGTTGTTTCAATAGTTTCGGTAAGTGAACTTCCCGGTTTTAAAATGGCATGAAAGGCAATATCACCTTCATCGAGTTGTGGTATAAATTCGCCCCCCATTTTTGTAAACATAAAGATTGCCATTCCGAATAAAATAATTGCAATACCAACAATAAGTTGTCCTTTTTTTAAGGCTTGTTCTAATATGGGTTGGTATTTGCGTTCTACCCAATGCACAAATTTATCTCCATAAGATATCTTCTCTGATTTTGGTGTTCTTAGAATTAAGGCTGACATCATTGGTACATAAGTTAAACACAATAGCATAGCACCAATCATTGCGAAAATAAATGTTAACGCCATAGGTTTAAACATTTTGCCTTCAATACCTTCTAAAGCTAAAATGGGTAAAAAGACAATAAGAATAATTAGCTGCCCAAAAAAGGCGGCATTCATCATTTTTTTAGAAGCATTTGCAGCAACACTATCACGTTCTTTTTGTGATAAAGCCTTATTCTTTAGAACTTGTGATGCAATAAGAAAAACGGTGCTTTCTACAATAATGACAGCTCCGTCTACAATAATTCCGAAATCTATAGCTCCTAAACTCATAAGATTCGCCCAAACACCAAATGCATTCATAAGAATAAAGGCAAACAATAAGGATAATGGAATTGTTGAAGCAACGATTAAACCACCTCTCCAATTTCCTAGTAAAAAAATTAAAACAAAAATGACAATTAAGGCTCCTTCAACAAGATTTCTAGAAACAGTAGAAGTCGTTTCTGCTATTAGCTTACTCCGATCTAACAAGGGTTCTATAATAACACCTTCGGGTAATGACTTTTCGATTTCAGTCATTCTTAGTTTTACATTTTTTATAACATCGTTAGAGTTTGCGCCTTTAAGCATCATAACTAAACCTCCAACAACTTCGCCTTCACCATCTTGGGTTAGCGCACCATAACGTATAGCCGAACCGTATTGAACAGTCGCGATATCGCCAATGGTAATCGGGATGTTATTGGTGTTTTTTACAACAATCTTTCTAAGATCATCTAAACTCCGTGCTAATCCTTCACCTCTAATAAAATTGGCTTGATGATTTTTTTCGATATAAGCACCACCTGTATTTTGATTATTAGCTTCAAGGGCATCAAAAACATCAGAAATGGTTATACCTATAGCGCGCAATTCATTTGGATCTACAGCGACTTCATATTGTTTAATTTTTCCACCAATGGCATTAACTTCAACAACACCTTCGACCATGGCCATTTGACGTTGTACAATCCAATCTTGCATAGTTCGCAAGTCTGTAATTGAATAATTATTTTTGTAATCTGGTAGAACTTTTAGGGTATATTGGTAGATTTCTCCTAAACCAGAAGAAATGGGCCCCATAGCAGGTGTTCCAAATCCGTCTGGAATTTGCTCTTTAACATCATTTAATTTTTCGGCCACTAATTGTCGTGGTAAATAGGTACCCATATCGTCTTTAAAAACAACAGTAACCACGGATAAACCAAAACGAGAAATGGAACGAATTTCATGAACACCAGGTAAGTTACTCATAGCAACTTCTACCGGATAGGTAATAATTTGTTCAATATCTTCAGTACCCAAATTTGGTGCTTGTGTAATAACTTGAACTTGATTATTGGTAATATCTGGAACGGCATCAATGGGTACTTTTGTTAAGCTCCAAATCCCTGCTCCGATTATGGTAAGCGTTAGCAGACCAATAATAAATTTATTATGGATTGAAAAATCAATGATTTTATTAATCATAGAAAATGAGTTATAATGTGATTATAAATAGATGTATTCTTAAATTTTATTTAAGAATTATGTATTAAAAACCTGTGTAACAGGATACATTATACCCGAGGTGGTTGTAATAAGGTTTGATTAAAGTCTTGACCTAGACTATCAAAATGAAGAAATACTTTGGTTGATATATCTGGATCTGTGAAGCTAATTTCTAAAGGGTGAAATTGAACTACATTAATTTGGCAGCAATGACATTGACAAAATGGTGAACATAAATCTGACGTATCGTGATTGTGATTTGTGTCGTTATGTTCTGATAATTCTGAGACTTTTTGTTCTATGCCACCGTCTACAGAAACAACATCTTCACAAGGAGTGAAGTTGAGTCCTAAAATATATATAGACAAAATGATGGCAATGAATTTCATAGATTCAAATATACAAATTATTGTATGCAATAGGATTGCAAATTATAACTGTTAGTGAAATTTATTTAATGGTTAAAATTTCATCATAATTACAAGTTACAATACCAATAAACCGTGTTCCTTTAAGGTGTTTATTGGTTTAGAGAACCAGAATAATTCAAAATTTTCAAATTGAGATTCAAAATCTTTTTTCAAAAAATTAAATGATTTTTGAGCACCACTATTTGGTGTAATTTCTTCTAATATTTTTAGTAGCCACTCTCCTTCTTCTAAAGGTGTTGTTATCTGAAATGAATCTGTTTTATTGTAAAACGTCATTCTTAAACTCTTATATGTATTTCCTTTTTTGATTTTAGACAACGCTTCAACAAAGGGTGTTTTTCCTAACCAAACAATTTTAGCTGTAGGTTTTATAGTAAAATTGGGTTCGGTTTGTAATGCATTGTAAATACATTCTGTATCTATAGTTGTATCAGGAACATCAAAATCGAACCAATCCTGAAGCGGTAAATCAAAACCAATGCCATGCATATAATTGAATAATGATGTTTTTAGTCCGTTACTAAATTTTGAATGATCGATACCTGTAATGTCTGAAAAAGCTATATCATTATTAGCAAACGTAATGTCGTTATAATGGGGAGTGACTCCAAATTCGGATGGATTTAAACCAATCGGACTATGAGCAGTAAGTGCAAACTGATGCCAAAACCCCGACTGCAATACACCAACTTCAAACAATTGCCTTACCATTTCTAAACTATCTATGGTTTCCTGTTCTGTTTGTGTTGGATAACCGTACATTAAATATGAATGCACCATAATATTACTTTCAGTAAGATTACGAGTAACTTGTGCCACTTGTTCTACCGTAACACCTTTATCGATAAGTTTTAATAATCGATCTGACGCCACTTCCAATCCACCCGAAACCGCTATACATCCAGATGCTTTTAAAAGCACACATAAATCTTTTGTAAAGTTTTTCTCGAACCTAATATTTGCCCACCATGTTAAAGTAAGTTTACGTTTTAGTATTTCTAACGCTAATGCTTTCATAAGCGATGGTGGTGCAGCTTCATCTACAAAATGGAATCCAGTATCTCCGGTTTGTTCTATAAGTTCTTCCATACGATCTACTAAAGTCTTAGCCGCAATAGGTTCGTATATTTTTATATAATCTAAAGAGATATCACAAAACGTACATTTTCCCCAATAGCAACCGTGCGCCATGGTGAGTTTATTCCAACGACCATCGCTCCATAAACTATGCATAGGATTAGCGATTTCTATAACAGAAATATAGTCTGTTAATAGTAAATCTGAATAATCTGGCGTTCCCACATCACTCTGTTTATAATCTGAAAGCTGACTATCATTCTTATACACTACCGCATTATTTTCTAATAATAAAGTGCGTTTAAACTTAAAAGACTCTACTTCTTTAGTGTTACAAACCAAATCATGCAATAGTTCTACTGGTAATTCACCATCGTCTAACGTAATAAAATCGAAAAACTCGAATACACGAACATCTGTTAATGATCGTAATTCTGTGTTTGCAAATCCGCCACCAACAGCAATTTTTATATCAGGAAAATTCTCCTTAATAAATTGAGCACAACGAAATGCACTATACAAATTCCCAGGAAAAGGAATCGACATACATACCATTTTAGGTTGAACATTTTCTAACGTTTCTTCAAGAATTTGTAATGTAATATCGTCTATAAAAGAAATATCTTGTTGCAGACTAGTATATAATTCATCAAACGAATTAGCACTCATACCTAAACGTTCTGCATACCTACTAAATCCAAAATTATCGTCTATACATTCAATAATAAAATCGGATAAATCTTCTAAAAATAAAGTTGCTAAATGTTTAGCTTTATCCTGCATGCCCATATTTCCGAAAGCCCAATCTAAATCTTCTAAATTATCAAATCGAGAAGCCTGAGGCAAAAAGTTATCTGTGCATATTTGTCGAGCTAATGTTGTATTTTTTCCTTGTAAAAAGTGAATTACAGATTCTAAGACATTTAAATAATTATCTTTTAAAGCATAAATTCGTTTACAGTTTTCGCTCTGAATAGTATCATTCTCATAAGCAAAATCAAACAACATGGTAAACGCATTTTTTGAAAATAACTCTATAATAACTTCAATTCCTAAATCCATTTGAAAAGATGAAATATCTTTAGTATTTAGAAATCCTTTTATATACGCTGTAGCAGGATACGGCGTATTTAATTGTGTAAATGGTGGGGTTATTAATAAAATATCTTTCAAAATAATGTTCAAAATTTTAACAAATATAGTGTATTTGTTTTCTGTTGTTTGTACAAAAAATTAAATATGATATTTACAAAAAGAGGTCTAATTAAGTTTGATTCAGATTTAAATAATTATATGTAATTTGTTAACTTAATTAGATTTTATCGCTATGAATTCAGAACACGACTACAAAACTGTAAATAAAGATACTTGGAATGAAAAAACAATGGCTCACCTTACTTCCGACTTCTATGATGTTGAAGGTTTTTTAAAAGGAAAATCGTCTCTAAACAACATAGAATTGAATTTATTGGGAGATGTAAAAGGCAAAAAAATATTGCATTTACAATGTCATTTTGGTCAAGACTCATTGTCTTTAGCTCGTTTAGGTGCACAAGTTATAGGCATAGATATATCTGATGTTGCTATTAAAAATGCTAAAAAATTAGCCAACACACTTGAATTAAATACCACTTTTATTTGTTGTGATTTGTATGAGTTACCCAATTATCTTGATGATACATTTGATATTGTTTACACAAGTTATGGAACTATTGGCTGGCTGCCTGATATTGAGCAATGGGCAAAATTGATTTCTAGATTTTTAAAACCTAAAGGTGAATTTGTTTTTGTCGAATTTCATCCAGTAGTGTGGATGTTTAACGATACGTTTGATAATATAGCGTATAGTTACTTTAAATCGGAAGCTATTATTGAAACCGAAACTGGTACATATGCAGATAGATCGGCCAATATTACCAAGAAATCTATAACTTGGAATCATGGTTTAGGAGAAGTATTGACAGCTTTGCTTCAGAATAATTTACAATTACAATCTTTTGAAGAGTTTAATTACTCGCCTTATAATTGTTTTGAAAATACTATTGAAATCAGTCCGAAACAATTCAGAATAAAAAGCTTAGAAAATAAAATCCCTATGGTTTATGCTTTAAAGGCCATAAAAAACTAATCTATATATCTGTGATTCTTGTCATTTTTTTTCATAACTAAAGAAACAAATAAACAGAATTATTATTTTACACCATAACCTTGTTCTGGCTGTTGTTCTAAAATGGCCAAAGCTTTCTTTTTTAGTTTCACTTTTTTAAGATATTTACCATAAAATAAAGTAATAATTATAGCGAGTATACCTTGTATTAACACGGTAGACTGGACACCTATATAATGAGAAATACTTCCAATAGCTAAACTACCAATAGGTAATAAACCAGTTAATGACATGATATAAATACTAATAACTCGCCCTCTAAAGTGATTTGGTACATTTACCTGAATAATTGTATTTGTAATAGTACGAATAGACATCATACCAAAGGCTCCAATTGCTGCAAATATTAATGCTATATAGTAGATATTACTTTCTGCAAATAAGACAAGTCCTACTCCAAAAATTAGAGAATTTATGGCTAACACCTTACTTAGATCGGTTCCTGTTTTTAACGAGGCTAAAAATATAGCACCTATAAATGCCCCAAATCCAATTACCCCATCAATAACGCCTAAAGTAGATGCGGATCCATTAAATACATCTTTTGCAAATGCTGGAGTTAAGGTTGTATAAGACAATACAAATAAACTCATTAAACCCGTGAAAATAAGTATTGAATGAATTTCGGGAGTATTTAATATATATGAAAAGGCCGCTTTAAATTCTGATTTTATATTTCTATCTGCAGAGGGTTTTAATTCTTGTTTCGGTAATCGCATTAATAATAATGAAATGATTACAGGTATAAAACTTACTGCATTTAAACCAAAGCAAACTTCGTCTCCAAAAGATTCTAAAACAAAACCAGCTAATGCAGGTCCTATTAACTTAGATAAATTTACCATGGATGAATTTAATGCTAAAGCATTAGGTAAATCGTCTTTATTATCAACCATTTCTCGAACTAGAGACTGTCGTGCTGGCACATCGAAGCCATTGATAACTCCTAAAAAAGCACTTAAAATAATAATAGTCCAAACCGCATTATCTTTAAAAAACACAATTGAAACTGTAAGTAAAATTGCCTGAATTAAAGAAACAACTTGAGTGATTAACAACACCGTGTGTCTGTTATATCGATCTGCTACCACTCCACCATATAGAGAAACTAGAGCGGTTGGAAAAAGAGTTGCAAACACAGCAACCCCCAACATGAATTTAGATTGAGTTAAGCTATAAATTACCCAACTCACTGCAGTTTTTTGCATCCAAGTTCCTAAAAGAGATACCGATTGTCCCATAAAAAACAATCTGAAATTTCTACTTTTAAAAGAATTGAATGTCGTAAAATTCATATGTGTTCTGAGCTATTTATAATAGTACAAAATTAAACTATTCAGCTTAAAAAAAGCATTCAAAATGATACGCATACTCTATAAGGTATCAATAATTATTATATTCTTAGTTTAACCTAAATTATATGCTAATCTTCTTTTACGATTTTCAAATGTGCCCAGAATTCCTATTAAAAATATAAAATAAATTTTATACAATAAAACGTTAAAGCTATTTATAATTTCTTCGAAATATTTAAATTTACAGCGTGAAAAAAGTAGTTACATTTTCTGGAGGTATATTATTAGCCTTTTTATATTGTTTTGCACTATATAGTGTAGCACAACCGCTGCCTCAAACTTTCACATATAACTCAGATCAATCTGAACAACATCAGAAAGTATCGGGTATTACTAAATCACTTTTCAACCTAACTTCAGAGTCTGAAAATTTTAGTGTTTCATTTAATCCTAGTACCGAACAATTTTTTAAGACCCCCTTTTTTAGTTCTGGTAGTCATTTTAAAAAGAATGAACAATTAGTAGAAGCACAAATTTCTCAATACACAAAATACCAAACCAATACTTTGGTTAATTATCGTAAAAACGATTATATTTTTCCGTTTCATTATTTCTGGTAATAAGCAATTTTTTTTAGTGTAATTACACACAGACAATTGCAACAACAAGATTATGTTTAACTACATAATCTACATTTATTATGTATTAATTTAAACACAAAACAATGAATACCGGAACAATAATTCTTAGCGTAGTATTTATAATTATATGCGCTTTACCTTTTATATTATCGACTAGAAATAGTAGAAAAAGAAAAAACGACATGTTAAAAGCATTAAAAGCTTTAGCAGAAATAAAACAAGCATCAATAACTAAACATGAAGCAGGTTCTGATTTTGTTATTGGCTTAGACGAACCTAAAAACATGGTGTTTTTCTTCAAAAAAAATAAAGAAAAAACCATTAAAGCAAGCTTAGACTTATCGGATTATAAAGAGTGTAGAACATTAAAATTTGGTAAAAATTTAAACTCTAAAAGTAAATCTCATGCTATTGACACTTTAAAGTTAGAATTTATTCCAAAAGATAAAACAGTTACAGAATCTCAATTCGAATTTTATAATGAAGACATCAATATACAACTAAGTGGAGAGCTTCAAATAATAAATACATGGCAACCTTTAATTCAACAGCGAATAGCTGCTCTAAATTAAATTAAAAAAGCCCTAAGTAAGAATTTACTCAGGGCTTTTTTATGTTCAGTAAGATAGATCTTATCAATTATATTTTAACCATAAGGAATACCGTTAAAAAAAGAAAACCTCGATAAGATAGATATCGAGGTTTAATTAAATTTAGTTGTTTGCTCGCAAGAGCTTATTTACCAATACGTTACAAATTTAACATATATAAATATATTTCTCACATTTTAATGTAAAAAAATTATGAATAATTGAAACGATTAGTGCTATTAAAAGGTCCTAAAAGACTATTAAAGTGGTATGTAAAGATACAATAGATACACTTAAAAAACATAAACAGTCCATTTTTTTTAGGATGATTTATATCTTAAAACGTTTAGTATAAATTCAGATTAATTCTGTTTTAATTTTCTACTTTCCCGAATAAATACCCATAAGGTAATCCAACGAATAAAACACCTCCAACGATGTTACCCATTGTAGCTGGAATTAAGTTTTTAAAAACAAAAGTACTCCAAGTTATATCTGCACCTTCAAAAATAGAAAGTGGTATAAAATACATATTTGCAATACTGTGCTCAAACCCCATAGTTACAAAAGCCATAACAGGCAACCAAATAGCAATTATTTTGCCTATGGTATTCTTTGCAGCAATACCTTGCCAAAGGGCAAGACAGACTAACCAATTTGCTCCAATTCCTTTTATAAAAGTAACTAAAAAAGTATGACTTGTTTTACCTCTAGCGATTTCATGAACCATATTTATATAGGGTTCGCTACTAACTAAATGTGTTAGATGTGTAATAATATAAGCAATAAAAATAGCACCAAAAAAATTGCCTAGATACACCAAACCCCAATTTTTAAACATAGCACAAGCTCGTTGTCTTTTGGTTAAAATATTTGGAATAAAATAAGCATTATTTCCTGTAAAAAGTTCGGCACCTACCAGTACGACAAGAATTAGCCCTAACGGGAAAGCGGCTCCAAACAAGAACTTTACTAACCCTGGGTTATGTGCTGCTATTCCTGGAGAACCTCCTGAAATAATAATGGATAATAAGCCTCCAAAAGCAACATAAGCTCCTGCTAAAAAAGCAAGAATTAAGGTTTTACTTACCGTGTAACCTTCTTTATTAAGTGCAATTTCATTTACTATTTTTATACCTTCTTTGGGAGTATTCATTATAATTTTTATTGTGAAGTTGTTAAATGAGTTTTAATTCGCTTTAACTTCTTTAAAATATAGACTCAAAATTTCTACTGCGGCATCAATCTCTTCTTGGGTGTTTTCTCTTGCATCTTTCAATTCGTATTCCCAACCTAAGGCTTCCCATTTATGTATACCTAATTTATGATACGGTTGAAGTTCAATCTTTTCGATTGTTTTATAATCTTTGAAATATGTTCCCAATTGATGAAGCAACTCTGGTGTGTTTGTTATTCCTGGAATTAAAACATAACGCAGCCACATTTTTTTTCCTGAAGCTTCTCTGTGTTTTGCAAAATTAAAAGTAGTTTCTTTATTTTTTGCTCCAGCTAGTTTCTGAAAGCCTTCTTCATTCATATGCTTTATATCTAGCATCACTAAATCGGCATAATGATCTATCAATTCTGTTGTAGGATGATTTAATAATCTTCCGTTAGTATCAATATTAGTATGTATTCCTTCTTCTTTTAAACGTTTAAAAAAAGGAATTAAACTTTTCGATTGTAGTAAAGGTTCTCCTCCTGAAACGGTTACACCACCATTCGCACCGAAATAAGATTTCATTCTAAGGGCACGTTGTACCAAATCCTCAATATTATATTCTATACCACCTTGTGTGTCTATAGTATCTGGATTATGACAATACTGGCATTTTAATTTACAGCCTTGCAAAAACACTACCATACGTATTCCAGGCCCATCGTGTGTTCCAAAAGATTCTATGGAGTGTACATTTAATATGTTGTCTGAAGTTTTAATAATAGTTCGATTTTGATTAAAAAAATAAGAGGTATTCAAAAATATAAGTTACACTAACAAAATAAGGAGATTACTGATTTGAATAGTAAAAATTAGTGTTTTACGTTTTTTTGAATACCTCTTCAAGTTAAATAAACAGAGTACGGTTTACATAGATTCGTGGAACGAACGAGAAATAACTTCTAGTTGTTGTTCTCTTGTTAATCTAATAAAGTTAACAGCATATCCAGATACACGAATTGTTAATTGTGGGTGATTTTCTGGATGTTCCATTGCATCTAATAAAGTGTCTTTATCTAATACATTCACATTTAAATGTTGAGCACCATGAGCAAAATATCCTGTTAAGGTTGCTACTAAGTTGTCTATACGTTCTTCGTTAGTTGATCCTAAAGATTTAGGAACTATAGAGAATGTGTTAGACACACCATCTTGTGAATCTTTATAATCTATTTTAGCTACAGAGTTTAAAGAAGCAATTGCACCGTTAGTGTCACGCCCATGCATTGGGTTTGCTCCTGGTGCAAATGGCACACCTTTAGCTCTTCCATCTGGTGTTGCACCTGTCTTTTTACCATATACTACATTTGAGGTAATGGTTAAAACAGACATTGTTGGTTCTGCGTTTTTATAAACTGCTAATTTTTTTAATTCATTATTAAAATCTTCTACTGCATCATGAGCAAATACATCTACTCTATCATCGTCGTTTCCATATTTAGGGAAGTCTCCCTCAATTTCGAAACTTACAGTTAATCCTTCTTCATTTCTGATTGGTTTAACTTTAGCATATTTAATTGCCGATAATGAATCTGCTACAATAGATAAACCTGCAATACCGTAAGCGATATTAATAGCTGGATTAGTATCTATTAAAGCCATCTGACCTTTTTCGTAGTAGTATTTATCGTGCATGTAGTGAATAATGTTCATAGAATCGTTATACACACGAGCCACTTCTGTCATTGCTAATTTAAAATTAGCCATCACTTTATCGAAGTCTAAATACTCATCATTATCTTGGGCAATACCTTTTACCATTTGTTTACCAGTAATCTCGCAACGACCAGCATTTACTGCTAAAAGTAATGTTTTTGCTAAGTTAGTACGTGCACCAAAGAATTGGATTTGTTTTCCTATTTCTTGGTAAGATACACAACATGCAATTCCATAATCGTCTGATCCTCTCAACGTACGCATTAAATCATCATTTTCAAATTGAATTGAAGATGTATCTATGGCTACTTTTGCACAATATTTTCTAAAGTTTTCTGGTAATGAAGGCGACCATAATACTGTAATATTTGGTTCTGGTGATGGTCCTAGGTTGTATAACGTATGTAAGAAACGGAAAGCCGTTTTTGTTACTTTAGTACGTCCGTCTTTAAACATTCCACCAATTGCTTCAGTTACCCATGTTGGATCTCCTGCAAAGATTTCATCGTAAGCAGACATTCTTAAGTGACGTACCATACGTAATTTCATTACGAATTGGTCGATATATTCTTGAGCTTCAATTTCTCCAATCACTTCATTATCTAAGTCTCTTTGAATATAAATATCTAAGAATGTAGATACATTACCTAAAGACATTGCTGCTCCATCTTGTTCTTTTACAGCTGCTAAATATGCCATATAAGTCCATTGTACAGCTTCTTGTGCATTTTGTGCTGGGCGACTTAAATCTAAATCGTAAGATTTACCCATTACAATCATATCTTTTAATGCTTTTATTTGCTCAGAGACTTCTTCTCTTAAGCGAATAACAGCATCTGTCATTGGGCCTTTAATGTGTGCTAAATCTTGTTTTTTAGCATCAATTAAACTATCAATACCATATAATGCAATTCTTCTATAATCACCAATTATTCTTCCACGTGCATAATTATCTGGCAATCCTGTTAAGAATCCTAATGATCTAAATTTTCTAATTTCTGCATTATAAGCATCAAACACACCATCGTTATGTGTTTTTACATATTTAGAAAATAATTCATTTACTGCATTGGCAGGTTTTAAACCTTGTTCTTCTAATGCTTTTTGAACTACTTTATAACCTCCAAAAGGTTTCATAGCTCTTTTTAATAATCCGTCGGTTTGTAAACCAACAATAGTTTCATTTTCTTTATCAATATATCCAGCCTCAAAGTTTGCAATACCAGAAACAATATCCGTATCAACAGAGTGTACTCCGTTGTTTGCTCTTTCAATTTTAGTTTCAGCTTTACAAACATCCCACAGTTTTTGTGTGCGTTCGCTTGGTCCAATTAAAAAGTCATGAGTACCATGATAAGGTGTAATATTTTTGTAAACAAAATCACGTACGTTAATTGATTTATTCCAATCTCCATTTTGGAATCCTTCTACCTGAAGGTCTGTGTTTTTTAACTCTGCTACTTTCATACTTATATATTTATTTATATCTATTATTAATCTATGCATCAAAGTTCATAACAAAGCAAGATTAAAAACATGACAATTGCTAGGTTTTGAAAGAATTCGGAAGTATCCAAAAATAGCCGTTAAACAATTGTTAAAATTCATTAAATTGGTAGTTTTCGTGAATTTTCGCTAACAAAAAAGACCATATACTAAAAACCTCATAATCGATTGTTTTACAATAACTTATCGATAACATTTTTCAAACGTTTGAAAAAAAAATTGATTTTCATAAAAAGGAAGAAAACGCAAATTCCTTTACGTAATTATTAGCTTTTTTAAGCTAAAGACCAACTATTACCAAAAAACAAACCAAATACCTTTTTAAAATGTCAAATCATCATTTTTACAACGTTATAGTAAAACGCTACTAAAATAACAGGTGAAAAAAGCTACTAAAATAATTTTTTATACATTTAAAAATGCAATCCTATAAGACTACATTCAAACAGTTTATAATTATGACATATTTAAAAAACAGCTGTATTTTTACTCTATTAATACTATTAAGTTTTAATGGGTTTTCTCAAGAAATCACTTCCAAACAAATAGATTCTTTAGTTGCCAAATCGATGTCTATAACTAATTCTGCTGGATTAGCAATTGCAATTGTTAAGGACGGAAAAGTAATACACTCTAAAGGTTACGGTTTAAAATCGGTTACTTCCAAAGAAAAAGTAGACCAAGAAACCTTATTTTCTATTGCTTCAAATTCTAAAGCTTTTACATCTGCGGCATTAGCCATTTTGGTTGACGAAGGTAAATTAACTTGGGATGATAAAGTGATTGACTATATTCCGGAGTTTAAAATGTACGATGATTATGTAACTGCAAATTTTACTATTACAGACTTACTAACGCATAGAAGCGGATTAGGTTTAGGAGCTGGGGATTTAATGATTTTTCCTGATCCAGGTAATTTTACCATTGATGATATTCTTAATAGTTTTCAATACCAGACACCAACATCTGCTTTTCGCACAAAATACGATTATGATAATTTATTATACTTAGTTGCTGGAGAGGTTATATTTAGAATTAGCGGAACCTCTTGGGCAGATTTTATACAAACACGTATTTTTAATCCTTTAGGCATGACAAATGCTACTCCTCTAATTAAGTATTTAAAACCCAATGCTAACGTGGCCATGCCTCATAGTTCTTATAATGATAAATTAGTTGAAGTTGCACCTTACAATAGTGGTGATTTAGTTGGTGCAGCCGGAGGCATTAATGCTAGTGTTAACGACTTAAGTAAATGGATGCTAATGCAATTAAATAAAGGAAAATATGGTACAGGTTTATCTAAAACCTTATTTTCTGAAAAGCTTCAAAAACAAATGTGGTCGCCACTAACCATAACTGGTTACAATTTATATGCAGATGAACGCACTGGAAATCATTTTTCAGCATATGGTTTAGGTTGGGAAATTTCTGATGAAAAAGGTAAAATTATTGTACAGCATACTGGTGGTTTAACAGGCATGTTATCACGTACAATCTTGGTACCAGAACTAAATTTAGGAATTGTGGTGTTAACCAATACAGACCCAGGAGGCTATGCCTTTTATTCTATACCAGAAACAATTTTAGATTGGTATTTAAATATTGAAAAGAAAGATTGGATTACAGAACTATCAGATTATAGCAAAGCTGAAGAAAAAGATGGAGATAAAGTTACAAAAGCCGTTTGGGAAACTGTTAAAGCTAATAAAAAAACAAAAATCAATTTTAATAATTATATAGGTACGTACAACGATCCTTGGTTTGGAGATATTACAATTACGGATAAGAACGGAAAACTTTGGTTTACTTCTAAACGCTCTCCTAAATTAAACGGACAAATGTATTTCTATAAAGCAACAACTTTTGCTGTAAAATGGGAATTTAAAGATATGCCTTGCGATGCCTTTGCAACCTTTAATTTAAATGAAGAAGGTAAAGCTATACAAATAAAAATGAAAGGAATATCACCTAACATCGATTTTAGTTTCGATTTTCAAGATTTAAATCTGAAACGTATTGACTAATAAAATATCTTAATATTTTATAAACTACGATAAGAAATGCATATTAGACAAGCTACCAAAACTGATGCAAAAACCATAGCCCAACTTCTTCTTATGGCTATGGAAGATATTATTTTTGAATTTATAGGAGTTTCAAATTCCCATGAAGCACTTACACTTTTAGAGCACTTTACGGCACAACAAAAAAATCAATATTCTTATCAGAATTGCTATGTCGTTGAAGAACAAAATCGTGTTGTAGCTGCAATTAATTGTTACGATGGCGCTCTTTTAGAATCTTTACGACTTCCCATTCATCACTATATAACCACACAATATAATACATCATTTAATCCTGAAGACGAAACTGAAGCTGGCGAAATATATATTGATTCTTTTGCTGTACTAAAAAGTGAGCAAGGAAAGGGTTTTGGAACAATGCTTTTAAAATTCATTATTAAAAACTATGTTTATAATCAGCATAAAACTCTAGGATTGCTTGTAGAAGAAAACAATCCTAAAGCCGAACACTTATATTTAAATCTTGGGTTTAAAATAGTTAATACAAAATTTTTGGTTGGTAAAACACTAAAACATCTTCAGTATACAACATAGCAACCTATTTCCGTTTAATCGAATTTTAGATTTAATCCTCGAAAACCTCACTCAAAATTTTATAAGATTTTTTACGAGCGTCATGATCATAAATATGAGACACAACTATAAGTTCTTGTACTTGAGTTTTCAATACAAATTCTGAAATGTCTTTTTCAATTGTTGCTTTACTTCCAATAAAGGTATAATGTAACATATTATTAATCATAGCTTGTTGTTGCTCATTCCATACACCATCCATAGATGTAACTGGCGGTTGTAATGGGCGGCGAACATTGGTTATAATTCCCATCGCTAATTGAAATAAACTCGTTGCAAGAACTTGCGCTTCTTCATCTGTATCTGCTGCAATTACATTTACACATGCCATACTATATGGTTTTTGTAATACTGAAGATGGTTCAAACTGATTATTATAAATATGAAGTGCTTCAAATAATTGCGATGGTGCAAAATGACTCGCAAATGCATATGGCAATCCTTTTTTAGCCGCTAAATCTGCGCTAAATGTACTGGATCCTAATAAATAAATGGGCACATTTAAACCTTCTCCTGGGATCGCTCTTACAGGTTCACCTAAATCTTCATTTGTAAAATAGTGTTGTAATTCTTGTATGTTATTTGGAAAATCCTGAACACTTTCTTGTCTATCACGACGTAATGCCATTGCTGTACGCTGGTCTGTTCCTGGCGCTCTTCCTAAGCCTAAATCTATACGTCCTGGGTATAACGTTTCTAAGGTTCCAAACTGTTCTGCAACAACTAAAGGCGCATGATTTGGTAACATAATACCACCAGAACCTACTCTTATTTTAGAAGTACCTTGCGCTATATATGCCAATAGAACAACGGTTGCAGAACTCACTAAACTATCCATATTATGGTGTTCAGAAATCCAATATCTGGTGTACCCTAAAGCTTCTGTATGTTGTGCCAAATCTAATGCATTATGCATCGCTTGCTGTTGTGTATTTCCTTTTGTAATAGGAACTAAATCTAATACGGAGAACTTTATGTTTTTTAAATTTATATGGCTCATATTGCGAATAGTTTTCTAGAGGATTCTATAGATTTACAACTTAAAAGTGTTGTCTTGAATCGGGACTAATTATATTAAATTTTTTTCAAATTTATGAAGATAAAAACGAAGAAAATAATAGTATAACTTAATCTATTCTTAAAGTTTAAATAGCTCACCATTTTATATTAATTTCTATTTTTAGTTATTAAAAAATAAGCTAATTATAATCGGAATACTAAAGCTTTTTGAGCATATAAGACGTGAAATCTAAACATTTTCCAAAACAATTTAAATGGGGCATTACCATTTCTTCTTATCAAAACGAAGGAGCATACAATATGCACGGCAAAGGACCTTCTATTTGGGACACCTTTACCAATAGAATATCTTTTAAAAAAGGAACAGGAAATACAGCAACAAATTTCTATTCGAATTACAAAGCAGATTTAGATCACGTGAAAGCGCTTCATTTAGATTGTTTTCGGTTCTCATTATCTTGGTCTCGTATTTTTCCGCAAGGTGTTGGAGACATTAATCCTGAGGGTGTAGCATTTTATCACGATGTTATAGATTATGCACTTAAATTAGGCATTGAACCTTGGGTAACCCTTTATCATTGGGATTTGCCACAAGCATTACAAGATCAAGGCGGATGGACAAATCGAGCCATTTTAAATTGGTTTGAAACCTATGTCGACTTTTGTACTAAAACATATGGTTTAAAAGTTAAAACATGGATTATCTTAAACGAACCCATGAGTTTTATTGGACTAGGTTATTTTATGGGTATGCATGCACCTGGAAAAAAAGGATTAAAAAATTTCTTACCAGCAGCACATCACGCTACACTTTGTCAGTCTTTGGGTGGAAGAATTGTTCGGAAAAATGTTGAAAATGCAGTGATTGGCACCACATTTTCATGTTCGTATGTTAGGCCATTAAACAGACGCATCATGCATAAAAAAGCAGCAATCCGTATTGATGCATTATTAAATCGCTTTTTTATTGAACCCGCTCTAGGTTTAGGATATCCTACTGAATCTATTCCGGGATTAAATCGAATTGAAAAACACTATTTACCAGGAGATGAAGATTTACTAGCATTCGATTTCGATTTTATTGGTGTGCAATACTATTTTAAAATCGTTGCCAAATTTAGTTTGTTCCCTCCTATTCTTTTTGCTACTGAAGTTCCTGCAGAAAAAAGAGACGTAAAAATTAATGCTATGAATCTAGAAATATATCCAAAAGGTTTATATAAAATGTTAGAACAATTCAATCAATATCCAGGTGTAAAAGAAATTTATATAACCGAGTCTGGAGTTTGTTTTGAAGATGAATTAAAAGATGGAAAGATTCAAGACAAAGACCGAATTAATTATTTTAAAAAGACCTTTAAATACACACTGAAGGCTATAGAAAATAAGATACCGATAAAGGGCTATTTTATATGGACGCTTGTCGATAATTTTGAATGGGCAGAAGGCACAAAACCAAGATTCGGAATAATATATACAGATTTTAACACACAAAAACGAATTATAAAAAAATCAGGATTGTGGTTAAAATCCTTTTTAAGTAAACATAAATAAGAAATTACATGTATACCATTTTATTATCCGCTTCAAAAAGATCTTTTCAATAAACTTACAATCAGTATTTTATAGTTTGGTATATAATTTGTTATATTCATCAAAAATCTAATGTATCATGAAAAAACATGTTATTTTATTAATAATTTTAGTTTTCGGGATAAATTTAACATTCTCTCAAACTAAAACTGAAAAGAAAGCCCTGAAAAAAGAAAAACAGGAACAAGAATTTATTGCAATTAAAAAACTCCTAGAGACCTCTAAATTTACTTTTGAAGCAGATTGGGCTACAACACAGGGGGGAAAACGTATTAGTTTAATTGGAAATCCTAACTTTTTAAAGGTTAACGATTCTATTTCAAAAGCAGACATGCCTTATTTTGGTGTTGCACATATGGCTTCGTATGGTGGCGATGGCGGAATTAAATTTGATGGTCTACACAAAGAATATACCTTACAGTACAACGACAAGAAACGTACAGGAACAGTTAAATATGCCATTAGTAATGATTCTGAAAAATTTAATATTACACTAACTGTTTATAGTCTAGAAACGGCTTCTTTAGTTGTTTACAGTAGTAATAGAAACAGCATAACTTTTGATGGAAATATTAAACCTTTAGAAATTAAGAAGAAAAAATAAAGGGGGTTAATACTCCATATAATTAAATACATTTAAGTCTGTGTATATGATCTCTATATTCCGAATATGTTGCGTGTTCTGTGTGTTTTTAGCTCATACAATTTGTAATGCGCAGTCTACAGAAATAGGAAAAGCGTCTTATTATAATAATTCATTCCAAGGTAAACAAACAGCAAGCGGAGAACTTTACGATAAAAGTAAATACACAGCTGCACATCCAACTTTAGATTTCAATACAAAAGTTATGGTCACCAATCTAAATAACAACAAATCGGTGGTAGTGGTAATAAATGATCGCGGACCTTATGAGAAAAATAGAATTATAGATTTGTCTCGTGCAGCAGCTAGAGAAATTGGTTTAATAGATAAGGGAATTTTAAAAGTTAAAATAGAAGTCTTAGAAAATTATGCACTCTATTTTTCAAATTATTATTTAAAAGATCAGAAATAACACTGCTATAGACTTCATTATATAAAGAAAAATATTGAAGTCTTAGAAAATTTATCATAGTGAAGCAAAGCTTCATAATTAGATGTTTCAAATTAAATTTTAAGTTACAGTATTAATACTACTTAGTATTGTATTTTAGTAAAATCTAATATTGAAAACTAATAAAATGAACTCATCTATAATTTCGGCTGAATGGCTAAATGATAAATTAAACACTGAAAATTTAGTTATTTTAGACTGTACGCTAAAAAATCAATTAGCTAAATTACCATCAGAAATCCAAGACGTTCAAATTAAAAATACTCGTTTTTTCGATCTTAAATTTAAGTTCAGCGATATAACTAACGAATTCCCTACGGCATATCCTTCAAAATCTCAATTTGAAGAAGAAGCTCAAAACTTAGGCATTAACAATGAAAGCATTATTGTAGTTTACGATGCTAACGGCATTTACTCTAGTCCGCGTGTATGGTGGTTATTTAGATCGATGGGACATCAAAATGTATATGTTTTAGATGGAGGATTACCAGAATGGATAAAACAGAATTTCCCTATTGAAGTAAAGGAAGAAAAAGCATATACAAAAGGAAACTTTCAAGCCAATCTAGATCTCACAATGGTTAGAAAATTTGATGCTGTTTTTAATAATCTTTCTACCCAAAAAGAACTTATAATAGATGTGCGTTCTGAGGACCGATTTAATGGTTTAGCTGAAGAACCTAGAGCGGGACTTAGAAGCGGACAAATTAAAAATTCGATTAATATACCCTATACCAAAGTGCTTAATAATGGAATGTTTGAAAGTGAAAAAAATCGCACCCAAATTTTTAAAGACTTAACACACGAAAATAGACCTGTTGTATTTAGTTGTGGTTCTGGTATTACTGCTTGTATTATGTATTTAGCATCTGAAGGACTATTAAAAAACAAAAAAGCAGTGTACGATGGCTCTTGGACAGAATGGGGAGAAAAAGTAAAAGCATAACATGCTACATAATTAGTTATAAAAACATTCAATTATATTGATTTTTTAATAACTATAAAATACAACTCTGAATTTTGAGATAAACGTAAACTTGTCTGTGAAATGAAATATTTAATTTATTATACTTATTGTTTTCATTCTTTATAACGACTCTATTTTTAATAAAAATTCTTAAAATAAAAACATATAATTCTCTAAAAAAAACTGTCTTTATAATGATAAAAAAACTGAATCATCACGAATTAGAAGAAGCCATTAGAATACATATCGTTTTTCAATTATCCTACAGTGTAGAAGCAAAATTATTGGGTGTTACAGAATTTCCTCCGTTAAAACGATCTATAGAAAATTATCAAAATAGTAAGACGACGTTTTATGGTTTTTTTGAAAATAATGCCTTAGCCGGTGTTATAGAGACTGAAGAAATTGAGTTTAAAACACACATTAATAGTTTGGTTGTTAATCCAAAATGTTTTAGACGTGGTATTGGAAAACAATTAGTTAATTATGTGTTTAATACATACACATCAGGATCCTATATCGTGGAAACTGGAGTTTTAAATACGCCTGCAATTCAATTATACAAGACGCTTGGTTTTATAGAATTAAAACAATGGCACACAGATTTTGGTATTCGTAAAGTACAATATATAAAAACTTAACCGCATTGGTTTTCGTGATGTATTGATTAATTACTTAACATAATTTCTATAGCTCGGAAAATAATTTTCATTACTATCTGCTGTGTTTAATATTCTATTCAATTTTTCAAAAACCGGTTTATCTATAATTTTTCTCCCTGTATAATAAATCTCATCTTCATCTTTTGGAAAAAATGTCTTTTTATAATGATATAAATCATCATTATCCTTACGGCCACCACCTAAAATATAATATTTGTATTGACACTCTCTAGCCCATTTTATGACTCCTATTTTTAAAAAATCGTTTGGTCTAAGGTTAAAATACTCCGACAGTGTGCCTCCTAAATAAGAGAAAAGCGTATCGCCAGAAATTAATATTAATTCTGAAGAAATAGGAATATCTCCTTTATATACAATAGCTAATAAAAAATCGTTTTTACTAAGTTCTATTATATTTTGAAAGTAATTTAACGAGTAATGGTATTCTATACTCGCATTTATACGTTGCATTGTACGAATATAAATATTGTGAAATATCTCAATATTTTGTTGGTCTGTTGCATCTTGAACAAAATGTATGCTCAAATTTTCGGACACTCCTTTTCTGTAATTATTTCTTACTTTATGTTTAAAATTATTCCATTGTAAGTCTTCAGAAACAATCTCTCCTTTTACATTAGATAGTGTTGGAATTAAATTCCCAGAGTAAAATTTATAATTTCTATTTAAGCTAAATCTTAAAAATTCAGTAACTACATTATTCTCTTTATACCATGCATCTACCAATATCCAAAATGTGATAAATGTATCGTTTGCTACATCAGCATTAAAAATAGGTCCGCTATAGCCATATGGCGATTTTACATCGTAATACGTAACGCCCTCAACTTGACTTCCTATTTTTAAGAACAAAAAAGGCATCACAATTAAAGTCTTTTGCTTATCGCCTTTAAGTGTAAAATAGAATAATCTTTCGTCTATAACTTCATCTAGGTTACCGGCCCATATTCTATAAAACGGGTTTACAAAATCGAAGCTATTTACTATTTTTAAATACTGAGCGAAATCAAAATCATTTTTAATTTCAGAGACCGTTAGTTCCATAAAATGTAATGTTAAAACATATTGCTAAACTCTAAATCCAACCATGGATAAACATTTTAACTTATCTTTTTTTAGCGATTAAACTTAATCAATTTATTGAAATGAACTTTTTTTATTTTTCTAAATTATTAGCTATAGAATCTGCGATTAATTTAGCAATTAATGTTCTTCCATGATTATTCCAATGCATGTCATAAATTAAATTTGTTGATGTTTTTGAAGCCGTTAATGGGGGTGAAAAGTCTAAGTATTTAAACCCGTTTTTATCTAAATAATTTAGAAAAACTTGTGGTGTGTGTGCAGAATCCAATAGCAATGTAAATCTACTTTTATCAAATCCATAATTACTCACTAAACTTTCAAAATTTTGAATGTATTGTTGATGTAATGCTTCTTCTGAAATGTTTTTAGAAGTACTATTATATTTTTTATTTAAGGACGTGATTTTAAAAAGTAGCCTTTTAGAAGAATCAAAAGCACCTATATTTTGTAAATACACTAGTAACTTACTTTGTCTTAATATTTTATACAATGGTGTTTCTAACTTCATTCTGTCTTGTAAAACAGTGTATGTGCCTCGTGTTAAATCATTTTCAAATTTTAGTCCTAACACAACATAGTCTATTAAATCGAATGTGTTTTTGTAGATGTTAATCATATGTAATTGGTCTGCTAAATCGTAACCTGCATAGCCATATTCGTAAACGTCTACATCTTTTAATCTGTTTTCTATCTTCTTCCCTATTGAATTAGCATAATGTTGATGAAAGCCTTCTATGAATGAATCTCCTACCAAAGCAATTTCTACCTGATCTTGAGTTGGACTAAACTCTCGATACGAATTATAGCCCGAATTATTGATGCGGTATTCAGAAAAATTCTGTCGTCTTATCCCTGTTACAGCAAAACCTTTTTGATTTGGAACCCATTTTTCGACACCAAATTCATCTACATAACGCACTGGATAGTCTTTAGTTAAATGAAAGAGTCTTACAATTAGTTCTAAACAAAAAACCATTAGAAAAGCGTAAAGCATCATATTTAAAAATAGTTTTTTCATTGTCTTAAAATTGAAAATAAATAAAAGATCTATCAATATTACTATCGTAAAATAATAACATACATAAAACAACTATGGTATACATAACAAAGCGAACAACTTTAGATTTGAACATAAACGGAGAACGTTCATTTTTTCTTATAATATACTCATACAAAACAAATAGAGTAATAAGAATATAATAATCTATCATTCTATATCCCATGGGATGATAATACGGTTCGTAAGTAAAAGGAAAGCAGAGTCTGTTTATAAAACCAAAAGCATCTGCTATAGATTCTGATCTAAAAAATATTCTAGAAAACGTCACAATTACAAAGGTTAATAGTACCTGACCTAACTCTGTAAAAGATGGAAACATGGTATGCTGAGCAATTACAGTATCTTTATATATTGCATTTCTACCCATTAAAAATACTGGAATAAATGCCAATGCATGGAAGGCTCCCCAAAAAATAAAAGTCCAGTTGGCTCCATGCCAAAAGCCACTTACTAAAAATATAATGCAGATATTTCTGATAGATTTAAGCTTACTTCCTCTAGAGCCACCCAATGGAATATAAATGTAATGTCTAAACCAAGTAGATAAAGAAATATGCCAGCGTTGCCAATATTCGGCTATGTTTCTTGAAAAATTAGGAAATTTAAAATTAGACATTAGTTCTATACCAAAAAGCTTAGAAGTACCTATAGCAATATCGGAATAACCACTAAAATCGCCATATACTTGAAAACTAAAGAGTGTAACTCCTAAAATTAATGTTGATGTAGCATGTGTAGCATAGTTAGTAAAAATATCATCTACAATAGGTCCAATAGAATCGGCAATAACAATCTTTTTAAATAATCCCCATAAAATTAATTGTAATCCTGAAACAATTTGATTATAATGAAATGTTCGCTTATTTAAAATTTGAGACATTAAATTTGAGGCTCTTTCTATAGGTCCTGCAACTAACTGTGGAAAAAAACTAACAAAGGCTGCAAAGGATAAAAAATCGGTAGTAGGTTTAAGTTTTTTATAAAATACATCAAACGAATACGACATGGTTTGAAACGTGTAAAAAGAAATACCTATTGGTAAAATAACGCTTAACATCCATGTGCTTTTCAATTCATATCCGAAAAAAACAAACATATCGATCCAAGAGTCTACAAAAAAATTGTAATATTTAAAGCATCCTAAAAGACCAACGTTAAAAATAACACTAACCCATAGCCAGTGTTTTCTTTGATCTGCAGCTGTAGTAGCATGAATTTTTAATCCCACATAATAATCAACAATAGTACTAAGTAAAATTAATGACAAAAACCTCCAATCCCACATGCCATAAAACACGTAACTAGCAATTAAAATAAGTATATTCTGTGCTTTTAAATGGTTTTTAAAAACAAACCAATACAAGACAAAAACAATTGGTAAAAAAACAAAAAACTCTAAAGAATTAAATACCATATAGTTATTGGTAATAGGATAAGAATTCGTAATAAGCATCTTAGATTTGTCTAAAGCTTGTGGGCTAATTTAGCACCTAAAGAGATTAGAGTTATCCTTCTAAATTTTTAAAGTGTATGTCTTCAATAGTCTTAATTGTTTTTATAATTATTTTTTTTCCTTCTTTAGTGAATTTTGGGTATAACGTATCAAATGTATCGTTTGCTTTTACTTTAATGGCTTGTTGTTGTAATATGGTACCTTCATCTATTTTATGATCAATAATATGAGTCGTTATACCAGTAACCTTAACACCAAAATCTAAGGCATCTTGAATTGCTGTTTTAGTCCCTAAAAAACTAGGAAATAAAGAGGGGTGAATATTTAATATCTTGTTAGGAAATGCTTTAAGCATCTGGTTTTGTATAATATATTTATAATTAAGCATAAAAATATAATCAACATTTCTCTTCTTCATTTCTTGTGTTATAAAAGCCTGATATTCAATTATATTTTTAAAATCAGATCTAACTATTTTTAAAGTTTCAACATTACATGTCTCTGCCAACTCTTTTGCGCCACAAGGTTCTTCTTCATACACAACTAAACTAATGTTAGATTGTTTTAGTTTATTGTTTTTAAATGATTTTATAGTATCTCTGGCATTACGCCCCCAACCAGTAACTAATATGGCCCAATTAATTTTTTTTTCTACAATCATTATTTTTACTACGTAACGTTTATCTTATTCATATAGAATCTGTTCCGTATAATAAAATTAGACCTTAAATAATTAATAACAATTAAAAAAAATTAATTAAAACAGCTTAATATTATTTATTTTTTACTTAAAATTAGCCTCTAAAAAAAGAACAGCAAGCATCTAGCTTACTGTTCTTTTTAATCTTGAAATTAATTTTAAAATAATAATTACATCAGGAGTTCGCAAACGTTACAATTTGTTGCATTAATCCTAATAAATCTGAGTCTTCAAAATCTGGCTGTAAATAAAACGGATTATAAATTTCTTTCTTCCTTTTTATATAAGCCGTAGTTAATCCTACTTTCTTTGCCCCGAATAAGTCCCAATCATGAGTTGCAACCATAGTAATATCTTTTATTTGTATACCTTCTTTTTCGGCTACAGATAGATAAACATCCTTAAATGGTTTATACTTATTCACATCATCTACAGAATAATACGAGTCGAAAAAATCTATAATCCCCGCATTAGTTAACTGCTCTTTTATCATCTCTAAAGATGAGTTCGAAACCGCGATAACTCGAATATTATGATTTCTTAGCATGGATATTGCAGGAATAACATCGTCGTAAGCAGGCAATTTTCTAAATGCGCCTAAAATCTCAGATTTAGTATCTGTATTTAAAGATTTCCCCGTTTCAAAAAACAGATTCTCTAAAGCCACATCTGCAAGTTCTCCAAAATTTTTATAAGTGTTCATAGTCCCCATTACTGTAGAACTATGTAATAATTTTGTAAACCAATATTTTAAAACATACGCATCATCAAAATGCTTATCAAACTGGGTTTTAAGCAAACTCAAGTTTAATAACGTTTCATTCATATCAAAGAATACTGCTTTTTTCATGTGTATAGAATTTTAGTTTGTTTTACCTGAAATTAAATGTTTTTTACTTTGAAAAATCAGCTCTTTCTAAACCATTATTAAACTTAATATTTGTCCAATTTACTAATATCCAAGGCTTATCTGTAACTTCAGCATCCCAATTAGATGCTTTATATTTACGTTTTGTAGGCAATAATACCCCATCAATGTTTTCGTAATCTAATTCCATTAATAACGGATCTGATTTTCCGAAATCCATTACTGTAAACAAAAATTGGTCGACTAATTTTGTGTCTTTATTAATATATAATTGATAGATATCTTTTGGCTTACCATCTTCAGAATCAAACGTCACTTTTACAACATCGTATTGCGTATCGCCTACAGTTTGCTCTTTAATGTATTCGTAATTTAAACCTGGATCCATTAATTTCTGCATCATTGTAAACCAATAAAAATTAGTTGGTCTATTAAATGCTACACGTTTTAAAGCATTAGTATCTGTTATTACTTCACCTTCATGTTTTAACCAATATTCGCTACCGTCATATCCTTGCTCTATTATACCTTTCATATCTGCTAACGATCTTTCGTGCTTGGTATACATGCCGTAAGATAACTCACCATTAAACATATACTTTTCTGTAGTTACATCTGTTTTTCCATCTGGAGTTTGATAGGTATACGTATATACAACATCTTTTTTATTCATTAGTTTTCCATAATCTCCAACTTTTTGAGTCATTTTATACACTAACTCATGAGCTTTATTTTTAAATTCTGGAGTTTTTTCTGGAATCATTTGCTCTGGCATATCCTGTTTTACTTCTGTTGTAACGTCTTTCTTTTCGTCTTTACAAGAAACCAAAGTAGAAATTGAAATTAAACTAACTGCTAAAATTTTTCTCATTATCTTTTTTATTTGTAAGTGAAATTAACTTGATTGGTTGAATTTATAAAGATTTCCTTACAATGAATTATTGAAAACAATTAAAATCCTAACATTATAGTTCTTTATAACAATAAAAACTTATAATTAATGCATGTTTTAGATGATAAAACAAATGTTTTAAGCGTACAAAATCCGATATTAAACCAAATAGATTTCTATGGTCATAATATATAAACTCATAATAATAGTTAAGTTTGCAGCCTAATATTATTAAGATGACGCATACTTTAGAAGATTTAAAATCGGGAGCATTAACAGGAACCAAAAGACTAAAATTAGCTTGTGGTTTAACTACGTTTCCTGAAGAAATATTTGCATTGGCTGATACTTTAGAAGTTTTAGATTTATCAGACAATCATTTATCATCTTTACCAGAAAGTATTGTGCAACTTAAGCAATTAAAAATTATATTTTTTGCACGAAATAAATTTACCGAATACCCTACTGTTTTAGGAAACTGCCTCAATTTAAATATGATTGGTTTTAAATCTAATCAAATTCATACCGTTGCCGAACATGTTTTTCCTCAAAAATTAAATTGGTTAATTTTAACCGATAATAAGATTAAAGTTTTACCAAAAAGCTTAGGACATTGTACTCTACTCCAAAAATGTGCTTTAGCAGGAAACCAAATTGAAGTTTTGCCAAACGAGATGTCTAATTGCCAAAATTTAGAACTCTTAAGAATTTCGGCAAACAATTTAAAATCTATTCCCAATTGGTTATTTGAATTACCTAAATTGTCTTGGTTGGCTTTTGCCGGAAATCCAAGTGCCTATCAAGTTACTTTAGAAACCGATTTTGAATCCTATGCTTGGAACAATTTTAATATTAAAGAACTATTAGGAGAAGGTGCTTCTGGACTAATTTATAAAGCAGATTGGACATTAAAACAAACCGAAATTGCACTTAAAATATTTAAGGGTGATGTAACTAGCGACGGCTTAGCTAACGATGAAATGGCTGTATCTATTGCTGCAGGTTCTCATGATAGCTTAATCCCTGTGTTAGGGAACATTAAAAATCATCCTGAAAATAAAAGTGGTTTGATTATGAAACTTATTGATCCAACTTTTATTAATCTAGGAAATCCGCCAAGCATGAAATCTTGTACGCGAGATGTGTTTGAAAACACCACCGTTTTTAATTCTAAAAAGCTATTAAAAGTAGCCAAAAGTATTGCTTCTGTGAGTGCACAATTACACAGTATAGGGATTAATCATGGCGATTTGTATGCCCATAATATATTAATAAATGATACTGCAAATTGTCTTTTAGGAGATTTTGGTGCAGCCACTTTTTATGATAAAAACACAAATCAAGCTCACAATATAGAGCGTGTAGAAGTCCGAGCTTTTGGATGTTTACTAGAAGATATGTTAAATCTTATTCCTGAAGACAATATCACTAAAAAACTTAAACATTGGTGGGACAGTTTAATCTCTGATTGCTTTAACCCGAGTGTTAAGTCTCGTCCTGCATTTTCTGAAATTGTTATGCGTTTAAGATCTTTAGAGTTTAAATAATTAGATTTTATGTTGAAGATGGTATAATATATTTATAAAATCTTCATCATTATAAACCTTAAAGGTCTTTACATTATATAGACCTTCTTTGTCTTTATATTTAATAGAAATGACATGAAATGTATAATTATCCTGGATCTTCACTGCTATATTTCATTCTTAAAAATATGTTTTGTGTGTTTTACTAAAATATAACATTCATTTATAAAGCAGGAATAAATTTTTAAGAATATTATTTAGTTATTCTATATAAAACTTATGGCTTTCTAAAATTAGAGTTAAACCTGAAGAATTATACTTAAAAATGTATTAATTTTCCTTTTAAAAAGTTTTTTTTAATCAAGCCAGTTATTAAAACGAATTCATAATCATGGGAGTATTTCAATTTAAGCGCCAACAGTTATTCAATCAGCCAATAGAAACGTTATGGGAATTTATTTCAAATCCGAAGAACTTAAAAACCATTACTCCAGATTATATGGGGTTTGATATAGTTTCTGAAGACTTACCAAATGCCATGTACGAAGGCATGATTATTAACTATAGGGTCTCTCCTGTTTTAGGCATAAAAACAACTTGGGTTACCGAAATTACACACGTTAAGGACAAACACTATTTTGTAGACGAGCAACGTGTAGGACCTTATAAAATATGGCATCATCAGCATTTTTTAGAAACCACTTCTGAAGGCACTTTAATGAAAGACATTGTAACTTATCAGCCTCCTTTCGGGTTTTTAGGAAATATTGCCAATAGCATTATGATTGAAAATAAACTAAAAGAAATTTTTGAATATCGCAATACCGTACTTAACGATATATTTGGAAGATAGGCACACTATTTTTTTTCAATACCTTTATTTACTTCTTAAATTTATACTTTTAAATAATTATATAAATGCCATTAATAGCACATTCTAAATACGAGGCACCTTCTTTTATAAATAAAAACCCTCATTTTTCAACGATATATGCTGCTAAGATTAAGCATGTTAATCCGCCTAGTTATAAGACTGAAACTGTAGAATTAAGCGATGGAGATTTTCTAAATGTAGATTACGTGATAAAAGGCACTAAAAATGCTATAATTTTATGTCATGGTTTAGAAGGTGATTCTAGAAGAACATATAATAACAGTTGTGCTAATTATTTTGCAGAACGTGATTTTTCTGTATTTGCTTGGAATAACAGAACCTGTGGCGGACGCATGAATCGTTTACCTAAAATGTATCATCATGCTTCTGTAGACGATTTAGATGCTGTTGTTCAATTTGTATTAAAAAAAGGAATAGAATCCATCTACCTTATTGGATATTCTATGGGGGGCGCGCAAGTTTTAAATTATTTAGGGATGTTAAAACCAAATCCTCGAATAAAAGCCGGTGTTGCAGTATCTGCACCAACACATATTAAAACGTGTTCGGAAGCTTTAAAAGTAGGGTTTAACAAAGTATATTTAAATAATTTTAAGAAACAAATAGTAAATAAACTGAAACAAAAAGTTGTTCAATTTCCAGAATTAGCCAATATAGACAAGATTAATTCGCTCCACAGTTTTGATGAAATTGACGATTATTTTACAGCTCCTATACATGGTTTTAAAGATAAAGAAGATTACTATAAACGAGTGTCTCCAGAATTTACATTAAAACATATTACAACTCCTGTACTTATTATAAACGCTTGGGACGATCCATTTTTAGGAGAACGTTGTTATCCGGTATCTCGTGCTAAAAACAGTAAATATGTGTATTTAGAAACGCCACAATACGGAGGCCATTGTGCTTTTCCTTTAAAACACTCTAAAAACTCTTTTGCTGAAATACGAGCTTATGAATTTTTTAATGAACTAAATCTATAAATTATTACGTATCGTTTAAACTAAACTTAAAAAAGCTAAAATTTAATTAGGGCATAATTATCCATTTGATATACCGTTAGCACACTCATAGCCGATAATCCCACCTTTACCTCTGGTAATAAATCAGATTTATTATAACCTTTAGCAGTCATAGATTGTCCACAAAGAAAAACATCTACTCCCATCTCTGAAAGGGATTTAATTAAGCTGACATTCGGATTATCTACATTAAATTTTTCTTTGTAAACGGTTGAATTTAAAGCATCTTTTACAGCTCCACCATGTAAAACAAGAGCGAGATGAATTTGTTCTTTTGGTATACCATATCTTACATGCATATTATAGTAGCGGTGCATACTAGAAATAATAGAATTCACTTTACCAGCATCGGCTTGTTTATTAGCAATATCAAAAATAGCTTTTAACTCTTGTGAAGGATTTGGTGTAAAATCTAAATCATCTATAGAATATATAGCCCCAACAGTATCGAAAACAGGTCCGGTTGTAGGCTTATTTACTTGTCCAAAAGAGAAATTTATTACACTAAGAAATAATGTTAGAGCAAAAAAGTTTTGAAATGTATTTTTCATTTTTAGTTTATATAAAGAAATCAAATACCTATATATAGGTTATAATTTCTTAAGGTTTTATGCTAAAATAGCATTTATTTAAGCATAAAACCTTTCTGTTTATTATGATTCTCTATAAATTGCTAAAACACCTAATTTAAAATAAATAATAGAATATAAAACCGCCAATTATAGCTATAGAAATTATAGATCCAACAAACGCAGCAACAGCTTTTGGTTTAAGCATAGAAGACACAATTGCAATTTCTGGCAAACTTGCCCCTGTACCACCAATTAGTAAGGCCATTGCAGCCCCCATACTCATACCTTTTCCTATTAATACACTTAATAGAGGAATAGCCATTTCTATTCTAAGATATAAAGGCACACCAACAACGGCTGCTAATACTATTGCTAACGGATTATCGTTTCCTAAATATTTTTCAACAAAAGCGTCTGGTACAAACACTACAGATGCAGCACTTATAAGAGCTCCAATAAGAACATAAGGCATAATGCGTTTAAAGAGTGACCAAGCAAATTCGAGTGCACCTCTAACTTTATCATTTTTAATATTTAAAAATTTATTTTCTGAAGATGAAGAGCCACAACTAGAAACTTGAGGTTGAGGCGAACAAGCTGTTTGAGTTTGATTTACTGCCGTACATGCTGAAACATTTTCTATGCTTACCATCTCATTTATACCTGAACAATTTTGTGTTTTTGGTTCTTTACTACTACATGACGTTTCTTTAGGCTTAACACCCATAATTTTCACATGATTTACCAAAGAGGTATTCCCCACTATTGTCCCAAAAATGATGGCCCCGATAAATACAATTAAGAAATACACTGCTGCGACTTTAAATCCGAATACAGCAAACACAAAAGCAACAACTACAAAATTCGCTAAAGGGGCTGATAATAAAAATGAAAATACCATAGACAATGGAGCTCCCATTTCTAGCATTCCCATAGAAACCGGAACCATTGATGCACTACAAAAAGGTGTTGGTATTCCAAGTACGGCCCCCATTACCCCACTAAACTTCCCTGTTTTACTTAAACGTTTCTGCAATTTTTCTTGCGGAATATACGCGCGTATAAATCCGGTAAGTACAGATACAAATGCAATAATAAAGAACAAGGCTACACTTACATGAATGAACTCGTCAAGTGCAATTTTTAAATTTTCTGTCATTTTAAATAGAAGTTATAATTATTAATTCAAATATTAACATATGCTTAAAAATACATATGTTATAATGTAAAAAAAACCAATACATACTAATAATGCAATTGGTCTTAATATTAGTTTTTTCGCTCTAAAAGTCTTTGTTTACAACGTTGAATTTCAATAGTCATCTCTTTTTCAGAAATTGTGCTAACTGCCTCTTTAATATGTTGCATGAATTCACTATCTGTAGTTTTAATAAAATAATACACCCACTTCCCCTCTTTAACTTCATCTAAAATACCAGCTTTACTAAGTATTCTAAGGTGGCGTGACACATTATACTGAGGTTCGTTTAAGACTTCTATGATTTCAGAAACACAAATTTTAGAATCCATATTAATTAATAACCATATAATTTTAAGACGTGTAATTTCAGATAACGCTTTAAAAATGGTAATGCTATGTTGTAAATTAGGTTTCATTTGTACTAAGATATTATTTTATAAAAGTCAAAAAAATATGTTTTAAAAACACAATATATGCATTATAGTGCATACGAAATGTAAAAGTAATTTTTTCAATTAAACTCGCAAACTTTTTTATAAAAAATATATACTCACTATTGCATTTAATTAAATATGTAATTTTTATAATTTACTGCATCTATATCTTTATAAAAAGATAGACTTTTTAATACTTAAAAATCTATACCTACAATACTATTTTATATAATTATATATACTTTAAGAGTTACAAACGTATCGCGTATGTAAAATTTTTATACTTTTATATACATTAAATGAGTTCTTCCCATAGCTAAACGCTCATATAACGTTAGTAAAATCACGTATTTAATAACCACAGATTGATATATAAATATCAATAGCCACGATAAAATTTAAAATAATGACAAGACATGTATTAATGCTACTTCTGGTAGTATTTACGCTACAAAACACTGTAGCACAAACAAATAACTTAAACTGGTTAGACCTAGAATTAGCGAATTATGAATATCCTTATCCTGTCTCTATATTAGAATTAAAAATTCAAGAGCAAGATTTAAAAATGGCTTATATGGATGTTAAACCTGAAAATTACAATGGAAAAAACATTGTATTATTTCATGGAAAAAACTTTAATGGTGCCTATTGGAAAACAACAATTGAAGCCTTAACTAAAGAAGGATTCCGTGTTATTGTCCCTGATCAGATTGGATTTGGAAAATCATCAAAACCAGAACATTTTCAATATACGTTTCAGCAACTTGCGCAAAATACCAAGACGCTTCTAGATACCTTAAAAATTAGTAAAACAGCCATTTTAGGACATTCTATGGGTGGTATGATTGCAACTCGCTTTACATTAATGTATCCAGAAACTACAGACAAACTAATTTTAGAAAATCCGATTGGCTTAGAAGATTGGAAACTTAAGGTACCTTATAAATCTGTAGAATGGTGGTACGAAAATGCACTTAAAAGTAATTATGAAAGTATTAAAAAATATCAATTAGTAAGCTATTACGATAATAATTGGAAACCAGAATACGACCAATGGGTAAATTTATTAGCTGGTTGGACATTAAATTCTGATTATAAAAAAATTGCTTGGAATTCTGCATTAACCTCGGATATGATTTTTACCCAGCCCGTAGTTTACGAGTTTAAAAACGTTACAGCTCCTACCCTTTTAATTATTGGAACACGAGATAGAACTGCACTTGGAAAACCATTAGTTTCTAATGAGGTAAGAAAAACAATGGGATTATATAACGAATTGGGTAAAAAGACACAAAAAACAATTCCAAATGCTCAATTGGTAGAAATAGAAAATGTAGGTCATCTTCCCCATATCGAGAAATTCAATAGTTTTATTACCCCTTTAATTAAGTTTATGAAAGAATAAAAACATACAAATACCTAACCAAGTGTAGAGAATATATCTTCAAAACTTTAAAAATTTGTGTCTTAAACAAATTAGACTAACGGAAAAATCAACATACCGCTTATAAAAGAGAATGCTATTTAACTCAATTGACTTTGCTATTTTTTTGCCAATCGTTTTCCTAATGTATTGGTTTGTGTTCCACAAAAACTTAAAACTACAAAATATTTTAATAGTTGTGATAAGTTATTTTTTTTATGCGTGGTGGGATTGGAGATTTTTATCATTAATTATTTTTAGTACGTTAGTAGACTATACTATAGGACTAAAACTTGAAAACGAAAAAAAGCAACTTAAACGTAAAATATTATTATGGGTAAGTATTCTGGTAAATCTTGGATGTTTGGGATTCTTTAAATATTATAATTTCTTTCTAGACAATTTTATTACTGCTTTTTCTTATTTTGGAATGCATATTAAAACAAATAATTTAAATATAATATTACCAATTGGCATCAGTTTTTACACGTTTCAGACATTAAGTTACACAATAGATGTATATCATAAAAAACTAAAACCTACAAAAGACCTAATTGTTTTTTCAGCATTTGTAAGCTTCTTTCCGCAGCTTGTAGCAGGGCCAATAGAAAGAGCAAGTAACCTTTTGCCACAATTCACAAAAAAAAGAATATTTAATAATGAAAACGCTATTAAAGGTATAAGACTCATACTTTGGGGACTTATTAAAAAAGTAGTTATTGCAGATTCTTTAGCGCCAACTGTAAACGATATATTTACTAATTTTTCTCAATATCCGTCATCTATATTACTCTTAGGTACATTCTTTTTTTCGTTCCAAATTTATTGTGACTTTAGCGGATATTCTATGATAGCCAGAGGTGTTGCTAAATTATTTGGTTTTGAATTAATGACCAATTTTAAATATCCTTACTTTTCAAGAAGTATAGGCGAATTTTGGAGAAAATGGCATATATCTTTAACAACCTGGTTTAGAGATTACTTATATATACCTATTGGAGGTTCTAGAGTTTCTAAATTAAAAACCATTATAAATGTCTGTATCGTTTTTCTTGTTTCGGGGTTTTGGCATGGTGCAAATTGGACTTTTATAGCTTGGGGTGGCCTACACGCGCTTCTATTTATACCCGCTATATTAACAACAAAAAAGAACAGAATTAAAGACCATATTTCTTTAAATGCATTTAAACTTCCTTCAT
This sequence comes from uncultured Formosa sp., assembly GCF_947500765.1. Taxonomy (GTDB): domain Bacteria; phylum Bacteroidota; class Bacteroidia; order Flavobacteriales; family Flavobacteriaceae; genus Formosa. Next base: position 315,468 of record NZ_CANMTH010000003.1, on the reverse strand, counting down.
TATCAGACTCAATTAGAATACTATGTACTTTTTGTTTAGTGTCTTTTTGTTGGATTTTTTTTAGAGCAGATTCGATAGATACTGCTATTCTATTTATACAAAAGATATTACTGTTTAACTTTGAGAGTATTAATTATTTGAATCCATATGACAATCAACCTTTAGGAATTGAATATTTATTTTTATCTGTTTTTATTTTAGTTGAATATTTATTAGCTACAAAAACAATATCTCTATACTCTAAAAACAGAACTAAAGGGATATTTATTGATGCTGTATTATTTTTAATAATTACTTTTAGTGCCCAAATTTGCTCCAACTTGTCTTTTATATATTTTCAATTTTAATGAAAAAATTTATAATTTACATCATATTAGCATTCTCGTTATATATAATCCTTTTAGAAGTTACAACACGTGTTTTTGACCTAAGTGAACAAACCGTTCCTGAAGCAAATTTAAATAACAATATGCTTTTAAAACCTAATACTGAAGGTGTTTGGGTTAAAGGTGGTATGCGTGAAATTGCGAGTCATTATAAAATAAACAATCAAGGATTTAATAGTTTAAAAGATTATACTGTTCTAGATTCTAATAAAATAAACATTGCTATAATTGGAGATTCTTTTATTGAAGGCTTTCATACCGATGTTGAAAACTCAATTGGTAGACTTATTGAAGCAGACACTCGAGATGAAATCGAAGTTCATGAATACGGTAAATCTGGAGGTAATATTGTAGATTTTAGCTTAATATTTAAGCAATGGATAAAAAACAGGTATGATTATACCTTTATATTAATTTCAGATCGAGATCTTGATGCATATGATGCTTTTTTTATGGAAAAAGGGAACAAAATACCTAAAAATTCTATAATACGTAAAATATATAATCATTTGTCAAGTATTAGATATATCAATATTAATCATGGACTTCATATAAAATTAAAAGAAATTTTTTCATGCTACCGTTGCTCTAAAAATAATCAAAACACAAATATTACACAGTATGTAAACAGTACTGCTTTACAAGAATTTGATAAAAGTTGTGTATTCATTTATGAAAAAGATAAACTAAGTCCTGATATTATTGCAACATCAATTAAATTACCCTGTTTAGAAATAATTCATCAAAACAAACCACATACCTATGGATTTGATTCGCATTGGAATTTAAATGGACGCAAGAATTGTGCATGGGTTATAGAACATTATATTAAACATAACATTGTACATTAACGTAATAATTTAAAATATTTCGGGATATAATAACATTTTCAATACAATGGTTTTTATATATTTATAAGCGATTTATACCGTCTCTAATTTTTAAGCTTATACAACCACTATATGAAAAAACACATATTTATTACACTATTAAGCTGTATGTGCTTTTTTTATGCTAGAGCCCAATTTTCAGAACATCATGCCATCTATTTTACAGGTGAAATTAATCTAGGAAATTATATTGGTACAGATTTAAATTTGAATTATGTTTATAAAGAAACCTATTCATTTAAACTAGGATATTCAGGAAATATTAGAACACCTAAATCGCAACCAGATGATTATAGTTCTGGATTAAATGGAATATTTTCGTTTGGGTTTGAAAATCCATATGACCAAATTGAAAATATTCAAATCGGGGTTGGTAAAATTTACAAACTAAATACTAGTGGCACAATAAGACTAAACTTATCTGCGGGGCTTGGGTATACTATAATTACAGAACCTGAAAATTGGCAACGAACTAATGACGCTTTTCTATCAGAAAATTATACCTGGAATTATAGAAAACACAATACAGTGAGTCTTGTGATAAACCCAAAAATAGAATTTCCCGTATCACGATTCTACGGATTAACAGTTTCTCCTATGGTAATAATTAATAAAGATAGATCCTACTTTGGCATCGGGTTAGGCCAAATGCTTGGTATATTAAGACCTAAAAAACAACGTAAAAAAGAACATATCTAGAATATTACAATTTATCTATTCGGTTATATCAATTAGATTCGCTAACACATTACAAAAAATAAAACACTCATGAAATACGCATTATCATTCATCTTAATTCTACTTTTAAATGTATCATCATTCGCAACCGATACCAAAATAATTGTACGAGCAAAAGCTAAAGACGCAAAATTTATAGGATCATCATTAGGTGGTGCTGAAGTGATTATTAAAAATAAAATGACTAACGAAATTTTAGCGCAAGGTAAAACCGAAGGATTAACTGGAGATACTAGCCTAATCATGAAAACACCTTTAGAAAGAGGTATGAGTATTACAGATGATAAAACAGCCAAATTCATGGCTAGTATAGATATTAATGAGCCTACTTTTATAACAATTGAAGTGTACTCAACTATAAACAATGAAAAGGAAAGAGTAAGTGCCAGCACAGATATGTGGTTAATTCCGGGTAAAGATATTATTGGAGAAGGTGTTATTGTTGAAATTCCAGGATTTCTTCTTGATATTTTAGAACCAACACCTAGTCTAACTTTGTCTTTAGCAACCATAAAAAAAGAACCTATTAAACTAAAAGCAAAAGTGGTGATGATGTGTGGATGCCCAATAAACAAAAATGGCATGTGGAATTCTGAGCACATTGAAGTAAAAGCATTAATTAAATTGAATAATACGTTATTAAAAGAAGTCCCATTAAATTTTGTTGTTACTAATATATTTGAAGCTAATTTAACTCTTGACAAACCAGGAAGTTATGATGTTTTAATATACGCATACGACAGTACAACAGGAAATACAGGAGTAGATACAGCACAATATGTAATTACAAAATAATATTTTAAAATCAAGAAAACATGTGAATATTTTGTTTTAGTCTCTTTATTTAACTGAAGTTTGTATTAAAAAATATCATAATATTCACACTTTTGTAAACTTTTTAAATTGATGTTTTACAAGAAATAAATCTTATATATTAGATTAATACATAAAGATTTTCAACGTTTTATAAAAAAATATTATTTTTACGACTTACAGTATCTTTATCTCCCATAATAAATTACCAAACCTATACAAACAGGATGAAAACATATTACATCTTATGCTTATTATTTATATTTTCTTGTTCCGAAAAAAAATCTTCAGATACTGAAACTGAAATAAAAACAGATTCGATTATAAATAGCACTTCCATCATAATTTTAGGGAATGTTCAGGATGCAGGATCTCCACAAATGGGATGTACCAAAGCATGTTGTAAAGGGCTTTTTGAAAATCCAGACATTAACAGACAAGTATCTTCTTTAGGATTAATTGACTCTCAAAACGATAAAACATATTTATTTGATGCGACACCAGATATTGTAACACAAATGAAGTCGCTTACTAAATATGAACCAAACAGTGCAAAAGAAATAGCAGACGGTATCTTTTTAACGCATGCTCACATGGGACATTACACAGGTTTAATGTATTTAGGAAAAGAAGCAATAGATTCGAAACGCCTTCCTGTATATGTTTTACCAAGAATGAAAGAGTATCTAACTAACAACGGTCCTTGGAGTCAGCTTGTGTCTAGAGAAAATGTAATTTTAAATGAAATGGCACCTGAAACTCCTGTTAAATTATCAGAATCAATAGAAGTTACTCCTTTTTTAGTTCCGCATAGAGATGAATATTCTGAAACAGTGGGATATAAAATAAAAGGGCCTAATAAAACAGCACTTTTTATTCCAGATATAGATAAATGGAGAAAATGGGATAAAGATGTCATTGAAGAAATAAAACAAGTAGATTACGCCTTTGTAGATGCCACTTTTTATAGTGGTTTAGAAATGAATAATAGAGATATTTCTCAAATTCCGCACCCTTTTATCATCGAGAGTATTGAACGCTTTAAAGATTTAGATGAAAAAGAAAAAAACAAAATAATCTTTATTCATTTCAATCATACAAACCCTGTTTTAAACCCAGAAAGTATTGCAACTAAAACCGTAATATCTAAAGGATTTAAAATAGCAAGAATGCATGATGTTTATAAATTATAAAATACAAACGCTCTATTCTACTCTGTTTCAGACTATATAAACAATCTGATTTAAAACATATTGTATCCTTTAAATAGTATTTAAAAACAGATACTCTTAAAATAAAATTAGCCTTGTGTTAATTCAATCTGTTAATGTATTTTTACACGCAAATTAATAATATCAACTCCCTAATTTGCATGATTAAAACAAACAGTTCCGATAAAATATCTCATATCGAGAATGAAATTTCTGACTTAAGAAATCAATTAAAAAACCACAAGCTTTATACGTGTTTAAAAACAATAGACGACATTAAAGTTTTCATGGAAAACCATGTGTTTGCTGTTTGGGATTTTATGTCTCTTTTAAAGCAATTACAAATACAACTTACAACAATTACCACACCTTGGGTTCCTTCAAAGAACGCGTCTTTATCTAGATTTATAAATGAAATTGTTCTTGGAGAAGAAAGTGATATTAATGAATTAGGTGAACCCAAAAGTCATTTCGAAATGTATCTAGAAGCCATGCTTCAAACACAAGCAAATACAACCGAAATACACCATTTTATTAAGCATATCCAATTAGGTAATTCTGTTGATGCTGCTTTAAATCTGATACAAATTGATAAAAGAGTAGCAGATTTTGTTACATTTTCATTTTCTGTAATCGCAACTAATAAACCACATCTAGTAGCTTCAGCATTTACATTTGGACGCGAAGATGTTATTCCAGATATGTTTATCGAAATTCTGAAACAATCAGATTCTGAAAACAAATCGTATAACAAACTAACGTATTATTTACAACGTCACATAGAATTAGATGGTGATGAACATGGACCATTATCTTTAAAAATGGTTTCGGAACTTTGTGAAAATGATGACCAAAAATGGAACGAAGCACTAACAATTGCTAAACATGCCTTAGAAAAAAGAATTGCGCTTTGGGATGCCATTTCAGATATAATTCTGAAAAAACATTTTTAGCATATTATAAACTAGTACTGTAACATAAGTTACCAAAATTGTGCACTAATGATTGTATATTCATATAAATTTATTTTTAGATGAAAAACAGTCTAGTATTACTTGTATTAACTACGTTTTTAGTGAGTTGCAACTTCTCTAACAAGAAAAACACTACAGACTTAGTGAGCCAAAACATTGAAGAAACAGACCATCCTGGTAAAAAATTAATGGAAACGAATTGTTACATCTGCCATAGTCCAACTGCAGATGAAAATAATAGAAACGCACCTCCAATGATTGCAATTAAAAAGCGTTACTTAATGAATAATTCTACTAAAGAAGCATTTAAAGCCGCAATGTTAAATTGGATAAAAAATCCGAATCAAGATAATGCTATAATGTATGGGGCTGTACAACGTTACGGTATAATGCCTGGTTTAGCATATCCCGATGAAACCATAACTCAAATTGCAGACTATATATATGATTTTGAAATAGACCAACCCGAATGGTTTGAAAGTCATTATAAACAAAACGGTCAGAACAGAGGAAAAGGATATGGTATGAACATGCAACAAAAACAAAGTCAGACAACCGTACCTTATGGAGAACGTGGTTTAAAATATGCATTATCTACACAAGCTGTTTTAGGTAAAAATTTAACAGAAAGTATTCAGAAAGATGGCGTTTTAGAAGCTTTAGCATTCTGTAATGAACAAGCTTACCGATTAACAGATAGTATGTCTGTAACCCATGATGCCATAATAAAACGCGTGTCTGATAAGCCAAGAAATCAAAATAATAAAGCCAATACTGAGGAGCTTAAATATATAGAAACGTATAAATCGATTATAAAAAATAATGAGCAACCAAAACCCATTGTTAAAAACATCGATAATAAAATTCATGTTTACTATCCCATAACAACTAACGCTATGTGTTTACAATGTCATGGTGTACCAAATGAAACTATGGATGCAAAAACGTTAAACAAGGTATTACGCTTATATCCAAAAGATAAAGCTATAGGTTATACTAGTAATGAAGTTAGAGGTATTTGGAGTATTACTTTCGATAAATAATAAACAAAAGAGTATAAAAAAAGAGGGACGTAAAATTTTACGTATCCTCTTTTTTATGATTTAATTTAAAATTTATATTGTAAAAAAGCTGAAAAATTTCTACCAGGTTCTGTTATCTGTGTACTATCAAAATCGGCTTGATTTGAATACGAGAAGTTTAAATGATTAACATAAGTTTTATCAAAAACATTAAGAACTGCTAGACCTAAAGTAACATTTTTAATTGGTTTTAACCCTAAACGAAAATCTAAAGTTTCATAGGCATCTGAAGGACTTTCTCCGTAACTTTCAGAAATATGATCTTGTTTAGATATTACATTATATTGAATATTTGCCCAAAATTTAGACTGCTCCATACCTACCGTAAAACGATGAGTTAAAGGAGGTGTTAAAGGCAAGGATTCTACCAAATCTTTATTTCTAGTATATACATAAGAGCTTGCTGCTTTAAAAAAATAGTAATCTAAAAAATCGACTTGTGCCATGACTTCAAAACCTGTTTTATAGGCTTCATCTATATTTCGAAACACTTTAGGGTTTACCGGATCTGAAGTTGGATTAAATTTACGTGTTAAGCTATCATCTATAATACCAACAATATAGTTTTCGTAAAAAGCATAATAAAATGAGGTTTCATATTTAAAACTATTAAACCCATTTTTTAGAGGTAAAAGGCCTTTAAAACCAATTTCAAACTGATTATTTACTTCAGCCTTTAAATCTGGATTTCCAATATATTCATATGCATCTTGCCCTACAGAAAAGTGATTTATAAAACGTTCTATCATATTTGCAGAGCGTACACCTCGACCATAAGCTGCTTCTAAAGTAAACCCGTCAGACACACGTTTTTTCATAGAAATTGTTCCGCTAACATTATGTTCAGTTCGTTTTTTTAAATCGTACATGGCTGCAAAATCATCTTCCGGATCTTGTATATCAGAAATCACATGGTCATAACGTAGTCCTACAGTAAAAACAGTATTCGGGTTTAAATTATATTTTGTTTCTGTAAATACACCTAAGTCTGTAATATAGGAATCTTGCCAAATTTTATCGACGAAAGCCTTTGGAGTCTCCAAAGTAGTGCCATTCATAATTTTTACGAACCGATTTCTACTTCCATCACGAGCCACATGCATGGCATCTAACCCAGAAAACATATTTAATTTTTCTGCTGGTTTCCAATTTAATTCTAACTTCCCTCCTACTGTTGTCGCATCAACCGCAGAGGAAGCTTCAGTAGTTGCAAAAGATGGTCTTCTATCGTTAGTCATTAAATGATCTACATAACTATAATAAGCTTTAGCGGTTAAAGACTTCACCATTGCCCCAATATTATCTAAAGTATAATCTAAAGACATGATACTACTATTATCGTAATCCGTGTCCATTGGTAAAGCTGCATGTAAGACATCACGACCAAAAGATTGTCTCCAATGTGCTTGTAAACGTTGGTTTTCGCTTATGTTGTATCCCATTTTAATGCCATAGTCGGTACTTCTAAACGATGATGGTATTTCAGTTCCATCACCATCTTCATAATTTCCAAAATCTCTATATCCAGCATTAACTACAACATCATATTTCTCTTGGATATATTCTAATTGTGCAAGGTTTACTAATGCGTTTCCGTTACTTTCATAACCAGCAGAGACTTTTCCGTGTACACCATAATTCTTGTAATCGGGTGTTTGTGTAACTAAATTAACAATACCTCCAAAAGTAGCGCCATAGCGCACTGTATATGGCCCTTTTATAATTTCAATTTTAGAAACTTCTTCAGGAATTATATGGGTAGTAACAGGATCCATCCGATTTGGACAAGCATGCATGGCTTTAGTACCACCATCGTATTGAATATTTAATTGTTCGTATTGAGAGGCTCTAAAAGACGGATCTATAGCATAATTACCTCTTTTAATCACAGAGAAACCATTAATGTCGTTAAACAAATCGGCTACATTTTTAGGTTGCACAATTTTTTCATCATAAGTATTTGCTACAACCGTAAGTACAGGATCTGTTGTTAAATTACCAGTGACTATAACTTCGTTTAATTTTGTAGTTTTAAGCTGCATTGTGTCTTTTAGTTCTTGACCATAAGATACAACAGTAACTAGTGAGCATAAGAGCACACTGTATAATGTTTTCATATTATAAGAATTGTATTTAACTAATATTTTTTAGGCAGTAAAGACTACCAATTGGCGAAATACATTATACCCTAGGCGGATGAAAACAAGCGCTTATAGGCTTAAAAGTATAAAGGTTTTTATATACAATGGCATTTTGTTTGTTAACAATATTTAGATGTGTTAAAGTATAATTTTGAATAGGATTACTAAATAAAAGCAAGACCTTAAAATCTATAATACTTTCAGGAGTATTTTCTTTAGGATCTTGAGTTTCTGCAACTTTTTTTAAGTGACATTTTCCATTACATTGTAATTCTGGCTTGTCTTTATTAATACAAAAAGCATCAATAAAACCAACACGATCCATATTATAATAAGCATACGTGAACGACACTCTAGTGCTATTAAATAGAATCAATACCATCAACAATGTTGTAATGAAAGATGTAATTATTTTCATATATGCTAAATTTAAAGCAATTAAATAATTTTAAAACTGACATAAATCATTAAGCTTACTATAAAACGTAATGCTTACTTATAGATATTAAAATGATATAAAATTAATGCTAAAATAAAATCCTCACAGTAACATTCATTACATAGTAAAAAACTATGATTACCTACCTTTGTAATAAATAAATTAAATACTTTAATTATGGATACAATAGAAGTAATTGAAACCACAGAAAAAAGTTATGGCATGCCAAGAATTGGAGATACTGCTCCAGATTTTGAAGCTGTAACGACTAAGGGTAAAATTAAAATGTCTGATTTTGCAAAAGATAAATGGATTGTGATGTTTTCGCATCCTGCAGATTTTACACCTGTTTGTACTACGGAAATGAGTGGATTTGCTACACGTAAAGATGAATTTACAGCCTTGAACACCGAACTTTTAGGACTGAGTATAGATAGTGTACATTCTCATTTAGGTTGGGTACAGAATGTAAGAGAGAATACAGGTGTTTATTTTAATTTTCCTATTATAGCAGATATAGATATGAAAGTATCTAAGCTTTACGGAATGCTTCAACCCAACGAAAGTGAAACCTCGGCAGTAAGAGCCGTATTTTTTATAGATCCAAATAAAAAAATACGTTTAGTTATGTATTACCCTTTAAATGTAGGACGTAATATGAACGAAATTCTTAGAGCTTTAGAAGCCTTACAAACATCAGACAAGTATAAAGTTGCGATGCCTTTAGATTGGAAAAAAGGAGACAAAGTTATTGTTGGTCCTCCTAAAACTTTAGATGAATTAAACGACAGACTTAAAGATGATTCTTTAGAAAAAGTCGATTGGTATTTAGCTAAGAAAAATATTTAAAATACTCTTAAATATTCGGTTTTATTATATTTATAAGACCGAATTCTTTAAATTATACTTTAATTAATAAAGAAAAAGAAAATGAATATCATACAATTTGAAGATAAACCATTAGCTCATTATTCTTATGCAATTATTAGTGACCATAAAATGGCTCTAGTCGATCCTTCTAGACACGTAAATCAATATTATGAATTAGCAGAAAAACACAATGCAAAAATTACAGCTGTTTTTGAGACGCATCCGCATGCAGATTTTGTGAGCAGTCATTTACAAATCCATAAAGAAACAGGAGCAAAAATATATGTTAGTAAACTTTTAGGAGCCAATTATCCGCATCAAACATTTGATGATGGAGATGTCTTAAAATTAGGAAGCATCACTTTTAAAGGCATTAACACACCTGGACATTCACCTGATAGTATAACCATTATTGCAGAAGACAAGGCTAATAATTATGTTATGTTTTCTGGAGACACCCTATTTATTGGAGATGTAGGAAGACCCGATTTAAGAGAAAAAGCAGGTAATATGAAAGCAAAACGAGAAGAGTTAGCTAAAAACATGTATGCTACTATAAAAAATAAATTTAAACACTTACCAGATAGTACAATCGTGTACCCTGCACATGGGGCAGGTTCTTTATGTGGTAAAAATATGAGTAAGGATTCTTCTAGTACATTAGGAAAAGAAAGACTTGAAAATTGGGCCTTTAAAGACGTAACAGAAGACGAATTTGTTGCCCATATTTTAAAAGATCAACCTTTTATTCCGAGCTATTTTGGTTTTAATGTAGACCTCAATAAGAATGGAGCCGAAAACCTAGAATCGAGCATTGCAAAACCTTCTTTTCATTTTAAAATCGATTCGAATAAAACGTATGATGCATTAATAATTGATATTAGAAATCAAGCCCATTTTAAACAAAACCATTTAGCCAATAGTTTTAATATTATGGCTGAATCTGACAATGATAAATTTGAAACATGGTTGGGTTCAATCGTAAACCCAGAAGAAGCGTTTTATGTTGTGCTAAACTCTAGTAAAGAAAGAGAAACTATTTTAAATAGAATTGCTAAAATTGGTTATGAAAAACAATTAGTAGGCTTACTTACTTTAAGTGAAACACGTTTTGAACACTCAGAACCATTCAATTTAAATGATTTTGAAAATCATTTAGAGAACTATACCATAATAGATATTAGAAATAAAAGTGAAGTTGATGAGGGTAAAATCTTTAAAAATGCAATTGCTATACCCTTAAACCAATTAAGAACTGCTAAAGATGAAATTCCAACAGACAAACCCATTGTTGTACATTGCGCAGGCGGTTACAGAAGCGCAGCAGGAAGTAGTATTATTTCGAAAATAACACATAATGTTGCCGTTTACGATTTGAGTGATGCTGTAACTAAATTTCAATAAAAACAATTATTTAAACGTATTGAAAACAGGACATCCTTCAAAAAAAGATTATGTATTTGTAGCCATTCAGCTGTTGCTGTTTGTGGCTTATATATTTCCATTTAAAATAATACCTCTAAATATTAATGTTTGGATAAAACATTCAGGGTTAGCCTTAATCGCTTTTGGTTTAATTTTAGGCGTTATAGCGCTATTGCAAATAAACACGAAAATATCTCCTTTTCCCACACCAACATTACAAAGCACATTACTAACTACAGGTGCATTTAGTATTGGCAGACATCCTATTTATACTGGTGTTTTAGCAATGACTTTAGGATATTCCATTTATAATGCATCTGTATTTAAATTTTTAATATTCTTATTATTACTAATTCTCTTCTATTTTAAATCAAACTACGAAGAGCAACTTTTATCAGAAAAATTTCCTGAATATGCAATCTATAAAATAAAAACCCGCCGGTTTATATAACACACTATGAAAAATACTCCATTACACTTTTGGAACGACCGCTATGGTCAAGAAGAATTTATATACGGTACACAACCTAATATTTTTTTTAAGACAGAATTAGATAAATTAAAAACAGGAAGCATACTTCTTCCTGCCGAAGGAGAAGGTCGGAATGCTGTTTATGCCGCAAAAAAAGAATGGTCTGTTTCTGCTTTCGATATTAGTCAAGCTGGTAAAGAAAAGGCTATGCTCCTATCTCAACAAAACAAAGTTTCTATAGATTATAAAGTTACAGGCGTACTTGAATACATAAATATCAACCAATTTGATACTATTGGTATGTGTTACACTCATTTTCCTGCGAACATTCGTAAACAGGCTAACCAACATATACTTAAATTTTTAAAAACAGGAGGAACATTAATTTTTGAAAGTTTTGCTAAAGCTCAATTAAAGTACACATCTGGTGGCCCTAAAAATGAAGATATGCTTTTTTCTATTGAAGAAATAAAACAAGAATTTTCAGGATTGGATTTTAAATTATTAGAAGAAAAAACTATCAAACTTTCAGAAGGAAGTCTTCATATTGGAGACGCGCAAGTGATTCGATTTATAGGTATAAAAAATTAATTTATATTTTTTTTATACAGCTAAACATAACTTTATAAGATTATGAGTTAAATTTCTAGTTGTTTAAATCGAAAAATTAACAATATCATTTTATTCATTTTTCTGATATATAAACAGATATCTAAAAGACTTTAGATTATGTAATAAAAGTTACCATTTAATTGAGCGTTGCTTTGTATTTTTATAGTCTAAAACACAGAATATGGAAGACATGCTCTTTTATGATAGAATGCAATTCGCATTTACTATCACATTTCACTACCTATTTCCACAACTTACCATGGGTTTATCTTTATTGATAGTCTATTTTAAATGGAAATTCTTAAGAACAAAACTTGATCAATACAACGATGCTGCTAAATTCTGGATGAAGATTTTTGCACTTAATTTTGCTATGGGTGTAGTTACTGGTATTCCAATGGAATTTCAATTTGGTACCAATTGGGCTAAATTTTCAGAACTCACAGGTGGTATTATTGGTCAGACATTAGCCATGGAAGGCATGTTCTCTTTCTTTTTAGAATCGTCCTTTTTAGGACTCTTTTTATTTGGAGAAAAACTCTTAGGGCATAAATTACATTTTGTAACTGGATTCCTGGTGTTTTTAGGCTCTTGGGCTAGTGGATATCTTATTATCGCTACACATTCCTGGATGCAATATCCTGTAGGTTATGAGGTTTTAGAGAATGGAAAATTTGTTTTAAACAACTTTGGAGCACTCTTTTCTAATCCGTGGTTATTACCTTCTTATTTGCATAATCAAGCTGCGTCCATGGTAACATCTTCCTTTGTAGTTGCAGCGATTGGAGCCTTCTATTTATTGAATAATAAACATCACGAATTCGGAAAACTGTTTGTGAAAACAGGTGTGATTTTCGGATTAATTTCTAGCCTTTTAGTAGCTTTTCCAACAGGAGATTTAGCTGCTAAAAATGTAGTGAAGCATCAACCTGTAACCTTCGCTGCTATGGAAGGAATTTTTGAAACAGAACCTGGCGGCTCAGAAATTGTACTTATTGGTCAGCCTAATATGCTAGAGAAAAAACTAGATAATAAAATTGCTGTTCCTAACATTTTAAGTTTCTTAACCTATCAAGATTGGAACGCAGAAATAAAAGGACTTAATGAATTTGATCCTTCTGTATACCCAACAAATATTCCTGGCTTGTATTATGCCTATCATATTATGGTTGGTTTAGGTACCATATTTATTGGATTGATGCTTTTAGCTGTGGTACAACTTTTCAGAAAAAAACTCTATACAACTAAATGGATTTTATGGGCACTAGTATTTATGTTACCCTTTCCATATATCGCCAATACTACAGGCTGGTACACCGCAGAATTAGGTAGACAACCTTGGTTAGTGTATAATTTATTACGCACTTCTGCAGGAGCATCTCCAACAGTGTCTTCAGGTAATACCTTATTTACTCTACTTGGTTTTATTGGTTTATATCTACTTCTTGGCTTGCTTTTCTTAATGTTGGCAGGAAAAATTATTAATAAAGGACCACAACTAAATAAACACTAATTATGGAATTATTTTGGTATATCGTTTTAATGACAATGTTAGCTGTTTATGTAATTTTAGATGGTTACGATTTTGGTGCAGGGATTATTCATTTATTTTTTGCTAAAACTGAAAAAGATAAAAAAACAATAACAAGTGCAATTGGCCCCTTCTGGGATGCTAATGAGGTTTGGCTAATTGCCTCTGGTGGAGTCTTATTTTTTGCATTCCCTACGCTATATGCTTCTTCTTTTAGTGGTTTTTATTTACCATTAATCATGATTTTATGGTTACTTATTTTTAGAGCTATAGGGTTAGAATTAAGAGGACAAGTGCACAATCACATGTGGGAAGCCATTTGGGATAAAGCCTTTGGAATTTCTAGCTTATTATTGGCACTCTTTTTTGGGGTTGCTTTAGGAAATGTAGTACGTGGTGTAAATTTAGGAAATGTAGTAGATGGTGTCTCAACACACGAAGCTCATTATTTCTTCTTGCCACTATGGAATCCAACCTTTAGTCCGCAAGCAGAAGAACTCGGAATTATAGACTGGTTTACATTATTGTTAGGAATTATTAGCGTTGTGGCTTTAACCATTCACGGTGCCAACTGGGTTATTTTTAAAACCAATTCGGATTTAAATGAAAAATTAAAGAAAGTCGTTTTTAATCTAAATATCGTACTTGTTGTACTCGTGGTTATTTCACTTTTAATTTGGCACATTATAGAGCCTAATCCGTTTCATAATTTTATAGATAAACCTTGGCTTATAATTTTTCCACTAATAACCTTAACTGGATTATTTGGTCTGTTTAAGGTGAAGACCTTCAAAAAACATGGCTTAGGATTTTTATTTTCATCTTTATTTCTATTAGGAGGATTAACCTCTACCGTAGCTTCAATATTTCCAAAAGTATTACCGTCTACAAACAGTATAAATCCAGACTTAACTTTATACAGTGTAGCCGCTCATGAATATGGTTTAACCGTTGGATTGTATTGGTTTCCTGTTGCTGCACTATTAGTTGCGGTATATATGTTTATTCAATATAAAGTTTTTAACGGAAAAATGGACGATATAGGTTACGGTGAACATTAATTATAAATCATAATAATATGACGGGTACTTTAATTTCACTAATTAGTATTTTTATAGGGATTTTAGCTGCAAATCTAATGGGATATTTTAAACATAAATATTCCTTTGGGTTTACAGGAAATACCTTAGTGGGTGTTTTTGGAAGTATCTTTTTAGTAAAAGGTTTTGGACGCTTAGGATTTGATCCTTGGTCTATTATGGACAGTGGCCATTTTCACAGTTCACTTTTTATTCTAAACTGTATTATGTCTGCTTTAGGAGGTGCTTTAGGTTTAGTCGTTATAAAACTGATTTATAATAAGATGAATACATAATATATATAAAGGGTATTTGTTGAAATATTAAATGAAGAATAGAACAGGTCTCGTTATTGTTTTACTACCGGTAAAAACACTACAAGCCTAAGAAGAATTTACTCTTCTTTTTTCTTACTTAATTTTAAAATCAACCAAATAAATCCAACTATAAAATGAAGTATAACAACACCTGCTATAATATAAATCATTGTATTTGAATCTCCTCTCATTTTAAATTTACTTTCAATTAATGATGTAAAAGTAAACATTCAGATAAAAATGAAGTGTGATATATGTTACAAAAACATAGAATAAGAGTTTTATTTTAAAGCTTTAAATATATAAATAATCAAACATACATCTGTTTGATTATTTTTTGTAAATTTGTTAACCAAATAGTTAAACTAAATAGTTAACATGAAAAAATCAAAAGACGAAAACACTGAAGAGCACATATTAGAAGCAGCAAAACTTGTATTTCAGTCTAAAGGTATGGATGGTGCACGCATGCAAGAAATTGCAGATCAAGCAGGAATAAATAAAGCCTTGTTACACTACTATTTTAGAAGTAAACAAATGTTATTTGAAGCCGTTTTTAACAATGCTTTTTCTCTTTTAGCTCCTCAATTAAAAGCCATATTAAATGATGAGTCTACTATTGAAAATAAAATAAGAAACTTTACCTCTAACTATATTTCATTTATTGTTAAGCATCCATACATCCCGAATTTTATTATTCAAGAACTCAATAGGAATCCTGATTTTTTATTAAAGATGAAAGAGAATCCAAGTTTCCCAAATTTAGATAAGTTCAAAAAACAATTACAGAAAGAAATTGAAAATGGTATTATAAACCCCATAAGTGCAGAACAATTATTTATCAATATTATGGCTTTAAATGTATTTCCTTTTGTTGCGAAACCATTACTAAAAGCTTTTACAAATACAGATGATAAAGCATATAATAAGTTAATGGAAGATCGTGAAATAGAAATAGCAAACTTTATTATTAATGCTATAAAGCACACCTAAAATGAAACAGTTAATACTCATTATAATCGTCTTAATTACGCTACCAAGTTATGCACAACAAAGCATTACTTTAGAAGACTGTTACCTATTGGTAATTAAAAACTACCCATTAGCAAAACAAACAAAATTACTATACAATCAAAACAAATTAGATACCGAAGTCATTTCTACTTCAAATTTACCACAAGTTAGTTTAGACGCATATGCCACCTATCAGTCCGATGTTATTGAGTTCCCTTCAGCAATGTCTGGAGTAGATCCTTTAAATCAAGATCAATATCGGGCCACGGTATCTGTAAATCAATTAATCTATAATGGAGGTGCTACAGATGCCGCTTTAAACCTAAAATCTGCTCAACTTAAAACCAAACAGAAACAAATTGAAGTAAGTTTATACCAACTAAAACAAGAAGTTAATCGGCTTTATTTCTCCATTTTATTGCAACAAGAATCAGAACTATTATTAAATGCTAAACAAAAGCAATTAAAAGCCAAACTTAAGGAAGTTCAATCAGGCATTAGTAACGGTGTACTCTTACCATCTTCAGATAGTGTTTTAGAAGCAGAACTATTAAAAATTAGTCAGCAGTTAAAAGAAGTAAACAGTAATAAAGAGACACTTATAAAAACATTATCAAGTTTAATCAGTCAGCCTTTAACGCTAAAAACACAATTTAAAAATCCACAAATAGAAACACAATTACAAACATATTTAACCAGACCCGAGTTAGAATTATTTCAACTTAAAAAAGAAGAAATTGAAAATTCAGAAAATGTATTATCTAAACATAACGCTCCAAAACTACTTGGTTTTGCAACTGGTGGTTACGGCAATCCTGGTTTAAACATGTTAGACAATTCTTTTCAAACATTTTATACTGTTGGTGTGAAATTGAATTGGACTGTTTTCGATTGGAACTCAAATAAAAAACAACGCGAATCATTAGCTATAAACAAAGATTTTATTGAAAATGAAACAGAAATTTTCAAATTAAATACCAATATAGAATTAAATAAACAACAACAAGAAATAGAGAAAATTGAAGATTTTATTTCATCAGATATAAAGATTATAACGCTTAGAAAAACAGTGCTAAATGCAGCAGATTCACAACTTAGAAATGGTGTAATAACGGCTTCAGCTTACATTACGGAACTCACAAATTTATACGAAGATGAAAACACATTGGTCAAACATAAAATTCAGTTAGAACTTGCAAAAGCAAATTACAACATCATTAAAGGCCAATAAAAAATCAACGAAAATTAAATAGTATTAAAATGAAAAAACAGATATATATATTAGGATTATGCATAATGGCAACAAGTTTATTTTCTTGCGGAAATAATAGTAAAAAAGCAGATGGTTACGGGAATTTTGAAGCTACAGAAATCACCATTTCTGCAGAAAACAACGGAAAATTATTACAATTTAATGTAGAAGAAGGAAACGAGCTAAAGGAAAACCAATTTATAGGTTATATAGATACCATTCCGTTGGCACTAAAACGCGAACAATTAGAAATCTCTAAATCAGTGATTAGTTCAAAATCTAAAGGTGTATTATCTCAAATAGCCGTTTTAAATTCTAAATTAAAAACAGCAAATACAAATAAAACACGTACACAAAACCTAATAAAAGATAATGCAGGTACACAAAAACAATTAGATGATGTCACTGGAGAAATAGATGTCATTAACAACCAAATTAGAAGTGTAGAGATCCAGAATGCACCTGTGGTAAACGAACTAAAATCAATAGATATTCAAATTAATCAAATCAACGATCAAATACAGAAAAGTAAAATTATAAACCCAATAAACGGAACTGTTTTAACCAAATATACAGAGCCTAATGAAATTACAACTTTTGGAAAACCATTGTATAAAATTGCAAATTTACAAACTATGGAATTACGCGTTTATATTAGCGAACCTCAATTACCCAACATTAAAATTGGACAAAATGTAACCGTAAAAATCGATAATATAGATACTATGAAATCGTATAAAGGCACGGTAACTTGGATTGCTTCTGAAGCAGAATTTACCCCAAAAATAATACAAACCAAAAAAGAGCGTGTGGCATTAGTATATGCCGTAAAAGTAGATGTAATTAATGATGGAAGTCTAAAAATAGGCATGCCAGCCGAACTATGGTTAAATACTGCAGAATGAGTATCACAGTTTCAAACATATCAAAATCTTACAAAAGCGTAAAAGCTTTAGAAAATATTTATTTTAATGTAAAAGAAGGGGAGCTTTTTGGGCTTATTGGTCCTGATGGTGCAGGAAAAACAACCTTGTTCAGAATTTTAACAACACTCTTAATTGCTAATGAAGGTTCTGCAACGGTTGCTGGTTTTGATGTCGTTTCAGACTATAAAAAGATTCGGAATAATGTTGGCTATATGCCAGGAAAATTTTCACTCTATCAAGATTTAACGATTGAAGAAAATTTAAATTTTTTCGCAACTATTTTTGGAACAACTATAAAGGAAAACTACGAGTTAATTAAAGATATTTACGTACAGATTGAACCTTTTAAAGATCGTCGAGCCGGAAAATTATCTGGTGGTATGAAGCAAAAACTAGCATTATGTTGTGCATTAATTCATAAACCTAAAGTGTTATTTTTAGATGAACCAACCACAGGAGTAGATCCTGTGTCGAGAAAAGAATTCTGGGACATGCTAAAACGCTTACAACAAAAAGGAATTACCATTTTAGTATCTACTCCATATATGGACGAAGCCGCATTGTGCGACAGGGTTGCATTAATTCAGGATGGAAAAATTTTACAGGTTGATGCGCCTAATGCCATTGTTAAACATTACTCTAAACAAATTTATAATATAAGTGCACATAATATGTATCTGCTTATAAATGCTCTAAAGTCTTATAAGTACAACCACAGTGTGTATCCTTTTGGAGAGTTTGTACATTACACAGACCAAAGAGCAGATTTTAATCCAGAAAATCTAAAAGTATATTTAGAGTCCAAAAAATTATCTCAAATAGTAATTAAAAACACAGAACCAACCATTGAGGATACCTTTATGGAATTAGCAAAATAATGAGCGATAACAAAGTCATACAAGTAGAAAAATTAACCAAAATGTTCGGAAATTTTACAGCTGTAAACGCCATATCATTCGAGGTTGAAAAAGGTGAAATATTTGGTTTTTTAGGAGCAAATGGAGCTGGAAAAACCACAGCAATGAAAATGCTAATTGGAATATCTAATCCAACCTCAGGAAAAGCAAATGTTGCTGGCTTCGATGTTTTTACTCGCGCAGAAGACATCAAAAAAAATATTGGGTATATGAGTCAGAAATTTGCTTTGTATGACGATTTAACTGTAAAAGAAAACATCACTTTTTTTGGTGGTATATATGGGCTATCTAGAACAAAAATCAAAGAGAAATCTGCTGTTTTAGTAGAAGAGTTAGGTTTGGAAGCTGTGGCGAACAAATTGGTGGGAGCATTACCTTTAGGTTGGAAACAAAAATTATCGTTTTCTGTGGCACTACTTCACAATCCTAAAATTGTATTTTTAGACGAACCCACAGGAGGTGTCGATCCCATCACTCGACGTCAGTTTTGGGAAATGATTTACAAAGCTGCTAATCATGGTACAACCGTTTTTGTAACCACACATTATATGGATGAAGCCGAATATTGTGATCGCGTATCCATCATGGTAAACGGAAAAATAGAAGCTTTAGGCACGCCAAGGAAACTTAAAGAACAATTTAAAGTAGACAATATGAATGATGTGTTTTTAAAACTAGCACGAGGATAGAGCATTTCCCGCAAATTTCACAGATTTTCGAAGAAAAGGACTAAAAAAAAACTGTACTTATCAGAGAAATCAGCGTGAGATAGAGAGTTATAAAAATGTCTCGCAGATAATACAAATTTGCGCAGAAAAATAAATATCAAATAAAAAAGATCTACGGTAATCAGCAAAATCAGCGGTAGAAATAGAGATATAAAATTATCCCGAGATAATGTAGGTTTGAGTAGAAAGAGTAAATATCAAGTCAAGAAAAAACTAAAAAAGATCTGCAGGAATCTGCAAGGTCTGCAGGAATAAAGAAATGAAAAGATTCATAGGCTTCATAAAAAAAGAATTCTACCATATATTTAGAGATAGACGCTCGTTATTTATTCTCTTTGGAATGCCAATAGCACAAATTATGTTATTTGGTTTTGCGATTACCAATGAAATAAACAATGTAGATATTGCAGTTTTAGACCACTCTAAAGACGCCACTACAGAAGAAATTATTAATAAAATATCGGCTTCAAAATATTTTAGTATCAATCAATTTATAGAAAAAGAATCTGATATTGACGCTATTTTTAAAAAAGGAAAAGTAAAAGCTGTTTTAAATTTCGAAAAAGATTTCAGCAAGAATTTAATCAAAGATCATAATGCAACCATACAAATTGTAACTGATGCTACAGACCCCAATACGGCAAATACCATAAGTAATTATGTCAATGCCATTCTTATTCAGTATCAAAGTGTATTAAATAAAGACATTAACATAACATATCAAGTTGTTCCTGAAACCAGAATGGTATACAACCCAGAATTAAAAAGTGTATACATGTTTGTTCCTGGTGTAATGACAATTATTCTTATGCTAGTTTCAGCAATGATGACATCCATTTCTATTACTAGGGAAAAAGAATTAGGAACCATGGAAATCCTTTTGGTTTCCCCTATAAAACCCATTCAAGTTATTGTAGGTAAAGTATTTCCTTATATTTTTCTATCCATTATTAATGCAATTGTTATTGTTATACTTAGTATTTATATATTTAAAATGCCTATTCAAGGAAGCTTAATTTTATTAGCATTAGAAAGTGTGTTGTTCATTATTACAGCGTTGGCTTTAGGTATTTTAATTTCAACAATTTCAGAAACTCAGCAAACAGCAATGATGATTTCCTTAATG
This sequence comes from uncultured Formosa sp., assembly GCF_947500765.1. Lineage (GTDB taxonomy): Bacteria > Bacteroidota > Bacteroidia > Flavobacteriales > Flavobacteriaceae > Formosa. The sequence continues at coordinate 294,525 of NZ_CANMTH010000003.1, read as the reverse complement.
GGACTTATGCTTCCCGTTATATTATTATCTGGCTTTATTTTTCCTATTTCCAGCATGCCTTTACCACTACAACTAATTAGTAATATTATACCCGCAAAATGGTTTAATATTATTATTAAAGGGATTATGCTTAAAGGCGTTGGTATACAGTTTTTATGGAAAGAAACTTTAATTTTAATAGGAATGTCTGTCTTTTTTATTGCTTTAAGCGTCAAGAAATATAAAATAAGATTAGAGTGAGTATACAGTTTTTAACGATTAATAAACAGTAAAAAACAACACGTATAATTAATAAGAGATTCTCATTTTAGTGGGACATATTATGAAAACAATTCTATACATCATACAAAAAGAGTTTAAGCAAATTTTTAGAAATAAAGGGATGCTTCCTATAATTTTTGTCTTACCCATATTGCAACTCGTTATTTTATCGAATGCCGCTACTTTTGAAGTTAAAAACATTAAATTTGGTTATATAGATCACGACCGTACATCGACATCTAGAGCATTAGTCGAAAAATTTAATGCCTCTACATATTTTAATGTACTAAAAAATTACCCTTCCGAAACCTTGGCAAGTTCAGATATGTTAAAAGGTAATGTAGATATTATTTTACAAATTCCACAACATTTTGAACGGGATTTACAAAAAGAAAAATCTAACACTTTAGGCATCACAATAAATGCTATTGATGGAGCTGCTGCAGGTGTAGAAAATGTCTATATTTCTCAAATTATAAAAAACTTTAATAAAAATATAAAAACAGATTTAGTACAAGTTTCAGACACACAAATCCAACCCATTTCCATTGAAACTATTCCCCTATTTTGGTATAACGAAACCTTAAATTATAAAACCTATATGGTTCCTGGTATTCTTGTTTTGTTAGTCACAATGATTACTTTATTTCTATCGGGGATGAATATTGTTCGTGAAAAAGAAATAGGAACACTAGAACAAATTAATGTAACACCCATTAAAAAAAGTCAGTTTATTATTGGAAAATTGTTTCCATTTTGGGTTATTGGTATGGGCTTATTATCGGTAGGATTAATTTTAGCCCGACTCATTTTCAATATCCCCATTATTGGTAGTTTACCACTAATGTATCTATACACTTCTGTATATCTTTTAGTTATTTTAGGAATTGGACTATTCATTTCAAACTTTACAGACACCCAACAACAAGCCATGTTTATTTCCTGGTTTTTTGTGGTTATTTTTATTCTAATGAGCGGCTTATTTACACCTATTGAAAGTATGCCAAAATGGGCACAAATGGTTACCGAATTTAACCCAGTAAAATATTTTGTAGAAGTCATGCGTATGGTAATGCTTAAAGGTTCTGGCTTTTCAGATATTCTTACTAGATTACTAAAAACAGTGGTTTATGCTTTTATAATGAATGGTTTAGCGGTGTGGAGTTATAAAAAGACAAATTAATAGATATGTAACCAGAGTTACTGTGTAGGTCTTTTAAAAAGGCAACCTTTACATAAAATCAAGATATCCTATCAATCAGATTATAAACTCATAAATAGTATAATATGCCTTGATTTGTAACCTATACGTTAATCTTATAAAACTCCAAAATAATGTCTAAAATTGTCATATTAGGTGCTGGTATTGCTGGTCATGTTGCCGCGACACATTTACGCAGAAAATTATCTAAAAAACACGACGTCGTTGTTGTTTCTCCAAACAGTAATTACCAATGGGTACCTTCTAATATTTGGGTAGGAATAGGAAGAATGAAATCTGAAAAAATACTATTTCCATTAGCTCCATTATATAAAAAGAAAGGCATTGAGTTTAAACAGGCCAAAGTCGTTTCTTTTTATCCTGAAGGTAATAAAACAGAAACATTGCCTTTTGTGTTATCTGAATATGTTGATGGAGCGAAAAAAGGACAACAAGAAAAAGTAACTTACGATTATTTGATTAATGCCACTGGACCAAAATTAAATTTTGAAGCTACTGAAGGTTTAATACCTGGAAAAAACAAAACATACTCTGTCTGTACATACTCACATGCAGATCATGCTTGGAAAGGTTTAAACGAAGCCATCCAACATATGAAAGCAGGTAAAAAAGCCAAAATATTAATTGGTACTGGTCATGCAAAATCTACCTGTCAAGGTGCAGCATTCGAATATATATTAAATGTAGAAAAGGAATTACATAAACACAATGTTAGAGATATGGCAGAAGTTACCTGGATATCTAACGAATACCAATTAGGAGATTTCGGAATGGATGGTGTCTTAATGAGTTACGGAGACATGATTATGAAATCCAGCGAATTAGTCGAAATGATTTTTGAAGACCGAGGCATTAAATGGATTTTAGGAGCTGGTGTAAACAAAATTGAAGATGGTATTGCCCATTACGAAAATTTAGATGGTGAACATAAATCTGAGACTTACGATTTTGCAATGTTAATTCCATCTTTTTCTGGGCATGGTTTTAAGGCTTACGACAAGAATGAAAATGATATTACAGCAAAACTTTTTAAAGGTTTCATGATTGTAGATGCCGATTATACACCAAAACCTTACGAAGCATGGACGGTTCAGGATTGGCCAGAAACGTATCAAAATCCGAGTTATAAAAATATTTTTGCTCCTGGAATAGCATTTGCTCCACCACATGCCATTTCTAAACCTAGAACGAGTAAAAACGGAACCGTTATTGCTCCTGCACCACCACGTACAGGAATGCCTTCTGGAATTACAGCTAAATTGGTTGCCGAAAACATTATAGACAGTATTAAAAGCAAACAAGAATCCTTAAACCATAAAGGGTCTATGGGAAATATGGGAGCTGCCTGTATTGCCTCGGCTGGATTTGGTTTCTGGAACGGAAGTGGTGTAAGTATTACAACCTACCCAATTGTACCTGACTTTGTAAAATATCCAAATTCACATGGAAGGCACTTAGGAAAAACCTTCGGAGCAATAGGGCTCGCAGGCCACTGGCTTAAACTTATGTTGCACTATGCCTTTCTATATAAAGCAAAAATGAAACCTTTTTGGTGGTTAATTCCTGAATAGGAATTAAATCTATACTAATCAATTTAAAAATGAAGTAAATCAATAATTTTAAAAGTAAAAATATAACTTATAAAAAATAAATCATGCAAAGAATATCTCCAAGAATGCGATTTAGAATGATGAATCCATTCCTTCAATTTTTTAAGTTTATCATTTTAAGTATAAAAATAATGGTCATCGTTGCTGGAGGTCATGGCGGAACAAGAACTCCTGTTAAAAAATAAGACAACATACAATTGAATGCTTAACATTTAATAAAACTTTAAGTACTTAAAAAATCAGCGTATAAAATTATGTGTAAATTTGTTTTGCATTCATTTTAATTAAAATTTAATGAATAAAAAAACAACACATTCAGTACATCTATATAATTCCATAATGAAAAAAAAAGTTACTTACCTCCTACTTTTAATACTACTTCCTTTCATATTTAGTTCATGTAAATCAAGTAAAAACATAGGAGACACAGCTAATCTGACTACAAATTCAAAAGCATCAAGAAAAAAACCTTACGTTATTTTAATCTCATTAGATGGTTTTCGTTGGGATTATGTGGATCAATATAAACCGCCACATCTTACTCGCTTTATAGAAAACGGAGTAAAAACAGAATCGCTTATTCCTGCTTTTCCTTCAAAAACATTTCCAAATCATTACACCATTGCAACAGGAATGTATCCTGATCATCACGGTTTAATTGGAAACTCGTTTTTTAGTTATAAAAAAGACACAATCTATAATATTAGAAATAGAGAACAAGTTGAAGATGGTGAATTTTACGGAGGAACTCCAATTTGGGTACAAGCCGACAAATCTAATATGGTTTCTGCAAGTTACTTTTTTGTAGGTTCTGAAGCTAATATACAAGGTATTCACCCAACGTATTATCATACTTACGATGGAAAAATTAAAAATGAAACTCGTGTTGCAGAAGTTTTAAAATGGTTAGACTTACCTAAAAAAGAAAGGCCACACATGATTACTATGTATTTCTCTGATTTAGATGATGTCGGACACCGTTATGGCCCTAATAATCAAGAAAAAATTAAAAATGCTGTATTAAATTTAGATAAAAATTTAGGCAATTTATTTGATGGTGTTGCAGCTACTGGTCTTGATGTAAATATAATTGTAGTCTCAGATCACGGAATGACAGCTGTAAAACCTTCTCATTTTATACCTGTTGAAGATGTTACAAATACAGATCTATTTGAGTTGATAGACAATGGGGCCATGCTTGATATTCATCCAAAACAAGGAGTTAGTGTTAATGCTATATTGAAGTACTTAAAACCAAAAGAACACCATTTTAAAGCCTATAAAACAGAAAATACACCAGGTTTTGAATATGCTCCTAAAAATAAAGATTGGGGAAGCGTACAAGTGATACCTGATTTTGGTTATTATTTTTCGAAAACGCAACGTATAGAAGACATGAAAAAAGAAGGAATCACAGCAGTTGGTGTACATGGTTACGATCCGAAACATAAAGATATGCAAGGCATTTTTTACGCCAATGGTCCTGCATTTAAATCTGGTTACGTTATACCTTCAACACAAAACATTAATATTTATCCGTTAATGTGTAACATCTTAGGTCTTGATATTCCAAGTAATATAGACGGGAATTTAGACAATATAAAATCTGTTTTAAAATCTAAAAATTAATCACCTTATACTCTTGAATTTCTTTAGAAACATATTTAAGCCAAAAGCAGAAAAGTCGGTGTTAGACGATTTTTATAACACAAAATATAGCGGTGTAAAAACCTTATTGTGTGGTATTGGAAAATCTGAAATTTTAGAGGACCATATCAATATCTCAGAGTACCCTTTTGAACCTTCTATAGCTTACCCTAAAAAAAGGATCTCACCTCATAAAATTCATGCCATTAGTCTAGATTTTGGTACTTGTAGTATTGAAGTTGGTGACGATATTATTTTTATATCTGCAACACAAAAGGACCAATTAAAAGACTTTGCAAAACGCCACGACATAACATTAGTGAAACACAGATGGAACTGGGATTGGATTTTAGAACCCTATTTAGATACAGAATTCACACCTGAAGACGAAAAAAAAATTACCGAAAAGTTATCCGAAAACGGAATTAATACTGCAGAACTTGAAGCTATAAGAAAAGAAGTGGGATCACAAATGTATAAATACAATTTCGATACTATGCTTTGGGATTGGAACAGTTTAGGATTGGTAGATGTATTATCTGCCATGCGTGCAAAATATAATACAAAAGACTTTAGAATATTTTATAAAATTGCTTTAGAAATAGACAAAAAAGGAGGTACCAAGTAAAGACGCTACTTATACAAAAACACCAGATTTTACGATAAGATGTAAAATCTGGTGTTTTCATTTTTAGCTATAATATGTTCTCTAAATTAACAACAACCTGTAGAAGGAGAGCAACAATTAGAAGGCTCTATTTCAGAAAATTCTAATGGTGTTTTTGCTTTTACATTTCCGGGTTTTTCAGCATACACAGTAATACTAAAAATACCTACACCACCAGTATTGAAAGCATTGACTTCTTCCGTAGATAAATATTTACTTAAAATATCGTTAGGAATAACAATGGGTTTTTCTTTTTGAATTTGAATATTTTTAAATCCTTGGTCTGCAATTAGCTGTAAATATGCACTACGCTGAATGGCTCCAGCAACACAACCGGCATACATTTCTGCATCTTGTTGTAATGCTTTTGGAAGATCTCCAATTAATACAATATCGGACACACTAAAATGTCCGCTTGGCTTAAGAACTCTATAAATTTCACCAATCACTTTTTGTTTATTAGGCACTAAATTTAAGACACAATTACTTACAATTACATCTGCAACGTCGTCACTTACAGGCATATCATCAATATCACCTTCTCTAAATTCAACGTTATTATAACCTAATTTTTCAGCATTAATTCGTGCCTTTTTTATCATAATTGGTGTAAAATCTACTCCAATCACTTTTCCTTCTGCACCAGTTTCATGTCGCGCTACAAAACAATCATTTCCTGCCCCAGAACCTAAATCAATTACTGTGTCACCTTTTCTAATTTTAGCAAATTGTGTAGGTAATCCGCAACCTAAACCCAAATCTGCATCTTCTACATACCCTTTGGTTTCAGAATAATCATCCATCATAATATTATACACTTTGTTTGTTGGCGGCGTAGCACCACAACATGACGAGGCATTTTCAACCTTCCCTTGTTCTGCGATTTTAGCATAACGTGCCTTTACAATGTCTTTAAGTTCTTGTTCTTTGCTCATGATATTAAATTAGTTATTAATAAAATCTTTATGATTTCTAAGTAATTTTCAAACCATAAATTATATAATTGAATAATAGTTTTTCAACGAATTACAAACGTCTATTCATTAAAAAACTAACCATTGTAATATTACGATTAATATATGATACATCAAATTAATTCAACTTAAAAAAAGTATAAAAAATTGAACCATGATTACGTGTGCTTAAAATTATGATTCACTTAAACTTAGGTAAAACTTGACTCTAACATATTAACTAAATTTAATTATTTTTATAAAAATATTACTGTAGGTGACATAAGTCACATTTTAACAAAAAAACCAATCGTATCTTTACGATAAGAATATGAAAAGAAGTTTAGAACATATAGAATACAAAGAAAATACTGAAGCTTTAGCACGATTTGCAAAAGCATTAGGACATCCAACACGAATTGCAATTTTAAAACATTTAGATAAACAATCTTGTTGTTTTACAGGTGATTTAGTAGATGTATTTCCTTTAGCGCAGTCTACAATTTCTCAACATCTTAAAGAATTAAAAAATGCGGGATTAATTCAAGGCGAATTAAAATCACCAAAAATAAAATACTGTATTAATCAAGAGAATTGGAAAATTGCAAAATCACTATTTAAAGAATTTTTTGATTGATATTTTTTTAATAATCTTATCGTTTATTGGCGATAAACAAATACTAATATTATGAGTAAAGTAATTAAAATTTTAGGAACTGGATGCCCAAAATGTCAAGCCATGACAGGCGTTGTAAAAGATGTAATAACTGAAAATAACATTGATGCTAATGTTGAAAAAGTTGAAGATATTATGGAGATCATGAAATATAACGTCATGACAACACCTGCATTAGTTGTCGATGATGTTATTACAATAAAAGGAAGAGTACCATCAAAAACTGAAGTATTGGAACTTTTGAAATAAGAGTCATGAACTATCAAATCAACGCATCTTCAGTTTCAAATCAGGATGCAGAGATTCGTATCAAATCTTCTCAAATAGATTTTGGTACGACATCACAAACAGCAGACACGTTACCAAATCCTGCAGAACTATTTTTAGGTTCATTTTCTGCATGTATGCTAAAAAATGTAGAACGCTTTTCTAAAATGATGAATTTCTCTTATACCAAAGCAACTGTAAATGTACATGCAGATCGTTTAGAACATCCTCCTAGAATGGAGAACATTCATTATGATTTAAAAATTTACAGCACAGATAATAACCTGAATATAGATTTACTAAAAAAGAACATCGAAAAACACGGTACAATTTACAATACAGTAAAATTATCTTGTGCCATTAGCGGAACTATAAAAACGCTTTAATATGTTTGATTGGTTACAACATTTTGCAGATTGGTTAATCTACTCTGTTTGTGGTATTGGAGCAAATACCCATCTCGGAACTGCTTTAAATTTCTTTATTTACGATACTATTAAGATCCTAATTCTATTATTTATTATCGTATTTATTATGGGAATCGTAAATACTTATTTACCGATAGAACGTTTAAAAAACTATCTGAATAAAAATAAACTATATGGCTTAGAATACCTGTTTTCATCGATTTTCGGAGCGATTACTCCCTTTTGTTCTTGTTCATCTGTACCATTATTTATTGGCTTTGTACAAGGCGGAATTCCGTTGGGTGTTACCTTTGCTTTTTTAATCACCTCGCCTTTAGTTAACGAAGTCGCAATTGCCATGTTTCTGGGTATGTTTGGCGTAAAAGCCACTTTAATTTATGTAAGTTCTGGAATTATGCTTGGCACACTTGGGGGATGGATTCTTGGTAAATTTAATCTAGAACCTCTACTCTCTGATTGGGTTAAAAACATCATGGCACAAAAAAACCAACAAGACTATTATCAAGAAGAAAAGCGAACCTTTAAACAACGTATCCCTGAAATTACACAAAATGCATGGGACATTATTAAAGGTGTACTAATTTATATAATTATAGGAGTTGCAATTGGAGGTGCTATGCACGGTTATGTTCCTGAAAACTTTTTTAATAAATTTTTAGGAGGTGGCCAATGGTGGACCGTACCATTAGCTGTCATTTTAGCGGTACCAATGTATGCAAATGCAGCAGGTGTTGTTCCCATTATTCAAGTTTTTGTTGCTAAAGGTGTCCCGCTAGGTACAGCCATTGCGTTTATGATGGGGACTGTGGGCTTATCCTTACCGGAGGCTACTTTATTAAAAAAAGTAATGTCTTTAAAGTTAATTGCCATCTTCTTTGGCGTAGTGACACTTGCCATAATCTTTTCCGGATTCTTGTTTAATATGATTTTATAAAAAACAGATAGATTAGACTAAAATAAACTTTATATACTATGAAAATAATCAAATTTTCAACCGTTTTAAGCATCACCTTTTTGTTAACGGCTTGCAACGGACAAACTAAAAAAGAAGACCAAAATATAGACAAATCTATATCTAAAATAGAAGTATTAGACTTCCACTCTACTCACAGATGTATGACGTGTAAAGCCATAGAAGCCAATACTAAATATACTTTAGACACTTATTTCTCAAATGAATTAAAAGACAATAAAGTGACATTTCAGGTTATAAATGTAGATGATAAAGCCAACAAAAAAGTAGCCGAAAAATTTGAAGCTGCAGGAACAGCCTTAATGTTAAATGTAATTAAAGACGGAAAAGAACAACACATAGATTTAACAGATTTTGCATTTATGAATGGAACAGATAAAGCAGCCTTTTCTGAAGGATTACAAACTAAAATAAATACTGCATTAAACACATTGTAAATGAATGTTCTTCAATCGCTTTTAGAGAATTACAACATTCCAGTTTTATCGGCATTCTTACTCGGACTAATGACAGCCATTAGTCCGTGTCCATTAGCAACCAATATTACAGCTACTGCATTTATATCTAAAAACATAGCCAATAAACGCAAGGTATTTTTAAGTGGTTTACTTTATTCTTTAGGTAGAGGTTTTAGCTATACAGTCATTGGACTAATATTATACTTTGGAGCTAGTAAATTTCATATTGCACGGTTTTTCAATCAGAATGGCGAAAAATACTTGGGGCCTTTATTAATTCTTATTGGGTTAATAATGCTAAACGTAATAAAAATCAACTTTTTAGGAACAATTAATTTTCAAGACAAACTATCAGATAAATTCAAAGATAAAGGTCTTTTAGGGGCATTTTTAATTGGTGTGGTATTCGCCTTAGCCTTTTGCCCATACAGTGGGGCCTTGTTTTTTGGTATGCTAATTCCTATGTCTATTACATCTGCAGACGGCTTATACTTGCCTATTATTTTCGCTTTCGGAACCGGATTACCCGTTATACTATTTACTTATTTACTAGTTTCTGCCGCAAGAAAAATAGGGATATTCTATAATAAGATTACAAAAATTGAAAAACTAATGCGCACCGTAGCAGGCGTTGTCTTTATACTTACTGGATTGTATTATGTTTCAATTTTTATAGGACTTATTTAACATAGAATAAAAAAAATATCCAAAAGCTAAACTTAAGACTGTTTCCAATCTTTAGCTCCCCAAGCATCTAAACCTTTTAAAATAGGTTCTAGAGATTTTCCTCTAACTGTCAATCCATATTCCACTTTTGGAGGTACAACAGGATAAACAGTTCTACAAATCAAACCGTCTTTCTCTAATTCTCGTACCGTTTGCGTAAACATTTTATTGGATATTCCAAGAATATGTTTTTGTAATACTCCTGAGCGTAAATCGCCTTCTAGAAGATGAAATAATATTAAAGGTTTCCATTTTGTACCTATTAAATTCATGGTATAATTAAGTGGACAATTGTTTTCTTTGTTCAAAATTAAATTTTAATACATTAATAATCAGTATTTTACTACTTTTAGTAACTATACTACTTTTTAGTAAGTACTTGTTATATAGACAAATATAGATTAAATTTGTAATCTAAATCAAATATTATGTCAACAAATACAGATTATCCAAAATCATTTTCACATATTGGAATTACAGTACCCGATATTAAAAAAGCTGTAAAATTTTACACAGAAGTCATGGGCTGGTACACCATTATGGAACCATCTACCATAAAAAAAGAAAAAGACACAGCCATTGGTATCATGTGTATTGATGTGTTTGGTGAAGATTGGGAAGAATTTGAAATCGCACATTTATCGACTTCTGACGGAGTTGGTGTAGAAATTTTCTCATTTCCTCATGGCGTAAAAGAAGCTCCCGAATTTAATCCGTTTAACACTGGATTATTCCACTTTAGTATTCAAGACCCAAATATTGAAACACTAATAGATAAAATTGTAGCTTACGGTGGTAAACAACGTATGCCTATAAGAGCATATTATCCAGGCGAGAAACCATTTAAAATGTGTTATGTAGAAGATCCTTTCGGAATTGTTTTCGAAATTTATACTCACAGTTACGAATTAACATATTCTTCGGGAGCGTATACAAAATAAGCCTCACTTTTTAAATACTAGCTATAAAGCGTAAGTCATATTTGGCTTACGCTTTTTTTATTACTTTTATGTTAAATGTAAATTATAGGGGTCATCATCATCTTTTTTCTTAAAAAATCTTTAGTTTTTTGCTACAACCTGAAAAAGCAATTCAAAAAAAAGCCCTATAAAAACACGACAGTCGCTAACACAAACTAAAATAGTACTAATGAAAAAAACTATGTTTCTCTTAAGTGCCCTTTTCCTATTATGCACATGTAGTAAAGATTCACCCCAAAACAGCATTTACGTTACCAATAGTCAAGAACTAAATACAGCCATATTAGATGCTGTACCAGGAGACTTGATTACACTAGCAAATGGTATTTGGAAAGATGTAGAAATCAATTTTAAAGGCACTGGAACGCAACAACTCCCCATAACATTACGCGCAGAAACACCCGGAAAAGTGTTTATAGAAGGTACATCTTACCTACATTTAGGTGGTGAATTTTTAGTGGTCGATGGTTTATATTTTAGAAATGGACATACACCAAAAAGTGCTATTATTAGATATATGATAGGCGAAGACCATGTGGCTTTTAACTGTAGAGTAACCAATACTATTATTGAAGATTTTACACAGCCTTCGCGTTTAAATAGCGACAGATGGATAGAATTTTTCGGAAAACACAATCAACTAGATCATTGTTATATTACAGGAAAATCTAATGATGGAGAAACCATTCGTGTATTTTTTACTGGTAACGAGCATATAAATACTCATCATCAAATTATAAATAATTATTTTGGTCCGCGTCCAAGAAAAGGAGGTCCTAGAGGAGAAACCATTCGTGTAGGTGATAGTAAAACACGCGTATCACCAGGCTATGTAAATGTATCAAACAATTATTTTGAAGCATGTAATGGTGAAGTTGAAATTATCTCGGATAAAACAAATTTCAATTCATATACTAACAATATATTTTATAAATGTGAAGGCTCGTTGGTATTAAGACATGGTAGTTATGCTACTGTTGATAGGAATATATTTATTGGTGGAGACGACTCCAATTTTTATGGAGGAATTCGTGTAGTAAATAGCGGGCATTGGATTACAAATAACTACTTCTATAAAATAAAAGGCAAAGAATTTAGAGCTCCACTTGCCATTATGAATGGTATTCCTATGACGCCTTTAAACCGCTATTTACAAGTATCAGACGTAGTTGTGGCTTTTAATACTTGGGTAGATTGTGAATCGACTTGGCAAATTGGTGTCGGACAAAATCTAAAAAGTGCAGATGTATTACCACCAAGCGAAATTCGTTCTGCACCTCCTATTCGATCTACTATTGCTAATAATATAATTTACAATACGCAAAAAAATAAAACGCCTTTTATAAACCATAGTGAAATGGATGGAATTGAATACGAAAAGAATGTTATAGATAATAATAGAAGTATCTATACAGACTTTAATGTTTTATTGAATATACCATTACACATGACCAAAATTAACGACTGGTTGTATGCTCCTGATGATGCTAAAAACAACATTTTAAACGATGTATTTTTGGGTTATGATTTCGCCAAGATAGATCATGATTTATTTGGAGTCTCTAGAGAAAAAAATAACCGTATTGGTGCTATAGTAGATCTTAACGCTGCCAAAAATTTTAAAATAGACAAATCTATTTACGGACCAAAATGGTTTACTCCAAAACAAGAGAAAAAGGAATCTAAAATTCTAATGGCTACGGCTGCTGAAGGTGATTTATCTAAAAAAATTGCAACAGCTAAAGACGGAGATATTATAGAATTAACAGCTTCACTATATACCTTAACTTCACCTTTAAGCATAGATAAAGACATAACCATTCGTGCTAAAGACTCAACAGCTCCACCAAAATTAGTATACACCGGAAACACCAATACGCCAGCCTTTAAAATGCATCCAAAGGGAATACTCCATCTAGAGCATATTAACCTAAAAGGAAACGACGCAAACATTGCATTCGCACCATTGCGAGAGAATATGAAATCGGCTTATAATATATATGTTCATGGTTGTACAATTACCAATTTTAATTACATTTTAAAAGCTTATAAAGCCACATTTGCAGATAACATTTCTATAATAAACACAACTTTTAAAGACTGTAAAAACGGATTAGAATTAGCAGCAGAAGATGAAGGAAACTATAATGCAGAACTGGTAACTATAAATCATTGTGAATTTATAAATGTACACGATAATGTCATTAACTTTCTTCGAGACGGGTACGACGAGACTACCATTGGCGGTATTTTAACAGTAAGTAACAGTAGCTTTACAAACTCCGGAAACAACACAGGCAATGGTATTTTACTACAAACTAAAGGTATTGTAAATGTAGAGTTAGCAGACAATACCTTTACTAACAATCCTGTAACACATGTGGCCGTATTATGGGGCAAAAAAAATAATCACGAAACAAATAATACCATTTTAAATTCTGGAACTATTAAAGTTGAAGACCAACTGAAACTTAAAATTTTGTATTAGGAAAATAAAATTTCAAATTTATCTTATTAGCACACAACCGTCACACTGAACTTGTTTCAGGGTCGCATTATTATGTTAAAATACAGCTGATTAAATGGTTCTTAGTTTTTTATAAAATGTTATATTTAAAGTTATTAATCAATTAATACTAAATGACACATTTTGAACCAACAAAGAATAAAATTTTCTTTGGAAACACAGATAAGTTAGCTGATTGGATAGCTGAAGATTTAGACCAAGGAAAAATCATTGATAAAATTAAATTAATGCTGAAGAATTATCTTGAATTAGATAATGTTAGTTTTCTTTTTGGTTCAGGTACTTCAATTCATTTAGGTGCAGTAGCTATTCGTAATTTCCCAATAGAAGTAGAAAATTATATTAAAAAGGAGTTTGATTTAATTAATGATACTGATACATACAAATGTCTCCTTTCTGTTATTAAAGAACTACAAACTGATTTTTTAAAAGAAGGAAAAGGTAATCTAATTTCTGGAACTCAAACTTTTGAAGATAAAAGAAAATGGAAATTTAAAATAGAATCTGATATAGTACGTGATTTAGAATCTAATGAAATAGCTATTGAATATGAAAAGGTTTTGAATTATTTAATAGCTAAAGATTTTGTACTTTCTTTAGATAAAAGTCAGATTAGAACAGATAAAATTTCAGAACTAATTACCGCTATAAAAGAGGGGTTATTTTTAGTTTGTGATGTTGACAAAAGAAAAATACCCACATCTGAACTTAGAAAAATAATTAAAAGAGATAAGAAAAAGTCATTTAAAAATGCATTAAAAAATAAATACTACTACCATGAAATGTTTCTTAAAGCTCTTCTTCAAAGACCATTAAATCTAAAACGAGCAAATATCTTTACTGCAAACTATGATTTAGCTTTTGAATATGCTTTTGATAAGCTTGGTGTTCATTATATCGATGGTTTTTCTGGATTTCATAAAAGATACTTTAAGCCAGAAACATTTGAATATGACATTTTTTATCCAGGCTCTACTACTTCTGGAAAAATACAAAGAATAGAAAAAGTAGTAAAATATTATAAATTGCATGGATCATTATCTTGGGTTAATTCAGAATATAGAGATGCTAATAATCTTTATGGAATTGAAGAAAAACCTTTAGAATTAATAGATTCCCTAAAGAAAAAAGGGGAAATAATAATCTACCCTTCTGCTGTTAAAAAATCATATACTCTTGACTTGCCTTACTCAGAACTTTTTAGACAGTTTGCCTCAACTATAACTCAATCTCAATCGGTTTTACTTACAGTTGGCTACTCATTTGGTGACGAGCATTTTAATGATATTATTTATCAGGCTTTATCAAACCCAACCTTTACTCTTATTGTAGTTGATTTTCAAGGTACACAAAATGAATATATCAAAAAATTAAAAGATCTTAATGACCCAAGAATAATCATATTAGAAGGTGAATTTTTTGGAGACTTTTTAACTTTCTCAGATACATTAATGCCAAATTTCAATAATATCGACAATAACGAAAAAGTTGCAAATACATTAAATGAATTGTTGAGAACAAAAACTTCTAAAGTTGAACCAACTAAAGACAAAGAATAATGAGTGAAAGAAGTATTGGAAAAGTAATTTCTGTTGATAGTTTTAGAGCTTATATTCGTCTTGATGATGATTTAAAAAGTCTTTATAAAAGTGGTTATGAAGATATCTTTGAAGTAGCTAGAATTAATTCCTACGTAATTATTCCAATTGGCTCTGATAAAATTGTAGCTATGGTTACAAGTGTTAGGTCTATTGATGAAACTGAAATCGAAAAAAATAAGGAAGCTATATTCTTAACCAAATCCGCAAGATATTTGGTAGCAACAATGATTGGAACAATTGAAAATAGCGGAAAATATATTCAAGGAGTTTACAACTATCCTATTCTTGACAATCCTGTTTGGTATGTTACAAGTCAAGACTTGGATAATATTTTTGACCAAAAGAAGAAAGAAGGCTCAGAAAAAATAAATTTTGATGATGATTACTACTTACCTATTGGAACATCTCCTTCGTTTTCAGATTATAAAATAAAAATAAATCCTGATAAATTTTTCGGTAAACATGCAGCAATATTGGGAAATACAGGCTCTGGTAAGTCATGTACATTTGCTTCTATTATTCAAAGCATGTTTGATTTTGACTATAATGGGAAAAAGCTCAAAAATGCTCACATTATAATATTTGACACAAACGGAGAATATAAACAAGCTTTTCAAGGAACAAAAGAAAATCCATATAAGAACCTGGAATTAGTTAATCCATTTCATATTGATAAAGATGGAATGAAAGTTCCTTTTTGGTTTATGAATTTTGCTGATTTTGATTACCTCTTTGAACCGACTTCAGGTACACAAGCTCCTGTTTTGAAACATGCGTTAGGGTTAGCAAAAAACCAAACGGTTTCAATTAGTCAAAAACTAATACCACAAGCCTATATATCAAAATTAGAAATAATTATTAACGAATGTGTTACCAATGATTTTAAAATAATTAATACGATTTATGAAGGTTTAGAGGATTTTGGTAAAGAGTTGGTTGAATTAGATACCGATTTTGATAAAACTAAAATATTGGATTCACTTAGAAATCTGATGAAAGAGAAGTCAAAAATAACTAAAACAAAAAATGATTATCTAAAAGGTAATATTAGCGCTGCTGTTTTAACCGAAAGTGCAAAAATCTTAAAAACTGAACTCTCTTTATATTATTCTTCAGCTAGAAAGGTTGAAGTAACTAAAGAACGTAATATTGATTTACCTATTTATTTCAATTTTCATGATTTACTAGAAAGTTTTTTTGATGAAGCAATTAGTGAACAAGAAAATTCCGGTAATAGATTAAGAGAATTCGTTTCAACTCTTAGGTTGAGATTGCAATCATACTTAAGTGATGAAAGAATTTCAAAACCACTACTTTTAAATGAAACAGAAGAAATCACAAATGCATTAGCAAAATTCATTTCATTTATTTTAGGAGATTTTTGTAAAGTTTATAACTCAACAGACACTGACTTATTTACCGAATCATATAAAACTAAATTAGGAAAAACTGATATAGAAAAGTTACAAGAAGCCAAATCTAGTCAAGTGACAATTATTGATATGTCTTTATTACCATTTGAGGTTTTAGAAACAATTACAGGTTTAATTGGACGACTTATTTTAGAATTTACATCTCGTTTACCTGAAAGAGGTAAATTACCAATGGTTATCGCATTAGAAGAAGCACAAAATTATATTCCTGAGAAAAACCGTAGTGATAGAGAATCTATAGCTAAAAAGGTCTTTGAACGAATTGCAAGAGAAGGTCGTAAATATGGAATTTCATTACTTGTTTCTAGTCAAAGACCTTCAGAATTATCTAAGACTGTATTATCCCAATGTAATTCATTTATTATACATAGACTTCAAAATCCAGAAGACCAAAAATATGTCCGGCAACTAGTTTCAGCTGCAAATGAGGATATTTTACAACAACTACCTATTTTACCACAACAACATGTTGTAGTTATGGGTGATGCTGTTAGAACACCAGTTCAAGCAAGAATGAATAATGCAAATCCAAGACCTAATAGCAATAATCCGAAATTTATAGAAAATTGGACAAAGGATTTTCAAAAAGACTTTCCTAATTATAAAAAAATTACAGAAGCTTGGGAAAAAGGAGAAAAATATGATTCTACTGATGATGAAGCAGATATTAAAGAATAAAAGACATCAATTAAATAAGCTTCCACATGAAAACAATCATCCTCCCCACGCAACCAAATACATATTAGTACATCTATAAAGAAACTAACCACATGAAAAAAATCATTTACCTTTCCATAATCACATTAATACTTTATAGTTGTTCAGAGTCTGACGACAGTATTTCTACTTCTGTAATAACAGGAAATTGGCAATGGCAAAGTGCATCTGGAGGTCTAACGGGCTCCACAGAAACTCCAGAAAGTACAGGCGAAAATAGAATGCTTATTATTACGGCAGACTCAATAGCAAGTTATCAAAATGAGGTTTTAAACTTTAAAACAGCTTACACTATTGAAAACCGAACCTCGGAACTTTTTAACGACACTCGAGAAATGCTAATTCAGGAGAATGGATTTAAACAAATTATAACTATTACTAACAACACACTTGTTCTCGTGGGCGATTGTTTTGACTGTTATTCGAACACATATATTTCAGAGTAAAGGAACCGCTAAAGTGTCTTAAAATGTTTTGTTTAGTTTTTATTTCCTAAATTGGTTATTTTCTACCAAAACTTCATCTAAAAAAATCAATCAACATACGTATGAAAAAAAAGCTACTTCTACTTATTTTAGCATCTTGTTTTTTAGTGAATTGTTCGGCTATAAAAAGATTAAAAACGGTTACACAAGGTGAAGTTAAACAAGATCAATATTTTGAAGAAATTCCGTTTAGATATGTTAAAAATCAGATTATTTTAGATGTATATATAGATGGAAAAAACTACCCTTTTATATTTGATACAGGAAATGATATAACAATGATAGATTATAGTATAATAGAATCTATTAATCTTAAATCTAATAACGTAAATGGAGATATTTCAGATGTTAATGGCATTAGTAAAGAGAGTACATATTACACTATAGCCGACCTAAAGATTGGAAATATCAATTTTCTAAATACAGGCGCATATACTTCAGATCTTTCTTATTTATATCAATTTTTAGGGAAAGATAATTACGTAGGAATTATAGGAAGTAATTTAATGAGAAAGGCAAAATGGCAAATAGATTATAAAAATAAAATCCTTAGAATTGCTAACAACATAGATGCATTTCATATTAGCCCTAATGCCTATAATTTTAACACAAAATCCGGAAAATACGGCGATGCAGAAATAAAAATCAAATTAAATACGTTTGAAGATCTGTTTACATTTGATACGGGATATAGCGGTAACATAAGTACTAAAACAGCTACTTTAAATACACTTAATACCATACCTTATATTTCTGCTACAGGTGTTAATAGTATAGGAGCCAATGGTATATTAACAAGTACTGATTACAGTGCTTTACTGGATTTAGAATTACTCGATAATTTAAAAATTAAAGACCAGCTGGTTACGTTTTCTGAAAATGGATCTAATATAATAGGTAACACTTTTTTTGAGCATTTTACAGTGACATTAGATTGGAGTAATGAAGTGTTTTATTTAGATCAAAACAAACCTATTAAGGCTAATATTATCTCTGAATACCAAGTGCTTTTTCATCCCAATTACTTAACTAATAAAATTATAGTTTATGGATATAAAAACGATTATCCATTAGAAAATCCTATAGAAATTGGTACACAAATACTAACCATAAATGGCGTAAATGTATCTGGATTAAACACAGAAGCGTTGTATAATTATTGGACTAAAAAAGATTTACCAGATACGTTTAGTATTGAAGTTGAAGATCATGAAAACATAAGGTCTATTACATTAACAAAAAAACAATTACTTCCAATGCAGCAATAATATAATTACTTGTCCTAGACACTAAAACGTGCTAATAAGAACTATTCCGTTTGTATTTATTACTTTAGTCTCTTTTTCAACACTTTTCATTAAATACAAAAGAGCGCCGTGAATATAAAAAGCATAATAGAAAATTGCTACAATCAAGTTAAAGAGATAGAAAATGAAGGCCATTTAGCAGCTTACATTCCTGAATTAGCAAATATAGATCCTGAAAAATTTGGAGTATACATTACCACCATGGACCAGAACGGATTTGGCATGGGAGATTGTTCTGAAAAATTCTCTATCCAAAGTATTGCTAAAGTGTTATCGTTAGTGATGGCTTATAGAATTTTAGGTAAAAAAATATGGGAACGTGTAGATGTAGAACCTTCTGGAAATGCCTTTAACTCGTTATTACAATTAGAAGTTGAAAACGGAATTCCTAGAAATCCGTTTATTAATGCGGGGGCTTTAGTTATTTCAGACATCTTGTTAACAGAATTAGATAACCCTAAAGCCGAATTTTTAGATTTTGTAAGACGAATTTCTAATAATCCAAACATTAAGTATAGCCGTAAAATTGCAGAATCCGAGAAAAAAGTAGGTTATAGGAATATCGCATTATGTAATTTTATTAAGTCTTTAGGAAATATAAATAATGAACCCGACGATGTACTAGATTTCTATTTTAACCTGTGCTCGTTAGAGATGAACTGCAAAGAACTTTCTGAACTTTTTTTATTCTTAGCAAACAACGGCTGTTGTACGTATAGCAAAGAAGAAATACTTACCGAACGTCAATCTAAACGTATAAATGCCCTAATGCAAACCTGCGGATTTTATGATGAGTCTGGTGAGTTTGCTTTTGAAGTTGGGCTACCAGGAAAAAGTGGTGTTGGCGGAGGTATTGTAGCGGTTCACCCCGATCAATACACCATTGTAGTATGGAGTCCTAAATTAAATAAGAACGGAAATTCTTTTAAAGGCATGAAATTTTTAGAAGCCTTTACTACAAAATCTAAACTCTCTATTTTTTAATAGTTTAATATAAACATAATAGACACGCAACCATTTTCATAAATTGTCATCTATAAATAAAAAACAATAATGAAAACTAAATTTGGAAACATTCTATTTGTCGTTTTATCAATATTATCACTAATTGCTTGTCAAAACGACGACGATAATATTAATGAAAATTTAAGCGGAAATTATACAGGATTGTTTACAGTAACGTATAGTGATGGTACTATTTTTTCTAACCCAGTAATGGTAAGTTTAAACACAAATAATACCTATGAATGTATTGGATATGATTACTATATTCCTGCAGTAGGAAGCGGGACTTATGAAACAAATACAACGACTATAAACTTTACAGATCAAAATATTTGGACTGCAGATTTTGATTGGAATTTAATACTAAATGGTACATATAATTATACAGTAACTAGAGATTCACTGTTATTATCTGCAAGTAAAAATAACGTTGGACTATATGAATACCAATTGGTTAAAACAGAATTAAATATAGAATAAACACCAATTAAAAAACCTTACTCAATGAGAAAAATTTATATAATATGTATACTAACTATGCTACTGTATTCTTGTAACACGGATGATGATGGTAATGGAGACACCTATAGTTACACCTATACAGAAAATAGTGAGTTAACAGTTATAACAGGAGAAGGTGACACATATATGAAATATGGGGTTGTAGAACCTGGTGATAAATTGGTATTCTTATACGAGTTTGTTGCTGAAACAGACAAAAATCTATCTGACGATGGTTATTTTGAATATATTAAATTCGAAATCGATCCTGAATTAGAGAGTTTCTCCTACTCCAATACCGAATTAATAACTACAGATTTAGTGTTAACACAAAGTTGTTTCTGTTATTTCCCTTATAGTGTAGCTAAAGATGTCGATCCTATAGGCACTATAAGTGGAGTAAAAACATCTAAAAACACATGGAATATTAATTTCAATTTAACATTTTATGGAGGTGTAAACATAACCAGTGAGGCAAAATATAGCCTAATCCCATAAAACAAGATGAAAATGTCTTTTATTTTTATTAACACTAACACTTTCAAACAACAAATATAATACACTAATTTACAACAGATAACAAAAAAAAAATTCACACGCTTTTAACGTTCGATTTAAAATATTAACTAGTATATACATTTTAAGATTAGGAAAGTCAAAAAAAAATATTGAAATTCGTGACGTGAAAACAGCGACATTACTTTTAGCGTTATTTCTAATTTTTAAACCACTAATCCCTTTAGTGGAATATGCTGCATTTTACGATTACATTAAAAATGAACTTTGTGTAAATAAAGAGACTCCAGAATTACAATGTAACGGAAAATGTCATTTAAAATCACAACTAGCAAAAGCGACAGATACTGAAAAGGGAAATAATGAAAAAGGGAACTCTATTTCATTCGAAAATTCATTAGTATTCTTTCAAGACACAACAATTAACTACATATTGTTCTTTCCTAAAAAGCAACAATTAAAAATAGACTCCTCTTATAACAAAATTTATAAGTTCAGTTATATGGGCTTTGTATTTCATCCACCACTCGTATAGTTTCAATATACAAATAGAAACTCCATAACTCATACTTGGTATTTTGCAAAACTTAGGTTTAGCAACGTGCTTGTATATGATTTTTTATGTCCACACATATAAAAAAATATAACCATTTGTTACAGCTTTAAAGTAGGTTAAATCTCTACTAAGCTTTCGTTGTGCATCTTATATGCGAGTATTCTATTTATATCTTGTAGCGACCTGATTGTGATTAAAATAATTGCATCAACCTAAAATAGAACTATCCTTTTTTTAATGTTTCAAAATAGAAAAGTTCCTCTATTTACGCTACTCTATTTTCAACAGTTTTTAATGAAACAGTCCATAAATAATGAAACGTTTACACTTTTTTGTAATCGTAATTTTCGTTGTGGTATCATCGTGTACCGTAGAGAAAACCGATTACGAAGCTGAATTAAGCACCGAAACGACCGAATATATAGAATACGAAAACGTAACATCTATAACTAGTGGAGATTACACCGTAAATCTGGAAGCCCTAAATGGAACACTTTATAAGGGATATAACGAAATTCATCTAAGCATAATAAACACAGTAACCAGTGAATCTTTGCAAGATGCAGAGGTGACATTTTTACCCATATTTACAGATGCTAATGGAAACACTTCATCTTGTCCGCATGCTTATAATTTAGAATATGATGCTACAGAAGACTATTATTCTGGATTTGCTGTATTTACAAGTGAAAGTGATACTACAGTAAGTTGGCAGTTATATATTAATTTTCAGGTCGATACTCAATCGTACGCTATTAATCAAACTATTACAGTTGAAGAACAGACCAATATGAATCTTAATATGACTGCCTTTACTGGAAGTGATAACGAGCACTATTTTATAGCCTTAGTGTCTCCGCAAAGTCCAGGTGTTGCAGAAAATAATTTGGTAGCTGGAATTTACAAATACAATCAGCCTACAGAAGCTGAAGGTACATTTCCAGATCTGTCGCAATATTCGTATTCAGCTGTGCAGGATTATACTCTATTATTAGACCCAAGAATGCCAGAAGCTTCTATGGGAAACCACTCGTCTCCGAATAATGAAGATTTAATTATGGAAAGTGATAGTTTATATCACGGTGTTGTGAATTACACCATGACAGGAAACTGGACCTTAAATTTTATACTTCAAAACGCAGAGGGAGAGACGTTAAAGGGTACAGAGGTTTCCACAGAATTTACACCAGGAATTGAAGGCGCTAAAAGTGACCTTTATATCGACATATTATTTTAAATATGAAACGAATAACTCTAATAATACTTGCATTAGGAACATTAGCAAATGCTCAGAATACGCCGATAAAAAAGGACAGTTCTAATGTGGTTTTAGATGAAGTTCTTGTTATCGCTGCTAAAAAAAACAAAATAGAAACAGCAATGAAAATGGCTGTTTCTGTAGATGAATTTTTGGCATCGTCAGATAACATTAGCTTTATTAAACGTGGTGCTTATGCGTGGGAACCGTTGCTTAATAATATGAGTACGGAACGCTCGACAGTAACTATAGATGGAATGCATATTTTTGGGGCCTGTACAGATAAAATGGATCCGGTAACATCTTATGTTGAAAGTAATAACTTGTCTGATATTGATGTAAAATCTGGTCAAGAAGGCAGCATGCATGGTGCAACCGTAGCTGGAAGTATAGATTTAAAACGAAAAAGCACAGCTTTCGCGTTAGGGCAAACATGGAATGGCGCTTATCAATCTGGTTTTGAATTTAATAACAATCAATTTTTTAATCTTGGAAATGTATCATATTCAAGTGACAAACTAGTTGCAGACGGTAGTATTTCGTATCGTAAAGCAAAAAATTATACCGATGGAAACACAGATGAAGTAGAACATTCTCAATACGAAAAATTCAATACATCTTTGGGTATTGCATACAAAACAACAAACTTGTCATCGGTGCGTGTAGATGCCATTTTTGATAAAGCTGAAGATGTGGGCTATCCTGCATTACCTATGGACTTATCACTCTCTAGAGCATTAATAACCTCTGTAACTTACAAACAATTTTTTGAAGATAAGCTTATAAAAGTTTGGGATACTAAAGTGTATTTTAATACCATAGAACATTATATGGATGATACTACACGACCAGAGAATTTGGTACATATGGATATGCCTGGATGGAGTACAACTTATGGTTTATTATCTAAAGTGAATCTAAAAAAAGAAAATTATTCATCAGAAATACAAATTAATGCGTACGACAATTTATCTATAGCAGAAATGCGTATGTATCCTCAAGACCGAAGCGAAACTACCATGTTTGCATATAGTTGGCCTTGGGTAACCACGCGTTATGCTGGACTTTCTATAAGTAACTCATGGGACATTTCAGAAAAGAGTCAGTTAAATTTTGGAGGAACTTTAGGTCTGAATTACAATTATTCAAAATACATAGAATTCAATTGGATTTTTCATCCGGGAGCTTCACAAGAAAAGACACGTTTTTTACCAAATTTATATGCGAGTTATCAATTTAACGCTAGCGGATTTGAATCTTCTATTGGTGGTGGATATGGCCATAGAGCACCTTCTGTTTCCGAAGGTTATGGCTATTATATCTATAACAGTTTTGATCGCTACGATTACATTGGAGATCCTGATTTAGAAAATGAAATTTCTTATGAGGCTAATGCAAGTGCTGGTTTTAAAAACAAAAAAGGAAGTATTAAAGCACAAGTCAACTATTTCTATATTCAGAATTACATTATAGGGAGAATTTTAAGTCAGGGCAGTCCAATGAATTATCAATCGGTTGGGGTAAAAGGTTACACGTCTTTGGACCATGCTACATTATTCAATTTTTCAATGCATGCCAACTACTCTATTCTGAACAATTTACATTGGAAAGGAACCTTAACTTATGCACGTGGTTTAGATGAAAATAAAAACAATTTACCCTTTATTCGCCCTTTAAGTTATCAGACTTCTTTGCATTATTCGTATCAAAAAATCGGTTTTAGAACATCTTTTAATGGCGATTTAAAACAAATTGATTACAGTCCAGAATACGGAGAAGATGAGACACCATCTTACACCAATTGGAACATCTCTGCAGATTACACATTTTATATTAAAAATTACAAAACAGTATTCCAGATTGGTGCAGAAAATGTGTTTAACGAATACTATAGCACCTATGCAGACTGGGGAAATATTCCGAGAATGGGTCGTAATATTTTTACATCGTTAAAAATAGACCTATAAAAATTAACCAAAAAAATAACTATTAATAATTAAATAAAAAAAATGAAAAATTTAAAAAATTACCTTTTAATAGCCATAATACCATTAGCAATTATGTCTTGTAGTGACGACGATATTCCTGTAGCAAACAATGTGATTTTAGAATTTAACAATACGTTTGAAGGTACAACTATTGTATTAGGAGATGAAACAGATACAGATGCAACAGTAAACACATCAGACGCTGGACAAGTACACCACTTTTCTGAATTAAAATATGTAATTAGTAACATTCGATTAATTAAAGAAGACGGAACAGAAATTCCTTATAATGTTAACGATTTAGATAACGGTGCAACAATTGTAAACCAATCTAAAACAGAAACGTTAGAATATGTTTTAAGCGATATTCCAACAGCAAATTACAGCCAAATTAAATTTGGATTAGGTGTAAAATCAGAATTAAATACTTTAGACCAAGTAAGTTTCCCTAATTTTTATGATGCAGCAGGAGAAAACGATACTGAAATGCATTGGGAATGGGGAACAGGATATCGTTTTACTAAAATAGAAGGTTTTTACGATACAGATAACAAAGAATTATCTTTCCATTCTGGTAGCACTGTTGAAGGTACTGTAGATGATGAAAGTACTTACACCCAAGGTGTAGATGCATACAGAGATATTACTTTAAACCTTACTACAGCTGCTATAGTTGGAGAAAATGCACCTACAATTAAAATCGAAGCAGATTTTGATTATTTATTAAGTGGAAATAGCTACACCATCACTTTAGTTACGACTAGTGATATTACAAATAATGCAACACCAAGTGCACATACAGCAACAGAAATGACAAAGTTTGTAGACAATATTGGTGGTAATGGTAGTGATGATATTACAGGTATGTTTTCTATTACAGCTGTAGAAAACTAAATAAAAAACACACTAAATAAGAGTCGGTTTTGGTAAAACATATAACCGACTCTTTTAATTGCATTCAAACACATTTTTAATATGAAACATATAATAAGAACGGTCGCTATACTATTGGTGTTCACATCATGTAATAAAGATGATTCTGAATACGTTTCTTATAATAATCCTGAAGTTTCATTAGATATTCCTATTAACTTTCCTGAATTAAATAGTTCGTTTTATACCAACATACCTACGTTATATGGTGTAGAATTAGGTGAAAAATTATTTAATGATACTAAATTAAGTGCAGATAATACCATTTCGTGTGCAAGTTGCCATATACAAGAACATGCCTTTGCAGATCACAATGCAATAGGAATTGGTATTGAAGGACGACTTGGACTTCGTAACCCACCTCCTATTCAAAATATGGCATTTATGCAAGTGTATAATTGGGTTGGAAATAAACTACAGTTAGAAGCACAGCCGTTAGTACCTATAATAACACATGAAGAAATGGACTCGTCTATACTAGAAGTAATTGGTAAAATTGAAACCGACAAAGATTATATTACATTATTCAATAAGGCTTTTAATGGTGAAGGCATTACTGCAGATGGTATATATAACAGTATAGCACAATATGAATACAGCTTGATTTCTGCCAACAGTAAATACGATAAAGTGCAAAATGGAGAAGAAGAAACGTTTACCGAAGCAGAAGCTTTAGGATATGCCGTTTTTCAGGAAAAATGTATTAGTTGTCACAGCACAGAACTTTTTACCGATCAAAGTTTTAGAAATATAGGATTTCCTTTAAACCCTGATAACGAAGAAGCTGGACGCGCTAGAGTAACAGGTGAAATAGATGATTATATGAGTTTTCGTGTACCATCGTTAAGAAATATTGAATATACAGCACCTTACGGAAGTTTTGGTCAGTTTAAAACCCTTGAAGAGGTTCTGGATTATTTAGATACTGGTGTTTTAGAAGCCGATAATTTAGATCCGATTTTGAAAGATAATGACAATAGGATTCCACTTACAGATACAGAAAAAAACAATCTTATTTCATTTTTAAAAACACTAAGCGATGAGAAGTTTGTTGGACTTTAATATAAAGCATACCATTATATTAAGAAATAGCAACAACCATTAATAGATTTCAAAAAGTAAAAAATTAAGCCTTAAAATATAAAACACCTTTCTAATAAAATTTGGGAAGGTGTTTTTTTGGCACTACTATTGTCATACAGTTATAATCATTACATTTCCATAATTATGAAAAGAACACTACTTATCCTATTTATAACATTTAACGTTATAGCATGTAATACCGCTAAACAGGTTGAAAAAGCTATCTATTCTGGCGATTACGATTATGCTATAAATACAGCAATCGAGAAACTTAAAGCCAATAAATCTGAAAAGCGTACAACAGAATATGTTTACATGCTTGGAGATGCTTTTACAAAGGCAGAATCTAGAGATTTAAGCAGGATTGATTATCTTAAAAAAGATAATAATCCAGATAACTATCAAGAAATTTTTGATTTATATACGACTTTAAATGCACGACAAGAAGCCATAAAACCACTTTTACCACTAACGGCTAATGGAAAAAAAACAACTTTTCATTTTATAGATTATAATGAGGTAATTATCAATTCTAAAAACAATTTGTCAGGTTACATCTATGCAAGTAGTGTAAGATTGCTCGATTCTAAAAATAAAGCAGACATTCGTCAAGCCTACGATAATCTAACCTATTTAAATACAATATCTCCTAATTATAAAAACACTTATCAACTTATAGGCGACGCACAAATACGGGGTATCGATTATATTTTAGTAACTATAAACAACCAAACCAATCAAATTATTCCAAATCGTTTACAAAACAGCCTACTTAATTTTAATACATATGGCTTAGACAAACAATGGAGTGTTTACCATGCCAAAAAAATTAAAAACACCACTTACGACTATACCATGCAACTTAATTTAAAGCAAATTAATATATCACCAGAACGTATTAATGAACGTGAAATTTTAAGAGAGAAAAAAATTATAGATGGTTCAAGTTACAAGAAAGATAGAAAAGGAAATCCTATTAAAGATAGTCTTGGTAATTATATAAAAGTAGATAAAATTATAGATGTTAGATACCATTATATAGAATCTGTACAAGTTAAAGAAGCACGAATTTTAGCAAATGTGGTGTATGTAGATTTAAAAACGAATCAAATTATAGATAGTTTTCCTATAGATAGTGGGTTTATCTTTGAAAACATATATGCAACAAATTACCGTAAAAGTAAAAATAACCAAAACGACGAACGTGCCTTAAATAAAGAAGATCGTATTCTTTTAAGTAAAAGACTGATACCATTTCCTAGCAACGAACAGATGGTTTTTGATACTGGTGAAGATTTAAAGCTTCAGCTAAAAGAAATAATAAAGAATTTTAATTCATATTAAAAATTCAAGAAATTAAACACTTAAAATTTACAGCTAATTTATAATACATCAATAATCTTAAAAATTATGTCAAACAATTTCAAAATTTAGATACAACATATTATTCTAGTACTGTATTACAATTGCAAAAAGATTTATTAAATTTAATATTTAAAACTAAAATACATTTAAATGGAAAACTCTCATTCCGAATTAATTAAAAAAATTGCACAAGAATTAGACTGTGGCAGTACTTGTTATTACAATCCTAAAACAGGAGACATTATTGGGATTCCAAATTTTTTAAACTTTCCTGAAGACGATGAGTTTCAGGAACATTTTAAAGACGAATTAGAAGCGGTAGAGAAAAATAAAGACGTTTTAGTAAAAATAGATGTTTTAGAAAGCGTACAATCTTTTGAGATTATGGAACAATTTACAGACCAAATAGCAGACAAGCAATTTCAATTAGAGTTGAAAGGTATTTTAAATAAAAAGAAACCCTTTCAGAATTTTAAATATGCTATAGATCAATCTGATTTTAGAGCATCTTGGTTTGCATTTAAAAATACACAGGTAGAAAAAATAGTAGAAAATCAATTAAACAACATAGACTAAAATCTGTATTTAATTAAATGAATCTATTATTTAACTGTTACATATTGGTCTTTTTAATTAGCGCAGGCGTATCTACAAACAGCTATGCACAAACCGTAAAAAAGATTGAAAAGGAAACAGATAAAGCTATTATTTGGACTACAGACAGGAAATTAAAACTCACCGATTTCCAAGGTGATATTGATTCTACATCTACAAAAAAAGCATTAACAGGTGCTAATATTATTATTGTTCCCTACGCCTATAAAAATGGTGTTTATGAATATTGTGTTTTAGCAAAATTCCATAAAGATCTCTCATGGATAAACACAGATAATGTTCATATAATAAATCACGAACAATTACATTTTGATATTGCAGAATTATATGCAAGAAAAATGAGACGGGAAATTCAGGCTAAAAAACACAAAGTTGGTCAAATATTAGAATCTGATTATAGACGTATTCATAAAAATTTATTTCAATCATACATTCAATTTCAAATGCGTTATGATTCTCATACAGGTCATTCCACAAACCTAGAAGAACAACAAAGATGGCATGGTATTATTGCTGAAGAATTACATAAATTAGATGATTTTAATCTTAATTTATAAGAAACTTGCTCAGTAAAAACAAACTTGTTTTTTAAATAAAAGTGGTATTAGCTAATAAAACAGGATTTATTTAAAAACAGTCTTTGTAATTACAAGATACTAAATGCGTCTGACTATTTAACTTAGGTTATAAAGACGTTATCAATAATAAAAAATATTTATATGAATACTAAGCTCATACTCATTTACTTTATTCTTTTTTCATTCATCGCTTGTAATGCAAAACAAGATAAACAAAAAAGCACAGAGCCTATAAAGACAGAGACCGCTAAAGTTGTAAAATTAAGTAAGACACCTTTAAAGGAAAATTTTAAATCGTATTGGTATTCTGGAAAAGCAGAACTTAGCAGTTACAATTTAAAGCAGTCTAGATATGGTGAAATTCGGAATGGCGAAGTGGTTTTAATTTTTGTTACAGAACCTTTTTCTTTAAGCAAACAAGTAAAATTAGATAGACCAAAAGATGCTGGCGAAGATAACGTTTCGGTTATGAAACTAAACCATGTACGCAAATTTAATACTGGCGTTTACGATTATTCAATTGTGACATCTACCTTTACTCCTATCGATTTTATGAATCATCCGTATACTTTAAAATCTACCACAAGTATTCAGGAATGGTGTGGACACACCTTTACACAGTTAAACTTAGATGGAAATACATACAACTTTAAACAATTTTCTTATTTTGAATCTGATGGCGATGAAGAACATAAATTGGAAGTTGCATTCTTAGAAGAAGATCTTATGACACGGATTCGTATTAACAATGGACAATTACCTGGAGGAGAAATAGATTTAATACCTTCTACAATTTCTAGTCGTTTTACGCATAAAAAAATGCAAGTTTCTAAAGCTATAATTAGTAAAACAGAATTAGAAAACACTATAAATTACACCATAAAATATACCAGCATACCTAGAACGTTAACTATAGAAGTAGAACATGAATTTCCTTATAAAATTATGGGTTGGACAGAAAACGATGGAGATGGTTTAATTACTACAGCAAAATTGAAAGCAAGCCTTCAGGAACCCTATTGGAATCAAAAAAGTATAAAAGACGAAGCCAAAAGAGACGAGCTTAAATTAATAAAATAAGCACTATAAGTAAAGGGATTTAAACAAAATGGTGACGTTTAAAACCCTTTTTTTATCAAATAACTTAGAATTTAAATTTGAAAACGTTACTAAAAATAATATTTAGACTATTCCTTTTTATTATACTAACTATAATTTCTCAAATTGGTGGAATTGTATTTATAATAAGTTTAATACTTTCAAAACAATGGAATAAAAAAATACCCTTTAAAACATCTATTATTTTTATTAGTCTATATCTATGTTCTACCCTATTTATTGTGCCACATATTGCACCACTGTTTGGACGAGAACGAGTACAACATTCAGACAAAATAAAGCCTACAAACTATATCACTGTTCTACTTAATAGAAATTATGTGCTGCCAGAATTAAACACAGTATTAAGTCAGACTGCTTCAACTTTAAAGAAAACACCTATAGAGATTCATTATCTAGATGCAAATTTCCCTTTTATTAATGCATTTCCGCTGCTTCCACATTTAAGTCATAACGACGGAAAAAAAATAGATATCAGTTTAATTTACGAAACAGAAGACGGAAAAATCACTAATACACAAAAATCTGTAAGTGGCTATGGTAGTTTTGAAAATCCAAAACCAACTGAATATAACCAAATAGATGTCTGCTTAAAAAGTGGTCATTTTCAATACGATTATCCTAAATATCTAACTTTAGGAACCATTAATAAAGATTTAGTGTTTTCTAAAAAAGGAACAAGAACACTAATAAATAGTTTTCTGAGAAATCAGAGTTTAGGAAAACTATTTATCGAACCTCATTTAAAAAGCAGAATGAATCTGTCTAATACCAAAATAAGATATCATGGTTGCAGAGCAGTTAGACACGACGATCATATTCACATTCAATTAAAATAAATCATTGATATAACCACTTTAATACTCAAGCAAAAACAGACTATTATCAATGATAAACTATTAAACGTATAAAGCATAAAAATCATAGAATTCAGGTATATATAAGCCCCATAAAACTTTTAACTTTACCTAAAATTCAGCTTACTTCAACGTTTAAAATTAATTAGCAGTTCTAACCTATTTACACAAACGTTTTATGTATAAAACCATAATTATATGAAAACTTTATTCATTCTATTTCTAATAACAATACCCTTATTTACAATAGCACAAACAGATTATAATATAACTAGTTTTTCAGATAATTATATTGGAAAATTACACATTGACAAAGGATATCAAGATGACGTTTTTAAGAGAGGAACCATTACAATTTTTGATTCAAAAACAAATGAAAGACTAATAGAAATAGAATCTAACGCATTCACTTTCAATTTAGATCATGATAACCAAGTAAAAACAAATGTACTACAATTGCCATATGGCGAACAAAGTATAATTATATCTCAAGATTTTGATTTTGATGGTATAGATGATTTAGCTATTATGGACGGACAAAACAGTTGTTATCACGGTCCTTCTTTTCAAATATATTTACAAAAAAATAGTGGCTTAGTTTATAGTCCAGACTTCACTAGATTAGCACAAGAATATTGTGGTATGTTTCAAGTAGATTACGATACTAAAACCCTACATGCCATGACAAAAAGCGGATGTTGTTGGCATCAATATTCTGAATATAAAATACTAAACGATAAACCGGTTGCTTTTAATATTTTAGAAGAATCTTTAAATATAAATGGAATATTTATAGATTATTCTGAAACCAATAGAATAAATAACCAAATGGTTAAGGAAACGTATAGCATTTTAGATCCAGATTTAGAATTCCAAACTATATTTGCTTTTAGCTTTAAGAATGGAAAAAGAATGAATTTAATTCACACTACTAACAATCAACTATTCTATGTTTTTACAGATAGAGACAATAAGGTAGAACTTTATTATTCCAACAATTTTATATACAATACAAACGCACACACATTAACATTTACAAATAAGAGTGCTCAATATATAATTCATTCTAACGGTATAACTGTAAAAACACCAAAACGAACAATTAATATGGATGCAGATCCAACAACTAAAGAAGGAGATTTAGTACATATATCAAGCTTAAAATTAGAAAATACATTAATAAAATAATGCTAAAAATTTAATAGTTTTACTACAATTTGTAACAAAACAAAGATAATTAATACCTATATATTGATTAAAAAATATCAAACAACCACAAATAAGAGCGATGAAAATTAAGAACAAAGTACTTACAATTTTATTTTTAACCTATTGTACCGTTGGTTTTACACAAGACTATAAAAAGAATATTGAATCTGAATTCACCGATTACTTAAATTATATAGTGAATATGGAGTTTGAAAAATCAATGGATTATATCACGCCAGAATTTTTTGAAATTATACCGAAAGTACAATTAATAATTGTTTTAAAACAGACGTTTAGTAACCCTGCAATGACGTTTGAAATAATAGATCCGAAAGTTATATCGGTCCAAGATGCTGAAAAAATAGAAGCTAAACATTATGCACTCTTAACGTATTCCAGTCAGATGAATATAAAAATTAATAATGATTTAGAAGAAACGGAACAGCAAACGAATAACCGATTAAGTTTAACCAAAGCCTCTTTTGATCAAACATTCGGAGCAGAAAATGTATCATATAACGAAGAAACAGGTATTTATAATATCTATGCTAAAAAAGACGCATATGCCATTTCTGAAAACGGAAATACAGATTGGAAATTTTTAGTCATAGAAAAAAGTCAGAAAGTAATTTTAGAAAAAATACTCCCTAAAACATTAACAGACAAACTATAATTATATAACCGGCAGCACATGGCCTTATACAAATCTAAAAATCCAGCTTTAAGCACAGAAGTATTTACAAAAGCTAAAGTAAAATCATCGGCACATTTAGAAGAAGTAATGACTATTAACGGTACAGTTAATAAAACAGCATTACTAGGCTTAACAGTGCTTTTAACAGCATATATAACTTGGGATTTATATCAAAATAGTCTAAATCTTGCTAGCATACAGCCTTACTTACTAGGAGGTGCTCTAGGCGCGCTTGCTGTTGCTATAATTATAATTTTTAAAAATAAAACAGCACCCTATTTAGCACCAGTATATTGTGCATTACAAGGTTTAGCTTTAGGAGGGTTATCTGCATTAATGGAACAGCAATTCCCAGGAATTGTGTTAGAAGCTATTGTTTTAACATTCGGAATTCTATTTAGCTTATTAATTATATACAAATTAGGAATAATTAAAGCTACAGAAAATTTTAAACTTGTAGTTACTTCTGCAACAGCAGGAATTGGATTATATTATTTAGCATCTATAATAGGAGGCTTTATGGGGTTTAATTTACCTTATTTACATGACAACTCTATAGGCGGTATACTCTTTTCATTATTTGTTGTTGTTATTGCGTCGTTAAACTTAGTTGTCGATTTTGATTTTATTGAAAAAGGAGCCGAAGCTAAAGCTCCTAAATACATGGAATGGTATGCCGCTTTCGGATTAATGGTAACCATAATTTGGTTATATATTGAAATACTAAGATTGTTAGGTAAATCTAAAAGCAGAAATTAGTACAACAACTAAAAACATTAATTGTGTCAATAAAAAAACGGATAGAGAACATTTTTAATTAAATTTATCTTGGTAATTTTATTACAATTAAAACAGCACGTATAAAACCGTTTTTTTAATGTATTTCGTTTATCAAAATTATCTTAAATACGCTCTGTTTTATTAAAACTTCCCCATCTTTGCCTTAAAAAACAAGCATTTTGAAATTTAAAGACAAAGACCTTATTATATTCGACTTTGATGGCACACTCATTAATAGTATTCCCGATTTAACGTTGGCTATAAATAAAATGTTAGTGCATTATAATGCATCACCATTAACAATAGAAAACGTTACACCTTTTATTGGTAATGGAGCAAAACCCTTAGTAAGAAGAGCTTTAGAATATGCTATGCCCAATAAAGAATTGACTGATGATTTTTTTAAAGAAGCTTTTGATTTGTATTTATCAGCTTATAAAGACGAAACGTGTAAAGATACTTTTATGTATCCTGGTGTTTTAGAAACTTTAAAAACGTTACAAAATAAAGGGTTTAAAATGGTAATTTGCACTAATAAACCTCTTGGTTTTATAGAACCCATTTTAGATACATTAAAGATAAAAACATTCTTTAATTCTTGGGTTGGAGAAGACTCATTACCTAAGAAAAAACCAGATGCAACTCCCCTTTTACACTTAGTAAAAGAAATGGATACAACAATAGAAAAAAGCATTATGGTTGGAGATTCTAAAAACGATATACTTGCTGCACAACATGCAAATATGGAAAGTATTGGTGTAAGTTATGGTTATAATTACAATGAAAATATAGCAGATTATAATCCAACATTAGTAGTAGATAATTTTTCAGAGCTACAAAATCTATTTTAATATGAGTAAAATTCATAATGTAGGTATTATCGGTGGAGGTGTTTCTGGTGTTGTTATCGCATTACAACTAGCCAAATACGGTATAGATAATATTGTGTTCGAACAAGAACCAAGCGTTGTTAATGGCCCTCCTTTTTGTCATTTACATGCAGGAGGAAATCTATATCCAGATATTTCAGACGAACAGTGTAGAATACTCATGAAACAATCTATAGAAATGGCACGATTATTTCCGCAATCTATAGACGAAAGACCAACATTTATTAGCATTCCTAAAACGGAAAAATATGAAGTCGATACTATTGAAAGTCGGTTAGAAATGTTAGTTTCCTATTATAAAGAATTAATAAATGAAGATCCTGCTAATCAAATTTTGGGTACTCCTGAAGAGTATTACAAATTATATAATAAAGCCGATTTAATAACTTTGACAGAACGGCCTACTGTAAAACGTCCGAATACAGCTGATGAATGGATGACAAATGCTATTAAATTAATTGATTACAACCAGTTAAAAACCCCCGTAATATTAGTTCAAGAATATGGTTGGAATCTTTTTAGACTAGCAGCTCAAGCACAATTAGCTTTAAACAAATCTGAACATTGCAATCTCAAAACAAATACGTATGTAATTGATATAAAAGATGTTCGTAAAAAAAATCTCGATTATAATTGGGAGATATGTACAAAAGATAAAGTATATAAGGTTAAGTATTTGGTAAATTCTAGTGGATTTAAAACAGGTAAATTTGATGAATCTTTACATTTAAATTCAGAACGTTTAATCGAATTTAAAGCTGCCTATGTGTCTAAATGGCAACCAATTCCGGGGTTAATTCCAGAGCTTATCTTTCATGGAAAGCGTGGTACACCTCACGGCATGGCACAACTTACACCATATTGTGATGAGTATTATCAAATTCATGGCATGACAGAAGATATTACTTTATTCGAAAATGGATTAGTACAATCTAAAGGTAATGCTGTACAACCTGAATTCAATAAAAGTATTACCCAAAAATTACATCGCGATTGGAAAACAGACGAGATTAAAAGCAGAACAGAAAATGCAATTGATTTTGTTGGAAAATTTATTCCATCTTTTAAATCTGCAACTGTTGGAGGTCCTCCAATGTATGGTGCACAACAAATCTCTGGACACGATCCAAGCTTAAGAGTAGGAGAAGTTCGTTTTCCTAGTAAATCATATGCGCGTAGTGAAATTATAAAAGCATCCTCTGCCCTAACTGTTGCTAATCAAATTCTAAATAAAATTCAGGAAGAAGGCATTATAATTGCAATACCTAATAAATCAAATCAAAACGAATTATTAGATAGTATTTCTAAACATGAGATTGATGTATTAGCTGCTAAATTAGCTATAGAACGTGGTTACCCAGGCGCATTATCTAAACTGGTTATAAAGAAAGATTAATAATTTTTTTTAATATTAATCATGTAATTCTATTACATTCAGAATACTTACTCAGTAAACATTATGATAATGAAATGACACTTACAGCCTGTCACTAATTAATTATGCCATTAAGTAAAACTTTTAAATTCAAAGCTAATATTAATCAAAACCAACTACTAATCAAAGACTTAAAATACTTTATTTTAAAAAAACATGTAATGAAATTAAAATAAATACTTTTTAATTCATTATATTTAAGTGTAAACCACATTTTAGTATTTAATCCATGAAAATGCATCGAGTAAAAATTGAAATAACACGCTAAAAAACCTACACTATGGAGTTAACGAGAAAAAAAATTGTAATTGTATCACCTTTTTTTATTATCGGAATTAACTTCGGAATAGCTCATTTATTCGGAAATATAATTGGAAAATGGGTATTTATACCTATAATCTTAATAGAATGGTGTCTGTTTTTGTTTTTCATTTTAAGATTTACAGAAATAGAAGAAAGAAAAAAATGGTTACTAAAAGCTAAAGGTCCTATAGGTTGGACTATTTTGGCTGTATGTATTGGGTTACTACCACTCCCCTTATTTTTAACACACTATAATACATTAAGCGTTTGGAGCGTCTGGTTACCTTGGATTTTAATAGCGTTAATTAATCCTTGGCTTGAAGAATTTTATTGGCGCGGACTCCTTTTAGATTACACTAGATCCTGGAACAAATGGACTGGTATTATATATACAAGTTTATTTTTCGCACTTAATCATGCCATTTTTGGAATACACTCTGAATTAAATAGCGGAATTACCATAATCATTGCAACATTTGTTATGGGACTAATTTGGGGGCTTGTTTATAAAAAAACAGATAGTTTAAAGTGGATTATATTTGCTCACTTTTTAGTTGATATTTTGAATTTATCTGCTGCTTCATTTTTAGATTTATATGAAAAAGGGAATTGGTAAATTTACTGTACTCCTCTAAACAATGCGATAACTAATGTATTATATAATCTATAAAAATATTTACGATACAACTATTTATAATATCCAATAAAGCACCAATTATCATAAGAAGATAATGAATTATAAGATTATCAAATCTATCATTTAAATAACTTAATATTTACAATATATTAATTAAATTTCTTTTTATTCTCGTTATCATAAAAATACAATTGAACCTTAAGCTGTAGTATAAATGTAGTCCACTAACAAAGGTTTTACAGTATTTTATTCATTAGTTTTATATACAATAATTTGTGAATTATAATTAAAAAAATGCATTTAGCATTAAAAATTACAAACACAATCCTAACCAAATCTTTTAATATATGAAAACTAAAATTACACAACTATTAATTCTTCTCACGCTTTTTTATAGTCAAATTTCAGTCTCACAAACCACAGATACAAGTATAACTCCTAGGTTAATTTTAAAATTTAAAACAAATAAAACACCAAATAGTAAAACCGTTATTAAAAATCAAAATTTCGACAATTCAGAAATTATTTTATTAAACAAAAAACATTCTATTAAATCAATAAAATTAACAGGAAACAAGAACGAATCAGACACCTATATTCTTAATTTTAATGAATTAAATACACCCATAGAATCACTTATCAAATCCTATCTAGAAACAGGATTATTCGAGTATGTTGAACCCGATTATATTGGTTATGGACATGGTGTACAAACAACTCCAGATGATACGAGTTTTTATCGTCAATGGCAACACTATAACGACGGCACATTCACTACATCTGCGACTACCATTATAGCAAAAGAAGATGCCGATATGGATACAGATTTAGCTTGGGACATCACGCAAGGCGATCCTGATTTAATTATTGCGGTATTAGATTCTGGAGCAAAGCTAGATCATCCTGAATTATCAGGAAGAATATGGAGTAATAGTAAAGAATCATCAGATGCCAACGACTCAGATAGTAATGGTTATATAGACGACATAAATGGTTGGGATTTTGTAAATGATGATAATGATCCTACCGATGATCATGGACATGGTACGAATGTTACTGGAATAATAGCTGCCAATGGTAATAATACCACCGGATTTGCTGGAGTAAACTGGAATTCTAAAATCATGATTTGTAAAGTATTAAATGCTAGTAATAGTGGTTATTATAGTAATTGGGCAGAAGCTATTTATTATGCTGTAGATAATGGAGCCTCGGTTATTAACCTTTCGGCAGGAGGAGCAAGTGCATCTGTGCTCCTAGAAGATGCGATTACATATGCTTATGAAAATAATGTTACTGTAGTGGTTTCGGCTGGTAATCAAAATTCATCAACCTTAAGGTATCCTGCTAAATATGATAAAGCATTTGCTATTGGTGCAACAAATTCAGATGATACTAGAAGCGCACCATTTTCATGGGGAGGTGGAAGTAATTACGGTCCTGAATTAGACTTTGTAGCACCTGGTAATTTCATTTTCGGATTAAACTATTTAGATGACACAAAATTTGGCACCTATTGGAGTGGAACGTCCCAAGCTGCACCACAAGTAACTGGTGTAATTTCTTTAATATTATCTGTAAACCCCGATTTAACTGTAGATGAAATACATACTATTTTAGAAGCCTCTTCAGAAGATGAAGTTGGAGATCCAACAGAAGACACAAGCGGATATGATGAATATTATGGATTCGGGAGAATTAACGCATATCAAGCTTTAACAAATGAAGCAATATCGGGTGAAGCATTAAGTATAAATGCTATTGTAACAAATGAAAGTAATTTATTAATTTACCCAAATCCCATTTCAAATACAGAAACTTTAAAAATTTCAAATATAGTTAATGGTGAGTATTATTTAGAAATATACAATACCCTTGGGCAAAGCTTAAATCGTATACAAACTACTACAGAAAACACAGAATTACCTGTAAATATCTCAGAATTAAGTTCTGGTACATACTTTGTAAAGGTTAGAAATAAACTTCAAAACAATTCAATAATTAAAAAATTTATTGTGAAATAATACATTATTATATACGCTTATAAAAATAGAATATCGTTTCCCTTGGTTACTATGTTCTATTTTTTTTATGTCTTTCATTATTAATAATCTTTAAAATAAAGACTTTAATCCCCTATTCTTTTTCGGATTCAATCTTATTTTTGTGTGATAAAAATTCTAATAATTAAATTATGAGAAACATTAAAAATCGCTCGTAAAAAAAGTAATTCATCCTAAAAGGATACTTAAATTTATTAGTATGAATTACCTTTTATTAAAATGGTGATCTTAATTTTTGCTAACAACTTAATGTTCTTACAAGAGAAAAATTATAAAAAAAATATTTTTAAAGGAGTTAATAATCAAATTGTTGAATTCAAAACAACTAATTATCAGTTTCCTGAGATATCAGATTGTCAATATGATTTTAATTGGTTATTAAGCACTTTAAATGTAAAAGTAAACATTGGCAAATATTAGCTGCCTCATTACTTACAACAGAAGTTTCAGAGATTATAATATGGTTTGAAAACTTATACAAAAACAGACCATTAAAAAACAAATATTTACGTTTTATTGAGCCCAATTTAAAATTCGAATCATTAAAAGACTATAACGTTTTTATCAAAATAAAAAAACATCTAGCTAAACAGGTGGGTGTTTTTCTTTAATATATTATATTTGATGAAGTATTTATCCCTTAATAAGTCTTTTAAACGTTAAATCACAAATTAAAAAAATGACTAGACTAATTACTAAAGATGACATTAGAGATTCTTTAATAAAAGGACAACAAAGAGGTTGGGATTTTATCTTTTCTAAATTAATTTCATCTAACACGTCTAGAACAAAAACGGCATTTAGCAAGTCTGCCAAAATTAGTTCAAATTGGTGGAATATCCCAGAAGTAAAAAAAAGATGGAATAAAAAAATTTCTGATAATGAAAATATAAATTATGAGGAATATCTTTTAAACACCATTCTAAAAAACAAAAAAGACTTAAAATTACTATCTCTCGGAAGCGGAGAATGTTACCA
This sequence comes from uncultured Formosa sp., assembly GCF_947500765.1. Taxonomy (GTDB): domain Bacteria; phylum Bacteroidota; class Bacteroidia; order Flavobacteriales; family Flavobacteriaceae; genus Formosa. The sequence goes on along the minus strand of NZ_CANMTH010000003.1, from coordinate 254,224 downwards.
CGAAATAGAATTAGCACACCAAGATAATTTCAATAAAATTACCTGTGTAGATTTTACACCCATTAGAATTTCTGAAGCAAAAAAAGCAGCTCAAAAAGAAAAATTAAAGAACATTGAATTTGTGTGTGCTGATATAGAAAATTACAATATCCAAAAGAATTATTACGACATTGTATTATTCAATGCATCACTTCATCATTTAAAAAATGTTGAATCATTATTATCTAAAAAGATTAATTATTGTTTAAAGGACGCTGGATTATTAATAATTAACGAATATGTAGGACCTAGTAGATTACAGTTTACAAAATTTCAGCTTAAAAAAATAAACGAAGCAATTATAACTATACCTAAAAAATTCAGAAAAAATTTTAACTCCTCTATTTATAAAAATAATTTTTCTGGACCTGGTATAATTAGAATGATAATTGCTGATCCCTCTGAGTGCATAGATTCAGAAAATATTATGCCTACAATACATAAACATTTTGAGACTATTATAGAAAAACCCTATGGAGGTAATATATTAATGAATGTACTAAAGGATATTTCTCATCATTTTATTGTTTTAAATGACGAAAAAAAAGAAGTACTAGATAAATTATTTCTGTTAGAAGACGATTACTTAATCCATAACAATTCAGACTTTATTTTTGGTGTTTATAAAAAATTATAGATCATTACCCCAATCAAAAAGGCATGCTTAAATATTAAAAAAACGCTACACTCTCTTATTATTTTTAAGTAATCAAAAGCCCCTCTAAAATTGCTTTTATTTTAAGTTCCATATACAAATAACTCTCCAATAGATTTCCTATATTATAAAACAAACTTAAATTAAATAATTTCGGTTTACCTCAAAATGAATTAAATAAATGTCTAATTGTATAAAAACAAACTCTAATGAAAACTAATAAACAACTGGCAGACGAAATTATACAAAGCATAAACTGCGTAAAAAGAACTAAACAATTACCTCTAAAGAAAGAAGAAAAACATATTCCATTAGGCCATTTAGCTTTGTTAGCAGTGGCTACGGTTATCTTAATTGCATTAAATATTCATATGTTTAATACTTTAAAAAAGACCAATGCAAACAGTGTTTCTAAAACAACTGTATTATTAAAAGATTACGTGCTTTATAAAACGAATTAAGATGAAAAAAGATATTGTTTATAAACTTATTATCGGCTTACTTCTTGGAATTAATCTCTTACAAATGGGAACTTTTATGTTTAATCCCCAACCGGAACAACGACCTAAAGAAGAGTTTCAATACTTAGCTATTAAAATTCTAAATTTAACGTCTGAACAGCAAAATACCTTTTTAAGTTTTGCACATGAGCATAAAAATAAAATGGAAATTTTATATAAAAAAGAATCTCATCTTGTAACTCAATATTTTGAAACTCCAACTGATTCTTTATTAAAGACAATTTCTAATATTGAAATGAAAAAAATTCAAATCACTGAGCAACATTTTTTAGATATAAAAAAAATATTAGATACCAATCAGATTTCTGCTTTTGCAACCTTTAAAAAGGAAGCCTTAAATAATATACTAGAAAAAGACTCGTCTTCAGGTATTCCACGAGATTAAAAATATCAAGCAACCATTACTTATTATATTTATTCATACACTAATAAAAAGTTCATAAAAAAGCGAGGCCATATTGACCTCGCTTTTTTATAGTAATTATATTATAATAGACCAATTTACAATCTACTTAACAAGTCTGTTTTTTTACTATTAAATTCATCCTGTGTAAGAATACCTTTATCTTTTAAACCCGCTAATTTTTCAATTTTATTAAAAATATCTTCTTCTAATTCACTATTAATTGCATTAGAAACATCTTGAATAGGTTGTTGATTAGGTTGTTTTGATGGTATAGATTCTTGTTGATACTGAACCTCTGGAGTTGCTGCTTGTGGTTGCGGTTTATTGTCGCCACCAGAAACAATTGGTAACGTATTTAAATTTACCGTACCATATTGACTTGTAAATGTTACAGAATAATTTCCACCTTGTTGCTGACCTACACCACCTATTTGATTATCTAATGTATCGAACACAGTTACTTTTCCATTTTCTTGTATTGCTAAACGTTTAATAGTATTAAAAATAGCATAACTCGTTCCGTTTTGGCTACCAGTAGAATTAGGAAAACCTAAATCTCCCCACCAATTTCCTGAAGCCTGAGAACCATTTTGGTTTTGTATTTTAGGTAAAGGTTTGTATTGAATTTCGCCTTGATTAATTAAATTAGATAATTCGTAGCAAAGTCCGTCTACTGTAGATTTTAACTGATTGTTAAACATATCGCCTACCATTGTCATTCCGCCTTGCATCCATTGACCTCCACCTCCTAATTCAGGAATATTAAATTGTGCCATTGTACCATGACTAAGCATTAGTGCATGTGTTAAATCTGTAACCGCATTAACACTTATACCGTAACGATTTGCTACATTCATCATGTTTTGAAAACTAGCATCTGTGAATATTGCATTCATAATCTTTCTCTTTTTTTGTTAAAACCTACTTGAGTTAACAATTTTGCTGCAAATGTAATACTAAGTCTAATCAATAGTTCATCTTTAAGTATAAGTTTTCAAAATTATTTTTCGTAATACATTGATTAATAAATATTTTAAAAAATAATCAGACAATACTCTACATCATAAATCTTATTTATTCCATTTCATTTTTTATTTTCTTAATTAGTATGAAATTGTACATTAAGGTTTTTTATTTTATCATATATTTTAAGCGTATCTTAAGATAAGCACAATCTTAATTCATTTAAAAATTATAACTTTTGTACCATGAAAATTTTAATAGTTGAAGATGAACCTGGAATTTATAACTTTCTTAAACAAGGATTAGAAGAAGAATTTTATGATATAGATATTGCAGACGAAGGGTTAAAAGGACTAAAATTAGCACTCACTGGAGATTATGACTTATTACTTTTAGATTGGATGATTCCTAATTTAAGTGGTATTGAAGTGTGTCTCCAATTTAGAAAAGAGTTTAAACACACTCCTATTATATTTTTAACAGCAAAAGATACCGTTAACGAAACTATTATTGGTCTACAATCTGGAGCAAACGATTATATAAAAAAACCTTTTAATTTTGATGAGCTTCTAGAACGTATAAAAGTACAACTTCGTCCAAAATCTAAAGAGCATGTTATTTTTAAACTTGGAGAAATTACCCTTGATATCTCAACCTATCAAGTATTTAAATCTAATGAAGAAATAAATCTCACGCAAAAAGAATTTGCGTTATTAGAATTTTTAATACGAAACAAAGGTACAGTTTGTCACAGAACACATATTATTGAAAGTGTTTGGGATATACATTTTGAATACAACACAGGCGTTATTGATGTATATATAAATGCCCTTCGCAAAAAATTAAAACTTGGCGAAAATGAAAACTATATACAAACCATTCGCGGTGTAGGTTATATTGCCAAAGAATTATGAATTTAAGTTTTAGAAATAGAATTACAATATATTATATGATTGCTACTGCACTAATTATGGCCGTGGCTTTTATTAGTGTTTACTTTGTTGTTCGTGGTACTGTATATCAAAACCTAGATAACGACCTCTCTTTTGAAGCAGAAAAACACACAGACGAAATTAAAATTGTAGGCGATAGTATACTTATAAGAAACAAAAAAGAATGGGAAGAACGCGAACATCTAGAGGTGCAAGTAAACCCTGTTTTTATTCAAATATTAAACAAAAATGGAGATTTCATGGATAAGTCTCCAAACCTAAAAGAAGAAACCCTTAAGTTTAATAGAAAACAACATAATAGAAATCATTTTAATCAAACCTTAAATAAAAGAGCCATTAGGCAAGTACAATTACCTATTAGAGATAATGAGCAAGTTGTAGGTTATGTTTTAGCTGCCATGTCTTCAGAATCTTCCAAAATGGTAATACTGAACCTACAAAATGTATTAATAATATCATATTTAGTGCTATTAGCAGGCTTATATTTCACATCTAGATATATTGCTGGGCGTAGTATTATACCAGTGAAAGTAATAACTAAAACAACCAAAAGAATTACAGAAAACAATTTAAATGAAAGAGTTTTTTTACCAGAAAACAAAGACGAATTATATAATTTATCAGCTAGCATAAATCAGCTCTTACAACGAATTGAAAATGCAATGGAACGTGAACGCCAATTTACTTCAGATGCGTCACACGAATTACGCACACCATTATCTACAGTAAAAGGCACCTTAGAAGTGTTAATTAGAAAACCAAGAACAGAAAAAGAATACGAAGATAAAATCAAATATACACTTACCGAAATAGAATTAATGACGGCAAAAATAGAACAATTATTATTGTTGGCCAGATTAGATCCAAATTCAAAATATATAGACCAATCTGTAATTCAATTACCAACAATAATTAATGAAATTATCTCAAGTCACAAAAAAGCAATCTCTAAAAAAAATCTTTCTATAAATTTTAATATTGGCCTAGAGTTAGAGTGTAATGTACCTCATTTCTATACTTATCTTATTTTAGATAATATAATTGGTAATGCTGTTAAGTATTCTAAAATTAATACGACTATAGACATATCTCTTAAACATTCAGGTTCTAAAATAGTTTGTGAAATTAAAGACCAAGGCATAGGTATTAAAAAGGAAGATTTAAATAATTTGTTTAATCATTTTTTTAGATCAGATGTCCTACAGCACAAAAATATTTCAGGAAATGGATTAGGACTTTCTATAGCAAAAAAAGCTGCTGATGCTATACATGCAGAAATTGAAGTAGAGAGTGAAATTAATAGAGGTACAATGTTTATTATAAAATTTTAAGCGAATCTTAAGAATTTCTTTAGGGAAACATCATCTAATAAGAATACGTTTACAAAAAAAATCTGTTTACAAAAATTAATCATTTAATTGATAGAAAAATTATTAATCACCTATTTAAAAATATAATGAAGAACATTTTAAGTTTTCTAATTTTTACCATAACATCTATTACTTCTGCCCAAAATTGGGAAACGAACTGGGATGATGCTATTTTAAAAGCCGAAAATAACAATCTAAATATAGTATTGGTTTTCTCTGGCTCAGATTGGTGTGCGCCTTGTATAAAATTAGATAAAGAAATTTGGAGCACTAGTACTTTTCAAACTCTAGCAAAAGATCATTTTATTATGCTTAGAGCAGATTTTCCTAGAAAAAATAAAAATGCTTTAAGCAAAGTTATACAAGAACAAAATGCAACTTTAGCTGAGAAATACAATAAAAAAGGATACTTTCCTTATGTTGCTGTATTAAACCCAAAAGGAAACGTTTTAGGAAGCTTAGGCTATAAGAAAACAACCCCAGAATTATATTTCAAATCACTACAAGCTTTTGAAAAATAGTCTTTTAATATGCGTTTTTACAATAACGTATTTTGCTAATGCACAACACGTTTACAACAAAACACTTACACTTATGGGAAGTCGTTTTGATATTTCGGTTGTAGAACAAGACTCTATAACAGCTCAAAATCATATTGATATGGCTGTACAGGAAATATCAAGAATTGAAAAATTAATTTCCTCTTGGGATAAAAATTCTCAAACCTCAACAATTAATAAAAATGCAGGTATAAAACCTGTGATTGTAGACAATGAACTATTTCAACTAATACAACGAGCTATTAAAATTTCAAAATTAACAGATGGCGCTTTTGATATTAGTTATGCCTCTATGGATAAAATTTGGTTTTTTGATGGTAGCATGACCGCAATGCCTTCAAAAGAAAACATTAAAAAATCTGTTAAAAAAGTAGGATACAAAAATATAATATTAGATGAAACAAAACAGACTGTATTTTTAAAGTTAAAAGGTATGAAAATAGGGTTTGGGGCTATTGGCAAAGGATACGCTGCAGATAAAGCCAAGACCTTATTACAAAGTAAAGGTGTTACTGCAGGAATTATTAATGCATCCGGAGACTTAAATACTTGGGGCAAACAACCCGACGGAAAAGATTGGATGGTCGCTATTGTTAATCCGTTAAATAAAACTAAAGTCTTTTCATGGATGCCAATTTACAATAGTGCCGTTGTTACATCAGGAAATTATGAAAAATATGTGCAATTTAACAATACCCTTTATACACACATTATAGATCCAAGAACAGGATATCCTGCAACAGGAATCTTAAGTGCTACCATTTTTACTAAAACTGCTGAACTTGCAGATGCTTTAGCAACATCCATATTTGTAATGGGAACACAAACAGGTTTAGATTTTATTAACCAATTACACGGTGTTGAATGTATTATAGTCGATGGAGATAATAACATTTTAACATCAAAAAATATTGAATTAAATACGATAAAAAATGATTAAAAAAACACTCTTAATTATACCTATTATAATACTAACTACGTCATGTTCTGCTGTAAAAGAATACGAGAAAGTAAATATTAACGATCCCGATATGATACTCTCCCAACGAAACATAGATCGTTTTGAAACAAATTTTCAAGTATATAGAGAAGGTGCTTCTGGTGCTAATGGTGGAAAATCTGGAGGAGGTTGCGGTTGTAATTAATAAACATTATTAAAAATTGAAATATATAATATTTAGTATAGCGTTATTATTTTTCGGAAAAATAATAGCACAACAAGATTCTACAAATGTGTATAAAAAACGTGTTTTAGAAACTACAGAAATAGATTTTTTGACGAGTTATTACCAACAAGATGGAGATAATGCATCTGTAACAGGAGGTATTGGAGATGAACATTTAACCGACTTTACTCCTACTATTGTGGTAAGTATGCCTTTAAATGCGGATGATGTTATTACGGTTGATGCAGGTATTTCTACTTACACTTCTGCCTCTTCCAGTAATTTAGATCCGTTTGATAGGTCTTCAAAATCTAATAATGATGTTATTGGAAGTCCTTGGGTAGCTTCATCTGGAGCCTCTAAACAAGATACATGGGGAAGTATAACTGTAGATTATTCACATAGTTCTGATGACAGAAATACAGTATGGAATGTAGATGCATCATTCGCAACGGAGTTTGATTATACTTCTATTGGTTTTGGTGGTGGTATACTACAACAATTCAATGATAAAAATACAACGGTTGGAATAAGTGCAAATGTATATTTAGATACTTGGAGTCCTGTCTATCCTATAGAATTAAAAACCTATAACGATACTAATGGAAATCTAAATAGTAGTTTTTTTAATGGTGTAACCATTTTAGATGAAAATGGTAATGCTAGTACAAATTGGCAACCTATAAACGGTTTTAAATTAATTGATAACAAATCAAGAAACTCCTATTCAGCATCTTTTAGTTTTTCTCAAATTTTAAACAAAAACGCACAGATATCGGTATTTGTAGATTTGGTAAAACAACAAGGTTGGTTAAGCAACCCGATGCAACGTGTATATTTTGGCGATGTGGCAAATTATTACATTGGAAATTCAGAAAGCATACCCAATTACACTTCACCTACCAATACAGATGTTTTTCAATTGGCAGATGATATTGAAAGATTACCAGATAACAGATTTAAAATCCCTATCGGGTTACGTTTAAACTACTTTTTAAATTCTACATTTTCACTACGTACTTACTATAGATATTATTTTGATGATTGGGGCATACACTCGCACACGGCTAGTCTTGAAGTACCTATAAAATTATCTGATAAGTTTACAATATATCCGTCTTATAGATATTATACCCAGACGCAAGCAGACTATTTTGCACCTTACGAGCAAAATATATCTACAAGCACCTATTACACATCAGATTACGATTTGTCTAAATTCAATGCAAATCAATATGGATTTGGAGTAAGTTATACAGATATTTTTACAACGTTTCACATTTCAAAATTTGGTTTGAAAAGTATAGATTTAAAATATGCAAATTACAAACGTAATACCGGTTTAAAAGCTAACATTATTTCAATAGGTTTTAAATTCTTAATGGACTAAAACGAGATACATTTTCGTTTTATTATTTCTCATTAATCATCTAGACTGGCTATACAAAATAACACACGTCTAGATGATGCTATTAATAATATTAATCTTGTACTTGAAAAAAGTCTATATATTTTAAATCTGAAAACAGGGTTTTTATTTATATACACCCCAGACTGTAAACGATAGAAAGGATTACCATTAAGCAGATAAATTTAATATAGGAAGTATTAAATTTATCTGCTTTTAATTAAAAAAAATCAAACCCATCATTTTAAATATTATATTTTTTGTAGATAATAACTTTTATAAGTGTTTATATTCAGGAAGTATAGGTCTTGATTTTAATCCGTCTTCAATAATTTTAATCACACGTGTTCTTTCTGCTCCATGTAATGGCAATCTTGGTGCTCTTACCTGTTCGGTACCAATACCTGTATAAACTTCTGCTAATTTAATGTTCTGAACCAATTGTGGACTTATATCTAATTCTAGAATCGGTAAAAACCAACGGTATATTTCTAAAGCTTCTTTAAGCTTACCTGCTTTTGCTAATTTATACACAGCAACAGTTTCTGCAGGAAAAGCACAAACTAATCCAGCAACCCAACCATCTGCTCCCATAAGTGTACTTTCTAATCCAAGAGTATCTACTCCCGTTAGTACACGATATCGATTACCAAAACGATTACGGATTCGAGTAATATTAGAGATATCTCGAGTAGATTCTTTTATGGCTTGAATATTTTCATGTTTTTGAAGTTCATCAAACATATCTAAAGTGACTTCAATACCATAATCTATAGGGTTATTATAAATCATAATAGGTAAGCTTGTGCGTTTTGCAACTTCAGAAAAATAGATCACCGTTTCGCGATTGTTTGCTTTATAACGCATTGGAGGAAGCATCATCAAGCCTGCTGCACCATATTTTTCAGCTTTATTAGCTGCTTCTATGGCACCTTTTGTTGTTTGTTCGGCAACATTTATTATTACAGGAATTTTACCATTTACAAAATCTACAGTAGTTTCAATTAATATCTTTTTCTCATCATCATTAAGTGTACTTGCTTCACCAAGAGTGCCTCCTAAAATAATACCTTCTACACCAGCTTCTACTTGAGCTTCAATATTTTTAATAAACATCTTTAAATCCAACTTATCATCTGAAGTGAACTTGGTTGTCACCGCTGGCATCACGCCTTTCCATTGTACTGACATATATTATGTTTTAAATTCTGAATCAAAAATATCTATTAAGTAGAGTATACTGTTAAAAGAATATTAGCCAATATTGAGACTATATTAACTGATTTAAATTTACGGTCTTACAAAACCTAAAAAAAGTAAATAAAACGACTCTTTTTAATACTGATTTATTGAGATATTATACCAAATTATCTAAAACCAATACTATGTTAACCCGGTATAATAATAAAATACTCAATGTTTGTACATTTAGTCTCATGAAGATTTATCCCTTTAAAATACCTAAACAAATTAATGAGAACCTTGTTGTACAAGTCGATCAGGGAAATTCATTTTACAATAAACTTCACCAACACAAAGAAATACAGCTTGCTTATATTTTAAAAGGACAAGGAAAATTAATTATATCGGACAGTATACACCCATATACCGATGGCGATATTTTTATAATTGGAGGAAATAGTCCGCATTTATTTAAAAGTATGGATCAAGTTGAAGAAAGATCCCATATGGTTTCTTTGTTCTTTTCTGAAGAGACTTTTAAGGAGCATCTTTTAAAAATTTCGGAATTAGAAAATCTTCATCATTTTTTTAATAAAGCAGTATCTGGTTTTAAACCCAAAACAAAAACAAAATCCATTAAAAAATTAATGCAGAAATTACCTAAAACCAATAAGCTGCTGCGATACATTATTTTTCTTAAATTATTACGTCGTCTTTCTAATTGTGAAATGTCTGTATTAACAGATTTTATTTACCCAAAACAAATGTCTAATGGAGACGATAGACGCATGCAAATTGTATTCGATTATATTATTCATCATTTTCAGAATGATGTTACTTTAGAAAAGGTTTCGGAATTAATACATATGACTCCAAATGCATTTTGTAGATTTTTTAAACAGCGAACGAATAAAACATTTTTTAAATATTTAATTGAACTGCGTATAGAACATGCTTGCCAATTATTAAAAACGAATAAAGATATATCTATTGCACAAATCTCTGATCAATCTGGGTTTCGATCTATTTCAAACTTCAACAGAAAGTTTAAAGAGCTTAAACACGTTTCTCCTTCTAATTACCTTCAGCATATAAACGGAACTTTAGTAGGCATCCCTAAAGATTAAATTATAAAAAAATCACCCTACAGTACTTTGTAGAGTGATTTAACGGATTTAAAAAATGTAAAAAACGGGGGTACTAATTATTTTCCACCAGCAGGTAAATGTTCCTTCCAGTATTTTTCCATAGTTTCTCTTAAATGGTACGATGTATTTTCTCTTTCGTGAATAGAATGAGAACGCATTGGATAAGACATCATAGAGAATAACTTATTATATTTTATTAATCGGTCTACCAACATTTCATAACTCTGATAATGTACATTATCGTCTGCTGTTCCATGAATAACCATTAAATTTCCTTCTAAATGTTGTGCATAATTTATTGGAGAGCCATCATAATATCCTTTAGCATTATCTTCCAATAATCCCATATAACGTTCCTGATAAGTCGCATCGTATAACCTCTGATCGGATACAAAAGAGACTGCTAATCCTGCTTTATATATTTCTGGATATCTAAACATACAATTTAAGGTCATTTGTCCGCCTCCACTCCATCCCCAAATACCTACGCGTTCTGAATCTAGAAAATTATAAGTTTTTAAAATTTCGGTTGCTGCTTTAGACTGGTCTTCTGAAGCTAATATACCGATTTGTCCATAAATAGATTTTCTCCAATCACGACCTCTTGGTGTTTTTGTTCCTCTATTATCTACACTTATTACAACATAACCTTGATCTGCAATATAGTGATGCCATAAATCTCCGCCAGCCCAATTATCTTGCACTGTTGATCCTGCTGGTTCTCCATATACATAAAAAAATAGTGGATATTTTTTTGAAGCATCAAAATCTTTTGGTTTTATCATCCAAGCATCAAGCACATCATCTCCAATATTAACTTTAATAAACTCCTTATTGTTAACACCCAATACATCATATTTTTGTTTTAATGCACTATTATCTTCTAATACTCTAACTGATTTATGAGCAGGCAAACTAACAAGTGAATATATTGAAGGCGTAGTTGTATTCTCGAACGTTTGAATGGCCCATTTAGCATCTGAAGAAATCTGATATTTACTTTGTCCTACTTGATTCTCAGGTGTAATTCTTTCAGCTTTCCCTTTTCCGTTAATCTTACTCCTATATAAATAACGCTGTGTAAAATTATCTGGAGAAGCTATATAATACACATAACCACCTTTAACATCTATATTATTAATATTTACAACATCAAAATTGCCTTTAGTAATGGGCTGAATCTCTTCACCGTTTCTGGACACTTTATATAAATGTAACCAACCGTCGCGTTCGCTAGACCATGTAAAGTATTTTTCATGATCTAACCAACGGATATCATCATGAATATCTAAAAAGGCATCATCTGTTTCTGTAAGAATATTATTAAGCTTCATAGTTTCAATATCTCCAACCCATACTTTATTTTGATTTTGAGGTCGGTTTAATTGTTGTACCATAACTTCGTTAGAATTCGGAATAAAATCCATGCGAGCCAAATAATTATTTCTAGAATCTCCAGGAATGTCAAACCATTTTGTCTCGCCGCCTTTAACGGGAATAACACCAACTTTTACAGAAGATAATGTTGTTCCTACCTTTGGATAAGGCATCGGGATTGGTTTAGAGTAAATAGAATCTATGTTATTAATCATATAAAATGTGCCAACACCTTCTGTATTCGATTGCCAATAAGCAATATGTTCGCCATCTGGACTCCATCTAAATCCGTCTCTACAACTTAATTCTTCTTCGTAAACCCAATCAAAAGTTCCGTTTATAATATGGTCTCCTCCGTCTTTAGTTAACTGATTAACTGTATTTGTTTTTAAATCTTGAACGAATATATTCAACTCACTTACAAATGCTACTTTAGAAGCATCTGGTGAAAATTTAGCAAACATTAAAGTAGATTCTGGTAAATCTGCTCCTAGTTGTTTTAATGTATTAGTTACTAAATCGAGAACCCAGTAATCTCCTTTAGTGTTATATCTCCAAACGCGTTTTGTATTGGTAAACACAAGAAGTTTACTATCATCGTTAGACCATTGATAGTCTGAAATTATTAAAGCTTCGTTTTTATTTTTAGGAATTAATTGAGATGCAGAAACCAAAACTGTTCTTTTACCCGATTTTGCTTCGTATTTAACAATATCCTTACCTTCTAGTTTTGCATTCGATTCTAAAGTAGAATAACCTTTATTATCTTTCATCCATCTTACTGGTCCAAATCCTTTTTGCTGATAAACGTTATTCTTATAAATATCTTCTAAAGACAATGTTTTATTAGATTGGGCTTCCGATTGATATCCAATCAAAATAACAGTAACCAGCGCAATTATATTTCTTTTCATGTATTAAATTATTTTCTTCTATTTTACAAAAATCAGATGCATGTCTTTAAGCTTTAAGAACAATACAAGTTTTTTAAACAGTTTACAAAAGCAATATTAAGATAATATCTAATTGAAGTTTTTGAGTATACTAACCAATACTAATACTATATTAACCAAAGCACTTTCAAGTAAAGCGAATATTGATAATTTTATTAATTTTAATAATTAGAATTGATGTTTAAGTGTTTTAATTAGGGCGCTAGTAATATTTAAAATTGATACACTTTACTAATAGCTAACTAAATCACTGATAACAAAATAGTTACAACAAAAAAAAACAGCAACTTTTTTAATTAATTATTCACTAATATATACTTATTAATATGAAATTATATCCAAGTATTTTTAACGACGTTATTGGCCCAGTAATGAGAGGACCGTCTAGTTCACATTGTGCTGCGGCGTTACGCATAGGTAAAATATGCTTAAATATCATGGATAGAGATATTGATGAAGTATATATTGAATTTGATCCAAATGGATCTTTGGCAACCACACATTCCGGCCAAGGATCAGATATGGGGTTGTTTGGCGGATTATTAGGTTGGGAAGCCGACGATGAACGCTTAAAAGATTACAAGCATCATATTGAAGCATCTGGTATAAAAATTAAAATAGATATTCATGATATCGCTGCAAAACATCCCAATACCTATAAAATTACTTTAAAAAACAACACAGCAACTCATCAAGTTATTGCTATTTCTACAGGTGGCGGGATGATAGAGATTATAGAAATAGACCAAGCCACAGTGAGTATGTATGGCGATTTTTATGTAACACTCTTATACACTCAGGAAACTTCAGCAATCTATAACACCATACATAATCTGAATTTAGGTGAAGTTAACGTACATTATGGATGTCAACACTTTATTTCTGTACACTCTAATAAAGCACAACAAGCAGAATTACGTCAAGTAATATCAACCTTAAACGAAATTCAGAGTATTAAAACCATTGCTCCAGTACTACCTATTACATCAAGACAAAATCTAAGCGTGCCTTTTATTACTGTAGAAGAGATGCTGATTTATAATGCTGATAAAGATTTAAAACTTTGGGAATTGGCCTTAGATTATGAAAGTATAAGAGGCCAGATAAAGCCACAAGACGTCTTAGACAAGATGGGTAATATAGTAGAAGTTATGTGTAATGCTGTTGCTATGGGTTTACAAGGCACAAAGTATAAAGATCGTATTCTAGGTCCGCAATCTTTAACATTTAAAAAGAAGTTTGAAAACGGCAATTTAGTACCAGGAGATGTTTTAAATACGTGTACCATGTACACCTCAGCCATTATGGAAGTAAAAAGTGCTATGGGTGTTATTGTTGCTGCTCCAACTGCGGGTTCTTGTGGTGCTATTCCCGGAACTTTAATTGGAACTGCAGATGTGCTACATTTAACAAAAGACGACATTGTTAAAGCCATGTTAGCAGCCGGACTTATTGGTATATTTATTACCGAACATGCCACGTTTTCAGCAGAAGTTGGCGGATGCATGGGCGAATGCGGATCGGCTTCCGGAATGGCCGCTGCAGGACTTGTGGTTTTAAAAAATGGTTCTTTACTACAGGCTTTAGCCGCCGCTTCAATAGCATTACAAAGTTCTCTAGGATTAATTTGCGATACAGTAGCCGATCGTGTAGAAGCGCCTTGTTTAAATAGAAATGTTATGGCGAGCTCTACAGCCATTTCTAGTGCCAATATGGCTTTATCTGATTATGATCAAGTGATTCCTTTAGATGAAGTTATTGAAACTATGAAACGTGTTGGCGATGCCATTCACCATAACTTAAGATGTACTGGTTTAGGCGGCTTAGCCATTACTAAAACAGCTAAAACTATTGAAGCTAAACTTGCCGGCTATAAAAGTATTTTAAACACGCCTAGTTTTAAAAATTGTTAAGTATAATTTCAAACTTGTTTTGTCCTTATAACTTATTATTCTCTTTTAAATAATCCTCTTTTTTAATCTTAAAGCGTCTATCTGTACAACAATCCCTTTCATTATAGAACTCTAGAGTTGAAGACATAAATTTCTCAAGAACTTTAACCGAAGCTAGGTTGGCAATATTAACATCGGCAGTCACAGTTTCAACTTGCATAATATTAAAATAATAGTCTAACATGCCTTTAGTGGTTTCTGTAGCATAGCCTTTACCCCAAAACGCAGTTCTAAAACGATACCCTAATTCGTATTCTTGGTCAGAATTTATTAAAAACAAACACAAGCCGATAAGTTCAGATTGGCCAATCTCGTAAATCCCAAAAACACATTTCTCGTTTTGTAACCGACTTAAATCTAAATTCTGATTATTATTAAAACGATGGGTAATTTGTGCTGCTGTGAATGCCTTTTGCGGAATTAATTCTAAAACCTGAGGATCTGTAAATAACTCAGCAAAATATGTTTTATCTTTCTGTGTTAAGCCTTTAATCTGTAATCTATCGGTTTCAAATAATAGCATGTGTTTACATTAGTCCGTTAAAAAACTAAATATAAACTAAAAACAAATACATCATTGTGCTATTATTTCTCCATAAGAATGTGATGTTCTGATGTTGAGATGGATTTAAAACCAAATCTTCTATAAAATTGTTGTGCTTTCGTATTAATTTTAAACACTTGTAAACGCACAGACTTCTTTTCTTTAATTGTTTGTAAAAGAATCGTATCCAAAACAAATTCTCCAATGCCTAAACTCTGAAAATTTTCAGATATAAGTAAGTTCTCAATAATAAAAAATGTTTCAGTCTCTATAATATTAAAGAAACCAATAGCTTCTTTTTTATAACAAATAATTTGTGTGTTTAACGGATTAAAACATTCTGTATGATACTGAAAATCGTCATCCCATCCCCAAATTGAAGCAACATAGGGCTTAATAGATTTTGTTTTAATAGCATACGTTAAATTTAAATCTGATGCCGCTGCTGCTCTAAAATCTAAATCTGTTGGTTTTAATGTATAAGTCAATGAAACACCGTGTTCAATTTAAAGATTCAACTAATATAATAAATTTTCCTTTAATAGATTGTAATTCTGTATCTTGTATACTCAAAAGCCCAAAATATATGACTCTAAACAACAAAGCATTCGCATAGCTAATGTGCCATACGAATGCTTAATGTATTACTTTTACCTAATTTCTTAGATGGCCTTTACTGGGCAACCGATAGCTTTAGTAAAATTAGGTTCTGGTTTCTTTCCGTTTTCTAAGGCATGAATTGCATCTTCAACATATTTTACATTTACGTCTTCTGCAGATCTTGCATTATCGTCTATAGTACCTATATATTGAACTTTTTTATCCTGATCTAATAAAAACACATGTGGTGTTCTTACTGCTCCATATTGAGGAAATACGTGTTGTCCTTCATCTGCTAAATATACGAAAGGAAAATTTTTATCGGCGGCTCTTTTTTGCATGGCAGTAAAATTCTCTTTTTGATTATCCTCACTTACATTAGGATTTATTGCCACAACTGAATACCCTAATGGTGCATATGTATTATGTAATGCAATTAAACGGTCTTCGTACATTTTTGCAAAAGGACATTCGTTACAAGTAAATACAACGATATATCCTTTCGCATTTTTTATATTAGATAAAGAGAACATGTTGCCATCAACATTTTTTAGTTTAAAATCTGTAGCAACATCTCCTATTTTATAACCGCCAATTTCTTCTAATGTTTTTGTCTGAATAGGGCTATGTCCGCCTCCAGGAGGTGGTCCTTTTCTATCTTGTGCGTTAGCATTAAAAGAAATTAGTAAACTGCTCATAAAAAAGGCAATTGCAAATACTACATTTTGAGTTTTCATTCTTATTTATTATTTATTGTGTTATTTATTTCTTGTTCTAAGTCTTCAATGTTTTCAAAGGACCGTTCGTAAAATCTACGTTTGTCTTTATTAAAAATTATGGTAAACGGAATGGCTCCAGACCAATTTGGGTCTATTTTATCTATCCAGCTATTTGCATCAGGGTCGTCTAACATAACAACTTTAGAGGTAATGCCTTTTGCTTTTAAAAATGGCTTAAGTTCTGATTCTATATTTTCAGGAAAGTCCATACTTATTAATAAAACCTCTACATTGGGATGCTTCTTTTCATAAGCTTTAAGAATTGGTAATTCCTTAACGCAAGGTGCACACCACATAGCCCAAAAATTTATGATATGTATTGTATCTGAATCTGTATACAATAGAGGTTCAATAGCATCAAAATCATAAACGGCAATATGTTCTTGATTTGATTTTATAGATGATTCAATGTTGGATTGTCCATACATATAACCATAATGCACCGGTGCAAATAAAACAGCTAATAACAGAACATACTTTTGTAACGTCATTATTGAATAATATAATTTAATAGTTTTCATGCTAACTAGGATAACTAAATTATATAAAGGTTTAATTGCTAAACATTTTTTTAAGTAATCTTTAACAAAACAGCGGTTATAATTTGCTTCTAGATGAAAATAAATTAGACTCTCTATTTATTTATTTTCAATAAACACTTATATATTTACACGTTTTCACATAAAAACATTGTTAATTTTAATAATTTAATATATTTTAACCCTGTTTTACAGAAAACACACAATAAACATTAAATTAACTAAATACATAAACCATAATGAAACATCTATTTTTTCTACTTTTAATCACTCTAAGTATCACAGCTACGGGACAAACTATTATTGGACAATGGGAAACCTACGACGATAAAACCAATGAAAAAAAGGCACTTATTGAAATATCTAAAACCAATGATATTTATTCTGCAAAAATAATTGATAAATATATCGGAGAAAAAAACTCGGTTTGTACGGCTTGTGAAGGAGACAAAAAGAATCAACCAATGATTGGCTTAGTTATTATTGAAGATATTAAAAAAGATGATGATGAATATAGTGATGGAACAATTTTAGATCCAGAATCTGGAGACGTTTACAGCTGTTATTTAAAATTAGTAAACAACAATAAACTTAAAGTAAGAGGTTTTTTAGGCGTTTCTCTTTTTGGAAGAACACAATATTGGCTTAGAAAAGAATAATACAATAATCAAAGGTTGAGAATAACCAAATAGATTGTTTCTAAAAAATCATAATTTAAGTTAATCTCAACCTTTAATTTCTATAATTAAATTCCAGTAATATTACTCCGTCTCTCTAACAGTAATGTATCTCTCCATAAGCCGTCAAGTTGTGCTATTTTTTCTCGACATCCAATTAATCTAAATTTAAATTTTTCATGAAGTTTCAGTGTTCCTATATTTTCAGGAAACACACTTGAATGTAAAGTCCAAATGCCATGATCTTCAGAAGACTTTATAACATGATCCATGAGTAACGATCCTATTCCTTTTTGAAAACAAGTTGAATCAAGATAAATACTAACTTCAGCAACACCGCTATACGTCTCTCTAGTAGATATTGGAGACAAAGCTATCCACCCTAATACAATATCATTTTCTACCCACACAAATCTGGAATGCTTTAAATGTTTTGAATCCCAAGTAGACCAAAGCGGAACATTAATTTCAAAAGTTGCATTTCTAGAATCTAATCCCATTTTATAAATATCTAGAACTCTAGAGCTGTCTGCTTCAGTCATTTCTCTAATCATATCACTTAAGTTTATTTGTCTATACATTACACTATAAACAAAATTACATGATACTAAAATTAACAAAATTCGGTTAACACATGTCATAAAACTTATATAAAAAATAAGCTCACTTCTATTTTCTTTTTAGACTTCGTCCTCTAGGTTCATTTCCTTCTTCTAATACAATTTCTGAATGTAAAAATTTAGCTGCAGCAGCAGAATCCTTCACTTTGCTAGTACTACGTGTAATCATTTCCCTTTCAAATGCAGTTAAGACACTGGTTCTAATACCGTTTTGCTTCCATTGTAAATCCGGTTTACATTTTCTAGTTATTTCGCGAGCTAAAGACAAAGCGTCTAGTAAAGCTTGATTTGCACCTTGACCTTTAAACGGACTCATAGGATGAGCTGCATCACCAATTAATGTAATGTGTTCTTGTTCCATTAATTCTGGTTTCAATAATGCACGATCGTATACAGGGTAGCCAGACACCATATTAGCCTGAGTTGCTGCCATAATCTGCGGAATGGGATCGTGCCATTGGGTTCTAGAACAGGCTTCTTCTTTAAGTACAAATGCCCCTTTAGAACTTAAAGATATAGCTTCTTCTTCTGCCATTGGAAAACTGAGTTGCCACATGATTTTATCTTTTGAAAAAGGCATAATATATATGCGTTCATTACCATTAGCCGTTTGAAAAACAGTAGCCGAATCTAATAAATCACTTTCGAGACCATCTAGAGCTTCTAACGGACAAATTCCTAAAATAACAATACAACCTAAGTAACGTAAAGGTGTAATAATATCACCAATCAATAATTTCCGAACAGCGCTACGAATACCATCTGCACCAACAACCACATCGGCCTTAACATGCTTAGTTTCTCCATTTACAAGAAATTGCAAATTTGCACTACTCTGTTTCGAACTCTTAAAACCTACAAACTGATGATTCCATTGTACCATTTTACCACCACCAAGTTGTTCCATAAGTTCCTGCCGTAAAGCTTGGCGTGCAATATGTACATTGGTGCGTTTTGAAGTTGGTTGTTTTGTGGTATTCAACCACTTTCTCATACCCCATTCTCCTATCACTGTGCCATCTGTGGTATGTACAACATGACGCGTAGAAACAATACCGTCTTTAAATTCTGAAATTCCAAAACCAGACATGGCTTTACTGGCTTGTTGTAATGTAAGACCATAACCTTGAGATCGCACATCAAAACTACTATCGCGTTCGTAAAGTGTAAACGGAATACCCCGATGTAGGCATGCAACAGCCAATGCCATACCTCCTATTCCTCCACCAATAATGGCAACATGTGGATAACGTGATGTATCGGCCAATGGAAAATGGTCTGATGCCACTATACCCGATCCTGAACAATCTGTACAAGAATATAAATTCCCTTTGGGTTTTCTGGGAGCAGCCCCTTGTTTGTCGTTCTCAAATTGTTTACAAGCATTCTGATAATGTTGTCTTGCCATTTTATTCAGTCTTCGGCGTTTTTTACCTTGACCTTGGCATGCATTACATATTGTCCAACAACTGCCTGCTTTATGCTCTTTTTTCAATTTGCTGTTATTTATACGTTTAATCAGATTCAGAATATTCGAGTATATCCGCCGGCTGACAATCTAGCGCTTTACAAATGGCCTCTAATGTTGAAAAACGAATGGCTTTAGCTTTTCCTGATCTTAAAATAGAAATATTCGCCGTTGTAATACCAATGCGATCTGCCAAATCTTTACTTTTTAGTTTGCGTTTGGCTAACATAACATCTAGATTTACTATTATAGCCATAATTTAAATTGTTAATTCATTCTCTTCTTTAAAATCTTTAGCCAAAAGTAAAGAATGGCTTTGAATGATAAAAAACAATCCTATAATAGATATAAATAGCGGAATTAATAAGTTATCATCAAAAATTAATTCAAATGTACCCAGATATAATTTACCTACAAATACAATGAGAATAACACCTACGTAAAGCAAACCTGTGTACAAAAAATGATATCCCGTCTGCTTCAAATTGTCGATGATATGATTTGAAAAGTACTTATTGGATAACAAAAATCTAGCCATTTTTCTAAGAAAATATAGTCCTCTTAAAAATACGATATATGTTATAAAAGTTAACATCACAATACTCCAATGCCAAATGGTCCAATCTGAAACACTAAGATTTGCTTGATTAATGTTGATAATCCCTAAAGGAACCGTGAATAAAATACCGATTAAACCTACTACATGGAGCATATAAAGAAGATCTACTAAAGTTTTAAATACAATTGTCTTAGTCATGATAAATAATTATTTACTTGTTAAAAATAAACAAAAATTATCGATAAACAATATTTTAATTATTGATAAACAATTATTTTTTATTTTTCAAGACTAAAATTCACTGTCGTGCCTATATCTATACCCTGAGGAAGTTTAACTCGGACTTCGGTGTTTGAATTCTTTTTAAAAGTTGTTTGGCTAGAGCTTGTATATTCTCCTGAAATAACAAACAAAATTTCTGATAATAACTGCGTCGGATCAGATACATGAACCAACCAACCCTGATCTTGTTTTGTAAAAGTTACTAAACAAGCAGAATTAAAAGCAACACTCTGTTCGTTACTTAACCATATGGTGCAAGCCTCGAAAGCACTTATAGTAATTTCTTGTCCATTATTAAAGACTAAAACATGCGCTGAATCTGTATGCATTAAAATGGTCGCTAAATCTTTAACTTGAGTCTGAAACATATCTTCTGGTGAAACACCAACAATACTTACATAAGCATAACGTTCTGATTTTGGTTGAACCCCATGCCCAATACCCACATAAAAAATAGAGTCTTTAACAACAGTATCTGGCATCCAAGACACTACTTTGTTCCAACTGCCTAAGGCTATATCTTGTTTGTATTGTATTACATTATGGTCTAGACTAAAATAAGCAATGCTATCGTGCCACACCTTTTTTAATCCTTCTGTAGTAGAACTTACTATCACATCGCCTTTTAACCTGCATTGATTTATTGAAGTGTATAATTCATCATTCCTAGAACTGGTAATTCCAGAACCCAAAGCATAAATTTTGTTATTTCTAAACACATACGATTTGTTTGCTGCTACATCATCTCGTCTGTATTTAAAAGCTGTAATTCCCGTATTTCCCGCATCTAAACCTCCAGAAAAATCAGAATCATTTCTGTAACCTTCCCAACCTAGTATAGGCAATTTTACGGTGTCTTGTACAATTGTAGTTCCTGGTAATTTTTTCCAATCCCAAACGGGATAAATTTCATAATATTCATCTCCCGTTCTATAAATAAGGTTTGTCCCGTCTCCTAAATAATAGGCTTGCTGATTTTCTCCATTTCCTGCCTCTGCGCCAATAATTCGTGTAGAAGACATGCGTACCGGTGAAAAAAATTGAGTTGTTCTATACACCGAATAATCCGAATTTTGAAAATGTGTGTAACCTATAGGAGCTTGCTCTGGGTTAGTATGCGTATCGAAAGCATTAAACTGATTTTTAACTTTATTAAACGTAGCGTATTTTGTTTTTGCACCACGATAAATTTCCCCATCAACATACTCCGGAAACAATTGTCTGCCGCTAGCTAAAACATCATATTTACCGTTATATACGACCTTTTGCTGACCTTTGAATAAAAAATTACGCATTAAATCGACCTTAGATTTAGGAAAGGATAAAGTCGTATTATTAAATATAAACATCCACATCACGATATCTTCGGAAAAATGTAAACCATAATTCCCAAATTGTGGTTGCGGGCCGTGCTGATGAAATGAGAAATCAGGTTGTAAACCTTCTTCTGCTCCTGTAGACTGTACTACGATATCTTCTATAGTTGTGGCTGCAATTTTATAAACATCTTCATGGTCTCTTAATAATTCACGCATAAAGACATTACCGCTTAACCAAATTTTATTTTGTCCGCTCATACCAATTTCACTGGCATCCATAAGTTGTAAGGCTTTCTGCTGTAAAGCATCTGGTATAAAAGATTCACAAAGAATTAAAATTGGACCTAAATTTTGTGGAATCCCGATTTGTTTAAGCCACCAATTTTCACTCCAAAACTTATGATTACACCAATAATTGAGACCCTTTAATATGGCTTCAGATACTATTTTATCCTGAAAATAGTCACTATCGGGTTGATTATAAGCTATAGCTAATGATTTTAAACGCTTTAAATGATTAAGAGGCAACCAATTGCTTCGTCTAGTCATGGTATAGTCAATATCTGTCCAAGAACCATCAACTTGCAAACTATTAAGTAAAGATTCTGTTTCGGCTACATTTACATCCTCTAGAGCATAAAACTGCTTAAAATTAGTTTTTAACTGTTCTGTTTGCCCAATAAATTGCCAAGGTAAAAGCACACAAAACAGTCCTAATATAAGCCAAGCTTTTTTCATATCTATTCTCGTTTACTAAATATTCAACTCGATTTCGAGCAATATCTATAAATTTAAGAAATAAAAACCATTTACGAAATCATAAACACAAACCAAAAAAGATTATAAATATTTAATTTCACAAGGTTATTTTTATCATAAATGTTAATTTAAGTCGGATATAGCTTAAAAACTAAAAGTTATTTTGAATTATATTATATTTAAAAAAAAATGATTAAATGAAAGTTATTCTCTCTACCCTATTACTTTGTTGTAGCATCTTAAGTTACTCACAAAAAAAAGCACTTGAACAATCCGATATCGGACTTTGGAAGACCATTGATGACGAATCTATTTCTCCAAATGGTGATTATGTAATGTATACACTAAATCAAGGCGAAGAAGATGTATACTTAAAAATTAAGGATGCGAAAGCCAAACTTATTTTCGAGCATGATCGTGCTAAAAAAGGAACTTTTACAACCGATTCTAAATATGCTTTATTTACCATTAATGCTTGGAAAGATAGTATTACAGCTTTAAAACGTAAAAAAGTTAAGAAAAAAGATTTGCCTAAAGACACTTTAGCTATTTACAATTTAGAATCTAAAACCATCAATAAAATTGCAAACATTCAGTCTTATAAAGTACCAGAAAAATGGTCTGGTTATGTAGCTTATATGCTAGACGAAGTAAAAAAAGATAAAAAGAAAAATAAAGATTCCCTTTCTGATGACAAAGTAAAAGATACTTTAGCCAAAGGAAAAAAGAAAAAAGGTCTTAAAAAAGTAAGTAAAGAAAATGGTTATCATTTAGTGCTTAGAAATTTAACTACACAAAAAGAAGACACTTTAAAATATGTTACCAACTATACATTTGCTAAAGAAGGCCAACGATTTGCATATACAACTACTGGTGATACGGATGAAATAACTGCCGGAGCTTATGTATTAAATCTAGAAAACAATCAACAAACACAAGTGTTTGAAGGGCATGATCAAGTAAAATATTATCAATTACATTTTAGTGATTCTGGTGAAAAATTAGGCTTTATTGCCGATTTAGACTCAACTAAAGTACAAGAGCGCCCTAACCAATTATATGTTTGGAAATCTGGTGAAGCTAAAGCCTCTCAAATCTTAAATAATACAACGGCGCCTAAAGGATACCGTGTATCTTCAGACGGGAGAATCCATTTTTCTAAAAATGAATCGAAACTCTATTTCGGATTAGCTACACCTTCAATTATAAAAGACACCACATTAATTGACGAAGAAATTGTAAATGTTGAAGTATGGACTTACAACGAACCTGAATTATACACCGTGCAAGAAATGAATGTAAAGCGCGATCAAAAGAAATCTTATGAAACCGTATTGCATCTAGATACCAAAAAAATCATTCAATTAGCAACAACAGATTATCCAAATGCAACTATTGGAGATGAAGGAAATGCCAATCAGGTTTTAGTGAGTACGTCAGAACCTTACGATTTATCTCGCCAATGGACAGCTTTAAGAGCATCAGATTATGCGCTTGTTGATGTAAACACTGGAGAAACAAAACCAATTATAACAAACTTTGCAGGCGGTATCCGTTTAAGTCCGAAGGGAAAATATGCCTATGGTTATAATTTAGTAGACAGCACATGGGTGAGCTACAATATTAGCACAGGAAAACAACTGGATTTAACTAAAGGTAAAATATTTTATAACGAACTTAACGACACCCCTAATTACCCAAGATCTTACGGTGCTGCAGGTTGGACAGCAGATGACAGTGCATTATTAGTTTACGACAGATACGACGTGTGGTCTATTAATCCAGATACAGGAGATATGACTAAATTGACATCGGGAAGAGCTACTAAAACACAATACAGATATGTTGAGTTAGATGATGAAGAGCGCTTTTTAGATGTAAATACACCTTGGTTGTTTTCAACTTTTAACGAAGACAATAAATATTCTGGATATTATACTTACAATGCTAAACGTAAGAAAGGAGAACAATTATTAGAAGGCCCTTACAGATATTCTAGACCTATAAAAGCGTTAGAGAATACAGATGTTATTTTCTCAAGAGAGTCCTTTACAGAATTTCCTGATATTAGATATTCTAATTTAACGTTTAAAAAGCAAATCAAAATTAGTGACGCGAATCCACAACAAAAAAATTACAATTGGGGAACGGCTGAATTAGTGACTTGGACCTCTCTAGACGGTATTCCTTTAACAGGAATGCTGATTAAACCAGAAGATTTTGATCCAAATAAAAAATATCCAATGATTGTGAATTTTTATGAAAAAAGTTCAGATGGATTATATCGTCACAAAGCTCCTGCCTATGGGCGTTCTACTATAAATTATAGTTTTTATGCCAGTAGAGGATATGTGATTTTTAATCCAGATATAGAATACAAAGATGGATATCCTGGAGAAAGTGCTTACAATTGTTTAATGCCTGGTGTCTCTGCCATGGTTGCCAAAGGATTTATAGACAAAGATAATATCGGGTTACAAGGTCATAGTTGGGGTGGTTATCAAATAGCATATTTAGTAACGAAAACAGATTTATTTAAGGCTGTAGAATCTGGAGCTCCTGTACCAAATATGATTAGCGCCTACGGCGGAATTCGTTGGGGAACAGGATTAAGCAGACAGTTTCAATATGAACACACACAAAGTAGAATTGGAGGAACACCTTGGGAATATCCAATGCGTTATATTGAAAACTCTCCTATTTTTTACTTAGATAAGGTGAACACTCCTGTGTTAATTATGCATAATGATGCAGACGGACACGTGCCATGGTACCAAGGTATAGAATTCTTTACAGGATTACGCAGATTAGGAAAACCATCATGGTTGTTAAATTATAACGGCGAACCACACTGGCCATTACAATTTCAAAATCGAAAAGATTTTAATATCAGATTGTCCCAATTTTTCGATTATTACTTAAAAGGTGCAGCTAAACCTATGTGGATGGAACGTGGTGTACCTGCTATTGAAAAAGGAATAAACCAAGGTTACGAATTAATGGAAAAATAATCCAATTTAAATAACCTATCATAGTACATTATAAAAGCTATCAATTTTACATCAATTGTAAAGTGGTAGCTTTTATGTTTTTAATTTGGAAGTAAACATTACAATCCCGCTTTATATAGTGTATAAATCTGATGCGCTTTTATAATCTGTCTCATCATGAATTTGGTAAAAAAAATCTAATTGCCACTGTTGTGTTTTTATAGCCTGTTTACTTTGTGGGACATCCCATTCTGGATAAACTCTAAAAGCCCGCTTACCATCTCTATCTTTTGTAGATAAAATACCTTGTGCTATCAAAACTGATTTCGGAAACACAAATTGTCCAAAATATGCTCCATAACTCACGCTAACGGTAAAAAAGTCTATGGTATCACTTTCATTAAAAGGTACTGTAATCCCGTTTTTATTACGTTTCCAAAAGGTCACAAACTGTCCGACTTTTTTAGGTGTAATTTTGGCATGTCTGCTAATAATGTTGCGGCCGTTAAGTCTAAATTGGCAAGCACTATAAGCTTTACTTTCAACATCCGTATTATAGTCTGAAATAGACAAGCCAAGGTCGTTATAAACCTGATTTTGAATGTGTTTAATACAATTATTCATTATAAAGTATATATTTCAGTATTTTGAATTTTAAAAACAAGGAACAACATCAATTATCCGCCTTGGCCATGTTCTAAGTTTTCATAAAAATAAGAATTAACCAATAAGTAGATCACAAACACTATAATATATAAAAGTATCGAATTTGGTAGGTAACAAGTAACCATCAGGAAACCCTATTAAAGATTCTTCATAATAGGTACAGCATCCAATAACTAATGTTATAGCAATATCAATAATTGCCCATATCATTTTTAAGTTACTTGTATTCAATTGAAGTCTTTTTTGAATTCAACACGAACATAAAACATATTATAAACCTTATCCGTAAAACCTATTAACTTTTATATCGGAATCTATTAGATTGACTAATTTTGTTAGCATCGTTTTATCGCGTTCAGAAGTTTCTGTACTTAGACATTTTTAGAATATTAGCCAGAAAATCAATTAAGACAAATCCATTTTAATACGATCTTCTGTAGGTCTTATTAAAATAAAATAGAGAATAATCAATATTCCAAAAATCATAAAATCTTTTTTCATAAACACTAATAAGAAAGCAGAACCTTCAAGTATGGCCCATCGAGTAATTGATGCTGTTTGATAAGCTCCCATTTTCTCTTCTAATTTCAATTTTATGTCTATACGTTTTATCTGAGAATTGAATATATATTCACTCAAAAAAACAGACATTATAGGGATAATTAAGAAAATTACAGTTGCAGCATTTACAGCCTTAAAACTAAAACTGGTTAATGCTTTTACATCTCCTAAAACCATATATACTATAATTAACCCTACACTTAAGGCCAAATGAATTATTGTAAGGACTTTTATTTTTTCTTTCATAAGCACAAACTAACACATTACATTTTACTATTTTAAAAATAACAAATAAAACATAAATGCTTTGTAGTTTTTCTATTACAATTTAAGTACTTATAGATTTTTTAAATTGCTGAGGCGTCATTAATTCCATCTTTTTAAACTGTCTGTTAAAATAACTAGTATTATTAAAACCAGACTTAAAAGCAATTTCAGACATTCTAAAATCTTTAGAGGCTTTAATAAGTTTTTTAGAAAATTTAATCTTCTCAGAATTAATGTAATCTATAGGAGAAATACCTAAGGTATTTTTAAATTGTTTATGAAAATGAGAGGTACTCATGTATGCTATTTTTGCGAGTACATCGACAGTAATATCTTTATTTGTTAAATTATTTTTAATGTATTTAATAACAGTTCCCATTCTAGTATCATTAAAAATTTGATTCGGATCGTTAATTATTAACGACTTTGCTTTAGTTTGTAATAACCGAATAATTAACTCTTGTATCATTAAATCTAATAATACATCTTTAGATTTGTTATTATTAGTAAACGTATATGTTAGGCGTTCAATTAAATGATTTACATCTGTATTATTTATTAAATGCGATGAGGTATCGTCTAATTTCCAATTGCCATTTTCATTTTCAATAGCAACTTGCTGATTAAATTTTTCGACAACTTCATCTATTTTAAACGTATCTATTCCTAAGGCTAAACATTGTGTTGGCTCTTGTTTTGTGGCAAGTGGAAAATCAATTAACATTTCTTTATTTTTTGGCATAACTACAGATTCTCCTGGGATGAAATCAAAAGCTTCAAAGCCATCAATATGCATAATTTTCTTTCCTGTAAGCATACTTGCTATAATTGGAAAGTTAAATGTTAGAGACACTTTTTCTGCATAAGTATGAGTTTCATAAATATTTAACTCAGCATAATCGGCACTATACGTTGTCCTATTCTCTACTAAAGTCGTGAGTTTTCTAATGTGTGTATGCTGATCTAAAATGGATTTCATGTGTTTCATGCTATAAATGGTTATTCAAAATAAGGAAACAATAGATATGTTCTAAATTATGATAAATACGTTCAAGTTAATTCATATTTGATAAAATAACTTTACAATAAATAAATATAACACATTTATTAAATCGAAAAATTACAGAATTAATAATTTAACACTATTTTACATGAATTATTCTAAGCCAGAATTTAAAGAGAAATATGACAATTACATTAATGGAAAATTTATAGCCCCCATAGGTGGACAATATTTCGATAACACCTCACCTATAGATAATAGTTTTATTTCAAAATATCCACGTTCACAAAAAGAAGATATTGAATTAGCCTTAGATGCTGCTAACGCGGCAAAACAAGGTTGGGAAAACACATCGGCTGCAGAACGCGCTTCTTTACTTAATAAAGTAGCAGATATTATTGAAGAAAATCTTGAAACATTTGCGCTGATTGAAACTTGCGACAATGGAAAACCTATACGGGAAACCTTAAATGCAGATATTCCTTTAGCAGTAGACCATTGGCGGTATTTTGCAGCTTGCATACGTTCGGAAGAAGGTGGCGCTACAGAATTAGACCAACATACATTATCCATGAATATTAAGGAGCCTTTAGGCGTGGTCGGACAAATTATCCCTTGGAATTTTCCTCTATTAATGCTCTCTTGGAAATTACCTCCTGCCCTAGTTACAGGAAACTGTGTGGTATTAAAACCAGCAGAACAAACACCAGCATCGGCATCTTTTTTAATGGAAAAAATTGCAGATGTATTTCCTCCAGGAGTAGTAAACATAGTTCATGGATTTGGTCCGGAAGCAGGAAAACCATTAGCGTCTAGTCCTAAAGTAGATAAAGTAGCTTTTACTGGAGAAACCACTACCGGACAATTAATTATGCAATATGCTTCTAAAAATTTAAATCCGGTGACCATGGAATTAGGAGGGAAATCGCCTAATATTTTCTTTAATTCGGTTATGGATGCAGACGATGCCTATTTAGACAAAGCCATTGAAGGCGCTGTGTTATTCGCTTTTAATAAAGGAGAAGTTTGTACCTGCCCTTCTAGGATTTTAGTGCAAGAAGATATTTACGACGCCTTTATGGAACGCGTAGTTGCCAGAACAGAAGCCATTATTCAAGGAGATCCTTACAATATTAATACTATGGTTGGAGCACAAGCCTCTAACGATCAATATGAAAAAATACAATCTTACTTTAAAATTGGAAAAGATGAAGGTGCAAAAGTACTCGTTGGTGGAGAAGCCAATAAATTAGAAGGAAATTTAGCTAACGGATTCTATATAAAACCCACCATATTCGAAGGTCATAATAAAATGCGTGTGTTTCAAGAAGAAATTTTCGGTCCTGTTGTATGTGTAACCAAATTTAAAGATGAAGCTGAAGCTTTAGAAATTGCAAACGATACAATGTACGGACTTGGTGCAGGTGTTTGGACACGCGATGCACACCAATTATACCAAATTCCAAGAGCTATAAAAGCGGGGCGTGTTTGGGTAAATTGCTACCATGCGTACCCTGCACATGCTCCGTTTGGAGGCTATAAAAAATCTGGATTTGGAAGAGAAAACCACGTGATGATGCTGAATTATTATCGTCAAACCAAAAACATGTTGATCTCTTACGATAAAAATAAATTAGGGTTCTTTTAATAGTAATAATTGTTGGTTAATAGTGAACGAGGCTATCATATCAATTAAAAATATGGTAGCCTTTTTAATTTTTGAAATTATGGAAAGAGTAACAATAACTGAAGCAGCAACGACTGTTTTAGAAGAATTAAAAACAAAATATGGTGAATTAATTTTTCATCAAAGCGGTGGATGTTGCGATGGATCTGCCCCTATGCTATTAGAAAAAGATGAGATGTATTTAGATGAAAGTGACATCCTTTTAGGAAAATTACATGGCGTCAATTTTTATATGAATCAAGATCAGTTCGAATATTGGAAACATACCCATTTAACGGTCGATATTACCAAAGGTCGAGGCGCAAGTTTTTCTTTAGAAATTCCTTTAGGACTTCGATTTTTAATACATTCTAGATTATTTACTGATGAAGAAAATGAAATATTGAATAAAAAAAACACCTAGCATTTCATTATATAAATTTTAAACATCTAGACTAATAATTAAGCTAAACGCTAATATGTTGTAACACATAATCACGCTGCTTCTACAGCTTAAGTCTATTACAAAACAAACTAAACCTCAAAAAACAGATAATTATTAATTATTTACATTTATTTGTTATCAAATTACCACAATAACACATCTATTTATACATATTTACAATACGCTTCTTGGTTTGTAAAAAAAGGTTATATAAATTAGCCTAATCAGTTTAAATAAAATTTAACACATGAAATGGCCTTCTAATTTTTAATACTGATAGTAACTAAGTAACAAAAATTATATTTAATTTAAAGTCAAACACAAACCAACTTTACATTTAACATGAAACAACTTATACTATTCTTACTTACAATATTCTGTTTGGCTTCTCATAGTTATTCACAAGAAAAAGATTCTATTACATACAAATATGTATTACCTATTTGGGGACAAAAAGTAGCAGATCGCGGTATGGCAAATCAGCTACAACTACCTTTTGGGTTAAACCTAAATTATGTGAATGTGTTTATGGATTTAGACATTACAGAATTTGGTTTAGAAGTCGGTGGAAAAGATTTTTCAGACGTATTAAATGTAGAAACTCTAAACTTCACTAAAGTAAGCGCTACTACAAACGGTGTTAATTTTAGAGCTGATGCTTGGGTTTTACCTTTCATAAATGTATATGCATTATTTTCATCTGTAACGGGAGGGACACAAGTTGCGCTTCAACCCACATGGAAAGATGCTACAGGAGAAATCCTTTTACAATTACCTGAATTTTCTTCTAAAGTCGAATTTAATGCTACAACATATGGAATTGGTACCACCTTAGTTTTTGGTTGGGATAATTACTTCCTAAGTACAGATTTTAACTATTCGCGTACAAATACTGAGTTATTAGAAAATCAAGTGGGATATGCCACCTTATCTGCTAGAACGGGATACCGTTTTCGTTTATCTAATAAAACACCAGATTTATATATCGCGCCATACGCAGGAGCCATGTATAGAAACTTTGTTGGTGCAAAAGGAAATTCGGGATCTATAGGACTAGATGAAGTGTTTCCTGAGTTAGATGCTACTTTTAATAATGCAGTAGATGAAAAAATAGCTAGTAATCAAGAAATTATAGATGCTCCTGGAACTAGTGCTGCTGAAAAGATTAAATTACAAGCTCAAAATCAAGCCTTAACAACTATTGAAGAAAAAGTGAATGATAGCGGTTTATTTTCTACTAAAGTAGACTATCAGATAGAAAAAGAGTTAGCACAAACAGTCACTTTCCAAATGGGATTTAATTTACAAATTAATAAAAACTGGATGCTTAGAGGTGAATATAGCTTATCAGATCAGCAACGTTTTATATTAACAGGATTGCAATACAGATTTGGAATAAAGAAAAAAGAATTTAGATAATACACATCACCTCTATTTAATAGATGTAAATTTTTATTGAACAACATACTCAGATATATCTGTAAGCGTTTCCATAAAAGCAATGATATCTTTAATCTCTTGTTTTGATAAATTAAGAGGCACATCTGACAAAGTTTGATTTTTAACATCTAAGCCCATACCTGCACCACCCCCCAAATTATAAAACTCTAAAACATCTTCTAAAGTTTCAAACAATCCGTTATGCATATATGGTGCTGTTAACGCTATATTTCTAACCGTAACCGTTTTAAATGAATTTCTGTAATAGGTTTGATTATCTCCGCTAAGACCATTAATCATTCGCCCTAAATCGGTATCTAACTTAGGGTTAATAGTATCAAATCCTTGTGTAATTCCAAGAACCTCAGATTCAGAATCCAAATAAAATGGCGGAATAGTACCGTTAAACACCGGAGCAAAATGACAACTCCCACAAGCTGCTTTTCCCATAAATAAATTAAAACCACGTTTAGCATCTTCTGGATACTCTTGGCTTTCATATCTTACATATGCATCAAACGTACTATTAAACGATTTTAAAGAGTTTACATAAGCTGCGAGTGCATTACTTATAGATCTTTCGTTAATAGCAGTTTTACTTATACCTCCATAAGCCAATTTAAACAAGTTTACGTAATTAGAGTCTGTATTTAACTTTCTAATAATAGTTTCAAAATCAGTATTAAATTCTAAATCATTAACCACAACATGCATCACTTGTTTTTCAAGATTAAAAGCACGCATGTCTAGAAAATAACGTGTAGAATAACCTGCGTTTAAAATGGTGGGAGCGTTTCTTTGCCCATAAACCCCAGCTTTATTTGACATACTTTTTGGTAGCCCATCTGTAAAGGCTTTGTTTGGATTATGACACGTTAAACAAGACATTATACTCTTATTTGAAAGCTGCGGATCGTTAAACAACACTTTGCCTAATGCAATGGTTTTAGGATTATCTAAAGGCAAGTACACCAATTCTGAAAAGAAATTAGTGTTCAGGAAATTGATATCGAATATATTTGTTGCTCTATAATCTTGGGCATGCTTTTTATAAGGCTCTAGCTTGATATTATTTAAATTCTGAAAC
This sequence comes from uncultured Formosa sp., assembly GCF_947500765.1. Classification (GTDB taxonomy): domain Bacteria; phylum Bacteroidota; class Bacteroidia; order Flavobacteriales; family Flavobacteriaceae; genus Formosa. Next base: position 221,300 of record NZ_CANMTH010000003.1, on the reverse strand, counting down.
TTTAACAATTCAGCATATAAAGGATTTATCACTTCTTTTAAAAACACCATTCTATCAAAATCATTAAAATTGGTATTTCCGTTTAGCATATTTTTTCCTTTCTTAAAAAGTCTGTTAATACTTTTAAACTTAGGTTTAGCTTCTGGATATAAACCATGTTGAAAAAGCAAGAATGTTTGCTCCATACTTTTTAGACTCTGGTAACTTTCTTGTAAACCATTAACAGAGCCTGGCGTATCGTAACCTGTAACACCTAAAGTAAAGACACGAACCAGTCCAGACCGCATACATTCAATAATCTGACTCGATTTTAATTGAATAGGCAGATGTGTTTTTGTAATAAAATCTACACGGGTTTTTAGTCCGTTTGCTAAGTTCTTTATATGAGCTATATTTTTTAAAGAAGCTGTTTCAAAAACAGCTTCATCTAAAGCTTGTAATCCACAAGGAGCTATCACTTTATCTTCCTCAAAATACTCACTTATTTTGGGCAAAGGTGCTCCATTTATAAATGTACCGTTATAAGGCGTTTGATAATAATCAAAAATAAATTCTATGCTTTTATAGATTAATCTCGTTTTCTTAACCTGTGTCCTCAAGGCTTCAAAATTGTTTACAGACGTAGATTTATTTGCTAAATCTGCCAGTAAGTGTACTTCGTTTTGAAACATGTAAAACTGGTCGGTATACCAAGATTTCACTTCTGTTGGAATAGTATTAGCCCGATATGTTACAGTTGTCTTTCTTCCTGACAACATAAAAAAACAAACAGCTACAGTTAGTATTAAAAGACTTATTTTTTTCATTCTTAACTAGAATTTATTTCATAATAAAGTAACAGATTTAGAACAGACATTCACAGAATATTAGCAAGATACACGCTCACTAACATAAAATAAGTACTTTAATGATGACTTTTAATTGTGTAATAAATTTTCTAAAGTTTTTATTTGGTTTTTTAATTCAATTATAGAATCCATATTCTTAAACTTGGTATCTAATTGTTCAATTGAAATTATTGCGAGTTTCAAGGAAATATTAGCCGCCTCTGGGTTATTATTTTGTATTAAATACAATGCTTTTTTGTAATACCAAAACTCTTTCCTCTTGTATTTAAGAATAAAATAATCATACTGTTTGATAACATCTTCTGTTTGATTAGACGCTATTAAATAATCTAATTTTTTAAGTTGAAGGGATAAGGTGTTTGGTCCGAGTTTAGTTAAACCAGCTGTAATCGCCGTCAATGCTTCTCTATAGTTTTTATTATCTTCTGCAAGTATTATATCACTGTATTCTAAGACATCTTCTGGACGAATATCTGTCATATGTGTCATCACATAACGGTAAGCCTCTAAAGCTTTTTTATATGATTTTAATTGATAATATATTTGAGCCTCTAGTTTCTTTGTTTTTACATCGGTTTTATCAATTTCCAAACAAGAAATAATGGCTTTTAAAGCTTTGTTATAATCTTCAGTTAAATACTGAAGCTCAGCCATTCTATATTTTAATGCTTTATTGGTGTTTCCAAGAGATTCAGATTTAAGATAATCGTTGTAAGCCTTAGTATATTCTATATGTTGCTGATAAAGCAATCCGCGTTCAAAATAAAGTTCGGGATTTGTAGGATGTTTTAAAATTTCTGCTGTTTTTTTCTCTATACGTATAGATAAATCTCCATGAGAAAATGCAGACGCAGAAAACAGTAAACATATGGTTGTAAGCAAAGCAGACTTAACAACGCATTGTAAATACTTGTTTTTATAACCATTCATTAAGTGTGTGTGTTTTAAAAATTTTATTGAAAGTAGAATCTAAATTAAAAATGTTTCTTAGTTTTAGCTAGAACTACCGTTTAATAATAAGTACCAAAAAAGCACGCTGCCCCTATCCTTTTTTTTGATCTTAATCGTTTATTAACCTACCTAACATTTAATTAACATTACAACATATAAACACAACAAAAACTAAATAAATACAGTCCTTTTAAATTTTAACGCCTTATTCTTTACCACAATAAAAATTTAATACTATAGTTTGTAATACGTTTTTTTATCTATAACGATACTCGTATTCTCTGTTTTAAGTGTTTCTATAAAGGCAATAACTTCTTTTACTACATGTTCAGGGATTTCTTTTCTTTCTTTAGTCTGGCTGTTAGAATAATTATCTATAATTAGTATACCCTTATCAATTGTATAATCCTGAGCAGAAACCTGAGCTATCATATCATAATAATAGTTATGGAATAGTACAATTTCACTAACATTTGCTGCTATCTGTACTTCTGGTAATTCATGTGCTTTAACCATTTCACCATTATAAACGTCTTTTTCTCGTTCTATAATAGATAATTTAATAGTTCGTTTTTCCGGTAATTTTAAAGTCATAGAAACATCATCAGTTTCATCTGAAAATTCTGGAAATTTATACGTTTTATTATGTGTTTCTATCTGTATATGTTCTGCTTCTGGAGAATAAGGTCTATAGTAATTTACCTTTACAGTTGTATTCCTAGACTCCGTCTTTAAGCCATAAAGAGAAAACAATGTGTTTAATGATTCTGCTGGTTGCAAATGGAGTGTTTTGTTAGCAATAGTATATGTGCCATAAAATTTTAAGTCTGCATTTCCAAAAGTGGCATAATAAAAAAAGGTTTTATTTTCTAGAAGATAAAGTCCAGAAGACATTTCAAAACCAGAAAGATTATAAAATCCAGCAACATCTTTATAGTTCTGCTGTGCAAAAGCTGAATTTGAAAATAATGTAAAGGCTAATATAATTGTAAAAAATAATTTCATAACCGTAATAATGTTTAGTTTTTAATTTTAAAGAAGGTATTTTGACTACAATTGTGGTTACTTTGGTAGTATACCATGATTTCATTTCTGTTTTCTATTAATACATTGTCTATATTATAAGATTTGGTCTATGTATACAATGGAGATTTCCCTAAAACACCATATTCATCAAAATAAATCACTCTACTAAAATCAAGACTCGAATCTTTATTAAATACTTAAGTTACTAATATTTTGTTTTCTCTATACGCTTTAATTTCAATAAGTGTACCTGCTTAAAAAGCATCTCTAATTCCTATATTATTGTAAATAGATTTTACAAGATAATAAAATAGACAACATTTAATATTTAATCTAAAAATTACGCTTTACTTTATTATTAATAACTCAAATCATACAATAGATATCGCAATCAATCCCTTCTTGTTTTTAGAAATTTTAAAGCCGTTAAACATTATGTATCTTTATATAAATTAATAAGTCTAATTTTTATAATCTTAAATAAAAAAAGATGTTCGGATTATTTAAAAAGAAATCAGAAAAGGAAAAATTGCAAACACAATATGAAAAGCTCTTAAAGGAAGCCCATAGTCTATCTACCACAAATAGAAAATTGAGTGATCAGAAAGTATTTGAAGCTGACCAAATTATGAAACAAATAGAAAAACTGACTTAATATAGTTTATAAATATGGAGGAAGACAAAAAACCTGATAATGTCGTTTTTAATACTGAAACACAAAAATATGATGCTTCAATAAAACCGTATGCAAGCACTGTTGGAGCTCCTGTTATTACAACTACAGATAATATTCCTTGGAAAAACAGAAGTATTAATAAGGTTAACCATAAAGTAAAATCGAAATATTTAGAGTTAAAAGCTGAATATGAAAATATGATGCAGCAATTTGAATATAACAAACTCATATTTGATGCAAAATTTACTTTTGAACCAATACTTGGAGAAACCTATCATCTTTATAAAAGGGAGAATGGAGAAACGTTTCTCTCTATTATTGCCCCAGAACAATGCCAATTTGACTCGCTTGGTAGTTTTTATTTAAATGCAGATCAAATTTGGGAAAAAATCTAATTTTATTATGTCAACAGAAATACAAAACTTTACAGAAAGAGAACTAAATCGTATCATAGAAATGGCTTGGGAAGATCGCACTCCTTTTGAAGCCATTCTATTCCAATTTCATTTAACCGAAAAAGATGTGATAACATTAATGCGTCGCAATTTAAAAGCGTCTAGCTTTAAACGTTGGCGTAAGCGGGTAAATAGTGGTGTAAGTCAAAAACATTTAAAAAAACGTAATCCAGAGATTACACGATTTAAATGTTCTCGACAAAAAGCCATTTCAGGAAACAGTATAAGCAAACGATAATGAATAATGATTTACAATAAAGAATATATTAAACAATTAGATCGTATTACGCGATTAAAAATTATAAATTCAGTTACAGGTATAAAACCCGCAAACCTAATAGGTACAATAAATAATCAAGGACTGACTAATCTGGCCATATTTAGCTCTGTAGTACATTTAGGAAGCGACCCTGCCCTATTAGGCTTTATTGCAAGACCACAAACCGAAAATGTAGGACATACCATTCGTAACATCCAAGACACTAAACGTTATACTATTAATCATATACATCCTGAATTCATAAAAAATGCACATTATACATCTGCTAAGTTTGAATCTGAAATTTCGGAGTTTGAACGCTGTAAACTAACAGAGGATTATATAGATGGTTTTGAAGCTCCTTTTGTACAAGAAAGTAATTTTAAAATAGGACTCCAGTTTAAAGAGGCTTTAGATATAAAATTAAATGGTACAACTTTAATTATTGGAGAAATAGAATACATTAGTCTTCCTGACAATGCACTTGTAAATGGAGATATAGATTTAGAAACAACACAAAGCATGGGCATTTCAGGATTAAATAGTTATTATGCTTTAAAAAAAATAGAGAGTCATCCTTATGTAAAAATAAATGAAGTACCAGAATTTTAGTACGAATTAGTCCATATTTAGTTCGAATAAAAATTTTAATTTAGATTCTTTCATTTATATAGCTCAATATATTTCCCTAAATACTTGCTTAGAATGGTATAAATCTAATTAAATTTAAAAGGTTTAAGTAATAATATTTATTTACCATTTAATACAATTTCGCTACAAGACACACATTACATTAGTTTATAATGAGGTTATACTGTTGTTTTAGGCCTATAAACGTTAGTTCTAATTATATTTTTACCTTGCCATGGGTGTTTTTAAAAGGAATAATTATATTTTCGCATTTTAAATTCAAATTTTAATAAACAAGTTATGAAAGAACTTATTGAAAACATCAAAAGCACAACTGAAGCATTTCAAGTTGATGCAGATTTACAATTAGAAAGCGGAAATAAAGCAGCTGGAACTAGAGCTAGAAAATCATCTTTAGCTTTAGAGAAACTTTTAAAAGAATTCCGTAAGGTTTCTGTTGCTGAATCAAAAAAATAAAAAATTACACCTCCCCTTTATTTTTAAAGGGGAGGATTATAATATTACTCAATCTACGATTAAATACTCTAGTACAATTACAGCCATTAAATATTGGCTCAAAAATATTCTTCTTTTCTCAGGTTACTTTAAACCTACTTTTTTATTAATTATTAAACCGTACATCCATTATAATTATGTACAAATAAGGTTGTTAATTCTTAACTATTAAAACTTATACTTTTTTTAGAATACTCCTTATTAAAATTAGGAAGATTTTAGAAAATAGTTATATATTTGCAACCGCTTACCAAAAACTGCGAGAGTAGCTCAGTTGGTAGAGCGTCAGCCTTCCAAGCTGAATGTCGCCGGTTCGAACCCGGTCTCTCGCTCAAAGAGCTTCATATTTCTATGAAGCTCTTTTTTTTGCGATAAAGTGTATGCCATTACATTCTAAAAGGCACTTCACTATCCTCCTCATCAAAATTACGTTGAGACACCAATTTATGTTCTAATGGCTCGTAGAGTTCAGATTTCATATTGCTACCATTAAATTTAGAGGTCCAATACACCAATTTTTGTAGGTTAAGGTTTCTAAATTCTTCGGCTACTTTTTCAGAAAATTCACAACCACTAATACTCAATACTTCCAGCTGTGTTAATGTGGCTAATTCTACAGGTAAAATGACCTGTTTAAAGTTATTTATTCCTAAAACACGTAGGTTTTTCATCTGAGCAATCCAAGTTGGTATTTTTTCCTCTCTGTTATGTGCGCTGATAAAAAGCGTTTCTAAATTCAACTCAGAAATCGATTCGGGATATGTGCTTCCATTTTCATCTACGCCTTCTAACCAAAGGTGTTTTAGAGAACTCCAACGCGATATGGCTTCAATACTTTCATCGTTAATATGATCACAATGTATCAGTTTTACGGCTTCAATAGTGTCGACGTTTAAATTGTCTATGGTTTTAACAGCTACACTCTGCATTCTTAATTTTTTAAGCTGAGGCAAGGTTACCGCAGGAAAAGCATCAAAACCTTTAGCTTCAAATATCCCTAAAAATTCAAGATTTGGTGTCTGGCTTAATAAACATTCTAAAGCTTCGGTAGTTCCGTTATACTCATCAATCCTTAGTACTTTTAGATTTGGGTGTTTAAAAGCGGTTAATGCATTGTTATGTTCTGGATTGGCTTTTTTAAATGTGATGGTAAGCTCTTTTAAATTGACGAAGTTTTTAAGTAAGCTATCTAACTGACTCACATCACTGGTAAAATCAAACGATTCAATGTTCTCTGGATGTCTAAAGGTTTCAAAATTTAAAACATTATTGATGTCATTATTTCTATGTCCAAGATTAAATTTAGCCGCACTAATTACTGCATAAAATTCCTCTAAATTAAGAATTGGTGTGGCTTTAACTTCCATATTAAACACATCAAACGGTTTTGTTCCTGGTTCTATGCCTTTAATTTCAGAAATAGTTAAATTGGTAATATGCTTTGGCAAGCAATCGGTATTTACAACCAAGGCACTCGCATTTTTAATGGTCAGGTTTTCTAACTGCGCTATTTTTGAAAACACTGTTGGGAAAACTCTAACCGCTAATTTTATATCTTTAGTATGCCACTCTTTAAATCTGTATAACTCAAGATTTTTAAGTTCTGTACATTGCTCAATCCCTTCAAAAAGCCAATCTAATTTATGTTCTAGTTTATAATGAAGCGTTGTTAAATTTTTAAATACAGATAACGATGTTTTATATGGGTTTTCAGGCGCTTCACAATCGACTGTTATCGTCTTTAAATTAGGAAAAAACGCAGCGTTATCTAACACAAAATGAAGTAGTTTGGGCGAATCTATTTCTATAGATTCTCGCAGACTTACTTCTGTCATTGGTGAAATATGTATATAACTATTGCCTATTTTGGTCACTAATTTAGGTCTAGGTGTATCTCCAAAACATCTAGACGCATCTCCAAAAAACAAGGTAGACGATATGGAATCTATCTTAGGCGCATGAAGTTTAAAAAGTTCCAATTTTGGTAAATCTTCAAAACCACTTGGTAAGTTATCTATGCTTTTAGATAAAATCTCAAACTCTTTTAGTTGCTTTAAATGACTAGCATCTTTAGGTAATGCTGTTAATTCATTTAAGTAAAACAATTCTATACGTTTTAAAGATGCAGGAAACACGACTTGAGACAGGTCTTGCACGCCTACATAACGTAGTTTGAATACTTTTAGTTTCGTAAGTTTTGTAAGCCAATTAAAATCAGTCAGATTCATATTAGGAATAATTCTTCCAATCCAATAATCACCTTCAATGCGTATTTTTTTTAAGGCTGTTAACTGAGACATTGTACTTGGAAACCTTTTTAAAGAAGGCGCAACAAGCTTTAGTTGTTTTAAATTTGATAAATTACCAAAATCCTCTGGTAATTTATCAAAATCACCTTCTAGATCTATTTCTTCTAAAGACGTTAATTTTGATATTTCCTTAAGAATACTATCATATTTATTGCCTTGTCCTTTTAGATGGATTTCTAAACTTTTTACGCCGTTAAATCGTCTTAATATATGTGGATGTTCTAACAAGCGATCTAAAAAATCTGTCGAAAAATGAAAAAATCCCAATTCTCTATTCTTTCTCGTCATCAGATCATATAATTTAAGAAGATCTAAGTCTTTAGATAGCAATCCATATTCTAAAAGAGAAACCATTCTAGCTGCTTGCTTTCCTTTTTGTGTTATTTTTTTTCGACTTTTAAAAGCTATTTGTAAAGCTTCTGTGGCTTGTTTTTTTATGATGTTAGCACACTCTGTTCTATTTTTTTTATTAGATGTTGCTTTTGCAATCGTAAAAATTTCGTAATAAAAATCTTCTGGAAAGTTTTTAGACTTTTTAATCTCTTCATAATATTCATCCATTTTATAATAGGTGAATTCAGGGATTTCTGTTGGTTTTGTCATAGTAATCGTTAATTTTTAAAGTATAAATTTCTTTTGAAAACAGAGTTTTGGGTTGCGGTACGTTGTGCTTAAATTTCTTTAACAGTACAGATTATATTTTTCATCTCTGTTATCAAAATCTTCTTTTAATATTTTATTTCCAGCTAATGCATAAAATTTAGACCACTTCATATTGTTTCCATTAAATTTTGAATACCTGTAAATTAAATCCTCTAAATTCAGATTCTTAAATTTATCAGAGACTTGCTCTGTAAAATCACACCCTCTAATGCTCATTATTTTTAATTGGGTTAATTCGGCTAATTCTTCTGGTAATGGACAATAATAAAACTGTTCTATACCTAAAACTCGTAAGGATTTCATTCTGCCTATCCATTTTGGGATTTGTCTTTTAGTTAAAAATCCATCAATAAAAAAGGTATCTAAATTTAAGTCTGCAATGGTCTCTGGGTAGGTTTCAAGATCTCTACTAATGCTTTCTAACCAAAGAAATTTAAGCGTTTTCCAATGCGATGCGGTAACCATAGCATCGTAACCAAAATTGTCACACGATAAAACTTTAAAAAGTTCTATGTTGGGCACTGTTAAGTTTTCTATAGACTGTATATCATCGCTATAAAATAATTTCAGTGTTTTTAGTTTGTTTAAAGTAACTTTAGGTAAGTCTGCAAGTCCTACACATTCGTAAATTTCTAAAAATTCGAGATGAGGCGTATGCTCTAATAATAACTTAATAACATTAGCGTTACCATTAAAATTTTTAATGGTTAAGTTTTTTAAATTATGGTGCGTATAAGCGGTTAAACCATTGTTTTGTTCGGCATTATCTTTATTAAAATCGATGGTTAGTGATTGTAAATTACAAAGTGTTTTTAATGCCTTGTCTAAGTCTTTTACATTACTATTAAATATAAAATCTTTAAAGCTTTCAGGGTCTTTAAAATTATCAAAATCTAAAGTCTCATTTTTAACACTGTTTACATCGTCTAACGTAATTTTTTTAGCACGTATTACCGAATAAAATTTTTGCAATGCGGTAATAGGTGTACCTACTACTTTTATATGATTTACCTCAAAATCTTCTACACCTGGCTCAATGACTTTTATATCTGTAATGGTAAGACTGTCTGTCTTTATAGGTAAATAATCTGTATTTAAAACTAGTGCTTTTGCACTTTGTACGCGTAAGGTTTGTAAATGCTTTACTCTAGAAAATGCTTGAGGAAAATTAGTAACGTCAGCGTTCGTTATTTCAGCATCAGCTCCATTATATATACCAGAAATAAAAACGTCTTCTAGCTTTTTACATTCGTGAATATCCTCTAAAACCCATTCTAAATGATGTGCTAATTTATACTTAAGGTTTTTAAGTTTTTTAAATGCAGAAAGCGTATGTGCACTTCTTCTTTTTGGTGCATCACAAATAATTTCTATCTCTTTTAAATTAGTAAATGACAAGGCATTATCTAACACAAAACTAAGAAGCTCTGGATGGGTAAAAACGATTCTTTTTAGCTTAGTTACAGGTGTTTCACCATAAGGTATAAACTCTGTATACAAACCTAGTAAACGTTTAATATTTGGTCCAAAAATAAAAGAATCAGGAACTTTCTTTAATTTTGATAAATGAATAACTTCTAAAACCTCTAAGGTTTTAAATTCACTAACAGATGCAGGAAAGTGTTCTAGCTCCCTCATACCACTTAGCCTCAATTTTTTCAATTTTGGCAAGTGACCAAGTGTTTCTGGTAAAGCGGTTATATTTTCTAGTCTAAAAAACTCTAATTCTTTTAAACTTGCCGGTAGCTCAACATCAGAGAGATCTTGTACCGTAAAAGAACCTATTTTTAAATGCTTTAAACTTGTCAATTCTTTAAGCCAAGTAAAGTTAACTATGTTAGGGTTAGGCTCGTCTTCACCATAAGGAAAACTCCCCCTAAACTCCAACGTTTTAAGTGCTTTTAACTTGGTTATTCCTAAGGGAATCCATACCAAGTTAGGTGCTGTTAGAATAAACTTTTTTAAGTTAACTAATCGCTCTAGTTCTTCTGGTATGTATTTATAATCAATTTCAAGCTCAAGTTTTTCTAATGAGGTAAGTTGCGTTATGTTGTTTACAACGCTACTAAAACCTTCTTTCTGTCTAGAGGTGCTAATTGTTAATTCTTTAATACCATTAAACTGACTTAAAAGACGTGGTGTGTCTATAAAAAGTTGAACCACTTCTTTTTTTGAATATGTAATGGAAAGTGATAAACGCTTACAAACAAGTGTGTATAGTTTACAAAGGTCTAAGTCTTCTGAGAGTATGCCATACTCTAATATAGCAATCAGCTTCTTGTTAAAAGAAGAAGAATCTTCTATCAGCGTAATTTTTTTTCGACTTTTAAAAGCGAGTTGTAAAGCTTCTGGCGCCTGTTTTTTTATGATGTTAGCACATTCGGTTCTAATCTGCTTGTTTTTGGTAGATTTAGCAAGCACAAAAATCTCGTAATAAAAATTTTCAGGATAATTTTCACATCCTTTAATTTTTTCAAAAGATGTTTCGTCTTCATAAAAGTTGAAACCAAGTTCGTGTTTTGCAAATATCATAAGGCAGTTTATTTTTGATGTTACAAACCTATTTTAAAACACAGTGTTATTTGTCACTGTATTCTGTGATATTTAAAAACAAACTTTAGCAATAGCGCTTAAACCTTATGTTTTAACACGCCTTTCTCATGTATTTTACTTACATTTATAACTATATTTAATACAGTGAAGTACCAACTACACATACCTAAACCTTGCTCTGAAAATTGGAATGTCATGACTCCAACGGAACGTGGTGCTTTTTGTTCTAAATGCAAAAAAGAAGTAACAGATTATACACATGCCTCAAAATATCAATTAGCTAAAATATTAGATGAAAAAGGTGCTATTTGTGGTAAGTTTAGATCACAGCAATTAAATACAGATATTTCTTCATCTAGAAGCGAACGGATTTCAAAGTCACCTTTATTTTTTGGAATATCGTCTCTGCTTTTATTTTCATCTCCTGTTTTTAGCCAACAACAACCAGACCCCATTCATTTAGATTCTGCTCCCTCCAATTACACAGAACAAAACACAAATTATAAAAGTAAAGATTCCACAATCGTTTCTGGTATAGTAACAGATGGAACAACTCCGCTTCCTGGAGTTAATATTCTTTTAAAAGGTACTAAATATGGAGTTTTAACAGACTTTGATGGAAAATTCTCCATTATGATTAGTGATACTGAATTTCAAAAAAAAACCACACTATCATTTTCATATCTTGGCTTTGAATCTCAAGACATACAAATAGATAAAAACAATACAGATCTAAATCATATTACAATGATTTTAGATGAAACCATATTAGGAGAAGTCGTGGTTGTAAAAAAACAAAATATATTTAGACGTATAGGTAACCTGTTTAGATAATAACAAAGCATCCTACATAAAATTAATGCCTACCTACCCCTTCTTCTCTAGCTTATTTATATTTTATCATTTTTATTCTCTTCTTATTGCCATTCAATTTTGACATTAAACACTTGTAAAATAAAATCACTAAATACCGTGAGTAAAAAACGATATCTTACTTTTACCTTGCAAACCATAATCGCCGCTTTTTAAAAGCGGATATTTTATATTTATAACAAGATATTAAGTATTACAACATATGATTCCAATAGAAGAAGCAACTAAGTATATTGAGAAAAATAAAAAACCAGAAATAGATCGGTTTGAGTTTCGTGCATTTTCTGAACCTTATCGTGTTTTAGCTAAAATTTTAGGTCGAATAGATAAAGGAGAACGCAGAACCTATTATAACCTAAACGATTACATGGCTATTTTTGAAGACGCTATCAATGTAAATCCTTGGCGCACCCCAGAAGGTATGCGTTTAGGCATGCAATTATATGGTATTATCCAAACACCATATTTAGCAGATATGTGGGATTTTATAGATACAATTCCCTATCAAAGAGGTTATAATAGAAAAGCATTTAGATCTGTAAAAACGGAAGATACATTACGTAATAAATTACAAGTTTTTACACATTTTTTAAGTTTAAGCAGAAAAGGGTTTGGTGGATTAACACTACATGAACATTTTCAATACAGCACCTATTTCCCTCATGGAAACAGCTACTTTTTAGCAACTTTACTTCATAACGGCAATGGTATTTTCGATGAATTATTAGACGATATTATTCAAAATGAAGATGAAATTGGAGGCATAAGTGCAGATATTATTAAAGCTTTGTTACTTTCTGAAGAGGAAAAACATTGGGAAATGGTTGCCAAGTTATTACTTGCAGCACAACGCCAAGAAGGGTTAAGACAAACCATTTTAGAATCTTTAGATGAATCTGGTCTGGGAGCATTAAAATATATGATTAATGTGGTTTTAGAAAACGATTTAACGCGTTTTACTAGTGTAACTCGAGCGGTAAGCACTTGGTTTGGTTTAAATTGGGAAACCCCTAAAAAATCAGTAATTAATCGTGTGTTAGAATTAGCGCAATCTTTAATTCTAAATTTAAAAGAAGTTGATACGCTTCTAAAAAGTAAAGACAATTTAGAAGTTTTAGTAGCATTATGGGCTATCGCTATTTTAGACGTAGACAAAGCCAATGCTAAAGCTCTAGACGTGGTTTATACTTCAGAAGATAGAAACAAAAAAATTCTAGCCTTATACTTCATCAGTAATACAGACAGAACAAACGATTCTTTAGTCGAATACTTCAAAAATAACGTAGGTAAAGATTATGCGTTAGACCATTGGATGGCGGTAAACTTACCATCAACAATGGTGTTAGATAATGAAACGTTTAAAAAACTATTTGAAGTTGCAAAAACGACAGAAGATAAAGGAAAAACTTTCGAAAGTAAAATATTCTCTTGGTGGAGTTTTACGCCTTCATCTTATTATTTCTACCAGTTTTTAATCAATGGTGCGAATGAAGAACAATTAGAATTAATTGCGAATGACTTAGAAATACTCCCTACAGAATTTAGAGAAAGCTACATCCGTAAAGTATTCCCGAACGATTACAGCTATTCTTTTTACAATTACGAACAGAGTGCAAAGAAAAAGAAACGGTTAGATTACGATGAAAATTCTTGGAAAAGAGGTTTAGCCAGAAAAGCCATTTACAACAGAAATGAGTTGTTAATGTCTACCGGACTTAGCCTGTTTAATAGAATGCACCTTTATGATAAAGATTTAGAGATTGCTGAAGATTTATTAAGACGAAAGCATAAAAGTTTACGTACTTCACTTATTAAATTGCTAGTCGAATTACCAGCCGACCGTTTAAAAAACAGTGCTACCAATTTAGTAACGGCAAAAAGTATAGATCAGCGTTTAGGCGGTTTAGAAATGTTAACGCTTTTACACGACGAAAATAGAGAATCTAATTTTGTTGAAGACCAGATTCGTTTATATAACGAACGTCCTAAAATCACTAAAAACGAACAAGTTTATTTAGATAAATTTAAAGATAACGCCGAAGAATTCGATTTTAGTAATGGCTTTGGAGCTATTGATTATGATAACTTAACACCCTTATACATCCCACAATCTCGTTTTGAGAAAAAGACAAATATCTTTGATAAATTAGGTATCACCACTTCAGAATCTTCAGGATTCAAATTTAAAGCGTTTATTAACGCCAATAAAATTACAAAAGAAGTTAATAAGCTAATTGATATTGTTACTCAAAATAAACAGCACGAATATCAAACGGAAGTTTATGATGGTGAAATTGCAACTACATACATAGAAAAAGGCATTCGTGATATCAAAAAATTAGGAGACGATGCTACTGCAGAAGAACTTTTACATAATATACCTCTAGCTAACGTTTGGATTGCTTGGTATGAAAAAAGTGGTTTAAATGATTTTGAAATGTATGCCACCATTCGATACATTAATAACCGCAACACACCATTTGGTGAGTACAAAGAACTAGAACCTTTTGGTAGACAGTATTATCCGGATTTAAGCGGGTTAAAACTAGATAAAGAAGATCGTTACCATTCAAAATCCGATGGGTATAGTAAAATTTTAATACGTCTATTTAAAGTTTATGCAGAAGAAAGCACCATAGCTAATTTTAAGCTAGATGTTATGGAAGATATGATTGCTAATTTTCCTGAAAAACTCAAGCTACTTCAATTTCAATCTTCCAGATATCGTTATGAAGTTAAAACGTATAATTGGGCAAACATCATTTTACCACTCGCACCAAGTTTAAGCATGAATAATTTAGAGCTAGTTACAGAAGCCCAACTTCAAAAGTATTGGGGACTTTACATGTATTTAATAGCTCAAGATATTGTCTACCCTAACACAACTAGCGATGTCAAGGTGATTACCAAACAATTTAGCAGACCAGGCATAGTACCATTCCCTAGTATTCCTGTAACATTAAGACTTTTCAAAAAAGGATTAATTAATGAAGATGATATACGCTTTCAAGCCTTACATTCTCGTGAGTTAATGGTCATTATGGATGGAGGTTTTAATTATAGAATGAATTATAAATGGATAGAAAGAGATTGCGTACCTAAACACGTACTAGCGCCTTTAAAAACCAATTTATTAGAAACAGAATTAGAACGAGGGGATCTAGAAACAACAGCAACCGGATACATGAGTGGTATTCACAGTGTAGAAGGTGTAGATTATGTTTTTAGAATTTTAGAACGTTTAGGAAAAGATAATTTTGAACGTGGTTATAGTTATTACGGCGATAGTAAAAAAACAATATTTAGTGGTCTTCTAAAAAAATCGATTTTTAAAGATACTGAAAGTTATGCCGATTTTGCAGCACGTGCAGATGCTTCTAAAGTGACTAAAAAACGATTAATAGAATTAGCATGTTATGCCACGCAATGGACAGGTATTATTGGTGAATACTTAGGCTTAGAGAAATTAGAAGATGCTGTTTGGTGGTTTCAAGCACACGCTTCAGATTATATGAATAGTGAAAAAGAAACTATTATTTCGCGTTATTCTAACATTCCAAAAAGTGATTTTGCACTTGGTGCTATAGATGTAGATTGGTTTAACAGAGTGTACAAAACTATTGGTAAAACCAATTGGAAATTACTACACGATGCAGCCAAATATATTACCGATGGAAACGGACATAGACAAGTAAAATTATATTCTAGTGTGATGCTTGGTGAAGTAAAAATCACCGAAACGCTTAAGAAGATCAAAGACAAACGCGATAAAGATTACGTGCGTGCTTTAGGTTTAATTCCGTTAAGTAAAACCGTACCAGAAAAAGATTTATTAAAGCGATACAACCTGTTGCAAGATTTCTTAAAAGAAAGCAAGCAATTTGGACCACAACGTCAAGAAAGTGAAGCTACTGCTGTAGAAATTGGTTTAGATAATTTATCTCGTAATGCAGGTTATCAAGATCGTGTGCGTTTTAGTTGGGCTATGGAAGCGAAAGCTACCCAAAAAATCATGGAAAATGCTGTAATTACCATAGAAGAAACAGAGATAGAATTAATAATTAATGACCTTGGTAAAACAGATTTTAAAGTCACTAAAGCCGGAAAATCATTAAAAAACATCCCTGCTAAATTGCGAAAAGACAAACAAGTTATTGCTTTAAAAGAGAACAAAACATACTTGTCTAGACAATATAGCAGAACACGTTTATCATTAGAAAATGCCATGGTAAACGAAGATGAATTTACAGCACAAGAAATTCATAACATGATGCAACATCCTATCGTTAAAGTGATGTTGAGCAAGTTGGTAATGTACGTTCCAGAAAAAGAAATTACAGGGTTTTATAAGGAAGGTATTTTAACAGACGCTACAGGAAAAACACACCAATTAGCAGAAGATGATGTATTGCTTATCGCGCACGCTTCACATTTATACAAAAATGTAGAATGGGATATCTATCAAAAACATTTATTTGCAGAACGCTTAGTACAACCCTTTAAGCAAGTCTTTAGAGAGTTGTATTTAATCACCGATGATGAACGCGAACACAGCACACGTTCCGAACGTTATCAAGGACACCAAATTCAGCCTAAAAAAACCGTAGCACTTTTAAGAACTCGCGGTTGGACGGTAAGTATGGAAGAAGGCTTACAAAAAGTCTATCATAAACGCGGCTTTATAGCAACCATGTACGCCATGGCAGATTGGTATTCACCATCAGATGCAGAAGCGCCAACACTAGAAGATATCTGTTTTCACTCCATCGATACTTACAAAAAAATCCCACTTACAGAGATTTCGCCTGTAGTGTTTAGCGAAATTATGCGCGATGTCGATCTTGTGGTAAGTGTTGCTCACGTTGGTGGTGTAGATCCAGAAGCCAGCCATAGTACTATGCAAATGCGTGCAGCCTTGGCCGAAGAATCTGCAAGATTATTCAAACTTAAAAACATTACCGTTAAAGAACGTCACCTGTTTATTAAAGGGAAACTTGGCGAATACAGCATTCATTTAGGCAGTGGGCAGGTTAGCAAAAACGGATTGGCATTATCCATCATTCCAGTGCACAGCCAGCATCGCGGACGTATGTTCTTGCCTTTCGTAGACGAAGATCCAAAATCGGCAGAAATTATTTCGAAAATGAAATTACTGTCAGAAGATAATAAAATCCAAGATCCAACCATTTTGGCACAAATTAATAGTTAATACAAGCATTAGGGCGTTACCTCGCTTAGGCGAGGTCGGGCTTTCTGTTGCAAGTCCTCGTGCTATCGCACTGTGGGCTTTCCACGTCAATCCCTAACGCAAAAAAATCCGTATACCAATGGAACTGACATTACAACTTAAAAGATTGGGAAAGAAAAAAGTAAAAGAAGTGCCTTTTACTTTAGAATCGCATCCTAAAAACCTAGAAGACTTATTAATTGGCTGTGTTAAACATCAAGTAGAGGCGTATAATAAAAAACGAACCGAAGTAAACGTCATCGGATTTTTAAGTCCTGCCGAAATACAAGAACAAGCCCAAAGTGGTAAAGTCGATTTTGGAGAGATTACCAATACAACACTAGCTAATCATCAGCAAGCTATAGACAATGTCTTGCTAGCCTTTAAAGACGGATTATTCGTGGTTTTTGTAGACGATAATGAAATCACCGATTTAAACACACCGCTACAACTTACGTCCAATAGTGTGGTTGCCTTTATCAGGCTTACATTTTTAGTCGGTACCTATTGGTAAATTGTAGCTATGGAAATGCTTAAACACGACTTAGCAGAACAAATCATGAATTACCATTCGGTGTGGTCCGCATTATTGGCCAATATCAATTTGGGGAATTATGCTTCAAGCTTATGGAACGTCACTCTAAAACCAGAACATGTTACCATAAACCATGAAGACAAAACCTTCACATTTCAACAAGCTAATTTTCAATTTGACGTCGAAGCCAGATTATCTTTTGGCAATGATTATTCCCTATATACAAAACAAGTTTCGGGACACGGCACATTTCAATATCAGGACTCTAAAACCATTCAACTTAAAACTTTAACTTTAAATACCGATTAAAATCACAATCAATAAATAAACAAATTTTAACATAAAAACATCATGAAAAATTATTCAAACGCCATCATTTTCGGAATAGCCATCGTTGCCGCTTCCATATTTTTAGGAAAAGCCTACACCGACCGAAATAAAAAAGACGGTGAAATTCAAGTCACAGGCTTAGGAAAAGCAGATTTCTCTTCCGATTTAATTGTTTGGGAAGGGAGTTTCGGATCTACAAGTATCGATTTAAAACAAGCATACATCTCTTTAGAAGAAAACAAAAGTATTATAAACACCTATTTAGAAAAGAAAGGAATTCCATCTGAAGAGATTGTCTATTCTGCTGTACAAACCCGACAAAAAACCAAGCAATTATACACTATTAATGGTGATTATGCAGGCGAAGAATTCGTTGGTTATGAACTCACACAGTCTTTAGAAATTAAGTCTGAGGACGTCGATAAAATTGAGAAAGTCTCTAGAGAAATCACAGAGTTATTAAATCAAGGTGTTCAGTTCTATTCGCAAGCGCCACGCTATTATTATACCAAACTAGCAGATCTTAAAATTGAAATGATTTCTAAAGCGACAGAAGATGCGAGATTACGTGCAGAAAAAATTGCAGAGTTTTCAGGAGGCGAATTAAGCGATTTAGAATCGGCTAAAATGGGAATCTTTCAAATTACAGGGCAAAATTCAGGCGAAGATTATTCTTGGGGTGGTACATTAAACACCAGTTCTAGAGAAAAAACAGCTTCTATTACCATGAAATTGGTTTATAAAGTAGACTAATCCCCTACTCGATTTATATATTAAAAAAGGTATTCTTATCCACTAGAATACCTTTCTTTATATATTAGACTGAATAACAAAAAAGAACCTTCAGAATAAAGAAGTAAAGTAAATTAAAATGGTTGAAATTATACAAGCGAACGCTACACATTCGAATCTCATTGTAGAAGTCGGAACACAAGCGTTTAGGGAGTCTCACGGACATAGTGCTTCTAAAGCCGACATAGAAAGTTATATTTCTAAAACGTATAATAAGGAAGCTATCCTAAAAGAATTTAACAATGAGAAAGTTCGTTATCATCTTATTTATTGTGACGGTGATATTGCAGGATTTTCAAAAATTGAATTAGATACGAGCAACAAAAATATAGCTGATTTAAACATTACGAAATTAGACCGCATCTATCTTTTAGAAGCGTTTCACGGCAAACAATTAGGGTCTAAATTGTTTCAATTTAATATTGAATTATCAAAAAAACAGCATCAAAATGGTATTTGGCTTGCGGTCTGGATAGAAAATAAAAAGGCCGTAAACTTTTATCAGAAAATGGGATTTAAAATTGTAGGCGCATTTGATTTTAAAATATCAGAAACACATAGTAATCCCAATCATATTATGCATCTAAAATACTAATGCACATATATCAATCGACTTAAAATACATTTATAAAATATCTAATTATTGCGTTGTTTTTAATTTTTATGAGTTGTAAATCTAAGACTAAAAATGACAGTATCTATTAAATAGAAAATGAAGAACTTGATCTTGGGTTACCTAAAGTAGGAACAAAACTAATTGTAACAGATTTTGACGGCAAAGCAAAAGCGATAATTGAAACGATGAAAGTAGATACAATTCCCTTTAATTTGATTTCTATAGAATACACTCAATTAGATATGGGAACAGATATTGAACCTCTCCAAAAATGGAAAAAAGCACATTGGGATTTTTTGCAAGTACAATTGAAAATCCAACAGAAGACATATTGGTTGTTTGTGAGAGATATAAAACCATTTGGACAGAAAACAATTAATATAAACAACGTATATAAAAAATAGTAACTGCTATTTAAAACTATTTTTCTTAGATAATATTAATCTATAACATCTAATGACTAAAAAAATTAACATAGTTCTCATTATATTAACTTCAACATTATTATTAAGTATGAATCATAAAAATTTAGATCCTGTAAAATGCTTTGTTTATGGCAAAAACCTTAGGTATAACGTACAACTTAAAATTAACGGAGTAATTATTGGAGAAGGGTATGTTGGTGATATGAAAATTTTTGACACCGATAATCCGTTAAAAGCTGAAATAGAAGAATTGCCCTCTTTTGTACAAGAACAAATGGCTTTTATATTAAAAGAAGGAGAAAATACAATTGAATTAAAATTTCAACACGATTCCAAATATGCTTTAACAAACAAAAAATTTAGCTTTGCTTTAGTGCGTGCAGGTTTCGATACACCTCTTTACTACTTTTCGAGTGAAAAAGAATCCGGAAGTGTCACTTCAAAATTCTATGTTGGTAATGAAAATCAGAACTCTGAAAACAACTTAGTGAGTTTAGGGAATACAGATGCTTCATTTATTTTTTCTCAAGAAGCTAGTTTTCTTCAAGTAATTTTAAATAAAGAAAATGTAATGGTTTATGGAAATTCAGTAGGACTTACAGATTTAAATCTAGTTGAAGGCAGTAATACTTTGGAAGTGAAATACGCTAATAATAAAGAAGGTGAAATTACCTATTATATTCAAACACCTAATTTTACTAAAAAAGTAACCAAAAACATAACTAAAGACCAACTTAACAAAGATATAGTAGATGTTTATACGTTTTAAATGTTAAACGCTAAGTTCAAAAAAAAACAGAACTGTTCAGTTTAAAAACCATTGTTTTTATACGTAAGCTCTCCTCCAAAAAGGCATTCTTATTAATAGAATGCCTTTTTTAGATTCACTACTTCCTAAAATCACAGAATACAGGGATAAAGCTCATCACATACGCTTATATATTTGTTTTAAATTAATTACACCTCTATACTCATGACAGATCAAGAAAAAAAACAATATTTAGCAGAAATAGACCAAGACGTACAAAAAGCTGTAGATGGAGAATATAAACTTTATCCTGTGCTACAACCAGCAAGTTGGCCTGGTGTTAAAAATGGTGCGCTCTATAATGTAGAAGTTTATGAAGATAATGATGATCATATCCCTTTAGTTGTTAAATCTTATGCCGTAGAAACGCCAAATGGTTTGGTATATCTATCAAAGAAACATAAAGAATTCTTTGGAAATAGAAACTTATATCAAGAAGCTAGCGACAACTTAGACGAGCTTGAACAAGCATTTAATTTTGAAAAAGAATTTGATAATAAAGTGTTGAGTTCTAATGGAACTCGATTTTCGAATGAAAGAGCCCTTAGTTATACACAGATGCGTATGGCTCATGATTTTTTAGAGTCAGAAGAATTATTTGTATCTATACCTAGACGTGGTAATATACTTATTATTCCTAAAGATTCTGACAAAGAGCTCTTAGATATGTTTTTATACGTGCATAGACATAATTGGAACGATACAACTAACCACAATGCGCATATCGCTAATATACTTTTATACATAAAAAGTGGTAATAGAGAAGGAATCGTATATCTATAAATCTAAACGCTATGTTGTAAATTTAGTAACGTCTTTTATTCATAATAGATAATGATATCAAGGGCTTCAATTCAAAACATTGAAACAATGAACAGCGAAGGTCTTAAAACGACAACGAGTAATTCCTCAAAAGAAATAAGTGACAAGAATTCGTTCTTTGTCATCAATATTTTTGGTGCTGAACTTTATGAAAAACCTTCGTTAGGTTCAAAATTGATAACGCGCATTACAGTTGGAGAAAGAATTGTTGCAGAGAAAATTGTTGAAACAAAACAATCCATACACATTGGTGAAGGTTTACAACTTCATGGACATTTTATTAAAGTAAGACATCAAGTCTGTTCTGGGTTTATTCACAGTTCAGACTTGACAACTTTTAAACCTCAATTAGAACAGGTATACGACGGCGTTCTTATTCCTGATCTTAAAGGAGCACTAAAGCATAAAACAACAGAAACAAGAATTGAACACTATAACAACAAGCCATATGAAGTTGAAGAAATCATAAGCACCTATGAGCATGTCGTTCACACTTACACGGATTTTAATGATGGTTTTGAAAACACATATCTATATAAGCATATGGGACTAAATGAAGTCTATCACCAGTTGCCGGTACATAACCCGAAAATCGATATCACTTCAAAAGGGAATTTTATTCTGATGCCTGAGTTTATAGAAAAGAAAGACAACCAATACATTTTTAAAGGCATAGGCATCACACGTAGTATGGCAATTATCAAAAATCAAGATGGCCAGTTTTTAATGTCGTCATTAGATTGTCCGTAACTATTGTCAGTATCAAAACAAGCTAATTGTCAGATATAATCAAGCTGTTCTTATCCGTAAGAACAGCTTTTATTTTTCAATAAACTAAACAAAAACACCCTATTTAGGTAAACCATTAAATCTCATAATGGCTGAAAACCGTGATAAAAAAACTGAGATGCTTCTTTAATTTTGTGATAAATAATAAAAAAACAACATTATGAGCGGTACACTTCACGGTAAAGAAAAATCTCAAGAAGAAATTGAAAAAATAATAGAGCAAACCAAAAATAGTGATCAAAAGATCTATCCTATTTTAAAACCTGGCAACTGGGTTGGATTAAAAGCAGGCGCTTTGAGTTCTACTTTAATTCCGTCTGAAGATGGTGCTGAAGTCGTAATAGGTTACGGTATAGATACACCTGATAACTTTGTGTTTCTAACTAAAAAGCACTTAGAAACTATGGATGCCAAACAAATTACGCAAGAAGCCTTTACCAATTTAGCAAACTGTGATACAGGATTAGAATTTGTTGGAGCTCTAGATAATAAAGCAGTTGGTACTAACGGAAACGATTTTTCTAGTGAAACCATTCTTTCTAGAACACATATGTTAAAAGCACATGCTATGTTAGACGCCGAAGAATTATTAGTATCTATCCCTAGAAGAACGTGCATGACTATTATTTCAAGACAAGCAGATGAAGACACCATTAATAAATTTGCGTATTTACACAACCATACTTGGGAAGATGATAGTTTTGGGAACGCACCTATTACAAATTCATTTTTTATTGTAAAAGATGGTAATATTGTAGGACATATTCCATTATAATTTATCCAAATAAATACTCATAAAAAAAGCATTCTTAACATTAAGAATGCTTTTTTATACTTACAAGTTTATAGTAAATAATAAAAACCTAATGTAATGAGCAGTACACTTCACGGACCCGAAAAAACACCAGAAGAAATAGAGAAAATTGTTGAACAAACTAAAAATAGTGATCAAAAAATCTATCCTATTTTAAAACCAGGAAATTGGGTGGGTTTAAGAGCTGGAGCATTAAATTCTAATTTAATACAAACAGAAGCTGGGCCAAAAGTCGTTATTGCTTATGGTGTAAATACTCCAGATAATTTTGTGTTTTTAACACAGCAACATTTGGAAACCATAGATAGTAAAGACATTACAAATGAAGCGTTTAGAAACTTAGGAAATTATGAAACAGAATTCACCTATTCTGAAGCATTACAAAATAAGGTTCTAACCTCTAGCGGAAATGATTTTTCTAGTGAACGTATTCTCAATGAAGCACATATGCTAAAAGCGCACGCCATGTTAGAAGCCGACGAATTATTTGTTTCTGTTCCTAGACGCTCTTGCATGATGGTCATTTCGAGAAATGCTGACGAAGAACTACTTGAGGCTTTTTTAAACTTACACAAAGATGCTTGGAAAGACGACAGTTATGGCAATGCGCCAATAGCAAATATTCTGTTCACCATGAAAGCAGGCCGAATTACGGGACATATCGCCTTAGATAACTTGTCTGACTATCAATAAAACATAACGACTTACCACTAATAAAAAAGGTGTTTACAAGAACGTGAACACCTTTTTTTAGGCCTAAAACGAACAGAAATTCAGCTTAAAAAGCAAACCACTACATCTTCAAATGGCTGAATACCGTGATAAAAAAACTGAGATGCTTCTCTAGTTTTGTGGAAAACAATAAAACACATAAGATGAAAATAAATCCACTTA
This sequence comes from uncultured Formosa sp., assembly GCF_947500765.1. Classification (GTDB taxonomy): domain Bacteria; phylum Bacteroidota; class Bacteroidia; order Flavobacteriales; family Flavobacteriaceae; genus Formosa. The sequence goes on along the minus strand of NZ_CANMTH010000003.1, from coordinate 197,489 downwards.
ATAGAACAGATAATTTAGAAGACATTAAAGCTATCGTAACAAAAGCTAGCCAAGGCGAATACAAAGTTTTTCCTATTGTAAAAGCAGGAACTTGGGAAGGCTTAGATGGTGAAATTCTACAAACCACCGCTATAAAAGGCGATAATGAAGGGGATCCTTCTAAAATAGTTGCTGTTTACGGTGTAGACACACCTGATGGTTTTGTGTATTTAACGATGTCGGATTTAGATATTTATGATGGAACAACACTGCTTAATGATGCGTATCAAAACTTAGACGATTTAGAATCGACCTTAGAATATGCTGAAGCCTTAAACAATAAAGCCCTTATTTCTGTAGGATCTTATTTTGCGAGTGAACGTGTTTTTAGCAAAGTAGAAATGCAAAAAGCACACGCTATGCTAGAAGCTGAAGATTTATTTGTGTCGACATCAAAATATGGCGAGTTAATGATTATTTCACAACACGCAGATAAAGACACTAAAGATAAGTTCGCTTACCTACATAAATACAATTGGAATGATGACGAGAACCCTAACGAGCGTATAGCAGACCTGGTATATTCTGTGAAAAACTGTGACATTGTAGGCCATATTCCTTTATAGAATATAAACATCATTTACACTTATACATATTTCTTTATCGTTAACAGAACATAGTTAACGATAAAGATTTTTTTTATTCAGTAAAAAAAAATCTTCTATTCCCCTCCCCTTACTTCTCTCTTATAAAATATTCCAATTCTTATAAATAGCTTTTTTTTAAGAATTAATAAAATATCATATACAATTAAATACTAAATACATAAATAGCGGAATTCAGTGAGAGAGGATTTTATATCCTTCTATAAATTTGTAATACATTTTAAACACGTAGAATCATGAGCGATACAATTTACGGAGCCGAAAAATCTAGAGCTGAAATTGACAAAATAGTTGAGCAAACTAAAAATAGTGATCAAAAAATATATCCAATTTTAAAACCAGGAAATTGGGTTGGGCTTAGAGCTGGTGCAATAAGTTCTAATTTAATTGGTACAGAAGAAGATGGCGATTTAGAAGTTGTTATTGCCTATGGTATGGATACACCCGATAATTTTGTGTTCTTAACTCACGACCATTTAAAAACTATGGATGGACAATTCATAATGAATGAAGCTTTCGAAAACATAGACAATTACAATACAGAATTTGAATATTCTAAAGCTTTACAAAACAAAGTCCTTACCGCTAGCGGACATGCTTTTTCAAGTGAAAGAATTCTATCTAAATCGCATATGCTAAAAGCTCATAAGATGCTAGAGGCTGATGAATTATTAGTTTCAATTCCAAGACGTTCTTGTATGATGGTAATCTCTAAAGATGCAGATAATGAATTATTAAACACATTTTTATACTTACACAAAAATGCTTGGGAAGATGATAGTTATGGTAACGCTCCTATTGCAAACATCTTTTTTGTTGTTAAAGACGGTGAAATAACCGGACATGCAGCCTTATCATAATCAAAAAACACCTATAAAATATTAACATTTTAAAATTAAAGGATTTGAAATATCTAGATTTTAACATAAATGGTAGAGTACAAAATTTAATGGTTGATGTCTTTGAATCTATAAGTGCTTCCAAAGAAACAGAACTTAAAATTAGTGAACTTATGGACACCCAAAGTATCTTTGAGCTTGTTTTTGAGATAGTAAAGGATACAGGATTTTATAATCTGGATGAAAATTTTAAATTAATTAAAAACTTAAATATCGACACTGACGAAGACTCCCTAGAAGATGCGCTGTATTCTACTTGGATAACTATGGGAGATACTTTAAATACTGCAAAAACTCAAGAAGAGTTTAATGCAAAGTTTGCATTATTTGTACCTATTGTTCTTAAAAAAATGGAACTAATTTCTCGTATAGCCGTTTAAAATTACATATAAAAACACCTCACTTCTTTTTTCTAATTAATAAAAGTAGTCTACTAACTTCAACGTTTTCAAAACACAATATGAAATTTAATAAACAATACATTTCTACATATTATAAAGATATAAAAACAGTTCATAATTATCCAGAAGATTTTCTATACGAACTTTTTATTATAGGAAAACTATCTAGAAATAAAGATATTATTACTGAAATTTCTGAAACTCTTGAAAAACATGGTACTGTTCAAATTAATAATGCTTTTAAAACGCGTTATAAATTACCAGAAAACGGAAAAGATGCGACTAAAATATTAAAATCATTTCTTCAATTTGGAACTAAAGACCCATTATTTCCTATTGGAAAATTGTATACAATGATGGAATTTTCATTACTTTGTATTGATGATGAATCTATTGCAAAAAAATTAGATAAACAACCTGAACTAATTTCACGTTTAGAAAGCATAACAGAACTTCGAATTACAGATGTTTTTAAAGAAGAAATTCCAGATGAGATTTGTAATATTTCTTCACTTAAATCTTTAGAAATAAAAGGACAGTACAAAAATTTACCTGCTTCTATAGGGCTTTTAAAACAGTTAGAAACATTAACAATAAATCTAACGAACTTAGAGACATTTCCAAATAGTTTATGGAATTTAAAATCATTAAAAAAGTTAAGATTACATAATATTGCTACAAATTGTGAAGCATCACTGCATATAGATAAACTTACAAATCTAACAGAACTCTATTTTTTTAATATCAAATTAAAAGACACCTCTCTACTAAAACTCCCTACAAGTTTAACCGAATTAAACTTTATCCGTTTAGATAATATTAGCAAATTACCAGAAAGCATTGCTAAACTTAAAAAGCTTGAAAAAATACAGGTTTATAAGTGTCCCAGATTAAGTGAATTACCTAAAGGTCTTAGCAATTTAGATCAGTTATTAGTAATGAATTTTAGAGAAATCCCACTAATTAAAGAAATAAAAGACAATCAAATATTTACAACTAATTGCAGTTACATAACTTTAGATAATGATATACGCATAGTAAGTAACGGAACCCCTCTTTTAAATTCAGAATTATTAATTAGAGATATTAAATTATTAGACTACATATTAAAAAATCCTAAAAATTTCTGTAGTCTAAAAAAGTTGAAAATTCATTATATAAAAGATTTTTCTAAGTTAACTGGGGGATTAGGTCAATTAAAAAATATTGAATCTATCGATATACATCAAGGTAATAACACAGATATGTTATGGAAAAATATTGATAAATGTACTAAACTAAAACACCTAAAATTATACGATGTAAATATAGAAGCGTTTCCTGATGGATTGAAAAACTTAAAACATATGGAGCTTTTAAGTTTTAGATCCTGTAGAAATCTTACGCTTAACGGGGATAATTTGCCTACACTAATAAAAGAATTAGATCTGTTTGAAATTAAAGGATTTATTCCTGGCAAACACATTTTAGAAATTCAAGAAGCTAGTTTTGGAAATCTCCAATTAGAAAATCCTAAAGATTTATTCAGTACTTTAATTACTAAAAAATTGCATGTAGTATTTTTAGATCAAGGAAAACAAGCGCAAGAAGATCTTACACAATACTTACCAAAACCAGAAAACTTAATAGAATTAAAAGCATATACTAATACCAGCAACTTTAAAGACATCCTTAAACATTGCACACAATTAAAAAGTTTACATTTAGAAAATAAAGACGAAAGCTCTTCTGCTATACTTAGCTATCCTGCTCCTAACTTAAAACACTTAAAATTACACTTTTATAAGGCTGAAAACTTACAAAATTTAATAGGTAACCTGCCAAATTTAAAAACATTAGATTTAGCACATTATGATGTTTCTGAAAGATTTCCAAAAGTATCATTACTTCATTTAGAAGATTTAAATTTAAGCTATACTACGTTTGAAACACTAGAAACATTATATGCGCCACAACTAAATACATTAAGAATCGCATTGAGTTACGAATTTGGAATGATTGGTTATTCTAAATTAAACCAATTTATAAATTTAAAAAAACTAGATTTATTAGGTATTAGTCGAGATGTAAAAACCATACCAAAAAGCATTACTGAATTAGGCCTTACTGAATTTTTAATCAACCATAATTTTGATATTTTACCAGAGTATCTTAAAACAATTACAACATTAGAAACATTGTCGCTCGGCGGAAATGATTTTGTAGATTTACCAACATGGATTGCAGATTTACCAAAACTAGAGCGTTTAGATATTGATGGTTGTAAATTTGAAAATCCAGTACCGGAATACTTTAGAAAGCTAAAATTGAAAGAACTAAAATATTATATTTCTGGTTTTGGTGGTTATAATATGAATGCTGAAAAATACAAATACTTAATAACTCCAGGTTATACTAAATTAAAAAAAGAGTTTAGTAAAGAAGCTATTGCATAACTTCTGATATTACCCGCCATTTAAAACAAAACTTATGAACATAGAAAAATTAACTAATAATCGTTCGCCTTATTACGAAAGGTTATTTGAGAGTTTTTTAATCGAAAATATAAAGTCGTATGAGGAACTTATGGACGTTTACCAAACCTATAAACAAAATCATCCTGACAAGACTGTAATCTTAACGCTTGATGATTTAGGTCAAGCTGAATATACCAGTGGTCACGCTTGTGATTACAATTCTCTGCTAGATACAGACGGTTATGATTTATCCGGACTCGATGAAGCGTGCTATGATGAAGATAACGAGCATTTGGGGCATCTTTCTACTCCATCGGAATATTTCATTATCCGAGAAAACTTTTTAAAACAAACAAAAGGGATTGATTTTAAAACGGTTTGTGAAAAAGGCATAGACAATGCTGAAGACGATGTTTTAGATTTAGAAAATATTAACGAATCTCCTTTAGCCTTTTTAGACCAACAAGTTATCTTGAAAATTCTTCCTGTTGAAAAACCATACGAAGGACTTACTGGATTTCCGAATGGATATTTTGATGCCGACTTCAGTCCTTTTGAAAATTACGCGCTATCAAAACACTTATTTGAAACCTATAATCTTGAACTTTTTGGTATAGGAGCTTCCTTTTTAGGATTTATTAAAAATGAGCCTTTAAAAGCCAATGAATTAAAAGCATTGATAGCCGACTTGGCAAAATTGTATAACACCACCGAATCAGAATTTGAAAAATTAGCAGACATCATTAAAAATAAAAAGCATTTGTTTTTAAGATACACCGAATAATTTCAGTTATAAAAAAACTAAAAAGTCCAATTATAAAATTTATAATTGGGCTTTTTTATTACTTACGATGAGTATCTAAAATTTACTCAGAAAATTGTTTTATAATTTCAAACAAAGTTAATTTAGTTCTCTTTATACTGCCATCATCGTGACGAAATACATGTACTTTAGTATTATCATAGCAACCAAAAAACAATAAATCACCTTCAGAATTAGCACCAATAGCTTTACCTAAAGCTAATTTTTCTAAACTCCACTTGTACCCATCTAAATCTTTAAATGACGGATTCATAAATTCACTTAACGTTTTAACGTACGGATGTAATGCGTAAATATGGCTAACTTCCATTCCATCGATGTTGGTACGTTTCATCATCTTTTCAAAATTATACAAGGTAAATTCTTCTTCCTCAAAAATTACAGTCCTTGGTTTTTCTGCAATAAACTCCCTGTAATTTTTTCTAAACATTGGTTTTAGTTCATCTACCGAGGTTATAATTAAATTTTCATTCATAGTTGTAATTTTTAAAAGTATTAGTTCTTAGTATTTTCTTTTGTTTTAGTATCTACAATTTGTAGTAATGTTGGCATTCGGTATTTACCGTGCATACGTTCTATGGCGTTACAAACCTCATTCCTATCTGTACCAATAGAGGTGACATACAATGGTTTCTTACTTTCGCCACGAAACACTTCTTTAAATACAGAAGTTTTAGACACAAACTCAGATTTTGCAATACCTACAACCGGAATTTTGGCTTCTAAAGCTTGGTACAAATAGCCACCTAAACCCAAATGTTTTTCTTCTAGAATCACATAACCATCTACAATGATTAAGTCTACTTCTTCTAGATTTACTTGTTTAAGAAGACTTAAAATACACGGTAATTCGCGTTTATAAAAGGAACCTGGTTCGTATGGTGCTACACCTTCAATAATATCGGTGTAAATTTGCGTTGGAGCTTCATCTTCCCAATCGTTAAAGCTTACCGCAATGGTTTTGGCCTTTCCGTCGTAATAATAAGTATCAAAAGCGAGTATCATAATTCTTGTTGTTTTATTTTGTAATTACTGTTCTGCCTTTAAAGGCAACATTAAATCAGCTTTACTAAGTGTATATTTTAAAGGCGGATAAGTAAAATTCAAACTTCTATTTTCTTGTCCACGTTGTTTATAAAATACTTTTTCTTGCGTTTCATTTGCCAATTCCATCACAGAACCATCTTCAAAACAGGGCTTATTATTTCTGAATTCAACCAAGGTTTTAGAGGTTCTAAAAGTGATACCAAGCCATTTATTATCGGCTAATTTTAACGCTTCACGGCTTGGGTTTTCTAAAATGATTTTATGCGAATATTTAGCATTCATTTCCACAGAAAATAAAACAAAAGAATTGTGTGTTAATGCGATATCAAATTCTTCTTCGGTAGATTTATCTTTAATTCTGAGAATACGAGTTGTTGCATCCGTAAGCGTTTCAGGATTTTTATAACATGAAAACAAACCAATATAAGAGTTCGGTTCTAGATCTAAATTTTGATCGGAATGATAGCCCATTTTGGTATAACTCTCGTCATATATTTCAATAAGTCCACAGTTAAAAGCTGTTTTTGGTCGATTTTCGGCTTCTAATGTGTTATTTATATGATTTAAAATATCAAGATGATTTACAGTAAAATAATGAGCAGGAATACTAAACTTCGTTGTTGTTCTTACTACAGGAATACCTTTATCTAAGCACTTTATTATAGTATTCCCAACGCGTCCTTTGCCTAAGGCTTCAAAACTGATTTCTTCAGATAAAGATTCGAAACAATTGGTTTTTAAAGGAAGTGTCGTTTTATAAAACGGATGCGTATTCATACAATAATGCTTTCAGATTAATAGATTGGTTTTTTATAATCTCCAGTATTCATACTAAAGTGAACTTTACCATAATCTACACGTTTTACGGTCTTGTTTTCTTCGTAATAAGACGTTCTTAAATCTTCTAGATTTTCGGTAACCATTGGTTCTAACTTAATCCGTTCGTCTTCATTTTTAATATAAGTTTGGCCGTTTGTATAAACAGCCTCTAGATTAGAACAGCGTATGACATACCCCATTCTAATCGGAATTAAATCGATATCTAAAACCGAAGGTCTAATTTCGTGCGTGTACAAACGATTGGTCGATAACGGAATTAAAAACACCGAATTCGGATATAAAGTCACCGAAAATTCTTTAACTAAAGTAGCATCATTTACAGACAATTTAAGTTTGAAAAGTAAGCGACTTAATCCGCTAGATTTGCCATAAACTCTATCAAACTTATTCGTTTTAGAAGGACTCAATTTATCAAAATTAGTTGTATCATAAAACGTACAGAAGGCAATTAAACCTTCTTTTGGCATATCCTTGGTTTTATCTGAATGTGCTTTTATTTTGGCTTTTACATCTTTAGGATGGTCTTTATCTTTCTTTTTATTCTCGTAAATCTGAGCTAATACGTGGTTTAATTCGGTCTCTTTTTCAAAATCAAATTTTACCGCTTCATTAATTTTGTTGACTATATACGTATCTGTGGCTCTAAAATTATCTGTTGGCCCTGTTAAGTTGGTAGAACATCTTAATAATTTAAAATGAAGTTGCTCTTCATTTTTTTCTGATTTTTCCTTGGTGATTTCACTTAAATAAATGCCTTTTCTTAAAGCTACAGATTGTTTGGTCGATTCAGTTAAATGTTGAAATTGATGCTCTGTCTCTATTTTAGAAAAGTAATTCTCGTCTTCAAAAAACTGACGATAAAACACACCTGCATTTTTTATATTTACAGGAACTTGCCCTTCAGTAATCACTTTTAAGTTTGGCGTTGTAAGATTTTCGTAATTAGAAGAAAATTCTTTGATAATGAAAATGTCTTCTGCTTTTGCATCTAACAAACTTATATCTCCAACAGCAAAAATTCGGATTGATTTTTCCATCGTGGTAATTTCAGAATAACGCTTTACTACCACACCATTAAAATGGGTTAATACGTATTGTAATCCTTCTGAAACAGCTTCGGAAGTACTTAAATCAATTAAAATATTTTTAGATTTAGAAAGTGCGTTTTCCATATTTATAATTTTGCTATTTGATGTTTGTAATAACTTAATGCTTCAGTTCTAACAAAATCGGTGTAATTAGCATTATCTGCAATCGATTTTAATAAATCTATATGTTTTTCTCGTTCCTCTTTTTTTAAACCATTAATACATCTATTTAATAAAAGTGTCGAAGTAATCGTACCGTTTTCTGTATTGAATTTGAATAATTCAGCATTATAAATATTGTAATCTGGTTGATCTATGGCTTCTATAAAATGGATAAATGAAAAATCTTCTTCTAATTCAGGATCTTGACGTTTTAAAAAATTAAAAAGTGTTTGAATAAGTTGTTGCTTTTGTGAATCTGTAAAACGATTTACATCTTCTAATTCATCGCCAATAGCATCAAAAAATTCACTAACTTCATAATCCTCCATATCGTCATTGACGTTGAAGTTTTTAATTAGTGTGATAGCGGTTTCTAAATTCATTTTATGACTTGCTTAAAGATTATTTTATTCTAAATAGCCTTCTCTAATAAAAGAGAACTCGTTATCCATCAGCATTTGTAAATAGGCTTCAAAACTATCTGCAATGACTTCAAACCCATTAGGATCGTGAAGAAACCTCACAATCTGACCCATTTTTCCTTTTTCAGAAGGACTAAAATCGATGTATAATTGAGAGGTTCCACCATTATTTGTACAATCTGCAAAATGAAGCCAATCAAGGTCTTTTGCGTGTTTTAAGATTTTTTCATCTCTGTCTACACCATCGTATTCTCCATCTAAATAATCTTGAAAATTATAGGGTGCATCACCTTGATTTTCTAAGATTTGTTGAGATGACAATAAATAATAGTCACGTTTAGATAAATCAGAACCCAATAATGTAAACGCAATATCTTCATCGCCATACGTTCTCCAATACGTACCATCTACATAGTGTAATAGCTGAATTAAAGCTTCAGGAATCGCAGGACAATCGGCTTTAAGTTCATTTATGTCATCTTGAGATGCACCGTGTTTTACGCTCTCAAAATGGTCCCAAATAGCTTTGCCTTTAGCCTTATAATAGGCCTTTTTAAGTTTTGAAATGTATCTATCTGCGATGCTATTCATTCTATTGTTTTTTCAATTATAAATTCTAAGGTATCAGAATTCATTGTGTGGCTATAAGTTCCGTTTTAAAATGGATTTAAAAACTAGACTTATTCTAAATCATCTTCATTAATAAAATCCATTTTCTTATCCATCAACATTTGTAAATAGTCTTCAAAGCTATCTGCTATTACTTTAAATTCATCTGGATCGTGAAGAAACCGCACAACTTGTCCTTTTGTTCCTTTTTCTGAAGGACTAAAATCGATAAACAACTGAGAGGTTCCGCCATTATTCATACAATCTGAAAAATGAAGCCACTTTAGATGTTCCGATTTATTGGTGATTTTTTCATCAATAGGAACACCTTCATAAGCTCTCTCGATATAATCTGAATAATAGCTTGCGGCTACATTTTTGTTTTCAATAATCTGTGCTGAAGACAATATATAATACGGATATTCAACCATATCTGAACAAAAAAAGAACAACGTAATATCGTCGTCACCATACGTTCTCCAGTAGGTGCCATCTACAAACTGTAATAAATGCAATAGTGCTTCAGAAACGTCTGGAAATATAGCTTTAATTTGGTCTATATCTTGAGATGCACCGTGTTTTACGCTCTCAAAATGGTCCCAAACAGCTTTGCCTTTAGCCTTATAATAGGCCTTTTTAAGTTTTGAAATGTATCTATCTGCGATGCTATTCATTCTATTGTTTTTTCAATTATAAATTCTAGAATATCAAAATTTATGAAATAAATGTACGTTCGATTCTTAAAAGAATGTTTATAATATTATTGTAAAACCGGAATAATATGCTCCCAATTTAAGGCCGTCGCATAATCTAAGGCTGTTTTTCCTGTGTTGGTTTTAGCATTTTTATCGGCACCTAATTCTAATAAAATCTCCACAGCGATTTTGTTTCCCGCAATAGTTTCTGTGTGTAATCGCGTCACCCCATTTTCATCTACAGCTTTAACCACATCTAGATTCGCTTCAAAATAATCTCTAGCCGGTTGTTCCATTACTTTACTCATTGGGTGTTCAATCAGGTTTTCTTCGTTTTCTTCTTGCTGATAAGCCACCAAAATATTATTAGGGTTTCCAAAATCTAATCCCCAAGCGTCATCGTGTTGTTTTCTGGCGTCCTCCGTCATATCTGAACGTAAGACCTGAATGGTGTAACCGCCATACGTTTTACGGTCTATGGCTAGCATCCAATCTGATATTTCCGAGACTTTTCTGGTTACGATATCGCCTTCTGCAACATTGGTTAATAGGTTAGGTGAATTCATTAAAACACCTGTAATATATTCCCCATCAAAAGCGATTTCGCTAATCCACATATGTTCTACAGTAGGTTGGTCATCACCTCCAGCCATTTGCTGAAAAGGAATTTTTACTAATGCTAAATCGTGCGCAGAAACAACTCTTTTTGCTTCCCAATATAGTTCTCTCCAGAAATAGTTAAACGTATCTTGTGCTTTACGATAAGCCGCTTTCATTTTTTGATTTTGTTCGGCAAAAACGATATTGTTATCTTGACTCATTGTTTTTTTAATATTTTAAATTAGTTATATTTTTAGGATTGGATTTACCTCCGAGATAAGTAATCTTTTTTTAATAAAAATCATAATATAAACTCCACTGTTTGATGTCGCTATTTTTGGCAAACATTAAACTGCCACCATCTACTACGTTGAAATTTGCCTTATAATCTGACACAATTTGAAACACAAACTGAAAACCTTTACCAAAACCCTCTGCATCACCAATTCCAGATTGACAAAAGGAAGGATAACCGCCTATTTTATGGTCGTAGATGTGATCCGTGATATCAAAATAATCGTCAATAATGCCTTCGTCTTCTAATTTTAAAATTTCGTCTGTATCTTCTAGAGATAAACCGCCACCATCCCATAAGGGAAAATCATTGTCGTCTAATTCAGCTTGTAACGGAAAAGGTTTTACAACTGAATTAGGCGTTTCTAAATTTTTAATTTTGATACGGTCTAGACTGTCATATTCTCTAATAAGCCAATGGTCTCCCATTTCTTCAAAACACTCCGGCCATTCTGCGGAAACAAAAACAGTGATGAGTTTTGTGTTCTTAAGACTTGGATGAACGTAAGGCAAATTAGGAAGGTAAAATTGCGCCAACGGAAACATTTGATCTCCGTTTTTATCTAACGGAATGTCTTCATCTTCATGATACGCAAAGACTCTACCAATCCAACTTTCTTCAATAGTATTTTTGGGTCTAAAGCCACCAGTAGTAAATTTAGTAACCGGTTTAGAAATTTTATTTTTTAGATCTTCTACAGTCATTTTTCGTGTTTTTTTTTAACCAAACATAGTGCTATCGTCAAAATTTTCACCATCGTAAGATTGCGCGATTAAATAATGATTACCAAACATACCATCTTCATTATAAATGACATCTATCAAGTTTTTTGCGTAAAAATCAACAGTAGTTATTGTTAGCTTCTGTCTGAATTCTTCCGCGCTTAATACAGGATATCCATTCTCTTCATCGGCCCAGTTTTCATTGTAATTTTCGTAAAACGCACTGACGATTTCATCGGTTGCTTTTTTCTCTTTATTCTCAAAGTCCTCTAAAAATGAATTTCCTAAAGCAATCATTTCATCTAAAGCAATTTCATCTAAATTTAGACTGATATTGATTTTCTGCTGTCCAGATAAAATAGTTGTACTATAACAATCGCTGGTTCTCGGATCTTTTGTTAGCGTATCTTTTGTTATTTTCATACTTGTAATATTATCCTAAATCGGTTCTAATGTTAGAGAAGTCACCTTTGGCGAGTTTGTCTTTTTCAATAAAAAACATTAGAAACTCATCCATATCCCAGTCCCAAGAAAAAACATTATTCCATCGTAACGTAAGTAAAGACGTCCATTCATCCGTTTTACGAGGATCGTAGCCTAAGGTGTTGTAATACGGATATCCGAATAAATAGCTATATGTTTTTTTGCTCACCATATCTGGCACTTTACTGCATACGTAATCTAGTTGCCTTTTATTTAACCCTTTGTCTTTATATAATTCTTCTCTGTAAGGAATATCTACATTTTCTTGAAAATCAATGCGTATACAATGATCTACATAGTAGTAATCTAAATTAGGGTTTACATAGGTTTTTAACGGTGTGCCTTCTTCAAAATAATAGACTTTTGCATAATCTTTTGCTCCAAAAAACACATTTTTATCATCATCATTAGCGATAAAAAAGCTTAACATTCCTGTTTTTGGTAGTGGCGTTTCAAATTTAATTTCACTTAAATTAATTTGTAATGCAAAACGATAATCGCCAAACTCGTGTTTAGGCCATTCAAAATCTTCAGATACTTCTGGATAGCCTCCTTGTTTACTTAAACCTACATTTTCTTTACTTCGGTTTTCTCCTACTATTTTGATAGAGGGTAAACTTATAGATCTTAGATAGGCTTCTTTTTTATATAAATCGTATTTTTCAATTTTAACTATCTCTTCAAATTTAGCTTTGTCCATAAGGTTATTTTTATTCGTGGTACATTACAAATATGCTGTTTTACTTAGGTTTTTAAGTAACGGTTTTCAGTGATATTAAAATTTTTGAAGCGTGTTTATAATTCTGCTTGACGTTCTTGAAGTTTATTTATTAACAAATCGATATGTTTTAATTTCTTTTCATATTCATTTCTAATTGTCTCTTGTGAAGCTTCAACCGTTTCATTTGAATCGAAATCTAACTGCTCTACACTATCATTAATACTTGCTGTTTTAGCATTTTTAGCTATTGCATTTTGTACTGTTTTAGATTTAAATAATATCACGTTTGGATTAACATTCTTTTTTAAATCGGTTACAGAAATAGTTTCTAAATTACCAAACTGAGCTAAAAGTAATGATTCGCCTTTAAGCACTTGATTATTTATTTTAACATTTAAATGCTCTGAAGAAGGCATACGATATACAATACCTTCTATAGATTCCTGATTTGCTAAAAGCGGATGTTTAAAAGCATTTATATTTGAAGTTTCTAGAGTAATGGTATCCATTAACTCCATATTATCTTTAAAAATATGCTTTGGATAAATGGTATGTAAAATTTTATTAGCACTAACATTAGCCCAATTTCCAACTGTTGAATCTATGGCTGAAGGATCGATAACTACAGTATATTTTACTTTAGATTTTTTAACGTAAGGTTTAAAATCATCATTTACAGTAGTAAACTGACTCTTATAAAAAGACACAAGATCTAACGTAAACTTTGCATCTATTTTAGTCTGAATTTTAGAAATATTGTCAGATATTTCTATCACAGCACCATAGGCTTTAGCCTCTTTATTCGAGTCTGTTAGAGAAGAAGACAACACACTATCTTCATTGTCTTGAGCGACAATAACATCTGAAATGGTTTCAGAAGATATCGTATTATCGTAACTATCTGGGTTTACAAAATACTCATCAGATAATTGTTTTCCCTTTAACACAAAGGTTTGTGATGGATCTGCAACTAAGAGTTTAGTAATTTTTATAGGATCTTCTACTGTGATTTTTGTATTACTTGTTGTTAACTCCTCGTCTACTCCATTTTTTAGTACTCTAGGTTCATTCAAGGTATATATAATCTCTAATTTTAAAAGATTTTTAGAAAGATTATACGTGGTTTCATTTTGTTCTAAAACAGCATCTTCATGATATAATGCCGTATAACTTTTTCTGCTACAAGAAGAAAGTATAACTAATAAAAGTGCGAAATAAAGTATATTATTTTTCATTGTGAATGTGTTTATTGTACACTACAAACTTAGAACTACTATCTTTTTTCTATATCCCCAAATACAGTGAAATGCATATATACTGTATTCAGTTAATTCTAGTTTTACGATATAAAAAAGCACAAAAAAAGCACGCTTTTAAAAGCGTGCTTTTCTTACTAAACATTACTGTTGAGCAAAATATTTACCTACAAAAAAACAACTACAAGTCGCTGACTACAATAAATTTAATATACTTTTTATTGTTTTTTTTACTATGAAACATGTAACACAATAATTAAATGATGTTTACCATTTTATTATAGGCTCATCTTTCCATAATAATAAACGAAATTCTTCATAATGATTAGCAGTCCCAATGGTATGGTTATCTCTTAATCCTTGGTTTAATTGTAATTTATGAAGCATACCGGAAGCAGAACCAATCCATAAGGTTTTTTCATCTTCAGAAATAGCAATTCCGGTAATTGTAGATCCTAAAAAGTGTTTCCAAATACAATTTCCTTTGGTATCAACTGCTTTTATATAACCAAAAGCGTCTCCTAAAATATAGAATTCTGAAGTTGAAACGCCACAGTAAACTCGCATACCATCTTCAATAGTGATACAATCTTCACCGCCTTCGTAAGCAGGAATATCAATACTTTCAAAATCAGACGTATCTACACCAATAGTAATACCATTATAAAAATGACACGAATTAGTAATTAACTGTTTATCGTCTTTAGAGAACAAACAAAAATCTGGATAAGCAGATTGTGTACCTATTTCTGTAATTTCTTTACCATGACTATCTAAAACTCTATGGTCATAACATTGATCTCCAACCACAATGTATTTATTGTTGTTAGAAAGCGTTGCATTTTCCATATCCAAATAAGGTTCCCATTCATCCTCCTCAGGATCTGGTAATGGATGAATCATATTTTCATCTGTATTAGAGATAATATAAATGCCATCAGATGATACCAATAGAACCTTAAGTCCGTCGTTAAAAGGAATCAATTCTGTAATTCCAATATCCTTTGCTTTATCTAAACGGAATGTTGCAATTATATCTCCTTCCCAACCTTGTGTAGTAGTAATAATATTATTTGCTGCAATTGCAAAAATATTATGTTGTTTAGATTTTCCAACAGCATTAATAGAATCATCTAGTTCTAAAATGTCATTATTATTAAGAATGTAAGCTTGTCTTTGCTCATATGCTGTTCCTATTACAAATACAATTTTCTGCTCGTCTATAAATTGTAACTGCATAATACTTTGCCCTTTTTCTTTCATCAACTCAACCAAAGGCGTATGCGCAGGCGGAAAATCTGTTCTAAATTGATCAACTGTATGGTTTGTATTGGCGTCTTTTAAAAGTTGAAAGACAGCAGTGGCTAAATGCCCCCTATTATCTGTAGGTTCTCCTCCTTTCCAATTTTCCCAACCATGAGTTTCACCAAATTTCACCATTTCATTTATATCAGAAGCATATTTACATCCTAATGCATTCCACTCTCTTTTTATGGCTTCAATATTCTGCTCAGTAAATTTCATTTGTAATGTCTTAAATATCGGATTTAATTAAAAAGAATCGCTGTATTATTCTCAATACTAAATTTTGCAGCATCCATAAGCGTAACACATACTAATATTTCTATCCAAAAATCACCTTCATTAGAGATAATTTTATTTAATTCATCAATATTAGTAACCATATTGTTTTCATCTAAACCAATACCTAAATGCTTAGTAAGACTTTTTAATTCTTTTAAAAGACTATAAGAAGACCCAATCATTGCTCCAGGAACAGGATTTTTTTCAGTATCAAAAAGAACTTCTGGTAATTCTACAGGAAGATAAAAACCTTCTGCATCAGAGTGTGTTAAAAGGTGACTCGACATATAAGAATAATGATCTTCTAAAACAGCATCACCTGTAGGATCTTCTTCTGAAGAAAAAGGTTTTGGCTCCCAGTTTTCGTTATCTTCATTTTCCCAAGCGTGAGCTAAGAAACGTCTTAAATGATGTAAAAAACTATACGGAAAACCACCAAATTGTAAAGGCGTTCTTTCCATAACTACGGGTTCTTGATAAGGTTCTACACCATTTTTTATTAATATAGTATTTATGTTTTCAAAAATCACTTTATAACCTTCATAACTATCAGGTTCATTTTCTTTTAAATCTACTAATATCCCACTAGAAATTGTTAATCCCATAATTTTATTTGTTTTATTTTACAGGACAAAATTAGATCTAAAGCATCTTTTTTATATCACTGAATTTAATGATAATTATAAATAATGATATTTCGATTTGTATGCATTCCAGATATTTAGCACAAAAAAAACACGCATTAATTGACGTGTTTTTTATAAGCTTGTATTTTATTTAGAAGTCTCTCATTAAGATATTCATTTTTATCTCGAAGTGTTTCGGCAATCAACATCGCCTCTTCAGCATATGCTTTTATTTTGCTCGATTCCCAAGTACTTGGTGGTTGTTGAAGGTTGGTTATGCGATCTGCTAATTTCACTAAGCCGACTTCTTTTTCTAACGTATTTATCCGCTCTAAACTATCCAACATGCGCTCTCTTTTTGTAGAAAACGTAACATCTTTAGTCAGCGCCTGAACACCTTTAGCGATAGCTAAACCAAATTCATTTGTAAGGGCTTCAAAAGACGTATCGGTATCTTCTAAAGTATCGTGTAACAATGCTAATTGAACAGCAAAAACCAAATCGAAATCAGGCTTATTTTGATAAGCTACTAACACTTCCATAGCAACATTAGAAAGATGCAAAAGATAATTCGCCGAACTTCCTGGCACCTTTTGCTTACTGTGTTTTTCTCCTGCGAATTTTATGGCTTTTTGATAATGTTCCTGAATCATACCTTAGATATTAAATTACAGCCACTCCGCTTCAATCCCCATCTGTTCAAACTCTTTATAAGCTTCATCGGTAGCATAACACAAAGTTACTTTTTTTAAGTTAGGAAATTGTTTGGCATCTATAGCGGTTTCAATATCCCAATATTCGACAGCTCCTCCTGAAAATCGACATAAGTTCATATAAATATCGTTTCCGCCATCTTGGTAAAAATCGGTAATTTCAGAAGCCAATCGTTTTGGTATAGGTAGGTCTTTAAAATATTGGGTGACTTCAGCTATTGGTTCGTAGCCTTCTTCATCAATATCAATATCTCGAGCTTTATACCAATCTGCAAATTCATACAAATCAAACACAGGTTGTATCAGCTCTTTCATATACATCAGCTCTTCAATCACAGATAATTTAAATCCAAAATCTACAAACGTAAGTACTTCTTCATCTAAAGGTTTAATGCTGTATTTATCTTTAGGAATGCCCGCACCACGTACGTAAGGCGTATATTCACTAATTTCAATAGCCTCAATTTGTTCTCTTCTTACAGAAAACCAAGCACTAATGTTATTGACCACCAATGCA
Organism: uncultured Formosa sp.; assembly: GCF_947500765.1. Classification (GTDB taxonomy): domain Bacteria; phylum Bacteroidota; class Bacteroidia; order Flavobacteriales; family Flavobacteriaceae; genus Formosa. The sequence goes on along the minus strand of NZ_CANMTH010000003.1, from coordinate 179,886 downwards.
CCACTATCATCACCTTTAAATAATTTAACATGCTGCTGTTTATGCGACTTATAATAACTCACTATATTCTGACTATTATAATAAAATATACCACCAAAAGTCTGCTTCGGACTAAAATTATGAGTATCAAGATTTAATGATATAGTAATAGACTCTGCAACATTCCCATCTTTAGAATACGCCATAATTCCTAAATCAGACCAAGTAAAAATGGTATTATATTTTCTTTTAAACATTTTAACATCATCATTTAAGCATTGTTTTAAAGTATCTATAGATACTGGAAATTCGATGGTAACAGTATTAATTTGAAATCCTTTTGAAGATAAATATAATATAATCATAAGTGCGTTTTAAGAGCACCAAAGATAACAACTCGACTGTAAATATATTAACGGATTTCAGTGATATTAGTAATTGCAAAATGACAATAGAATTCGAAATTCTGTAATAAAACTAAAAATCCCCCTTTTCAGTGATAAAATAAACGACTTCAAATAACTAACTTTGTGGTAAACCTTTTTTATGGAAGATAATGTAAAAAGTGCTGCTTTTTTAGAATCATTAAAGCGCAACAATGAAAAAATAAGAGATGATCGTGCAAGTGCCATCGCAGAAGATGCACAATTGATGTACAAACGTGAAACGGAAGATTTATCCTTGTCTTTAAAACGCCTAAAACGCGAACAAGAAAACATGTTAGACATGAGTCCGACAGACGCAAATAGTTTGGTATTAGCTTCAGATTTTGATGCTAGAGATTATGTCGCCAAAGATTTAGAAATGTCTGTAAAGATTAGAAACTTAGAAATTAAATTAGAATTAGCCAAAAAGCGTTATACGCACTTATTTGGTGGAATAATAAATGAACTGTAATCATGGGTGGAGGAAGATTTAGTAACGATGCATATGCACGTTTACGAAAAATGAAAGACTATACTAATAAGTCTAGAGAAGAAATATTTACATCCAGACACATAGATCCAGAAATGGATCCTACAAAAGCACTTGTTAGAGAGTCTCGAGATTCTGAAGAACATCCTGAAACGGTATCTATTATTGTGGCTTTAGATGTTACTGGAAGTATGGGATTTGTACCCGAACATATTGTAAAAGAAGCATTACCAGACCTTATTGGTTCTTTAATGGAAGCTGGAATTGAAGATCCGCAAGTGCTATTTTTAGGTATTGGCGATTTTATATACGACAGTGCACCGTTACAAGTTGGGCAGTTTGAATCTTCGGCAGAATTATTAGACCGTTGGTTAACCCGCGTCTACTTAGAAGGCGGAGGTGGTGGAAATAATCAGGAAGGCTATAATTTGGCTCATTTATTTGCGGCACGTCATACAGCGATTGATTCTTGGGAAAAAAGACAACAAAAAGGCTTTTTATTCACTATTGGTGACGAACCTGTGTTCCCTACCATTCCTGCTGAAATCATTAAAAGATACACCTGTACTAATGAGGCCGAAACAATTACTACCGAAGCCATTATTAAAGAAGCACAAGAGACCTATAATGTATTTCACATGCATTTAGAACATAACGAATGGGCAAAACAGGAGAAACGTAAAGGCAACTGGAAAGCGCTTTTAGGTGATAATTATATAGAAATTCCAGATTATAAAACGGTAGCAAAACGCATTGCAGAGGTGGTGATTCAAAACCATAAACCAAGTACGACAATACCAACAAGTACCAATACAACATCAGGAAGTACAGATGTTGAAGTAGAAAATATGTTATAAATGCCAAAGTGCAGTATAGTTATAGATTTAGGGTTCGGTGATGCCGGAAAAGGGGTAACTACCGATTTTCTGGCATCGCAACATCCTGAAAAAAGTATAGTGGTACGGTTTTCTGGTGGACATCAAATTGGACATACCGTAAGTACAGAAAAACTAACGCACACCTTTAGTAACTTTGGTTCCGGTACGTTATTAGGTGTACCTACTTATTATTCAGAGTACACTACCCTATTTCCTCCTGCCATTTTAGATGAAGGTGATTTTTTAAAAACCTATCAACCAAAATTATATGTGCATCCATTAGCGATGATTACAACGTTTTACGATATTGCTTATAATAGAGCAATTGAAAAACAACAAAATCACGGCTCTTGCGGTTTGGGTTTTGGCACAACTATCGCGAGAAATAAGGAAGAAGTATATCTCTATGCAAACGATTTACAATTTAAATGGGTTTTAAAACAGCGTTTACAGAGTATCAAAACCTATTACAATAATAAACTAAAAAGTCAATCGAAATCTGTTCAAGCGTATTATGAAAACGAACTAAATGATTACAAAGACGACTATTTTATAGATAGTTGTTTAGCCATTCAGAAGTTTTATAGTATTGCCTCATTATCTGATTTAGCAGATACTTTTAAGTATTTTATTTTTGAAGGCAGTCAAGGGATTTTACTCGATACCCAACATGGTTTTCATCCGCATACCACCTGGAGTTACACCTCTTCTAAAAATGCGATTCAGCTTATCAAATCGCATTTAAAAACGATTTCAGAAATAGACATCTATTATGTATCACGCTGTTATCAAACGCGTCACGGCAATGGCCCAATGGCGGAAACCGAAGCTGTAATCCTTCAGAATCATGAAAATGAAGCGAACGTAACGAACGAGTTTCAAGGCGTATTTAGAACCCAAGCTTTAGATCCCGAATTACTAAATTACGCTTTAAGTTGCGATGGCATTCATCATCAAGATTTAATCAGCAACAAAAACCTTGTAATAACGTGCTTAGACCAATTACCTCATTTTTCTTATGCTAATTTGCTTCAAAAATTAGACACAACATTCAATACCGTATATGGAAGTTACGGACCAAAACGAGCATGTGTTAAAAAGCTTTCAGAATAATGTTATAAGAGATTATAACTCGACTTTAAATATAAATTCACAAAGTACAACATGACTAAAACAGACACTGAATTGGGTATTGAATTAAGTTCTAAAGCAAAAAATAAACCTTTAGTTTTTGCTCTATTTATGATAGGGCTTTGCCTAATTTCCCTACAAGATACATATATAGCTGCAGTGATGCCTTTAGGCTGTGCTATCTTATTTTTTGGTCTCTATGCCTTTAATAAGAAGCTTAATATTTTCATTTTTTTTGAGACCCATTTCGTGTTTCAACCAGGAGTTATAGGTAAAACAACGGTGCCTTATAGTGCGCTTAAATCTTTTGCGGTTGAAAAAAAAGTCATCGTGATTACGTATGAGAATTCAGACGGAAAAGAAAAGAAAATCAGATGCCTTGTTAGTCAGATTGAATCAAAGCAATTTCCATTATTAGAAAGTACGTTAAAAGATATAATTAACAATTAAACACGTATCGCCTTTTATATAAAATCATTAGTTTCAGGGATAAAGATTACGATGTTCCAAAGTACTTTAGCATTCTAAATCTAGAAACGTAAAATGACCAACTTTATAGCATATTCCGACGAATTAAAAGATTTACAATGGGACGATTTTAATTTTGAGACCATTCAAATAAATACCTTTCCTGTACTTGAAGATCCTAATCATTATAGTAATTGCTTCACATTTAGAGATACACTTTTAGAAGCTGTAACAAAACGTACCGGAAAGCCAATTTTTAAGCTTTTGCTTATTACGCCAGACAATGAAACTATTCACCATTTTTATGGTATTGGATATTTAGAGGGGAAAGTAGTTTATACGTTTGAAATTGAAAAAACACCATTATTTGAAGAATGGTATGCCACAATTCTTCGTGATGATGACGATGAAGATACACACACATTAGTCTCAACTATTTACGATTTTAGCAAAAATGGCTATAGTTCACAACCTGTAACAAATTTAAAAAACACCTCGTTACATGAAAATACAGGAGCTTTTATTGATAAATTCATTCCAAATCAATTTATAGCAGAAAAATTAGCCAAAGAAAAAGCCGATTTTCTAAGCTCTTATATTCAATTAGAAGCTCAGATTAATTTAGAAGAAGTTGCACAATCTTTTATTGCTCTAATTACAGAAAAAAGATTGAAATTTAATCCGCCAACTAACAATGATGCCATTTATACGAAATTTGAAAACGAAGCAGGTTTTCCTTTTCCACAGATCATTAAAGATTTTTTAACACTACATAACGGGATTGACAGATGCGCCATAATGGGGGCTGAAGATATTTATAAAGAGTGGAAACAATGGAAAGATTGTTATGATGATTGGACACAAGAGGAATTATTAGACACCTACTCTACCAACAAAGGAAAAGCATTATTAATGTACACTACACCGTACTGGATTCCGTTCTTCGATTTACAAAACGGTAATTTTTTAGCTTTCGATTTCGCTCCTAATACCAAAGGAACTGCTGGCCAGATTATTCGTTTTGGCGCCGATCAAGAAATTGGATATATTGAAGCCGAAGATCTAAATGCTTTGCTAAAAAGTTTAATGGGTGATGAAGGTGACATTGAAGATAACGAATGGGTTTATGTTGAATAAGATCTTCCAGAAAGCATAAAACAGATTAAAACATAATTTGAATAATACCCCGTACATGTCTGCGATTTTTAAAGAACACATATTACCTCAATTAAACACAGAATCTCTTGAAGCTTCTGAAGTAAAAGCTATACTACAAGTTTTGGAAGTATTAGATACTACAGACCATGACACTTATAAAACATTGACCAATAGTAGTAATATAAAAAGTGTAAACACAAAATTCACTAAAAATGTAGCACAACACATCTATTTTTATCCAAAATTATACGCCAATGAAAAACAAGGTTTAGAGTTTGTAGCTTCATGGGCACCATTATTAGAACAAGGATTTTACCCGGATGAAAAAAGCATACATAAACTAGTCGAATTCTTACAGTTTAGTTTAGGATTTATACATTCGGAACATCTTGCAGAATCTTTAATCTCACAGTTCTTTCAAGTCTTAAAAAAGCTGGTACAAAGTGAATCTGAAGCTTCTCTTCCTATTACTCGTTTTTTAGTGAACACTATTTTTGACATTCGAGATGTATTGAGTTCCGATTTTTTAATTCAGCAATGCCTGAAACACAATATATTGGTCGGAAATTATTCTGTAGCTCATTCAGATCAAACATATTCAACACATCCGTTTAAAATAAACACCGATTTCATACAACATTTCTTTGCTGGAGATTGGTTTAAATTCACTGCTAAACTACACAAAGCATTACCTGTTGGTCGCGTGTATGTAACTTCTGCTTACGATATAGTAAAACCTTGGTTAAGTGAAGAATTAGCGTCTTTCTATAAAGACTATTCAAATGTGGCTATAATGGCAAACCATGCTATAAAAGAACGATTAATTTTTGGTGAAGTAAAAAGTTTAGAATTATTAAATATAAAAACCACTGAAAATATCTATCCGTTAATAGCAGGTTTAGGTGCTAAAGTTTGGGATGCTGGAGAAGTATTATTATTCAATAATCGCGATAAAAATATTCCGCAAAAACAATTAGATATTTGTTATCTACGATTTATAAATTGGTTAACGGCAGATGGCAGAAGTAATTTTTACACAGAAGCTTTTAAGGAGTACGGTATACATATTCTAAGTGATAGTACTGCAGAAGCGCTTCCATTGCAATGCATTCCGTTTTGGTTTGATACCTGTCATCCAAGAGTAGGTATTGCTAATCAAACAGAAACTTACAACACTGTATTTTCAAAGGTATTAATTAAAGATTGTAAAGGAACGCTTCCTTTAATGCGTTATCAGAACCAAGATTTTCAAGTAACTGGTACGTTTTTAATTCAGAACGTATTTCAAACGCAAAACAACTTCAAAGCATGGCTTCACAACTTTACAAAAGCAGGTCTTAAAAATCCGTTAAATCAGTTTTTAGTCCGTATGTTTTACGATGCACGAGAGGTGTTAGCGGAATTATATAATGCAGAACAGCAAGACATTTTACAAGTATATTTATTAGCATTAGCCTATTCGGCAAGAGACACGAATGATGTTATTAGAACACAACATTTACCATTCATTGTAAAAACACTTACTGCATTATGTACAGAACCAGGGAATTTTACACGAGTTAACGAGATTTCGGCACTAAAAAATATTGATACTTGCGTTGAAGACCTTTGTAGTGACTTCGCTCGCGGACATTACATTAATGAAAACCGCTCTTTGGATTTAAATATTATTCAAGCGTGGTTTAATTATTTAGGCGATTTTTATTACAGTTACCGACAAGAAGCTGTTTGGGTTTCAGATATGTTAACTACACAAGGCGTACGTACTGCAACCTATTTTAACGCTATAGAAGAAGATGTGAGTTACTTTTTAGATAGAGCCATAAACCGTATCATCTCTTTTCACAGAAAATGTAAAATTAAAAGCTCTGAAAATATTGCTTTCGAAAAAATTTCAGCAGAAATGGAAGTGTATTTAACCGATTTTCTAGGGGAATTAAAAAAAGATAAGCTAAACGCAAACACTACTAAATATCTTTATGATTATAGTCTAAGTACGATAGCCGATTTCAGTAATAAAACAGAATTAACAACAGCTATCGAAGTCTTTTTTCAGAACCTCTTTAATGAAGAAACAACGACAAAAACAGCTACAACTGTTAATAATCCCCTATCGATTACATTAGAAATGGAAGTTACTGAAATTAACCAAAAATATGTAGATGCTGTACTTCATAATCTAGAGAATTATAGCAAAAACCAAAACAGTAATGTCCAACTTTTACAACCTTTAGATGAAAAAATAGAAGAATTTAAAGTTTGGTTACTTGATGATGAAACAGGAATTGAAGCACGATTTAATCAAGCTCTTTACATGGCATTACTCGATACAAATTTAGCACCAGGAACAGCACAAGAAACCTACGGAAATATTTGCCGAAGTTTGTTTGTACACTTAGTAAAAGGCACTAAAATGGCACTTTCATATGGAATGGGATTACAGGCTATGGCAAAATCCGGAGCCTATTCAGAAGAATTAACAACCGCTTTATTACAAGTTGTTGATCAATTAAATGCTTAGATAATGACACAAGATATAACACCTGAAATACAAGACCAATTAAATTTATCGGCCTTGATTTTAAAGAAAAATTATAAAAACGCCAACTTAACAAGTTGGTCTGGTTTTGACTTAGAAAACGACATGCACGTAAAACAAGCCAAACGGCTTTTAAACTTGTACGGTATAAAATCTGGTTTGCATTTACGTAATAGTTTACAACGTTATGAAAGCGGACAAATGGTCTCACACAAGTTCGAAAAACTAGCTTTAGAATTTCGTATGAGTACCACAACCGACTTTGATGCCAAATACAATGCCGAAGAAAACCCGAGTACAAAAGGCATCTATAAAATGGTGTGGAAATACCGTTTCAGCCTAAAAAAAGAAAAACTTATTGGCTACGAAATGGCATATTATATTTTTCAAATGCGCTTAGGTCATGTATTAGGTTTTATGAATACAGATGAAATGATTTTACGTCTAGAAGAAGCTAATGACACTATAAAATCTACTTTTTCTAGTTGGAGCGATTTTCACCGTAACGTATGTTTAGGAGATGAATACGTTTTAGGAGTAACAGAACAAGATGTGAGTAAGTTTCCGGGCACAGAAACCCTTTGGGAATGCTACCAACGTTTACATATAGAACATGCCGACTGGTTTAAAACATGGAAAAAATGAGTGTAACAAGACAAGACCTTATCCAACAAATTAAGCGTGCAGAAGACCTCTACAAAGCGAATCTTTTTACGCATTTAGAGCCCATAATAACTCATATTAATGAAAATTTTGAAATATTAGGAGATCGTAATCTTGCTGATATTGCAAGATATTATCGTATTTGCATGTTATACATTGGCGTTTATGAGGAGCTTAACATAGATGCTATGGAATCTTATTTAAACGCATTAATAAATATTAAAGAAGTATTACCTTCAGATTACGAGTATGTGTGTAGTTACTATAAACAATGTAACGAATCGGTGTATGAAATGGCATTAATAGCACATCCATATAACGAAACACTGCACTTACATTATGCGTTAAAATTACAAGAAGAAAAACGCTTTAATGAAGCCATTATTACACTTAAATATATTTTAGAATGTTATCCAGCATTAACAGAAGCGCGTTTTTTATTATGGGATATTCAATCGACTCAATTAGAACAATTATGTGACTCTTCTGAAGAAGCAGATTGTTACGAATTATTAGATTTAGCATCAGCAACACACAATACAGCTGTTTTAAAAGGGTTACAGTTAGATGAACGTTTAGACCTAGCTAGTCAGAATTTAGCACGTATTCAAGTGGATTTATGGGAGCGTAAAGCTTCTGAAAATCAAAAGCAATGGGTTTCGGAATGGCGACTTCTAGAATTAAATAATACCACCCGTATTTTATTAGCAGATTATGCCAAATCTTTTATGAAATATGATATGGTATCTCAAATTCTAGGAGCACCAGAGCAACCTAATTTTCCTGAAGAAGACTATAGTAATTTTAAAGAATATCGAGCCTATATGCAAGCCTTAGCAAACTCAGGTTGGCAATTGGCACAACATCAATATGTACTCATTGGAAACTCGTCTTACTATTATTCAAAAAACAAAAAAACCTTAGAAATTTGTGTCGAGCGTGGCTTAGCATTAAATCCTAAAAACCCAGTATTACTTGTCTTAAAAGCGAAGTCTTTTTTCTTTAACTTAAATTATCAAGAAACTGGACAAGCGTACCATGAAGCCTATAGAAACGGACTTCGAATGAGTGAATATTTGTTTTACTTATTAGAAGTGAATAGCCGTATAGAAAGCTGGCAAGGCATATTAGATATAGTCGTACAATTTCATAGACGAAAAACACCAACGCTTAAAACCTTATTTTTCCAGGCTCGTGCTTTAGTGAAATTAGGCCGATTTGATGAAGCCCATGAAGTGATTAATGAAGCCCTTAACGATTTTCCGTTACCACCACATTCTTATGCACCATGGTTGTATAATTTACGTATGGTTATTCATAAACGCAATCAGAATTTTACGGCATTTTTTGAAGATATGTATGCTGAAATTGAGTTTTATAAGATTGGAGATTCGGATTATTGTAGCACCATGAATATGTGTATTGAAGCCCTTATAGAAATGGGCGATTACAAAGAAGCGCACAAATACGCCATTTATAATTACGAGCAAGAACAATTAGCACCCGAGTTATATACTGTATTTAAGTGGATTTGTTTTTTCGATTATTTAGCAAAACCAGACGATTTACCTGACGTAACAACAGACGATTTAATAGACAATCCAACAACATTTTTAGAACACAGAAACAACGGGTTTGTACACTGGATGTTAGGCGATAATACTGCTGCTGCTACAGCCTTACAAAAAACAGCGCCTTTAGCCACAAATAAAGCCTATTATTTAAAATTAGCATTATCATGTGCTAACGAAGGTTTTGGTGAAAATGAACCTGCTATTACACTTTGTGAAACCATTCAAAAAGAAGTACCTCAATCTAGAGATTGGAAATTAGGTTTTGATTATGCAAATTTACTACATCAAGAGCAGCGATACGCCGAAAGTTATGATGCCTTTCAAAAGCTCTTGCAAAACTACCCTGATTATTGCTTTTTTCAATTTGAAAAAGACGAATTTAATGTACTATTAAAAGTATTAAAAGAAGCTTCTAAAGGTTTTGGATATTTAGAAGATTACACCAAATACAACGCGATGTTTTTAAGTAGAGATAAACCTTCAGAACTAGCATTGTTAGAACACCTAGAAATTGCAAAAACAAACTCTAAAGATGATATCTTTCTGCAGCATAATTTATTAGAAAACATCTCTAAATTAGATATTGCATTTGAAAATGATGAGCTTGAAACGTTAAAACAAATCAAATCTAAAATAAGGTCGATATATTTCGCCTAAAGGTGTTAAGTTTACAACTTTTATAAATGAAGCAATTTACAAGATATTCGATTTTAACTGTATTACTCTTCTTAGGAGTAATTAATGTGGCTGTAGGGCAAACTTCAAACAACACATCAATTATAGACTCGCTTTCTGTTGCATATTCAAATAATTTATATACAAATCCACAACTTGCAAAAAAAGCGGCTTTAGAGTGGCTTCAAGAAAGTAAGAAGTTAAATATAGAGCTTCAAGAGGCCAGAGCACTTTATGCTTTAGGAAATTTAGGCAATATTACTGGAGATTATAAAAGCACAATAAAATATACAAATCAGACCATTACTTTACTTAAGAAACTTGAGATGGATAAAGGTTTAGCAGCTTGCTATAATATATTAGCTTCTGCTTATAAAAATTTGGGAGAATACCCAAAAGCCATTGATAATTTTATGCAATGCTTAAGTTTTTCAGAAAAAACAAATAATAAAGTACAAGAAGCCAATGCGTATCAAAATATAGCGACACTGTATCTGCTTCAAAAAGAGTATAAAAAATCTGCTGAAAATTTAGATCGTGCTGCTAATTTATATAGAGAAATTGGTGATGACGATGGCGTACTTACTACCCTATTTAATTTTGCGAATATTTTAAAAGAAGAAGGTAAATTTGATCAGGCTCGTAAACATTACCAAACGGTTTTAGGATATAGAAAAAAAGAAGGAAATAAAGCCGTTGTCGCTTATGTAAATATTAATCTTTCTCAGATGCTTGTGGAAGAAGGTAAATGCGAAGAAGCCGTTGTTGCTTTAAAGAAAACGTTAACGCTCTTAGAAGAACTTAAATTTAGCTCTGATATTACCATTGTTTTAAATGATTTAGGTTTATGTGAAACAAAACTAGGACATACACGAGAAGCAATAAATTATTTTCAACGTGCTCTATCTATTGGCGAAGAACAATCACTACTACGCTATAAATCTGATATTTACAAAAACCTTTCTCAACTTTACCAAAAAGAAAACAATTATAAAAAAGCACTGGAATTCTATCAAAAAGGAGTCATAAGTGTTGCTGAACAAAACTCGCTTGACAAAGAAAAATATGTTGCTAAAATTCAAGAACGTTACGAAACACAATTAAAAGAAGCCCGAATTCAACTGTTAGAAAAGGAACAAAAATTAAGCGAAGCAGAATTACAAAAAGCAGAACTGACAGTAAAACGTCAACTTTTAGTAAGAAATGCTTTAATTTCCGGTTTTGTACTGGTTTTAATTACCTTAATTATATTAAGACTTTCTTATATTAAGCGATTACGTGTGCAAAAAGAATTAAGTTTACAACAGGAAGAAAATGCGAAACAGAAGATTAGTCAGATGATAAACGATCATAAATTATCTGTTATCGAACGTTATCAAGAAGGGCAAGATGAAGAACGCGCCAGACTTGCACGAGAAATTCATGATGGTATTGGTAGTGATTTAGCTGGTATTAAGATAGCCTTCGAGCATTATATAGAAAATCATCAAGACGAATCGCAATCTAAAAGAATTGCTAAAGCCATAGGTAATGCTTGTGTAGATGTACGTAGCCTTTCTCATCAGCTTCACCCACTCTCCTTTTCTAAAATAGGATTTACAAGTTTTCTAACCGATTTTATAGATCAGATTACTCAAAAAACACAAATAGATATTCAAACTTTTTTCTTTCCAGAAGAAGAGATAGATCAATTACCAGATGTACTTTTAGCAGATGCTTACCGAATTGTACAAGAGTTAATTAATAATATTCTAAAACACGCAGAAGCTACCTATGCAGATGTACAACTTACAAGACATGAAGATCATTTAAATATTGTGATTAACGACAATGGTAAAGGGTTTCAAAAAAGCAAAAAACAAGGAATAGGACTTCGTAATATTAAAGAACGACTTCATAAGGTGCAAGGTTCTTTAGAGATAGATAGTAGTCCGGGGCACGGTACCTCGATTACGATAGATATTCCAATAAATAAAGAATTATGAAGAAAATAAACATCATAATAGCAGACGACCATTTAATGTTTCTTGAAGGTATAAATACCATTTTAAGTGACATGGAGGAAATTGGTGAAGTGCATTTAGCCACCGAGGGAAAGCAAGTAGTTCGCTTACTTAATCAGTTTGAAATTGGTTTAATTATAAGTGACATTAGCATGCCTAAAATGGATGGTATAGAATTACTTACAGAGATTAAGAAAAAACATAGTGATGTTAAAATCATCATGTTGAGTATGCTAGATAATCATAGAACGGTGCACAAAGTAATTCAAAAAGGTGCGGATGGATTTGTTCCTAAATTTACAAGTAAAGAGGAATTACAAAAAGCAGTACGTACGGTTTTAGGTAATGAACAATATTTCTCTGAAGTGATTAAACAACGCTATATGGAAAGTGTTTTTGAGCGTAAGAAATATAAAAATATAGAATTATCGCCTCGTGAAAAAGAAGTTTTAGCGCTTTTAGGAGATGAACTCACTTCTAAAGAAATTTCAGAAAAATTATTTATTTCGGTAAACACCGTAGAGACACACCGAAAAAATATTCTTTTAAAAACAGGCTCTAAAACCACAACCGGAGCCGTAAAATATGCCATAGAATCTGGTTTGTTCGACTAACAAAAAAGGGTTTTGAATTTTAAAATTCAAAACCCTTTTTTATTTAAATACAACTCATTATTTCGTTCTTATGCCCTCGGCTTCTATAGTGCTTATAATTTGCCTTAGTTCTTCACGGTACGACGTGGTATCATTCTCATCGGTTAATAACTCTCCACGATAGATAAATTTGGTATCTAAATCAAAATACACCACATAAAGTCCCGTTTGCGGATTTCTCCATTTACCATTTCCGTTATTTACAATCCGTTTATCTTCTAAATATTGTATCCAAGCGCCTCTAGACAAGGTCGATTTATCCATATAAATTTTGCTATTTTCAGTCGTTTTAAAATACGGATATGGTGTTTCTAATTTAGCATGTATATGTTTTAAAATCATGGTTTTTAAGTTTTCAAATCCCGCTGCCTTTTCAGATAAAACCATAGGGTTCTGAATCCGTTTACTATCTTCAATATCTAACGGGATTATAATAAAACCATCGGGATGACTCGCTGTTTTAATAAGTAAACGAAATTGATACCCTGTATTTAATGCTTCAAAAGATTGATTTAATCGATCTATAAAACGAGTTACAATATCATCTAAGACTTCAGGTTTTAAATCGCTATTAAAATTCAGTTCAATAGTTTCTGTCGCAAATGTAATTTCAGGAATTTCAGTTTTAAAATCGGCTATAACAGCCTGTCTCGTTTCGTATTGTTCTACTGCACTTTTATATAAATCGTCTACAGTCATGTTATCAGAAGTAGGATACATGGGTAGGGTGTCGTTTTCTAATATATGCTTCAGATTAAGGTGCGTATAAAATGCTATTTCAGGAATGGCCTTATCATAAATAAGCATACCATACATATTAGGATCCATGGTTGCCGCGTTAAAAAACAGCGTTAAATCGCTAAATCCAAGTTTGCCATCATATTTTTTTTGCAGATAGTCTCCTAAATTTTGTGCCGCTTTTTTTTTAGGTATCCCAATATAATTTGCACAACCAACTACAATAAGCAGTACAATTAATATGCAAATAACTGATAAAATGGTAATTTTCATAATACTCTTGTCTATCATATAAATGTATAGCAATATACATGTTAAGTACTCACTGAATTCCGTGAGTTTAAACATTCCCGTAAAGACGGTGTTTTTCTGCCCATGGGTTCTAATATCTTTGAAGTATTAATTAAACAAAAAAACCTCAAATCATGGGATTACAAGAAAAAAGAGCAGCAAAGTCTATAGAAGATCAATATTTAGGAGAGTATCAAAAAGAAATTAATGAGATTGTAGGTAAAGAATTACCAATTAATATTAACTGGGATACTTTTGAAATGGACTTTATAAAATTTGTACCAAGTGTATGTTTACAACGTCTTACAGATGGAATTAAATTGGTTTGTAAAGACGATATGGGAAAAGAAGCTATGGCAGAAAGTGTAAATTCTATTGAAGTATACTGCATTCCAAATGAAGGTGCCGAAGCTAACAAAGCATTAAAATTAGAAGATGGCGTATTTTCTTTAACAGCATGTTGGGGTGGTCACCACAGTGGTTATTTTATAGATTTAACCATCCGTGAATATTTAGAAAATAATTTATAGTATTACACATTTATAAGTACTTATAATTAATACAAAAAGGGAAAGCCGAATACGCTTTCCCTTTTTGTATGCCTGAATAGTTTTAAAACCATTCTAAAACTGACATAAAAAAGCCTTTAAGAGATGCATCTTAAAGGCTTTTTCTATTGTAATATGGTTGTGAGCTTAATTTAGTTTTACATCATTTAAAACGACTCCTGTTAATATCGCATTAAAGTAATAATCTTGAGACTGCACATTATTCTCTGAAAATGATTGGCTGTAATTATGAATGATAGCATTATCAAACACAAAACTAACAACAGGTTGTTCTTGGTTTTGGTAATAAATTTTTAAACTTCCAGACCAGTCACCTGGTTTATGAGATAACCATTCTAAAAACAGCGTACTCATCTCGTTCCTCATAGCTCCAGATAAATTTACATCTACCCCCCTTTCTTGTTCTTCGTTTGGATAGTATGTTGAAGAAAAGCTATAATCACATTGCGAAAGCTTAAATAGCTCTTCTGTTTGTTCGTCTTTTTTAATTCTTAATTCTATACGCTGAATTACATTTAATTCTTTCATATCATTCTTATTTTTACAATTGCTTTTCTATTTGTGCTTGTAATCCTTTTGCCTTTGGGAAGCTTTTTAAACCTTTTGAGGTATCGATAGTAAGGGAAACCACACCTTTTTCTAAACTTGATTTATTTTCAGTACCTAAAGAGAATTCAACTGTTGAAATAGATTCTGAAAATGCTGCTTTTGCTAAATTATCTGCTGCTATATTAGAAAGCGTTTCTTTTAATAATACTATTATTTTTGAAGCATAAAATTTATCAAGATCTTCTGGAGTTCCGTCGAATTTATACCCTATAGCTATTTCTTTATCCAAAGCCGCTTTAACTTCTAACTCTAAAGCATTAATATCTTTTTTAAGTTGAAGTACGGTAGGTATTTCACTAGGATCTGGTGTAAAAAGAATTTTCCCATCAGATAATAGATAGCCATATTTATTTACATTGCTAAAAGATATGGAAGAGATAGCATGCACTTCGATATATTGAAACTGCGCATCGCGATCGTAAATATCACATAATAAAACCACTTTTTTTTCAGAATCATAGTTTACAAAAAAACCAGAAGCACTATCTCCATGTGTACAAATAGTCACTTTAGGCATACGAGGTCGGTCTTCTTTTCGTTCTATATCTGCTATTTCTTGAAGTATATTTATAACCTCATTAGTGCCTAATACAGGTAATTGTAACATTGTTTTAAAATCCATAATTGCATATTTTAGTTTCATACAAAGTTGAACCAATACCTTTAGTTTTTTCTAACCGTTTTCAGTGATATTGTTATTTCACTCTAATTAAAAGATCAAACATTGTAAAGCAGCTAAGTGTACTACAATTACCAATTGGTCTGCGTCATATTATCTACAACAACTATAATATAATTGGCAATCGTTGCTTTTTGTTCAGCGGTCATTGCATTCCATTCAGACTCTAAAACTGTGGTAATAGATTTTAGTGTTAAACCGGGTTGAATTTTGTTAATCCACCAAATTATGCCTTGTTCGTAATTTGAATGATACGAGCCTTCAAAATGAAGTAAAAGGTTTCCTTGTTCAAAATTTTTAAGAGAGAAATGCGCCATAGTTGCATCCTTTGCGGCTTGAGCCATTTGAATATTTAGCATGTTTGGTGGCACATGTCCGCCCATATTGTCGGCCATTTCTGCATACGCTTTAACCGTTGGATCGAAAAACGTTTCTAAATCTGGACCAATTAATTCTAGAGCCTCGGGACTTAACTCTTTTAATCCGTCTATTCCCTTTTTGTTAATCATAGAAGCATAACGTCTAGGAATATTAGTAGCGATAAATCGAAGTTTTTTGTCTTTAGCAAACTCTACCAATGGTCTATAATCGGTTTTATAATTCCCCCACATTTGTGTCATTTCCGGAATCATTTTATCTTCAGCATATACGCCGTTTAAATATTCATTTAAAACCAATTGATTACCACTTTCAAACATTTCTGCACCAAAAAACAAAGCATCGCCTTTTGTAGCAAATAAACTTTTACTTACTTCTAACTGCATCCAATGAGAAATAGGATTTGTATGATATTCTCCAAAAAACACCATATCACTATGGGATAAATCTGTAATCATCTGTTCGTAATTTGCAAGCTCACCATCGCTTTTAAATAGCTGGTACACGGGCTTAGATTGTGCTCTTGCCGCATTTAATAATGAGGTTATAAGTAGGATTATAAATAAAATTAACTGTTTCATGGATTTAGATTTATGTGCTTATTAAAATTGTGTAATTTAAATGGCCTTAATTTGTGTTTAATATTTCATTTCGAGTTTGATACTTGACTGGAAAAAATAAACTAAAGTTTCAGTTTATTTCCTTGTTCATCATAATACATAACATCTCCAAACGGTTCTAGTGTCCCTTTTAATTCAGAAATTTTACCTTCAACAGTAATCACACATGTAAAAGGGTTTATATATTTTTGAGACATTTCCATAATATCATCTATGGTAACATCGTAATATTGTTCGACTTTACTTTGTAAATAATCGTCTGGTAAATTATAAATATCTTTCTGCATTGCAAACGTAATGTATGGTATAGGTGCAATAGGATTTAATGACCTCGTGTAATCTCCTATTAAATTATTTTTAGCAATTTTTAAATCTGATGCACTCACTTTAGTATTACGTAATCGTAACATTTCTAAGATAATATTTTCTATAGCATACGCCGTTTGTGCTGTCCTAACACTTGTATATACGGCTCCTACGCCTCCATCTGCAGAACTACCAACAGAGGATCTAATAAAATAACAAAGGCCTTTATCTTCTCGTAAGTTTTTATACAAATACGACAGTTGACTTTCTCCAAAAATATTGTTTAAAACTTGTAGTTTAATATCGTTATTAAAGTAAGTATAGGCATCGCCTAAATGCCAGCTAAAGGCTATTTTAGATTGTACCGCATTGGGCGCATCATGTACAATAATTTTTCTGCTTTGTATGATTGATGTTTTCTTGGTAATCGGACTTTCTTTAACATAAGGTTCTCCTGTTTTCCAGGCTCCGAAATACCGATTCATTAACGTTTTACATTCTGTTTCTGAAAAATTTCCAACCACAACAATTAAGGCATTGTTAGATACAATTCTATCATTTTTATACTCTTCAACGTCTTTTACGGTTACCCCTTTATATTCCGCTTTTGCTGTTTTAGTTGTTTTAACCCTATCTTTTTTAGGCCCGAAAAGCAAGGAATCTTTTACTGCATCTATAGAAAATTCTTTTATAGGTTTACCTATCTCTACGTTTTTGTTTTTTGTATGTTTTTGTTTTTCTAGTTCAGATTTATACTTCTCGTCTATATACGCTTTAGTAATTACAGGATGTAATAACGCATCTACATAGATATCTAGTAATTGATCTATATCTTGGGTCAGCCCTTTAATCGTGCCGCCATACATATTGGCATTTAGCATGGCACCAAAATAGTTTACTAGAGAATCTATTTCCTGATTTGGATATTTTTCTGAACGTTTATTTGCGTAGGCTGTATTTAGTATATTTTTCTCTGCTAATCTGGTTTCTTCGTCGTATCCTGGTAATTCTATATTGACAGATATGGTGAATTTTGGATAATCTTGAACGGGTGCTAAGTACACCCGAAGTCCGTTGTCTAAGGTTATCGGAATTAATTTTCCGACGTTTAATTTAGTCGGTATATTTGCTTCTGGTGGCATAGAACGGTCTATTTGAGCCATAGCAGTTATACTGAAACACATGCATAAAATAAAAATATAGATAGTTTTCATAACGAAGAGTTATTCTGGGTGATACGCAATTAGAATTCGGTTATTTTTATCGAAATATTTTTTGGCAACGCGTTGAATATCATCAGCTGTTACTTTATTAAAATCGTCTAAAAGCGTTCTAATATCAGACGTTTTTTTATAAGTGTGATAATAATTAGTTACCTTATCCGCAAAGGTTTCTGCATGATAAAAGTAATCGACATAAGCCATTTCAAATTGCTTTTTTACTTGTTGCAATACAATAGGATTTACAGGAGTATTTTTTAGCAACTCTAATTGTTTATCTACTTTTTCTAGGACGTAAGTCTCACTATTCTTATGGGCAACCGTTACATTAATGCTTAAAGTTCCTGCTTTTTCCCAAAAATCTGAAGAAGCTTTTATATGTTTAATTATAGTATCGTTTTCGATGTTTAAATTATTTTCGAAATACGAATACTTACTATTTCCTGATAAAATTGAGGTTAGTATTTGCATGACAGGAGCATCTGGATGACTCTGATCCATGAGCGGATAGCCTATTAATAGCGACTCGTCTTTTAAGCCTTTTATGCTTTTATCTGTATGTTTTTCTATTCCGGATGGTTTTTCAAAAGTTTTAGGTCTGCTAATCTTTTCCCCCTTCGGAATATCTTTAAAATACAAACTAATCCACGTTTTTGTATCTTCAACATCTATATTTCCCGAGACCACTAAACACGCATTATTTGGTACATAATAGGTTTTAAAAAAGGCTTCGAAATCATCTTTAGAGGCGCTATTAAGATCTTCCATAGAACCAATCATATTATGTCCGTAAGTATTAAAAGCATACAGTTTAGACATCATGTCAAAATACGAGTTTCCTAAAGGTTTACTATCGTAACGCATGCGTCTTTCTTCCTTTACAATTTCACGTTCACGATCTATACCTTCTTGAGTAATTACAGGGTGTAACATGCGCTCGGATTCGACCCAAAGTCCCAACTTAAATTCGTGTGCAGGTAATAACTGATAATAATACGTGACATCGTAATTGGTATACGCATTACAATAGCCTCCAGCATTTAAAATAATATTTTCTAATTCGCCTTGAGGTATATTTTTAGTGCCGTGAAATAAAAGATGTTCGAAAAAATGAGCATATCCAGTATGGCCCACTTCTTCATTTTTAGAACCCACATGATATTTGGTTCCTACAATTACATTAGGTTCGTTTACATCTTTATGAAGTATAACATGTAAACCATTGGACAAATCATATTCTTCGATATGAATGTTATCCATATTCTGACTCCACATTAAAAATGGAATACAAAACATGATACTACTTAATACCTGTTTCATTTTTTAATTTTTAAATTGATTCAGCACAGTTATTACATGTAATTTATATGCTTAGAAATAGAGTTTTAAACCTGCAACTAAACTTAGATAGTCATCGTTTTTTGAATAATAATTTACACTATTATCCGATAATTTTGTAGCTTTTGTATAGTCTGTAGTCAGTGAACATTCCAGTTTGTTTTCATTTTTCAATTTTAAATCAAACCCCAGTTTAGCATTAAAATTAAAGGCATTTATATTTGTATAATTTGCAACCTTATTACCGATCCAATCCACATAAATATTATTTGCTGCAAAAGGATCGTGCTCCACATTTAGTACCATATGGTATGCAGTCGTTATATTTGCAAAAACGGCTGTTTTATTGGAAATACTTTTATTTAAACCGATTTCAATTTTCGGATCTAAATACTGATAATCGAACACATAAGCGTAATTTAAGTCTAACTGACTGTTGTTATAATAGTTTAAACCTAAACTTATTTTATTCAACAGTTTATTATAAAATAACATATTAGCCTCGGCATTTACAAGATAGCTCGTGGTGGTGAAATTTTTATAATAATAGGCACCACTATCTTCCCAAACTTTCCCATTTCCTTTTAAATATTCGGCTTTTAAATACAGTGATAAAAGGGTATTGTCTTTATATTTATTGTAAAATACCTTAACGCTTTCTTTAAGAAAACTATACTTAGTAAGTTCATCGTTTTCTCCAAGATTAACTATGTTTTTATCTATCCAACGTTCTAAACCGTATTTAGTATCACTGCTTACAGATAAGTCCCAATCACTTTTTCTAGTGATCCAACTAAATTGTAATTCGGGTATATTTCTTTTCGTTTGAAAACCGTTATCAATATTTTTTATGTATGATCCTAATCCTGTGTTTAAATAATAATTGGCCGTAGTTGCTGTATTATTTTCAGGAAACTTATTCCCGAGTTCAGAATCTGTTTTAAAAAATTCGTTACTTATGGCTACACTTAAAATATGCTCTGGATTGAGCTGATAACTTAAAGATAGCTTGGTAAGAATTTTTAAAGCAGTGAGCTCATTTCTCGTATCTGTTTTTCTGAAGTAGAAATTGGTATCATAATTTAAATAACCTCCTAACGTTAGTTTCGAATTAATTTTATTAGCTGCACTCACTTCAAAATTATAATCCTGATGATTCCATATTCCGTTAGTTTCTTGAAAGAAGTAATATGGCGAATTATACTCTGTGATGCCATACGTTAAATTATTTTCTACATCTTCTAATCTTGTATTTAAATATTCTAAACTACCGTATAACGTCCAATTTGTGTTTTCTACAGCAGATAATGATGCGGTTTCTACATACAAACCATTTTGTTTTTTATAGTCTTGAGGAGGTCTTAAATTGCCTTCAGAATACAAATAGTTCGCTTGACCGTAAGAAAATTTTTGAAGATTAGCTTGATTAATTAAAGAGGGAATATCGAAATACCTGTTTTCAAAAATTTGAAAATGAAAGTCTCTCTCGATAACAGATAAACTATTCACATTAGTTATTGTTTGAGACGATGCATGTAACACAACTAAAAATAAAGAGAATGCAAAAAACATTCTCTTTATTTTTAAATGGTTTATTCTTTTAGTTATTGTAACCATATTTATCTGGGAAAGCTATAGCTTCAAAATCTACAGTTGAATTATTTGTATCTATTAAAATAGTTCTACCAAAACGCTCAGAAGCTACTTCATCAACCTTTCTTCTTGAACTTAATCCTGTATAAGAAATTGCTCCATCTGCATTTACAAATGTAAAACCAGCATCTAAAGCACTTGGTATACGTTTAAATTCTGAAGCTCCTGAATTATCTAAAATATCTACAGCATCTACCACTTGATCTGCTGGAATACGCATTAATTTATATGTAGTTGTAGAACCTGCTTCTGTATAATCTACAATACCTGAGTCTGTGAACGTAGCGTCACTGCTTACTAAAACAACACTTGCAGAAGCTGTAATTAATCTGAAAAAGTTAGTTTCGTTAAACATATAAATGTTTGTCATGTTAGGAACAGACGGATTATCTAATTCGAAAAACGAGTTACCTGAACGTCCTTGTGCTTCTAGCCAATCTATAGAATAATGCTCTAATGTAGCATCTGTATTATCTAATTGACCGTCTGGCGCAGTACTCCCTTCTTTATAGTTTACAGCATTTAATGCAATTACAATACTCTTCCCTGGCTCTACTGGATAATCTTCTCCTGTTCCTGGAATTTGGCTCATTACATCTGTATACACATAATCGCTATCTGTTAAAACAGAAGATAATGCTGTATCTCCAGACATACCTGTATCTCCAAAAATGTTAGCAATATACATCCCATCTGCGTATAATGTTTCAGATGAATTATTGAATATTTCAATAAAAGAATCTTTAAAAAGCGTGATATATCCAGATCCTGAAGAGTACACTTCTTTGATGACTAAACCACCATCTGAATTATCTGCATTAACTACAACCGTTGAAACAACAGTTTCTTGTCTTGTAATTACAACATTGTTTGCAGTACCACTTAAGGTATAATCATCGGTTGATTGTGTTGCGACAACCGTGTACGTTCCAACAGAAATATTTGAAAACGTAGCAGAACCATTTGCATCTGTACTTAAACTAAAACTAGAATTATCTACTGTATTTGTAATGCTAACATCTACGCCTTCTAGAGAGATGTCGCCAAGCCCACTAGCAAGTTCTAATTGCACTTGTAAATTACCTAAATTAGCGACGTTATCATCATCACTACAACTAACTGATACTGTTATTAACAACAAAATTGCTATTAATTTTGTTAATCTTACCTTTTTAAAAATTGTGTCTTTCATGTTATTGATTTGATTTGTTATTAATTAATATGGTGACATTAAATCCTACTGATAATTTATTATTCAACGTTCTTCTACTTCCTAAATACTCATATGTAGGGTTGTGCCAAGGCGCATTATTAGCGAAAAAACTAAAAGAATGACCTTGCTTAGTTTCCTTACGTATTTGTAAATTAAAATTACTGTAGAACGGTGTTCCTACAGTGGTATAGGTATTTTCGTCCTTCTTTAAATCTGCAAATTCAGGATTTGTTCTGTTTTCTAATGGAATTTCAATATAGTTTCCATCGGTATCATAATAGGCAAACGGATATAAGCTAGCACCTATATATTTGCTACTTTCTTTAAAATTTAATTCTGCAGAAAGCGTTAACACAAATCTTAAAGATGGTATATGTTGTATTAAAGTTAAGGTTCCAAAACTTCTAACAGCTTTTGTTAATTCATTTTCGTACACCCCATAACGTACTGTATTATCACCAACAACATAAGACGATTTATCTATGCTGAACCCTCGATCTGTAACCACGGTTTCTAAATAACTATATCTAAAATTAAATTCGGTGTTGGTTGCTTTTATTCTTTTCGGACTTAATGTAATTTCAACCCCATCGGTAGATTCGTAATAGTTATTTTTCATAACACTTACAGTTCTAGGAATATTATAAACTTCGCCTGTTGGCTGTACGGTTGGCTGCACGCCTTCTTCGGCACTAACTACCTCATAAACAGATTTAGGTAGTAATAATAGTTCTTGTGTTGTATTTATACCTCTACGTAAATCCTTTTTAAAATACGTGAAATTTAGATTCATAAAATCTGGAGACCAATCAAATCCTACTTCTTTTAAATCGGAATAATTAGGCTTTAAATGTTCGTTAGTAGGCTGATAGACATAAGTGGTTACAACCGCTAAACGCTCGGCTGGATTTTCGGCATAGTATTGAAAATTAATATAATCTATATAAGATTTCCCTGGGTATAATTGTACCATAGCCGGCGCTTTATAAGACACACCCCAAGCGGCTCTAGCTGTAAAATCGTTATGTTTAGAAGAAAAAGACATACGTGGCGACCATAAATTATAACGCTCTAACATATTATCGTATCGAATTCCTAAATTAAGTTGTTGTTTTGAAGATGTTCCATACCTTTTAATAATAGTTTGGTGATAAGCAGAAAAGGTTTTAGAAGCTGGAATTTTCTCGAAAGTAGCAGACCTACTTCCTGCAATATCCTGAGTGTGTGCTATATTCCCTGTGGCTACACGTCCGCTTCCCGTATTATCATCTAGCGTATATTGTATCCCGGTTTCAAAATTAAAATCGAAGTTTTCTAAATGTAAATATTGAGAGGCATCTATCCTTGCATTAAAATTTACAGGTCTTCCTTTAATATCTCTTGTTTGGTTAAATGCATTTGGAGTATAAGTGGTATTATACGTCCCACTTTCTATGGCTTCAATAATAGGATAAGGTCCATTAAGAACATATGTATCGTAAAAAGAATGCTGATTTACCATGCTCCCACTCAAGTTATAATTAATCTTTCCTAAAATGGATGATGGGAAATCTCCAGAGAAGCTTAATTGATAGGACGTACTCTTTACGTCTGCTTCATTTTTATAAACCTCTTCTGGTTCGTGTCGATTTCCATCATCAGAATGACCAATTCTTAACGCTGTAAAATGATTCCAATCTAAACCTTCAAAAACAGGAAGTTTCCAACGTAAACCTAGATTAAAACTTTTATAAAATAATTTTCGCTCTGTAGGTGATCCTGAAGAATATGCGAATGAAAAATCTGAGTTTAAAACCCCATAATCGTTTAATTCATATCCTTTAGCTACAGATGTTTGATAATTAGTAGATGATACATTTGCCGAAACAATATAAGGAGACTTCCCTACTTTACTCTTTACTAAAACACCTCCAGAAGATAGATTTCCATATTTTGGAGAAGCTACACCAGCTATAACCTCTACAGATTCTACATTGGCTAATGTTATGCTTCTTAAATCTACACCACCTGCAACAACAGATTTTCCTCCGTCTAAAGAAGACGAATTCTTGGTTTGCATATTAGCATCTGTACTAATTGCAGCACCATCTATAATAATTGCTGTTCCGAATGAATTAGCATCTGAAGTTACTGCACTACGTATACTAGCTTGTTTTGGATCTGTTAAATTAACTTGCTCTGTTTTATTTCCTGGCAGTAAGCTTAACACATCAGATAAATTCATGGCCTGAACTTGCTTTATGGCCTGACTTTCTATTTTATAAGTCGAAGTCCCTTCCCTACTTTCTGTCTTTTTCGCTGTTACAACAACGGCATCTAAGCTTAGCAAATCCTCTTTTAAGGTAATTGTAATGTTAGACAGATCTGAAATTGAAGCTAAATCTACCACTTCGGCTTTATAGCCAATAAGACTTAATTTAATCTGAAAATTTTCATGAGGCAGTTCCATAGAAAACGCACCATCTATATTGGTAAATGTTCCGATATTTAAATCTGAAATAATAACATTGACATCGGCTAAGGGTTGCTGATTAACATCGAATACATGCCCTTTAATGTCCACCTTATCATTATAAACTTTACGTGTCCGTTTATCGTTTGCAGGCTTTTCTTTTATTAAGATGATATTATTATCGGTTATTGTAATGTTTACATTTCCATTAGATAACGCTAAATCTAAAAGTTTATCGATCTTAATAATTCCTTTTTTTAGTTGCACTTTAGGAAAAGATTTGAATAATTTTTCCGGATAAATAAACATGTAATCACTGGATTGTGCTTTAATAATTTTAAAGACTTCATCTACAGTAACCATTTTGTCTTCATTAATACTAATTTCAGC
This sequence comes from uncultured Formosa sp., assembly GCF_947500765.1. GTDB lineage: Bacteria > Bacteroidota > Bacteroidia > Flavobacteriales > Flavobacteriaceae > Formosa. Next base: position 154,794 of record NZ_CANMTH010000003.1, on the reverse strand, counting down.
ATTTTGAGAGCGCACATGATTAGAACCAAACATTGTAGCACAAAACAAGAATATAAATATTCGCATAATACAGTTTAAGATACCTTTCCTGAATACAGAAGAGGCACTAATTAATTTAAATTTCATTAATTTGTAAATTATTAGTTAATTAAACCTTTTTTTAATTGATTGATATTGTATTGTGGAGAGATGGTCTTGAGCTTGGCGGTTTAAACGATCTCTCCTTTTTTATTATAACATTCCTAATCTTGTTAAGACTTTAGTGTTATTTTATAATTACCGATTTTTTATTAATTTCAAAAGCATTAATAATATCGGCAGTTTGTAAAATGGTTAGAATACTTTCTATACTATAATTCTTCTTTAAAGACCCAATAAATTTCTGATTTTCTAGATCTTTCTTCTCAAAAGTAACGTCAATATCGTACCATCTAGACAGCACCGTCATGATATCTTTAAGCGGTTTATTTTCGAAATTGAAAATACCTTCTTTCCATGCTATTTCGTTATAAACATCTACATCTGTTATCGCTAATGCATTGGTCTCTATATTTAAATTAGATTGTTGGTTAGGTACTAAGTTTTTAGTTCTATGTTCAGAACTTACCTTAACTTTACCTTCTACCAAAGTGGTATACACATTAACCTCTTCTTTATAGGCTTTAAGGTTAAATTCTGTACCTAATACTTCTATAGTTTGTTGCTTAGTTATTACCTGAAATGTTGCACCATTATGTTTTGTACTTGGAGACACATCAAAATAAGCCTCTCCATACATAAGCTCTACCAAACGTGGTTGTCCTTTTATAAAATGTACTGGGTATTTTAATTCGGATTCAGAATTTAACCAGACATGAGTACCATCAGACAATGTCACTTGAAATTGTCCTCCTCTTGGAATGGTTAAATAATTATAGGCTACGTCTTGGGTTGCAGATTCTGTTGTATTATCGTCCTGATAAACAATTTCCTCACCATTAGTTACTACATTTTGAGCCGCGTACTTAACGTCTTTTACAAGTGCTACTGTTTCGCCACTTTCTAATGTTAAGATGGCCTTATCTACACCAGGTTCAATTTGATTGTCGACAATTATTGGCGAATTAAGATTTTTATTTAAACCATGTTCTTTTAAAAAGTACGTGGTTGTAACTAAACCTAATACCACAGCTGCAGCCGCCGCATAATGCCAGTAATACGTTTTTTTAGGGACAACCAACTTCGATTTTAAAATGTTCCAATCGGCTTTAGTATCAATCTTTGTTTTTAAATCTAATCGAGATTCTACGGCAGATTTATCTGTAAGTCTTTTAAGAATATCTTCTTTTTCTTGTTCTGAAAACACATCTGAAGTTTCTAATGCTTTTGGCTTTTCATCTCTTAACAACGAAGAAGTGATCTGCTTAGATAATATTATGATTTTATTAAACTTTACCATTAATTGCAACTACTATTTATACCTAAGACGACAAAATGTTACGATAGGGTTAAAAAAAATATTTTTTTTTAAACCAAGATGTAAAATATTAACATTTTAGATTGATGAATATGGGATAAAATGATCTTTTTTAATTGGAAGACTCGAAGAGAAAAGCCAGTAAAACAAAGTAGTTTTTTAATAGTGGTCTTAATCTTTTGTAGGCTATTTTTTTTTGTGCTTTAACCGTATGTATAGAAATATTAAGGTGCTGCGCAATGTCTGCATTGGTAAGATCTTTTATACTTAACCTAATGATTTGAGCACACTTATTAGGAAGTGTATTAATTGCCTCTTCTATTCTAGATGAGGCTTCTTCAATAACAACTTCTTTTAAATAAAAAGAGTCTTTATTTAGATTATCTATATCTACAACAGACATATGTTCTGTTGTTTTAAAGCGTTTACTTTTTAAAAAATCTAATGATTTATTTTTAACAGAAGTATATAAATAAGATTTTACAGCAATCTCGTTTTTAAATTCAATTTTATCTTCCCAAACCTTTATAAAAACATCTTGAACGATATCTTTTGCTACATCTAAATTATCGACATAATTTTCGGCAAAAAGACATAGCGAAGTATATAATGTATCAAAAACATCTTTATACGATTTTAGGGACAAAGTATGAATCTCTTTTGTCTTGGGCACTGAGCTTATAATTAAATTAGGGACTCAAATCTACTTAAAAAGTAATCAACTTAAACAGCTCGCTTCTTTTTTTATGTTTTGAGAACGTAAACGTTGTTTTAAAAAACATTTATTCATTTATATATTGATTATTTGCTAATTCAACAAAACATGAGATGTTAATTATGGTAGTCTTAAAAACTAAAATAATCTAGAATAAAAAAACCTCAATACAAATCCATAATTAGGGATTGCATTAAGGTTAATCTGAAATAACAATTAAAATAACTGATCTAATCTATTTTTACGGATTTAAAATATGTGGTTTTGTTTGTTATAATTTCTATAACATATACCCCTTTAGTAAGATTACTAACGTTAATATCTTCTTTTTTACTCTTTTTTACTAAAGTCCCGATGTTGTTATAAAACTTTACCTTTTTTAGACGTTCATTTTTATCAATAGCAACGTTAATCATTCCATTAACAGGAACAAGAAACGACTTTAGTTCTTTTTCTACAGCCTGACGTTTAGCAAGTGTAATTCCAGTTTTATTAATACTAAAATAATCATCAATTTCGCCTGTTTCTCTAACAAACTTAATATTAAGATTTTGCCCACCTGTTCCATCGGCTTCAATTTCCATAACACAAGATCCTAACTCGTTTAATGATACAAACATAGCTTGATGATTTAAATCTCCTCCAGATACCTGTCCTGCAGATCCTGTAGTAATATACACTGCACCTTCAGCAGTATCTTTATCTTTTTGGTATACACCATCGCCATTTGCCTTTCCATCTCCGTGTCCAGTTGCTCCAACAGTATGTCCGCCTTTAGAAAGTTCTGCAGGATTAAACGTGTTAGAAAATCCGTGATGACCATTTAAAAAATAAGAACGCTCGTAAGAATGACTATGTCCGTTTAAAATAAGATCTACGCCATTAGCTTCTAACATAGGCATAAAATTTGTTCTCATATCTATAAGTCTGTCTTCATAATCGGAATCGTGGGATCCTTTAGAATATGCTGGATGATGAAATAAAGTTACAATCCAATCTTGCGTGGTGTTTTGAATATCGGTTTGTGTCCAATTATACATCGGTGATCCAACATCACGACTTGAATGATGTGAATCTAGTATGATAAAATGAATATTAGCATAATCGAAAGCATAATATGCTTCTGTACCAGAAGCAGTTCCTCCTGACTCTCCTGCTTTTGGAAACGTAAAGATATCGTAATATGGTCCCGACTGTGAGTCTGAATCGGCAGAATATCCATCATGATTTCCTAAACAAGACCATGCCACAGATTTTTTTAACATCTCGCTATAGACATTAAAAAAAGCATCCTGATACTCGGCATCTGTTCCTGTATTATAAGCATTATCGCCTAAAAACAACATCATATCTGTTTTGCCTGTGTTTACAGAATCTGTAGCAACATAATTGTAATAAGCATCACGAACTTCTCTTTGAAAAGCATTGGCTGTACCAGGATCTCCTAGAATCCATGCGCGGACAAATTGATCTGTTCCTGAAATTGGTGCAGTAATCACATACATATCGCCAGAAAGGCTTTGAGACAACACTTCTGTATCGGTTCCAATATTATAATAATACTTTGTGTTCGGAGTTAAACCTGTTAAGGTCACCTCATGATCTGTGTTTAACGCCTGGCTAGAAGAATGCATTGTTAAGGCATTCAATACCATACCATAATTAACAACCGATGTTGTAGGAACATTTGTTCTCCATTTTACAATAACACTTGTTGCTGAACCACTTTGCAAATATGGTCCGCGTTCTACTATAATAGCAGGAGACTCTTTAGAAACGGCAGCAGTTTCTGTTACTAAGCTTTGTGAAAAAGAATATACTGATAACAGTAACATCAGGAAAAGGGTACTTTTTTTAATCATAATTTCTAGATAAATGAAAATTATATGTTTTAAGATAGACATAAGGCTAAACCGAGCTATACTTTATTAATAAGTATCAAAAAATAACTTTGCCCCTATCTAAAATTTTAATGGTAAAGGTTTGATAACATTGCTAACATTAAATTAACCTCTCATAATTATCTTCTTTAATCCATTCTCATTAAAAATAATTTGCACGCATTATATTTAGTATAATCCGTGCAAACTCATAAGTTTCTTATTAAAATGATGGATTTTGAATGAGGTAGTCATTTTTCAGTATTTCAACTTCTGGTATCTGATGTAGTATACGATTAGAAGTATATGGAATAGAACTCGGACCTGACCATCCTTGCCAAGACATATAACTTCTATCCATAGTACCTTTGTTTCTAAAAACATCATGTGTACGGTGTCCTTCATGTGCAAATTCTAAACGCTCTTCGTCTAAAACCACATCTAAGACAGAATCATAACCTTGGAGATTACTTGAGCTAAATAACTGATCGCCGCTTAATCCTGCACGTGCTCTAATTACATTTACCATGTCTAAAGCCATATCATCTTGACCATTTTTAGCATACGCTTCTGCTTTTATTAAGTACATTTCTGCTAATCTAAAATAGATTGGAGACGTTAACATAGGAACATCGTCTTGATAAGTTAATTTCAGAGTCCAATATTGAGGCACACTGGAACTTTCTACAATTTTATAGCCATAGTAAGCATTATCTGCATCTTCAATTTTATTACCATCTGCATCCAATTCAAATTGTGGATCTATAAAGTTAATTCTCAAATCATTTGGATTTTTAAATAACAAATCCATATAAGAAGAAGACACCATAATCTGACCATATCCGCCATCTCCATGCATCATCCCTCCAATCATATATCTACCAACATTATCAGACTCTAATCGTTTAACAGCAAATATAGTTTCAGAAACCGATTCTGGCGCATAGCGATTATATTGCGGATACGTTGTTTGGTCTAGTAACTCATATCTACCTGAGTTTAATACAAGGTCTGCATATTCAATAGCCTTATCATTATCTTCCATAAATAAATACAATCTTGCCAATGCTGCATACGCTACTTCTTTAGACACATAAATATTGCTTTTACGCTCTACTAACAAGCTTACAGCTTCTAACAAATCTTGTTCAATAAACTCGTAAGTTTCCTTTACAGAAGCTCTAGATAACCCTTCATTCTCTGTAGAAGTACTTGTTAGTGGCACACCTAAATTAGTTTCTGGACTATCGTGAGAATACGGTCGTCCGTAGACACGTACCAAATCAAAATAAAACATGGCACGAAGAAAGATATTTTCTCCTTTTAATTGATCTCTTTGTTCCATCTCGTCTGAAGATAAATCGACTAAAGCGTCTAAACCTTCATTCACTACATTTATAGAATAAATGGCACGGTAAGAATATTGCCAAAAATCTTGAGAACGCTCTGATGCTGAAGTTGGTTGATAGGTTAAAGAGTATGAAAAATCGTTACCACTCCATTGGTTTAGAATAACATCATCGCTCATATATTCGGTGACATCGTAACGGGTTCTGTCGTAACCATATTTACCTTCAGCCAAACTTAAAAAGGCATAATTACCAATAACTGCATTTTCAAGCAAGTCTAACGAACCTGTAACTTGCTCTGTTGTAATTTGACTAATCGGATCAAAATCTATAGAATCTTCAGCACATGCACCTAAACACAATGCAAACATGCTGATTATAAGTATTTTAATAATTTTCATGATGTTTTTTTTTATGGTTTGGTTAGAAACTAAAATTTAGATTTAATAAAAACTTTCGTGTCGGACTGTATCGCGTAGAATCTGTAAAAGGATACTCGAAACTAACATCTGAATCTCCAAAAGAATAATTTGTAATAATTGCTAAATTTTCTACTGATGCATTTATAGTAAATTCCTTAAACACACGTCCTAAGAAAGCTTCGGGAAACGTATAACCTATGGTTAATTTCTGAATTTTTAAATAACTAGCATCCTCTAAGTAAAAAGATGATGTTCCACTAAAATTATATATATCTCCATAAATTAATTGTGGTATATCTGCTTGATCTCCTGGACTCTCCCAGCGTTTCAAATCTTGCCATTTGGTAAGTTTAAATCTGTTGGTGCTAAAATCACTTGCATTCCAATCTACGTAGTTATACACCGTTTGCCCAATTGCAAAATTGGTTAAGATATTTAAATGAAAGTTTTTGTAGCTAAAATAGTTAGCAAAACCACCTGTCATTTTAGGATAAGCAGAAGATGTTGTTATATAACTTGCTTCAGACTGATAATTTGTAGTGGTAACCAATGCAGGAGTACTTGTATCGTTTCCATTAATTTTGTTTCCGTCTGCATCTTCCCATCGTGTATAAATTGGTGCTCCAGTTTGCGTATCTACGCCTTGATATTCTGGAAGATAAAAACTTCTTAAAGAATGTCCTTCTCTAATAATCATACCTTCATCAATAATATCTTCTCCGCCATCTAATTCTAAAACTTCATTTCTATTAAAATTGAAATTGAAATTTGTTTTCCATGAAAATTCACCTTCAATATTGGTCGTGACTAAAGAGAAATCAATTCCTCGGTTACGAATAGAACCAATATTACGTACCTGACTTGTAAATCCAGTAGTAGCTTCTAAAGGTACAGATTGTAATAAGTCATCGTTTATACGGTTATAAAAATTAACTTCTAAAGATGCGCGGTTAAAAATACTAATGTCTAATCCTAAATTAAATTTACGAGCCGTTTCCCAAGTTAAGTCTGGATTAGGTAAACGTGACGGCCAAGCCCCTGAATCGCCATTATAACTAGAAGAAGTTGTAAAAGAATAGGTACCCATAGACAAATACGACTCTATATTTGCATTTCCTGTGGTACCATAACTCATTCTTACTTTTAATACATCTAGCCAAGAATCTGTATCTTTTAAGAAATCTTCTTTATTAACCATCCAGCTACCTCCTATGGAATAAAACGTTCCCCAACGATCGTTTTCTCCAAATACTGAAGATGCATCACGTCTAAAAGAACCTATTAAATAGTATTTATTTTTATAATCGTAATCTAACTGTGCGAAATACGATAAGAATCCCGACTCTTCTAAATCACCACTCACCGATTTTGCACTACCAACAGAACTTAAGGCAGTAAGATCTCCTACTATTCCTGTTCCTACAGCTTCTACATAACGTGTTTGATCGTAATTATACTCTTGCCCCAAAATAGCATTTAAATTATGGTCTCCGAAACTTTTATTTAGGTGCAATGTGTTAGAGGTAATAGCTCCTAAACCATAGGTATATACCCATTCCATATACCCGTCATAATTATAACCAACCCATGTCATATTTGAATATGCCATGGAATGATCAGAACCTGTTAGTTCCACTCTGTTAGACGTATTAAATCTTGCCCAATCAGTAATTTTATAATCCAATTCGAACATTAAAGTCGTACCCCAATATTTTTTACTATTTTCAGACTCTTCACGTTCTAACATATAGTTAACTCCAGTACCACGATACCAAATAGGAACTTGACTGATATCCATAGCCGGGGTTGGTGTAACACCATCTGGCATAAAAGCAGCATCTAAAGGCACATTTTGATACGCTTGGGTATAAGGACTCGGCCAATTAAATTCAGATTTTTCGCCGTATTGAGCCGTCATTCTAATATTAGTTGTCAGTTTATCAGAAATTTTATGACTCAAATTTCCTCTAAAATTATATTGATTATTATACGTATCTAACGCTGTTCCTTTTTCTCTATTTAAAGAGGCACTCACATAAAACGTGGTTCGGTCTGAGCCTCCCGACATAGACACTTGGGTTTGATTTAAAGATCCTGTACGTAACAATAAATCTGTCCAATTAGATGTATAATCTAATGCACTTTCTGGCACAACACTATTCCTATATTCTTCGAACGTTTTACTGGTAAAATCTGTATTCCCTTCAGACACTCTTAAGTTATACAGGTTTTCCATGGCTGTAGACCATTGCCCATATAATCCTTCTGCATCATACACTTCTACTCTATCATCCCAATTAGAAGTTGGTCCGAATGTACTATTAACAGACACTTTAAATTCTCCTGCTTTTCCGTCTTTAGTTGTAATAACAATTACACCATTTGCTGCCCGAGATCCATAAAGCCCCGTCGCTGCAGCATCTCTTAAAATAGAAATTGATTTAACATCTTTAGGGTCGTATTGCCCACCAATAATACCATCTACAACGGTTAAAGGTGAACTATCTGCTTCTAAAGATCCCATACCTTGAATAACCATAGAAGCACTTTGCCCAGGATCTCCACTACCTCCAGATATTTGCACCCCAGGTACTCGTCCTTGTAATACATCTTGAATACTTGTAGAACTTATTGAACTTTCTAATTCCTCTTGAGAGATAATAGATACTGAAGAAGATAGTTCAGATTTCTTTTTTCTTCCGTAACCCACAACTACAATTTCGTCTAAACCTGCAGCATCTACATTAAGAATTATTGAAAAATTGGTTTCTCCATTTAAGGTTATTTCTTTAGTTGAATATCCTAAATAAGAGACTAAAATTTTACCATTATTACTACTAACATTAAGTGTAAACTTACCGTCTATGTCTGTAGTTACACCATTGCTTGTTCCTTTTTCAATAACACTAGCACCTGGTAAAGGCATATTGGTTTCATCTAAAACTTCTCCAGAAATAATAATTTGTTGTTGTTTTTTTCGTTTTGTATTCTTCTTTACCACAACAGTATTATTGGCCTCTAGCTGAATTTCAAAATCGCCTTGAGATAAACTTTTATTTAATAAGTCGTTTGCGGGTTGTACGCCCTGTTTAACATTAATTTCTGGAAGGTCTTTAAATAAACTTTCCTGATAAATGAACTTGTAATCTGTCTGTTTCATAATGAGCTCAAAAACCTGATCTACCGTTAATGTTGTTTCGGATTCAATATAGATTTCTGGATTCTGAGATAACACATCTGTTGGCGTAAAACCAAAAATGACTGAAACATATAAAAAAAGTAATGTTCTCATAATGTTTAGCATAAGTCTCTTTATAAAACTAAAGAGAATACTGTTTAATTTAATTTTCATAAATTTGTTAATTAATTGATTATAATTTTAATTGATTAGTGATTAAAAAAGGGAATATAGTTTCTACTTTGCACGGTCTTAACTTCATTCCCTTTGCTTTTTATTTAATTCAGGATAAGGGTTTTGTCATATAAATTATAGCTTTTAATTATACTCAGGTTTTTAATTATTTCTAGTATTTCTGTAAGGTTTTGATGCTTTGCTAAAACGCCTTTAAACGTTATCTCTTCAAGATTTTTATTTTCAAACTGAACATCCACATCATACCATCTCGAAATTATTTTCATAATATCTTTTAAGGAATCGCCTTTAAAATAAAAAAGACCATCGCGCCACGATATTTCAGATTGCACATCAACATGATCTATAGTTACATTATGATTTAATACGTTTAAAGTGAGTTTTTGATTTGGAATTAAATCTTTATGGTTGTTTTTAAAATCTACAGCAACTTGTCCTTCTACTAGTGTCGTATAAATTTTAGATTCGTCTCTGTAGGCTTTAATATTAAATTCTGTACCTAAAACTTCAATACTCTGATTTTGATTATTGACTTTAAACTTAGCACCACCATGTTTACTACTCGGAGACACATCAAAATAAGCTTCACCATACACTAACTCTACTTGTCGTGTTTTACCCGCAATAAATGATGTTGGAAATTTTAACTGAGATTCTGAATTTAACCAAACTTCAGTTTCATCTGCCAATTTCACATAATACTGCCCGCCTCTTGGTACTGTTAAATAATTGTATTTTATTTCCTGAATAGCTCCGGTGTGTTGCTGAGGTAATAAATTATTATAAACGAGTTGTTTACCATTACTCTGTACCTGATTTGTGTTATAATTTGTGTGATCTGTAAGGACAACTTCAGTACCATCTTCTAAAGTTAAAATCGCCTTATCTGTGCCAGCAGGAATAGATTTAGAATTTACAATGTGTGTTTTAGGTTGTGTAGTTTCTACCTGATCTGTGTGTTTAAAAAACAAAATACTCATAGAAATAAATAATATAACAGAAGCAGCAACCGCATAATGATAAAACTGAAACATTTTCTTATCAGGTGCTTTTGGCGTTAAATGAAGTTCTGCTACAATGTTTTTCCAGATACGTTCTGTATCTTCATTAGGTTCTAAAGTATCTTGTGCAATATCCTTACCTATTTCAGGATTCCAATGCGCGATAGTATATTGCTCTTTTTCGGTAGCACGTCCATCAAAATAGCGCTCAAGTAATTTATTTACCCAAATTAATTCTAACCATTTTCTTTTGTTGGTAGTCTTCATTTATATAATAGATCTGTGCTTTTAGGCATTCATCTATATATCGTGTCCAAGGCTTATTTTTTTCCCTCTAAAGCCATTAACAAAACGTTACGTTAAACAACACCCTGTTTTTTAGTTATTTACACTTAAAAATTAGTTAAAAACATCTAAAAACAAGCTTTTATAGCAATCTATCATAACATTTTATTAATCTACTTATCAAATTTTCAGCCTAAAAAACATACTATGTTTGTAATTATAAAGCACTCCCTAAAAAAATGTATCGTTCAGATCAGGATTTACTTCTAGCAATTTATAATGACAAAGACGAAAAAGCATTTAAAGTCTTTTATGATAAGTATGCCAAATTATTATTAAACTGGGCAACCAAACGTACAGGAAATAGAGATTTAGCCGAAGATATTGTGCAAAATTTCTGGGTTATTTTTTGGACTAAACCTCATGCGATTAAAACAGATGAGTTTGGAGTTGCAAGAACCTATTTAATTCACTATTTTACTTACAGAATGTTGGATTATTTGCGTACGTCTGCTTCAAAATTTTTAGGTTCTGAATTTGCTTTAGAAACCATGGCTAACGAAGACAGCTATTTGCACATTATTGAAGACATTCAGGTTAAAGACATGTTAGACATGATAGATCGTGTGTTAATAAATTTTCCGAAACTCACTCAAGATATTTTTAAATCTATTTGGGAACTTAACCTTTCTGTAAAAGATACATCCAAAGCAATTGGAGTGAGTGAAAAAGTGGTTAGAACACATTATAAAAAAGTATTATGTTTAGTACAGGATCATACCAAAACATTTATTGGAATACGTTCTAAATCGTTCAAAATATTTCTAGAAATTCTAATGTTAGTAGGATTACTTAAATAATACCCTACAAGTTACGTCGTCTTGTTTTTGAGTCTTTCTAGTTAACATAAAAAATCTACCTATTAAAATTTGAGTTAAACATTAAATTAAAAGAGCTCAAGACAATGTTACACATAAGTTACTTTTGTTGTTTATAGCATATAACGTTGATTAGATTAACAACACTAAGTATACATAATTCTTGATGAAATTGAACCTATGAAATTAGAACATTTGAATTTTTATTCATTCTTTACCAAGTATTCTCTTATGGAAGAATATGGGTTTAGTTCTGGTATTATAAACAGGTTTTACAGAAAAATTCTGCCCAATATTCCCGATGTTAATACCGTAGAATATGTATTACTAAAAAAAGAAAATCCTGTTCCATACATCTTGTCTATAATCGACTTTAAAACCATTTCAAGAAGCCAAACAGCACAACAATTAGATTTAAGTATTAAAGCCTTATGTGCTAAAGTTGTGGCTTTTGGACTAGACAGTAATATTAAAGCTAAAAGCGATTATTTGGAATTAAATTCTGAACCTTTTAAAATTTTACTCGAAAAAATAAATCATTTATCTAACTGTGAAAGAGAAGATACTTTAGAGTTAATTAACACATTAAAAGACATAGAACGTCTTATTATTGAGTTAAGGAAAAATAAAAATAAGATTGGAACAAGTTTTCACCTCACATTAACCACAAGAAGAATTCTAGAATATACCACAAGAATTAAAGAATTACTGTTCTTAAAACTAAATATATCTTCAGAAAAGTACTGGAAAAATATCTTAACAGATTTTATAGCATACACTAAATATAAAGACAATATTAGACGCTATATTAGCAGACATTCGGATTTGGTAGCTATGGAAATAGTTGAACACAATTCTAATAAAGGACAAAAATATATTGCCGAAAGCCGTAAAGAGTATTGGAGTTTCTTTAACAGATCTTTATTTGGTGGAAGCATCATCGCAATCTTTGCTTTTCTAAAATTAATTTTAACCTCCTTCGCAGCAACTGAGTTTACACATGCGCTTTTATATAGTATAAACTACGCATTGTGTTTTATAATTGTAAAAGAATTAGGAGGTATAATTGCTACTAAACAACCTGCAATGACAGCGACTACGCTTGCAAAAAACATTGACAAGGAAGGTAACCTAAAATACGACTCTATAAAAAGTATTATTTATGTGGTAAGAAAAGTATTTAGAAGTCAGTTTATTTCTGTGATGGGAAACTTTATAATGGCTATACTATTTGCCTGTGGGTTAATGTATGTTTTACAACTAATAGATATACAATATGTGACAAAAATAGTGAAACCCGAATACTTAATTAACAAAATACTTCCCAAAACACAATTGCTTTTCTTTGCCGCAATTGCAGGTTTTTTCTTAGCATTATCGGGTTTAATTTCTGGTTATGTAGATAATAAAGTTATTGCTTCTAAAGTAGCACACCGTATTAGAAACAACAAATTGTTATTTAACAGTAAACGTTTGGCAACGTTTTTTGAAAAGAAAGCAGGTACATTATTTGGCAATATCAGTCTTGGATTCTTTCTAGGATCGTCGTTTTTACTAAGCCATATTTTTCCTTTCGAAATAGATATCAGACACGTTGCTTTTAGTTCTGCAAACCTAGGTTTTGCTATCATGAATTTCGATTTTAGTATTAAAATCATGCTACTAGGTATTATTGGAGCTTTACTAATTGGATTGGTAAACTTTATCGTTAGTTTTTCAATTACCTTCTATTTAGCATTAAAATCGAGAGGTGTAAATTTTAGATTGCTACCTAAAATACTCTTTAATATTTTTAAGGATATGTGTTTTCATCCTTTACATTATTTCATTAAAATAGAAAAAGAACCCATAACTACGACTTCTAAAAACGAATAAATTATCAGTGTTATATCCTTTTAAAGCATAAAACACTGATAATTTAAACGAGAGTTTGAAACTCGTTTTATTATTTATTATTAAGTAAATCCATTAAATCTACATCATTTCCTAAAAGTACTTCTGTAGGATTGATACGACCTTTCATAGAATCGTTTTCTAATTTTAAAACACCTCTAGGGCACACTGCAGAACACACGCCACAACCTACACAACTAGAACGTACAATGTTTTCACCTTTCTGTGCATACGCTCTAACATCTATTCCCATTTCACAACTGTTAGAACAGTTTCCGCAAGAAATACATTGTCCTCCATTAGTAGTTATTCTAAATTTAGAAAACAAACGTTGTTGGAATCCTAAGATCGCTGCCATTGGACAACCAAAACGACACCAAGAACGGTTTCCTAAAATAGGATAAAATCCAGTTCCAATCACTCCAGAAAAAATTGAACCTATATATAATCCATAAGCAGAGCGTAATGTTCCTGATTTAATAAAAAACAACTGATCTGTGGTTCCTGTAAAATGCATGATTAGTAATAATGCTATAACAACAGCATAACCAATCGCTCCCATTTTAGCGTCTTTACCTAATTCGTGTCTTTTAAAGTACATCACTGCAGCAAATACCACTGTTAACAAACCAATAACTAAAGAAATAAATACGTCTCTTGTTAACCAAAAATCATTTTTTTCGTAGCCTAAATATGAATATACCATAGCAACAGTCATCACTACAGAAAAGACTAATACGGTATGAATTAACCAACGTTCTAACTTCCAAGCAGACATTTTTTTAGACGATAACTGTCTGAAGGAATCTCCCGCAGTTTCAGCTAAACCACCACAACCACATACCCAAGAACAATACCAACGTTTTCCATATTTGTAAGTTAAAATAGGTGTGATAACAAAAATAGATAACAACCCAAATAACAGTAATGCAATACCAATATTTCCTGTAGAAAGAAATCCTTTTACAGACCATTCATCAAAAATATAGTAATTAAGTGGCCATATACTTTTAAGATCGTAATATGGTAAATCGTTATTCATAACGTACATGAATTCAGGAATCAAAAAGGCAAATCCCAATTGAAAAAACATGACAGATCCTGTACGTAATTGCTGGTAACGATTATGTCTGTATTTTAATATAAACTTATATCCAAAAGCCAATATAGCAACCGTATATAATACACCATACACAAACCACTGACTGGCATCTCTCCCACTTAGTAAATGACTAAGCGGATCGAAAAGGCCTATTAAACCTGAGTTTGCTTCACCGTTAGTACCTAAACCTAAATACTTAGGAAAGAAATACAATACAATATAAAAAGAGGTTAACACCACACCCAAAATCCAACCTAAAACACCACGAGACGAAATAGATTTAAACCAAACACCATCGTTTTTTATACCTTCTAATTTATTAAGATAAGCCTCTCTAGAATATAGAATTACTCCACCAATTATAGCGCCTAATGCAAGCGTAAGAAACAGTCCTTTATTTGGAAAGTTGGTATTAAAAAGTGCTAAAGCCATTATAAATAAACCAATAGCACCAATGGCAAGTGCAATTTTTTGTGTGTTCGTAATATTTAAAGCATCGGGATTAGCCAATGACATACTATTATTTATTTTATTACTCATGTTATGCAGTTTGTAATTGGTTAGTGTAAGTTTCTAGAATCTCTTTTTCAAATTTTGAATAGAATTCTGGATCAAAATTAGCCTCGGTTAAATGATTCATTACATAATCCATATCCCGTGCTTCGGTAAGCCAACGGTCAAATACGTCATGACGCATCCGAATTCCAAAAGTATTAATCCCTAGAAATGCGTTCGTGTCTTTATGGTAAGCTACAGTTATACACTTGGTATCATCTGCATGCTTCCAATGAAAATGTACTTCGTGTTCAGATTTACTCCTTTCACTAAACACCCAACCATAGGTTTGATATTCGATGTCTAAAAATTTTGCAGAGTTAAACCAATGTCCTGGTTTGTATTCCATTTTATTGCCACAAATAGTTTGTGCTAAAACTTCTCCCATCATACGGCCTGTGTACCAAACCGCTTCTATTGGTCGTCTATTTCCTATAGCTTCATGTTGCTCGGCACAATCACCAATCGCATAAATATCGGGTATATTAGTTTCTAAAAAACGATTTACTTTTACACCTCGACCTATGTCTATACCAGAATCTCTAATAAAATCAATATTTGGAGCTACTCCTGCAGTAAGTCCTACAACATTACACGGAATTTCTTCACCTGTTTCTTCAATAATTACAGATTTTACTTTTCCATGTTCATCTGAAACAATTTCCTTTAAATTTGTAGAGAGTCTTAAATCAATATGATGATTTTTAATATGACGATTAATCATTTCGCTTTCACCATTTGGCAATACACCATTCCAAAAACTATTCTCTCTCACCAAGAAAGTTACAGGAATACTACGGCTACTTAACATTTCTGCCATTTCAATACCAATTAAACCTCCTCCAACAATAACGGCACGTTTACAAACGTCTTTATTAGGAGCGTGTTTTTCTAAATTCTCTAAATCCTGTTTATGATACATCCCCATAACTCCTTCTAAATCCTGTCCTGGCCAACCAAATTTATTAGGTTTACTTCCTGTAGCAATCACAAGTTTATCATATTGTAAAGTATCTCCTTCTTTAAAATGAAGTGTTTTCAAGTTTGTATCAACCTGTTTTACATAGCCTTTTTTTAGTGCAATCCTGTTTTTCTCCCAGAACCAATCCTCGTAAGGTTGTGTATGTTCAAACTTCATATGTCCCATATACACATACATGAGTGCGGTACGCGAGAAAAAAAACTCAGTTTCTCCAGATATTATAGTAATCTTTTTGTCAGAATTTTTTCTAATGTGTCTCGCAAGCGTTACTCCAGAAATTCCGTTTCCAATAATGGCAATATGTTCCATAGATTTAATTGTTATCACATGTTAGGTCGAACTTAAAGGTAAGAACTTATAGGCTAAACCTAATTTAGAAAGTATTTAAATTAGAGTATTGCTGTAAGGTTATAAAATTCTAATTATATTATTTTTTTGATTTGAAAATGTTTTTTAATACATACATATGCGCATTTAACCTTTAATTAAAATTTTGGGAAAACTTTTAAATTGTCGCTTAGTGATTTATACTAAATTCGACGTTTTTAAAATCTTATCTATGAAAATAATCAACTGCCTATTCTTTTTATTACTCTTTAGCGTACTGTCTTGCCAGACTCAGACTCATAAAATTAATGGTGTAAGTTTTGTTGCCTCAAGACATACTGTAGAAAAAAACCACATTGAACCCCTTGTTACAATTCATGCAAATTATGCTGCTGTAATGCCTTTTGGTTCGATTCAAAATCTTAATCACCCAGACATTAGATTTAATAGCGACAGACAATGGTACGGCGAAACAAGATCGGGCTCTAAGCATTACATAAATGAGTTACAAAAGCAAAATATAAAAGTGATGCTTAAACCTCAAATTTGGGTAAGACACGGAGAATTCACGGGGAATATAAATATGCAAAATGAAGAAAACTGGACTATTTTAGAAAATTCATATTCTAAATATATACTAGAATATGCAAAATTAGCAGAAGAAGCTAAAGTGGATATGTTTTGTATTGGAACAGAATTAGAGCAATTTATAACTGCTAGACCAGATTATTGGCAAATATTAATTAAAAACATCAAGAACGTATACTCTGGAAAATTAACCTATGCCGCCAATTGGGATGAATTTGAAAAGACTCCGTTTTGGGACAAATTAGATTATATTGGCATTAACGCTTACTTTCCGTTAAGCCCTAAAAAAACACCTAGTTTTGAAGATGCTTTAGAAGGATTGAAACCCCATAAAAAGAGTGTTGAGACCTTTTCTAAGCAACATGATAAACCAATTATATTTACAGAGTTTGGTTACCGAAGTGTAGATTATAGTGGTAAAGCACCTTGGAAAAGTGATAGAGATATGGATCAAGTTAATCTCGAGGCACAAGTAAATTGCACCAAAGCCTTATTCGAAACCTTCTGGGGAGAGGCATGGTTTGCGGGTGGTTTTGTTTGGAAATGGTTTATAAACCATGACCAATCTGGTGGGGTAAACGATTCTAGATTTACACCGCAAAACAAACCCGTAGAACAGGTGATAAAAACGTAT
This sequence comes from uncultured Formosa sp., assembly GCF_947500765.1. Lineage (GTDB taxonomy): Bacteria > Bacteroidota > Bacteroidia > Flavobacteriales > Flavobacteriaceae > Formosa. Next base: position 137,354 of record NZ_CANMTH010000003.1, on the reverse strand, counting down.
TACAATCAATTTACAGAATAATGCCTAATTTAGCGTAATAAGCATTTCAACAAAACAGAAAATCTTATTACAAAATTATATATATCTTTCAAAAATGGAATCTAAAAATAAAATAAAGGAAAATGAATGGCTAAATCTTTTAAAGAACGCTATTGATGAAGGTGTAAAAATCCAAGTAAATCATAGGTTTAAATACAAAGATAAAAATTTAGGTACTTTTCTAACATCAGCTAAAAGTAAAAACAATCCTGAATTAATTAAAAAAATAGAAAGTCTAGGCGTAAACTTTAAAATGCATAGCAAAGAGCCTGAACATTATCTAGAAAAATTTATAACAGAACTTTCAACCGATGAAAAGCCTAATAGACAAAGATATATAACGAGGTTTAACATCTATGTTTTACCAAAAAAAGAAATATTGAAAAAACAAACCATTAAAAAATTAAATAAGGTTTGGAAGAAAAAATTTGGAGATGTTAGAACATGGGAAAAACCAGATACGGTAACTGATAAAATCCAAAAATGGAAAGAATTTAGATATGATGAAACACTAAATCCAAAAGGAAAATGGTTTGATTATAAAACAAATATGGGAAAATTATATGGTTGGGTTTATGCTAGAAAAAGAGACAAACAAAAAATGAATTCTATTATTGAATATTTTAATAAAAAGGAACGCTCTGAATTAAAAGAAGAAGGGTTTTAAACATTTTTTAATCTTAAAAACGTTAGAAGTCTTAACTACAATTATTACACGTTCTCTAATTTCTTGTGTTGTAAGTCTAATACCCAGTCAGACATTGAAAACATATTCTTAAAAAGTGATCGCTGGAAAGGAGTATTATTATTTATTTCTACACTATAAGGAGCAATTAAATCGTAATTCTCTTTAATTAAGATCATAATTTCAGCAACTTTTTTAAAGTTAAAAGCCGATTCTAAATTTAAATACCCAATATGTTTTAAGTCTTCTTTTTCTAACAAATACCTTGCTCCTGCTTTTAAAGCAGCATTAGTCCCTTTATTTTTTTTTATATCTATCAAAGATAAATCTGCATTGTAGCTATCCTCTAGCTCTTGTAATTTTTCTAAGGTATTATCTGTACTCCCATTATTAACAAGACTTAATCGCACGAGTTTAGGAAGTCTCAACAAACTATTAAATAAATGATTGTCTATTTCTTTTTCATTGTTGAAGAAAATAATAAGTATTCCAATTTTCATAATTTTAGATTTTAATTAATATGAAAAATGCGACTTATTCATGTATCATATCTAGTTTTGTGCCTTTAACATTTAGGTTATTCTTTTTGCCTCTATATACCCAAGCAATCTGTCCCAACTGCCCTATTATTTTAATAGAATCTTTCATAGATAATTTAGAACCATCGGCATGAATCCATCGTTTTAGAGGTTGTTCACAGAGCATAGATTTTGCTTGTTTTAATCCAAAAAACTGAGACATTCTTATAAAAATTTCGACATCGAAAATCCATTGAGTTACAAATTTTTTTCCAAACGCGATTTCAATAACATCTTTACGAAAAATCTTAGCACCACATTGAGTGTCTTTAAAATCCATTTTTAAAATCTTCCTGATAATAAAGTTAATAGATGAACTAATTACTTTTCGTGCAGATTCTTTAGTAATATTTGCTCCCATTCTTGAGATTCTAGAACCACTTACAATTTTAAAATCTGATGTTTCTATAGTCTTTACTAAATCATCAAAATCTGCTAAATCTGTAGATAAATCGGCATCTAAAAACCCGATATAATCTAAGTCTTCTTTTTTAGCCATATGTAACATTCCCAAACGTACGGCTTCTGCTTTACCTCCATTTTTTTCACAATCGTAAACGGTTATAAAATCTTCCCGTCCTTGTTGTAAGTCTTTTAAAATTTCTAAAGTTTCATCCTTACTTCCGTCATTCACAAAACATAAATGATATCCTGTGTTCTTATCAATATAATCTGTAAATTCTTTACTTAACAAACGTTCTTCTTCATTATAACATGGAATAACGACACCCACGCAACGCTCTTGAATAATAACATTACTCTTTGCTATTGTATTTTGTACATTTGGTGCACCAATTAAACGTTTAACACGAGCACTTATCTCATTTAAACTTAATGGTTTTTTCATATAATCGTTAATTCCTAAATCAAAACCTTCAGTAATAACATGGTCTTGAACATTCCCTGACAATACCATAATTGGAGTATCCGGATGGTTAGAAGTCCTAATTTGTCTTATAATATCTAAACCTGATATTCCTGGCATATTAATATCTACAATAACCAAATCAGGTCTAAAAGACGTGTATAATTCTAAACCTTCAGCGGCATCTGTTTCAATTTTTACATTGTAACCTAGTTCGGTTAATCTTTTTTGCAAAGGAAGTAATACTAACTGTTGGTCATCTATGGCTAAAACTTTCATTGGAAGAATATATTTTAATTTTAATACTACAAAAGTAGGATTGTAGTTGGCTGTAAAATACTTATTTAGATTAACCAATCACTTAGTGTCGACGAATGGTAGGTTGCTGTAGGTCATTAAAAATAAAAGCACTATTTAAATTACATATCTTTACCATACTGTTATCCTTAAGGCTTTTAATGAAAGAAACCTCGAATAAATACTTAATATCTGCGCTTCTCTTAGGATTGGCTTTTCATGGTAGTGCCATATTTTTTACTTTGGAAACCACTTACGATGCATTAATCCATTTATTTTTTGCAGATCATTATGCTCATAATTGGTTCGAACCTTGGAACTACGAATGGTATACTGGCTTCACAGTACAAAGTTACCCGCCTTTAGTACACCAATCTATTGCATTATTATCTCTAATTGGTGGCTTAAAATTCGGCATGTTTTGTGTCGCTCTTATCGCAATTGTATTATTTATAACAGGGGCTTATCGGTTTTCGTTATTAATAACAGCTAATAAAACTATTGCTGGTTATGCTACAGTTTTGGCCGTGTTTTCGTCTTCCTTTATAGAAACCCTTCATATTTTCGGACAATTACCAAGTATTATAGGTGTTTCTGTATTAATGCATGCGTTACCAGAAATTTATTTATGGTTAAAAACAGGTAGAAAATGGTATTTAGCAACGAGCTTATCTTTAATTGCTGTTACAGTAACATCGCACCATGTTACGCCAATTTTTGGGATGGTCTTTTTTATATTTCCTTTAATAGGCATGGTAATCATGGATGTTTCTAGAGAACAAGTCTCCTCTATGAAAGAAGTAACCTTTAAACTCTTTCTAAGTAGTTTTTTCAAGCTATTTAAACGAATTATAAGTTTCGGGATGCTGTCTTTAGTTTTAATTGTGGGGTGTATTTTTCCGTATTGGTTAAACTCTAAAGCCAATCCAATTACTCAGGTTCCAATTCCGCATGGTTCACGAGATAATTTTCTAGAAATCACGTCTTCTGGATTAGTATTCTTCCTAATTCCTTGGGGAATTTTACTCATAATACTCCCTTATATTTTTTATAGATATTATAGCAAACGGTATTTGTTTTTTGGATTATCTATAACCATTTGTACCATTTTAGGAACAGGAGGAACAACTCCTATACCTTTAAAAATACTCGGTGAAACAGCTTTTAATATTTTAACTTTAGATCGATTTACACTTTGGGCTTCTATCTTGTCCATACCTATGTTAGGCGAATTTGCCTATCGGTTTGTTGAAGGTGATTTAAAAGAACTCATTCAGTCTAGGTTTGGAGCAATATATCATCGTGTTATTGGCGGAATATTAGCTGGACTTTTTGTGTTTATGGTGATTTTTACGATGAGTTTAAATTACTTTAGACCATCGCAACCTCAGAAAATAAAGATGTTGCCTATAGTAAATTTCTTAAATCAAGACGATCACGATAAATGGCGTTTTTTAACCTTAGGCTTTGGAGACCAAATGGCTTGGCTAAGTGCCCAAACCAATGCCATGACTGTAGATGGAAATTACCATTCTGCAAGACGCCTACCAGAACTTACCACAAGACCTATCGAACGTTTAGAAAACTCTAAATTTAAAGGTGTTGCCGGTATTGGATCGTTACAACAATTTTTAACCACACCCGAAAAATACAACCTCAAGTACATATTCTCAAACGATAAATTTTACGATCCTATTCTCTATTTCTGTGGTTGGCAACGTTTACGCCAATTAGAAAATGGCATTATGGTTTGGGAACGCCTAAATATACCACCTGTGTCTTCTATTTTACCTAAAGAAGATGTTGCCAAATGGCTAAAAATTATGTGGGGAGTTATTCCGTTTCTTACGGTTTTAGTTGCATTTATTTTAAATATACAAATGCTTTGGGTAAACATGTTAAAAACACGAATAAAACCTATTCCCGACTTTTTAAAATACTCGGTTACCTACAAAAAATTTAATCGAAATGTTTTGCGTATCACTCATATTTGGTCCTTATTTCTAGCCAGCATCTTGTTTTACGGTATTTATGTATTTTACCTAAAAAATGATTCACAACGCAGTCCTGAAAATGCCGTAATTGCTTACTACGATGCTCTAGATTTTAAAAAATTTGAAAAAGCATACAGCTTAATTGATCCCAATAGTAATATTCCGATTTCACAATATATGTTAGAAATTTCTGTGACAGATGGTTTATTAAGTAGTTATGCCAAAATGGATGCTATTAAAACTGAAATTACTAACTATAACGACAGTACAGTCGCTGCAAAAGTGACTAGCCAATGGATTACACCCTTGGAAAAAATAAAAAAAGTAGATTATAAATCACTTTCTAAAATAAAAGGAAAATGGTATTTACAACCAGACGATTTAAATAACGATTTACCACCAGACCAATTGTTTTCGGCTAACACAACCAAATATTTTAATCAAGGACGTCGCCGCATTACTACAGAGCAAACACACCACGAAGACGTTTTAAAACAACCTGTTCTAGAAATTATTTCTGCGAAATTAGTACAATACAATGGGCATTATGCAATTATTGGTGAAGTACAAAATATAGATAATGTTCCTGCAGATGTTATTTTAAAGGGCAGCTTATATAACGATAATAATAAACAATTAGCTACCTATAATGCAAAGTATCATGTAAAACACAAATTAATGCCTAAAGAATCTAGTAGTTTCAGGATTAACTTTGAAGGTATTGCATGGTCTAAAACACAAGATTCTATTCCCGATACGTTTAATCCTGATGAATTTACTCCCGTTGAATTTGAAGAACAACCAACTAAATTCAATTTGCAAGTGGCTGGAAATGTTTCTGGATCCGATTTATATAAAAATGTTGTATTGAGTGCTATTGATATTACAAATGAAACCATAAACGGAAACCTGTTTAATAGCGGAATTCAAGAAATTACCATTCCACAACTATTAATCACCTATTATGATGAAAACAAAACTATGGTTTGGGTCGATCATTTATTTGTAAAAGAAGGCATTAGACAACAACGCAAACAAAATTTTAAATACTCCATTTTAAAAGATGGAAAAATAAAAATCATTAATAATAGCATGAAAAACATATTTGTTAATGGCTTACCAAATGATGCTATTGCTAATAAAATAATACCAACCAGAATTGAAAATCATACAAACGAAGAACTACAACATATTGTACATCCAGATTTTAGTTATATAAAAATAGAAATTAACACCTATATAGGTAGCCCAAATTAATGAAGTTAACATACACATATTTGTTCCTTTTAAGCTTGATTTTAACGTCTCCATTTGCTGTTGCGCAACAAAATAAAACAGCTAAAACAATTAAACTTCTAAGTACAAAAACCAACTATGAGGCAGGACAGGTAATTACGTTGCAATTTTCGATAAACACACAAGAAGCTCCATTACTCTATTGCGCTAACAGTTATGGATCTACATTGGTCACTGCAACCCTAAAAAAGAATACTAGGGAATACCTCATTCCAAAAAATATCACCAAAAAAACAGGGCTTATAAATTGGAAATTGTTAAATAAGAGTCATTTCCTTTCGGGACAAATCAGGATCAATCCTAAACAAGAAGTTGCTACTATGGAAACGTATATTGGTCCGCCAAGTATTCAAGCAGGAGGTACAGATTACACCATGTTGGTTGTTATTCCTACAGATTCTTTAGATAATCCTTTAGCAGAACATACCTTAGTTAAAGCAAAGCATCAATTTTTGGCTTCCGAAGAAACGCACGATATTTTCACAAAACATTTAATTGCTTATAAAAACATTAATTCTAAACAAGAAAGCGGACGCATGTTAGTCTCTTCAGAAAGTTTAGGCATCAACTCTAAAGAATTTACTATAAATGTAGCTGCAGCAATTCCTACAGATTTCTCTATTTCTGCATCACGACCTCATGAATATGCCGATGGTAATCAGATAACAACATTTTCGACATCTGTTATAAAAGACAAACAAAATAACGTAGTTAGCGACGGAACTTTTGTTACATTCTTCATCACAAATCAAAAGCAAGATATTTTAAAAACTACAGGAACAACTATAGATGGTATTGCTCAATCTAAAATGATTCATCCCGACTTTAAAGACACATGGAGCGTTAAAGCCTATATAGAAGGTATGTCTGAAAGCAATACAATTTTACTTAGTTACAAACAAGTTATAGAAGATTTCGAGGTTTTATTCTCTAATAAAAATAGAACATTGACTGTTGGACCTTTACAAAGTTTTATGAAACAAATGATTCCAGACGGACTGCAAGTCAAACTAAACATTTACAACAACGGTGCTCTTATAAATACACTTATAAAAACGTCCTTTAATGGCTATGTAAGCTTCAATTTAAAACCTGCTATTTATAAAAATAGCAACTATGATTTCAGTATAGAAACGGCTGGAAAAACAAAAGAATTCAACACAAAAAAACTATGGTAAGTCTTAATAAAAACATATTACGTACCATTTTAATTATTTCATATATTATGGTTATTGCCCTTATTATTTCAGGAGTTAGTGCCTTATTTAGCTATCTAAATACGGGTGCAGACCGCAGTACCATGCTTCATACAGAAATTAATAAAGTAGAACAGTACACCCCAAAATTAGAATGGGAACCTTTACAAAATGAAGGCAGACCAATGGATAACGAAAACTTAAATGCTTTACAAAACGATTATCTAGATGCTTGGTATGTAAAACAAATTGCTTACAAAACGAACAAAATAGCGGGAATTAAAGATTATTATACAGATAGTGCAAGAAAAAATTTATACGATTTCATTACTTTAAATAAAGCAGAAGACATCACTATTGAAGCAACCACTTTAAAACACAATCCAACATTAGATTTTTTTAGTGAAGACGGCCAATTAGCAGTGATTACAGATAGAAATGTTGTCGAATACAAACGGCTTTTTAAAGCAGAACAAATGGTTTTAGAAACTACTGAAACCTCAAATTACAGCATCGTATTTTTACTTGAAGATGGCTTTTGGCGCATTCGACATATTGTAAAAGAAAATGTTGATATATCTAAAAAACGTCATGAAATAATTTCTGTAAATCATTTAAATATTAAAGGGATTAATTATTATCCGCAAGCCAATCCTTGGGATATGTTTGGAAATCAGTTTTCTACAGCTATTATTTCAAAAGACTTTAAAATTATAAAAGAGGCAGATTTAAATACAATACGCCTTTTTGTACAGTATAACGATTTTGGAAAAGCAAATGTTGATGCAAAAAAATTACAAAAATTAAAGCAAACTTTAGATATTGCCGAAGCATACCAACTAAAAGTGGTATTAACATTATTCGATTTTTATGGCGATTATTCGGTAATGAGCTATACGTTAAACCAGCGTCATGCAGAAACCATTGTAAGTACACTAAAAAACCACAATGCACTGTTAGCTTGGGATATAAAAAATGAACCCAATTTAGATTTTGAATCAAGAGGTAAAGATAATGTAATTGCTTGGTTAGATAATATGATAGATTTAGTAAAATCTGTAGATGATTCTCATCCAGTAACTATTGGCTGGTCTAATACACAAAGCGCATCGATTTTAAAAGATAAAGTAGACTTTGTATCGTTTCACTATTACGAAGATTTAGAACTTTTAGATGCAGCAATAAAAAACATGAAAACAGAAATTCCGAACAAACCATTAGTCCTTCAAGAATTCGGATTGTCGTCTTATTCTGGTTTATGGAAACCTTTCGGATCTTCGGACACTGATCAAGCAAACTATCACAAAAAAATCCAAGACATAATTGCAGTGAATAACTTACAATTTATGTCTTGGACTTTGTATGATTTTGATAATATTCCGGAAGACGTTGTAGGATGGCAACCTTGGAGAAAACAAACTCAAGAGCATTTTGGTTTTATTAACCAAGATGGCAAACGTAAACCTGCTTTTAAATATATTTCTATAAAATAATACTTCTACTTGTGTGATGATGTGCTCTAGATTTATTTTCGATTATAGTATGAAACGTTTCTAAATACATTGCTGTTATTTTACTCATAGGCAAAGCTGTTGCTGCTTGATAATTTGCTTGTCCTAATGTAATTCTATATGCATTATTAGTAACTATATTCTCTATTGCTTGCGCTAAACTCTCCACGCTTGTTGGTTCAAAAAATTCGCCCTGATATCCTTCTTCTTTTACCAAATTGGCTAAATCTCCTAAATCCGGCATTACCACGGCTTTACCATAACTTCCTGCTTGGTGTAAAACCCCCGAACTCCCTGTAGTAGACGTATAAGGAAATACAACTACCGTACTGTTATTAAACACAGTTGCAACTTCATCTTCTTCAACATACCCGGTAAAACGAACTTGTGGCACATGCTTATAATCTTCTTGTACTTGAGCTAAATAACCAGGTACATTAGGGTTATCTGTTCCTGCTATAACAACTTCTAAATCTAGACCTGTTCTGGCTCTTACAATTTCTACAGCTTCAATCATGCCTTCTACTTTTTTGTATGTACCAAATTTTCCGAAAGTCATAATTTGTAACGGACCATCTTTTAAGCTATAATCTTGTTCTTCTGGAGTTTCAAACGTACCATGAGGAATTAATTTTACATTTGCTGCCAAATATTTCAATTCTAAAACCTCGACATATTTCTGCATAGTCACTGTAACAGCATCTGCTTGAAGAATAAGTTGAGTTAATGTTGTGCCTATAAATCCATAAATTTTTTGCATTAATTTATTCGACGTAAAACCGGCGCTTCCTAAATCTACTTCTTCAAGAATATTGTGTAATAAAACAATATTTGGTATTTTTTTTAACTTGCAAACTAAAGGCAACATTAACCCTAAAGCAGCGGCAATTTTCTTGTCACCAAACTTCATAAACTGTAAGTTAAATAATACGGCATCTGGTTGCGTTTTATTAATCTGTCTTGTTACAGTATATAAATTTCTATAACTATTAAACGACCAACACTCTTTAACTGTAATCTTACATCCTGCTTCAGTAAACTCAAGATCTTTTTCTCCATCTGTTCTATCTGTAAGCAAAATCAATTCAGTAATTTCTTTCTTTTGTCTAAAGTGTTTTACTAGATGATATGCGTATTCGGTTAAGGTTACTTTACTTGGAGGGAATGCGGTTACAATAGCTAATTTCATGATTAATTATTTAATTATAGTACAAATTTGATGTTTTTGAATGACTAAAGAAGACAAACTTAGATAGACAGCATTTTAGTGTAGACGAATGGTAATTTGCTTTAGACTAAGTAGTTAATCGCATTTTCACTGAATTGAATTTGAAGAATAAAATTTGAATAACAAGAAGTAATATCATTGCAATTATCTGCATATGAACGACTTGTTCTAAACTCTTATGAAAGAATATCACCAAGACCATTTGAAGCATTCCAAACACTCCAGAAATCACTACTGGCACATATTTATCTAAAGACAAATAGTAATACGCAAAAATGTTAGATACAGCAAACATGCCTGTTGCAGTCGCATATTTCCATAATAAAGGGGCCATTGTTAAATAACTTTCTCCAAACAAGATCATAATCATTAATTTAGGTAAAATGGCACAAACAAGAATAATTACTAATGCAATTGCAGCAATATAACCAACATATTTAAATAAAATAGGTGCAGTATCTTTCCCTTCCTTTTTAAGCTGAATTACCGTTGGTAACAACAACATTACAAACATCCAAGCAATAAAATAAACAATACGTCCTATTAAAGCCAAGGAAGCATAGAGTCCTGCTTCGTAAGATTCAAAATAATGTTTCACTAATAAAATATCGCTGTTATTTATAATAATTTGAGTCAACTCATAAAATGCTGTTAACATAAAAAAGTTTCGAATTTGTTTAGAATTTTCAGCATCAAGAGTTGTTTTTTTAAGCGAAATATGTGCTGTTTTAAAAGGAAATAAACCAAATATAAAAGAGATTAAAATTCCTATTGCAATGATGATAGATGATTCTATCTTTAATATAAAAATTAACGCTAAGGTTATTATAAGTCTGCTTATCATTTCACCCTGATAAGTAATAGATAATAATTTAAAAGCCTTCTTGCCTTGAAAAACACCACGGTTTACACTCATTAAAAAATAAAAAGGTACACCCATTCCAAAAATAATAAACATACTGGCCGTTGATGTGTTGAAAATGTGTTGAAGTTGATTGGAAAACAAGATGATTAAAAACCCTAAGAAGATTCCCACAGCAAGTGCATTTTTATAAACTTTAGACACAAAATTTTTAAAAATATGGGCTTCAAATAACACTGAGAATTTTGCCGTTACCAATTGAAAAGTCATAGCAACAAAAGAGAGTACTAATAAAAAGGTAATTAGCACAGCGGCATCTGCAAATTGTTCTGGACCTAACAAACGTCCTAAAATAAGATTATATACATAATTGCCTCCGTTAACCAATAAAACGCTTAACATAAAAAGTTGCTCTGGAGATATTTTTCTAGAGCTTATATTCGAAATAATTTGCATCATTATTTGTGTCTTTAATACTTTAAATAATTTAGTAACCCTTAATTTGTAAACACATACAATTTGGTATTACTGATACAAATATCTTTTAACAATCAACAGATTACCAATATATTTCGGTGAGTTGCAACTTGCTATAGACGAATGATTGGATTGGATTGATTAACTTGCATTAACATAAAAACAGAACAAATGACCTATAAATATTATCTTATATTATGCCTAATAGTTTTTACAAGTTTAGCTAATGCACAAGATATGCAAGAAGGTTTTACATATTTAGAAACTGGAAAATATGCTAAAGCAGAAACCTTTTTCAAAACTGTTTTAAAAAATTATCCAACAAATAAAACAGCTAAATTATGTTATGGTCGTGCTGTTGGTTTACAGGGAGATTCAGAACAAGCTGTTACAATATTTACCGATTTATTAAAAACCTATCCTACAGATTTTGAAATTAAATTAAACTATGCAGAAGCTTTATTATGGAATAAAAACTACCTCGATGCAAAAACATTTTACGAAAGTTTAATTACAGAAAATAACCGAAGTTTTCCAGCACTTTTAGGTTATGCAAATACACTATCTAATCTTAAAATTTATGATGAAGCATTAATTTATGTGAATAAAGCTTTAGAGGTCTTACCTGGAAATGCAAATGCATTAACATCTAAAAAATACATTTATTTAGGGTATGCCTACCAGAAGCAGCAAGCTCAGAATTACAAAGAAGCAGAACGTCTTTTAAAAGAAAACTTAACGCTTTTTAAAGATGATACCGACACTTTAATCAATCTGGCAAATTTATACTTAATAGCAGACCGCTTAGAAGATGCAAAAGCGACTTATACTTTTTTAAAAACGAATCAAGAAACTAAACATATCGCTTTAAATGGCTTAGCTTTAGTTGCACATTTAAACGGAAAGGAAAAAGAGGCCTTACAAATTAGTGAGCAATCCTATTCAAATTTAGAAACGAATACCAATCAGAAACACATTCAACCAACTACAGAGCGTTATATACAAGCCTTAATTTGGAATAAAGAATATAAAACTGCAGATACTTTAATATCTAAATTAATTACAGATAACCCCAACAAGAATTGGTTATTATCACTCCGTGCAACTTTAAATATTTATAAAAGTGATTTTAAAAAGAGTGTTGTAGATTATAATCGGATTTTAGAAAATGACAGTACCTCGTTTGACGGAAATCTAGGAAAAGCCAATGCTTTAAAAGCAATAGGACGTTATGATGATGCCTACCGTTCAGCAGAAAACACACTAAAATTTTACAATAACCAAAAAGATGCTACTAATTTTATAAAAACATTAAACGCAAACTTTACACCCTTTTGGGAAACCAAAACCTTACATTCTTCAGATAATGGCGATAACAAAGCTTACGCCGTACAAACCAATATTGAATTCCCAACGTCTACAAGACTAAAATGGTTAGCGCATTATAGTTACAGATCAACTAGTAATAAAGTCACCGATAACGATGCTAAATCTAACGATTTTGCTTTAGGATTAAGCTATCAGATTTTGCAAAATATAACCTTTAAAGGTACTGCAGGTATTACAGCTGCAAAAGCGAATAACAACAATTATACTCAATTTGTTACCGATCTGTCTTTAAACATAAAACCGTTTAAACTTCAAGTTTTAGATATTGGTTACAAAAGTGAAATACAAAGTTTTAATGCCGAATTATTAGAACGAGAAATTGTGATGAATAACCTGTACGCAAACTACAATTTAAGCACCAATTTTAATTTAGGATGGTTTACACAATATTATTATACATGGCAAAACGATGATAACAACAGAAACCTATTGTTCACATCGTTATATTATAACATTATGGCTAAACCAAGTTTAAAAGCAGGTTTAAACTATCAATATATTACATTTAAAAACCAAGTACCAACCATTTATTTTAGTCCTGAAAAATTTAATGCTGTCGAAATTTTCGCAAACATTATAAAAGATGAAGTCATTACCAAACCAAAATCATGGTTTTACGAACTTACTGCAGCAACAGGATTACAGTATATTGAAGACGATAGTAGCCAACTAACCTACCGCATACAAGGAAAGTTAGGATATAAGTTCACAGAACGCACCTTATTAAATCTCTATGGCACACGAAGTAACATCGCCTCTGCCACAGCTGCTGGTTTTACGTTTTCTGAAATTGGTTTACGTTTTAAATGGTACTTGTTTGATTCTCCTGTTTTTAGAAAATAATGATATTGACTTTTAAAATAAGTAATATAACCTATATTAAAATGTGTAATAACTAAACCTTGTGCTCACTTAATATTCTATATTATACATATCTTGAATAATAAATAGTACAGTTTAGTCCTTGTAAACGTACGCTACAACTGTTACAGTTTACTACCCCACTCTATCTAAAACAACTATACTTTTTAAAAAGTTATAGCCTTTACCTTTTTGGTCTATTAATTCTTTTAAACACCATTTTGATTTAAATTTTCAAGATTAAAGGCTTCTAATTTCCCCTGTTCAATCCAATCTAGCCACCTATTCAACAATTAATATGTCTAATAAAATGATTGTTTTAGAGTAATTACGATCAAAGAAGTCTCTAATAATCAATGCCAAATGCTGCATATACGCTATTTTGATATTAGGAATAAACATGTGATATCACTTTAAAATCGCCCTATTGTATTTCAATATCATCGTCTGATATGCGTTTCCAAAAGACTTTAAGCTCCCAATTTTTAATTAAGGAAGACTGTTCTACAATAGAAAAAAGTGATTTAAGTCCGTCTATTTAATTTATAAATACTCTTATACCGTTTTCTAAATTGAACTAAACTCTTAAACCAAATCTTGATAAACGTGCTTTAATTCTAATTTGAATAATTGTGCTCTAATATTTAAGAAATTCAATATGATTGTAATACGTTGCTTGATGAATTAAAAACCAATCTCATCAATAAAACTAAAGTTGATATCTATTTAATACGATAAAACAAAAGGATTAACAATTCTAAGAGTACACCTATTCAACCTTCATTTTTCAGAAAAAACCATAAAACAAAAAAAGGCAAAAGACTTTCGTCTTTTGCCACACTACAGGAGGAATTAGCTATTAATTAATTCACGAGTAGCTTAATCGTTTTATAAGTGGTATTCTTACTTTTAATTTTACATAAATACAGTCCAGAACTTAGGCGATCTCGGTCTAATGCTATTTCATTATTACCATTTGTTGCTTTAAACGCTATTTGTTTTACTAAACCTCCAATTTGGTTATATACTACTAACACAACGTCTTCAGAGCTTATTGCTGTAAAGTGAATTTTAGTACTGGTATTCATCGGGTTTGGAGATGCAAACGGACCTGTTTCTTTTTCTAAAAGCGTATCTGCTACAGAAAGAGTATTTGTATTAGTAGAAAATCTTAATTGTTCTAAAGTCATTTCTTTCGTAGTTTCTTCGCCATTTTCTGCTAACATGGTAAACACCATAGACGTTACATCGTGAACTGCTATTGGTTCTCCGTTACTAGATTTAAAATCTGAAAATAACAGACTATATTCTTGCAGTTCGTCTGTTAAATCTATACTTGTTTTATATTGTGTTTCCCAATTGCTTACGCTTTCTTTCACCAATCGTACAATTAGTGTTCCTGTCCCTTTTGCTTGAAGTTGAAAGCTTTTATATACAGATAAATCTATAGGATTAAATTTTGGTGTCAAGGCTCTATACGCTGCAATATATTCGCTAGTTGTGGCCTTTAAACTAATACTTCGTTCAATCTGGTAGTCGTCGTTTGTAAAGGTGCTTTCATTCGCTTTAACAACATAGCTTGTTACTGTTGTAGTTGGTGCAGCATCATCGTATCCCCAAGGTCCGTCTGATAAAAATAAATCATCGGGAGTCGCAACTCCATCACCTATTCTAAACCCGATATCAAACAAGCTTCCGGCATCAACTTGAATATTAGAAATATAATTTCCGTCTAAATTAATGTTGGTCGACACATAATCTACAAGATTGGTTTCTGTCGTTCTCAATCCACCATCAAAATTAACCAAGGCACTTCTATTAGTATTTACAATTTCTAAATCTAACTTGCCATTACGGTAAGTTCCCTTTTTAACAAAAACCGTTGGTGGTGTAGAATTATTATAACTTGAAATAGGTTTTTGAACTGCAACTAACTGTATAACTTCTTCACCTAACGTTATTAAATCGTCTAAAGAATTTGACCAAATTTGAAAATTATAAAAGCCTACATGATCTTCGTATTTATCTAGATTCCAATGACTCTCGATTTCGAAATTGGTATTATCTGGGGTTGATTTTGCTGAAAAACTTAATACAAATTCTAACGAGCCGTCACTGTTTTTAACTAAAGCTTTAATAAATTGTTGCTCACTAATTTCTATAGTCGATACAGAAATTAATTCGGCACCTAACAACCTATCGCAAATGTATTTGGTATGCTCATACACACCGTCTTCGGTTTCTAAAACCAGTATAGATGCTACAGCTTCATCCTGTCTAATATAATCTACAGAATACACTTGAGTAGCATTTGTAATTCCGACTAAATCGTCTGGAGAAGACTCGACTACAATATTTTCATTAATCACTTCAAGTGGAATAAAGTCTGATAATTGAAATGCCGTTCTGCTAGTTGCTGTATTGCCGTAAGATTCTAATTTTTTAAGCTGTTTTGCGGTGTTTTTATTAAATGTATAGTTGCTTTTTGTTCTATTAAAATTTCGTTTACTTATTTGATCTGATAAACGATTATTACTCTCTAATCCGCCAGCATTTGCACTTGTTGATGCAATAGTTTGTATAACCGGACAACCTGAGTAACCAGAACACGAAGGGTCTTCACAATCAATCAATCCATCGCCATCATCATCAATACCGTTATCACAAATTTCTTGAAGCACAGGAGCTGTCGGACAACGTGCTCCATCGTTACTTGCGCTTGAAGGTCCGAATGCAAACAGATTAGATTCCATAGTATTAGATCCGTTTAAATCTTGAACATTCTGTATTACATATATTGTTCCTGTTTGATTAGCCGACACATAAAAACGACCTGAAGCATCAAAATATACTGCACCATACGTATAACTTAATCCGGAAAGTATAGGTACTGCTCCTAAGCTTTGTACCATACCTGTTTCTGCATCTATCCGGTATAAAATATTAGTCTTCTTTTCTACTGTATATAATTTATTATCTACAGCATTAAAGGCCCAATCGTGATTACTAATGCTTTGAGATAATTGTAAAGCGTCTTTATACTTCCCGTAGTTATTAGAGTCTGGGTTTAAATCTATAGTATGGTAAGTCTTTCCTCCTCCTTTTAAATAATATAAACCATTGGTACTAATATCTCCAACATAATTGTTTCCGTTTGATAATTCTGGGATATAAAATGTAGTGGTTTCAAAATTCTTACCAATACGCACAATTGATTTTTCAGGCGTACTTAACGATCCCCATATGTATCCATCTGCAGGATTGTAAGCTGTAGCATTTATATTACCAGGTGTAACATCTGTGGCAATAACATATGAATTACCTGAAGCTAAATCGACAGCATATACATCATTATATTGAAATAAATACGCATTATAATCACAATTAAACGGTACATCTTGGGCATGTACTGTAGCGTAAAATAAGATAATTAATAATAGTATTTTTTTCATGATATAATTATTTATACCACAAAACTATGTTTCTATATGTTGATAATTTTTAATTTTCGGTAGATGAAAACTAAGTGTAGACGAATGGAAGCATTTGCAAGTTAAGCTATTACAATAAATTTAAACGTTTCATTAATTCTGGCCTGTTTGAACGACTTACAGGGATAACATCTTTTTTTATTAAAACGCTATTATCCTCAATATCAATAATTTTCTTGACATTAATAACATAAGAACGGTGTACTTTTAGAAAAACGCTATCGGATAATTTATCTTCAATTTTTTTTAATGTAGAGTGAACTGTATAGTTTTTATCTTCAGTTTTAATAAGTATATAATCGCCTTTAGCTTCTATTAAATAAATACTTGGAATTTCTATTTTTATAAGGCGTCTATCTATATTTACATATAAAACATCTCCAGTAGAAGATACGTCTTTTTTGGCTGTAGTGCTTTTTTTAACAGCTGTAGTAAGCGCTGTATTTTCTGCTTTTGTTACCGCCTTTTTAAAACGTGGCAACAAAATAGGTTTCACTAAATAGTCTATAATACATTCGTACTCAAAAGCATCAATAGCAAATTGAGGATCGGAAGTTGTTAGAATAATTTTAGGTGGATTTT
Organism: uncultured Formosa sp.; assembly: GCF_947500765.1. Classification (GTDB taxonomy): domain Bacteria; phylum Bacteroidota; class Bacteroidia; order Flavobacteriales; family Flavobacteriaceae; genus Formosa. Next base: position 120,003 of record NZ_CANMTH010000003.1, on the reverse strand, counting down.
TTAAGGTTTGAATAAAATCGAAGCCTGTAAAATCTGGCATATGAATATCTAAAAAAATTAAATCAACTTCATTTTGATTTAAAAATTTCATAGACTGAATTGCATCTGGAAAATCTGCTAAAACATTAAGACTTTTAATATTAGAGCATAATTGAACAACTATAGCTCTTGCCGTAGCCTCATCATCGATAATAATACAATTCATAAATACTAGTTACAACGTAGTTAAATAATTAGTTATGTTATTTAAGATAGATTCAAAAGCATCGCTAAGGTCTGTGTTACCATCTAATAAATTGTTTTCAAATGCTACTGCAATATCATAACTTTTCTCAAGTCCTAAAATACTAATTTTATGCTTAAGTTTATGTACATTATCTGCAGTCATTTTAAAATTTCCTGCATTAAAGTTTTCGTAATACGTTGCTTTTTCTTCTGGAAATTCGTTTTTTATAATAGCTATTAATTTCTGTTCGAAAGCAGTATCACCTCCAGACATACTGTGTATATAAGATAGATTAGGTTGTTCCATATGTCTCTTTTTTTAGTGTAAAATAAAAGGTAGTGCCTTTGCCTAATTCTGAATCTAGACATATTTTACCACCATAAACATCAACGATTTTTTTCACTATAGATAAGCCAATACCTACAGATTCGATGTTGTTTTCTAACTTTTCAAAGGTTTTAAATATTTTTTCAAAGTAAATGTTATCAATCCCTTTACCATTGTCTTTTATATAAAACTTCCAAAACTCATTATCATCTTCTACGCCTAACTCTATAAATCCTTCTGCTTTATCGTTATACTTTATGGCATTATCTATTAGGTTTTGAAACAATTGTTGAAGCCTGTATTTATCGCCTTTTATAACCGGTAATTTTGATATTTTTTGAATAGAAATGTGATTTGGAACAGAAATAAGATCCAAAATAGTGTCTATTAACTTATCCAGGTCTACGTCATAAAACTCAGATTCAATTTTACTAATCGTAGTATAATCTAAAATACCACTAATTAGATTATCCATTTTCTCAACATTGTCACGTATTAAATTCAGGTTATTATTCCCGTTTGCATCTATTTTATCTTTATAATCTTCCTTAAACCATGCCGTTAACGTATCTATACTACGTAATGGCGATTTTAAATCATGAGAGACCATATGGGCATAATCACTTAATTCCTGATTTTGTTCTTCTAATTTTTGTAAAACTTGCGCTCTATGTTCGTTAATTTCAATAATATCTTTAGTCTGACTATCTATGAAATTAACCAAATTGAGTCCGCTTAATTCCTCGTTAACTGGTTTATCAGTTTCCGAAGAATCATAAACTTTTAAAGTATTAATTACACTTTTTAATTTATCTATAAGTTCTTGTTGCTCTTTAGCTTCTTTTTGCAGCTTTTGGTTGGCAGTAAATAACTCTTCAGAACTAATGCTCATGGCACGTTGTAACATGGCAAAATGCTCGTCAAAATTATTATAAGACTTATCTACAGCATCTATAAAGGGTTCCAAATCTGACGTTATAGATGTTTTACTTAAATACTTACGTAACTGTCTTTTTAATAATGAATTCATTACTCGCTTAATAAAGTTACCGTCATGGTTTGGTTATGCAACTGGCAGGACACTTCGCCGTGAAATGGTGCTATCTCTCCGTAAGAATACAATCCTGTTACAGCAATTTCTTCTCCTATAACTTGTGTAACTTCTTCTATTTCTTCTTCCACACGCTGGTCCAAAACCAATTTTCTTCCAATACAACTCACCAATATTGCTAATTCTGGCTTCTTTTCGCGTAAACTTAAAGCTTGTTTTGCGGCTTGTTCTGATGCATTTGCAATATTATCTACATTAGTCATCATGAGTTGCACTTTTGAGTCTACAGGAATATCTCCTGCTAATATTACCGCATTATTTGCTTCGTCTATATTTAAAATAGAACGAACAATAGATTGTTTTTCTTTTGCACTCTTAACATTTAAAGGATATAATAATGCTGCGCCAGGTAAATCTTTTGCCTTATCTCCTAAATATTTTTTATAAATATCTAAAGCAGGCATATTATCTAATTCGTATAGAATATTTCCGTCAGATTTGGTTACCATACGTTCTGGTCCAAAGGGAGTCCAACCACCGTAGATAGAAAATGAAATTTCTAAAGCATCTCCATAAAAACCTATGGCAACAAGTTCTCCTGGTTTCGGATTTTCGTTATATGATGCCAATGTTTTTTCAAACCGATCTGAATCGCCACATAAGGCTCCAGTAATAAGAATATTATCTTCTGTGGCATTATTCATACCCTTAGTTAACTCACTACCGTTAATAAAACTCCCTTCAGAAATTACAAATACATATTTAAGTCTGCTTTTAGGAAATTGATTTATTAAATCGCTTCCCGTTTTAAAACTATCGAAATCTTTATTTAAAACATTACTTGTTTTAATAACAAATGCACTTTTTTCAAACTCTATAGCAGTAATCGTAACAGCATTTTCATTTACAGATTTAGCAGTAATATCTGCACAAGAAGAACCAAAAACAATTTCTCCATCTGGAAACAACGTTTTAATTTCTGTGTATAAGCCTTCATTTTCTAATAGATACCTGTTCCCAAAAACTAAAACCAATGGTTTAGTTAGTGTTATTTTATTACCAATATATATCCAATCCTTACCCGCTTCTTTTTTTGTTAACTGTACTATTTTCATGTTATTTTTTTAGTGTAAAAAAGAAAGTTGTACCAATATTAGGTTCGCTTTCTAGCCATATTTTACCATTATGTAATTGCACAATTTTCTGTACAATAGACAAGCCTATCCCTGAGGAATCTTTACTGTTTTTAAGAGAATGGAATACTTTAAATATTTTATCATGGAATTGTTTTTCAATTCCCATACCATTATCTTGAATTGTAAATTGATAAGAATCACTAAGTTCTTTTGCTGATATATTTATATAACCTTTATCTTTATCGATAAACTTAACGGCATTACTAATTAAATTTTGGAAGACTTGCTGCAACTTCGTTTTATGCCCTAACACCATTGGCATATCTTCAGAAATATGTACCGAAATGTGTTCTGGAATATATAACATTTCAACTAAATCTTTTAAAAGTCCGTCTATATTAACTTCCGTTTTCTCACTATCTTCGGCACCTATACTAGAGTAATCTAGAATATCGGAAATTAGTTGCTCCATCTTTTCTAGAGTCACCTCTATTAAATTAAAATTCTGAAGACTTAACGCATCTAATTTATCGCCATTATCTTCTTTAATCCAACTTACTAAAGCATCTATACTTCGTAATGGCGATTTTAAATCGTGAGAAACAATATGAGCATACTCTTGTAATTCGTTATTACTTTTAGCGAGTTCGTTTAACAGATTTTCTTTTTGAAGTTCTAAATTCTTAAGGTTTGTAATATCTAAATTTACACCTATAGAACCTATAACATTACCATCTATATCATAATTTGGAGCACCACTTATTAACCAATATCTTAATTCGCCTTTTTTATTTGTAACACGTAACTCGTACGAATCTGTTCTTCCTGTCTTACGATGTTTTACTTTTTCCTCAATAATAGGTTTATCTTCTAAAACAGGAAAAATATCTTTTCCTTTTACACCCAGAAGTTCGTTTTGAGAGTATCCAGACATATCTAAAAAAGTTTGATTAACCATCAATATTTTATCGTCTAAATCGATCTCTACAAGGCCTAAATTCATGTTAGAAATAATACTGTAATATTTCTGTTTTTCGACCTCTAAACTTTTTCTATAGGTTCTATTAAGTGTTACATCTTTAAATGTCCACAAATACCCTTTAGATTGGTTGCCTTGAATAATGGGTAAATAATTTCGTTCTAAAATTTTACCATCTAACATTTCTAACTCATCACCAATAACCGTTTCTCTTATAGTATCTATATCCTCCATGCGTTGTAAAAACAGTTCTGGATTTTTAAATAAAACACTATTTTGTATTGAGGCTTCTTTACAGTCCATCCCTATTAAATCTATTGGATCTGCATCGATATTAAATAACTCGGTAAATTTTTTATTAGTAAGTACAATCTTTCGGTTTTCGTCTTCTAAAACCACACCACTATCTAAGTTAAGAATTAAAGTGGCCAATCTATTTTCAGACTCTTTAAGTTTTTCTTCGGCTTCCTTTTCTTTTGTAATATCTCTTATAATACCTTGAGCTGCAAAAGGCTTTTTATCGTGATAAACTATACTAGCATTTATATGTACTAGTTTTTCAAGATTTAAATACGTATTTATTTTAATTTCAAAATCTGTTAAAGTACCTTCTTGTATTAAGCGTTGAAAAGAATTAGACACACGTTCAACATCATCTGGACTAACCATTTTCATGAGGTTAAAATCTACTTCTTCATCTTTAAATCCTAATAAATGCAGTGCAGCATCATTCATTTTTAAAATATTGCCTGTTAAATCCATAATTAAATAAGCATCAACAATATTTTCAAATACACCCTGTAATTGAGAGTCTTTTTTAGTAAGAGAGGTTTCTAATTCTGCGTACGATTTTTCAAGTTTCTGATTGGTTTCATATAACTCGGCTGCTTTCTGTTCTAAAATAGATTCAGCTTGTTTTCTAGCCGCTTTTTCGCGATTAAGAGCTCGTTGTAATATGTCAATTTGATGCTGACTCATTACTTTTTATGTATAGTAAACTTAACTTCTGTACCATCTTCTTTTATTTTTTCCAGTAAAATGGTTGCTTCTTCATTAAAATGCTCAAAAGTTTTATTCATTAATCCTAAACCAAAATGATGCATCGCACGATTAGATTTATAAATTAAGATTAACGAATTTTCACTTTTCTCTATAACTTCAAAAGTTGGTAACTCGGCATCTGGATAAATTTTTCGTACCTCGATATGAATGTGATTTTCAATAGAAGAAAGCATCTCGATAGGATCTTTATATATATCTAATAATCCTGGGTAACTACGTTCTATAACACTAAAAAAATGTTCGGCATAAACTAATAATAAATCATCTATAGAGATATCTGTATGTGCGCTTAAATGTTGAAGTAATTGCAACATTTCTGAAAATTTATAAGTCCCAACAGCTGTGTATGCGCCTTCCGACTCTAAACTCGATTCAGTAATGATTTTATCAACCATTTCTAACCCAAATTTATCTTCAACTAAATCTAAAAATTCAGTAAAAACAATACCTTTCATGCTTTAAGTTTTTTGTAGTGTGATTGTAATATATAACATCCTGAGCACCTTAGCACTATAAAATTAAATTTTTTAAATACAGATTGTCTACTATATTTTTTTTAATTCGTTGATGCTCCAGTACGCTAGAAGTTTTTCAATCTTAGAGACGTACTCTTCATACTTTAAAGGTTTTAATACGTAACCCGCAATACCAATCTTGTAACATTCTAGTAAATCTTTTTGATTACTAGATGTTGTTAAAATAATCGTGGGAATATATTTTAGAACGTCGTCTTGTTTAAGAATATTTAAAAACTCGATACCATTAATTTTAGGCATATTTAAATCCAATAAAATTATGTCTGGTAAGTCTTCCTTTTTCTCTAAAAGATGTAAGGCGTCTTCACCATTATTGGCTTCGATAATTTTATGATTAAGTTGGAGTGACGAAATAGCTCTATTTAATTTCATCACTTCAATCATATCATCTTCTATCAGTAGTATTTTTAAAACATGTGTCATTCTAAATGAAGTTTAGGAAGATTGCAAAAATAGGGTCTTTTGTTTGAAATTTTATTTTGAAATCGTTTGTAAGGTATTTGCTATAGTTGAATAGACAAAAAGTGTAGGTGAATGGTTTTTAACCTGTTTTCAGAATTAAAAAAATTGTCTTGTTTTATTACGAATAAAATCGGTTATAACACAGATTGACGCTTAAAATAAAGCGTTTTATTTGGTGAATAAATAACGAAATTAAATATACTATTTTTAGTTCTAGTACAGTATCGATACATAGATATTGGATGGCTTGAATTAAACTGAAATAAATAGCCTATTATAACATAGGCTGTTTTAATGCTAGTTTATTGCTTACGAAACTGGGAAGCTGTAATGCCTACATTGCGTTTGAAAAATTGATTAAAATTTGACACTTCATTAAATCCTAAAGCATCTGCAACTTCTAAAATTGATTTTTCTTTTTGATGCAGTAGTGTTTTAGCTTGTAAGACCTTATAATCTATAATAATTTTCTGAGCACTTTTACCGGTTGCCTTTTTTACACATTCGGTAAGATAAATTGGACTTATATTAAGCATGGAGGCATATTCATTAACCGATAAAAAATTAGTATGAGTAGATTGAATTGCATTTTCGAACTTCGACATAATAACATCAAACCTATTTAAGGTTACTATACCTTCATTGTTATATGTCACACGTTTTACCTTATAAAGTAATACACTAAGTAGTGAACTAATTACCTCTAAACTATGAATTTCATTATTTCTAGATTCTTGGTATAAGGATTCAGCTAAAACAGAAATAACAGAAAAATCGTCTTCAGATAAATAGTATAAAGGCAATGTATGCATTTTAAAAAAAGGAAACCTATTTTGCACTTCGTACGGCTGATTTAAACCTTCTAAAATTGAAGATTTAAAATAAATAACATATCCTTCATCATCATCGTCAACACCAGAATTACTTTTGCCATAACTAATAGTCTGAAAAGGAGAAATAATAGCTAAACCATTAGTCATTTTATAAAAAGTCTGATCTCCAATCATCATGTTCTTATTATGACGAGCTATTATACCTATTTCGAAAAAATCTCTTTTGTGCGGTTCAAAATATACAGGATCAGGCAATTCTGTATTTAAATTTTTACCACTAAATGTTCTTATATAAAACTGATTGTTATAATCTGTAGTTTCATCTATATCATTTAAAAAATAAGTTTTTATATTATCGTAAATCTTCATAGTATAAACAGAATCTACACAAATATAGAAAAACCTAAATAACAATCTATTTTACCAAAATAACAATACACAATACACTATTTTTTTCGGCTACTTTTGCTTATTAATATTAAAAAATATGTAAACATGCTTCGTAAAGTACAAGCTTAGCATTACACATATAATTATAAATCTTTACCATGTTAATTACTGAAAATTCTGTTTTAAAACAGCTTATAAAGTATGTGGGTCCTGCTGTTTTAGGACTGTTAATTAATGCACTTTATAACATTGTAGATCGGATATTTGTGGGGCAATTTGTGGGAGCAGAAGGACTATCTGCTGTGACCATGGTATTTCCTGTATTTCTTTTTCAGTTTGGTTTTGTTCTTTTATTTGGTAGCGGAACTGGTGTTATGATTTCTAAATACTTAGGAGAATCTAAACCTGAAAAAGCTGAAATTGCTCTAGGCAATATGATTGCAGGACTTTTAATAATTATCGTGTTATTTACAGGTTCTGGATTATTATTTTATAGACCCTTATTAGAACTCTTCGGGGCCCAAGGCGACCTTTTAAACCTATCTGCCGAATATTTACAAGTTATTATTTTCGGATTTCCTTTGTCTTTTTTTATTGCTCTAGAATTTACTTGCCGTGCAGAAGGAAACCCACGTTTACCTGCAAAGCTTATTTTAATCTCTTCGGTTATAAACATCACGCTAGATATTGTTTTTATGAAAGGCTTAGACATGGGAGTTCGTGGTGCAGGATTGGCTACAATTATTGCTCAAGGTGTAAATAGCGTGTTCTTAATTGCATATTATATAAGAGGAAAAAGCCTTATAAGGCTAGTTTGGAAAAACATTAAATTACAAAAAGATGTTATTTTACCTATGCTACTACTAGGCTCCTCCCCATTTATTATGGATTGTGCTACTAGTATTCAGAATGTGATTGCAAATAACTTACTCCTTAAATCTGGAGGTACAGAGGCTGTAGCTGTAATGGGAATTATTTTTGGTGTTAATGTATTTTTTATGATGACAGCCTTAGGTATTGGAGATGGCATACAACCCATTATTAGTTTTAATCTTGGTGCAAAAAAACACTTACAAAACTACAAAACATTGCTTTATACTATGATTATAGTGGCTTCAATAGGTATTTTAGGAGTTATCCTGTTAGAATTGTTGCCCAATAAAATTATTTCTATTTTTATTAATAAAAACGAAGAGATAAGAAGTCTCGCCAAAACTGCATTACGTATTTTTGCATTATCTATTCCGTTTTATATGGTTCAGATTATAGCAACACGTTATTTCCAGGCATTACACAAGAACAGAATTGCGATTTTTTTTGCATTACTTAGACCCATTCTCTTGTTTATACCTATTGCTTATACGCTTAATTGGATGTTTGGTTTAAACGGTGTGTGGACATCGTTTGTAGTAACAGATAGTCTTGCAGCACTAGTCTCGATTGTCTTTATAAAAAAAATGTATCCTACTAAACTTTAAGGTGTTTTATTACAGTTCATCCCTTTATTAAATACGCTGTGCCAAAAATAATGGTTCTATCTTTAAAACTATGTTTCCTTTTATACCAAATCTATTTAAAGCATAAACGGATAGAGATGGAGCATACTGACTAAAACATCTACGATAATTTTTTTATCTATATTCTCTCTTAATTCATTATTAGTGCCTTCATTAATATTTTTTATGGTATGAGACTCTCTAAACCTATTATTCCATAACCAATAAGCGTAGTATGATTAATTAATACTTCAAATTTAAATTTAGTTGATTTTTGTTTTAATATAGAATCTACAGAAACGTTTTGCCCAGACAAGTTTAAAAGCGTTACACAATCACTGTAAGTGCTTTTTCTTTTAATGAAATAACAACCGATTTGCCTCTTATACTTAATAATTCTCCATCGACCTGAGATTCAAAGACATCGCCTGACTTTAATTTTAAAGTTAAAATTTTGGTTTGAAACCCTTTAACTTCTTTCATCCATTCAATTTTTTTTAAAAGCATTAATGCTCCAAATACCACCATTTTAAAGGTGCTAATTGTAGGCACAATTATAACATCTAACAAGCCATCTTCTAATGATGCTTTTGGTGTTAAACTCATATTGTAACCTAACTTATTTGAATTTGAAATAAATATTAAAAATGGATTTTCGATTGTCTTTTTTCCATTAACATCAATTGTTATTGTATTGGAATTAGACTGTAAAAACGATTTAAATGTTGCACTTAAATAAGCATACAATGTTCTTTTTTTTGATGCTTCATAATGACTAATTACTTTGGCATCAAACCCAAATCCAGAATTACTAAAAAAATAGAATTGATTAATACATCCCACATCTATTTTTGTTTTAGTATTTTTTTTAATAACACCTAATGCTTTTACAATGTCTTGCGGTATTTTAAGGTTTGAAGCTAAGCCATTTCCTGATCCTAGCGGAATTATACCTAAAGAAATGCCGCTATCTACCAAAACAGATGCTATTTCGTTTATCGTTCCATCTCCTCCACATGCAACAACAACATCAGCTTTTTCAGATATAGATGCTTTTGCTAAACAGATAGCATGCCCTTTAAATTCTGAATATTTTACGGTAATATTATAATAGATTTTTTCAAAAAAATCATCTAAATTAATATTCTCGAACCCATAATTACCTTGCCCAGAAATAGGATTCACTATAAAGTGGATGTGAATCATTTGGTTGTATTTAATTTTAATCCACCAGTCCTATACAAATCATCGGCAACTTCATAAAAAGAAATAGATTTTTGTAGAAATTGGGCATCAATAGGAAGTGTACTTAAACTATTATCTGCCGTATTCCACTTATAAAAATTTGCGTTAGATTGTTCGTCTAAAATCATCACCTTATCTGCTTTTAAATAACCTAATTTTCGATAATTCCCAACAAAAGCACGCTCATCTTCGGCTTTCATATGTAATATATCTTGACCAAAAAAATTAGAGTTATAATCCCAATGAAACAAAGAAAACAATGTTGGAAACAAATCTATTTGAGAGCATTGAGCTTCTACAATACGAGCCTCTGTTTGTGGTAAATTATAAATGAACGCAGGAATATGGTAATTGTCTATATCTAGCTCCCAACGCCCCGCACTACTAGCACAATGATCACTCATAATAACAAAAACAGTAGTACTAAACCATGGTTTTTCTTTAGCAAGTTTTAAGAATTCTGCGATAGCATAATCAGTATATTTAACGGCTCCATTTCTGCTTGTATTAGAAGGAATATTAATTTTACCTTCTGGATAACTATAAGGTTTGTGATTAGAGGTTGTCATTACAAAATTAAAAAAAGGTCGCCCTTCTTCATATTCATTATCGGCTTCTTTAAGTACTTTATTATAAATATCCATATCGCAAACCCCCCAAGCATTTTCAAAAGTGATTTCATTATCTTCAATATTTGTACGCTTAACCGAGAAAGTATTATCTAACAAAAAACCACGCCCTCTATCTACAATATTAAAACCGTTACTTCCAAAATAGGTGTTCATATTATCAAAATATCCGTCGCCACCATAAAAAAACGTGCGGCTATATCCTTGCTGTTTAAAAACTTCTCCTATTGTAAAAAGTCCCTTATTCTGTTTACGCTTCACAATACTTCGCCCTGGAGAAGGCGGAATAGATAGCGTTATGGCTTCCATACCACGAACGGTACGTGTTCCTGTAGCATAAAGGTTTTTAAAAAACAAACTCTCACCTACCAAACTATCTAGATGTTGTGTAATATTATCTTCATTACCAAAAGTCTTCATAAAACGTGCACTTAAACTTTCTACACAAATAAAAATTACATTTGGTTTTATTGGCTTAATTGAATCTGTTTTTGAAGTTACTGTTCTGTAAATACTAGGTGTATTGGGGTGAATTAAACGATCGCCTAAAGTTTTAAAATCTGATTTTACAAATAGATAAGCGTCCTCTTTAGAAATAGATTTATAAAATTCGTTATATGGTAATTCGTTATTTCTAAAGGCTGCAAAAAAGGAATATACTCCAGCTTTAGACAGTTCATTATTGTATCTATTTACAGACCAATCCGCTTGTTTATTTGTTATAAAAATACCTGATATAATAGCAATAAAAAACCAAGGAACAGCTGCAATAATTTTAATTTTAAAAGCTATTTTATTAGTAAATGATTGTTGAAAACTACCTGTTCTATAACTAATAAAAACACTAGAGGCAACAAGGATTAACATTCCAGATATTAGTAAGGGAAGCGGATATGATTCATTAATATTCTTAACAACTTCGTAGGTGTAAATAAGATAATCTACAGCGATAAAATTGAAACGTCGTTGAAATTCATCCCAAAATGTAATTTCTCCGAAGAAGGAAAAAAACATAATAAGTACCGTTATAGAAAACCCGAAATATGTAAGTATTCTATCCAATAATGATCCTGTCCATTTTTGAGGCAAGACAAGTAAATAGACTAAATATGGAATTAAAAAAAAAGAGAGGGTTGCAACATCAAATAGGAATCCTATTATAAATGTGAGAACGAAATCGAAAAGACTTGCACTTACTTCTGAAAAGTTCCATACAAAAAAGGAACATCTTACAATAAAAGATGCTGATAAAAATAAAATGATGAACACTTTTAAAAGTGCAAATCTTTGTGGAAATAACCTATTCATTAATCATATATTAATTTATAGGTGTAAAACTACTTACCAATTCTAAAGAAAAACTAAAGTTGAATTTAAATCGTTTAAAAAATTACAGAGAATTGATGTAGATTATCTTTAAATGTATAATGAATTTGAAATCCATACAAATCACATATTTTCTTGGCGATTGCTAAACCTAAGCCCATGGAATTATTATAATTTTTTTCACGATAAAACCGTTTAAACAAATGATCTGGATGCATTAATTCTTGATTTCCATAATTAGAAACAGTTAATACATTGTGTTTAATAGTGATTGCTATAGAATTATTATCTTTATTATATCTTACCGCATTAGATATTAAATTATTACATAATACTTCGGCTAAATAAGAATCCATTGAAACCACTAATTCTTTATCTGCAATAAAAGAAAAATCACTCTCAGTTAATTCTTTAAAATTTTCAATAGTACAGCCTACTAAGACTGTAATGTTTATATGTTCGACATTAACAAATTGATTATTTTCTATTTTAGTAAGTAAAGTGAGACGTTTATTTAATTGTTTTAAACGCTGAATATCTTTTTGAATGGATGTAATTTGTTGAAACTGCTTATTATTAATATCAGATTGATTGATTATGTTCTCAATCTTAGCTTGAATAATTGCTAAAGGTGTTTGCAACTCATGAGACACATTTTCTGTAAATTGTTTTAAATTTTCATAATCAAATTTTACCTTATCCGAAAGATGGACAAGTTCTTCTTTTAACTCTGAAAACTCAATAATGTCACTATCTACAAGATTAATAGGCTCGTTTTTTAACAGAGAGAATCGCTTCATTTCTTCTAAATTATAAAAAAAAGGTTCCCAAGTTTTCATATTTCTTGATCTTGAAATATAGAATAAAAATAAAAAAGCAAATATAAAAATTACAATATTATAGCCCATTATGGCAATTAAAATAACTTCATATTCTACACCTAGATTTCTAACAGTAATTTTATAGTTTTTATTATTTATACGTCTATAAGTAGATAATTCTCGAAACAATTCCATTTCATCTTGTGAAGGATCATAAATAATTGTGTCTTTTAACACTTCTGGACCTAAGCGGTCTACAACTTTTACATCTGTAATTGGAGGTAACGAAAACTCTGCTTCACCTTGCTGTAATGCATATATAACTCTAAATTCTGTAGTGTATAAAGATTCTTCAACTTCAGACCTTAGTAAATTTTTAGTATAAAAATAAAGTATAAGCGTACTTAAAACCGTTAAAAACACAGCTGCTCTAAGAAACGTTTTAGACGTTTTAGCAATAAGTCTTTCCTTTTTTATCACCGTTTTATTCCTCTAAAAATTTATATCCTGTGCCGTAAGCTGTCTTAATATATTTGGCACCCTGTGCAGTTAGTTTTTTTCTTAAGTTATTAATATGCACATAAATAAAATCAAAATTATCTAATAGGTCACTATTATCTCCCCATAGATGCTCAGCAATAATTTCTTTAGAAAGTACACGCCCTTTATTTGATATAAAAAACAACAATAATTCGTATTCTTTTCGGGTTAAAGCCATCGCTTTACCATTAATAGTTGCGGTTTTAGATTTTGTGTCTAAAGAAATTTCATTGAAAGTTATAGACTCATCACCTCCAAATTTACCGCGACGAAGTACAGCATTTATTCTTGAATTAAGTTCGGCTAAATGGAAGGGTTTTGTTATATAATCGTCTGCGCCTAGATCTAACCCCTCTAATTTATCGGTTAATGAGTTATTTGCTGAAATGATAATAACACCAGCACGTTTCTTATCTTTTTTCAAAGACTTAAGAACATCTATACCACTACCTGTTTTAAGATTTATATCTAAAATAATGATGTCGTAATCGTAGAGCGAAACTTTTTCTTCAGCTTCAAAAAAATCTGAAGCGATTTCACAAATATTTCCATCACGCTCCAAATAATCTACAATAGATTGACGTAAATCAACTTCATCTTCTGCTATTAAATATTTCATAATCTAAATTAAAAGGACATAAAACTAAAATGCAATTCTAAATGAAATCTAAAGTATCTCTAAAAGATTAGATGTAACTTACCACTTCATTTTTAAAAACGAAAATGTATCAATATAAACATACCAGAAACTATAATCAATTATTCTCTAAGTAAAACACCATCTGCTTCAAAACGATATTCTAATTTAGGAACTGTAATCGCTGCAATTTCTTCTGCAGATTTACCAGCATCTTCGGCATAATGTCTTAATTCTTCTACTGGAGTTTCTGTTACAAATGCAATGCCGTTAACAACAACATCTCCTTTTGCTTTTAATGGCATAAAAAAAGCGTAATCTTTAAATTTAACCATAACAGGTTTTTCTCCATCAACATCTAATGTCATCCAACATCCTTTTTTAGGACAAACTTCAATAATTTTTCCTTTCAGTTTAGAGTTAATAGTATCTCCTACTTTTAAGTCTTTATAATGTTTCATCATGTCTTCAGAAGTTAAGACATCGGTATCGTTTATTTCTTTTCCAAAAGTAGAATAAGTAATTCCAGGTTTAGTGTCTTCAACACTCACGTCTACAATTTTAGATTCATTTTTACAAGAAAAAAGAGTTAAGCTAACGGCTAAAAGTAAAATTATTCTTTTCATTTTAAGTCGGTTTAGAATTATTATTGGATTACAAACTTAACCTATTTAACGGAATACAATATTTTTATTCAGCACACGGCTGCTTTACATCCTTTAAAACAGCTTTACAGTATAATATTTTCAACAAAAATCTTGTATTTAAAGTCATAACAATTTTACAACTTTAAGCTACATTAAAAATATAACTTTAGTTATTGTTTAGTATTTCTCAAAATAATTGAATAAAAATGATATACTAAACACTTATTTTAACAAAAAAAAACTCTTTATCTGTTATTTACACTAGTTTTTATGATAAAAAAACATCCTAATGTTTATTTAAAAACACAATACTCTATTAAATTATATTTGTTAATTTATTTTACATTTACAACCTCTAATTATTAATAAATAAACATATAAAATGTTATAATTACCATTTTATAAATTAATTAACTACAATATTTTAAAATGAAAAAAATTAGTCAAATTCTATTAACACTTTTTACATTAATATTAATAACAGGATGTGATAGTGATAATAACAATGATGAAGAAACCTCTGAAGATGTATCTATAAATTCAAAATGGATTGTTAGTAATTCAAGTGAATATGAATCTTTTGAATTTAATGAGAGTGGAAATTATATTATTGTAAAAAACACGGAAGAAGAAAGAACTACAGATACCGAAACCATTCTTTTCGGAACCTATAATCTTATTGATGCTAGTACTGTTATACTTTCAGACTTTGGAACACTTTTAATATCAGATATTGATGAAGATTCTATAAATTTCTCTATTGCATTAACAAATAATCCTGAAAGTGAAATTGAAATTAAAGCTTACAAGAATGCAGAATTTGAAAATTCTACAAACACAGATTTACTTTGTAGAACTTGGCAAATGGAAACTTTTAACGGAGAAAATGTAATTGGAACAGTAGATGATTTGACAGTGATCTTCTCTAGAGCAGGGACATATTTTGTAACTTACACAAGCCCTTTAAGCGAAAATGAAGGTGGCTTAGCAAAGTGGTATTGGTCTAATAATAAACAAACAGAACTTTATTATTCATGGGATAAAGGAGAAGATTCTGATGGTATTGTAAAGATTACAGAATTAACACCAACCTCTTTAATAATAGATGAAGATGGAGACATATCTGTTTTAACACCTAAATCTACCTATAGAACAACTACTGATAATACATCAAACGCAACAGATAAAGACATTATAAAAACTGGGCTGTTTAAAAAATAACCACAACCTTAATTTATAAAAAAGCCTCAAGAAAAAGCAACTATTTCTTGAGGCTTTTTTATTTAAAATTGGTAAAATGGTCTGTTATTTTAAATCTTAATAGAGGTTTAGACCAAATCATAAAAATGTAAATCACTAATTTAATAATGTAGAACTTTAGAATAAAATTAATAAAGAAGCATAAAATTTTCTAAACAATTGATTCTATTTTAATTACATAAAACACCTTTAGTTAATACGTAGTGTATTCGTAAAATCAAGGCTTAGACTAACCATTGGTACTTCAAAAAAAAACAATCAAATTATATAATAAGGTAACTTTTATTTTATCTTTAAATCGTAAAACATGTTATATATTCTCACTCTTAAGCCTATAACCATGTTTTAAATCGAAATATTTAACACCTAAATTATAAATTATATACTATGAAATATTTAGTAATCCTACTTCTTTTACTATCAGCATGTAAATCTCCTTCAGAAAAAAAAACTAAAACTAAAACATATTTAGAGATTCATAATGATGCTATTGTAATAGATACACACAACGATATTCTAATGAAAACGGTAGACCAAGGTGTCGTTCTAGATCAAGATTTAACCGGAAAAACACATAGCGATTTAGAGCGTTGGAAAACAGGAGGTTTAGATGTTCAAATATTCTCTGTGTATTGTGATGGTAATACAGAAAACGCCTATGCTGTTGCTAACAGAGAAATGGACAGTCTAGACGCTGTAGTTGCAAGAAATCCAAATAAAATTGCAAAAGTAGCGAACTCGGAAGAGCTTTTAAAAGCGGTAAATGAACATAAAATTGCAGCCATGTTTGGTGTAGAAGGTGGACACATGATAGAAGGTGATCTTGAAAAATTAGAAGCACTTTATAATCGTGGTGCCAGATATTTATCTTTAACACATAACGCAGCTCCAGCTTGGGCTACTAGTGCGGCAGATGAAACAACACATCCAGATTTAGAAGAAAAAGGCCTAACAGATTTTGGTGTACAAGTGATAAAAAAAATGAATGACTTAGGAATGATGATTGATGTAAGTCACTCTGGAGAACAAACATTTTGGGATGTAATTAAGCTTACCAACAAACCTATAATTGCATCTCACAGTTCGGTATACAGCCTTACATCTAGTCGTCGTAATCTAAAAGACGATCAAATAAAAGCTATTGCAAAAAATGGAGGAACAATTATGGTAAATTTTCATCCTAATTTTATAGATAACAGTTTTAAACCAAAAGAAAAAGCATTTCTTGAAAAGCACGCTATTGAAGGAGATTCTCTTATAAAAAGCGGAATGGATGAATGGTATATGCAAGATTACCTATATAAAAAATATAAAGACGAAGCAGATCAAATCAGACCACCATTATCTATATTAATAGATCATATAAATTATATAGTTGCATTGGTTGGTGTAGATTACGTTGGACTAGGATCTGACTTTGATGGAATTAATACCACACCATTACAATTAGACGATGTTACCGGATACCCTTTAATCACTAAGGCTCTAGTAGAAAAAGGATATTCAGAAGAAGACATCGTTAAAATTCTTGGAGGCAATTTCTTAAGAGTTCTAGAAGCGAATGAAATAAAAAAATAGAGTTAACGAGATCTTAAAAAACTTTAGTCCGTTGGAGTAATTAAAATAGTAATCGGTGTAGATATCATAAAAATATTTAGTAATTAGAATAAAATTAAACGTTGATAAACACCTATTTTTAAATACAAAGAAACAAAACAACAACACTATCGTCTTAAAGACGATAAACGTAAATTTAAATAGTATAATGCATAAAATTATTATAACGCTTATAATATTAATTTCTACACTTAGCTATGCACAAAACCAAAATGAGCCAATAATTATCCCTTTCGATTTAACACCAAATGGTCATATACTCATAACAGCTAAAGTAAATAACGTTGAAGGTAAGTTTATATTTGACACAGGTGCAGGGATGAATCTCTTATTAAAAAAATTCGCAGATAAAATTCCTAATTTAGAAAAAACACATCATTTTCATACAGGACATAGAGCTACAGGTGAAGCAATAATGACCGATATATGGAATGCAAAATTACTTGAAATTGGTGAATTTAAATTTGAAAAAGACTTATACTCGGTGTATGATTTAGACATCCCAATAGATGGATTAATTTCTTTAACACCATTTATAGAGACGCCAATAACTATCGATTTTAAAAACAAACAACTAATTGTAGAAAGCAAAAAATCGCTAAATAATAGAATTAAAGAGTCAGATTTCGAAATGCCTATAAAAGTGCATTATGACAAAGAAATTACAATTGGTATTGCTGCAGATATAAAATTGAACGATACACTTTCTCTATTAGTAAATTTAGATAGCGGAGCAGGTTTTGGCGTGTATAGGTTTAATTCGCGTTACATGGAAAATCTTAATATTGATACTTTAAAAGTCAAAACAGAGATTAGAAAAAGTATGTTTAATCCAGAACATAGCAATACCTTTTACTTTACCAAAGTAGATAAATTAAGTAATGCAGAAGACACATCTGAAATTAAAAATTTTAATGCCCAATTTATAACAGGATTAATTCACGAAGGAATTATGGGTATAGATTGGATTGGTGAAATCATTACCATAGATATTATGAATATGAGATTAATTGTAAAAAAATAACAATCATTAACTGTAGTAATACAGAATAAAATCTACGTGTTTTTAACAACAAAACATGAACGCTTTAATAAATGAACGCTTTAATAAATCAACACTTCATTTTAACTTATAACATAGATTTAATATCATTCGACCACGAAGGATAAGTAAAAATCATGTTTTTTACAGCTTCAGTAGTCAGTTTTAAGTTTATGGCTATTGTGAATAAATTAATCGTTTCTGCGGTATAAGGACCTAAAAGGTGAGCGCCAACAATGCGATTGGTACCTGCATTAATTATAATTTTATATCCGTATGTCTTCTCATTAATACGCTTAGCATTGTACCAATCAGGCACTAATTCATGCTTAACAATAACATCGTTATATCTTTTCTTAGCTTCTGCCTCAGAGAGCCCTACTGATGCCAGATTTGGTAAAGTAAAGACTACAGAGGGCACGTTAGGAATATCAATATGCTTTCGGTTTCCATCAATTATATTTTCAGAAACCACTTTAGCTTCAATACCTGAAAGAGGTGTTAAAGGCACACTATGGTCTGAAACATCTCCACAAGCATACACATCTTCATTCGTTGTATTTTGTAAATAAGTATTAACGCTAATCCCCCGTTCAGAAAAAGCAACATCACCATGCTCTAGTGAAAGTTCTTGAATTGCTGGCACACGCCCTGCGGTATTAAAAACCATACGGGCTGTTACAGATGCAGTATCTGTTCCTGTTTTATAATTTACACTATAATTTTTAACACGTTTATCTATACTTGAAATTTCAGCATTAAAAATAAATTGAATACCTAACTTTTTAGAAACATTTACCAATTCAGAAGTTAAATCAGGATCAAATGCTTTTAAGGCACGACTCCCATGCTCAATAATGGTCACTTTACAACCATATCTTGCCGCCATATGTGCGCATTCTAATCCGATATACCCTGCACCAATAAATATCATAGATTTAGGTAGTGATTTTAATTTAAGAAAATCGTCACTAGTTTTAAGATAATGAGCACCTTCCATTTGTAATATTCTTGGAATTTGCCCTGTAGCTATAACTATTTTTTTAGCGACAACTGTTTTTCCTTCTACCGATAGAGTATGCTTTCCTAAAAATTTAGGTGACTGATGATATAAGGTAACGCCTGAGTCTGTTAAAATATTTTCAGTTCCTGCAGGAATTTTTTCTGTAAATTTTTTCTTGAATTTCTGATTTGCATTCCAATGTAATTCAGGTAATGCAGAAATTCCTTTTCCGATTAAATTTTCGGCAAGATCAAAAACCTCAGTTGGTCCTAATATTATTTTTTTAGGATCGCAACCTCTATTTGCACAAGTCCCTCCAAATTCACGATTATCGGCTATAGCTACTGTCAAACCTGCTTCAGAGCAGGTTTTTGCAACATAACGACCAGCAACTCCACTCCCAATTACGAAAACATCATATTCTTTATAGTCCATAACCAAAATTATGTTTTTGTAAAATTTCAGAAGGACTTAAACACTATTAAAATTAACTTAATTGAGCTAATACTTGATTTAAAATTAAATATCTTGATTATATTTTAACAATTCCATAATTAACAATATTAATCATTTCCTGATTTTTATCATGAATATAAACTTTTATTATACTTTAATTTGCTTAAAACTGATTATTATGTAAGATTTACTGCTTTATTTAGAACAAAAAATTAAAAATTAAACGAAAAAAAATTAGGAGTCTTATTCATTAAATTTTTTTAAATTAGATACTCCAAAACACCCTTCAAAAATTCATGTCATGTTGTTAATGCATACTAGTACCGAATTAGTACAACAAATCCCTCTTTGGCCTTCAATTCCTTTCTTTATTATTTTATTAGCAATAGCCGTAGGCCCACTCATTGCTGAAGAATGGTGGGAAAATAATCGAAATAAATTATTGGTTTCAGCAGTGCTGAGTATCCCAACAATGTATTATTTAGTAAGCATGGGGCTTACCGATCATCTAAAAGAACAAATTCTTGGAGATTACTTTCCTTTTATAGTGTTATTAACATCATTATTTGTAATTACGGGAGGTATTCACCTTAGTGGCGATATAAAAGCAAAACCTTGGGTAAACACTTTATTTTTAGGTATCGGATATCTTTTAGCATCCTTTATGGGTACAACAGGTGCTGCCATGTTACTTATTCGTCCTGTAATTTCTATTAACCAACAAAGAAAATACAGCGTACATACTATTCTATTCTTTATTGCTGCTGTAGCCAATTGTGGAGGACTTTTAACACCGCTTGGAGATCCACCATTATTAATGCTTTATTTAAGAGGTGCAAGTTTTACTTGGTTTTTTAGTCTAATCCCAGAGTGGGCTTTTACAGGGGCACTCCTACTTATTATATACTTTATAGTAGATTCTAAATATTATAAGAAAGAACCTAAAGCTAATCTAGCTGCAGATGCTACAGAAATTAAACCCATCCGTATTACTGGTGCAATAAATTTCATTTATTTATTAGGAGTTATTTTTTCTGTTGCTTTCATCAATCACGATATGATTCCTGATATGGCAAAAGAAGATGCACCTTTCTGGCTTAAGCACTTACGTGAATTAATTCTAATTTCATTAACCGTAATCGCATACTTTACAACACCACAAGTTACACGTGAGAAAAATAAATTTTCTTGGGGACCTATAATTGAAGTAGCTGTTGTGTTTATTGGAATATTTATTACCATGACACCAACACTAATTTTTCTTAGACAACATGCCCCAGATATGGGACTTACAGAAGCTTGGCAGTTCTATTATGCTACAGGGTTACTTAGTGCCTTTTTAGACAACACACCTACAGCTGTAGCTTTTCATAGTGTAGCTTCTAGTATACCTCTAGCCGAAAATATACCAATAGTAGCAAACGTTGCCGAAGGGATATTAAAAGCCATTGCAACTAGTGCTGTATTCTTTGGAGCCCTAACATATATTGGAAATGGACCGAACTTTATGGTAAAATCTATTGCAGAAGATCACGGTATTAAAATGCCTAGCTTCTTTGGTTACATGATTAAATTTTCATTAATCATTTTATTACCTATATATATTCTTACACAACTTATATTTATGTAATATTTTAAGTAGAAAATAGCATATTAAAACAGACAGCAAATACGAATTCGTATTTGCTGTCTGTTTTTTTGGTTATAATAACACTAAAATAGTCCTAAATGAGTAAGTACTATATAAACTATTGCAAACTTCTACAAATCTATAAAACTCGAAAAAGCTTCAATCACATTAATTATTTTCAGTATTTCCAATTAAAAAAAAAGTCAGAGTTAGCGCCTAAAACATTCATTTTATTATCAATAATCATATTACAAACACCTAATCTAACATCGCCATTTAAACTTCGTATTCATAAAACACAAATCCAGTGATAAAAATAACCAACTCGTAGATTAGTGTTTATCAACTTAAGTATTCCTGTTATTTTTATATCAATTAACAGCATAATAAAAATGTAAAGATCTCCAGATAAAAATGGACAAATACACATGTTTTTTATGCAATAACTCTTAATTTATTTAAATCTAATGAAATATCCAATTATGAAATTAGGACTAACATTAAAATTTTTTAAGTATTTTATTTTAATGTATAGCGTTTTACTTTTTGTGAGTTGCAAAAGTGAAATTAGTACTACCACAGATCTTACTTATCCGATTGTAGACACAAAGCAAGGATTTACTTATGATAATTATAATAAAATAGAGGCGCCCAAAGCAGGTGAAGCATTCTATGGACAAGATGCACAATATACAGGGAATACACCTAGCTACACAGATAGTAAAAATGGTGTTATTACAGATAATGTTACGGGCTTAATTTGGACACAAGAAGTGTCTAGAAAAGCAATGTCTTGGTCTGAAGCTTCAAAATATTGCGATACACTTACAACTGGTGGCTATAACGATTGGCGTTTACCCACTGTAAAAGAATTATGGTCTATTAGAGACTTTTCTCAAGGATGGCCATGGATTGACACAGACTATTTTCACTTAGTTGGAGACGGTAGCGAACAAAATCAACACCATTCATGGACCAGTAATCGTTATTTAGTAAAAGATGAATATCAAAACCAACAATTAGAAGGAGAACCTGCGTTTATTGTAAACGATTGGACCGGACATATTAAAGCCATGAGTGGAAATCGGTTTGTACGTGCCGTACGTGGAAACAAAACCTATGGCATTAATAAATTTGTTGATAATGGAGACGAAACTGTTAGCGATAAAGCTACGGGCTTAATGTGGTCTAAAAATGATAATGGGGAAGCCATAAACTGGAAAAAAGCTCTAGCATATGCCGAAAATGCTACTGTTGCAGGCTATAACGATTGGCGTTTACCTAATGCTAAAGAATTACAAAGTATTGCAGATTATTCGGGAGTATTTCCTGCTATGGATACCACCGTATTCAACCTTAGTAAACTAAAAAACATAAAAGGTCAGACCGATTATCCGTTCTACTGGTCAAGTACAACCAATCCTTATATTGATGCGTTTCATAATGAATCTGCTGAAACTAATCCTGAAGAAGACGCTTTTATCCCCGGATATACATACGCTTGGATTCTTTCTGCAGGATATTGTGTAGACATGGAAGGGAACGATTTACATGGTGCGGGAGCTATAGTATTTGATACTAAATCTGAAGAAGTTTCTGACCACTCAGGTATAGAAGTCTTCTATCATCATGTCCGTTTAGTTCGTGGTGGTAATGTAACAAAAACACCAAATGGAGATTCTAATAGTATTAATCCAGATCGTGTAGTTTCTTTTCCTGAAGGTATTACAAATCATGGTAGACAACCAAGAAGAGGTCAGCAAGAAGCAGGTGGAAAACCTGAAGAAAATGATGCACCCGGAAGCCCCAATTTTACTCCTGGAGTGAAATATCTTGAAACAATTGGAATAACGGTGACATTAGAAAAATTAGTAACTATAGTTGCAGGACCTCCTGCTCCAAGTACAACAGATCTTGTCGCTAATTTTGCAAAAAATGATATTATTATTACCGAAGCTCAAGCCCAAGATTTATTAGATACATTAAAGTTACCCATGTAAAAAAAGAAGAATATTCATATTTCTTATCACCCATATCTATATATTTTTTAACTAAAACAGAAGGTTATTCTAAAAAAAGAATAGCCTTCTGTTTTTTATTTATAATGTATTAACAACATATCCATCTCTACAAAAAATGCGATTTCTGTTTATAATAATTCAGAAAGGCAACTCTATAATCCCCCCTAGCCTTGTTCCAAATAAAATATCCTTTTAAATATTTTTTCAGATCACGCAAATATCATTTTTAAACAAAACGTAAAAATATATTTCATAGTACTTAATTAATTATTAGATTAGACTAAATTAATTAATTAGCTAACCAAATAAATATATTTAGAAATAATGAAAAAAGTACTTTACTTTATTTTTTTGATAAGTTTTGTCGTCACGGCACAACAAACAAACTCCACCATTTCAGGAACTATTTCTTCTGAAGGCAAACCAATTGCATTTGCAAGTATTTATGTAAAATCTGGAACACAAGGTATCGATGCCGATGTTAATGGCAAATACACTTTAACAGTTCCTGAAGGAGAAATTACCATTATAGTACAATATCAAGGCTATCGTACTCAAAATAAAAAGGTGGTAGTAAAATCTGGTGTCAATCAAACCATAAATTTTAATATCACCGAAGACGCTTTAGGTTTAGACCAAGTAGTTGTGAGTGCGACAAGAAACCGAATTAGCAAAAAAGAAGCTCCCGTAATTGTAAATGTGTTAAGCCCAAAACTATTTAGAGCTACACAATCCATTTCTTTAGCAGACGGATTAAACTACCAACCAGGGGTTCGTGTAGAAACAAACTGTCAAAACTGTGGGTTCACACAAGTCCGCCTTAATGGACTAGAAGGACAATACACACAAATATTGGTAAATAGCCGTCCTGTTTTTAGTGCGCTTAACGGTGTATACGGATTAGAACAAATTCCGGTAAGCATTATAGACCGTGTAGAAGTGGTACGAAGTGGCGGTTCTGCCCTCTTTGGTTCTAATGCTATTGCAGGTACAGTTAACATAATTACAAAAGAACCTGTAAATAACACTTGGGAGATAAGCTCTAATCTAGGGCTTATTGATGAAAAAACACCAGACCGCAGCGTTAACATGAATGCATCTATAGTTAATGAAGATTTAACTACCGGTATCACCGTTTATGGTATGTACCGCAATAGAGATGCTTACGATGCTAACGACGATGGCTTTAGTGAGATTACTAAACTAACCAACAATTCTCTTGGAGCAAAAGCATTTATAAAACCCAATAACAATAGTAGAATTGGAGTAGATTTTACAGCAATTAAAGAATTTAGACGTGGTGGTGACCGATTAGACCTTTCTCCTCAATTTACAGATGTTACCGAACAACTAGATCATAATACTATTTTCACAGGCATAGATTACGAATTATTTAACGAAGCGCGTACTAATTCTTTAAGTGCCTATACATCTGTACAACATACAAATCGCAATAGTTATTATGGCGGATTAGGAGGCGGACGAACCGCAGCAGATTCTACAGCAGCAAATAATGCCTTTGGTACAACTAAAGATGTTGCTTTTGTTGCGGGAACAAAATTCACGCATCACTTTAAAAATAAAGATGTCCTTACCACTGGACTAGAATACCAACTAAATGATACCAAAGACATTATCACTGGATATAATCGTTTGGTAGACCAAAAAGTTAATAATTATGGGCTTTATGGTCAATATGAATGGAAACCCACAGAACGTTTTACGGCATTAGTAGGTGCTAGACTGGATCATGTAGATGTAGATGGGTATTATACCATAGAAGATATCGAACGGTCTTCTGATGTAACTGAGACTGTATTAAGTCCGCGATTAACCATTCTATACGATATTAACAAAGCCCTTCAATTTAGAGGTGGTTATGCTAGAGGCTTCCGTGCACCACAGGCTTTTAATGAAGATCTTCATATTGCATCTGTAGGTGGCGAGCAAAGTTTTGTCATCCTTTCCGATGATCTGGAAAGTGAATTTTCGAATGCCTATACCGCATCGTTTAATTTTACAAAAGATTTTAATAAAACGCAAACTAATTTTCTAGTCGAAGGTTTTTATACCACACTACAAAATCCTTTTACCATTGTAAGCACAGGAACTCCTTTATCTAATGGTTCTATTTTAGAAGAATCACGAAATGGAGAGGGCGCTTATGTAACCGGAACCAATATAGAATTAAGTGTTTCGCCTAGTTCATCATTGTTTTTTCAAGCAGGTGTAACCTTTCAAAAATCAATATATAAAGAAGACCAAGTGTTTTTTGAAGCTGATGGAAGTTACCCAGGAGAAGAAGATGTAATTTTAAATGAATTTGCACGCTCACCTAACGTTTATGGATTCGTGAATTCTAATTGGGAAATTATTAAGGATTTAAGATTAGATGTCACGGGTAGTTATACCGGATCAATGATAGTGCCTCATGTTATAAGTGATTCTGGATTTGTAGATCTTGTAGATTCTGATGCTTTTTTTGATATGACTACAAAATTAACCTATCACTTTGATCCAATAAACACTTTTCATGTCGAAATAAGTGGTGGTATACAGAATATTTTAAATAGTTATCAAGATGATTTTGATGCTGGTGCGGGACGTGATTCTACTTTTATTTATGGTCCAAACAGACCGAGAACAATCTTTATTGGCTTCAAGTTTGGTGATTTTTAAAACAAATATACAATGATGAAATTTCTACTTTTTATATTTATTTTTTTCGGAGAATATTACGGTATAAAAGCCCAAAATAACGATGAGATTCATTGGAAAACTTTTCCTGAATTAGAAATTGCCTTAAAAGAAAACCCTAAACCTATTTTTATCTTTTTTCATGCCAAATGGTGTGCGTATTGCAAAAAGATAACACGCCAGATTTTTACAAAACCAACTGTTATAAAAATCATTAATACTAATTATTATGCCGTAAAAATGGACGTAGAAACTCAAGATACAATTGTATTTGATAATGTAACATTTACAAATAAACAATCCCTTACCCAACGTAACGGTATACATGAAATTCCTCTCTTACTAGCTTCTAGAGAGGGATTTCCTTTTTCTCTACCAGCCACTATTATTTTAAATCAAGATTTTACTGTACAAAATCGTGTCTTTGAATATTATACTTCTAGTGAATTACTTGAAATATTGAAACCTAAATAAGAACATATTATACATTCTAACCTTCAGTACACTGTTACAATCTCCTGATTTTAAATACTTATACAGAATAAAAAATTAATTCAACACACTATGTCCTCTATAATAATCTAAAACTTTAACGCGCAATATATATTCATATTTTGCATTGGCAAGGTTCACTTTAGCATTGTCTAAATTGTTCTTACTGGTTATATAATTTAAGAAATTAGACACCCCATTTTTAAACCTAATATCATTAATACGATAGGATTCTTGATAGGCTTCCACTTGTTTTTCTAAACTTTGATAACGCTTATAAGCGGCTTCCATATCAAAATACACTTGAGTAATTGCATTTTTAATAGAAACATGCGTACGTTCTAATTCTATAATAGATTCTTCAACTTTAATTTTTTCTAAAGCCACATTATTTTTTGCTTTAAACCCATTAAAAAGAGGAACACTAACAGCAATTCCTACAGCTGTATTTAAATTATTATCTAACTGGTCTCGATAACTAATCGTTTTAGAAACGAAAGACGTTTCTTCTGTAATTACTGGCAAATCTTGTCCTTCTACCGTTACAAAATCTCCCGTTTCAATCAAACTTGTACCGGTAGAGGTATAAAATTCTGCAGCACTAGAATGGTTGGTATACACGCCTCCAAAAAAAGACACTTCTGGTGTAAACTGAGATTTAGCTACACTCACACCTTTTTTTGCGGCCTCAATACGTAAATCTTTAGCTTTAAATGTGGCTAAATTTTGAAGTGATTCTCTATAAACGGCATCTACAGATAATGTATATGGTTCAAAACCTAGAATCAGACTTTCTGCATCGACATTAATACTTGTTTCTAAATTTAATAATATCATTAAACTTAATTTCGCACTATTTAAACTACTCTCGGAAACTAAAATACTTGTTTCATCATTAGCTATTTGTCCTAAAATATCGGCATAATCTGCAGGATTTCCAGATTCACTTTCAAAAAATCCTTTTTGAATTTGAAGCTGCTGTGTTGTTGTTTCTAATCGTGTATGTGCTAGATCTAAAACATCTTTAGCATTTAAAACTTGTAAATAGGCTAGAGTAACATTTAATATTAAATCTTGTCGCTCTGCTTCCGTTTCTAATTCTGATGCTTGCGCATTTAAACGATTCTGTTTGGCAGAATTCAATAACCGGAAACCATTAAAAATAGTCATATCTAAACTTAAACCTAAATTAGAATATGTTAACTCTTGGTCTATATAATCGTTAGTAAATGGGTCTATACTTCGACCATCATTAACACCCAAATTAAAATCTCCATTTAGACTTGGTAATAAATTAGCTTTAGATTGTTTATAATTTACTTTAGCAGAATTGGCTTGTAAATGGGTAGATTTTAAATCGAGATTGTGTTCTAAAGCAATAGCAATACAGTCGTCTAACGTATATGTTTTTTGAGCAAATCCTGCCCAACTGATTAAATAAAGAATAATTAGTATTACAAGTTTATGTATCATGATTTGTTTTTTAGAACACCCCTAAAATTCCATCAAGGGGAACAATTTTGAAAATGTTATTATAGACCTATACTATTTTTCCGTCTAGCAGATTAATAATTCGCGAACCATAAGCGGCATTACTTTCAGAATGTGTGGCTTGAATTATGGTAACGCCTTCCTTATTTAACTCAGCAAACAATTCCATAATGTCCTTACTTTGCTTAGAGTTTAAATTCCCTGTTGGCTCGTCTGCTAAAATCAATTTTGGTTGTCCGATTAAAGCTCTAGCAATGCCGACCAATTGTTGTTGGCCTCCACTTAATTGAATTGGGAATAAATCTTTTTTACCAACGATATTAAAACGATCTAGCATATCTGCCACCATCGCTTTGCGTTCAGAAGATTTTACATTTTTATAGAGTAATGGTGTTTCAATGTTTTCATAAACCGTTAATTCATCAATAAGATGATAAGCCTGAAACACAAAACCGATATACTCTTTATACAATTTGGATCTGTTTTTTTCTTTCATGCTATGTACAGGCTCTCCCAAAAAGGTATAGCCTCCATCTGTAAAATGATCTAACATCCCAATACAGTTTAACAAGGTAGATTTACCAGAACCCGAAGGTCCCATAAGTGAGATGAATTCGCCTTCTTCAACATTCAGATTAATTTGATCTAGTAAATACACTTTATTGCTTCCAGAATTAACTGTTCTTGTGGCTTCGTTTAAACTTAATAGAGTATTCTTCATTTTGATTGTTGTTTTGTTTATTCTGTTCTTAAACTTTGTATGGGGTTGGCAATAGCGGCTTTTATAGCTTGATAACTTACCGTAAAAAAGGTAACTATTAATGCTAATCCGCCAGCGATTAAAAACACATTCCAACTGATATTAATATGATATGCAAAATCCTGCAACCAATTGTTCATTAAGTATAAGGCTATAGGAAAACTTATTGCGAATGAAATCAAAATCAATTTCATAAAATCTACGGAGAGCAGTTGTACAATTTTTGGAACACTTGCGCCAAATACTTTACGTACTCCTATTTCTTTTTGACGTTGTTCTGCCATATACGCCGCTAATGCAAACAAACCTAGACAAGCAACTATTATGGCTAAAATTGAAAATAACAGACTAACGGTAGCCATCTGTTTTTCTTTTTGATATAGGTGTTCTAAATTTTTATCTACAAAGGAATATTGAAATGCAGAATTAGGAGCAATACTTTTAAAAGTGCTTTCAAATTCAGAAACTGTTTTAGTTAATATTTCATTTTTAAATCTGACTAATAAAAAATTATAGTTCCCTCTGTTAGTCGCATTATGAAACACATAAGCACCAATAGGTTTGTGTAGCGATGCAAAATTAAAATCGTCTACCACACCATAGATATAGCTATTATTACCAAGATTTGTCTCCACTTTTTTACCAATTGCTTCTTCAGGTGTATATCCTAAAAAATCTACTGCCGTTTTATTAATGAGCACCTCTACTAGCGAATCGCCATCTTGTTTATACGTTGGTAACCGCTGACCTGCTAATAATTTTAATTGTAAAATGTCTACAATATTACGTTCTGCTAAATTGGTATTTACACTCATACCCACATCACTATTGGGCTTATAAATACTATTTAAACTCACACTAGCCGTTGGATATCCTTGTGCTTTAGAAACAAGAGATACATTTGGCAATTTCTTAAAAGCATTTACAAGTGTATTTTTAGTTGCAAAATTTGGAACAGCTGTTGTTGAAATAGCCATCACATGCTCTGGATTAAATCCTAAGTTTTTATTCTGAATAAATTCTAATTGCTCACGCACCACAAGTACTGCCACAATAAGAACGACGGAAGCAGAAAACTGAACCACAACTAATCCTTTTCTAATAAAACTCGCCATTATTCCTTTATTAGAAGATGGCTTTAAAGCGTCTTTAGGTGAAAAACGAGACAAATACAATGCAGGATAAGAACCTGAAATAAGAGTTGTTATCAACCAAATAATAAATAAGAATACAATTATTTCTAAAGAGAATAAAGAAGATATATCTAGTGTTCTGCCTACAATAGTATTAAACGTTGGCAGTATTAATAGGGTAAGAAAACCGCCCAATAACATGGCGATAGCAGTAATAAGTCCGGTTTCTACATAAAACCTTAAAATCAATTGTTTTGTTGAAGCTCCTAATGTTTTATTTACACCAACATCTTTTGCCTTTTTTTGAGAGCGTGCCGTAATTAAATTCATGTAATTAATACACGCAATAATCAGAATTATAATGCCTAAAATTGTAAGATTCTTTATTTGACTGATGTCTCCATAATTCTCTAAATAACTATCAGTATAAGCGGAAGAATATAAATGAATACGCTCCAAGGGTTGAAGTGAAAACGTATACCATTGTGCTTCTTTTTCTATATTAACATCTATTATATGTTGAAGCTTTTTTTCTATATCCTTAAGGTTTGGCGTATCGGAATTAAGCATAACAAAAGTCTCAAAACTTGCATTTCCCCAACTTGGATTTTTAGCTTCTTGCCGCATCATAAAAGGAACAACGGCATTAAAATTCAAGGAACTATGTTCTGGAAAATCTTCAAATATACCTTTAACCTCAAACGTATTTCTATTATCTACAGTTAAGGTTTTCCCTAAAGGATTTTCTGTTCCAAAATAACGCTCTGCAGTACTTTTAGATAGTAATATACTATTCGGAGTATTTAGTGCCTCTGCTCCTATTCCACTGAGGGTTTTCACATCAAACATATCCAATATAGAAGGATCTATCCAAAATAATTTATGCTCTACAAGAATGTTATCTCCTGCTTTAATAAAAGCATTTCCTCCATAATCATTCTTTAATAGTCTACCAGATTTAACAGCGCTCGGAATCTGTTCTGTAAGTTCTGGACCTAAAGCAGATGGTACTTGTGCCCAAGTTTCTATGCCTTCTTCAGTAGTATGCAAAAGCACTCGAAAAATGCGATCTTTATTAGCATACATAGAATCAAAACTACGCTCATGCAGTATGAATACAAAAAGTAGTAATGTGGTTGCTAAACCTATAGAAAGTCCAAAAATATTCACTGCCGAAAACAGACGATTGGTCTTTAAACTTCTCCATGCAATTTTAATATAATTTTTAATCATGACGATTGATTTTTATTCTGTTTTTAAACTATCTACAGGATTTGCCAATGCTGCTTTTACAGCCTGAAAGCTTACCGTTACCATCGCAATTACAATAGCTACAACACCTGCTATGACAAAAATCCACCAATTGATTTCTATGCGATACGCATAATTCCCTAGCCAATTATCCATAACATACCAAGCCATAGGAATGGCAATTACAATGGCAAGACCAACGAGTATTAAAAAGTCTTTAGATAATAATTTCACGATGCCTGCAACACTTGCTCCTAAAACTTTACGAACTCCAATTTCTTTACTGCGCTGCTCTGCGGTATAAGCCGCCAATCCAAAAAGTCCCAAACACGAAATAAGAATGGCTAATAAAGCAAAGAGTTGAGATAACTTTCCAACGAGCTGTTCACTTTTAAATTTGGCATTAAAAGCATCATCTACAAAGCTGTATTCAAAAGGAAACGCTGGGTTGTGTTTTTTCATTACCGCTTCAATTTTAGACAACACATCGCTAGTTCCTATTTTAGGATTTGTTTTTAAATACATATAGCTCGCTTCACCATGGTAGTTAAAAAATAGCACAGGATCACTTTGTCCATACATGTCATCAAAGAGGTAATCTTTTACAACGCCAACAACCGTATACACATCTCCTCGATCTATCTTCTTACCAATAGCACTGCCTTGTCCCATCAGTTTAGCGAATGATTCTGTAATTAAAACACTTGCACTGTCTTTTGCCATGTTTTCATAAAACCCACGACCTTCAACGATTTCCATTCCCGCAGTTTCCAAGAAATCGGAACTGACATATCTAAAGAAAATTAAGACATCTTCTGTGTTTGTGCCTCCTGTCCATGTTAAGTTAGAACCATTATTGCCTCCATTTAAAATCCCAGAATTATTTAAACCGACGCTTGAAACCGCTCCTGTATGTATTAAATCTTCTTTGATGACATCAAATTTTTCAATCATCGTCCCATTGACATTCAATGAAATCAATTGGTCTTTATCAAAACCTAAGTCTCTATTTTTTATATGCTGAAGTTGTTGATAAACGAGAATCGTACAAATGATAAAAACGATTGAAATTGTAAACTGCCCAACAACGAGCCCTTTCCGAATATAATTTGCAGAACCTTGAGTAACTTTTAGTCCTTTTAAAACCTCAACAGGTTTAAATGAGGATAGATAAAAAGCCGGATACAGTCCTGCGAAGATGCCGCACACCAATGTAATTCCTAACAAAAAGACCATATGTAATGGTTTTTCCAATCCTAAAACTAAATCTTTCTCTATAAGTAAATTGAATTGTGGCAATAAAATAAAGAGCAATAAAACACTCACTGTAGTCGCCATAAAAGCGAGAATTAAAGCTTCTGAAATAAATTGAAAAATTAATCGTGTACGACCAGAGCCCATGGCTTTACGAACTCCGACTTCGTTCGCACGTTTTTCGCTTCGTGCTGTTGATAAATTCATGAAGTTAATGCACGCAATGAGTAAGATAATTAAAGCAATAATGGTAAATAATCTAACCGAAGCGATGCGTCCACCAACTTGCTTTCCATTCTCAAAATGATTTCTTAAATGCCAATCTTTTATAGAATGTAAAAATGCTTTTGAGTCACTATCTCCTGTTTTTTTCTCTAATAAATATCTTACTTGTGCATCAACAGCATTAAAATCAGCTTCTGGTGATAATGCTACAAAGGTATCTGCAAAGAAGCTACCATATTCATTGGTCCATTCTTTATCATTGCTCCAACGTTCAAATGGCGCAATCCAGTTGATAGGAAACGTCACGTTTTTCGGAAAATTCTCAATCACTCCAGTTATGAGGTATTGATCTTTATTGTCTATGGTTAAGACTTTGCCTAATACTTTGGTGTTTTCGCCATAAAGCTGTTCTGCCGTTGCTTTAGTAATAACGATTGCTTCCGGATTCTTAAAGGCGTCTTTAGCATTTCCTTCTACAAACTTTAAACTAAAAATTTCAATAAAATCTTCATCTACAAAACGTCCACCGCTATTAATGGCATTATCATTTACCGCAAATAAAAAGTCTCTATGTTTGGTACGCGATGCCCTAACAATTCCCGGAATTTCTGTTTTCATAGCTTCCGCAAATGGTCCTGGTGTAGAATTGAACGTTCGCCATTCTCCATCATATTCTTGATGCGTTGGCACGTAATACACTTGATCTTGTTTTTCAAATTCCGAATTAAAACTCAACTCATCTTCAACCCATAGAAAGATTAAACTGGCACACGTAATTCCTATGGCTAATCCGAAAATATTCAGAAAGCTATACCCTTTATTTTTACGTAACGTCCGGAATGCTATTTTTATATAATTTAAAATCATACTATTTTTTTGACTGAATTAATTACTTCTACTCTTTATATAGTGAAGATGATGCCAAAACCATAAATTACTACCTATCAATAAATTAACTTTAATTCAAAACTAAATAGTGTTCGCTTTTAGTACACTATTTGTTCGTAATCGAACACTTTATTCTGAACGCAATGAGTCTACAGGATTGGCATTTGCAGCCTGAAGCGTCTTTACACTGATGACTATTAAAGCAAAGAAAATCATAGCTAATCCGCTTACTAGAAACACCCAGAAACTAATACTCGTTTTATAGGCAAAATCTTGCAACCAGTTATTAATCCCATACCAAGCAATTGGTGCCGCAATTACAAAAGCAATCGCAACCAAGATTAAGAATTCTTTACATAGGATTGTGTTAATTTGAAATAATGACGCACCTAAAACCTTACGGACTCCTATTTCTTTTATACGTCGGTTTGTGGTATAAATGACAAGACCTAATAAGCCTAAACAACTAATTAAAATAGATAAGCCCGTAGCCCAATTTAATAGTTTAGACATTTTACGTTCGCGATTATAGAAATTTTGAATGCTTTCGTCTAAAAACTCGACTCGGTAATCATCTGTTTCTGTATATACAGATTTATAAGCGTTTTCAATTTTAGACAATGTTGTTTTTAAGCCTTCGGAAGATTCATTTTGAAACGCTAAATGTACAGCTTGAAATTGGCTCCAATCTGGACGGTTCCAATCGCCACGAAATGCCATAGGTTTAATATTGCTTTTCAATGAACGTTGAAAAAAGTCGGCCATAACACCCACAATCGGAACATTCTCACCACCTAACAAAACGATCTTACCAACGGCTTCCTCTGGACTTTTAAATCCTAGTTTTTTTCTACAGGTTTCGTTTATGACTAACTCTTTAACCGTATCATTTCTTATACGTCTTCCGGCTAAAAGATCTAACTCAAAGACTTTAGAATAATTAATGTCCCCAAAAATAAATTGCAAGTCGGTGTTAACCTCATTTTCACCATTATTATAGGTAAGAGAGGTACTATTTGTGGATATCGATGCTGGAGGTGTACCTCCAATACTTATGTCTTTTATTTCTGGAATGGCTCTTAATTTTTCAGCATAAAGCTCTTTTTTGGAAACTTCACGCTCACCTCTTGGACTATAAACAGAAATAATAGCATCCGTTTTAAAACCCATATCTGTAGTGAGCAGAAAATTAATTTGTTTACCGACCAATAATGTGGCAATTATGAATATCTGAGCAATGGTAAACTGAAAAATGGTTAAAAACTTTCTAAGTTTTACCTTTTTGTCACCAACAGCTAAATGATTTTTTAATACGGAAACGGTATTAAATTTTGATAAAATTAGGGCTGGATAAAATCCTGATAAAAAGGTTACTATAATTAATAAAACGATGACACTTACAACAATTAAAGGCGATTTAAAAAGCTCAAAATTTAGACCATCTGGCACAAAATCTGAAAACACATTTATTAACCATTTAGAAAGTAAAACAGACAATAGAGCAGATATAAGCACCAATAAAAAGGTCTCTCCCATAAACTGACTAATCAATTGCTTCCTAGAACTCCCTAAGGTTTTTCGAATACCAATCTCTTTGGCACGTTGAGATGCTTGTGCTGTATTGAGGTTAATAAAATTGATACAGCCTAATAATAAGAGGAATACAGCCACTAAAGCCAAGTTTATCAGTAGTGATTTATTGGCTTGCCCTTTAGACCAATCATAGATGCCATATTTTTCATTAAAATGAATATCTGACAACGGTTGTAATGCAAATTTTTGCTCGTCACCATATTTTTTTGAATCTTCATCTTGGTGCGCTGCAGCTAAATTATCAAGACGATTTTGTATGGCTGATACATCGGCATTAGAAGCTACTTTTACAAAGAGTTGTGAAGCATCATTTGTATTATTCCAATTTAAATTGAGGAAATTTTCTCGTAATCGGGTTTGCAAAAGAAGAGGTTTTGCTATAAATTCTTCGAACACAAAATCTGTTCTTTCTTTAAAATTTTCAACAATACCTGTTACAGTAACATTAAGGGAATCGTTATAAACTAAAGTCTTTCCTATAATATCTGAAGGTACCGTATTTGGAAAGTAATCTGCTGCTCTATTTTCAGTTAGTATAACACTATTTGGATGTGATAAGATGTTAGTTTCATCTCCTGCTAAAAATGTATAATTGAAAATCTTAAAATAATTGGCATCTGTAAAAATGACGAAGTTTGGCCACTTAAATTCGGAACCTAATTCTCTATTTTCAACTTTTGAAGGGCGTTCTATATAAAAGCTACCAACCGTTTCAAAATTGGAATCATCCTTTATTTCATCCTCTAAGGCTAAAGTGACTCCAGAAATAGAAAAGGTATCTTCTGGACTAATTAAATCGGTAACGACTCGATAAATGCGATCACCATCTTTATGAAAGTCATCAAAAGTAGCATCATAATACACCATTAAACCAATCACAAACGACGCACTTAATCCTATAGTAAGACCTATGATATTAATTAGAGAAAACACCTTATGCTTCATAAGGTTCCTCCAGGCTATTTTGAAATAATTTTTAATCATGATTAATTATTTTTTGAATGAGGCTTATTCTCTTCTTAAACTTTCTGCTGGGTTTTTAATTGAAGTCTTTATAACGTGTATACCAATAGTTAAAACGACAATAAGCAATACAATAAGCGCTGTAATTATAAATACCCACCATTTTATTTTAATATGATATGCAAAATTTTGTAACCATGAATTGATATAATACCAGGTTAATGGTATTGAAATAATTGCTGCGAGCAAGACAAGCCAAATAAAATCTGTAACTACAATTTTTGTTATATTGAGCATATTCGCTCCCAAAATTTTTCGTATTCCCATCTCCTTTGTTCTTCGTTTCAGCATTAATAAAACCAAACCAAATATCCCCACAAGAGATAGTATAATTGATAGACTTGAGAAGTAATAAAAAATATTCTGAAACCTTTTTTCACTTTTATAAACCGTACTAAAAGCATCATCCAAAAACCAGTAATCAAATGGTGTCTTAGCCAATAAACTTGACCATAATTCCTCTGTTTTATCTATTAAATTCAAAGATTCTCCAACATAATATTTTACAACCAATGCCGAATAATAATCATCAAAAGGTTGGTTCGTAATAATTAACGGTTCAATTTCATCGTGTAAGGCGGCAAAGTTAAAGTCCTGTACAACACCAATAACTTTATGATCACCATCTCTATGAATAGTTTTGCCAATTGGGTTTTTCCAACCTAATGATTTCGCAAGTGCTTCATTAATTACATAACCATTTTTATAACTCAGACTTTCCTTGGAA
The DNA here is from genome assembly GCF_947500765.1 of uncultured Formosa sp. GTDB lineage: Bacteria > Bacteroidota > Bacteroidia > Flavobacteriales > Flavobacteriaceae > Formosa. The sequence goes on along the minus strand of NZ_CANMTH010000003.1, from coordinate 83,097 downwards.
AAAAAACTCCCAGAAACAAGATTGATGTCAAATGTTTTTAAAAAGCTCTCATCAACGTCCAACTGATGGATCATCATAATTTGTTTACTCTTTTCAGGTCTAAACCCATTTTGGGTAATACCATTATATGGCACTTCTGATACTCCTGTTACATTTTTAATTTCGGGTAACTCTAATAGCTTTTGTTTTAAAAGCGTATATCCTTTTTGGGCATTAGAACCTATTAATGGTAAAATCAATATTTGTTCTTTATTAAATCCCTGATTTTTTGTTTTAATAAACTGCATTTGCATGCTAATAAATAAAGTACTTGCTATTAAGCCGATTGTAATAACAAACTGAACAACAATGAGCCCCTTTTTAAAATTAAATGATGATGAAAACTTAGGAAAGTTTGCCTTAAAGGTTTCACTTATATTAAAAGAAGTAAGATAAAATGCTCGATAGCTTCCTGCAATGGTACTTACAAGTAAAATAAAAATAAACAAAAACAGAAGCGCTTGTAAAATCTCAGAATCATTAAGGCTTAAACTTGTATCAAGTAATCGTTCATAAGCAGGAAGTAAAAAAGCAACCAACATAATAGCAAATAAACCTGATATTGCAGATATTAATAAGGTTTCACCTAAAAACTGTTTTACTATTTGCCTCTTATTTGCACCTAGTATTTTTCTTACTCCAATTTCTTTTATTCGAGTTACAGATTGAGCCGTAGTTAAGTTAATATAATTAATACTTGAAATAACTAAAATGAGTAAGGCTACTATACTAAAAATATAAATATTGGTGCGTAATGTTTTAGAATTGTTGTTATAGTAAAGATGAAGGTCTTTTATAGGTTGAAGCGAAGCAACCGTTTTAAAGCCAATACTTTCATTTTTTTCATTAATATGTTTCCACATAAAATCAGGAAACTTATTTTGTAATACATCAGGATTAGTACCATTTTTAAGCAGTAAATAAGTTATATATTGATTACCTCCATTCCAACCCAAATAATTACCAGGTTCTTTATATAATGTTTTAAAGGAAAGCAAGGCATTATACTTTATATGAGAATTAGGGGGTGTATCTTGAGCAATACCAGTGACAAGGTATTCACTTGAATTATTGATTTTTATCGTTTTCCCAATAGCTTCTTCGTTTCCAAATAATTTTTTCGCTATAGTTTCTGTAAGCACAATAGAGAAAGGCTCTTTTAGTACTGTATTTGGATTCCCTTTTAATAAGTTGTAAGTAAGAACATCGAAAAACCCTTGATCTGCATGATGAATATTTTTAAGATTGAATGCTTTATTTCCTGAAGAAATATAGGCTTCCCTTTCTGAAGAAATACGAACAAAAGATTCAATTTCAGGCAATTCAACTTTGGCGTCAGATCCAAAATCAGATATAAATTGTGCATCCGACCCAATTAGTTTTCCGCTTTGAAAAAATTGGAATCCAACACGATATAAATTTGATTCGTTTTTATGAAAATTATCAAACTTATATTCATTATTAATATAAATAGCAATTAGTAAAACAGAAGCGATTCCAATTGATAAACTAAACAAATTTATTATTGACAAAACTTTGTTCTTCCAAAGGTTCCTCCAGGCTATTTTGAAATAATTTTTAATCATAATGTGTATGATTTGATTGATTAGTTATTCCGTTCGTAATGAATCAACAGGATTAGAGGTTGCGGCTTTTATTGTTTTTACAGCTATGGTTAGCATGGCTATTAATACGGCAATTCCACCAGCTGCAAGGAACATCCAAATATTAAGATCAATACGATACGGATAGTTCTGTAACCATTTATTCATGGTCCACCAAGCAATAGGTGTAGCCATAAGAAATGCAATAACAACCAATTTTAAAAAGTCTTTAGTAAGCAATACCGTAATTGCAGAGACACTCGCACCAACAATTTTACGTACACCAATTTCCTTTCGTCGTTGTGCCACAATGAGCAATGACATGGCAAACAAACCGATACAACTTAAGATAATGGCGAGTACAGAACCACTACCAATCATGGTAATCATGGTGCGTTCGTTACGTAAGGTTCGTTCTATATTTTCATTTAAAAATGAGCCCTGAAATTCTACATTAGGTTCAATAGTATTCCAAGCTGTTTTTACATCATCGTAAGCCTGTTCTAAATTTTGAGATGTAACTTTAACGTAGGCATTTCTTAGATTCCAATTAGGTAGTGCAAATAAGCTCATAGGTGCAATATGCTGATCTAATTCCTGAAAGTTAAAATCCTCAATTACTCCAACGATATTGTATGAAGCATCATCTAGTGTGATTTGAGATGCTAAAATATCGTCTTCATTCATCTGTTTGGCCATTGCTTGGTTGATAATAACCGATAGACTGTCGCTCACCAGATTCTTTCGAAATGAACGGCCTTCAATGATATTCAAATCTAAAGTTTCAACATAATCGGCATCAACAACTAACATATGCGTATCCACTCCACGTCCTTTATACTCAAAACCTAAGACACTTGTCGTTCGATTACCATCTTTTCCAATACCCAAAATATTATTGGATGCTGTGATGCTCACAATATTCGGCTTATCCTGAAGCGTATTTCGAAGTAATTCTATAGCCTTTTGATCGTTGCGTTTTCCATTAAGCGGAAAAGCAATGACCTGATCTTTATTAAACCCTAAATCTTTAGTTCGCATAAATTCGACCTGATCCCAAAGTACAAGCGTACCACTTATCAATAAAATAGCGATCCCAAATTGTAAAACCATTAAACTGTTACGCAAACGATTTTTACCATTCACCTGTAGCTTTCCTTTTAAACTTTGTAAAGTTCCTAGACGACTCATGAGTAATGCAGGATAACCACCTGCAATTAATGTAATAAGCAAAACACTAAAAATTAGCAAAGTCAGTAATGATGGATTTAGTAATGTTGCCAATGAAGCTTGCGTTCTAAAGAGTGTTTGAAAATAAGGCAGTAACACCACAGCTAATAAAATCCCTAAACCTATAGACATTAAAAACACTAAAATGCTCTCTCCCCAAAACTGAAAGAAGAGCTGTTTTTTATTGGCTCCAAGTGTTTTTCGCATGCCAATTTCACGCAAACGTTGTGAACTTTTGGCAATACTCATATTTATAAAATTCACACAAGCGATAAACAGAATTAAAAATGAAATTCCCAAAACTAAATAAGGCATCGTACGATTGACACTAACAACGCCTTGATTAAAATTAGCAAAGCGAACATCTGCCAACGGCAATAGTTTTATTTGTCTGTAAAGGCCATCTACATTGGGTTGAAAACCATCACGCTTGGCATTATCAATCTCATTTTTATAATGTAATTGGGTGAAATCTGCTGTGCTTTTCTCAAATTGCTCAGGTTTTAAACCTTCAGAAAGTTGCATATACACCTCATGATTCTCCATGTCCCAACGTCCTACAGTTCTGGCATAGGCATGTTCATTTTGGCTTTTAAAATTGAGCACGATATCAAAACCTATAGAACTTGTATTAGGAAAATCTTCTATAATCGCGGTGACATTAAAAGGCACTTCGACTTCATCTCTTAAAATAGTAACGGTTTGCCCTATCGGATTCTCATCGCCAAATATGCGTTTTGCAGCCTGCTCTGTCATCGCAACTGAAGACTCTGAGGTTATTGGATGTTTCGTATCACCTTTTACAATGGGAAAGCTGAACATCTCAAAAAAGTCGGGATCTACATAAGCAGTCCCCATACCAAGCTGCTTGTCTTGATACGTTAATAAGACTCCAGAACCACTATAACGTGTAATTTTCTCTACTCCTGTAACCTCATCACGAAGTGCTGCCGCAAAAGGTTCGGATTTTGAGGTATTGGCTTCAATACCATTTAACCCACTATCTTCTGTATACACTTGATAGATTTCATCTCCATGCTCATGAAAGCGATCAAAAGACAATTGAAAAACCGCAAACATGCCTAATAATAGGGCTACTCCGAATGCCACTGTAAGACCTACGACATTGAGTGCTGTGAATGTTCTGTTCTTCCAGAGGTTTCTGAGTGCTATTTTGAAATAATTTTTAAACATAGTTTCTAAGAATTACTGTTCGTTTTTTGATTTGGCGCCAACACTTCAGTAATTAATATGTGACTAATTCATTTGTGATTAACTGAAGTGCTTTTCCGCCAGATTGATTGATTGATTGATAAAAGTCGATTTATGCCAAAATATTTTCTGTTACTTTTTGTCCATCTAACATTCTGATAATTCTATGACTATATTTCGCATCGTGTTCACTGTGTGTTACCATTATTATTGTAGTTCCTGCTTCATTAAGATCGATTAATAAATCCATAACCTCGTTCCCATTGGTACTATCTAAATTTCCTGTTGGCTCATCGGCAAGAATTAGTTTGGGCTTGTTCACAACAGCTCTTGCGACAGCCACACGTTGTTGTTGTCCACCAGACAATTGCTGAGGAAAGTGATTTCTTCTGTGCATAATTTGCATTTTTTCTAAAACCGCTTCTACTTGTTTTTTACGTTCTGCAGGTTTTACACCGGTGTAGATTAATGGTAATTCTACGTTTTCAAAAACGGTAAGTTCATCGATAAGATTAAAACTCTGAAATACAAAACCGATGTTATGTTTACGTAATTCTGAACGTTTACGCTCATTGTAACCAGCGACTTCAGTCCCGTTAAACAAAAAACTTCCACCATCTGGATCATCCAATAACCCTAAAATGTTTAATAAAGTCGATTTCCCACATCCTGAAGGTCCCATAATCGCGACAAATTCACCTTCTTTTACATTAAAAGACAACTTATTTAAAGCTATGGTTTGCACTTCTTCGGTTTTATAAAATTTCTCTAAGTCCGTAATTTGTATCATTGTATTTATATTTTTTAGCTGTTAGCCTTTAGCTTGTTAGTTGTTAACTCTTAATTATTTCTCTATGCTCTTGTTTCTATTTCAAAATCAACTCTTCCGTATCACCAAAAGAATCGTAACTCGATGTCACGACTTTATCACCAGGATTTAATCCCTCAAGCACTTCGTAGTATTCTGTATTCTGACTTCCTAATCTGATATTTACTTTATAGGCCGTGTTACCATCTTCACTCACTTTAAACACCCAATTCCCTCCTGTTTTTTGAAAAAACCCACCTTTTGAAACTAATAAGGCTTCTTTTTCGGCACTTAAGGCCACACGAATCTGTAAGTTTTGACCTCTTCTAATCCCTTCTGGTACATCGCCTTCAAATTTCATATCTACTTGAAAACGACCATTATTTACTTGGGTAAATACTTTTTTGATGACTAACGTGTAGGTTGTGTTATTCAATGTGAAGGTTCCGATTTGGCCATTATAGATTCTAGAAATATAATGCTCATCGATATCAACTCTTACCTTGTAACCACTAGTGACATCCACTTGTCCTAATCGTGTGCCTTTATTTATAGATTGTCCGATTTCAGCATCAAGAGATGTTAATTGCCCATCTATTGGAGCTCTAACCACTAAATCACCTACTTTTTTTCGCATTAATTCTAAAGCGCTCTGTGTTCTGGCGTACGAGTTTTTGGCTTGGCTTACTTCTAATTGCGATGAAATAGTATCTTCAGACAGTACTTGTTTCGCTAATTTCATGAGTTGTTTTTGATATTCAAAATTATTCTCAGACGATTCATAATCCATTCGTCCAATCGCTCCTTTTTCATATAAGCGTTTGTTTAAATTATAAATACGCTCTGCTTCTATTAAATTACTTTCAACATCTGTAAATTGATTTTGCCTATTAATAGTATTTTGTCGTGCTGCATTTTGAGAAATCTGCATTTGCGTTAATAAGTTATATACCGATGTTTCCTGATTAATTAAACTCAATTCCAAATCGGTATTCGATAATCTTAAAATGGGCTCTCCTTGTTTTAAAATAGCACCATCTTCTACAAACTTCTCCTCTACACGTCCGCCTTCAAGCGCATCCAAATAAATAGTAGTAATGGGTAGTACTATACCATTAACAGGTATATTTTCCTGAAACACATTTTTACTTACGGTATGTATAGAAATACGTTCTTTTTCTACATTCAATTTAGAGCCACCAGAAGTCTGTAAAATAACATATACAATTAAAGTTATAACGGCTATACCCCCTAAAGCTAATCCTAGTTTTTGATTTGAAAATTTCTTCTTTTGAATTGGAACGTCCATTGTATCTCTTTTATTTATACCGTTTATATAGTGAAGATGATGCCAAAACCATAAAAACCTCATTTACAATTAATTAATTTTAAATCCAAAACTAAAAGTGTCCGTTTTTGATACACTTTATGTTCGAAAACGCACACTTTTGAAGACGCCAAAAATTTAGGTTTTGTAATTTTCATAAGCCCAAGATAAAATCGTAATATTGTAAACACAACCTTAGAATGAGCTCTATACGTAATTTACGAAGAATAACGTTGAGCTTTGAAAAGACTTCCTAATAAATAAACCTCGATTATCGAGTGATGGTATTAAAAAACGCTACAATATTGGTAATAGACGATGATGTTGATGTATTAACAGCATTACGCCTGCTTTTAAAACCTCTTGTTAAAACAGTGGTTACCGAAAAAAACTCAAGTAATATTACGTCTCAAATAGAAAGTATGTCTTTTGATATTATCATCTTAGACATGAATTTTAATGGTTTAGTTAACACAGGGAATGAAGGTATTTTTTGGTTAAATAAAATCTTACAAAAAAATCCAGAGACGTCTGTTATTTTAATGACTGCTTATGCAGATATTGATTTAGCGATAAGAGGATTAAAAGAAGGAGCTTCCGACTTTTTAATGAAACCTTGGAAGAATGAAAAAATCATAGAATCTATAAACGCTATTCTTTGTAATAAGAAATCTAAACACGCGAACAAAAAATCCATTCATAGTGATGCTGTTGAAATTATTGGAAACAGTGACGTTATGAATAACGTCTATACAAAACTGAAAAAAGTAGGACCAACAGATGCTAATATTTTAGTTCTTGGAGAAAATGGTACTGGTAAAGATTTAATTGCACGTGCATTGCACGACCTCTCTAACAGGCAACACAAACCGTTTATAAAAGTAGATGTAGGTGCCTTAACCGAATCGCTATTTGAAAGTGAATTATTCGGGTATAAAAAAGGTGCGTTTACAGATGCCAGAGAAGATCGAAAAGGCCGTTTTGAAGCTGCCCATGGTGGGACTTTATTTTTAGATGAAATTGGAAATATTAGCTTAAGCCAACAAGCACGATTGCTTACCATTTTACAAAACAGACACGTCACACCTTTAGGTTCTAATGATTCCATTCCAATTGACATTCGGTTAATTTGTGCTACCAATATTAATCCTCAAGTTTTAGCCGACGAAAGTAAATTTAGAAAAGATTTAATTTATAGAATCAATACGGTTGATATTACTGTACCACCTTTAAGAGATCGTGGCACAGATATTACAGAATTAGCACATCATTTTGTGGCTCTATATGCCGAAAAATATAATAAAAGTCCATTTACATTCGATTCTGGATTTATTTCAAAACTTAAAAATCACGACTTCCCTGGTAATGTTAGAGAATTGCAATATGTCTTAGAACGCGCTGTGATTATGACAGATGGTACTGTTTTAAAACCTGAAGACTTAGTATTTTCAACAATCGAACGTTCTATAACCACAACCAGTATAGAAACGAAGAGTTTAAATTTAGACGATTTAGAAAAAAATGCAATTCTTACTGTACTAGAAAAAAATAGAGGTAATGTCTCTAAATCTGCCAAAGAGCTAGGCATTACAAGAGCGGCTCTATATAGACGATTAGAGAAGTATGAACTATAAAACATACATCTTTAAATTGTTTTTTAGAATTGTACTTATTGTATGTACAATTCTCGGTATAACGTATACGATTTACAGAGATAAAACAACTTATACCGTTATTATTAGCATGGTCTTATTTTATTTATGCATTAATACGTATACCTTTATAAAACGGCGTTTTGTTGCTATGGACGATTTTTTTGAAGCTGTAAAATACCGCGATTTCTCAAGATGGTTTCCTGAAGATCGTGGTCCAAAAGATATTCGGTTTCTCTATACGGGGTTCAACGAAATTAATAGAACCATTAAAGAAATAAACGCTCAAAACGAAGCGCAATACGTGTACCTACAAAAGATTTTAGAAATGGTAGATATCGGTATTATAGCGTATAATCTGGAATCTGGAGATGTACTTTGGAGTAATGATTCTTTTGGTGAAACCTTAGATATCCCATCGTTTAAAAACATTCGGTTTGTAGAAAATAGAAAACCCGAATTATTCAATACCATTTTTGAAACCTACCACAGAGAACCCAATTCCATTTCGATAGCACTTCAAAATGAAAGTATTAAAATCTTAATTTCAGATACTGTTTTTCAGGTAAAAGAGGATACTTTCAAATTAATAGTCATTCAAAATATTGATGACACCTTAAATAAAAACGAATCGGAGTCTTGGAAGAAGTTATTAAGTGTCATGACGCATGAAATCATGAATTCTATTGCACCCATTTCTTCGTTAGCAGATACACTTCAAAAAAACGTACAATTAGCCATAGAACATCCTGAAGAAACACGTTTGGAATTAGAAGATTTAAATGCTGGTGTAAAAACCATTAAAAACAGAAGCGAGGGCTTACTAAAATTTGCAAAAACTTACCGAAGTTTAAACAAAGTTACCCATTTAAATTTGCAACGGGTTAAACTGTCAGAACTGTTTCATAACATTCAATTGTTAATGGAACCGTCCTTGCAGGCTAAAAACATGGCTATACAATTTCAAGTAACTCCTCCAAAATTAGAACTCGATATTGATACGCATCTTATAGAACAAGTACTAATTAACCTTATTATTAATGCGGTAGACGCCTGTAAACAAAGTAATCAACCAAAAATAAAAGTCATCGCATCTCAAAATTCAAATAGAGATATTGTTATAAAAGTTGTAGATAATGGCTCTGGAATTCCTAACGAAATATTAGAAAATATTTTTGTTCCCTTTTTTACCAGTAAGTCTACAGGAAGCGGTATTGGTTTAAGTCTTTGTAAGCAAATTATGTTACTGCATAAAGGCCGAATTATTGTAAAAAGTGTGGAGGGAGAAGGTTCTGTGTTTAGCCTTATTTTTTAATTCTATTTCTTAGCATTAACACAAATGGTTATATTTGAATTCACTCTATATACCATCCTCTTATATGCATAAAAAAATACTTCTAAGCCTACTGCTATCAGCTAGCCTTTTTGTGACTAAAGCACAAGATCACAACACATCATCACTACATATTAAACAAATTATGCAAGGCGATGCCTTTGTTGGACACTTACCGTCTAATGTACAATGGTCTGCTAATGGAAACACGATTTACTTTAATTGGAATCCGGAAAATGCCTTTAGCGATTCACTTTACGCATACCACACCAATACAAAGGATATCAATAAAGTATCTTTTGATAAGGCATACAAATTACCTGCGTCTCGCGGCACTTTCAATAGTAATAAAACTAAGAAAATATATAGCAAACATGGCGATGTGTTTCTAATGGATATTGCCTCAGGAAACAGTATACAAATTACCAATACCAAGGCTACAGAAAGTAATGTGCATTTTACAAATAACGAGCAACACGTTGCCTATGTTCAGAATAACAACTTATACACTTGGGATATCAATTCTGGAGAAACCAAACAATTAACCAACTTCACTAATAAAAAGAAGAAAGAAGACAAACGAAACGCCAAAGATGAATGGTTATACCAAGACCAATTAGGACTGTTTGATGTTTTGAAAGCACGTAAATCCAGAACAGATGAAGAAGCCCTTTTTAAGGAAAAAGAAAATCTAAAAAAACCACTGCCTATATATACAGATGGACAATCTATTAACAGTCTTAAAATAAGTCCAAACGGAAAATATATAACCTATTTAACAGTAAAAAGAGAAACAAACAAAGGTACAATTACCCCACATTACATCACAGAATCAGGCTACACAGAAGATCAAAACACACGGTCTAAAGTCGGAGATACTCCAGATACTTATCAATTACAGGTGTATGATATAGCGCACAGAAAAACATATCCTGTAGTATTAGATAATTTAGAGGGCTTAGATTACATTCCGGAATACACAAAAGAGTATCCTGACAAAGAATATAAAAATGAAAATAGAATTGGATATATCAGTGGCCCTGTTTGGAATGAAAACGGAAGCAAAGCTGTTTTAGATATCAATGCTAACGATTATAAAGACCGATGGATAGTGTTATTAAATGCTGAAGATGGTACTGTAACCAACTTAAACCACCAGCACAACAAAGCGTGGATTGCAGGCCCAGGAATTGGTGGTTATCGTGGTGGAGAACTGGGATGGATGCCTGACCAAAAAAGTATTTGGTTTCAATCGGAAGTCTCTGGATACTCACATCTATACGCATTAAATACAGTGTCTAAAAAAACAAAAACACTAACTTCTGGCGATTATGAAATTTACGATCCGTTTATGTCTAACGATAAAAAACACTGGTATTTTACGGCCAACAAAAACCATCCAGGAGATCGTCAGTTTTATTACATGCCTCTTAACGGAGGTAAGCTTACGCAACTTACAGATAAGGTTGGAAGACACGATGTCACACTTTCTCCAGATGAAACACAAATGGCTATACTATACTCCTACTCTAATAAACCAACAGAATTATTTCTGAAAAACAATCCCATATTCAGTAAAACTAAAGCAACAGCAACGCAACTTACCAAGTCGACAACCAAGGCATTTAACGCCTATAAATGGAGAGATCCAGAAAGTATTACCTTTACGGCTAATGATGGTGCTAAAGTACATGCCCGCCTTTACAACCCCAATACCACTGTAAAAAACAAAGCAGCAATAATCTTTGTGCATGGTGCAGGATATCTTCAAAACGCACATAAATGGTGGAGTCTTTATTTCCGAGAGTATATGTTTCACAATATGTTAGTCGATAATGGATATACCGTTTTAGATATCGATTACCGTGGTAGCGCAGGTTATGGTAGTACATGGCGAACAGGCATTTACCGCCATATGGGAGGCAAAGATCTTAGCGACCAAGTAGATGGCGCACAATATTTGGTAAACGAATTAGGAATTGATAAAGATAAAGTGGGTATTTACGGAGGGTCGTATGGTGGTTTTATAACATTAATGGGTATGTTTAACGAACCCGACACCTTTAAAGCTGGAGCTGCAATACGTTCTGTTGGAGACTGGGCCGCATACAACCACGGCTACACAGCCCGCATTTTAAATACTCCTGTTACAGACAGTCTTGCCTATAGAAGAAGTTCTCCTATTTACTTTGCAGATGGACTTAAAGGCGATTTATTAATTTTACACGGTATGGTAGACGATAATGTACATTTTCAAGATATGGTACGCCTATCGCAACGCCTTATTGAATTAGAAAAAACCAACTGGGAAATGGCTGTTTACCCTGTAGAAAGACATGGTTTTGTTGAGCCTAGCAGCTGGACCGATGAATATACTAGAATATTTAATTTATTTAATGAAAGTTTGCTAGACGTAAAAAATGAACGCTAAATATTTAATATGCTATTGCAGATGATAAATTAAATTTCTTTATTGCTTTACATATTAGGCAGAAAAGACAATAATTTTATATATAATAAAAGTGCGGGGGTGGTTCAGAAGTTTTTCAATACGAAAATCGGAAGAAAGCATACCCGCACTTTCTTTCTATTTGGTTAGGTTTTAAAAATAGATGGTTTTGATATAGTGACTTTCAAGTTGGTTATTATTAGTCAATTTCTCTTTATCTATAGTAAATTCGAATTGGTTTTTATTCTATCTCTTTTCTAACCCATGCATTTAACTCCTCAGGGCTTAGTTTAATCAATTTTTCAACTTTATTATCTTTTTTAATTCCTTTACCTTTATTTGCAGAATAAACTTTCATAAGACTTTTAAATCCCGCTATATTCGATTTGATTACATCTTCTTTTTCTGATGGGTTTTCAATTGCAAATTTTGTCCAACCTCCGAGAAACGATGTTAATAGTTCTGGATTTTTTTCAGTTAAATCTATTTGAAACGCTTGCAAACCAATTGTAATTGTTGGCGTATCCATAATCCATTTCATAACAAAAACACGGGTATGTTCTCTTTTCGTTACGTGCTCTTCAACACTAGTATTTTCAAGCCAATTAATCGCTTTTAAAACATCTTTCTCATATTTAATATAATCAGATTCCTGCTCTAATTTTATGTTTTGAGGAATTTCAAAATCCTGAGCAATTAGCATTTGAGTTGTTAAAACAAAAATTGTAATTGCAATAAATTTGATGTTTTTCATAATGTTTAATTTTTAATTTTTAATTAAATAGCGTATAACGTTTTGTTTGTAAGGATATTTTTGGGTTAATAAACAACGTTTTTGTTTAAGTAAAACATTAGTGTTTTCATATACAGTATTAGCTGTATACACTGTTTAGTGTATTGTGGCCTCCCACACCTTTTGAATCTTGTTTAGAGTAATAAAAAAAGGTATTAGTAAAGCTATTTCTAACCGAATTGTAAGATTAAAACCATCTTGAAAAAATGGTAAAACTAGCATAGAGATTACACAAAGAACAATTCCAATTATTGCATCTATTTTTCCAATTTTAATAGCAATATCGCTTTCAAACCACAATAAAAAAGCCGTAAAACCTTTAAAAACACCTACAGAAATCACAAGTAATCCATTCAATGAAAAGGGTTCATTTGATTCAAATCCATAAAAAGCTAAGTCAGGTTTTATATTTGTAAACCCTAGAAATAAACAAACAAAAGACAAAAGACCGAAGAACATAAAAATCCAACAGAACACTTTAATCCACCATGGAAGTAACTGTCTTCTGCGTGTATTAATCTTTTCAAATGCTTCAAAAGAGTTTTCGGTTAAGTTCGTGTCTTCCATATTTTGAAATTAATGCTAATTTGTTTTCTACTATTTGTTTAGTTGGTTATTCCTCCATGTTTTTCTTTGAATCGATTAACTCAATTAATTTTGTAAGTGAGTCTTTAATTTTGTCAGATTCACTCTTTTTAAGCATCAATTCTGCTTTCTTTTTCATTCCGCTATAATCTGCGTCAGGATAAAGTTTAATCAGTTGAGTAAAGTACTTATCTATTCTGCTAATAACAATTAGCCATATTGAGAACAAAAAAAAGCAAACCTCTTTACTACAACTAAACATCTAACTATTAGCATAGATCTATTCAATAAATATATTATTTAATTAACTTTTATTATTACGGTTTTCCCGTAAATAGGGAAATTAAATAAGAAGATTTCCAGTTAGTATTTCTGAAATTAAAAGGGGAATATTAAATCTCTAATAAAAGCAATATGATGAATAAATTAGAATAACTATTAACCAAAATTTTGAAATAGCAGAATCAGGATTATTTAAGAGGATATTTATAGAAGTACTTTAAAAGAAATAATTGGTTTTACGACTGTAATTGGCTTAGAACCGCTTTAATTTTATCAGGTAGGCTTTTGTAATAATTAGAGTTGTAAAAATAGATAATGAAATAAAACACATAGGTATTCCTGTAGAGGTTTTAGGACATTCTATAATTTCTGAGACTTGCATTATTGTTCCATAAAAAGCAATTAAAAAAGCAATTGCCGTCCCTATAAAATACATATAATTACTCAATTTTAATAGATGGGCAATTAAAGGTATTATAAAACAGAGCATTATAATATAACACGCTGGTATATCAAGTATTTTGGGGCAAATAGAAGTGTTTACATATTCATTATAAACTAAAGGGCTTGCCCCAAAAATACTTAATATAAAAAGAAGTATTAAAAGTGTATGTAATACTTGTTTTAAACGCACTACTCTTGACTTAAATTGGTAGTTGGTATAGAATCTGAAACTTTCGGAATTGTTAAAAGTGTATTTGTTTTTGGGGCTAAAAATGTGTATTCGCTTCCACCAATATATCTTACTACAACCTGCTGCACTTGGTCTTTACCTAAACCAAAATGTAAGGTAGCCGATTGATCGCTTGTTAATCCTTCTCCAACAATAAAATCTTCTGTTATTTTTTTACCACCAGTAGTTATAACTTCTACTTTAGCGCCTAAATTCTTGGCATTATCATCCAATTTTACTTTAATAAAATTATTCTTACCTCCTTTGTTTATATAGGCTAAAACAGGCGACCCTATGTTTACCCAAACTAGGTCTAAATAACCATCTGTATTAAAATCACTTACCAACGGTGTTATTGCATAATTAGGATTTACTATGCCACTTTTTTCTTCTGTAGACACAAAAGTATGGTCTTCTTTTTGAACCAAAAATCGACCTGGTAATTTAAAAACTTTATGAGGTGGAAAATCAATGTAATTTTCGGCTACAATCAATTCTTGTAATCCATCATTATTCATGTCTGCAAATACAGCTCCCCATGAAAATTCAAAATCTTTAATTTGTGTTTTTTCGGCTACATCTTCAAAGACAAAGTGTCCTTTATTCTCGAAAAATATCCAATCAGAATTAAAAAGACTCTTGTCTTCAATATTTCCACTTGCTAAAAAGTGAGGCACTGTTGATCCCGTATTTGAAAACATAAAATCGACTAAACCATCATTATTATAATCTCCTACAGCTATACCCATTGGATAACCAAATGTGTTGGTCGATGGGTTTTCTTTCTTTTCAAAAGTTCCATCGCCTTTATTTTTGTAGGTTCTAATTTCACCAGTATCATATGCAATAACCAAATCTAACCAAGTATCATTATCAATATCAATCAATATCCCCATAAATGTATTATGCAAATATTCTAACCCGGCTTCAATGGTTGTATTTTTAAAAGTATGGTCTCCGTTATTGATAAGTAAAAGACTTTGAGGACCGTAATTTTCACTGAAATTATTTTGTCCAACCATTTGTTTTTTTCTAATATAATTGGCTACAAAAATATCGGTAAATCCATCTTTATTAACATCTCCTAAAGTTAAACCTAATGGTGTGGCATTATCTGCCAAATCATACTCTAATATCTTGGGTGTGAATTTTCCGTTGGTATTATAATAAATCACGATACCATCTTCTCTAGACAGAATTAAATCGGTAAATCCATTGTTATCTAAATCGGTTGAAGCCCCACTTAAAGTTGTACTATGCTCTTTTATAGGAAGCCCTACACTTTTAGATATCGAAACAAATTTTCCTGCTTTATAACTAAATATTTCATCTTGCTGATTGTATCCTCCACCTAAAAACAATTCATCTACACCATCATTATCAATATCTATTAATACAGATGCTGTAACAGGCAAAGATTCTGTGCCGTTAAATTGATGTGTAAAATCGATAGGAATTTCTTTAAATGTGGGTATTAAAGACTCTGCTATTGTATTTTTATAAGGATTATTCCTATCTGTACTAAATTTAACGGCTACACTAATTATAATTAATACAATTAGAGCTAAAACACCTCCTAAAATTTTTTTTACTTTGCTCATACTGATGGTTGATTTACGTTTTTAAATTGATATAATGATAAACTAAATAATATAAAATGAACCACGTTCATTGCAATGGGTGCTATGTATTTTCCTATTTGAGGTGCTATAAAATATATAGCAAATACAAAAAGTAATAAAACTATGGGGTTAAAAATGGCCATCCATTTTTTATAATAGGTCCCTCCTTTTAATATGGTAATACTAAAAAATATAGAAAGTAAAAGGATTATGACTCTTAAAACCTGAACAAGAGATTCGCTAATTAAGGTATAATTGTCTAGTATTTTTTGATAGATATTGGCATCAATGTCGTTTTGAAGATGAACAATTGTGCCTAAAAAGGCTCTAGAAGTAATCCAAAAACCACCAATAGTAAAAGCAAAAACACCTAAGCCAAAAACAATAGCGGCTAATTTTTTATTTCCGTGTTCTAACATTTTATAAATATGGTAATACCCCACAAAATAGAAAGGAATAGCAAATACCGTTAAAAAATGTCCTGTTATTAAATGGTCTCTTGATACAAACTGAAAAAACTGATAATTGTCTGCATTACCTATAATTTGCGGACTATAATGAAGAAAAAACTCTCCTATTCCAACAATACTACTTGCCAAAAGTCCAAATAAACCGGCCAAAAATATTTTACCTCTCATGTCATTAATTATTTTTGTTTGTAAGAACGTTAAAGGTCTTATCTACTTATTGTTATATTTTATATGTGTTTCGTTTTAAATAACGATATGCATAATGAAACATTGAAACGGTTCAAGTTTACACCTGAACCGTGATTATGTTTATATAATACCATATTCTTTTATGTTCTATCTTGTTTTAGTTTGGCAACTCCCACTATTACAATAAGTGTCTCCTACTGTTTTAGCAACTGCCATTCCAAAAATAATATGCCCCATTAAACCGCCTATAGCTGTTAAAACCTTAGAGCCTTCCATTTCTGGCATTGGCATCATCATGCCCATTAGTGCCATCATAACTTGTGCAGCTACAAAAGCAATAACTCCAAATACGGCACCTTTTATCCAAACATTTTTAATTTTATGCTTAAAAATGCACAAATAGGTATAAACAAAAGCAAACATTATTCCAATTACAAAGTGCATGATCCAACCTATAAAAACGGGCATTCCTAACATTCCTGATAGCATTTTTGGTGGAGACATTTTAGGCATTCCCAGCATTGGAGCAATCATCATCACTATGGTCATTATAGCTGTACCTATAATTCCAGCTACTATTGATTTTTGAATTTTTGTATTCATAATATATTATTTATGTAATGTTATTTATTTTTTACGATTTAATTCCATTGGAATATGTATTTTCACTTCATCACCAACAACCATAGTAGCAGCCCAATCTCCTGTTCCAACTCCGTAATCTGTTCTGTCAATTGTAGTATCAATAACAACTCCTAAAATAAGAGTGTTTTTCATCATTGGATGCTCCATCTCTCCTGTTATTTTCAAAGGAAGTACAACAACTTTAGTTTGATCTTTAATTGTTAATTTTCCGTAAATTAAATACTCTTTATCAGATTTTTTCTCAAATTTAGTCGATGTAAAAGTCATTTTATTGTAAGTCTTTGCATCAAAGAAATCTGCCGATTGTAAATGCTTATCACGCTTGGCATCATCTGTATTTATGCTATTAATAGCTACTGAAAAATCGGCTTTGCTTCCTGTTAAATTGTTTGGATCGAAATGTATATTTCCGTCAAAATCTTTAAATTTTCCTGTTACAGCCGTAAAAAAGTGATTGATTGAAAAATTAACAGACGTATGCGCCTTATCTACTTTCCACATTGTTGCTTCTTGAGCGTTTACTGAAAGTGTACTAAAAGCTGTAATAGCTATTACTAAAATTATTGTTCTAATTGTTGAAATCATTGTTTTTAATATGTAAAGGTTATGATAGTCAAAATGAACTATCTATACCTTTATACCAATCATCTCAAAAAATCACCCAAGTGAACTATTTTTTTTTAATATATCTTCTTTCTCTTTAACTTTTCGTATTTGCTCAACACATTTATGCTTCTGATTTTGAGCATTATGACGTGTAGAATAGCCGTAATCTTTTTGAATTTGTTCTATGGCTTTTTCTTTAAAAAACATATCGTGAATAAGTCTATTGCAATGGTCTGTAATTTTAAGAAGATAGCCTTTTAACTTTTCTGAATATGTTTTTTCGGCTTCAATAGAGTCATTAATGGCGTCTTGGAACTCTAAAGACTGCATATCATCAATAGATAATTGGAAGTTTGTATTGCGTAGTTTTTTAAACCATAAGTTTTTACAAATGGCATAGACATAGGTGTCTATTGAAGCAGTGAGCTGAAAATTGTCTTGTCGAAGTTTTTCTACAAGTACCATCATTGCCTCTTGAAATAAGTCTTCTGCATCGGCTTGATTTCCGCTGTTGTTTTGAACAAATCTTGAAATCTTACCATAATTATCTCGGTATAATTTACCAAATGCAAAGTTATTTTCAGTCTTTAAGTCGGTTAAAACGTTATCCATATTCCATATGTCGTGTTGTTCTTAAATTACCTACAATAATTTTGTATAAGATTAGTTGCATGGCTTAAGTACTAAAGTTAACAAATAAATTATAAATAGAAATTAATTTAATGCAGAGACGTTTTGTTTATCTCTCCCATTTCTTTGAGTAGTTTCTATAACATATATTGAATAATTTTTCCAAGCTTATTGCATTCAAGATTTATAGATATGTGGTATAGTAATTATTGCTTTTCAGATAATTCCAACAACACCTTCATGGCTTTTTCCGCATCTTTTTTATCTACAAAAATATGGTCGTGATAATATCCCGCAATAACGTTGCAGCTCATGCCATGCTTCCCCAATGTTGTTGAAAAAACAGCAGTCAAACCTACTGCGTCAAGCGATGAATGAATCATAAGTGTAATCCAAGAGGCAATATAGTCGTAATTTAAGTTTAGCTGGTCTGCTTTTTCTTTTCTAATAACAATAGTTGTTCCTTCCTGTTCTTTAAATTCACATATTGTATCGTTGCGGTCAATAAAACTAAGATCTTGTATTGTAGAAAAGACATAGTCGCCTGCATTTAGTTTTGGCGTCATGCCTTTTAATAATTCAGATAAATTTGTTTCTCCAGCCATTTTAATTCGTGTGTTTTCGTTTTTTAAATGCCTATTGAAAGGCTTTTATTATCTCTAAAGTAGATTGATGTGGTCTTCCTGTCGCTTTTTCAAAATCGGACCGCACATCATTCGCGCCGTTTCTAATACCTTCGTAAATCCCTGCAATCACGGTGCCTAAAAAGTCACCTAATTCGTTTTTTCGCTCTTCCAAATAAGCATCAACCGAAACAGAATGATATACTAAATTTGTATTGTAAACAGCATTCATATACGTTGCCAATTGCGATTGTGTGATGGCATCGCCTACAAGATTGTAAGTCTGCCCATTATGTTTGTCCTCTAGCAACATATGTGCATAAGCCGTCGCCAGTTCGTCTCGACTCGTATAGGTACATTTACCATTGCCAGCACAATTTCTAATTTCACCGTCTTTTACATAAGTATCTATATACTCTAAATCGGGTTCTATATAAATACCGTTTCTACCAATTACCCATTCTAATCCCGAATTCCGAACATCTAATTCGGTTTGCCTATTGGATTGCACAATCGGACTAAACGCATTGTGTTCTTCGTCGCCAATAATACTGGTATACACTATTTTTTTAACACCATTCGCTTTAGCGGCTTCGATAACATTGCGATGCTGTTGGATTCTTTTTTGAGGTTCGTCCATGCCAGACAATAGCATAACCACATCTATTCCTTTTAAAGAGGCTTCTAAATCTTGTGGTTTATTATAATCGCCTTTCCGTATTTCTACACCTAAATGCTTTGCTTTTTCTGGAGTTCGAGCAAGGCCAATTATATGGTCTGCTCCTATTTGGGTGTGTAATTTTTTTATAATTGAAGATCCCAATTTACCGCTTGCCGATGTTACTGCTATAGTCATAATCTATGTTTTTTATGATGTCATTTATTATTTTAATGGATATACGAAACGACCACTTTTTCACTACAATAAAAGTGTGAAGCGTTTTATTCCAACCCTCTTTTATCAGGATTCCAGAACGGTTTCGTTTTTATTTGTTTGGTATTCCACTGTAATTCATTCTTGAAATAGGCATTCAAAGCCACACAAACTCTACTGTCACCCGCAATATAAACCATTCTATTTCCTTTCAACTTGGGTGTCATGTCGTTTACTAATTTCAAAATGGCTGCTATGGCATTTGGCTTTAAATTATAAAAATTAAATGGATTTGAGCCGTCTGTATCTTCAAATACATGATTTAAATCACTGTAAATAATACTTTCCACCTGCTTCTCTGGCAAATGTCTATTAAGCATATACAAATGAGACAATGCCGATACATCACCAATCATTAGATAACTATCTGCGGTTTGGTCTAATAAGAAATTCCCTTTTTTCCATTTAAAATATACCGTTTCGCCTAGTTTACAACTCGAAACCCAATGTGCACCAATGCCGCGGCTTTCTGTAGCAATAGCCAAGTCTATAGTCCCTTTGGTGTTGTCAATATCCCAAACACTATAACTTCGTACCTTATCTTTCATGGCTAGGGTATCATTATCAATGCCTACACCTAATCTTAAAAAATATCCTGGCTCAAAATCTGCGGTTTTAAAACGCTCGCTTTTAAGTTGAATGTTATAAACCGATGCCGATAATTGGCCTTTCTCACTAATACTAGCGGTTTCTAAAACGACCTTTTTTAATATATTTTCTATTATGCTCATTATAAAATTAATGCGTTAATCCTTGTTTTCGTTTGCGTCTTTCTAAGAATTTATCTCTAACGATTGGCATTCTAACCACAAAACCTAAACTCACAATAACCGCATAAATAATCCATGTTTTATCGAGAATGGCAACGTGGAGTAAACTTAAACCAACAGCAACATACGCTAAGCTTTGTAGTTTTTTCCAGTTCTTTTTTAATCGTTTCATTGATTTTCTGTTAGATGTAATAAGCAGTGGAATAAGTATTAAAACAGCGATACCTCCAGCGATATAATTAAATTGTGTAAAGGTTTCTAAGAAGCCTTCGGCCGATATAAAAATTATAAAATGCAGGATGCTCCATATAGCCGTAGCGATTCCCATAGCTTGCCTAACAAAAAGATGTTGTATTCCGAAAATTATAAAAACTGGGGTTAACGTTAATACGGCTGTCATCCACCGGATCGCAAACTCACCTGAAATATGATATAGCATATCTAGTGTAGTCTGCTCGTCACCTATAGTGTTTTCAACTAATGAAATTGAGAGTCCGTTACCAACATCTACCTGAATCATTTTACTAATGATAAGCATAGGTAATAAGGCCAATAGGCTCACAATCATCCAGCCGTAATTTCGTTTTAAAAAGTCCATTTATTGTATTCTTAAAGTGTCTAACTCCTGCTCTAAAGCCTCGGCTTTAGCTTTAAATTTTTGCATCGCTTTCTTAAGCTGACCCACTTTTTTTATAAGTTCATCGTCTTGTAAAGCGACATAAGTGGTTTGTCCGTTTGCTTCTTTTATTACTGATTTGCCTCCACATGTTGGGCAATTTGCTACTGTACTCATATTATTTAGATGTTTTTAAATGATCGATAACTCCTGTTAAAAAAACCGTTTTTAATGGTCTATCAGGCTGATTTTCATATCCCACAATTATCGAAGTATGGATTATCATTTTATCTAAGTCGAAGATAATAGTTAGATAATCTTTTAGCCCCGTTTCGTGCCAATTTACGAGATAGAGGTTTTCTCCAATTTTACGAGAACGGTACGGAATATCTGAATTCCCTTTCCCTGTTCTTGGTCCGCTTATCCATTCATATTGGGCTTTACCTTTGTCAAACGCCATATGCAAGGCTTTCCCGTCTTGGTACTGAAAATTTAACGAATAACCATCCATATAATGTTCTGGAGTATTAAACTGAAATTTAGCATCTTCTGTTGTTTGTGTTTGCGCAAAACCTTGTCCGATACCAATGACAAGAAGACAAATTAATGTGACTAATTTTGATTTCATTTTATTCTGATTTAAAAGTTATAATTAAAAATTAAATTTTCCGTTGTTGTTTTTTCGTTCAGATTCTGGCAAGATGGTTTCAATGGTATCCCAATGTTCTGCGATTTTTCCGTTTTCTACGCGGAACAAATCATAAAAAGATGTTGGTATACCTGCAAAAGTACCTTCGCTAACAGTTAACACAAAATTACCTTCACCTAACACCATATGATTTTTGTTTATCACCATAGTAATGCCTTGTTTTGCCATGTCCTCTAGCGCTTTCCCCAAACCAGAAACTCCATCACCAATCCTTGTATTATGCTGTATGTAGTTGTCGCCATCAAAATAGTTGTACATTTTATCGAACTCCCCATCAATTAAAACAGTATTTACAAAGTCTTTTACCAAGGCTTTGTTTTGTTCTGTTTTATCTAAATCTATAACCGCTGTAACACCGTCCGATTGCGTTCTTCCACTTGGATTTGTAGGCGCTAAATCTGAAAAATTATCCCAATGTTCTATAATCTGACCGTTTTCAAATTTAAAGATGTCGAACCCTATTTTCGGTCCGAAAAAGTCGTATTCTGTATGCGTAATCGCATAATTCCCATCTTGAAAAGCACGCACTACATTGGCTTTAAATCCGCCTTCTGGAGCATGATGTAAGACGTCACCAAAACCTTTCAACCCATCGGCAACGGCAAGATTGTGTTGGGTGTAGTGCGTTGGATTAATATAGGCAATAGTCGATTTATCGCCAGTTTCTAAACTTGTAATTAAAGCTTTCGCTTTGTCTTTATTTGATTTTACTGAGGTCGTTTCCATCTTTTCTAAGTTGTTATTGATTTGCTGTTGACTTTGTGCATGGCTAATAGTTGTTAAAAGCACAACAGCAACCGTTGTAATGATGTGTTTCATGTTCTTGGGTTTAATTATGGTACAAAGATGAAACAACTACAGCGTGTAGAAAAGATGAAAACCGGTGTTAAAATGGTTAAAGTTGAACCATTACCGTTTTATAAGTGAATTTATAAACTCTTTTGGGGTTAATCCTGTGTTTTTCTTGAAATATTTAGTGAAGTTGGTAGGATCTTCAAACCCTAAACGATAGGCCAATTCTGAACTTTTCATGCTAGAATTGATTAGGTTTCTTTTCGCTTGAAGAATAATATAATCATCAATAACATGTTTTGCCGTTTTATTAACCAGTTCTCTACAAACGGTATTTAAATGCTTGTAGGATATGGCCAATTCTTTGGCGTAAAAACTAGCATTCCTACTTTTTGATAGGTTTAATTCTATTAGCGAAGTGAATTTATGAAATAGGTTAACTTTTGAAGCATCCTTAATATGAAAGGTTTGGTGTTGCTTAATATCTTCAGCTTTAGATATTAAAATAGTAAACAACGCATTAATAATATTTTTCTGATTAAAAGAGCCAGACGCGTTATATTCTTTCTGCAAAAGATAAAAATAATCTATAAAATCTGAAGTTTTAGGAATCTGTGATATGGGAGAAAAAAGTTGCGGATTAAATAATCTGAACACAAAATCTTTAGACAAGTTAGAAAAACAATCCACAAAATAAGCTTCGGTAAAAATGATACAAAACCCTTTTAGTGTTTCTGAAAATTCGAAGGCATTAACTTGTTCTTTGGTTAAATACACTAAACTATTTTGTTGTACTGGAAACCAACTAAAATCGATAAAATGTCTTCCAGTGCCTGCTGTAAAAAAAATGAGATTGTAAAACTTAAGCTGATGCGGCAATTCTGGATTATGACTCCCCCTATTTTTAAATTTTGCAATTTTTTCAATAGGCACAATTTCAAAACCGAAATTTTTAGAGATTTCAGAATCGAGTTTTTCAGGATTAAATGTAACAGATGGAATGTCTTTTGTCATACTACCTACAGTAATAATTGGTGACTTGGTTAAGCATCTAATGTAGCAAATAAATCACAGATAGAATATTCCGCAGGAATGTTCGTAAGTAGGCGAAAACCAACCATTAATTATATATGGTATTAGGCATAGTTGCTATTCATTCCTTATTTTGTTTCTATGGGTTAATCCCCAATCTCTCATTGTTGCTATGACTTTATCTAATGATTTTCCATAATCGGTAAGACTATATTCTACAGAAACAGGCATAGTGTTAAATACCGCTCTGCTTATTAATCCATTTATTTCTAACTCCTTTAATTCCTTGGATAACATTCTAGGGGTTATGCCTTCAATTTGACGTTCTAATTCTTTAAATCTATGAATTTTAAAAGAAAGTGCTATAATAATAGGCAATCTCCATTTCCCTCCAATTATGTCTATAACATCTCGAACAGGAAGAATAAATTTTTTACATTCTGTGGGTGTATAAATACTCGTGTCACTCTTTTTTTTGTTCATTTTCAGATTTACTTTAACAATACACTATACTAAAGGATACTGATATACTTTAGTATAGTGCTATATTTTGTATAGCAAATTTAGTATAAATTTGTTCATAATAATAAAAGAACATTTAAATGAAAAAAACATTAATTCTAAGCTACACGCCAAGAGAGAATTCAAATACAAAAAAAATGCTTGATTTTTTTATAGAAAATAATCAAGAAAAAACAGAAATCACATTTGTTGATTTAGCAGAGGAAGCTCCAGATTTGTTATTAAAAGAAAATTTGAATCTTTATGTCAATAGAAATTTTGGTGGCGCAGCACTTACAGATGAACAACAGAAAGTGTTAGCTAAAAACGATAAAATGATGCAACAATTATTAGATACAGATTTTGTTGTCTTGGCCAGCCCTATGTATAATTTTTCAATACCTGCAACAGTAAAAGCTTGGTTTGATGCTGTTATACAGGCCGGAAAGACTTTTGGATATACTGAAACTGGTATTAAAGGGTTATGTGAAGATACAAAAGCTTTGATATTAATGACAAGTGGAAGTGATTTTGGAATGGAACCTTACAAAAGTGTGAATTTTGCAACTCCTTTTTTAATAACGGCTTTTGATTTTCTTGGGATTCCCGCTGAGGCTATCAATAAGTTTGGGATGATACAGTATGCAGACAAATCAGATCAAATGATAGCGGAAGCTATAATAGATATAAAAAGAATAAGTGATAAATGGTATTAATTCGGATTAACTTTAGTTACGTTTATAATAGTATGCTAAATAAGTCTTTCCCTTTTCGGTCTAAGCATTTAATTTAGTTCTGATAAGGGAATGTCTAGTCCTGAAATATGGCTACAGGTTAAAATTGCTTTTAGGCAGATAATTGATATACCCTATTTGGTGTTTTATAATCTAAAGATAAATGAAATGGTATGTCTATGTATAGATTAATTGCTTTTTTTGCGGCACTTTAATGCTTGTAAACCCAATAAGTATATGTCGGGAACTTAATGAGCGCATAGTTGCCAAAGGAAAGAGTAAAAAATTAGCATTAATAGCCGTGTGTAATACCCTCACTAAAACAGGCTTTTGCCATAGCCAAATCAGGATTAACCTATGATAATAATTATAGAAGTGTTTTAGTGGAAAATTAATGCCTTTTTACTTGTTTTTTACCACAGTACGTTGTACACAGTTTTTATTGGTTCGTTGAATATAAAATATATGGAAACTCTTCCTCGTCCATATCAGAATAGCTTTCTAAAACATTTGAATTAAAGAAATTAAAAAGATATTCATTTGTGAATTCGTTACCATTTACATTATTTTCGTTTTTTTCAATAACTTTTGTTACATTATTCTCAGATAAATATGCTGGTCCGATGTATGGCATAAAAACTGAAACTGCAATAAAAAGGTCTTTATATGGATTCTCTTTATTATCGTAGAAATATTTATAAGTATAACTGTAATTAATTCCACTTGTGTGTTCTACTCTCGTAACGTTTGAAAAAGTAGAATCATAGTAAAATTTTTGGTGTCCAAAACTAACATCAAAACCTCTTCCTCGATGGTCATTATAAATTTCCTTGATTTTTCCGTTTGGATAATAACCAAAGTAGTTTTCCTCAACGAAATAGTCGTTATCCATAAAAATACTTTTTAGAAGTCCATTATTGTTGTAGTTAAATGTGTAAGTTTTTATAACTTCATATTCATTACAAAGATTAGTTCTTGTTGACACAATTGACTCAATAAGATTCTCAAGATTGTAATGGAAGACAAAAATATTCTTTTCACAGCCTGAATAATGTGGTAAATAAAAAGTCATTTTAGAAAGTCTGTTTGTGTCTTCTATATATTCAAATTCCCAATATCTTTCCGCTGGTTCAGGAAAGTTATCAAACATTTGTCGTAAAATATTTTGAATATTTTTATCAAAACTTCCTTTTGCAATATCATTTAATATAGTTTCAGGCTCTTCTAATTCAAAGCCTAATTCAGCGTGTGTTAAAGGACTGTTGTCTATTTCAATTGATTCATATCCATCATCTTTGTCACATCCAAAAAAGATAGTCAGAATTAACAGTGTTAATATTTTTTTCATTTTCGTAGTCAAATTGTGTACAACGTTTTGTGTATAAAATTTTGCGTGTTTGTGTGCGAGGATTTTCCGCCGTAAACCGAAGATAGCAAATTTACGAGGACTTTCCGCAAGGAAAGTCAGAAGCAATGAACTATAGCCGGTGTTGTGTGTAGTTTTTATTTCAATTCATTTTTTACTTTCTTTTCCAAACGTTCTAATGTGCGTATGTTATAAATTGAATCATTATAACTTAACCATTCTTTTTTAAAATCAGAATAATAACGTCTATGCATTTTATCAAAATCGGATGCTTTTAAATCTTTTACGCTCAATTTTCTAAAACTATCAACTTCTTTTTCCATTCTGCGCCGATACGTTTCAAGTAAATCAAATTTAACTTGAGCAACTCTTAAATCTCTTGGGTCAGTTGTGTCAGATATTTTTGCGTTTTTAGGCTCAAAAACTGTATGCGACCTAAATAAAATCGGGTCATTTACATTAAACCTGGAGTGAAGTCCTATTCTTGCGTCAAGGTCTTTTAATTCGGGGTCTGTAGTAAAATTAAAGTCAGAATATTTAAGTTTTCTATTCTCCGTCCAAACAATTTTGTCCTTAAGGGTCAAGTATTCCGAAAAGTCATAATAGTAACTCATAAAAAACAATCGAAATGTTATAAATCCAAGGATTATTATGGAAATTGCCAGAATAATTTTTCTTTTTCTATTCATGTTCTCAAATTACACACAACGTTTATGTATATGGAAAGTTGCGTGTTTAAGCACTAAAGTTAGCAAATAAAAACCGAATAGAAAATCCGCGAGGATTTTCGTAAGTAGGCTAGAACTAGCAATAAATTATATACGGTGTTGTAAGTAGTTTTTTATTCAGTTTATAATGTATTTGTTATTTCCTTTTCGTAAAATTTTCCTCTATCGTCAGTCGCAATAACTTTTGGTCTTTTTCCATTTTCCCAAATTAATTCAAATGATTTTAGAGAGTCAAATTCCACGTTTTGTGATTTGAAATGCTCATTTATGTTATCATACCAATAACCAATTGACTTAGTAATTCGGTCAGAAATCATTGTCCTTGGTTGGAATTCTTTAGTTTTCCAATCAATTTTTATGTCATAATTCTTTCCACTTATTTTATTCAATTCATCAATTACGAAATCAGAATCAACATAATTTTCATAGCTTAAAAAACTATGTCCAAAATTGTGAATTGCTGAAGGAATATTTTTGTATTTCACACCTCTGATTTTTCCACTATTAAATCTACGAATTCAGCGTTTCTCAATAAATCTATAATAAAATCATAATCATCTTTTCCGAATACTTTTTCCAGTTTTTCAGTTCCAATTATTTCTATAATACAATCTCCTGGAAAACCTGGACCTTCTACTGTTATAGCGTCATTAAAAGCATCAAGATTTTTTCCAAAATGTTTTGCCGATTCAGAGTCGATTTCCGCAACGTATTTATTCCAAAAATCTTGTTTAGATTCACAAAATTCTCCGTTTATAAATATTTTTCTCTTATGTCTCGTTTTTCCGTTTTCGTCTGTTACAATACTTACGAAAGTATCTTTTCCATAAGCCATTTTATCAAAGACTTTAGAATAGCCAAGATTCAACCATCTTTTATAAATCAATTTTCCATTGAAATATAAGTAAAGTTCATTGTCATCCTTTATTTCCTTTCGTATTATCACGGTTTGTTTAAATTACTTACAACGTGTTTGTGTATGATTTCGTTGCGTGGTTTAAGCATTAAAGTTAGCAAATAAATCACAGATAGAAAGTCCGCGAGGACTTTCGTAAGTAGGCTATAACCAGCAATGAATTATACACGTTGTTATATTGCGTTTTTTATTCAAATTTTCTTTCCGAATTTCCTAAAAGCACTTACGAATTGGTAATAACACCAACCGATTAAAATTCTTGAACAGAAAGAAATGAAATAGTTCATTCCTGATAATTCTTGTCCTAAATTATTTTCTATTAACTGGCTCAATCTATGAGTTGGATTTGCTAAAGCATACAAGTTTTTCCATTCATTTAGAATAAAATTTGTCGTTTCGCAAATACTTTCCCAAAATGAGCCAAAGCCATTCCAACCAATTGAATATGGTGCTTTTGGTAATGCTAATGTGTAAGTTACATATAAACCAAATAGAATGACCAAAAAACAGAAAAATGAATGCGTAATTGACGTTCCGTGTTTGTTGGAAATATTATTTAAGAATAAGATGAATTTATCTTGACTAGTTAGTTTCTTGCTTTGTCTAATTGCTTCGTACATTTTTCGATGCATTTGCAATGCTTGAATTTGGTCAGATTGATTTGCCAGAGCAACTTTTAATTGCTTATAATTTTCATATTGATTATTGAAATAATCAGATTCTTTTTCTAGTGGATAATGAATATTTTCTAAAGCTTCAATAGAATTCGGAAATTCAGTTGCAGAAAATTTGGTGTTTTCTAATGTAGTTCTATAAAAGCTAACTATATCGAAGCTATTTAATCGAACTTTGTTGAACCAAGTATTTGATAAATCTGAATTTTTAATTTCTAATTTACTTTCTTCTTTTGTAGCTTGAAAATCGTAAAGCAATAGTTTTGAACTACTAAATTTATCAATAAATAAACGATTACAAGTTGTATGCTTAATATCAATAATTGTGTTTGAATCTCCTTTAAATGAAAGTGCGTTTAAGATGCAATTTGAAATCTTTATATTTTTAGTAATATCCGATTCTAGACTAATTGAAACTGAAATGTCTAGTTCTTTTAGCTCACTTTCTTTTAAGTAGTATTTGGCTTCTTTTAATGACTTATCTTCGTTCTTTATTCGCTTAATTCCGTTTTCAGTTGATTTTTTGAACTCAATAGAAATTTCTTGAGCATTAGATATGTGAAATTTTGTTTTGTGTGAAAATATCTTATTGAGCGAATCTCTTTTTTTTATTAGTCTATTAACTTTTCTCAAAATATAATCCTCGATGAAAAGATTATCATCAGCATAATAAATAAACAATTTAGATTTGGGATTATTGTTAATAAATACAGACCCAAGGCTATTTCTAATTGAGATAATTCTAATTGAAGAATTTGTTATTAATAACCTTTCTAGAATTAGACTTTTAAAAAAAGATGCATTAGTGAAATCACATTTATCTAACTCTATATCTCGAATTAGACAAGTATTAAAATATAAAAAGAACTTTTGATTTTGTTTATTGGATTTGATTTCATTTTTCTCTTTATTATTTTCAATGATACAGTCCTCAAACATCAAATCCATTTCAGATATTTTGGTTTGAGTAAGGTCAATCATTAATACAATTCCTTGTCTGAATATACATTTTCGGAATACAACTTTTTTCTTTTCGAGTTCAACATTTTCTGTATAGGTAATATTAACTACAGAAGTAAAATCAATATTAGTAATTGTTTCTTCATTACCATTTAGATTTATAAGTGCTCTAGTGGATTCTGTCATTCAGTTCAGATGTTCGTTTAAATGCAATATAACTCCTTTTATCAAAACTAAATAATCGCTTATCAAGACTAAAAAAAGGGATAATGTTAATTTATTTACTAAATATAATTCTTTACAACTAAGCATAAAAACGGGAAACCGTAAAAGACAATGTTTTAAGACAAATTGTTTTGTTTAAATTACCGCAACTTTCACTCAAAAAAAACATCAAGGAAAAAGCTTACAAATTCTATAAAATTTGCAAGACACTAGACTAGTAAATTGGCGTTATCCATTTTTGTAACCAGACCAAACTAGCAATTTTCAGATACGGTGTTATCTAATGGCTTTTATTCAATTCTGTCTTTACGTTGTCATAAACAATATTAATACTAATGTTGTAATTCCAACTATTGTGGTAAATCTTCCCATTTTTTTGGATTTAGTCCAACCCGCTAAAGAAATCATGGCAATTAAAGATACAATTCCTAAAAAAAATGAGATAGAACCTAAAATTCGCGGAAGAGATAAATCATTATCGACTACTTTAAAAGGATATCCAACTGTTGTTTTCATTAATACATTAGTCATTGCAAAAACAGTAATTAAAAAGAAGCTTGCAGCTAAAGTTGAAACAACCATAATTGTTTTCGATAATTTAGTATTCATTTCCGAAACTAATAAATTTGCAATTACAGCAATCGAAAACCCACCAAGTAAAGAACTAATTGTAATTGTTTGTTCAGCAAGTTTATTCCAGTATTCAAAAGTTATTTCTGTCATCTATGCAATCCCTTATTTTTATTCTAAATTCTATTATCAGCTCATTTTTTCATTAAGCCATAGTGTTTTTTCAGCTTGCTGGTAACGTTTTTGTTCATGGTTAGTGGCCTGTAAATAGCCCCTAACTTTCCGAATTATACACGAGCTAAATTTAAAAATTTAGCGGTCTCATAAATATATAAAAAACTTTGTAAAAGCTTTTAATAGCAATGTTTTATATATTTTGTTGGCAGTCGTTTTTTCTTCCTGTGTCTGTAATTCCTTTTCGATTATTGGTATTTATTATGTAATTAGATATGCTTTCTAATTCGTAATTGTCTTTTAAGAACTCAAAATAAAGGTCAAATGCAAGACTACTCATTCCTTTTCTATGAATATTTCTCTCGTAAGGTTCATTAGATTATTCCTTTAGTATTAATCAAGAAAGTCTTTATTAATCGCTTCAAGATAATTTTTCACATAACTATCTATGGCCGCTTTGCTAGATAAGTCTTTACCTCGTAAGGTGATTATAATAATGTATTTCTCCTTATAAGTGGCATTGTACTTTACCTCATCGTATTCAGCTTCACTTGTGGTGGTCATAAACGCATTGTCAAATATATGTAGATCGCTAACGTAAGTGCCTTCGATGTTTAATTTTACGGCACCATTGTAACCTACTCTTAAGTAATTGAACATGGTTTTGTTTTCATTGACCTCTTCATTAATGGTGAAAGTAAATTCGTAGAATTCTTCTGTAGGGTGGTCGTATTGAGCCACAAGTCCGCGTTTTGTACAACCAACATGCTTAAAATTATATACTGCGTATGTATCAAGATGCGGAACGGCATCAAACAGTTTTTTATTGGGTTCACAAGTAGGTACACGCTCTGGAAATTTTGATACTGTGGTTAACGTATTCTCTTTTATAGTTACTAATTGAGGTGTAGATTTATTTTCTTTACATGAAAACATAGTGGTTATTACTGCTAGAAATAGAAGAATGTTTTTCATTTATATTGGTTTTAGTGAAGTTGTTTTCCACATACATAAAGACACACTTATTGCTTTATTTTCTTCGGTTTGCAACTCAAACAAAAGTAGGATAAGGCATGTATCTTTTGTGTTACCTTTTCGTATTCTTTATGCAAATTTCTATGTCTTTTTACTCGCTTTTTACAAAGCTATTAATTTAGATTTGTTGCGTTAAGTTATTGAATGGAGGTAATCGTTTTCTATTGTTTACAACGTGTTTATTTGCTTGTATTACATATCTTTAGATAGAAACAGAGAAGAACTATAAGGTGTTTTAGAATTACAAATCAACGATTTTGTGTATGAGTTAGTGGCGTGGTTTAAGCACCTAATTTAGCAAATAGAATAGAAAATCCGATAAGATTTTTGTAAGTAGACGAAAACTAGACATTAATTACATAGGGTGTTTTGTGCAACGTTATTTTATCAATTTCACAAAGGTTTCTCCTTTTCCTTTTTCACCAGTTTCGGAAGATTTTAAAACTATGGAAATTTTGTCATAATCTAAATTATTTACATTTTCTTGTTCAGGCTTTTCAATTTGTACGATGTAACCATACATAGAAATCTCTCTTGCATATTCCTTTATTTTTTGAATTTTTAAAATTCGTGCGTTTTTATCATTGACTTTAATTTCTAAATCATTTTCAGAAATGACTATAGGTGAAACGTCAATGAATTTTTCATTTTTGATAATATTTTCCGCCTGTTTTGTTTTTACAAATTGTTCCGAATTGATATTTTGTTTTTTTACAATCTCTAATGTTTTTGAAAGACTCATAGGTCTAAAATATATCATATAAGTATTTTGTGGTGTAACTTGAGGCTCAAAAACATTGATTCCATATATTTCTATTCGGTCATATTGTGGATTAATTATCATATTATTATGAACCGGAACATACCACATCCAATATTCAAGTTTATTTATTCTATATTCAGATGCTTTTATAGCATATAAACAATAGTAATCTCCTTTGTTCACTTTTAAGGAATAATTTCCATTTTTATCGGTTAGAGAAGAATAGATGTTTTCAAAAGATTTGTTTTTAAGATGAACAGAAACACTATCTATAGGATTTCCATTAAAGTCAGTTACTTGTCCACTAATTGTGAATTTCTCCGGCTGCGTGGAATTGCAAGACCAAAGAATTATTAGTCCGATTGATAATAGTATTTTTGTAGTTGTTTTCAATGTTTGTTCTAATGTTTCACAACGTCTCGTATATAAAAAGTAGTGCTAAAAATAAGCGATAACTTTTCGGATTAAACACAAGCCGAATTTTTAAATTTTACTATTTATCTTTTTTATTGGAAATCGTCAAATTTAAAAATTTGCTAACTTTACAAAAATGCCCAAACCTTTGTGTTTGTAATAATTTTCGCTATTTTTTCATATACATTATTATCACATGTTTTTATTTTCGACTTGCTATAAATTCATCTGCAATAATATATGGTTGACCTAAACTAAGATCGTTTGGAGTAACATCTTCATTTCCAAAAATCAGAAGTTTAGCATGTGGTCTATTCGCATAACCTTTATCATATCCGTCCGTTTCCTTTTTTACTTTAAAATCTATTCCGTGTTTTTTACACACGTTTTCAATCGGTTCTTTTAAAGGTTTCGGTATCGATAAATTCCGCTTCCCGTTTTGTTTATAATATTTATTCAGAGCCCAAAAATTCTTGTGAAGCGGAATCCAATTTCCTGCAACTTTTTCATACTCAAAGAATAAATCGCCCATAAATTCGCTTGGATTTTTAGGAAAATTTATTAATTCACATTCCAATTCCGCTTTATTATAAGTCCAAAGTAGAGGATGGTCAGTTAAAATTTTCATTTTAATGTATGGAAGATACAAGTCTGCATAAATGCCGTTAAAATCTATTGTTTTGTGTGCAATTAATCTCCAATGCTCAACATTATGCATTTTTCCAAAATCGTCTTGCTCTTCAGCTATAAAATTGAATTCCATAGTTTTATATTGACCAATCAGACCTTTTAATTCAGTCAAATGTAAATGTCCATCTTGATAGAATTCTGTTGTATTTGTTCTTTCTATTAATTGTTCAATCATTGGTTTTCTCTAATATTTTATAACGGTCTTGTGTATGGTTAGTTGCGTGTTTAAGTAACTAATTTAGTAAACAAATACTTGCCAAAGCAATTAATTATACACGTTGTTGTAGGTAGTTTTTTTATCTATTATTATATATCCAATTATTCCAATACTTATCAGAATCATTGCTATTAGTCCAAATTTTATTCCTAAAGTTGGATTGTCATAAATCTTCTCGTGAAATATGCCAAAAATTATGGCAAATATTTTAGTTGGTACAAAAGCTAAACTAATTAAAATAGCTAGGTATTTTGGGTTTGAGTATTTTGTCAAAATTGAATGAATGATTGGTGCAATATGAATTTCAGATATTGCTAGGAATAGCATTGATGCTATAAAGTAAATCGTATGTTTTTCTTCTGGTATTTCTGGAATATAGAGTATAATTCCGAATGCAATTGCACCAAAAATAAATCCAATTAGCAATTTGAAGAATTGAGAATTATAAAAGTAAGTCCAGACTATAATTGCTATTAAACTGATTGGCAAAGTGAAAACAGAATTCAAAGATTGCCATATACTTTTGGATATGCCTAATGTTGAGTTCTCGCCTAATTGAATTTGCAAGTCTAAAATCCGAATATTGGAAATTTCATAAACTCCCCAAAAAAGTCCGACAATTATGAAAGCCATAGCTATAGTCAAAATTCTCTTTCCAATTGATGTTTTTTCGCCTATTGGTAATTTTTTCTCTTTTGTTTTTATAATTGGAATCAATGATATTAATATCAATAAACCACTAATTATAAAGCCAATATTATATCCAAATTCTTCTCCTGAATAACCAATTAAAAAAGAACCAAGAAATGCTCCTATGTTTATAGCTAGATAAAAAATTGTAAATCCAGCGTCCAATAGTTTTGTTTTGTTTAAATATGACTTTCCATAATTTGCTATAATATTAGGTGTGTAAAATCCACTTCCTAAAACAATGAGGAATATACCAATATAAAGTCCGTAGATCGAAGGAATACATAATGCAAAAGCTCCAAATGCTTGAACAATTCCACCAATAATTATCGATTTCTTGTTTCCAATGAGTAAGTCTCCAAAAAGAGCTCCAATGATTTGAGAAAAAACTAGTGAAGCTGTGAACCAACCGTAGATAGTTAACGCTTCTGTGTTTTCCATTTTCAGTGTTTCTCCAACCATATAAAGAACAACTAGAGCTCGAAGACCATAGTAAGAAGCTCTTTCCAGCATTCGCGCTAAACTGAAATAAAAAGTCTCTATTGAGTGTCTCTGGTTTTGAATTTTCTCCATTCAGTTTCTTGGGTTGGTAAATTACCTACAACGTTGTTGTATAAGCTTTGTTGCGTTGGTTTAGCAGTAAAGTTACTAAATAATTACCAACGAAGAAAGTCCGCGAGGACTTTCGCAAGTAAGCAAATAGTTAGCAATAAAGTTTATATGGTGTTGTGTGTAGTATTATTTAATTTTCAATGTTTAAATCTTTTTTCATTCTATTTAACAAGTCTAAATTTTGTTTTTTATATAATTTAATTCCTTTATCTATTATAGAATTTTGATTGTATTGTACTTCATTTGCACCATCTAAAAAAGCTAAATTCCAATTTTGATTTCCAATAATTTGTGTAACATCTTTTTTATATTGTTCGTCTAATATTGGATAGTTTTTCCAATAATCATCGTGATAAATATTAGATGTTAAAAATCCTAACATATAGGGTGGATATATTTTCCTATAGTTATCTCTTTCTTTAATATCTATTTTATTAAATATTAAAGAACTCTTAACAATAAAATTTGATATATTAATGTCGTTAAAATTTTTATAGCAAAATCTTTCTGTATAAATTTTTGATGGATAAATTATTTCATTTATTGTTTCGTAATTAATTTCAATTTGGTTATAAGATATTTTGTCAAAATCAAACCCTACATTTAATTTTTTTAAAGTAAAATCTTTCTTGCTTACCCATAGTTGGCCA
Organism: uncultured Formosa sp.; assembly: GCF_947500765.1. Lineage (GTDB taxonomy): Bacteria > Bacteroidota > Bacteroidia > Flavobacteriales > Flavobacteriaceae > Formosa. The sequence continues at coordinate 47,553 of NZ_CANMTH010000003.1, read as the reverse complement.
TTCATATTAAACAAATAACGTTTTTTATGAATTGTTCTATTTTGTTTAAAATCAATAACATAGTACTCTTCATTATAAATGGTCTCGATATTATTAATTTTAAATTCAAAAGATTTACTTCCAGATTTGCTCAAAGGATGTGTAGATTTAAAACAGCTAAAGCTAGATAGATTAATTCGTGCAATGTCGTGACCCACTTTTAGTAATTCAACGTTTTTTTTAACATTCCATAAATTTGTAATTTTTTCATTTTCTTTAGTTCTCCTAATTTGATTTGGAATTAAAATTGGGTCAAATGCCATATTTGTTTTTTTTCCAATCATAAATGCGTGTCCATTCATTTCGTAGTATGCTTGAGGAACTGCATTATAATTCAAAGTTTGTTTGTAATTTATAGATGCCCAGTATGGTTTGTCTCTGCTTGAAATTTGAAACTGTTTAACTGCATTTTTTATAATTTCCTTTTTGGTAAGTTTAAGTTTTGCAATAATTACTATTTCATCCAGATTTGTAAATTTCTCAATTAGTTTTATTTTACGTGATTTATCATTTATCTTATTAATGAGAATAGAATCGGTTTCATAAGAAAGGTGTGTGATTTTTACGTATTTGCCATTATTTTCAATATTAGTTTTAAATTCAATTTTTCCAGTTTCATCACTAATACAGATTATGTTTTTTTCTAATGTAATTGATGCTCCAAAAACGGGTTTTTTAGTTTCTTTGTTTATTAGAATCGCAGAATAATTATTGTCTTGTGCAATTAATAATTTTGTAAGAAAAATCGTAAATAAAAGTATTTTAAATTTCATATTATTTATTTTGAGTTAGTAATACTACAAAAATAGTTTCCTCAAATTTGTTAAATAAATTACAATTAAGACTTAATTAAGTTATTGAATGGAGGTTTGAATTCAGGGTATAAGTGAGATATTACACACAACGCTCGGTGTATGATTAGTAAGGGTATAGTATAAACTAAACATTCATCAAGCGATTACAACTAAAACAAAAATCAATTTAAAGCAAAGATGTAACCCTTATTAATTATACACATTGTTGCACACAGTTAATTATTATGGAAGCGAGTGATAAATCATATTCGTCTGTTTTGGAAGAAGTTTCTGAAAACATAGATTTAACAAAAGATGTACTTGAGTTAAGTCAAGATATTATACCTAAATTAATAAGTAAAACTCTATTTATTCATTCCACAACTTTCCCTCAAATTAAAAAGCATATCTCAAAAGAAAAAATGAAGTCGATAAGAAGCGGGCTTAAAACCTTTTTAGACCAATCTCGATGTTATTTAGATACTTTTGAAGATCCTTGTCAATAACATTTGAGTTGTCATACAGAGATTGCAACATAAGTTTAGCTTTTTCTAAAAAATGCTTATCAAAATAACTACTTAATTCAGAGTTGCTTTTAACTATCTCTTGGAAAAATAAGTCTATTGACTCTCTTTTATCTTGGTCGTAAGCTAAAACTAGTATATCTGAAAAAGGTTTGTTTTTGTGTCTTTTTCCGAAATTTGCTGCATCAATCTTTTCTTCTTCTGTTAATTTTTCTGTTTCCATATTATTTAGTTTTATAGTTAATTATTTAAAAATCCTATTTTAAGTTATGAGTGATAAGTCAAATTCATATAATAGTGAAATAATAAGAAATCATTATAAAATTCGTAAGCTTGAAAAAAGAATAGAATTATTGAATAAACTCAATAGATACTCTAAAACGTTTTTTGCTTGGATTGGATTAATAGTTTTCTATCTAATATTGCTTAAAAAAGAAATCCTCTTAGATATACTCCAAGTCCTATAGCTGCTGCTATTATCCACCACCAATTTTTCAATAAACTAGATATTTTTAATTCTTCCTCTAAACCTCTTATAGTTTTCTCGTATATTAATTTTTCTTCTGTTAGTTCTCTAATTCTTTTTTCAGATTCTTTTTCTTCTTTCTTTTCTTGAATTAGTTTGTTTGCTTCTTTTACTAGGTATTCATTGTATTCATTCCAACTATTGAATTTCAAAACAGACTCTCCATTAGGCATAATGTAAACATAGTTTCTAGCATTGTATTCGCTTCCTTTGCTTTTTATAAAACCATTGGATTTCATAAAATCAACAATCCTCATAAACTGAGGAGAGCCTGAAAAATCAACATCTAAATCATTAAGCATTAATTCTCCCTCATTACTTAATCTTTTTAAAAAGCCATAAATTATAATTCCGTCCTCTTCTCTCATACCTCTTACATTCGTTTAATAAGTGTTCATTCCTCCTTTAATTGTTTGCAACTCCTTTTATCAAAACTAAATAATCGCTTATCAAGACTAAAAAAAGGGATAATGTTAATTTATTTACTAAATATAATTCTTTACTACTAAGTATAAAAACGGGAAACCGTAAAAGACGATGTTTTAAGACAAATTATTTTGTTTTGTTTAAATTACCACAACTTGCAATCGAAGACCATATCATAAAAAAAGCTTACAAAATCAAGTGATAGATTTTGTAAGCTTATATTATTAATGTCTATTAACTTAATATAAAGTATTTTTTTATATCAGTTCTAAGTTAACTTGGCAAAACACTTATTTTTTTCGATACAACCACCAATTCATATCTCGAGTTAACTCGTATCCTAATTTTTTATAAAGAGAAATTGCTACGTTTCCTTTGTTTGTATGTAAAATAGGTGTTTTATGTGCTTTTAAAATGGCTTTTGTATTATAGGCTATTAATTGTTTAGCCAGTCCTTTTCTAGTATAATCTGGATGAGTTACAACAGCACTAACTTCAATAAAAAGATGTGTTTGCATACGTTGTCCGGCTATAGAAACTAATTTACCATGCTTAAATATACCATAGTAATTTCCCATTTCAAAGGTTCTTTTTTTATAATAACCAGGCATAACCAACCAGACTAAATCATAAATCTCATCCATAAAAGTGTCATCTAACAGCACAATTTCTTCTGTGATTTGTACGTCTGTTAACGTGTTTAAAACCATCTGACAACCATTTACTTTTCGTTCTAAAAAAACCTTGCTTTCATCTACAATTGGTGTTTGACACTCTGAAACATAGAAGAAATCTTCCGACGTTTCTAAATATGTATTTGAAGCTTTTGCTGTTTTTGTTTCATCGAAAAAAGCCCCAAAAGGACAAATCTCTGGGTTATAAAACTGTACGCCATCAAGGTCTACAGCATATTTTTTATGAGTTTCATTTAAGGAATACCAAACGGGATTTTTTAATTGATGTTCTAAATCTATCATTAAAATGAATAAAATTAAGTTTAAATTGAAGAAGCCTTGGCGCATTCAAGGTAACTCACAACTTTTTTAAAAGGTTTGTTGCGCATTTTAAATACCAAAGTTAGCAAATACTCTATTCTAATCTTGGTAAAAAAAGGAGAACACGCAATTATTTCATGCTCAATCGCATTCAATGCTGTTAAAACAACGCGATAATTGCCTGTACTGTAATACAGTATTCCAATGTATATTTAATTTCTATTTCATGCTCTAAAATTATTCTAATATTTACAATGCCTTCGGGGACAATAATTTTATTGAACTTTCTAGAATTCCATGTATTATGAGTTTTCTTTCTCGCTTTAAATTTATATTCACTTGATTGTAACAAGTAATTGCCATGCACATCAAGAAAGACTATAAATGTTACATAACTTTTATTCTTTAAATTAAACCATTTAACATAAAGAATAACTTTTGCATCCTCCTTTATATTTATTTCTTTTAGGTCATCTAAAGGAACATTCTTTTCAGATAATACCGAACAAATAATTAGCCTTGCACTAATAGTCTCGACCACTCCCCTAGTATTCAAACCAAATAATTACCTAAAAAGATTAAATATATAAATAGTGGTAATTCAATAAACAGTAAGACTTAATTACAATCTATTTTTCCGTAAATAACAAAATAAAACTGAGAGATTAATCTGCTATAAATAGAATAAAGTGAAGCGTTTAAAATAACCTTTAAGGCTGGATTTTACAAAAAGCAAGATTATTTATCATCTTTTTTTGTAGTAATAACTATTTTTACAAAAGCAGCTATAAGTACCAGAATAGAACATAAAAGTAAACCAAATTAGCCTAACACCATTATAGGAAAACCGTAATTAGATGTATATTTTTAAGTTAAGTGAAGAGTGAATACGGTTTTAGTTGTGTTTTACTGCAGTAGCGTATTAAACATAGTTTTTACTCAAATTCATTAGGGTTTTTCTTATATTTTTTCTTGTCTCGCTTTGAAAACTCTTGCAATTTGAGGTCCTCATTAAATGATACATTAGAAATTTCTTTGGACTGAATTTTTCTGTTTGAATTATCTATGTAAAACGTTGGATTTATATATTTAATTTTATAATCTCTATTACTTATTGTACTTTTAGTAGCATCTAATAAGTTTTTGAGATAATGAAAAGTATTAAAATCTAATCGATAATTTGTTTTATTAAATTTTTCTAATTTTCCTAAAGTAGTATGCGGGTAAACTTCCTGTCCTAATTTTACAAATATTTCATTTTTATCAAATCCCTTATAAGTAGCATAAGAACCATCTTCATGTTCTATTAATATAAGATTTCTTTTACTGGTATAGGTCTTATTAATTTCATCGTCATTTTTATATGTATCACTTATTTTAACGACTATTCCTTTTCTCATAGAGTAAATAGTGTCTGGTTGATTTGAGTATACAATAAAAGATTTCCAGTCAATAGGTTTTTCATTTCCAAAATATTTTTCTCCAACATTTGACGCTTCAAGTATTTTTATAGATTTTCCTGTCTTAAAAGGAAGAACATACACTATGTTTTCATTTATTTTGGGGTCAGGATTTCCCATTACATATTTTATTTTATAAGAAAAAGAAATTCCTTTTTTAGTGTTAGCAGGATGTAAGGTAAATAAAGATCCTGAAACATATTTTATTACTTTTTCATATGTTTTACTACAATTACAGTTTTCAAGATTATCAAACTCAAGGGTTAAATAATAACTTCCTGGAACATTTTTCTTATAATAGAACTCGATACTTTTATCGCTTTTTCTTTCATAAGTTATTTCAATTTTTTTATTTTGAGCATAAATAGATTGGGAAAGTGTAAATAATATGACAAAAAGGGGTATTATTTTCATGGTCTTTAATTTTGCCCAACTCCCATTATACCAAACAAACCAAAGTCTATCTCGCAAAGAGTCTTAATTATATATACTAAACTTAAAAGTAAAACAAATTAGACTAATCGGGTTGCGGGAAAACCGTAATTAGGTGCGTGTTTTTAAAAGACTATATTATTTCCTTTTATGATTTACTCTTAAGCCAAAGAAACCTTCTGAAAAACTTGAAATGTAATCTTTCCGTTTCAAATTAGTCAATAATTCTCTATTATCAGGATTGTCTTGAATTTTCGCTCTTTTATCTCTATTTGTGATTTTTTCATAACTGCTATCTAAGTTGTTTAAGAATTTTTCAATGAAAGTTACATCTGCACTAAAAAGATTCTTATTGAATAATTTTATTCTATTAGCAATCGGTACACATTTGTTTATGATTAAATCTTTGAAAAGCAACTCATTTATTCGAAATGAACTATCATTTAATATAAGTTGACTTATTAATTTTAAATTCTCGGAGTTTGATGCAATAGTGTCATTTGAACAAGTTTCTAAAAACTTAAGTTTTTCTAAGTTGTTTAGTGTTGTCGATTTTAAAATTAATTCTACATCATTTGAATCTAAAACGAGTTCCTCAATTTTTTCAATAAATTTAGATTTATATTTCTCTAACAACTCAATGGCTGACGTCTGATATTTTTCTTTTAAAATATTAAAACTTTCAATTGTTGGACTAATTACTTTATTCTTGATTAATGATTTAACTTTTTCTTTATCAAGATTATCAATATTTAATCCGCTATAGCTCCAAGGAACTGAGTTTGTAATTAAATCAAAGGATTTATTTTCGATATCATTTGATAGGATTAAAAGTTCACAGAATACACCAAAAATGTTTTCATCATTAACTTTAGTTGGTATTTTTACTTTTGCTAATTTGTTTGCATTTTCAATATTATTAATGAAGTCAATAGTTGAGTTTAATATTTTATCTTCTGAAACTCTAAAAGAATACAATAAATTATTCCATTTAGGTTCTATCTTATTATTTTCGATAGCAAATGATAGTAAATTAATATCCTCAATAAGTGAAACATCAGATATTTTTGTAACTACTTTTTTAATGACTTCTTTTTTAAGCTTTAAACTTAATTCTGAGTGATTTAATAATCCTAAATAAGCTTTTTGTTCCTCATTAATATTCTTCTCAAGCTTTAAGTAAATATTTTTTATGTAGTCATCTATGTTAGCTTCTATATAATTAATAAGACTATCAGATTTGGAGTTTTTAAGAGAAGAGTAATTGGAATTATCAAAACTCACTTGTTCAAATTCACCATATTTTATCACAATTTCACGAACTATTTTTTCGTTAAAATCATAATGATTATTCTCGTAAATAAAATCTAAAATGTTTTCTGGGGAATTCTCAAAGTCTAAATCAATAAATTTTAATTGTAAATCAGAGATGACACTTATTAATTTATCATTGTTAAAAGTGATGTTTAAAATTTCAGGGTCTTTTGTTAGATGATTTTTTAGATTAGATTGTTTATCTATTTTAATTATAGATTCAATATCTGCATATTCTATGATGTATTTTAATGTTTTATTTAGTTGTTGATCAGAATACGAAACATCATTCACATAATATCCCCAAATACCAATCCAATAGCTACATAATGTTTTAATAAATAGATTTAAATTTTCTGTTCTCTCAATAAAACCATTTATGAATAGAATAGAAGCTGAGGATTCATCTTTTAATTTGGTAAAAATATATTCTAAAGGTATATTATTCGTTTTATGATTTTTAAGTAAACAGTCTAATAAATCATAATTCAAGATATATTCAGAGTTAAAATCAACTGGATTTATTTTTGAAATTACTTTATCAATTTTTGAAAGTTTATATTCAAACTCTAATTTTTGTCTATTTCTTACATTGATAATAAATTTATGGTCATTTCTTGTTATACTACCTTCGTGAAACAAAGAAATGTAATCAATATAATCTTCCGAGATATATCCATTTCTAATTAATATTGTAATAAAATCCTTATCTAAATCTTCATTTATATTTAAATCAATTTTTTTATTTGATTGTAATAATTCAGAAATGTTTAAATTTCTAGTTATATTTTTTTGTTTTTCAAGTTTTTGTATTTCTTGCCTTAAAGAGTTTGATTTATTTGATTTAATATCGATAATTTCTTGTTCCTTATCAGTGTAAGATTTTTTTGAATCAACCTTTTTTTCAATTTCAGAAAATGAAATTTCTACTTTCTTAATTGGATATTCAGTTCTATTATAACCTCTATTATGGTAAGATGATTGATAAAATAACTTATTACTTTTTAAATATTCAAAGTTTTCATCTTTTAATAAATCATCAATAGTGATAGTTTCCTTATTAAGGACTAAAGAATTAAAATTATCTAATGTTTCGATTACTCGAATTATATATAATTGGCGAAGTTCTTTAATACTTTTGATGTTTACCAATTCTAGATTTTTAATCTCTTCTTTCAAAACAGATGTTTTTTCTTCTATTTGATTGACCTCTTGATTTACATATTTTGATTTGGAGTTTAGAATATTATATAAATGCCCTTCATTTTTACTTAAAGAAACAAAATCATTAGGGTATTTGTTTTTATAAGTAATAATCGCAAATAATTTATCTTGGTTTAAAGGAGTTTCACCTTGTTTTACTTTATACAAGTAAAATTCATTAGAGATATTATGAAGTAAACGCATATCATCTATAAAAAAGGATATGTCTTCAATAAAAGTATCTGTTAAATCATAATTATATTTTTCCTTCTTGCGTAGTAAAATTTCACTTGAATTTGATGAGTTAATTACTGGGATAACGGGAATTATAAAATCAAAAAACTTAATTCTTTCATTGTCTGAAAACATATCATCTCTTACAGCATATATGAATGTGATGTTTTTCTTTTTGGTTTTTTCAGAGTTGTTTAATAGAAGGTTAATTTCCCTAAGCTTTGTAAAGATTTCAGTTTCTTCAAAACGGTCAAGGTCTTCTATAATTACAATGTTATAAGGTCTTATTGAAAAGAAATAAAGGATTTCATCTAAGTGATGGTTCAATATAGACTTGTTAATACTTTCTCCAATTCCTATTTCAGCATTTTGAAACTTAAACTTATTAATTGTTATAGAACTAATAATTCTAATGGATTTATAAATTAAAAAGAAAATGCCAATTATAATTATTAAAATACTACTGTAGTGTAATGCGTTGCAAATAAAAATACTTAAAGGGTTATCTTTAAAAACACTTTGTATAATATATGGATTAAAATAATTTAATAAAGCTATTATGAATAGTAGAATACCGACTGTAGTAAATAAAAGTTTTTTCCCACTATAACTTTTAATTTTTTTGAATCTGGAATCTGGAATATTTTTATCTTCCTCGTGATAAAATATTTGTTGTAAAATACTTGTTTCTATTAATCTTAAAAGTTCTTCTTTGTCTTTTTCAATAGGGTTACCTAGTTTATCAAATTTTGGTTTTTCTTCTTTAAATGTTGCTAAAGAAATATTTAGAAATTCTAATTCAGTTCCTTTATAGTTATTTTGAAAAGTTTTCAGAATTGTACTTTTACCTGAGCCATATGATCCAGTAAGTGCTATATTTTTTATATCCTCTTCCTCACGATTTTCAAGTGCCCATTGTAAAGCTTTTGAGTAATGACCTTCTTTATCTCCATTAGCAATTGGAGAAAGAGATGAATAATCTAACTTTTCTAATTTTTTCTCAGAAAATTTAAAATGTAATTTTTCAAGTGTTTTTGAAGCAATTAATAAGAAATCAAGTAGTTTTTTTTTCATAAATATAGTTTTCTTATAATTGTAGCCAAGTTCTTGAAACCAAAACAAACCTAAGTCCATCAAGCCCAAAAGCCCTATTAAAATTAATGTTCCTAAAAATAAAACATTTCTATGATATCTTTTTACTGAAAACCATAATCATCAAAAGTAATTTAAAACGTCAAAATAAGGTGCATACCAACTGTTAGTCAAACGCCTATAGTCTCTGCCAGTTATGGTATAGAGTTGCTAAAAATGACATACAAGCGCAGTATAGACCTACATTGAGCTTGTATCGTTTAAACCAAATCTAAAATAATTGCCATCACATCTTTAAACGTGGGTTCGCCTGTCACTAAAAAATCGGAAATGCTCCGGATAGACAAAACAATCACGTTCTATTTAAAATTGTAACTAGAAAACATGAAAAACAATTTCAGACTATAATAAAAATCCATCGCTAATAGTATCAATTTAATTTCAGAATAACACCGTTACTTACTGCGACAACAGATATGGCAAAGACGGGGCAACGTAGGGGTTATAGCGTGGTTATACCATGCTTATAGTAATGAATACATATAGTAACCCCATGTATAATTATAGCATTACAAATTATAAGACTACAAATTTTATAATGTAACATTACTTTCCATCCTCAACTTAAAGACGCTCCTATTCTATATTAGGCTTATATTTTTGAATACTTTATTTTTAAAACAGCACCATATGCAATAACCAAATCATTAAAAGAATCTTTTAAATCTATAGCGTTAAAATAGGCCCATAGGCTTCTTATTACCCCCGAATGTGTAACAATAGCGATGCAATTGTAGTGCTGTGGTAAGTCTTCTATAAATGCTGTGGCGCGATGTTGCAGGTCCTGATAAGACTCCCCGTTATGCGTTGGTGTATTCACCCAATCATTATACCAAGGCTGTATCTCATCAAAAGGTATATCACTCCATTTTTTAAGTTCCCACGAACCAAAATAAAGTTCTTTTAAACGAGTATCTGTGGTAATATCTTCTGAAATAACATGAGCCAATTGTGTACACCGCTGCAAAGGACTGGAATATACTTTTTCTAAATACGTTGGAAGGGCACTCAAAACCGTTTCGGCTTCTAAAGCAAAACTATCTTTTAAAGGAATATCACTATCTCCATAACATATACCCTTTTCAATCTCGGGCGTAGTATGCCTTATCAAATATATTTCCATAGTATAAGTATACTTAAGTAAAATATAATTTCACAAATTTGCTGAATAGCTCCCAAACAATCTCCGGTATAACCGCCAATCCATGTATTAAAAAAACGAGTCAGTAACAGCCTTACCAAATAAACAGGAACAAGCAACAAAAAAACATAAGGGGTTTGAAATAAAAACAATGGAAACAAAGCAAACGCAAGCGCTAAAATAAATGCTGGACTGGTCCATTTTAAACCCTCTGGTGTTATTGCTTTTAATTTTGAAGTGTCGTCATTTACACGAGCATATTCATGCGTAATCATAACACTAACAGCTAACACCCTACTAAGACTATGACCTGCAAGCAAAACAAATAAAACAAAATATGGAGTAGGAATTCCATGGGCAACCGGTAACTCGACCAAAGCCACTAATAATTGAAACTTCAATAAAAGCGCCATAACTAAAGCTATCGCACCATAAGCTCCTATCGTGCTATCCTTCATAATCAAAAGAATGTTTGCTTTGTTCCATCCGCCTCCAAAACCATCAACGGTATCCGCCAAACCATCTTCATGAAATGCGCCTGTTAATAACAAACCACTAATCATGGAGATTGTTACCGCAACAGAAACAGGTAAAATAGTAAGCGACAACATTAATATTCCTGCAGAAAATCCGCCGACCAACAAACCAATAAGCGGTAAATATTTAACAGACGCTATTGAATACTCTTTGTTAAATGGTATGCTCTTAGGAATGGGAATCCTAGTGTAAAACATTAATGCTGTAAAGAATATTTGAATTTCTTTTTTCATTCATTCCCTTTATTAGACACGCTTGCACTGTCAAAACTGGCAATTTCATTTATTAAATGCACTGCCGATTGTACTAAAGGAAAAGCAATGGCTGCTCCTGTACCTTCACCTAATCGTAATCCTAAATTTAATAAAGGTTTAGCTTTAAAATAATCTAATAATTTTTGATGTCCAGGTTCTCCAGAAGTATGTGCAAAAATGCAATAATCTATCACTGCTGGATTCAGTTTAGAAGCCACTAACAAAGCAGACGTAATGATAAAACCATCTATTAATAAAACCATTTTTAATTCTGCGGCTTGTAACATCGCTCCAGCTATCATCGCGATTTCAAAACCACCAAAGGTTTGTAAAATGGCTTCCGGAGATGAAACAGAACTGTGTTTATCTATAACCGCTCTAAGCACCTGCTTTTTAGCAATAACACCTGCACTATCTAACCCTGCGCCTCGTCCAACACAATCTTCAATTGGCATGCCCAACAACGTACTCATTAACAAAGATGCCGAACTGGTATTACCAATACCCATCTCTCCAAAACCAATAATATTAGACCCTTCCGAATAAATACGGGTGGCTATAGCTGCTCCTTTTTCAATACACATATCACATTGCGCTTTAGTCATTGCAGGTTGATACAGGTAATTTTTTGTGCCTAAATCAATTTTTTCATGAATAAGTCCTTTACAATGTTTAAAATCATATTTCACTCCCGAATCAATCACTTTTAATGCAATGTTGTGCTGTCTTGTAAACACATTAATACCGGCACCACCACTTAAAAAATTATACACCATTTGCCAAGTCACTTCTTGCGGATTGGGATTTACAACACCGTCTTCGGCAATACCATGGTCGGCTGCAAATAAAGCAATCGTTGGTTTACTTAATTTAGGTGTTAACGTTTGTTGTATAACACCTATTTTTACAGCAACAACTTCTAAATCTGCCAGAGAACCAACAGGTTTTGTTTTATTATTTACTTTGTGATGTAAATCTGCTAAAATAGCCTGATCTGGTGTTTCAATATTAAATGTTTTCATAGTATGTTATTCTGTTATATTATCTGATTCTTTATAAAGTGCTTTTAAGGCTTCAATGGTTTCTTCTGATGGATTTTCCCACATGCCTCTTTGAATGGCTTCTAACATGCGCTCAGACATGTCTTTTAATGCCCACGGATTGTGTTCTTCTACGAATGCTTTGTTCTCCTCATCAAACAAATAATTTTCGGTAATTTGTTCATACATAAAATCCTCTATCAAGTTAGTGGTTGCGTCATAGGCAAACAAATAATCCATAGTGGCTGCCATTTCAAAAGCACCTTTGTAACCGTGTTCGCGCATCCCTTGCATCCATTTCGGATTCACGACCCGAGAACGGAATACTTTTAACAACTCTTCTTTCAACGTTTTTACCTTCGGATGATCTGGTCGAGAATGATCTCCAAAATAGGTTTCGGGTTGTGAACCTTTTATGGTATGTACTGCGACTGTCATTCCGCCTTGAAACTGATAATAATCATCGGAATCTAAAATATCATGCTCTCGATTATCTTGATTTTGCATCACCACTTCTATAGACGATAATCGTGTTTTAAAGGTTTCGTGAGCAGAAGTGCCACTATTGTTTTTTCCGTAATACGCATAGCCACTCCAATTAATATACGCTTGTGCTAAATCGTCTGATGTGGTCCAGTTTTTCCCATCAATTAAACCTTGTAATCCAGCTCCGTAAGCACCAGGTTTCGATCCAAACACACGATATAACGCTCTTTCATTAGCTTGCTTTTCATCTAAACCTTCATCTTGCCATTGCTTTTTCTCCTCATCAAAACGTTTTTTAATAGGATTTTGTTCCTCGGTTTCATCTAATGACGCTACTTTTTCTACCGCAGCATTAAATAAGGAAATTAAATCGGGAAAAGCATCTCTAAAAAACCCAGAAATACGCAGCATAACATCTACTCGTGGTCGTTTTAACTCTAAGGTAGAAAGTACTTTAAAATCTTTAACGCGTCGGTTACTGCCTTGCCAAACGGGTTTTACTCCAATTAAAGCTAAAGCTTGTGCAATATCGTCTCCGCTGGTGCGCATAGTAGACGTTCCCCAAACAGAGAGACCAATAGACGTAGGATATTCTCCATGTTCTTGTAAATAGCGATCTATAATGTTTTTGGCACTTTTTTCACCCAATTGATAGGCGGTTTCTGAGGGAACGGTACGGACATCTACCGAATAAAAATTCCGCCCTGTGGGTAAAATATCCAATCGACCACGTGTAGGCGCACCAGAACCACCAGCAGGAATATAGTGTCCGTTTAATCCCTTAATCAAATGCGCTATTTCATGGCTTGTTTTATTTAAAACGGGCAATGTATGTTGTTGTATATAACTTAGTATTTGTTGTGTATATTGACCAATATTTTCAAGTACATCATTATTGAATAATTGAGTTACCAAATTTTTAGCCTTGTTCTCTAATAACTCAACCGCTTGTCCGTAAGTTCTGCAATGAATACCTAAAATCTCTTTTTCAAAAGAATCAGAATACACTACGTTTATAGGGTCGAAGCCAAGTTGTAAATCATCTGCTAAACATTGAGTGATTCCTTTTAAATCGGCTTGCGGTAAACGGTGTAAAGCGACAATTAAATCGATTAGTTTTTCATTGGCAGGCAATTGTCCTAAAATATGTAAACCTCCCCTTATTTGGGATTCTTTTAATTCGCATAAATACCCATCAATAACTTCCAATAAAGCATCAATGTCTTTTCCATCTTCATTTAAATCGGCTTTAAGATGGGTTTCATTGACAAGAGTTTCAATTTTAGTTTTAATAAGTGTAGCTCTTCTTTTATCGACTAAAGCGGCTTCATAAAACTCATCAATTAATAGTTCTAACTTTAATAAATCGCCATAATTCTCGGCCCGTGTCATGGGCGGAATTAAATGATCTAAAATAATAGCCTGGTTTCTTCGTTTTGCTTGAGTGCCTTCCCCGGGATCGTTAATAATAAACGGGTAAAAATGAGGTATTGCCCCTAAAATAGCCGCAGGAAAACACGTTTCTTTACTTAAAGCGACACTTTTACCGGGTAACCATTCTAAATTTCCATGTTTACCAATATGCACCAAAGCATCTGCTTTAAAATCGTGTTGTAACCAAATATAATAGGCCAAATACGCTGGTGGTGGTGGTAAATCTGGCGAATGATAACTGGCTTGTAAATCTAAATTATACCCTCGACTTGGCTGAATGCTTACCAATACGTTTTCTGAAATAAACCCTGGAATTAAAAAATGTCCGTTCTGATAATTGGGAGATGCTTTTGGAGGCCCCCATTGGGCTTCAATAGTCTCACGAAGCTTAGCTGATAATTGATTATAATAACGATAAAACACAACCTCATCTAACTGAATAGCATGCCGTTCGTTTAACGTATTTATCGTTTCTAAACTGTTGGTAACCGAATTGGTTAATTTATGTATAAGGTCTTTTGTGGTTTTCGGATAATCTGAAGCTAAGCTATAATTTTCATCTGCCAATTGCGCTAATATCTGCAAGGTGCTTTGTGGCGTATCTAACCCCACACCATTGGCTAATCGGCTGTTTTTATTGGGGTAATTAGGCAAAACTAAAGCTATTTTTTTAACTGAATTAGTCGTATTCTGAAGGTTTAACCACGCTTTAGCCATTTGAGCTACAAATTCGCAGCCTTCATTATTTGAGACATAAGAAACCACTTCAGAATCGGTTAAAGCATCTTTTTCTACAGCTTCTTTAAAAGAAATGACTTTTGATATAATTTTACCATCCACTTCTGGCAAAGCTATATTCATAGCTATATCTGTAGGTGGTAAGCCAAAACTACCTTCCTGCCAACTTTCACGATTACAACTTCCCATGATGGCCTGAATCACAGGAACGTTAAACACATCAAACAAACTTTCTGACGTTTCATGAAATCCTTGCACACTAAAACCTGTAGTATTTATAATAACTTGAGGGGTTTCTATGTGATGCGTTTTTAATAAGTCGAAAATTTGTTGCTGAATATCATGATCGCGATAGCCCGCCGCCATAAGTACTACAGAGGCGATACCTTCGCCCTCTAAAGCGCTAATAAGACTATGAATAGGCTCTAAATTATTAGATAAATAATAACTTCTATAGCCAAAAATAACTGCCTCCTTTTTTTCTGTTATAGGTGTTGCATCCCAAATTCCCTGATTAGGATGATACAGAAATAAATCGGGAATGGTCTGAATTGGATTGGGAGCTACATTTAAATTCGTAATTCTATTACTAATTAATTGCAATGCAGATTGACAATTTTCGATACCACCAGACTGTATATATTTCCAAATTAAATCGACTTCTTTTAATGGAATATTAGAAGATTGCATCAATTCTAAATCGGGTTTATTATCACCTGGTAAAAACACCAATTGAATGTTATGCTCTTCACAACACTCTGAAATCGCTTCGCACAGATAATTATAATACCCTTTACCGCCTAAAAGTTTAAGTACAACAATTTGGGCCGTAGTAATCACATCTTCAACATACGTATCAATAGTGAGTTCTTGCTTAAAATAGCTAAGGTTGGCAAACCTGAATGAAGGAACATGGCCTACAGAATCATGTATTAATTTGTAGGCAGTGTTCATCATAAACAAATCGGAATCTGCCGAAGATAAAAACACGATGTCTCCCGGAGATTGATCGATGTAAAACACCCCTTCATCATTAGGATTCCAGCCGCCTGGTATGGTAGAAATTAAATGCACTTTTTATAAGAATGTTAAATTATAAATTTTTAATGTTGAATTATTTACTTAACGAAGCTTGAGAAGTTTTAATAATTGATGTTAATATTCTAATCAATTCCTTTACATCTCTAATGTAAGAGGTATAGTTTAAATCAACCAATCTACTTTGTTCTAATAATTCTAACCAATAAAGTGATTCTCTAGCTTCTTTTGAAGATATAGACAGTTTATGAATAAAATCTTTCTTGGTTAAAGCAGCTTCTGATTCAGAAACATTAGCTCCAATACTTGTACCACTCCTTAATAACTGTTTAGACAAAACATATTCTTTGTTAAACTGCAACTCTTTATAAAGTTGAATTATTTGTAAAGAAAAATTAAAACTTTTATCTTTTATAATGTTCTCTTTCATCATTTATAATTTAGTATCAAAATTTATAATTAATTAAGACTTTCATCATTTATAATTTAACATTAAAAATTTATAATTACTCTTTTAATGAGAATGCCCGTGCTCATGGTCGTGACTATGACTATGTGCATGCGTCTTTATGTTGTTCTCTTCCGTAAGTTCTATGTTTTTACCAATAACGACAATAGTTGTTTTACGATTTTCAGTAGCTCCCCAAGGTCTTTCAAAATAGTAATCAAAACGAGAGCCTACGCCTTGTAAAACCATACGCATCGGTTTGTTTGGTATGTTTACAAAACCTTTAATTCTATAAATTTCGTGTTGTGCTACAAGTGCTTTTAACTCTTTTACTAAAGTTTTAATATCTGCTGTTTCAGCATATTCTAGTAAAACCGTTTTAACATCATCATTATGGTGGTGGTGATTGCCGTGTTTATGATGCGCTTCGTGAATGGAATGACGGTTATCTACATCATCTTCTGCAGACGCTTCAACTCCCAATAGCAAGGTATTATCTAATTCACCATTTACAACAGGAATAATTCTAGTGTTTGGTCTGGCTTTAGCCGTGATTATTTTAGTAATTTCTTCAAACTTGGCATCATCAACTAAATCGCTTTTACTAACTAAAATCAAATCTGCACAAACTAATTGATCTAAAAACAATTCTTCAATAGGCGTTTCGTGGTCTAAAGAATCGTCGGCTAAGCGTTGTGCTTGTACACGCTCTCTATCACAAATTTCTCCAGTAGCTATGCCTACAGCATCTACCACCGTAATCACAGAATCTATAGTAATATGAGGTTTTAAATCGGGCCAGTTTACGGCTTTCACTAAGGGCTTAGGCATAGATAAACCCGATGTTTCTATAACAATATGGTCAATTTCATCTTTACGTTCTAACAACCGCAACATAGAAGGTAAAAACTCCTCTTGCACCGTACAGCAAATACATCCGTTTGGTAATTGAATTAAGTTACACCCTTCATCACCACATTCAGAAGATGCGATAAGTTGCCCATCGACATCTACCTCTCCAAATTCGTTTACCAAAACAGCAATACGCTTTCCATGGGCATTTTTTAGCATATTATGTACTAAGGTCGTTTTTCCCACACCTAAAAATCCGGTAACGATAGTAATTGGTATTTTATTCATGTTTTATAAATTGAAAATTATTAATTCTTTTAAATAACCACTTATGCTTGTACAGCGTTATAAAGTCGTTTTTCAAAAAAGGTCGTTTTATGAAATCTATTTGCAGAGAATTTTGCGATGGCTAATACCCCCAAATCTACTAATGGTTCTATTAACACCACTAACATATAAGCGCCACCAAAACTAAGAATGCTTAATAGGTTTTCTACGCCAATACCTTGACCATATATAGCCCAAAATGTAACCCAACCAACAATTCCTGCTTGGTACACTAAAGACAATTTTAAAACTTGTGCATACTTCAATTTAATATAAGGCGTATCTTTTGTTATCGTTTTATTAGCAACATAAGAAAGTGCCATTAAAGGGATAAGTAAGGTGGTAACATTCATTCCATATTGTGGTAAATCAATTGGTGCAAAGAATGCGCCCTGAATTAATAAACCTAGTGCCAGACCAATACTAGCAGGTGCGAGTCCAAAGAGTAAAAATAATGTGGATCCCAAAATAAAGTGAACTTCTGAAACACCGACGGAATAATGTGGTAATACTTGAAAAAATGTAAAGACTAAAGCTGTAGTTGCAACAGATTTGACTAAAAAAGTCAACGGATTGGTCTTTTTAATGTTGCTAAATGAAGCTTTTGCTACTCCCATAATGGCGACTGCGGCTGTTACGTATGAAAGCCCGATTTTCGCTGAATCTACTATTCCTGGTTCAATGTGCATAATATTTGTTTTTAAAGGTTAAACTGTTATGTATTAAATTGTTTTTTTTCTGAATTGCCTTAAATTATTTTGCTGTCTTCTTTCGTTTATATAAAAATAAATTCCATTTTTCTTCGGCTACGCCATACTTGTCCATTTCTGCTCTCGCCATGGTGAAAAACAAATCGGATAACCGGTTAACATAGCTCATAATATAATCGTGAACACAGTCTGGATCTTCTTGCATTAGTGTAACCAATTGCCTTTCGCCTCGTCTGGTTTGTGTTCTACACACATGGCAAAGCGCCGATATTTCATTACCACCCGGTAGTAAAAAATAATCTGAAGGAGACGTGATTTTTTCTTCCATTTCATCCATCCAATGTTCACAAAACTCTGGACCGTCTTCTGGTTTTGGATTTGGGTTTTCTTTTTTAGAATCCGACGGACGTGCCAAATGCGACATCATATTCATCATATCCTTTTGAACACGATGTAAATTTGGTTGCCATTCGTGATCGTTACCTAGTTTAGAGCGCATTAAGCCAATGGTAGAATTCACC
This sequence comes from uncultured Formosa sp., assembly GCF_947500765.1. Lineage (GTDB taxonomy): Bacteria > Bacteroidota > Bacteroidia > Flavobacteriales > Flavobacteriaceae > Formosa. The sequence goes on along the minus strand of NZ_CANMTH010000003.1, from coordinate 28,928 downwards.
TCATCTAACGTACCAATACATTCAATTCGTGCCGAATTTTTAAAGGTTCGTTTTCCTCCAAAAACGCCTGTAGTACCTTTATCTCCTTTTCTTGTATAAATTTTCATCTGTTATTTTTTATTTCGTTAATCAATTGTATCAGCGTTTCTGTTGTACCAAAATAATGATGCACATAAGACGCCATAACATTCTGCTTTTTATAAATTTTTGTTGATGTACAAACACCTACAGCATTTGTAATGGTGGCGTTACTTGTTGTTTCATTATCATGTATCAAACTAGAATAATGAAACTCGTGTCCTTTAAAAATATGCTCATTAATAGTAGAAGTACGGTATCCTAAATGCAGCTTTTTATCAGCTATTGTAGATTCAAAATCAAAATAATTAACCATTTCAAAAGGTTCATTATCTTCAGAAATAATAGATTTCCCTAAGTACATCATCCCTCCACATTCTGCATATATTTCACCATCATTTTCTGCAAATGTTTTAATACTAGCAAGCATTTCTTTATTACTAGACAATTCTTTTAAATAAACCTCAGGATAGCCTCCGGGAAAATATATAAAATCACAATCAGGAATCTCAGTATCGTGAATAGGGCTAAAAAACTGAACAATCCCTAATTGTTCCATTGCTGTTATATTTTGAGGGTATATAAAGTTGAAAGCTTCATCTTTAGCGACCGCAAATTTTATTTTTTCAGTAAGATTTTTTTCTTCGGATGAAATAGGGATACAAACCACATCTTTTGAAGCTTCTAATATTGCTTTCCAATCCATGGTTGTTTCTAAAGCATCAGCAATTTCATCAATCAGAATATCAAATTTTTCTATTTCCTGAATATTTAACCCAAGATGCCGTGATGGAATTTCAATGTTTTTTAAGTTTGATAAATAACCAAAACATTGCACTCCAATATCCTCACAAGCTTCTTGCAACATGGTATAATGCCTTTCGGAACCGACACGGTTAAAAACAACACCCATTACTTTTACTTCTGCATCAAAATTGACAAAACCCTGAATAAGCGGCGCAACAGAATAGGCAACCGCTTTAGCATCAATCACCAATAAAACGGGTGTTTCTAATTTCTTAGCCATTTCTGCCGTACTACCTTTGTCTTTTTGAGCACCATCAAATAAACCCATTACACCTTCGATGCAATTTACTTGAGAATCTTTACCGTAAAAATTTAGATTGTTGTTAATATCTTCTTGAGACATCATAAACAAATCTAAATTGACACCTGTTTGTCCACAAGCCAATTGATGAAACTTTGTGTCTATATAATCCGGACCAACTTTAAAAGGCTGTACCGCTTTTGTTTTACGTTTCAATACACGCAACAAACCTAAAGTAAGGGTTGTTTTACCTGCGTTACTACTTGGAGCCGATATGATGAGTTGTTTTATCATCCTTTTGTATGTATTGGAATTCCAGAAACCATAAAGTCTACCTTAGTTGCTTTCTTGGCGATGTATTGATTCACTTTTCCTTGTAAGTCTACAAATTGCCGGGTTGCTTTTTCCATAGGTATTACGCCTAAACCAATTTCATTTGTAATTGCAATTACAATATTGTTGTTCTCGCATAATACATTCCACTCTTTAATAACAAAGTCGAAACTTAAAGTCGCATCGTATTTAAAATGATACATAACATTAGTGATCCAAAGTGTAATACAATCTACAAACAACACCTTATTAACTGCCGTTATTTTACTAATATTGAGTTCCTCTTCAATAGTTGTCCAATGATCTGTACGCCTTTGTTTGTGGATTTCAATACGTTTACGGTATTCATCGTCCCAATATTTAGAGGTAGCTAAATACGTAGGAGCATCGTCTAGATTTAAAGCAATTGTCTCGCCATATTCACTTTTTCCAGAGCGCTGTCCACCTGTAATAATATGTACTATTTTAGTGCTCATTGTCTGTGATTAAACGTTCATAATTCGCATTAATTCGGTTGGCTAAATCAGAAGCAACACCGATTTTAACCATGCCTTGTTCGGCATCAATAATTTGAGTAGTATGTACGCCTTTACAATAGGTTTGAAAAGCCAATACGGTAGCTTCCAAATTGTTTTCCGAATTTAATTTACCATCAGTAATAATATGGAGGTTATGATTAAATTCTATATCAGAACAAACCCCTTTTACTAGTTTAAAACCAGCGGTTAAATTGGTTTTCCCTCCTGTTTTAAGAGCGGTTAAAGCCATTTCAATAGCTTTTAAAGCCCCTGTTCTATTTAAAAGGTGTTGTGCTTCTCCGTCAAACAAAGAAATAATAGAAAACTGTGTGTTTTGATTTTTAGAGGCTTCTGCTATTTTATTTACCGTGCCTTTGGCGTAAGCTATAATTTGATCTTTTAACATGGAACCACTAGAATCTATCAAGAAGATATGATGCTGTTTTAAAAGCTTATTTTTACGCTTGTTTTTTAATTCGAATTTATCGGTTACTAAATACTGACTTACTGTTTTTTTGGTATCAATTAACGTAATATTTCCTTCTGAATTTTGAATGGAATGTGTTCCGTTTTGAATGGTATTTGTACGGATGTCTTTGGACTTCTGAAACTTATTTTGAGGAAGCAACATCTGTACTTTGTCTTCTTTTGAAGGACTAACTTCTGAAGATTTTTCTTCTGGTTGATTGTTTTGATCTGGAGAGGATTTTTCCTTATTAGGTTCATTATTTAAACTTCTATGGTTTAATACCAAATCGGCAATAGCATCCACATCTTTTATGGTAATGTTAGAAGTATTTTGATAGGCAACAAAAGCTCTGGCAGTTTTTAATAGTAAAATATCTGCCCGTAACCCTTCTACTTGATGCTGTATGGCTAATTGGCTACAATAGGCTATAATGTCATCAGTAATTGGTATCGACTTCAATCTGTTTTTAGCAGCTTCAATTCGTGATTTAATACGATCATCTTCAACTTTATAATCTATGACAAACTGTAAAGGATCATCATCAAATTCAAAACGTTGTTTGATGATTTTCTCACGTACTTTTGGATCTACAGACGTTGTAATGTTTACACTTAAACCAAAACGATCTTTAAGTTGGGGTCTTAAATTTCCTTCTTCAGGATTCATAGAACCTACTAAGCAAAATCGACTTTCAAAATAACGTGAAATACCTTCCCGTTCTAAATAATAATTACCAGAAGCAGCAGCATCTAATAAAATATCGGTAAGATAATCTTGCAATAAATTCACCTCATCTACATACAAAACACCTTGGTGTGCTTGTGCCATTAAGCCTAGATTCACAACTTCTTTTTTAGCATTTATCAATTGTTCTAAATCTATACTTCCTATTAATCGATCTTCCGAAACACCAATAGGTAAATTAACAAAAGGATAGTTTTCTTGATTTCCCATTAAACTTGTTAACGATCTAATCAAAGTCGTTTTTCCTGTACCTTTATCTCCTATTGCTAATACGCCTCCAATTAGAGGATCTACCAAATTTAAAATAAGTGCTAACTTAAAATGGTCTTGCCCTACAATGGCAGAAAACGGAAAATTTATATGTGCTTTACCTTGTCTCATTATGCATAAAAACCGTTATAAATCCAAACCATTCCAATAATTACAGAAGCCATGCCTGCAATACCATTCATCCACTTAAAAATGGATAAATTGCGTTCTAAAAACCGACTCATTACAGATATTAAAACATAACTATAAACCCCCATGGCTATAATAATTCCGAGACTTTCTACAGCTAGAATTAAAATAGCTTCGCCTATGGTATCACTACTTAATACTAAGGCCGATGTTAAAGCACCTCCTGTACCAGCTAAGCCGTGCAGCATACCAATCCAAAATGATTTATTCATTGGATTTACGGCTATTTCTTCACCTTTGGTACCATGTAGATGTATAGGATTAGAAAGATCATGTTCGTGAGCTTCTATTTTTTTATGATCTTTTACCATGTTATTAATAGCATGATTCCTTTTTATGGCGACAATCCCTAACCAAATCATAATAGGGCCAACAGCTAATTCTGCATAAAAAGAAATATTATGCACCACTAAAGTTGCCATACTCTTAAAAAGAAGAGCTGCACCTCCAAAAAGTAATAAAGTTGCCGAATGTCCAAATGCCCATTGAGAAGCTTTAAAAACTGATTTAAAGTTTACGCGTTTATTATTAATGCTATTTTCGGAAGCTAATACTGAAACTGCCGTAACATGATCTGGCTCAAAGGAATGCAGTATTCCTGCCATTAATGGCCTAATTAAAGAAATTACTGTCATTTTTTAATAAATTTAATAAGTGTTCCATTTTTATCTATAAGATAGATATCTAATTCTACCTGTTTCATTTTTATATGTGTATGCTGGTAACAATGCTTAAGCAACAACTGAAAAAAAGGTGAGTGTTGTTCAAAATCAAATAATTCGGTTAACCGTCCCGCCATATTTAAGGCTTTAATTTTATCTGCTTCATAAAAACCGACCTCTTCGGCCAATTGCACTATAAAATCTTTATTCCAACTCGATACACAGCTGTGCGTATCGGTAATACCTGCTGCTAATTTTGCAGCTTTACCAAGCATGATACCAATGCTAACTTTTTCAATTGGGCATTGATTGATTTTAGTCAGCGTTTCCCCTATCCAATTCCCGTAATGGATAAACCCATATTCGGGTAAATGATCGAATTTAGCCGACAAATATTTTTCACTTCTTGCTCCTGAATTAATGACCAATTCCGTCACATTATTGGCAACAGCAACATCAATACCTTGCTCTATACTTGCGATATAAGATGATGACGAATAGGGCTTAACAATGCCACTTGTTCCTAAAATGGAAATGCCGTTCATAATGCCCACACGCTCATTAAGTGTGCGTTTAGCAATCTTTCGTCCATTAGTAACATATACAGTCACAGATACGCCACATTCTAAATCGTAAGCGTGCAAGAGTTTTTGAATAGCACTTGTAATCATTTTTCTAGGTACTGGATTAATAGCCGGCTCTCCAATAGCCAATTCTAAGCCTTTAAGCGTTACCGTTCCAACACCTTCACCTGCAATAAATTGAATATCTTTTTCTTGTGTTAAATTCAAAACACATCCAATTTCTGCGCCATTAGTTACATCAGGATCGTCGCCTGCATCTTTGATTACAGAACATTTTGCGGTGTTTTCTGTAAACTCACAATGATGCACAGGAATTTCTAATATTTTATCAATAGGCAAGTGAACTTTTACAGAAGCGATTTCCTTTTGATGAATAATAGCCATCAACCCAGATTTCGCTGCAGCTGTAGCACAGGTTCCTGTTGTAAACCCTTCTCTTAACGGCCCTTTTGGAATCTCTCTTAAACTCATATTTTCAATGTTTTAAGAATGAGTAATTCCAATGTACTAACATCAAACACGACTTTAAAATATGTCGGTATTTTTGGCTGTTCAATAATAATAATTTGTGAATTTGTTTGTAAAGCAGCTTCAATTTTTGTGCTTAAAAATCCACTATCACCTGTTTCTTTTGTTAAAACAACGTTGATATCGTTCGCTTCAATTATACTAACCTCTTTTTTTAAATCTTCCGAAGGCAAACCTAAAATCAATTGTTTTTCGGGAAAATGACTTTCAGCAGCAATAGCTAGTGATTCCGGTCTATCTAGTATTCTAAAATAAGTGGTCTGTTTTTCCCACCAAGGTTTTAATCTTTTAATAGATTGCACGCCTGTTAACGCTAATACAATTTGATTCTTTTCAAACAATTCTAAAGCAGCATCATAAGAATCTACATAAAATACAGATGGGTTAATTATTTTAGAAAGTAACTTTCTTCCAAATCGTATCACTGGAATTTTTAAACGTTCTGCAACTTTTGCTATTGTACTATGTAATATTTCAGCAAAAGGATGCGAAGCATTTATAATCGTATGAATTTCATTGTTTAATAGGTATTCTTCTAGTTGTTGTTCATCTAAAGCGCCATGTCTATAACGAGCTATTTCATTATCTTCAAAAGGAATATTTGTTTTAGTTGAATACACAAATGGCATAGCCAAACTTTCTAATAAAGCGGCTACTTTTTTCCCTTCTGTTGTTCCTCCAAAAACTAATATCATTTGCTTTTTATTATGAATGATTATTCTGTTACTACAAATTTCTTATTGGTTCTAAAAATGTGTTTCACATCTGGACTGTATAATTGTGATCTGTTTTTACGAGCTCCAATTGCGTGACCTACGATGATTAATACCGTTCTTGTTTTTTTACTGTCTTTTACAATTTTTGCTAGATTTTCTAATTTCCCTTGATAAACTTCTTCATCTTTCCAGCTAATTCTATACATCACAGCTACAGGCGTATCGGCATCAAAATGTTCTAATAATTGTGCTTGTACTTTTTTAGCGATTCCCACACTTAAAAAGATACACATAGTAGCATTAGTGGCTGCAAAAGCAGCAATACTTTCTTTTGGAGGCATGGGTGTTTTTCCTTCACCACGCGTTAATACAATAGATTGCACAACTTCAGGAATTGTAAATTCTGATCTTAAAGTCGCTGCTGCTGCACTAAAAGAAGAAATACCAGGTACAATGAAGTAATCCATTTCTAAGTCGTCAAAAATGGTCATTTGTTCTTGAATCGCGCCATATAAAGACGGATCTCCACATTGTAAACGCACAACGAAATTCCCTTTTTTATAATGCGCTTGCATTAAAGTAATTTGCTCTTCTAAAGTCATCATAGCAGAATTTCTAACTACTGCTCCTGCTTTACACCAATTGGTCATTTCTTCAGGAATTAAACTCCCGGCGTATAACACGCAATCTGCTTGCTCTAAATATTGCTTTCCTTTTACGGTTATTAATTCTTCATCTCCTGGTCCTGCACCAATAATAGCAATGGCTGTTTTACGAGCCGCATTAACACTTAAAGCCACAGAAAATGTAAATTTCTCACCATTATCTAAATGAATTTTTTGTTTTTCAATCAATACGTTTTTGCTTCCAGAAAGTAACATTGCAGTCGATTCTGAAACGCCATCGACACCAATTTTAGATTGTACCATGTCACTTGGGTTAGGCACTGTAACCGTATCTATTTCATCTGAAGTAAACGTGCTAAACGGAATTGCATTATTTGTACTAAAATCTAAATACGCTTGTTGTTTTCCTTTGATATCTATAGAACCAAAATTCTTAATCGCTGAAAAATTAATTCGTAATGCTTGAAGTTCTCGTCTTAAAGTGGTTTCAAACAGTTTTGAATCTAATTGTTTAGAACATCCAGATCCTACTGAAAGTACTTTTGGAATAAATAATAAACTCGGAATTGCTACCTCATAAATCTTATACGTTACGGCTATAAACAATTCGAATTGGGTGTAATCAATATCACTTTCATTATAAAAAAGAGTCACAAAATCAGGTACCGTTTTTTCTAAATGCTGTGTCCCTTTATCTTTAACATCCAACAATAAAGCGGTTGGTTTATTATTGACAAACAGAGCCATGGTTTTGTTCATGGATAATGAACGTTCTACTTGCCAGTCAAACTGACTTCCAAGTGTATCTAAAGCCCAAATATTTTGAACATCGCTTGATGTTGATATTATAGCATTTGAACCCAAGATAGTTGAGACCTTTAAAGCAAAATCATTTGCGCCACCTTTATGTCCGCTTAATACAGATTGTACATTTACACCCAAGTCATCCACAGAAATTACAGCCGGATCTGTACTCTTACTTTCAAGATGAGATGCAATTAAACGCACACAAATACCTAAAGCCGTTACAAAACATATACCATCTAACTTCGCAAAATTATCATTTAGATAACTTGAAATTGAAGCAATGGTTGATACATTTTTATTCGTAGAACTTAAGGTTGTTACAACTAACGATTTTGGAAATTCTTGCTGAATAATAAGGGCTTTTTCTAACCCTTTTTCAGTAACTGCTATGATGACTATTTTTTTCATTTATTGCTTTTCTGCGGTGTGAATGCTAATTTTATTGTGATCGTTTAGCTGAATACTATTCGTGCTAATCGCATAATTTAAGTCTGTAAGTGTTTCTATAAATACAGAACTACTTGTGTCTCTTACAGCATTGGTTACAAAACGAACCAATGGATTTAATTGATAAACGGTTTCGATTAATTCTTTTAATCGTCCGCCGTGTCCGCCAATAAAAACGACATCTGGCATAGGGAAATCGTTTAAATTCAGATTAAAGAAATCGTCTATAACAATCTCAATACCTGGTGTACTAAAACGTTCTGCATTTTGTTGAATAATGGTTGTGCATACTCCTCGCTTTTCAAAAGCAACTATTTTTAAATGCGGAAACTGTTGTTTCGCTTCAATAGCTACAGAGCCTGTGCAAGCACCAATATCCCAAAAAACATTTTTATTTTGTAATGCTAATGCACTTATGGTACTTAAACGAATAGGCATTTTGGTAATCATATTTGCTCTATTTTCTAACGGAATAAAAGCAGCATCTGGAATACCAAAAGGTTTGTTTTTAGGTGTTAGTTGTTTTAATAACACACAGTTTAATGCGTTATGCGTTTGGGGTGTACAAGCCGATAAATCGAGTTGTTCAATATGTTCTTCATTTCCATCTAAGGCTTCACCAATAGTAATCGAATAATTATCGAAACCATATTGTAACATACGTTTCGCAATTACTGCTGGTGTTTTTTTATTATCTGTTAATACACCTATTAATTTGGTTCTGTTAATTAAAGCTTCATCTAAAGCCGACCAATCTCTACCGTGAACCGATATTGATTTTAGGTTGTTATAATTCGTTTGTGTTTTATGACATAATAACTGAATACTATTGAAATAAGGAAAAGCTTTGAGTTTTGTATTTGGTAATAAACGTTGTAACGTGTTTCCGAAACCATAGAAAAAAGGATCTCCGGAAGCAAAAACAACTATAGAAACTTCAATCGTTTTATAGTGTTGAATTAACGCATCCATCTTACCTGAAATTTCAATCCAAGTATGAATTTTTGGTAAGAACGATTTCACCAATTCATAATGACGTTTCCCTCCAGAAAATACAGTTGACTTCTGAATTAACTCCAAGACATCATCACTCCATTTTGGAGTAGGATGATTGCTAATTCCAATTAAATAAAAATCGATATGTGTATCATTTTGTATCATTTACATATACGATTCTTTAATTACCACATCGTTAATGTTCTTACGTTTTTCCCATTGTAAACGTTCTAATTCTGGGTTCTCATAAAATTCATCGACATGCCCTAAACATAGATACCCTATTAATTGTCTGTCTTTTGGTGCTTTTAATATGGTTTTAATGGTATCGGGATTTAAAATACTCACCCAACCTAAACCAATATCTAACGCTCTCGCCATTAACCACATATTTTGAATCGCACAAACAACAGAATATACACCAGCTTCTTTCATGGCCGTTTGTCCTAAAACAGGGTGTTCACTAGGCTTATAGAATACCGCTATATTCAATGCAGATTCAATAATACCTTCTAATTTCAATTGGGTATAAGCATCTATTTTATTTCCTTCAAAAAGTGTTTTGGCTTTTTCATTTTCTTCAAAAAAACTGTCTTTAACTTTATTTCTAATGTCTAAATCGTTAATGACAACAAATTCCCAAGGTTGCGAAAAACCAACCGAAGGTGCGTTTACTCCTGCAAATAGAATTTTATCTAGATCGGCTTTAGCAATCGGTTTATTTATAAAACGATTCCCTCTAACGTCTCTACGGGCAAGTATTATTTGCTCTAAGGTTTCAATATGTTCTGGAGTAAATTTGTTCATCTTTTAAGATTTAAAATAGATTGAAGCTTCCGGTAACGTAAAAGCAGCATTAACAATGGCTGCGGCAACATTACTTCCGCCTCTGTTACCTTCTATAATGACCCAGTTTGTATTATTCGTTTGTGATAATTGCTCTTTAGCTTCTAAAACATTTACAAAACCAACAGGTACACCAACAACTCCTGCAGGTTTAAAATTGTTGTTAGCTCTTATTTGGTCTACAATTTCGAATAAAGCCGTAGGCGCATTTCCCACAACATATAAAGCATTCGGATGTTTTTCAATGGCTTTTCTAATACCTGCTTGCGAACGTGTAATATTTTCTGATTTTGCTAAGAGTTGTACGTCTTCGTCATTTAATAAACAATGTATCTGATTACCGAATTCCTTAGTGAACGCTTTTGTGATTCCAGCTTGTACCATCGTAACATCTGTTACAATTTCTCCTCCGTTTTTAAGATGATGATGCCAATTTTCAATGGCTTTTGAAGTCGCCGAATAATGATTAAAATCTTCTAAAATCCCTGTGGTATGAATCACTCTCGTCATTGCCCATTTATCAGCGATAGAAAATGGCAAATCTTTAATATGTTCTGTAACAATTCTAAAACTTTCTTGCTGAATTTCTTTACCCGTATGCGGTTTTCTATTCAGGTAACCTCGTGGTGTAACCAAGTAGTCTTTAAAACGATACGTTTGAGAGTTTCCAATCATCACCAAGCAAAACATATCGACATCTTCAGGATTAAACTCACCTAAAGTGGTAATTTTAAGTGCTTCTTCTGGTCGTGTTACGTGCCTTATAATGGCAACGGGCGTATTAGGTGAACGCTCTGATAAAAATATTTTCTGCAATCTACCTAATTGCCAATGCCTTTTTATACTTTTCGGATTGTATAAACTGGTAACAAAATCGCCCATTGCTGCCGCTTTAATTCTTTTTTCTATTCTGTTCCATGGCGTCATTAAATCTGATAAAGAAATACAGCAAAAATCGTGACCTAATGGCGCACCTAATTTACTTCCTGCGGCTAAAAAAGCAGAAACACCTGGTAAGGTTTCCAATTCAATATCATCGTGATTTTCTTTAGAAACAACTTCGTAAACAATAGCCGCCATAGCATAAATACTGGCATCTCCAGAACCAATAACAACAACATGTTTGTCTTCTTTAGCTTTTTCAATAGCTTTATGAGCTCTGGCTTCTTCTTTACCTAAGGGCATGGAGATGAGTTCTGCATCTGCTTTAAATAAAGTGGCTCCAAATTGAAAATAATAGTCATAACCAATAACCACATCTGCTTTTTCTAAAGCGTTTTTAACTATGGGTAACATATAATCAATATCTCCAGGACCTAAGCCTGCTACTGTTATTTTCATGAGGTGCTTTTTTTAATAATGATAAGAGAAAAATAAGGGATCTCTCGTTTATTTGCAGTTGCCCAATCGTTTGTGATAAATTGTTGATCGGTTCCTAAACGTTCGGCATAAGTGATACTGTGCTTTTCTGTATCGATTACTGATGTGATAATATCTATTACCGATATTATTTTCATTAATACTACGGTGTCAAAATTATCTATAGCTTCTTGTAATTCTGCTTTGGTTTGTACACGAGGAATAACTACTACTTTTTCGTTTTGTAAGCACAAAGGCATTTTACTTTCTGAAGCTAAATGCAAGTAAGAACTAATACCAGGAATTAAATCTATAGCTAAGTCATGCTCTTGCATTTTTTCTAACAAATAAGAAAAAGAACTGTACGTACTAATATCGCCTTCACTAACTATAGCAATGGATAATCCTTTTTTATAATCGCTTAAAATGTGTTGAAACGTTGTTTCGTAAATAACTTTCGCTTGCTCGCGTTCCAAATCCATTTTTAAGTAGAAACCTTCTAGTTTATTCGAATCTAAATCATACTGATTTAAGATAGATAACGAGTAACTTTCTTTCCTACCGTCTTTAAATAAAGATCCTGGATAGTATATCTTATCTGCTTGTTGCAGTGTTTTTAATCCTTTAAGGGTAATTAAATCAGCATCACCAGGACCTAAAGAGACACCATAAATTTTTCCTTCTATCATATACCCAAACCTTTTTTAATTTTAGTAAACACACTGTTTTTTTGACCTACTTTTTCATCTTCTTCAAACAACAGACCTTTTACACCTAAATGATGCCCTATTTGTTCTTTACCAATTTCCGATTCTAAACCTACAATTTGCTTACGGTATTTACAGAGTTGGCAATTCATATTTGCCGTACCGTTAATGGCTTCATCTAAACGCTCATCAAAAGCTTTTAAAATCAACTCATCACTACCAAAAGCCTGAGTATAAATATACTCGTGAAGTGAAGTTTCGCTAAAATCTCTTATTTGCTTATAAATACGTTCTAAAAGAATTCCGGTGAAAAAGAAAAACGGAATCGCAATAGTGCGTTTAAATTCCATCTTAGAAGTAAGTTCTAGGCTTTTAGTTACATTTGGGTAAGCAGTACCGCTATAGGCAACGGTTGTAAAACCAAATCCCATACCTTCACCTAACATACAGGCTAATTTGTGCACATCGGAATTGGCATCGGTATCGGTTGTTCCTCTGCCTACAACCATTAAACAAACGTCCTTCCTGTCTATTGGTGCATGTTTGCTTTCCTCTTCTAAAACTCTTTTTTGAGCTAACTCTAGTAAAAAGGAGTTTACACCAAGGTGTTTCCCCATTTTAATGGTTAAATCTTTATAATAGCTTTGTATGGTATTCATCTCGTAAGGAATATCATTTTTGGCATGAGAACCTGCAAAAAGAATAACTGGCAACGCATAAATTTCACGAATCCCTTTTTGATACATCCGTTCAACAGAAGCTTCGTAAACAGGGTGGTTAAATTCTAAAAAACCATAGTCCACTTCGTAATCGGTATAACGTGCTTGTAGCAGCGCTACTAATTCCTTAAATGAATCGGTTCCTGTTTTGGTTCGACTGCCATGTCCACAAAGTAAAATTCCTTTTTTCATTGTTTTATGTAATTGGTTCTGCTCCTATTAAAAATACGACGGGCATTTGTAGTGCTTGTTTTTGGATATCGACTTCTATATTTCCTAAGGTTGATGACAATAAAATTTCATCTTCTCTAGAAACATTAGATATGGCGTTTATTGGAATATTGGGATTTTTACAAACTTCTAAAAGTTTAGGAATTATTTTACTTAAACTTTTAGAAGCCATATAAAGCGCCAAGGTGTTACCGGCTTTTAACATTTCGGCAATACCTTTAAATTGTGCGGTTGAATAATCGGCGGTATGCGCTGTACAAATTAAAACTGCATTAGAGTGTCCTCTTTCGGTAATAGGAATGTTTAATCCATTCGCAGCCGCTAAGGCTGCAGAAATTCCTGGTACTACTGTAAAAGGCAAATTATGTTCCGTTAAAAAACGGGCTTCTTCAGCAGCTCTTCCATAAATATACGGATCACCAGATTTTATACGAACGACTCTATTACCTTGCTCACAATGCGTTTTAAGTAATTGGTTAATTTTATTCTGACGCGCTTTTGGATCTTCTGTATCTCCAAACTTACGACCAACATAAATGTGTTTTGCAAGTGTATTAATCTCTAATATTTCAGCAGAAATTAAATTATCGTATAAAATAATTTCAGCGTTTTTAATAGCATCAAAAGCTTTTAAGGTTAATAAATTTTTATTTCCAGGCCCTCCACCAACAATAGAAATTTCTGGTAAATACGTTTTTGTGAAAATCCATTCAGGATTAGAAAATTGATATTCAAAATTAAGTAACGATTTCGATTTAGAATTATCTATAATCTTATAACGTTCTTCTGTAGTTACCTCAAAAACAGGTGTAGGTAAGTTTAAATGAAATGCTGCATTTTCATAATACGCCCTTCTTTTTGGGTGTACATCTGCACAACCATTAATAACTTCTCCAAAACAGTTTTGTTTTAAAATAGCTTCAATTAAACCCACAGCATCTTTTTGATGAATAAGATTTACGGGCACATTTGGATTTTTTAATTGTTTTTTATGACTTAAAAACCGACCAGGATGACGCTTGGGTCCTATTAATCCTGCCAAGCGCAAAATAGTTAAATTGCTTCCAAAATGCTGTTTCAATAAGTGTTCTGCTTTAATTAAAGCATGTCCTGAAGCTTTTTCCGGGTAACAACCTATTGTTTCATCTATAAGACCATTGGTATTTTGATATACAGATGTAGAACTAACAAAAACTACCTTTATTGACTTAGGTGTATGCTTAATAATTTGTTCTATTTGAAGTGGGTGTATCGTTTCAATAGTTTCAACACGCTTTGGTGGAAAATTAATAATTAGCGTTGAGGCTCCGTTTATTAAAGCATCCCAATCTCCAATAATTTTATCAGCCTCTATTTTTATTCTACTTACAGGAAACGAATATTTACTTAACGTTTTTAAGTTATCTAGATCGGACGTGCTACCACTAATAGTATATCCTTTTTTTTGAAGTTCTAAGGCTAGTGGTAAACCTAACCAGCCTAATCCTAAAATAGCGATATGCGTATTCATAACTGTGATAAATCTAGAGTTAGACGTTGCAACTGAATTTTTGTACAATATGTCCAAGCTTCGGTATGTATAGAATCAAATTCTATTCTACCTAAAGTTTTTCCGAATTTATTTTTAAAACGAATCCCTGTTTTTGCCGTTTCCTTTTGATAAAAATATTCTGTACTCGAAATTTTTAATTGTTGCAATTCCTTATCATCTTTTGGAACAGCAGCAATAACAAATTCTAAACATTCGGTTTGGGTTTGAAGTTCTAGCGTGAATTCTTTTGAATAGTTTACTTCTTTAATATTTTTAAACGCTAAGTGAGGTTTATTAGGCACTTGAAGTGTGACACCTTCTGGTTTATCTAAGAGAAATAAGAATAATGGATATAAATATTGATCTGAACTAAACCCTTTTGTAATGAGGCAATCTCCTAATTCTTCATCGCTTTTAAATTCAAAAGGCTTTGGCTTTATAGGTGCTATTTCTTTATTAGAAACCTGTTCTTCCCAGCCTTCTTTAAACAATAGTTCAGTTTCTAAAGGACATTCATTATGTATATGTCCTTTAACAATATGAGTAATTTTTTCTGGTGTAAGTTCTTTGTACCAAAATGTTCCAGGGTACACAATACAAGTAGGTGCATCTTCACACCTACCATTACATCTGGTTTTAATAGTATGTGTAGTGTTCCAATTATCATTGTTACGTAAATAAGCTCTTGCAGCTCTTACTACTTTTTCTCCGCCTGCTTTCTGACAAGAACCACCGTCGCAAAAGAAAAATGTATGTGTTGTATTGGCTATGTTTTTTCCCATTAAATTAGTATAACAATTATGGGAAAAGTAAGAGTAGAAAGCCCAAAAACGAGGCATTCAAACACATCAACTTTTATCCCGAAAGTTTAAATTAGGTTTTTCTTTAGGCAGGTCTTCTGACTCACTCTACTTTTAACGCCTTCCCATTCCTAAGAACAGTGACTTCTAGATGTTAAAAGCTTTTTTAGAGCTTACAGCTGCGGGAACAGTTTTGGATTCTCACCAAATTCCCTTTTAATTCGATATTCTTAATTAAAAGAATAAGAAACCTTAAGCAATCCAAATGTATAACTAATTTTTGAATTATAAGATTGATTCTATAATGAATTTTGCCCTTTTTAGAGGAGACACTTTAGGCAAAGTTATAATTTCAAACCCTTTGTTTTTATACTGCTCTAAAAGTGCTTTTTCTAATTTCAAACAGTAATCAAACTCTTGTAACCGTTGTCCGTCTTGACAGTAAATATCAAACCAAGTTGGTGCAAAAAACACGGTATTATGGTAAGTATCGTGGTAAGGAAAATCTTGTAAGTAATGGGGAATGATTTTATTTTCTAATGCTAAATAGGCTTCTAAATCTAATAACGATCTATCGCAAACTTGAGCATTGCTAGTTAATAATTCTTGACTCGTTACATGGAATACAAGATCGGAAAAACGATGAATATCTCCCCAAGGCACACCATTTCTATTATTTTGTTGTTCCTCTAGAATCACTTTTCTAGACACTTCATCCATACAAGGAATCGTGTTTTTCAGAAGATTTATGGTCGTCGTTTTCCCTGTGCCTGGAGCTCCTGTAATAATATATTTTTTTTGAAGACTATACATATTGAAACAGTAATAACACTCCAATAATTATGAAACAAAACAGGATGCTTACTTTATAATTAATATGGCTAACCGTTTTAATTTCTTCGTGTTTTATCTCTCGATTATTGCTTCCTATAAAAGGTTTCTCTACTAATTTTCCATGATAATAATTAGCCCCTCCAAACTGGCAATTTAAAATATATGCTAAAGCAGCTTCTGGATAGCCAGCATTCGGACTACTGTGCTTAACGCCTTCTTTAAAAACAAACTTTAATCCATTTAATTTAAATTCAACAATTAGCATTAACACTGCCGTAATTCTGGCAGGAATGTAATTAGCAACGTCGTCTAATTTTGCTGCAAATTTTCCAAACCATATATAACGATCGTTTTTATACCCAATCATAGAATCGAAGGTGTTTATCATTTTATAAGCCATGGCACCTGGCACACCCAAAATTAAAAAATAAAAAAGGGGGGCAATGACACCGTCGCTTAAATTTTCAGACATGGTTTCAAAAGTAGCTACTCTAATTTGCTGCGGACTTAAATTAGTGGTTTCTCTACCTACAATCCAAGATAAACGCTTGCGTCCAGCATCCAACCCTTCATTTTTTAAAGCATTAAAAACAGCAAAACCTTCTTTAACTAATGTTTTGTTTGCTAAACAGTAAAACAACATAAATACAGAGAATATTATAGCAAAAATCTGATAATTATAACTGTTTAACCATCTAATTATTAAATAAGGCACAACAAAAGAGGTACCAACTAATACCACTACTAACAAAGCACCTTTTAAAAATTTATAACGGCCTTTATTAAGCCTTTTTTCTCCAAAAGATATACTATTCCCATAACCCACAATAAGATGCGGCATTTTTACAGGATCTCCAAAAATAAAGTCGAAAGCAAAAGCAAAAATTAATATGTAAATGGTATTTAAATCCATGCTTTCAAAATTTGAATTAATACATTATTAATGTCTTTACTTTGTGTTGAAAGTCGGATGTACTCCCCTTTTAGCTTATTAAAATTGGTGGCATCTCGAACAAGAATTTGATGTTCTTTAATCAAATAGTGTTTCAATTCTTTTGCCGATTTATGTAACAATTCCACTAAAAAATAAGACGTATTGCTTTCACAAACTTTAATCCCCTTTAATTCTGATAATTGCTTTCTAAAGAAGGTTGTTTCCTCTAATAATTCTGAGGCATTAAACTGAAGCATATCATAATTTTTCAAGATGAATTCGCCCGCTTTTATAGCCAACAAATTAACACTCCATGGCATTTTTAAACTTAATAATTTTGTTATAATTGAAGCATTAGAAACGACATACCCTAAACGTAATCCTGGAATGGTAAATGTTTTGGTTAACGAACGCACTATTATTATATTACTATACTTCGTGGTTAATAACACAATAGATTCAATTCGAGTGGTAAACTCAATATAGGCTTCATCAATAACAAAGGTAGTCTCTGGTTTTTGCTGAAAAAGAAACTCTAATTCATTTTTAAAAAATACGTTTCCATTCGGGTTGTTGGGGTTGCAGATAAATACAAGATCTGCCTTTGTATTTTGCAATTCTGTTGAAGCTATTAATTCGTAATTTAAATTAAAAATCTTGCAAGCATCTTCATATTCTGCAAACGTAGGTGCTACAATAGCTGCCGTCTTATTAGAAAATAATTGAGCAATAAGATAAAATGCTTCGGTTGCCCCGTTTGTAAACAAAAATTGTTCACTATTTAGTTGAAATTTTTTAGCCGCTAATACATTGAGCTCATTTGCCGAAGGAGAGGGATAACTTTGAATTTGATTAATATTTTTTGAGATCTCTTCGAGCAACATTTTAGGGCATCCTTTATAATACACATTAGAACTAAAATTATGTTTAATCTCGCCTTCAATTAAATGAAGATCATCGCCGTGTCCGTTTAGCATGTTTCTGAACTGTTTTTTACAATCGCATTCATGTCTAAATTTTCATCTATCCAGTCGGCTAATTTATCAAACTGTTCTGCTTTAAACTGTCTGTAATTTTTTGCTTGAGCTTCAGGGAATTTTAATTGCAATAATTCGGTAACGACATCTTGATTATCAAAAATACCGTGAAGATACGTTCCCCAGCTTTTATCACCATCAAAATACCCTTCCTCCTTCTCGTCTATAAGGTTTAGATGTTTATTTTTAGGTACACGCGTTTCACCCATATGAATTTCGTATCCTACGCAAACCGAATCAAAACCCTTAAATTTAAAATGACGTTGTATGGTTTGTTTTGTTTGGGAAAGTTCGGTTTCTATATCAAACAAACCCAAACCTGTTTCTAATTTAACATGGCTTTCAACTGAAAAAGGATCTGAAATAGATTTTCCTAATATTTGGTAGCCTCCACAAATTCCGATTACAGGAATTTGCGTGTATCTATCTTTAATAACCGTATCTAAACCATCGGTTTTTAAAGCGATTAAATCTTCAATGGTATTTTTAGTGCCCGGAATGATGATAACATCGGCTTTCTTTATTTCTTCTGAATTTCTTGTAAAATAAATATTGATAAGTGACTCTTGCTCTAAAGCTTGAAAATCGGTATAATTAGACATGTAATAAAGTTTCACCACGGCAACATTCAATTTCCCGTCGATAGCTGTAGTAGACCTGCGATTTAAAGCAACCGAATCTTCTTCTTCAATAATAATATCTTTAGCATAAGGCAAAACACCTAAAACAGGAAGCCCTGTAAGGGTTTCTAAGGTTTTTCTACCTTCAACAAACAAACTGGCATCGCCTCTAAACTTATTAATAATAATACCTTTTACAAGTTTACGTTCCCAGTCTTCAAGCAAAGCAATGGTACCATAAACACTCCCAAATATACCTCCCTTATCAATATCGCCCACTAAATAAACACATGCATTAGCGGCTTCTGCCATGCGCATGTTTACAATATCTCTGTGTTTTAAATTCAGTTCGCTAATACTGCCTGCACCTTCCATAACAATAGGATTGTACTTTGACGCTAATTGCCTGAAAGATGTTTTAGCTTCTTCAAAAAGCTGCTTTTTATTATCCCCTAAAAAGTATTCTTTGGCGGTTTGGTCTCCAATGGGTTTCCCATGCAACACAATTTGTGATTTATTTAATGATGAAGGCTTTAATAAAATAGGATTCATTTCTACCGTGGGGGGAATATCACAAGCTTCTGCTTGTACCGCTTGTGCCCTACCTATCTCAAGATTATCGGGTGTAGAAAAACTGTTTAACGACATATTTTGTGCTTTAAACGGAGCAGGTTGAAATCCTCTTTGTTTAAGCCATCTGCAAATTCCTGTTGTTATCCAGCTTTTACCAACATCGGAACCTGTACCAACTAACATGATAGGTTTTAGGTTTTGCATTAAAAATTTATTTTATTAAAAACAAAAATATCGAATAATATAGACTTTAATCTCTGGTTAACGATAAAGTTTATTGAAATATATACTTATACTTTTTATGTATGAATACTCCCTTTTAAAAAAATAAATTTTAATAAAAAAGGCACGCAATATCTATAATTATTAAATTCTGAGCCCGCTACATATAAGCTTAATACACCTAAACAGAAGTTTGAAATGGGAATTCTAATCAACAAATAGAAGTTTCAAAATAGATAATTGTATTTTTTATTGTAAATTTAAATAACTTAAAACACTAATAATGAGCACAATTATCACATTTACTCCCTTTTTACATCGTAATGAACAAAACATTGCTATTGGATTTAAATTTGATAATATTGTTAAAACACAAATAAAATCTTACCCTGGAATGCGTTGGTCTCAATCTTATAAAACTTATTATATAAAAGATAATGAAGGGGTTTCTCATGCACTATTTAAGTATTTACGCGCACTACATTATTACGTAGATTATAGTGCTATGAAACAGAAAAAATTACAACCTATACCTAAACTACAAAAGGAAACCAATTATAATAGCATTACACTTTATAAAGATTTACCCATAGAATTACGAGATTGCCTAAAACAATTTATTGTGTTTTTAAAAGGTAAACGGTATAGTAATTCTACAATTTCTACATACGGTACTTTTATTTTACGCTATATACACTATAGCAAAACTATAGCTATGGATAATTGGAATCTTAGCAATATACAGCATTTTATAGAAGATGTAATTGCTAAAGAAGGTTACAGTATTAGTAGTCATCGACAATGTATAAGTGCCTTAAAACTCTTTAGCACATTTTGTAATTTTGAAGATTTTGATGCAAGTCATTTAGAACGCCCCAAAAAGAGCAGATATTTACCCGTCGTACTATCTAAAGAACAAGTGATTAACTTAATACAGGTTACTAAAAACTTAAAACACAGAACGATAATTAGTTTACTATACTCTAGTGGTTTACGGATTAGTGAATTATTAAATTTAAAAGTTAAAGATTTAGATTTTGACAGAAGTCAAATTCTTATCAGACAAGGTAAAGGCAGAAAAGATAGAATGGTAGTTATGAGTGAGGTTATTAAACCACTACTTTATAATTATATACATACTTATATGCCAGATTTATATTTAATTGAAGGACGAGATGGAGGTATTTACAGTGACAGTTCTGTACGCCGGTTTATAAACGAATCTGCTAAGGTGGCAAAAATTAGTAAACGAATAAGTCCGCACACATTACGCCATAGTTATGCCACGCATATGTTAGAAAATGGTGTAGACTTACGTTATATTCAAGATTTATTGGGACATGCTAAGCCTGAAACCACTATGATATATACACATGTGGCACAAAAGGACTTAATGAGTATTCGAAGTCCGTTGGATGTAACTATAGATCAATTAAAAGGAAATGGATATGACAACAAAAAAGTACTGATATCCCGAAAAAACAAGTGATTATCGTTTATATTTGTTTTTATATAACAAGTTGTGCGCAATTAAAACAAAACCAAATGAAAGTAATTTTAATTTTAGCTTTTTTTTCTGTTATTAATCTTTTCAGTCAAGAAAATGTTGATAGACTGACATCGGATTTGGAAATAGAAAACTTGGAATTTGGACAAAAACCATCAAAAGATTTAAAGCTATCACCTAATATCCTAAAAAATGGAACTTCGGACGCAAATTTTACGATAAAACATAAAATCTTCAAAGAAGTAAATTACAATTTTGACCAACGACAAAATCTTCAACGTGTTAGTTTGGATTTCAAAAATTCAAAGACTATCGAGAAATATGGAGAGGAAATTTATAAAATACTAGAAAAGCATTATGGAATAGCTAATAAACTTTTCAAAAATGGTTACACCAACACTTATAAGTTCCAATCCAAAGATTTTGAATATGACTTGGCAATATATTATGGTAGTATGTCTGAGTATAGTGGATTAACCATACGTAAAATAAACATCTTTGTTAAAGAGAAATATGATGAATTTTCAAAAACCACTTATCTAATTCCTCAAAATAACGGATTGTTTTTGGAAACTGAAAATGGAGAAGAATTGTCCGTGGAATTTATCGGAATGATAAAAAACCAAAAGAAAGAACTCTTAATGAAAATTGGTTCACAAAGTAGTAATTGGAAATTCTTGGACGAGATAATCGTATTAACATCTGATGGAGAAACAGAAAGATTTGAACTAACAACAAAAAGAGAAGTTAATTCAGATTTTGGATTTACAGAAGAAAGTACACTATTTGCATTGCCAATTCGATTAATTGAAAAAATTAATAATATCGATGACGTTAAATTTCGTGTAAGAGGAAAAACAAATTATGATTTTAGTTTAGGACAAATGCAGTTCCAAACTTATTTGAAAATTAAAGAGGAACTGAATAAAAAATAACTGCGCACAACAATGGCTATAAGTAATTGCTTGTTCTCGCCTACTTCTGAAAATCCTTGCGGATTTTCAGTTTGGTGTGTACTTGCAAAGTTAAGTGCTAACCCACGCAACTACTCATAGCCGAGACCGTTGTAAAACATATGAGAGAATCATATTAAAATTAAAAAAAACTATTGAAAATGAAAAAACTATTAACATCAATTACCTTATTATTAATTATAAATGTAAACGCTCAAAATTGGAAATTTGAATCAGGAAAATCTGATTTTGATGGAAAATACAAAACTTCATATGTTATTGGAAAAGGAAATAACTTTCCTTACAACAAACCAATGTTAACAATAAACAAATTTGACAAAAATGAAAACTTAAACTTTTATATTTCTGGAGCAGGTTATTTTCAAGAAGGTACTAATGCAGGGATTAAATTTGTTTTCGATAATGAACCTAATGTTATTTATTCTTCATATTCATTTACATTTTCATCAGATGGAAAAATAATATTTTTTGACACATTTAATGATCCAAATTCTTCATTTAAGATTAGTAAATATGAATTTCTTGAAAAATTGAAAAAAGCATCTAAACTTTCTATTAGAACTTCTGACAAATACGGAAGTAATGATATTGTTTTTTCTTTAACAGGTAGCACAAAAGCAATAAATTTTATAATACCAGAAAAAGAAATTAATGATAAGATTACTCTTATTGAAAACTTAAGAATTAAAGAAACGGAAAAAGAAAAACTAATAAATGAAAAGGTCGCGAAAATAGTTGAAATTGCTAAAAAAGAAAAAATGGGTGAAACCTATTTATCTATACTTAAATCCAAAATAGAAAAGGAATACAAAAACGGAAAGTCTTACAAGACAATTAATATTAAACCAACAAGAAAGAAAAGTATGTTTGAAACATATGGTTACGTTGATGTTTATGGAGTTTTAGAAAACGGAGAAGAAGAAGAAATATACGGAACTTATAAAGTAGAAATGAACTCTCCAATATTTGCAAAAATAGAAGAAGAAAAGCAACTAAAAGCAGAAAAGGAAAAAATAGAAAAAGACAGAATCTATAGTTTATTGGAAAAATATAAAATTAATGAACTTAAAGATTTTATATTAGAAAAAATAATTGAAGAGCAAAAAAGAACATATTTAAAAAAATGGAAACTAAATGAAGTTAAAAATGTTAATGCTATTTTTTCAGAATATAAATATGGTAAAGTATGGAATCTAAAAATTATAATTAATTTAGAAAATGGCGAAAAAATAGATAAAGATGAATATATCTATTCATTAAAAATCACAAAAAAACAATTGAAAGGAATTGGTGCGAAATTACTTGAAGAATTTTAAAATAATACGTTTTACAACACCGTATATAATTTATTGCTGGCTTCTTGCCTACTTACGAAAGTCCTCGCGGACTTTCTCGGTCGGTAATTATTTACTAAATTAGTTGCTTAAACCACGCAACAAACCATATACAACAACGTTGGCAAACATATTGACCCGTCCTGAAATAAGGCTACATAATTTTAAACATTATGTACAGAAATGACAAAGTAATTAGACGTTACAGCGAACCTTTTAAATTAAAAATTTTAGCCGAACTTACAACCGGTAAACACACAAAGAGCGAACTTTGTAAACTCTACTCTATCGCACCTACCACGGTAAATGTGTGGATTAAAAAATATAATCGTAAAGACTTAATGAATACCAGAGTGAAAGTGGAAACAAAAGACGAAATATCTAGAATTAAAGCGCTTCAAAAAGAGGTGGAACAGCTTAAAAAGCTACTACTTAAAAAGGATCTTGATGCTATGGTCCAAGATTGTTATCTTGAAGTAGCAGCTGAAGATCTCGGCTATAAATCAGTTAATGAACTAAAAAAAAAGCTAAGTATAAAGCCTTAATTAAAGCTAAAAAGAGAGCTAAGGGATTTGCTTCTTTGACAACGATAACTCATTGTTTTGGACTTAAACGCAATGCTTATTACAAGCATAAAAATAGAGCTGATAAGCGTTTAAACCTAGAACAACAGATTATAGATATTGTTAGTAAAAGACGTAAATCCCTTCCTAGAGAAGGCGTACGTAAACTTATTAGGTCTCTAAATAAAGAGTTTACTAATGCTAATATTAAAGTTGGGAGAGACACTTTATTTAAAGTACTTAGAAAGCATAACATGCTTACACTTAGAAAGAAAACCAGTGCTAGAACCACCAACTCTTATCATCGTTTTTATAAATACAATAACATCATAAAAGACTTAGAAGTTTCTAGAGTTAACCAAGTTTGGGTATCTGATATCACATACATTAGAACCCTAAAAGGTTTTTGTTATCTGGCTTTAATAACAGATATGTATTCAAGAAAAATAGTGGGTTATGACATTAGTGATAGCTTGGAACTAAAAGGATGCGTAAGAGCGCTTAATAAGGCTATTTATCAAGCTAAAAACATTAATGGACTCATACATCATTCAGACAGAGGAATACAGTATTGTAGTAATCAATACACACAAATACTCAAAAGAAAAAAGATAGATATTAGTATGACAGAAGAAAATCATTGTTACGAAAACGCTATGGCTGAGCGTGTAAACGGCATCTTAAAAGATGAGTTTTATCTCGACCAAACCTTTGATAGTGTAGCTCACGCAAAGAGAGCTGCAAAAAATGCAATTAATTTATACAACGAAATAAGATTACACTTATCTTTAGACTATAAAACACCAAATATGGTATATAAATTATCAGCTTAATTCAATTTTAACCTGTAGCCGTATTTCAGGACAAGACATATGAGAGAACAATTACAAACATCGATTCTAATTTTAATATTATTGGTTTCTTGCAAACAAACTGAAACCAAAAAGACTGAAATTGTCGAACAAAATGCAACGATTGAATTAAAAACCGAAACGGAAATAAAAGTTGAGGAAAACATTGCGGTGGAACAGTTTGTAGAAAATGACAGTTTAACATTTGCTTTTGAATCTGAATTGGAAAATTATGCTCTTAAAAGTTCTTTATTCAAAATAGAGTTAAAACCTTATCAAAACCATCACGACAAAAGTGTTATTGACACAATGAAAACTCTGACTTTTGACAAAACTAAATTGGAATTTTATAAAGCAAAAAACTGGGAATCAATTATTGGCGGAATTATCAAAAATCCTGAAATAAAGTTCGTTGATTCATTAAACATAGGAATTAATAAAAGAACACTTGAAAATATATTAAAAACTAAAATAGAATCTGATAAAGTAACTCTTGGAAATTTAGAGCAAACCTCATTATTCTTTTTTCTATTTGAAAACGGAATTTTAGAATCAATAAAATTTGAGGGTTACTTTGATTAAAATACGATTTGCCAACACCGTATATAATTTATTGCTGGCTTCTTGCCTACTTGCGAAAGTCCTCGCGGACTTTCTTTGTCGGTAAATATTTACTAAATTAGTTGCTTGAAACACGCAACAAACCATATACATCAACGTTGTAAATAATTATAAGAGACAGTGAACTACAATCTATTTTTAAGAAACCAAAGTGGTTCGTTCAATATTTTGGACGTAAGCGAAGACGAACTGAATAAAATTCTTGACGTTTATAAATATGGAAAAGATTCCCTATTCATTAAAGGCAGAAAATATTGGTTCACTAAACTTTATGAAATTCAAATCTTCACATTTGAACACGCAGAAATTAAAAACGAGAAAGATTTATTAGAAGTTTGTGCGAGAAATGACCTTTATGAAAGTGGCTATTTGGGAATTAATGAATGGATTCCAGTAAAAATATTGGAACAATTAGGTAACCGAGTAACTGATGATTTTATTACAGATGATTATGGTTATTTAAAAGATGTCAGACTTGAAGTTGGAACAGCCGAACATTATGTAGACCCTGAAAGAATTGATGAATTGACGAATATTGTTGACGATGACTTTGATTTCACCAAGTTAACTGCTTATTTAAAAGAACTAAATGTAGCATATTCACACGGACTTTATCTTTCCATTCCACCATTGGTCAGAGCTATAATTGACCATATTCCGCCAGTTTTTAATAAAGCAAATTTTTCAGATGTTTGTGGAAGTCACGGAACACATAGTTTCAAAGAGAGTATGAAGAACTTAAATAATTCAAGTAGAAAAATAGCGGATTCTTTTTTACATTCTCACATCCGAAAAAGAGAGGCTTTACCAAATAAAACTCAAATCAATTTTAAGAATGATTTAGATGTTTTATTACAGGAAATAGTGAGAGTAAGAAAAAAATAACTATTTACAACACCGTATAAAAATAATTGCGGTTTAGTGCTTAATCAAAGGTCGTTGCGTGTTTGTAACGTCTGATTTTCCTTCGGAAAATCCTCGCATACAAACCCGCAACTATTCTTATACATAAACGTTAGCTGTAATGTGAGAGCAACATTTCGAAATCAATTGAATGATATTACAAAAACAGAAATATGAATTTAAAAATTAGAACTCTCGTTTTAGAATATTCACTCAAAATCGAAAGTCATATAAATACATTATTACTTGGACATTTAGAGATATTTGATAAAGAGAAAACAAAAAATTTCGGAAACAAAGCTGGTATTTCATTCAAAAGTAAAATTGATTTACTCTTTGATATTAATGTTTTGAACAAAATAGAACATCAGAATTTAGAATTACAAATGAACTTAAGAAACAAGTTCTTACACGATATTGAAAGTGATAGTTTTACTTATATTTTAGGCAAATTTGATTCTGGAATTAGAAATAGATTCTTAAAATTTACTGAATCCAAAAAACCTGAAAACGAAACTGAATATGAAAATACTTTTGAGAATTTATTTCTAAACAATATGAAAGTAATTTCTTCTAAATATAAGGCAAGAAGAGAAAGTATTGTAAACCGAACAAATTATCTAACATCATTATACGATTCACAATTATCTATGTCAAAAACGGCATCTAATTTTGCCGAGGAGATTATGTTAATAATTGAAAACTCTGAATTAGAAAACC
The DNA here is from genome assembly GCF_947500765.1 of uncultured Formosa sp. GTDB lineage: Bacteria > Bacteroidota > Bacteroidia > Flavobacteriales > Flavobacteriaceae > Formosa. The sequence continues at coordinate 2,027 of NZ_CANMTH010000003.1, read as the reverse complement.
CTGAAATAAATGCTCTTTTTGAGCCTGTTTTGAAAAGATGTTTAAAGTTTGTAGAAGATTATGAATCAGAAGGAAATAAGATTGAGGAACTTTCAAAAAAATTCGAATTATTACAAAAAAATAAAATGATAATATAAACACTACAGCTAACACCATATATAATTTATTGCTGGCTTTTTGCTTACTTACGAAAGTCCTCGCGGACTTTCTTGGTCGGTAATTATTTACTAAATTAGTTGCTTGAAACACGCAACAAACCATATACAAACACGTTGTGCAACATAACTCAAACTCACGGAAACTGAATGAAATCTGAATTTGAAAAAGACATTTTGGGAGAATATGACAAGTTTTCTCTTTCGGAAAATCTAATTGAAAAAGAATCATTGAGAAAAAGTATTCGTGAGAAAATAATCGCTAAAACCGAATTGAATTCTTTAGATTATCAATTGCTTGGATTAATTGATACAGGAAGTGACGATTGGAGAAATAATTCAAAAAAAATAATTGAGAATTTTAAAAAAGCAGTTGAAAAAGACAAATCGAATTTTATGGCTCAATTATATTTAGCACATATTTATCACGATATCGGAAATTTAGAACTTGCACTTAAAAATTATTTAAAGGTTGACACTAAAGCTCTGAAAAAATTTCAACTTTGGAGATATGTAAAATTGATTGAACAAATTGGATTTTGTACTTATAAATTAGGAAATGAAACTGCAGGAATAGTATTCTTTGAAAAAGTATTGAATTGGTATATGAAAACACCTGAAAATGGACTAGCAAGACCTTCTGAATTACTTGAATGTCTGCCAGAAAATCATAGAATTGTAATTGAAATTAAGAAAATTGAAGATTATTTAGAATAAAAATTACGTTGCACAACACCGTGTATAATTAATGGCTAGTTTTAGCTTACTTACGAAAATCCTCGCGGATTTTCTATTCAGTTTTTATTTGCTAAATTAGGTGCTTAAACACGCCACTAATCATACACAAACACGTTACCCAACATTTGAACAAAACCCCAAAAAACAATGAATTAATGAAAAGTTCAACCTTACTTGTGATTTTTTGTATCGGATTTTTTATTTACTCTTTAGTAGGAATTAAAAAATGGTATTATAAATATCAGAACGATACTAATTACACTACCATTAGTGTTTTTTATAGTAAAATCGCTGGAATAGTATTATCAATTATTCTTATCTCGTTACATTTTCTAGGACTTATACCATACAACGAATAATCATCTAAATCCTTTACCCATCATTTGAAAAAAGCAGAACTCGAAAATAAAATCCAAGATGCAACATCAAGTTTGATTGATATGGCGACCGATATTTGTTGGAATAAAATTTCGAGAAATTGCGAGTATATAATGTCAGAAATTGATGAGAGTATCGGAAAAAACTTTTTTGAACAAGCGAAAATTAGAAAAAAGATTAATGATAAAAAAAGCCCAAAAACTTTGACCGAAATTGTGGCGGAACTGACTGAGATTTATGAAAATCTTTATGACATAAATCTTTACATTTATAAATCGTTGTCAAATAAAACAATAATAGAAATCAGATATTTTCTTAAAACTTCCCACACAACAGAATTTTATCCGACAATTATAAATAACGAGCCAATGTTGCATTGTAAAGTCGCTCGACCATTTTATATTACGGAATCACCAAACTCGAACAAAATCGAACGAAAATTTGACGTTAATTGGGAACTTGGAGGAATTAGACACGAATGGAATAAGTTTTTCGGAAAATTAAAATACCATTTATGGAAAATCAACTATGACCGAAAAAAGAAAATTAGGAATAAAAACGTTGGGTAACAACGTATATAATCCATTGCTAGTGAGAGCCTACTTACGAAAATCCTCGCGGATTTTCTATTCGGTTTTTATTTGCTAAATTACGTGCTAAACCACGCAACGTATCATATACAAAACCGTTGTAGGTAATAAAAAAAACGAAATGGAATTTGAACCAGAATATATAAGTGGAATTGGTAAAGTTTTA
>NZ_CANMTH010000002.1 GCF_947500765.1 uncultured Formosa sp. | reverse complement strand
AACTCTGTTAATGAACATTTTACCTAGCTTACTACCGTAGTTGCGTCGCTAAGCGGGTGCAAATATACATACTTTTATTTCTATATAACTAATTTATTTACGGTTTATTTTGAAATAAAACGTAAAGACTAGGTTAGTAGATTGTTACGAATGCGTTTATTTCTATTAAATATGATTATTCTGATATTATAATACATTATCTAATTATATGAAGCACTAAATAGTTTCAATTGTAACTCTACCCCTGCTCTCATTCTTATTATATAAATGTACTTTTACACTATATAATACACATTACTTATATCAAGGAGTAATTATACCTTCGTTTAAATAAACCAGTACTAGATTGTAAGGATATAAATTATCTCCCCTCTTATATTATTACCATCTATATGACATTAATAAAAAAATGACATGGCTATATAGGTTACTATTAGTATTTTTAAAAACAGAAAAAAGACTTCTACTATATATAAGTCTAAATATATTAAACACTATATCGTTTTGAACATCAAAAAAGACATTATCATTATTGGAGCAGGCCCTATTGGTATCGCTTGCGCCATGGCTTGTAGAGACAAAAACTTAAACTATCTTGTAATAGAAAAGGGATCTCTTACAAATTCAATTTTTAACTACCCATTGAATATGACTTTTTTCTCTTCTTCAGAAAAATTAGAAATAGATGATATTCCTTTTATAAGCATTAACCCTAAGCCAAATAGAAATGAGGCTTTAGAATATTACAGACGTGTAACAACATCTAACAATCTACTTATTAATTTATACGAAGAGGTCAAGGATATTATAAAGGATGACCAAGAATTCATTATCAAAACAAGCAAAGCAAACTATCATGCCAAAAAAGTAATTATCTCTACAGGGTTTTACGATGTTCCAGTAACGCTTAATGTACCAGGAGAAAACTTACCTAAAGTAGCTCATTATTATAAAGAAGCACATCCTTATAGTTTACAAAATGTAATTGTAGTAGGAGCTAGTAACTCTTCTGTAGATGCTGCTTTAGAAATTTACAGAAAAGGAGGTCATGTAACTATGATTATAAGAGGTGATGCTATTGGAGAACGTGTTAAATATTGGGTAAAACCAGATATTGTAAATAGAATTGCTGAAGGTTCTATTACAGCTCACTTCAATTCTGAAATACAAGAGATAAAAGAAAAATCGGTTATTGTTTCTACACCTAACGGAACTATTAATATTCCGAATGATTATGTTCTTGCATTAACCGGATATCAGCCAAACATTACCTTATTAGAACACGCTGGAATTTTATTTTCGGAAGACGGAAAATACATTCCGTATTATAATGAAGACTCTATGGAAACCAACATTGAAGGTTTATATCTTGCTGGTGTAATTTGTGGCGGACTGGATACACATAAATGGTTTATAGAAAATTCAAGAATTCATGCTAAAAAAATTATTAAGCATCTTACAACTAAACTTTAATATACATCTTTCAATAAAAAAGGCGTGGAATTGAAATTCCACACCTTTTTTATATCATATATAAGATTCATTTTAATAAAAATTGAATCAAAAACCTATTCTCTATTTTTAAACATAAAATGAACTACTAATATAGCAAACGAAAGTACTAATCCCAAAACAGAAACACCAGTCCATTTATAATGTTCCCAAGCAAGTGCTCCTAAAGTTGTACCCAAAGCACCTCCTATAAAAAAAGACACCATATAAACTGTATTTACTCTATTACGTGCTTCAGGATTTTTTGAAAAAATGATATTCTGATTTGTAATGTGAAGTGCTTGCATGCCTAAGTCGACTAAAATTACACCTACTATTATTCCGAATAAAGAATATTCTGAAAACAAAAAAACCACCCAGGACACAATTAATAGTAAGGTTGAAAATATAATGATCTTATTTTTTGGTATTTTATCATTTAACTTCCCAACTACAGTTGCTCCTAAAGCACCTCCCATTCCTAGTAGACCAAACAATCCGGTAACTGTACTTCCGTAACCAAAACTATCTTCCATTAAAAAAACCAAGGTCGTCCAAAAGGCACTTAAACACCCAAAAGACAATGCACCTCGTAATGCTGCTAAACGTAATGTTGGTTCTGTTTTAAAATAATGATATACAGATTTTAATAAACTAACATATGTTCCGGAGAAATGGGGATATAATTTAGGTAACTTAAACCTTAAAACAACAAAAAGAATTGCCATTAACACGGTAGCGATATAATACATGGTTCTCCAACCATACTGTTCGCCAATAAATCCACTTATAACACGGCTTCCTAAAATACCAATTAATAAACCACTCATTACAATCCCTATAGACCGTCCACGTTGTTTATCATCACTTAATTGTGCAGCCATAGGCACAAAAAGTTGTGGTAATGCCGAAGTAAATCCTATAAAAAAACTACTCGCAATTAGCAACACTATAGAATTTGCAGTTGCAGCTGCTATTAATGAAATAATCATTAAAAAGAAATCGACTTGCAAAATTTTATGATTGGATACCTTATCACCCAAAGGAATAATAAATAACAACCCAAAGGCATATCCTAACTGTGTACTTAATGCCACATAGCTGACTTCTGATTCTGATACTCCAAAATCGGTTGCTATTTGACTTAATAAAGGCTGATTGTAATATAAGTTAGCCACTACTAAACCAGCAGAAAGGCTCATTAAATATAAAACAGTATTGGTAAGTTTATTCATTTTTAAGAGAAATCTTGTACCAAATTAAGCAATATCTTTTAATACTGATTTATAAAATTTTGAAGAGTTTCTATCATACTGAAACACTTCAATTTAAACTTCAACCAATGGATTATACTCAATAGTAAATGCACAAGAATTAGCTATAAAACATAAATGCCCTGCTTTTTCATGAAGTTCCAAAGCTAGTTGTTTTTGAGATTCACTTTCAATCTTAACTTTTGGATTGAGTGTAATTTTAGTAAAAGCACCACTTCCATCATTATTTAGGGTTAGAAATCCTTCAACTGAATCTGAATATTCTAAAATCGAAATCCCCGATTGTTCGCACACATATAAATAGGACATAAAATGACAAGATGATAATGCGGCCATTAATAATTCTTCAGGATTATATTTTGAAGCATCACCTTTAAATGGTTTTGCTGCAGAAACATCTAATCGTTTTCCATCTTCTAAAAATACTTGGTGCGTTTTTAAAGAACCACCTGATTGCTGTTCTGTTTGAGCAGCTTCTAGATTCCAATGATTTTGTATTTTAAATGAAAAGTTTGTAGGCATAGTATTGGTATTCTGTAACAGTAAAATAATGAAACTCACAGAAGTATTTTAGTGAAAAATTAAGGCATTCTTATACTTGTTTTTATCTCAGTACGTCTTAAAATAACTGCTTATATAGCCAGGCGCCTAGCCATGTATGCTTTCACTTTTTCCATAACTTTTAATTAATTCACCTTCAAAAGCGACTAATTCTTGCCAGCGTTTATCAACGTCAATGCCTTTTCCGTATTGTCTAGCAAATGTGATAAATGTGGTGTAATGTCCAGCTTCACTAATCATTAAATCGTGGTAGAATTTAGATAATTCTTCGTCTTTAATACGTTGAGAAAGTAATTTAAAGCGTTCGCAGCTTCGGGCTTCTATCATTGCCGAAAACAATAAGCGGTCTACAAAACTTTGTTGCCTATTTCCGCCCTTGTTCATAAACTTATAGAGTTGGTTTACATAATGATCTTTACGCTCGGCCCCTAGAGTATAGCCTCGTTCTTTAATGATATTGTGTACCATTTGGAAGTGCTCTAGCTCTTCTTTGGCTAATTCTAATAATGCAGTAACTAGGTCTTCATGCTCACTATTATAGGTAATAATTGTAATGGCATTTGTGGCTGCTTTTTGCTCACACCACGCATGATCTGTAAGTATTTCTTCAATATTACTCTCTACAATGTTAACCCAGCGCGGATCGGTTTCTAGTTTTAGGTGAAGCATGCTCATGGTTTACTGTTTTTTTTTGTAAAGTTAATTATAAATAGGTGTAATTATAATTGCAACAGTGTTTTTAATCGTAGAAATGCGATGGGTCGTTTACTGATACAACCTAATCTTAATGGTGTTACTTTTGCTAAATCAGGACTAACCTATAACAAGAATTACAGAGGTGTTATAGTGAGACATGAGGTAATTTTATTTGGTTTCTTACCGCTGGGCTTTGTTGTAGCAAGTTTTTTATTCAAATATTATTGGTAAATCAGATTTTAGAATTTTGACTATACAAAAAGGTTGAGTAACTATACTTGTAACATCTCCATCAGGAGCTAAATCAGTTAAGTTAACTATTATATTTTCAGAATTAGACATTATATTTAATTCAAGGATATGACCACCATTTACTTTTATTTCATCAAAAACAGCGATAATTTGAAATTCAGAAAAGTCAATATCTATTTCGGAAAAGTTATCAGAGACATTATTTTCAGAATTCATTTGGGTAATTAAATCGTTCCAATCATTTTGGTTACTAATAACCAGATTTTGTTTAGCAATTCCTTCATTACCATTTCCAAAAAGGTTTTCTTTAGCAATTAAGGTAAATTCAATATTTGTCATTTCAGAAGTGTCATCGTCTGAATTACAACTAAAAGTAAGTACACATAGCAAAATAATAAGTATATTTTTTTTCATAAAATAGGGTTTGTTTTCTATTAGATGCAAAAACATTTAAATGGTTGCGTTAAATTTGCTACAATGGTTAGTATAAGAATAGTGGCGGATTTGTGTGCGAGGGTTTTCCGCAGGAAAATCAGACGCAGTAAACTTGCAACGACCTTTGGTTAAGCCCAAAATTGAGTAATTATTTTTATACATTATTATATGCAGTTTTATTTTTTTATAGGTATTTTGTTTCCATTATTAAATTCAGACATATCCATAATTGAGTTGTGAAGAACAGCAAAATCAATTTCAACAATTTTTTTCAACCGATTAAGATTGTCAAAAATCGAATTTCCAAATTCGATTTTTTCACTCATATAAAGATGTAGTTCATTTCTTTTTCTATTCAATGATTGAAGATATTTAATTGAATTATCATCTATATTAAAATACTTAATATAATTTTTGTTATTCAGTAATGTGCTATAATTCAAGGTAGTTTCTTTAAGTTCAGTAAAGTTTTTTTCTTCATTTGAATTAAGTTCAATTATTTCAATTGGTCTCTTCTTTTGAGCTTTAAATAACTGTTCGTTTTTTGTTTTGTTGACTTCATGAATTACAAATTCATTTAAAAGCAATTTCGCTTTCATATAGTTCTCAAAAGTCAAAGAAATTATTATGTAATCTAAAAGAGCATTAAAAGCAATATCACTATTCTGTTTAATAAAAGCGATTTTCTTTTCGTTGTCATCATAATCTTTAGAATTGAAAAATTGCCTTGTCAAGTCTAATTTTTCTATCTGTTTGGCTTTAAAGAAATTTCTATAAGCGAATGTGATTAAACTTACTGCAAAAAAGTTTTTAATTTCTTTATTTTTATATGCATCGAAAGGATGGAAGTCACTTGGTTTATATTTTTTCATTGTGTTGAGCAATTGCACATAACGTGTTTGTATATGGTTTGTTGCGTGGTTAAGCAACTAAGTTAACAAATAAAAACTGAATAGAAAATCCGCGAGGATTTTTACAAGTAGGCTAGAACTAGCAATAAATTATATACGGTGTTGACATTTCGTTATTTTTTTTCTTTGAGTACTTTGATTAAATTTTGATACTCTATTTCTATTTGCTCTCCTAATATTTCCCATTTACTATTTTCACTAATATTCCCTAAACTTTTAAAGATATCAGAAACTGTTTTAATTTTGCCAATATTTTGAGGTGAAGGATGTGAGATAATTTCAAGTTCAAAAGGAATCGAGTTGTTTAATTCAATAAGAAAAATTTTTAAAGGCCCTTGTTTCGATATTACTAATACTTTTTTTGGTTTTAGAATTTCAATTTCCTCTTTTAAATAATTTTTACAATTTGAAAAGACTGATTTAAAATCATTTTTATGCGTATAACATTTTATAGCATCAGTTATATAAGTTGTATCAGGGTCAAGTTTTAAAATATTAAAAAAATAATTTTCATATTTAGTAATATTCGAATGTTTTGGTTTATTAGAATTAAACAATTCCCAACCAAATACATATCCTATTTTTCCTTTTTCAATACCACTTCCTGGGGCTTCGGCAATGACAAAGGTTTCAATGTTTTCAAGAGATTTAAAATAAGGTAAATCTTGTCTGTCTTTAAAGGATTTACAATTTATCCCACAATCTAAACACTTGTCTTGGGGATTTGTTTCTTTTGTTATTTCTGTTGGGTTTAGTTTATAATTTAGAGAAGTTATTTTGTCTCCAAAAATTCGACCATAAAGTTCTCTTATTTTATCTTCTCTCATTTTTTTAATGAATGCCAACTCCTTATATACAAACAAAAGTCACCTATTTCAGGTTTCAACCTCCGGTTAACCCCATGTTTGTATGCTGTTTATAAACCTCTAAAATAAGATTTTTAAGACATCTTTAATATGATTTTTAGCATAAAAAAAGCTTACAAAATCATTCAAGTGAACCTGTAAGCAATTAAACAAAGGCATTGGTAATATATTACCTAACCAATAGACTTAATGAATCCGTAATACAAAAATTTTGATAATCATAATCAGCATTCCCACAATACCACCAACAATGGCACCGTTTAACCGAATGTATTGCAGATCTTCCCCTACTTTACTTTCAATTTGTTTTACCAGTTCCACATTCGATAATTTCTGTAAGCTCTCGCCTACCAACTCTCCTATTTTATGATGATGTGTATCTATAAGTTGAAGTAAAGTAGATTTTAACCACAGGTCCGTTTGTTTAATCTTTGAATCATCGTTCTGAAAAGATAGCAACATGGTGTTTACTTTATCACGTATTAACTCGGTGTACTCGTTTTCATTTTCAAACAGATGCGCTTTAACCATCACTTTTAATCGTGTTAAGCTTTGTTTTACAATTCCAGAATCTATTAAACGTTCTAAAAAATGTTCTCCAAACTGATTTACATCGGCTTGCGCTTTTTCATCGCCATTGGTTAAACGTGTGGCATAATCACAAAGTTGCGCATCTAAGGCGATAATAATTTTGTGTTCTTCAGGATCTGTTTTTATATCATCTATAAGTTGTACAAGTTGTTCTTGAATTCCTTCAGCGATGCGTTGTGGTTTTATGGCACCTAAAAACTGCCCGGCTCCAACTAACCATCCTTTTATCTGAGAACCTTCTTTTTGTTTATTTACTAAAACTTGAACTTCGGTAACCAAAAATTGGTAAGTAGATTCGGAACTCACTTTATCTCTTAGCACGTCAAGAAAAACCATTAAAATACCATAATGATCTTTCTGATCGATGGTCTGCTTTAATAAATTCCCCAAAGGTTCTGCTAAATTATTTCCTTTTACTGCTGGACGGATAATCCCTTCTAAGGTATTCACCACATCTTCATGATCTAATTTTAAAACTAAAGCTTCTAATTCTGGTTTTAAGGTTTTCCGAATGGTTTCCTGATTATGGCCTTCCAATAAATAATCGACTATAGGTTTCGCTAAAGACATTGCTGAAACTTTATCACGAATCATATCTTTAGACAACCATTCGTTATTTACCAAATCGACTATACCAGCCGATAATTTCTCTCGGCTTTTTACAATAATATTGGTGTGTTTTCTAACTACGGGAATAGGAATTTCTTGAAATAAAGCACGAACTGCAAACCAATCGGCTACACCACCAACAACAGCAGCTTCAAAACCAGCTAGTAAAATTTCTAACCAATCGCCCTGGTATACATTAAAGTATTTCAGAGTCAAACATCCAACCATGCAAATAACAGCTATGGCTAGAGAACGATTTCCTAATTTGTTTTTTTTCATGACAACTTTAAATTATCAGACAAGGTTATAAAAAAAACTGAGAATCGATATCTTTATCCAATTAAAAATAGGCTTAAAAACAACTCTAGAATCCTAGATAATTAAAGAAATAATCCAGATTTAAACTTTGTACCTATAGGCATTAAACATGAAAGAATTTTCAAAACGTTCTAATCGAGAATCAAATTCATCTGCAAATACAGCATATTGACATTTATTGACACTTTCTGATAAACGTAAAACATCATTATAAGTCTTTTGACGAATTAAAAACTGAGCATCTTCAATACAAATTAATTGTACATCGGCTAAATGAATACTATTTAGAAAGTATAATTTATTTAAACGTTTTACTGTAGCAATTAAAATATCTGTACCTATATATATATCTTCACGTTGTACATCTATTTTAAGTTCGTCGTAAATGCAATACACACGCAAATCTGTTGGTTTAGTAAACACATCAAACTTTTCTTTTAGCGACAAAGCCTCTGCTTTATCTTTTACTAAAATAATAGCTCTAGGTCCATCTCCAAAGGCTTCACCTTTTAATTTCTGAATTACACTTAATATTATAGCTGTACTTTTCCCACTACCTTCTGGACCAGTACCAAAGACATTTGCACCACTTTTTATAGCAGGAAGCACTTTTTTCTGTAAAGGTGTAGTGGTTTCAAATCCTAAATGATCTATAGTTTCTTTAAGAACAGGAAGTATTTTTTTAAAAGACATAAATTTCAGATTATTTTGAAGTTGCAAAGAACGTGCTTATAGTGTCTTCTTCCTAATTTGAAGACCATTTTCAATACCAAACAAAACAGCTTTACTTTTTTATTCTAAAGTATACTTCTATTTTTGCCTTATGACTGACGATAGATTACCTAATATATTACCTCAAGATGAAGAACAAATACAACTTCAAATTTCGATTGAAGCTGTAAAACAAGAACTTGAAACCATCTCTAATCAAGTAGATGCTTTTGAAGATATTTTAAGACTACATCTTACCGATTATATTATTGAAACGCAGGAATTAAACACACTTTACAAGCAACAAAAACGAGCTAAAAAGGATAAACGATTAGCCCAAAAAAAACGTGGTAAACATTATAAGTCATCTACTGGTTTACAAAATATAAAACGGGAATTATCTAACAATTCTAATTTAGATACTGATACACATGTAATCAAGAAAAAACTTTATAGAGAAGCCATGTTACAGGTGCATCCAGATAAATTTAGTTTATCTCCAAACGATCAGGAATCGGCAACAGAAATTACAACTCGGCTTATTCACATATATAAAAATGAAGATTTAAACGCATTACAAACTTTTCATGCTCAAATATTTTCAGAAAATTTAGGCTTAAAATTAAAAACTAAAACAACAGCGACACCTTCAATTAACCAAACAGAAGCCTTAAAGTTGACATTAAAACAATTAGAAAAGGAACTTGAATTATTAAAAACATCTGAGCTTTATACTATAATATCGACTTATAAAAACCCATTACATTTTGTAGACGAACTTATACTATATTATAAAGACAAAATTGAAAAATTAAAAAAACGTACACGTACTAAATAAAAAATCCCGAGCCAAACAGCTCAGGATTTTTATAATTATTTTAATTTTAAATCAAAAAAACGATTACATATTTCGTCTATACTGTCCACCAACTTCAAATAATGCTTCTGTAATTTGTCCTAAAGAACACACTTTACACACATCCATTAAAGCTTCAAAAATATTTTCGTTATGAATGGCTTTATGCTGAAGTTCTGTTAATAAATCTGCGGTCTCGTTTGCTTTATGAAGATTTTCAAGTGTTTTAATCTGAAATTGTTTCTCTTCTTCAGTCGCACGAATCACTTCTTTAGGTACCACTGTAGGAGATCCTTTAGAACTTAAAAAGGTATTTACACCCACAATTGGAAATGCCCCATTATGTTTCAACGTTTCATAATACAAACTTTCTTCTTGTATTTTACTACGCTGATACATGGTTTCCATCGCACCTAAAACACCACCACGTTCTGTAATCCTATCGAATTCTAAAAGCACGGCTTCTTCTACTAAATCGGTCAATTCTTCAATAATGAAAGATCCCTGTATTGGATTTTCGTTTTTAGCTAAACCTAATTCTTTATTTATAATTAACTGAATGGCCATCGCACGACGTACAGATTCTTCTGTTGGCGTAGTAATAGCCTCATCGTAAGCATTAGTGTGTAAAGAGTTACAATTATCGTAAATAGCGTATAAAGCTTGAAGCGTTGTACGAATATCATTAAAATCTATTTCCTGAGCATGTAAACTACGCCCAGACGTCTGAATATGATATTTTAGCATTTGCGCTCTAGAGTTTGCGCCGTATTTTAATTTTAAAGCTTTCGCCCAAATTTTACGAGCCACACGACCAATTACAGCATATTCTGGATCGATACCATTCGAGAAAAAGAATGATAAATTAGGCCCGAATTTATTAATATCCATCCCACGGCTTAAATAATACTCGACATATGTAAATCCGTTAGACAATGTTAATGCTAATTGTGTGATTGGGTTTGCGCCAGCTTCGGCAATATGATATCCAGAAATAGACACCGAATAAAAGTTACGGACATTATTATCTATAAAATATTCTTGTACATCGCCCATTAAACGTAAGGCGAATTCTGTTGAAAATATACAGGTATTCTGTGCTTGGTCTTCCTTTAAAATATCTGCCTGAACTGTTCCTCTAACTTGAGCAATCGTTTTGGTTTTAATATCTAAATACACATCGGCAGGTAACACTTCATCTCCAGTTACTCCTAATAAAAACAATCCTAAACCATTATTTCCTTCAGGAAGTGCTCCATTGTATCTCGGACGTTCTACTCCTTTATCTTTATAAATAGACTCTATTTTTTCTTCAACTTCTTGCTCTAATCCATTCTCCTTAATATATAGTTCACATTGCTGATCGATAGCTGCATTCATAAAGAACCCTAACAACATTGGAGCAGGACCATTTATAGTCATACTTACAGACGTCATGACATCGGCTAAATTAAAACCAGAATACAGTTTTTTAGCATCGTCTAAACAGCAGATACTAACCCCTGCATTACCAATCTTACCGTAAATATCTGGACGTAAATCGGGATCGTTACCATATAAAGTTACACTATCGAAAGCCGTAGATAATCGCTTAGCAGGTAACCCTGCACTCACATAATGAAAACGACGATTTGTACGTTCTGGTCCGCCTTCTCCTGCAAACATTCTTGCAGGATCTTCTCCTGTTCTTTTAAACGGATATAATCCTGAAGTATACGGAAATTCTCCTGGTACATTTTCCTGTAAACACCAACGTAAAATATCGCCCCAAGCCTGATACTTAGGCAAAGCAACTTTTGGAATTTGTAAATGAGAAAGCGACTCTGTGTGTGTGTCGATTTTTATTTCCTTATCTCTAACTTTAAATGAATAGATAGGATTTTTGTATTTGTTTACTTTAGCATCCCAACCTGTAATAATTTCCCAGTTATATGGATCTAAATTTAATTTCACACGGTCAAATTCTGCTATTAAAAGCTTCAAGAAGTCTTGATTATCATTCTGAGCAACACTAAGTATCTCTTCTGAATTTAATCCAAGCTTACCCAAATAAGATTTCTCACTTTCGTTTGAAATAATAGCTACCGAACAAATTGTCTTGTAAATACCATATAATTTCTGAGACACTTCTACCTGATCATTTGCAGTTTTATCATACCCGCGATTATTTTCTGCAATTTCAGATAAGTAACGTGTTCTTGCTGGCGGAATAACATAAATTTTTTCGCTCATTTCTTTCGAGATAGCAAAATTTGATTTTAAATCGGAATCCTGTTTTTCAACTAAACTATCCATAACAGCTTTATAAAGCGTGTTCATTCCCGGATCGTTAAACTGAGAAGCAATAGTTCCGAACACAGGCATGGTATCAGGATCTGCGTGCCACATATTGTGATTACGCATGTATTGTTTTTTTACATCACGAATCGCATCTAAAGCGCCACGTTTATCAAACTTATTTATCGCAACCAAATCTGCAAAATCTAACATATCAATTTTTTCTAACTGTGTTGCAGCACCAAATTCGGGTGTCATAACATATAAAGATAAATCGCTATGTTCTATAATTTCTGTATCCGATTGCCCAATTCCAGATGTTTCTAAAATAATTAAATCATATTCTGCTGCTTTTAAAACTTCAACCGCTTCATTTACATGCCTAGATAATGCTAAATTTGATTGACGTGTTGCCAAGCTGCGCATATAGACACGAGAATTATTAATCGCATTCATTCGAATTCGGTCTCCAAGAAGTGCCCCTCCTGTTTTTCGTTTTGAAGGATCTACGGAAATTAAACCAATTGTTTTCTCTGGAAAATCGACAAGAAAACGACGTACTAATTCATCTACTAAAGATGATTTACCCGCACCTCCTGTTCCTGTAATTCCGAGAACATGTGTTTTAGAATTCTTATTTTTATTATGAATAGCTACAAGTGTACTTTCTGCTATTTCTGGAAAATTTTCTGCAGAAGAAATTACACGTGCCAAATCTTTAGGATTTTTTTCTGCTAGTTTATTTATATCAACATCCAATTCATTTCCTATTGCAAAGTCTGATTTTTTAACCAAATCGTTAATCATACCTTGCAAACCAAGTTCGCGACCATCGTCTGGAGAATAGATTCTGGTAATACCATAATCCATAAGTTCTTTAATCTCTGAAGGCAATATTACACCACCACCACCACCGAAGATTTTAATATGGTCTGCACCTTTTTCCTTTAGTAAATCGAACATATATTTAAAATACTCGTTATGTCCGCCTTGGTAAGATGTTAAACAAATGGCATTCGCATCTTCCTGAATTGCAGTATTTACAACTTCTTCAACACTACGATCGTGTCCAAGATGAATGACCTCTACACCTGTAGACTGAATTATCCGACGCATAATATTTATAGACGCATCATGTCCGTCAAAAAGAGATGCTGCAGTTACTATTCTAACTTTATATATTGGCTTGTATGGTTCTATTTGTTTCATTATCAATAAAAACTGTTTAATTGAGACGCAATTTACGGAATATTCAAAAAAAACTGAGGTTTAAGTTAATTTATCTAAAATCATTTTAAATTGTGCCTACCTACATATTTCTCAGTATTTTTACCTCTTTTAGAAACTTACTTAAATGAATAAAATCACACTTTTAATGCACTGCCACGACCAACCTGGAATTATAGCAGCTGTATCTAACTTTATCGCCCAACATGGCGGAAACATTATATATATTGACCAACACGTAGATCACGTACAGAATATCTTTTTTATGCGATTGGAAAGTCAGTTCGATTCTGTAAATCTAGATTTAGATCATTTAAAGAACACTTTTAAAGATACTTTGGTAATGCAATTTGGAATGAAGTGGCGAATTTACACTTCTGAAATTAAACCTAAAATGGCCATTTTTGTATCTAAATACGACCATTGTTTATACGATATTTTAGGGCGTTATAGATCAGGAGAATTAAATGCTGAAATTCCATTTATTTTAAGTAACCACTTAGATTTAAAACCTATAGCCGACAGTTTTGATATCCCGTTTTTTCATGTTCCTGTTACCAAAGACACGAAACCTGAAGCTGAAGCAAAACAGTTAGAATTATTAAAAAAATACAAGATCGATTTTATTGTACTTGCACGTTATATGCAAATTATTTCTCCTAAATTAATAAACGAATACACCAACAAAATTATTAATATTCATCATTCATTTTTACCTGCATTTGCTGGAGCAAAACCATACCATTCTGCATATAAACGTGGAGTAAAAATTATTGGAGCCACGAGCCATTACGTTACCGAAGATTTAGATGCAGGGCCAATTATTGAACAAGATGTAGCTCGTGTTTCACATACTCAAGCTATTGAAGATTTAATTGCTAAAGGTCGTGATTTAGAAAAAATAGTATTGGCTACAGCCATTAAACATCATATCAACAGAAAAGTAATGGTGTTTAATAATAAAACACTTATTTTTTACTAAAAAAATCTTAACGATATATAGGTCACAATCACTTTAAATTACCTGTATTTATAAAAAAGCATAAATACGGATATGTATTTTATCAAATAGATTAAAATCTATACGTTTTTTCGAAATTATAGATATAATTTTGCGTTTGAAATATTAAAATAAAAAAAATTGAAAAATATTATTATTGCCAGCTGTTTTTTACTATCATTAAGCACATCGGCACAAACCTTAGGTGAACTTGCAAATTCTTTAAAAAGCAAGATCTCGACCAGTACTAGCGATACGAATAACTCTAACGAATCTGAAACATCTTCTAATTCTTCTGTATTTTCTAGTCTTATTTCAGACACAGACATTGCATCAGGATTAAGAGAAGCTTTAAATTTAGGAATAGAAGAACAAGTAGAAAAACTAACTCAAACAGATGGTTTTTATAAAAACGACTTAGTTAAAATTGTAATGCCAAGCGAACTACAAAAAGTAGACACAGCTTTAAGAAGTGTAGGATTGGGAGATTTAGCAGATGAAGGTATTAAAGCTTTAAATCGTGCAGCAGAAGATGCCGTAAAAGAAGCTACTCCTATTTTTGTAGATGCTGTAAAAGATATCACATTTAATGATGCTAAAACTATTTTATTAGGAGAAGACAATGCTGCTACAACGTATTTAACAGAAAAAACCCAGACAGCTTTATACGATAAATTTAATCCCGTAATAAATGAATCGTTTACTAAAGTTGGTGCCGATAAAATATGGACCACTTTAATTTCTAAATACAATAGCATGCCATTTGTATCTAAAGTAAATCCTGATTTAACAGACTATGTAACTACCGAAGCACTAAGCGGTGTATACACTATGATTGCAGTTGAAGAAAAAGAAATAAGAAATTCTACAGCTTCACGATCTACAGATTTATTACAATCGGTTTTTGAATTACAAGATTAATCAAATATTAATATAATTTATAATTAACATTGAAATAACAAAGTGTGTCTCTATTTTTAAGACATTTGAATGTATCTAATAGATATATTCAAAAACATTAAGTTTAGTTAATTTGTTAACAACAGAAAGCAACTCTAAAAAGAGTTGCTTTTTTTTTTGAAAACTTTATGATATGACATTTTTCAGTTTCATTTTTTTTAATGTATATTTAAGATACTAATAGCCAGTAAGATGAACAGATATGACACCATAAAAAAAAACCAGCAAAAACTCGCTAGACGCTATAAACAACTTATGGAACAAGCGTATAATTTCAGACAAACAGATTCTGAAATGAGTGATATTTCCGAATTTCAAGCCATTAAGCTATTGAATAAATTAAATCGCTTAAAGTATCTACAAAGAGGAGAATCGAATTTACCTGTACAATAAAATATTATCATTTTATTAACTATTACTAAACAATACTTGGCATGATATTTCCTTTATACTAAGAAAATATCAAACATCATGAAAAATCAATTTAGTAAAGTAGGAGACGTAAAACCAAATATCAAGAAATTCTTAAAAATAGAAGAACTTCAAAATCTTTATAAATCATTTATCGAAGAAGCATACAATGTTATGCAAACAGATTCCAGCTTAAGTGACTATTTATATTTTGAAGCTTTTAAATTAAGAAAAGAAATGATTCGTGTAAAAGCTAATAATACATTCCATTCAGGTCTTTAAAATAATCGAAAGCCTTTATTAATCTAGATCCGTACCAAGAGAACATTTCTCCATCGACTAATATAATCTTTGAGTCAGGAAAATATGTTTCTACTTCCTCTATATGATCTTGTTTAAATGGATAAGGTTCGCTCGATAAAAAGACTAAATCTGGAACTTTTTTAATTGTTTCTATATTAATTTCTGGATAACGTTGTGCTTTAGAAAATACGTTTTCTAATTTGTTTAGCGTTAACATGTAATTTATAAATGTATGGTTCGCAGCAACCATCCAAGGTGATTTCCATATAAAGTAAGCCACAGTCTTTAAAGGTTTTAAAGCTATAAAATCTTCAAATTCAGCCTTACTTTTTTTTATGCGTGTAATTATCTTTTCAGATTGATCTGTAACATCAAATAAATCACCATACATTTTAATTAACTCTAAACTATCATCTAAAGTATAAATATCGGAAATATGAACTGGAGCGATACGTTCTAACTCATGCATCATATCTTTAGCATTTTCCTCCTTATTACATAAAATAATATCGGGTTGTAATGCTTTTATTTTATTGTAATGAACTTGTTTTGTTCCGCCAACAATTGTTTTAGATGCTAATACATGATTGGGGTGTACACAAAATTTAGTAATTCCAACAATTGCATCTTCTAAACCTAAATCACATAACAATTCTGTTTGGCTAGGCACTAACGATACAATCCGTTTTGGAACAGTTGGTATTTGAATTATTCTGTGAAGTTGATCTTTAAAGATTAACACATTTAAATTATTGAGCGTTTAAAATAGTTTCCATTTCTTGTTGAAGTGTTTTTGCAGATTCAGCAGCAGCTTCAGCAAAATCTACACCATTAGAAGCATAAATAATACCACGAGATGAATTAATTAATAAACCAATATTCTCGGTCATACCATATTTACAAACCTCTTTTAAACTTCCACCTTGTGCACCAACACCAGGAACTAATAAAAAGCTATTAGGAATAATATTTCTAATCTCGGTTAAATATTCTGCTTTAGTCGCACCAACAACATACATTAAATTTTCTGAATTTTCCCAATTTTTAGAAGTTTCTAAAACCTGTTTGTACACTTCTTTACCATCGATTAATTTAGTTTGAAAATCGAAAGCACCTTGGTTAGATGTTAATGCTAATAAAATAGTATGCTTATTTTTAAACGCTAAAAAAGGCTCTACAGAATCTTTTCCCATATAAGGAGCGACTGTTACACTATCAAATGCTAAATCTTCAAGAAATGCTTTGGCATACATAGTACTTGTATTACCAATATCACCACGTTTTGCGTCTGCAATTGTAAAGATTTCTGAATAATTATTATTTAAATAAGTAATGGTTTTTTCTAAAGCTTTCCAGCCTTTTAAACCATAGGCTTCGTAAAAAGCAGTGTTGGGTTTATATGCTACACATAAATGATGAGTAGCATCAATAATTGCTTTATTAAATTCGAAAATAGGATCTTCGGTTTCTAATAAATGTTTTGGAATCTTATTTAAATCTACATCCAAACCTATGGTTAAGAATGATTTTTTTATTTTAATCTGGTTAATTAATTGCTCGGTAGTCACAGTAATGTACTTTTAAAGATTTAATACTTAACTCTAAAATTTTCAATAAAAAAGCCTCTTTACGAGGCTGTTTATTTTTTAAATGACATCGTCATTAGCTTTTAACTTTTCAGTATTTTCTGCTAATTGTAATTCATCTATTATTTTCTGAATATCGCCATTTACAATATTTCCTAAATCGTAAAGTGTTAATCCAATTCTATGATCGGTTACACGGCCTTGCGAATAATTGTAGGTTCTAATTTTAGCACTTCTATCTCCAGAAGTTACCATTGTACCACGTTTTTCTGCATCGGCTGCATTCTTTTTTGCTAATTCCATTTCGTATAAACGAGAACGTAATACTTTAAATGCTTTTTCCTTATTTTTATGTTGCGATTTCTGATCTTGACATTGTGCTACTAATCCTGTAGGAATATGCGTTAAACGTACCGCAGAATAGGTTGTATTTACCGATTGCCCTCCTGGTCCTGATGAACAGAAAAAATCGACTCTAACTTCTTTCGGATTAATTTCAACATCAAATTCTTCAGCTTCTGGAAATACCATTACTGTAGCAGCACTGGTATGTACTCGCCCTTGAGTTTCTGTTTGTGGCACACGTTGAACTCGGTGAACACCAGCTTCAAACTTCAACGTTCCATAAACATCTTCACCTGTAACTTCAAACTGAATTTCTTTAAATCCGCCATTCGTTCCTTCACTATAATCTACTGTATCCACTTTCCACCCTCTACCTTCACAATATTTAGAATACATTCTAAATAAATCTCCAGCAAAAATACTCGCTTCATCTCCCCCAGTTCCTGCACGTAATTCTACAACTGCATTCTTAGTGTCTTCCGGATCCTTAGGTATAAGCATTACCTTAATTTCTTCCTCTAATAAAGGAATACGTGTTTTTGCTTCATCGTATTGCATTTTGGCCATGTCTACCATTTCGGCATCACTTCCATCTGCAATAATTTCTTCAGCTTCTTTAATATTTTCAGTGAGTTCTATATACTCTTCACGCTTATCTACAAGTGCTTTAAGATCTTTGTATTCTTTGTTTAATTGCACATAACGTTTTTGATCTGTAATTATATCTGGTTGAATGATTAAATCACTCACCTCATCAAAACGTTGTTTTACTATTTGTAACTTGTCTAACATCTACCTTATTAAATTGTGGTGCAAAAATACGATAAATTATGAATACTCCATATCAATATTATATACATAATTTGATGCTTTAAAATTTGTACTAAAGTGAATTAATTTAATATATATCTAGAGAGTCGTCTTTGTATAATACTTCTCTCTGAAAAGGAAGGACTGCATAAGCAGTTAAAGCCGCTAAACCTAAAATATAAAAAATTCGTGTAGGATAATAAAACGCATCTATCTCGAGATAATAACTAATAAATGCAAACAAATCTGAAATAACAAAAGAGAATGTAAAATACATACAAGATGTAGATTGTGTAGAATTATATCTAAAATTATAGTTCCCCACTAGAATAAGCAACCCTAATAGTATTAAACTATAAGAAAAATACAAATACCGATGAACCATATCTTTAAATGTTAAAGACATAATATCTATGAGTTCGTAAAACATTATTGCACAAAAAAATATAGCAATAAGATACGCAGCTAAAGCCCTTTTACTCTCTATCTCAACCTTGAATTTAGGTAATAAATGTAACCCTATAAATAAATATCCTAACGTTCGAACTACCGATGTTAAGTTATTAAACACAAGTTTATCATATTTAATTATAAATAAATCAGAAAGAAAAAAAAACATAAATGCTATTGCTAATTTAGAATATCTATATCCTTTAAAGAACACAAATAGCAAAGAAAAAGAAAACGTAGTAATCGCTCTTAGCGGCCTAATATAGTCCATAGATAAATACTCAATAAAAAATATATTTATTAAGATCATAATA
The DNA here is from genome assembly GCF_947500765.1 of uncultured Formosa sp. Classification (GTDB taxonomy): domain Bacteria; phylum Bacteroidota; class Bacteroidia; order Flavobacteriales; family Flavobacteriaceae; genus Formosa. The sequence continues at coordinate 686,287 of NZ_CANMTH010000002.1, read as the reverse complement.
CCTGCCAAGGTTATAATACAGATTTTCCTAGAAAACATATTTTTTATTTGGACACTCTAATTTAACAAAACTGTAGTTAAATTCTTGTTTTAATGTTTTTTAATTTCAAAAAAAAAGCAAAGGTTTCCCTTTGCTTTTTTTTTGTTTAATAATGTAAGCTATATATTAACCACATTTAGAAGATCCGCAGTCTTTACAAGTTAAACACCCTTCTTGATAAATTAAATTTTCAGAATTACAGTTACTACATGTATGTCCTTTAACTTGTGTACCATCTGCAACAAATCGTTTTAGGGCTCTAACTACACCATTTTTCCAAGTGTTTATAGATTCGCTATCTAATTGTAAACTATTAATTAAGTCTACAATTTTATCAATTGGCATGCCATGACGTAAAGTACTTGAAATTAACTTCGCATAGTTCCAAAATTCTGGGTTAAATTTATAAGACAACCCTTCTATAGTTGTTTTATACCCTCTTTTATTATGGTATTGAAAATCGTAACGTCTAAGCCCGTCTTCTCCTCTGTTTTTTATAATTAAGCCTTCATTTACCCAACGCGGAATTAAAATTCCATCTTCATCATCGGTTAAACCTGTGAATATTTCGTAAGGCTTACCATCTATTTTACCAATAAAAGCAATCCATTTTTCTCTATTGTTTTGAAAACGCACAACATCTGCTTCTAATATTTGAGGACGTTTGGTAGGAAATGTGGTTAACACATCAATAGTTTCTTCTTCTTTCTTTTCATCGTTAGAAATTAAAACACCAGAACGTGATCCGTCACGATATACTGTCACTCCTTTACACCCAGCTTCCCATGCTTTCAAATATAATTGTCCTACTAAATCTTCAGACGCATCATTCGGTAAATTAATAGTAACACTAATTGAATGATCTACCCATTTTTGAACAGCGCCTTGCATAGACACTTTACTTAACCAGTCTACATCGTTAGATGTTGCTTTATAATAAGGTGATTTTGCAATTAATAGATCTATTTCTTCTTGAGAATAGTTAGCAGATAAATCGAAACCGTTTACTTCCATCCATTGTTTAAAGCGGTGATGAAACACAACATATTCTTCCCAAGAATCTCCAACCTCATCTACAAAATCTATACGCACATTTTTATCGTTAGGATTAACCTTACGTCTACGTTTATAAACAGGCATAAATACAGGCTCTATTCCTGAACTTGTTTGTGTCATTAAACTTGTGGTTCCTGTAGGCGCAATGGTTAGCAATGCAATATTACGACGCCCGTATTCTAACATATCGTAATACAATTTACTATCGGCTTCTTTTAAACGTTGAATAAATGGATTATTTTTTTCTAATTCAGAATTGTAAACGCCAAAAGCACCACGATCTTTCGCTGTATATACAGAAGCGCGATAAGCTTCAATAGCTAATTTTTTATGAACCTCTACAGAGAATGCATTTCCTTCTTCACTACCATATTGAATACCTAAAGCCGCTAACATATCGCCTTCGGCAGTTATACCAATACCTGTTCTTCTTCCTTCGGCAGCTTTATTTTTAATATTTTCCCAAAGATTTCTTTCTGTAGATTTTACAACATCTAATTCTGGATCGGCATCAATTTTAGCTAAAATACCATCGATTTTTTCTAATTCTAAATCAATAATATCATCCATTATACGTTGTGCAACAGCAATATGCTTACTGAATAATTCAAAATTGAATGATGCCTCTTTAGTAAACGGATTTTCAACATAAGAAAATAAATTTATAGCTAACAAACGACAAGAATCGTAAGGACATAGAGGAATTTCTCCACATGGATTTGTAGATACCGTCTTATAACCAAACTCGGCATAGCAATCCGGAACAGATTCATTAATTATAGTATCCCAGAACAAAATCCCTGGTTCTGCAGATTTCCATGCATTATGCACAATCTTTTTCCAAATACCGTCTGCCTGAATTGTTTTAGTAAACTTTGGGTTTTTGCTGAAAATTGGATATTTCTGAGTATACTCGCCATTTAATTTTACGGCTTTCATAAACTCATCGTCGATACGTACAGATACATTTGCTCCTGTAACTTTACCTTGTTCAAGTTTAGCATCTATAAAATCTTCTGAATCTGGATGATTTACAGAAACCGACAACATTAAGGCACCTCGTCTTCCATCTTGAGCAACTTCTCTTGTAGAGTTTGAATAACGCTCCATAAAAGGAACAATACCTGTAGATGTTAATGCTGAATTTTTTACAGGTGAACCTTTTGGACGAATGTGAGATAAATCGTGACCTACACCACCACGACGTTTCATTAATTGTACTTGTTCCTGATCTATTTTCATGATTCCTCCATAGGAATCTGAATCTCCACTATTACCAATTACAAAACAATTTGAAAGAGATGCAATCTGAAATGGATTACCAATTCCGGCCATTGGACTTCCTTGAGGAACAATATATTTAAAATCTTTTATTAGATCAAAAATTTCTTCTTCAGACAATGGATTAGGGTAACGCACTTCTATTCTAGCAATTTCTTTTGCTATTCTACGGTGCATATCGTTAGGAGTTAACTCGTAGATATTTCCATCAGAATCTTTAAGAGCATATTTGTTTAGCCAAACTCTAGCAGCTAAATCGTCTCCTTTAAAGTATTTTAACGACGCTTCGAAAGCTTCTTCTTGAGTATAGGTTTTTTGAGGGATAGGTAAGGAATCTACATTCATTGTCTTAATTAATTAAGTTGTTACTAGAATAATTTCAAGACTGCAAATATAGGTAAGAATTTGAAACAAATTACATATAATTTATTTCAAAGTTTTCAATAAAAACACATAAAAAACTGAAATACAGCTATTTAACAAATTATCAACATAAAATAGTTAACAAATAAATATTATTTATTTTATTTCTAAATTTAAAAATCTACAACAAAACCAATACCTAAAAGCTGTTTCCACTGTACTTTAGCACCAGACTGGCCATACTCGTCGGCATCTTCATCAATGACAATTAAATTTTTCACATCATTATCATATTTAAGCTGAGAACCTAAAGATGCTTTTATAAAGTTATTTACTTTAAAATCTATAAGCAATTGCCAATCCACATCAATATTTCCAAAACTATTTAAATAATCGGTATAGAAATTTGCTGTACTTTTTAACAATACATTTTTAGCAACATCTACTTCATAATAGTTCGTTACTAAAATACCTAGCTCTTCTCTCACTTTTTCTCCAGGGATTAATACATTACCATCATCATCATAAACCGCTGGCTCCACCCCAAAAGAACCTGCATTAGCCAAATCCTGATCTAATACATAGGTAGATTTAAATGTTAAAGGAGAAGCATAGAGCGATAATTTTTCTATATCCTTACCATACTCCATTCCTCCCCCAAAGAATAAATATCCTGGAGCCATAAATTTAGATATAGGATTGGAAGTATCTGGATAAGAATATCCGTTTGCAAATTGAGTTGAAAAAGTTAAACGTGCTGAATAATACCATTTAGAAGCATCGGAACGTTTATAGCCTACAGATGAGCTTATCTCTAACAAATCATCTGTCTTTTTCAAAACTTCGCTTTCTTGTTGGTTTATACCATAACGCGCGTTAAAAGCATTAGCCCACTTAAAATTTTTAAAAGTATAATCCAAAGAAGACACCTGACTAACAATAGCAGAAATAGAATTACTCCCCCCAGCATTCCAGTTTACAAAAGCAACTTCATTTAAATCTAGTGATAATTTATTTGTATTTGTCCATGTAGGCGTTGGACTTTTTATAATAAGTCTTTTCTTAATATATAATGAGTCTGGTTGAGCAATAGAAAATTGAACAATAAAAGAAAAAAGAAAAAAAATATTATATTTCATACTAACATTACTCTATTACACTTAAAAAAAGTGACTATTTATTCATATTCAAATTGACCAAACTCACTTGTAATTGATAGGTGTTTTTTTTCTGAAGGTTCCACTCTACCAATAATTTTAGCATCTACATTAAAAGATTTAGATATTGTAATAATATCTTCTGCTGTCTCTGGAGATACATAAAGTTCCATACGGTGTCCGCAGTTAAAAACCTGATACATTTCCTTCCACTCCGTTTTAGATTGTTCTTGAATTAATTTAAATAACGGTGGAATTGGAAATAAATTATCTTTAATGATATGAAATTCATTTACAAAATGTAAAATTTTTGTTTGAGCACCACCAGAACAATGCACCATACCATGAATATGCTCTTTATTATACTTAGACAATATTGCTTTTATAATTGGCGCATATGTTCGTGTAGGAGACAATACCAACCTACCAGCGTCTAAAGGAGAACCTTCTACCTTATCTGTTAGTTTCATATTTCCAGAATACACTAAATCACTTGGCACAGCAGCATCAAAACTCTCTGGGAATTTTTCGGCTAAGTAATTATGAAAAACATCGTGTCTTGCAGATGTTAATCCATTACTTCCCATACCTCCATTATATTCTTTTTCGTAAGTAGCCTGTCCAAAAGATTCGAGTCCTACAATAACATCTCCTGCTTTAATATTTGCATTATCAATAACATCTTCACGTTTCATTCTTGCCGTTACTGTAGAATCTACAATAATAGTTCTTACAAGATCTCCTACATCTGCAGTTTCGCCTCCTGTAGAATGAATAGTAACTCCAAACGATTTTAAATCTTCAATCAATTCTTCAGTACCATTAATTATTGCAGAAAGTACTTCACCAGTAATCAGATTTTTATTTCGACCTATTGTAGAAGACAACATAATATTATCTGTAGCACCTACACATAATAAGTCGTCAATATTCATTATAAGTGCATCTTGAGCGATACCTTTCCAAACCGAAACATCTCCAGTTTCTTTCCAATACATATAAGCTAAAGCACTTTTTGTACCTGCGCCATCTGCATGCATAATTAAACAATATGCATCGTCTTGAGACAAATAATCTGGTACAATTTTACAGAACGCTTTCGGGAACAATCCTTTATCAATATTTTTAATAGCGTTATGTACATCTGACTTTGAAGCGGAAACCCCTCGTTGTGCATATCGCTTACTGACTTCTTGACTCATATGATTTTTAAGTTGAAAATGATTTACAAAAGTAAGCATTGTAAATTAGTTTTACAGAATAAATAGAAGGAAAATATAAGGCAAAAAAAATATCTTCAAACACCAATTAACGAATAAATGATTGAAGATATATGACTTTAAAATTAATTTTTTTCACGTTTAAATAGCTTAATTTAGATTAGCTATAAGTGAATTTTTCATTTGCACAGGTTGCTCATTAACTGCTTCATTCGTAGCGCTTTGCTCCTGCGAATCATTTTTCGCTTGAGAAAAAACCAGAGTGGCAACTAATAGCAACAGCACACTTACAATGAGCTGTTTCATAATTAAATTGTATAGATTAATAGCGAGACAAATATATTAAAATATCTGCAACAATTTTAACCATAGACATCTAAACAGCATCATTTCCTTGTGTTTTCGACAACACACATTTAAGTTAGATAAAAAGCACAATTCTGAGGTAAAACCGTAATCAAAATGTAAGATTTAACTCTCAAATCAAGGTGCGAATTAAGAAAAATAGGTATAAAAAAACAACTACAACACATATAAACCATTAAAAACACATGGCATAAAAGCAAAAACCCATTTAGAAACAAAAAAAGCTGTTCAATATGTAGACAGCTTTTTAAGTAACATTTTTATAATTAAATTAATTAGTAAATAGCAATTCTCTATATTTTGTTAATGGCCACAGCTCATCGTCTACTAATAATTCTAACTTATCACAATGGTAACGTATTTCAGAAAACATAGGATTTACTTTGTAAGAATATGCTAAAGCTTTCTTTTCTATATCCTCTTCTTGATTTGCTGTTTTACGCGCTTCGGTCATCTTAGTTACATTAAAATTTATAGCCTCTATATGTTTAGATATATCTTCAATTAAACCAAGTTGTTCTTTTGCCATCTTTTTAAAAGATGCACCATAAATATCTTTTAAACCTTTTACATTCTCAATTAATATATTTTGATAACGCACAGCGGTAGGAACTATTCTACTTTTAGCTATATCGCTCAGGACGCGACCTTCTATTTGAATACGATGTACATATTCTTCCATTTCTATTTCGTAACGCGCCTCAGACTCTACTTTATTCATTACCCCCAAACCATCGAACAAGTCTATTACTTTTTTAGACACTCTAACTTTTAAGGCTTCTGGGGTAGATTTATTATTGCTTAAACCTCGTTTCTCGGCCTCTTTTTCCCATGCCTCTCCATAGCCATTCCCTTCGAAAAGAATGTTCTTTGATTTTTTAATATACTCACGCAATACATTAAAAATAGCATCATCTTTTTTCATATCCTTTTTCTCGATAAGGATATCAACTTCCGCTTTAAAATCTATAAGCTGTCTAGCAACTATAGAGTTTAAAACCGTCATTGGGTTTGCACAATTTGCTTTAGAGCCCACAGCTCTAAATTCAAACTTATTACCTGTAAACGCAAAAGGAGATGTTCTATTTCTATCTGTATTATCTAGCATGATTTCAGGAATCTTACCTACAACGTTTAACTTAAGTTCTGTTTTTTCTTCAGGCGATAATTTTCCGCTAGTTACATTTTTAAGTTCACTTAATACTTTAGTTAATTGATCTCCTATAAAAACAGAGATTATCGCAGGCGGTGCTTCATTTGCTCCTAATCTATGATCGTTACTTGCCGAAGCGATTACTGCCCTAAGTAATTCTTCATTATCATTTACTGCTTTAATTGTATTTATAAAGAATGTAAGAAACTGAAGATTACTCATAGGTGTTTTTCCTGGAGCTAATAAATTCACACCAGTATCTGTACTTAAACTCCAATTATTATGTTTTCCTGAACCATTTACTCCTGCAAAAGGTTTTTCATGAAATAATACTTTAAAATGATGACGTTCTGCGGTCTTATGCATTAAATCCATTAATAATGAATTATGATCTACTGCTAGATTGGCTTCTTCAAAAATTGGCGCCAACTCAAACTGATTTGGAGCGACTTCGTTATGGCGTGTTTTAGCAGGAATTCCCAATAACATACATTCATGTTCTAAATCACGCATAAAAGACATTACTCTATTTGGTATGGTTCCAAAATAATGATCATCTAATTGCTGTCCCTTTTCAGAAGAGTGGCCTAACAATGTGCGTCCTGTAGCTACAATGTCTGGACGAGAGGCTACTAACGCTTTATCTATTAAAAAATACTCTTGCTCCCACCCTAAGGATGCATTCACTTTTTTTACATTTTTATCAAAATATTTACATACAGACACAGCAGCACTATCTACAGCTTGTAACGCACGTAAAAGTGGTGTTTTATAATCTAATGCTTCCCCTGTATAAGACACAAATACAGTTGGAATACACAATGTTGTTCCATATATAAATGCAGGTGATGTTGGATCCCAAGCAGTATACCCACGAGCTTCAAACATATTTCTAATTCCGCCATTCGGAAAACTAGAAGCATCTGGTTCTTGTTGTACTAATTCTCCGCCTCCAAATTTCTCTATCGAAGCTCCCTCTCCTATGGTTTCAAAAAAAGCATCATGCTTCTCTGCGGTTGCCCCTGTTAAAGGCTGAAACCAATGTGTATAATGGGTCGCTCCTTTAGAAATCGCCCACTCCTTCATTCCTGTAGAAATATGATCTGCAACTAAACGATCTATTTTAGTACCTTTTAAAACAGCATCCATAACTTCAGTAAATGCAGATTTTGTTAGGTACTGACGCATAGTTGATTCATTAAAAACATTGGCTCCAAAAATACTTGAACGCCTTTCTTTTTCCTCTATATAAATAGGTACTCTTTCAAGAGTTTGTTTTAAAGCATGAAATCTTAATATTGCCATTTCCTTCAATTTTTTTACAAATATAAAAATTCCAACACGTCTTCTTATCATAAAAAACAAATACCCCTAAAAAAGACAGGGGTTAACTAATAATTTCATAAAAATTCTGAATAGACCCCACTATTTTGTCTGGTTAGTCGAAAATTAATTTATATTTGTTAATGACATTAATAACTATTATTTAATAAATTATGGCCAAGATTAAATTAGAGTACCTTTGGTTAGATGGGTACTTTCCAACTCAGAACCTGAGAAGTAAAACAAAAGTAGAAGAGCACGAAGATTTTAAAGGGACCTTAGAAGAAATAGGAAACTGGTCTTTCGATGGATCTTCAACAAGACAAGCAGAAGGAGGTTCTTCGGACTGCTTATTAGTTCCTGTTGCAATTTATCCAGATCCAGATCGTATTAACGGTTATTTAATTATGACTGAAGTTATGAATGCAGATGGTACACCACACGAATCTAATGGTAGAGCCACAATTGATGACGATGATAATGATTTCTGGTTCGGTTTTGAACAAGAATATTTTATAATGGATACTAAAACACAATTACCTTTAGGATTCCCTATTGGTGGTTACCCTGCTCCTCAAGGTATGTATTACTGTTCTGTAGGTGGTAAAAACACACACGGTAGAGACTTCGTTGAAGAACATGCAGATTTATGTATCGCTGCTGGATTAAACTTTGAAGGTATTAACCAAGAAGTTGCTTCTGGACAATGGGAATACCAATTATTCGCTAAAGGTGCAAAATTAGCTGGAGACGAATTATGGATTTCAAGATATTTATTAGATCGTTTAACTGAAAAATATGGCTACTATATAGAGTACCACCCAAAACCATTAGGAAAAGATATGGATTGGAATGGTTCTGGTATGCATGCCAATTTCTCTAACAATATTTTAAGAACTTGTGGAGATAAAGAAACTTACGCTGCAATATGCGAAGCTTTCAGACCTGTTGTAAAAGAACATATAGCTGTTTACGGAGAGTTTAACGACCAACGTTTAACAGGTTTACACGAAACTGCTTCTATTGAAGATTTCTCTTGGGGAATTTCAGATAGAGGAGCATCTATTCGTATTCCTTTAATTGCAGTCGAAAAAGGCTGGAAAGGATGGTTAGAAGATAGACGTCCTGCTTCAAACGCAGATCCATACAAAATTGCTGCTAGAATTGTGAAAACAGTTAAATCTGCAAAAATTTAATTTTTAAGTTAATTTATATTAATAAAAAACCGTCTGGATATTGTTCTAGACGGTTTTTTTATGCTCTTTAAACAAACTAAACTATATATAATGGCTTATTATAAACTTAAACCAATGGCTTAACCATAAACCTATCTACTTTTCACATTTTAATCTTAATAAAAACAGATAAAAGAATACATACTTTTTATACGCGATTATAAAACACTAAAATATAACATATTCACTTATTAAAAACCTGTTTAGTTACTTAGTAAATGTTGTAACCAAAAACACAATATAGGCCACAAATATTATAGCCCCTTTATATCTCCCTAACACAAATTGTTTAGGTAAGAATACTAAAGGAATTAATATTGCAGAGAATCCTAACATCCAAAAAATATCTGAAGTTAGTATTTCAGAACTCATTACTTTTATAGGCTCAATCATAGCTGTTAAACCTAAAACACAAGCAATATTAAATATATTAGATCCTATTAAATTTCCTAAAGAAATAGCTTTTTCCTTTTTAAGTGCAGCAATAACAGATGCTGCTAATTCTGGAACACTTGTTCCAATAGCAACCATAGTAACAGAAATAACACGTTCACTAACTCCTAAAGAAGTTGCTAAATCTATAGCTCCAAGCACCAACCATTCACTACCAAAGTATAATGCAGCGCCACCAATTAACAACCATAATACGATTTTAAAAGTCGATGTCTGTTTTAAAGTATCATCTAATTCATCTATAGCTAAATCATCTTTAGCCGAGTTTCTAATTAAGACTACTAAAAACACAATTAGAGATATAAAAAGCGCTGCGCCCTCCCAAAAATCTAAAATCAATCCGCTTCTTAAAAAGAAATAAAGCACTATAGATAATAGCATCATTACTGGCCAATTAAGCTTATAAAAACCTCTATCTACTGTTAATGGAGAGATAACAGCTGTAATTCCTAACACCAACCCAATGTTTGCTATATTAGAACCTATAACGTTACCTAAAGCAATATCTGGAGCACCATCTAAAGCAGCTTGCAAACTTACTAAAAGCTCTGGAGCCGACGTAGCAAAAGACACCACCGTCATTCCTATTACTAATTTTGAGATTTTTAATTTAAAAGACAGAGCTACAGATGCACGAACCAAAAACTCTCCTCCCACAACCAACAACAATAATCCTAAAACAACCCAAACGATACTCATAATACAATTTATTTTATGCGAATATACTACAGAAAAAAACAAATACTTTAAGCCTAATAAAAAATCGAATGAAATAAACACACCTATTAAAAACTAAAAATTTAGTTAACTAACTACTATTTTAGTTTTATAACTACAAAAATAGTTATATATTTGAATCAGTTATAAATTAAACCTTTTATACAATGCAGAAATTAACAAACAAAGAAGAAGAAATCATGCATATTTTATGGAAACTTGAAAAAGCGTTTGTAAAAGATGTGTTAGAAGAAATCACAGAAGATAAACCACACTATAATACCTTATCTACAATAATAAGACATTTAGAGGAAAAAGGTTATGTTGGTTATACAGCCTACGGTAAAACACACCAATACTTTCCTATTGTGACTAAAGAAGCTTACCGAAAAAAATTTATGAATTCGGCCATAGAGCATTACTTCAATAATTCTTATAAGAATGTAGTATCATTTTTTGCTAAAGAACAAAAGATAAGCGTAGAAGAGTTAAAGGATATTATTAATGTTATTGAACAAAATAATTAAGTTATGGACTATTTTCTAAAAGCCAGTGCTATTTTAGCTATATTTTACGGGGTATATATGTTTTGGTTGCAAAAGGAAACTTTTTTTAATGGCAACCGTTGGTTTTTATTATCTGGATTAATTGCATCAGCCTTACTTCCTTTTGTTATCATCCCTATTTACATAGATCAAACAGAAGTTGCTTATCAATTTACAACTGTAACTCCCCTAGATAGCGAAACAACATCTTCACCAGTTACTTGGCTAAATTTAGCAACCTTATTATATGGCTTAGGTGTCTTATTTTTCCTTGTAAAGTTTATCATTGAATTGATTTCATTAAAAACATTTATATCAAAATTAAAAATTACAAAAAAACAAGATTACAACATGGCGTTAACTAATGATGCTATCCCACCGTTTTCATTTTTCAAATACATTGTTTACAACCCAAGTCAGTTTACAGAAATAGAGCTTACCCACATCATAAATCACGAAAAAATTCATGCCTCACAATATCATTCTATAGATATACTAGTCTCTAAAATTATTACCGTGTTCTTTTGGTGTAATCCTATTATTTGGTTTTATAAAAAAGCATTGATTCAAAATTTAGAATTTCTAGCAGACCAAGAAGCTATGCAACACGCTCCAAATTCTAAAACCTATCAGAATCTATTATTAAAAACAACAATACACACACATCAATTTGCACTTACCACTAATTTTTATAATTCATTAATTAAAAAAAGAATTCTTATGCTAAACACTTCAAAATCGAATACCATTCATACATTAAAGTATGCTATAATCGCACCTGCTTTAGTCCTTTTTATGATGAGTTTTAATACAAAAACAGTTTATAACACCATACACATTAAACCGACTCTACAAGATACTAACGAAAATGAGTTAGTTACCATAATTTCAAAAGACAACACCGACGAGTATTTAGAATCTTTAGTTGAATCTTTTAAGAGTAAAGACGTTGTATTACAAATTAAAAATGTAAAGCGTAATGCTACCAACGAAATTACAAATATTTCTATAGATGCTAAATCTGAAAATAGCGAAATAACTTATAAAAAAGAATCAGATCATCCAATTTCAGCCATCAAAATCACTCTTAATATCGACAACAAAACGTTAAGGATTGGAGCAGAAAAACCAAATTCAGACATTGTTTTTACAGCAAGTAAAAATGCCGCTAAAGTAGACGCTAATAATAAAGATGCCTTTATTATCCATACAAGCGATGGATCAAATATTACCCTTAAAAGACTTAATGATGACTTAACAGATAATAACGTGATGTATATAAGTGAAGACGGAAAAAGAACTCATGTCACAACAAATAGCACTCAGACTACTGTAAAAGAAACTCAAGAAACCGCAGAAGCTACAGCTATAGATGAGCTAGAACAAACAGCAGTTAACACCCCTATTAAAAATGATAGTATCTCGACGGCAAAAACAAGTATAACTAATGAAACTTCTGAAGTGATACTTATTACTAAATCTGAAAAACAAACAGAGCCAACAAAACCTACTCAAGACAAAGACACTGCAACCAATAAAGAATACCCTTTAATTTTGGTAAACGGAAAAGAAATGACCAAAACAGAAATGAAAACTTTAGATCCAGATACCATTGAACAAATTAATGTTTTAAAAGGAGAAACGGCAATAAAAAAATATAGTGAAAAAGGTAAAGAAGGAGTTATAGAGATTATACTTAAAAAGAACTAATACCCCTACTATACTATATAACAACAACATTTCCATGAAACACATCCTCATATTAATTTTCACAGTCTATAGCGTCGTCATGAGCGCACAGGAACATCCTATCGAAAAACCGGATTACGTTATCATTGCCAACAACCAAATTATAACAAATTCACAACTCGAAGCTTATGCCGCAGATGGCTATATAAAAGGCATGAATAAAGGGGTTTCTGAAGCAATTAGAAGCGAACTTGCTACTCAATTTGGAGAAAAAATTGGTGATAAAGAATTTATAATAACCATTGATTTATTTACGGAAGAAGAAAGAACAGAAAACCAAAACACATTAAATACGTTACCAAAACCTGCTAAAGAAAATATAGAAGACACAGGATTAATATTAAACATTAACGATACTGCCAAAGATTTTACGGTACAGATGATTAATGGAGAATCTATAACATTATCTGATTTAAAAGGTAAGGTTGTACTTTTAAATTTCTGGGCCACTTGGTGTGCACCTTGTTTAATGGAATTTCATGAAATGCCTAACAAGATCCTAGAACCATTTAAAGATGAAGATTTTATTTTCCTTCCTATTTCACGTGGTGAAACCGAAGAAATAGTTTCAAAAAAAATGCTCCAATTTAAAGAAAAAGGTATTGATTTTAATGTTGCTCTAGATCCTGACAAAAACATATGGAATCAATATGCGACAAAATACATTCCTAAAAACTTCATCATAGATAAAGATGGTGTAATCAAATTTATTTCAACAGGTAATTACAAAGGTAGTGTAGATACTATAGCTGAAGAGATAAAAAAACTATTAGAGGATTAGTTCCAGTAATCTTATTTCCAAATTTAACATCCGCTTACATCTTGTAAGGCGGATGTTTTAGTTTAAGGTGAAATAATATTAAACTCGTTCAAAACTGTTTCAATAATTTAAGATATCCTATTATATTTGAAACATGAGAATATACAACCCAAAAGAATGGTTTAAAGCCGTATTTTTTATTCATAAATCAGATACGCTTAGAAATTTATATCCCTATTTATTATTTATTGCTGCATTTTCTGGAGGTGTAGCCTACTTAGAACTCGAATATCTAAACCTATCGGCCAAAAGTTGGGTAAAAAACATCACCATTGTACACAACTTATTAGGTTTTGCTTTATCACTATTATTAGTTTTCAGAACCAATACCGCATACGACAGATGGTGGGAAGCTAGAAAACAATGGGGTGCATTAACAAATGTGAGTCGAAATTTAGCAATAAAACTCAATGCTCTTTTAGAGGATGACGATGTTGCTATCCGTCATTTTTATAGAAAAGCCATCCCTATGTATTCACAGAGTTTATTCGCTTTTTTAAGATCTGATTACACAACCTTTATGTTAGATGAAAATGAACATCCTGAATTAGGAGATGCCTTTAGCACAAAAAAACATGGTCCAAACCAAGTGGCTGCACTAATATTTAAGAAAACAAATTCACTCTACAAAGAAAACAAAATTTCTGGCGAACAACTGTTAATGGTTAATAATGAATTAGAAGGATTAACCAATATTTGTGGCGCATGCGAACGCATTAAAAACACGCCTATTCCGCATTCTTACAGCACATTTATTAAGAAGTTTATTGCTCTTTACGTCGCAACACTCCCTATAGGTTATGTGTTTTCTTTAGGCTATTTTGTCGTGCTTGCTGTACCTTTTATATTATACGTATTGGCTTCATTAGAATTAATTGCTGAGGCTATTGAAGATCCTTTTGGAAATGATTACGATGATTTACCCATTGAAAAAATGGCAGAAAACATGAAGAAACATACCCATGAAATTTTACACCCATAAACTTAAAACAATATTTTAAAAACGTTTCTCCGAAGATGTCGGATTCAGCCATCGCGTCGTGACATCTCGTTTTTCAGTTTCGGCTTTTAAAAGATCTTCACGTTTTAAATAACGGTCTCTAGCCTGTTTTAATTCAGATTTAAACACCCTACTATTCAAACTAGATGTAGAATGACTTATCGCTTTTTCTTCTAAATTTTTATATTCTTTTTGTAACGTTTCATTACCATAAATAGTAATAAAGGCTTGCATACTTGGAATATCTGGATTTAATTTTAGCAACCAAATTTTAAACTGATTTAGACTTTTATAATAATCAGAACCGCCTATAACATGTTCTAGATTCTTAAACGCATAGTGTTCTGAATCATGGTACTTTTTATACCCTTTAAGTCCTTTTCTAAATAACCAAGGCAACAATTTATAGAGTACATACAGAACGAGTATTCCAAGTATTAAATACTGAACAAATATTTTTACTGTTAATCCTAAAATTAAAAACGGTTGCTCCTCATCTGGAACCACACCAGCCTCTGCTTCAAGTTGTTTTTTAATACCCGCTAACATACTTAAGTCCGGGTTGGCTTCTACATGAATGGTAAGTGAATCTATAACTTTCTTATAGAATTTACGCGTGTTATAATTCCAATATACAAACTCTATGCTTGGTAACGTAACATCACCTTCCTTTTCAAATAAATAATTAGCACCGTCTGTACGATTAGCCGATACATATGTTTTGGTTTTATTCGTGTTTACAGCAGGTCGTTTAGGATAAATACTTACACCAGATATACTGTCCCATACTACAGCAGGTATAAACTCGCCTAAAGTACCAGAAGCCGTTCTATAAATAGAGCGTTGCAACACATCTCCAACCTTAACTTTTTTGGTACTTATATTCCATTTTTCATTCACATTAAGTGTACTTGATACTAACCAATTATTAGGATTATAACCTGGCGGAACACCTTTTACAGTAATGGGTTTTGGTTTGGTATGAACAATATGTTTTACACCTTGATAACCACCTGGTTTCGGAGACTCTACATGAATAGATAACTCTGGAATTGTAATTACACCTTCCTGAGTTGGAAATATATTATATATAAAATCGACTCCTGAAAATTGTTTTCCACTAAAAGTTCTGGTATTAGAAACCGATCTAAAATAAACCGTTAACGCACCTTCTACTTGAATATTCCCTACATCTATTCCCGAAGTAAACCAAGTATTAGAATACACAGAAACCGTCATTTGAACAGGCTGACCAATATAAGCGTCGTTGTGATTAATAGAGACATAACTAATTAATTGCTGCCCATAACCAAAGTTAATCCCCAACATAAACAACACCGCTATTATTTTAAATTTTGCTACCATGTTGTTTGTGTTTTTTCAACCTCTACCTGATTATTCTTCACTTGATATTTAAACTTTCTGGTTAAAAACAAAGCAGGATCGTCGTCTACTTTACGCATTAAAATATTCTTTGGAATAGCACCTTTTCCTGATTTAAAATCGTCTGGCAGCTCATCTAACTCTTTCCCTTTTCGTTTCCCTGTGTCAACCGTTTCTTCTAAACGTTCCTTTTCCATATCTTTTTTGGTTGCTTTCTGTCCGCCACCACTAAGATCTTCTGGAGATTTATTTTGTTTATTTTCAGCATTTTGTTTTTCCTCACCTACTTTACTTTCTTCTGCCGACACCTCATCTACTCCAGCCAATACTTCATTTATATTTTGAAGATTCTTACTCGCCTGTTCCATACTTGGATCATTTTTAACCAGCGTTGTAAATATCTCTTGGGCCTTTTCTAGATTCCCTAACTTGGCATAAGTTAGCCCTAAATTATAGTATCCGTTTGGAGTCGAATCCTTTTCAAAGGCCGCTCTCGCTTTTGTATAATCGCCACCTTTATAATAGGCAACACCTTGTCGAAGCGGATCTTCAAAGCCTTCCGCAGCAGCAATATAATCCTTGTCATCATATAGCGTTTGTGCTTGGTAGGCTTTGGTATACCATAAATCTTTAAACTGAAAAGTATTCAATTCGTCTTTATGTGTTTCGTCTTCAGAAGCTCCACAAGACGACAAACTAACCAATAACACGATGGTTAACAAACTCCATCCTTTTCTAAAACTGAACAGAAATAAAACCATCAGCGGAATAATGAACCAACGCCCTTGATCTTCCCAATTTTCATCTTCATTCTTAGGTTTTTCTTCAAATATTAAATGATCACTAACAGATTCTGCAAATAAGGTAACATCACTCTTATCTAGGGTTACATCCATAACCTTTACGTTCTCAAGACCTCTTAACGCATTTAAATTATCGGTTTGTAAAGCTGAATTTATAGTCTCCCCTTTAACTTTTAAATCTACTTTATGATTTCTAAAAGACGGTACATGCCCGCCGCCTTCCGTGGCAAACGGATACACATTAAGCGTGACATTATTTTCTTGAACAAAGGCACTTACTGTTGGTATATCTAACCCTTCCAAATCATCGGTAATTAAAAGAATTTGTCCTGGCGCTTTATTGTCTGTAAATAAACCTTGAAACTTATCAAACAACATGGTAAACCCCGTACCATTAGAAGGCATCATATGCGGTTGCAAACCATCTAAATTATCCTGAATAATCTTATAATCTGTAGTAAACGGCACAACGGTATGCGAAGACGCCGAAAACACTATAAGCGCTGTTTCTGCTCTTGGATTCGCTTTTAAAAGATCGTTTATTTTAAACTTAGCACGCTCCAATCGGTTCGGAGAGACATCTGTAGCTAACATACTTTGCGATAAATCCAGTGCAATAACCAATTTTGAAGCCACCTTTTTCGCTGGTGCTTTTTCTTCACTCCAAGTTGGCCCCAAAAATGCTATAAACCCAATACTAAACACTACCAATAAAGACACATGTATTAATCGGGATTTCCAAGTGGTGCCTTTCTGAATCACGTAAGGCTGTAAATGTTTAGCGATGTGTTTTTTCCAACGGTTACTTTCGCCATAAAATAAAATACCCAAAAGGATAATAATTCCCACAGGGATGGCTAACCAAAGATATTCGGCACGTAAAAAATGAAATTTATCCCAATCTATGTTTTTCAAAACCTCCATAGATTAGTGTCTTTTAAAGCGTTTCACAATGAGTATTACATTATTTATAGCGACCGCTAAAATCCCCAATGCTAATGCTATTCCTAAAGGCATATAATACAACAAGGTTTTAGGCGTGTAACTTTCTTCTTCGTATTCAATAGGCTCAAGCGTATCTAATTCCTTATAGATCTCTTGAAGTGTCTCTGCATCTTTAGCTCTAAAATAGTTACCGCCAGTCATTTCAGAAATCTCTTGTAGGGTACGCTCATCTAAATCTGAACCTAGAACGTTTGGATCTCCAATACCAATGGTATAAATTACGGTAGAATCTTTCTTTGCTAAATTTGCTGCATCTAATGGCAAGATTTCCATACCACTATCTACGCCATCTGTTAAAATAAGCATCACTTTATGCGGAATGGTATCTCGCTGAAACAAGTCCATGCCTTTAACAATGGCCTTTCCTATATTGGTCATTTGTCCAGCCATACCGACATCGGCTTCATCCAACATCGTACTAACTGTTTTTAGGTCGGAAGTAAAAGGTGCTTGCACATAAGCATTAGAACCAAAAAATAATAACCCCATTCGATCACTTTTACGTTCCTGAACAAAATCTTTCATAATGTCTTTAACAGCTTCCCAACGTGAAGCACGTTTACCATCTATAGCCCAATCGGTATTGGCCATACTAAAAGAAATATCGGCAGCGATTAAAAAATTACGTGATGTTTTAATCTTTTTTTCAGGTTTCCCTACCAATTCTGGCGATGCCAATGCAACGATTAGCAACAACCAAATACTGTACATTACAATCCAAGTAAACCAGTTTCTTTTTTTTATATAAGATGCCTTTTTAGCTTTTTGTCCAGACACTTCAACAGCACGATTAAAATAAGGGAAACGCAAGGCACTACTTTTATTTTTGATAGCAGGCAGCAACCAATAAACCAGTAGCGGCAAAGGCAGCAATAAAATAACAAACGGATATGCGAACTGAAAATTATCTGGCATGATGCTGTATCCAATGGATGCTTTTGTTAGTAAATTGATCTTTATTAAAAGATGCTGTACCGTTTAATTCGTGCTTATAAACTGCATCTAAAATAAATGCCTCATCTGTTTTAAAATCTGTGGTTGGGTCTTTAGAGTCTAAAAACGTAATCCATTCGCTTCCATATAAACCCGCAACATTTTGTCGGCTAAAAGATTGTATAGCCGTCTCCTTTAATACAAATAAAACAGCGTTTATAAGCGCTACAGGAGATAGTTCTGTTTGTTTTTTCAGTTTTTGAAGCTCTGTAACTGCATCTCTTAAATACTGTTTTTTTTTATAATTCATATAGCTTTTATACACTACAAAAGCGATAAGCACCACCAATAAAAAACCTATAATTTTCCACCCAATAGTTCCAAAAGTAAAAGCTACCGGACTGGGTTCTATAATAGCTCCTAAGTCTAAGGTTGTGGTTTCTGTTGGATCTTGAAACCAAAACAACGTATGTCCTTCTAAATACGGCATGGTTTATTTTGGTATATATTGTGTAAACACATTAACTAATTGTTCTTCTAGCGGATCTACAGTATTTATTTTAAAAAGCGTAATGTTATATTTATCAATTTCTTGTTTAAAGCCATCGTAATTTGTTTTAAAATCTGTCTTTAAATCTTTTACAACCTGTACTTTATTTTTAGCAATACTAATTTGTTTCTCACTATTGGTCAAGGTCATTTTTTCTGAAGGTAGTTCTTCTTCCATCGGATCGAAAACTTTTACAAGAACTACATCATTATGTTGAGATAATACACTTAAATACTGAATCATCTCATTATTATATCTATGAAAATCACTAATTATAATTACTAAATAATCATGGGTAATAATATTGTTCAGCTTGGCAATCATGCTTTTTAGCGATTCAGCAAAATCGAAATCTGTTCTATTGTAAATATCCTGATTGGCATCTACAATTTTTTGAAAAAACTGAAGCATATTGCGCTGATCCCGTTTAGGAGTCAACAAATCGTAAGTCTCGTCTTTCATCACCAACCCACCAATACGATCGCCTCCTTTTAATATTTTATATGCTGCAATAGCTGCTAATTCGCCTGCAACAACCGCTTTTGTTTTATGTACAGAACCAAATCCCATGGTTGGGGTTTGATCTACAAAAATAAAGGCAGGTTTTTCTTTTTCTTCGGTAAACACTTTAGTATGTGTTACACCTGTTTTAGCTGTTACTTTCCAATCTATATTCCTAGTATCATCGCCTATAACATAAGGTCTAGCTTCTTCAAAATCGAGTCCTCTTCCGCGTAAGCGCGATGCATATCGTCCTGACAATACACTGTTAGATTTTTGTTGCCCCACATTAAAATTAAGCACGGTGTTTAACCACTCGTATTGTAATAAATGCTCGAGTGTTAAAAATACGGTATTATCTTTAGCTTGTGATTTCATAGAGAATCGTTTTAAAATATGTTAAGCCACTACAGCAACAACTTCTAAAATTTTATCAATAACTTGATTGGTGGTAATACCTTCTGCTCTGGCTTTATAACTTAACGAGATACGGTGTCTTAGTACATCTTTTATTACAGCTTGAATATTATCTGGCGACACAAAATCTTTGCCATTCATCCAAGCATTTACACGACTACAACGATCTAAAGCAATAGTACCTCTCGGACTTGCTCCAAAGTCTATCCACCCAGCAAGGGCTTCATCAAAACGTTCTGGGTATCGTGTTGCCGAAATTAAACTCACCATATATTTCTCTAGTGCTTCGGTAACTTTAATGACATTAATTTCATTTCTAGCATCAAAAATATGTTGTTGAGAAATGGTTTCAGGCTTCACTTTGGCTGCTTTTGCGGAAACACTTTGTTCTTTTTTATTTAAGCGAAGAATACCTAATTCTGATGCATCATCTGGATAATCGATAACCACATGCATAATAAATCGGTCCATTTGAGCTTCGGGTAACGGATACGTTCCTTCTTGCTCTATTGGGTTCTGAGTAGCCATAACCATAAACAAATCTTCCATTTTATAGGTGCTTCCTGCTACGGTAACCTGACGCTCTTCCATGGCTTCCAACAGCGCAGATTGCACTTTTGCTGGCGCACGGTTAATCTCATCGGCTAAAATAAGATTACTAAAAATAGGACCTTTTTGGAAACTAAATTTTTCTGCTTCGTCGGGCTGATAAATCTCTGTCCCTGTAATATCTGTAGGTAATAAATCTGGTGTAAATTGTATGCGGCTTAAATCGCAATCTAAATGTGTTGCCAATGTTTTTATGGCTCTAGTTTTCGCCAATCCCGGTAAGCCTTCAAGAAGCATATTACCATCGGCCAATAGCACTAAAATTAAACGATCTATAAGTTCTTGTTGTCCGATGATAGATTCGGACATGGCTGATTTCAGCTTAATTACAGCTTCAAATGGCGTCATAATAAGTTGGTTTAAAAAAATATATTGAAATAGATACTCTTAAAATGTATAGCATAATAGATATGCTTACAATTTAGTAAAGCAAGAAAACCCTCGTATTGAATGGTTTTCTTGCTTTTACAAATTATTGCTTATTGTTTTCCTGCAGAGGTTAACGCCTCCATTGTATCACCTAAGTTAAAACTTGCCGCTTTCATACGTGGTGGATATTCCTTAAACGTTGAAATAAAATTACCTACATATTCTGAGGCTGGTAGTAATAAATACACATGATCTAAATACCAATCCCAATAGGTGTTAGATGTTGTGGTTGCAAATTCATAAGGATCTCTACGTAAATTGTATAACCAAGGAATTCGTGTCGTAACCATAGGTTTAGACCAAGTATCTAAAGTTCCTTGTGCTTCTTGATGCATAAAGGTTACTTTCCAATCGTTAAAACGAAGTGCCATTAATTCCCCATCATCCGAGAAATAAAACAATTCTTGACGCGGACCTTTCTCTACTTCTCCTGTTAAATATGGTAAAAAGTTATACCCATCTAAATGTACTTTATACGTTTTACCGTTAGCAGTATACCCCTTTAATAATTTATCTTTTATCTTAGAGTCTCCTGCAATGGCAACATAAGTAGGCATCCAGTCCATTCCTGACATAATCTCGTTAGAAATTGATCCTGCTTTAATATGGCCTGGCCAACGTACCATTGCTGGTGTTCTCCAACCTCCTTCCCAGTTGGTATTTTTTTCCCCTCTAAAAGGATTTACACCTGCATCTGGCCATGTATTTTTGTGCGGACCATTATCTGTCCCGTATTGAATAATGGTGTTATCAGCAATGCCTAGTTCATCAATAACTTTTAAGAATTTACCTATATGCATATCATGCTCTACCATACCATCTCCGTATTCATTTTGTCCAGAGATACCACGATGTTCGTCTTTTACATGCGTTCTAAAGTGCATTCTTGTTCCGTTCCACCATACAAAAAATGGTTTCCCAGAAGCTACAGATTTTTTAATAAATGCAATAGCTGCATCCGATGACTCATCATCAATCGTTTCCATTCTCTTTTTGGTTAATGGTCCTGTATCTTCTACTTTGCCATCGGCCGTAGAATGAATAACTCCACGAGGCCCGTATTTTTTAGCAAAATTTGGATATAGTTTCGGGTCTGGATAATCTGGTAATTCTGGTTCTTCTTCAGCATTTAAGTGATATAAGTTTCCGAAAAATTCATCAAAACCATGATTGGTTGGTAACATTTCGTCGCGATCTCCTAAATGGTTTTTCCCGAATTGTCCTGTAGTATACCCTAAAGGTTTTAGCAATTCTGCAATAGTAGGATCTTTCTCAGAGATCCCTTCTGCTGCTCCTGGCATTCCGACCTTACTAAGACCTGTACGTAATACACTCTGTCCTAAAATAAAAGACGAACGTCCTGCTGTACAACTTTGCTCAGAATAATAATCTGTAAAAATCATACCTTCATCGGCAATACGATCAATATTTGGGGTTTGGTACCCTACTAGTCCCATGGTATAGGCACTAATATTAGATTGTCCGATATCGTCTCCCCAAAGGACTAAAATATTGGGCTTTTTCTGCGCGAATGTTACAGTACAAACAGCAAACAGTAGTACTGTAATTAATTTGGTTTTTTTCATAAAATATTGGTGTTGGTTATTAAGTTTTATTGATTTAAATGCACTTTTAAAATAGAAAGAAATAAACACATCTTCCCTAAAAACGCTTAAAATTAGCGAATTACCTTAAATATATGATAATAAAAACAAACACACAATGCGTTATTCATATTTATTTAACTCTAATTTAATCATTTAACAAAGTAGCATTTATTCAAAATCGAATATCTTTATAAAATCATTTTTCATATCAACTACCATCCAATTTTTCTCTTTAGCTTCAACTAAAGCCGTTTCTAAATGACCACTAAGTGTTTTCAAGTCGTATTCGAACTCACGCTCTCCATCTGTATGGTGTAAAATAACACACATAGATTTGTATTTAGAGCTAGAAGTATATTGCATCATGGCTTGATCGCCATCACTATTTCCACCACAGAAAACAGGTTTCTTACCAATAAAACGGTGAATTGCTTGTGGTTTTCCTGCTTTATCATCTACATAAATAGATCCAGGTATTTTAGTTATTGTTGGTTTTCCATCAATAACCTCATATCTAGTTTCTCCATAACTTCCAATCACTTGGTAGGGCGGAATATTGTAAGCCTCTTCTGCATATGCACGCATAAAATCTGCGCCTCCACCACTTACAATGAAGTTTTTAAAATCGTGAGCTTTTAAATAATCCAACAATTGTAACATAGGTAAATACACAACCTCGTTATAAGGTTTGTTATATTTTTTACTCATTGTTGTGTCTATCCATTTTTTTACAGAAGCTTCAAAATCGTCTTCTGTTTGTAATGTGTGTGTTTTATCTATAATAGTCATCAAGCCTGTCATACCTGCCTTTTTTAAAGGGCCATAATTTCCTTTTACAACAGCACTAATCATGGTATCTTTTTGCCATTCTGGATAATTTGGATATTCTTTTTTTAAATAATCAAACATGTATGCAGCCTGATTTGGCACGGGTTGTTCTGGCCACAAGGTACCGTCGTTATCAAATACAGCTATACGATCTTCTACAGGAATAAAATCTGAAGATCCTTTTGCAGTTACAGCGGTTACCCAATCTTTAATACGTTTTTTAGGAGTGTCTGCCCATGCACTTAAGGCATCGGTTTGCACAACTTCTGTAACTGGCGTTTCAGGTATTGTTGCGCCTTCTACTTTGGTTTGTTCTTTACAACTTGTAAGTACACATAAAGTAGAAATAATTAGTAATGTAGGATATGTAATTTTCATAATAGTGGTTTAAAAAAATATTGATCTTTTAAATACATCTAAAAATGAACAACTTAAGACATTTCCAGATTCATTTCAGGTAAAAAAAAACTGATACAATTTTAACATTGCATCAGCTTTAATATCCTTATAAATTAAATTAATTTCGTGTTGGTGTCTGCAACGTTTGTATCACTTTATCGATACTTAAAGAACTACCTTTTCTTGGAGGGAATTCTTTAAACGTTCCTAAGAAGTTACCAACATAATTTTGTGCTGGTACCATCATCCACATTTGGTCTGCATAATTTCTTATGTATAACGCAGCATCCATAGATACTTCAAACGGGTCGTTTCTTAAGTTTAAGATAAGTGGCCAACTTGGCGATTTTCTATACGCTTCGTTAATTGAACCTTCCATGATAGAGAAGTGTAATTTCCAATCGTCGTAACGTAATGCATTTAAGTTTCCTGCTGCATCAAAATAAAAGATCTCATGTCTTAAACCTTCTCCTTTTTTAAGTTCACCTGTTAATAATGGTAATTGGTTGTAACCATCTAAGTGTGCTTTAAATGTTTTTCCTGCAAAAGATTTACCTTTTAATAATTCTTCTTTCACATTAGGATTTCCAGCTGCCGCTAATAGAGTAGGCATCCAGTCTTCTTGAGAAAAGATATCGTTAATAACCGTTCCTGGGGCAATATGACCTGGCCATTTTACCATAGCTGGTACTCTAAATCCACCTTCCCAAGTTGTTCCTTTTTCTCCTCTAAATGGAATTGTTCCACCGTCAGGGAATGTAAACTTCTCAGCACCGTTATCTGTAGAGAATACAACAATGGTGTTGTCTTCAATACCTAATTCGTCTAATTTATCTAATACACGACCTACACCATCGTCTAATTCCATCATAGCATCAGCATATAAACCGTAACCAGATTTGTGTAAGTATTTATCAGACAAGTGAGTCCATACGTGAGTACGAGTAGAATTTACCCAAGCAAAAAATGGTTTTTTAGCTTTAGCATTTTTCTCGATAAATTTTAAAGCTGCATCTATAAATTCGCTATCTGCAGTTTCCATTCTCTTAGACGTTAATGGTCCTGTATCTTCTACTTTACCATCGGCAGTAGATTTAAGCACACCTCTTGGTCCGTATTTCTTCTTGAATTCAGGATCTTTTGGATAGAATTCTGTTTCTGGCTCTTCTTCTGCATTTAAGTGATAAAGGTTTCCAAAAAACTCATCAAAACCATGGTTAGTAGGTAAGTGCTTGTCTTGATCTCCTAAGTGGTTTTTACCAAATTGTCCACTTGTGTATCCTAGTGGCTTTAATAGCTCAGCAATCGTAGGATCGGCAGCATTAATACCATGTTCAGAACCTGGCATACCAATAGTTAATAATCCTGTTCTAAATGGGTGTTGTCCTAAAATAAAAGACGCACGTCCTGCTGTACAAGATTGTTGTGCATAATGATCGGTGAATAGCGCACCTTCATTTGCAATACGGTCTATGTTAGGCGTGGTTCCCCCCATCATACCATTATGGTATGCACTAATGTTCCACATTCCTACATCGTCTCCCCAAAACACCACAATATTGGGCTTTTTCTGAGCGAATGCTGCTGTGGCTAAGCCGACAAGCAACAATGTAAAAAATTTGTTTTTTTTCATAAAAAATTGGTTACTAAATTAATATTTAAGATTAAATATTTTAAAAAATCACACTTTTAACAAAGATGATTAGTTGTCTTTATCTGGGCAAAAATAGTAGTTTTAACGTTATATTATGATGGACAAATCCTGGACACCCACAGGACAAAACATGGACAAAAACTATTATTTACTTAAAATGTTGTAATGTATACATCTAATTGCTCATTAGGTTTTAAACCTAGTTTCTTTTTTAATCGGTATCTTTTCTTAGCCAAACCTTCTTTAGAAATATTCATTATACTACACACCTCAGAGGTATGCATTTGTATTTTTAAGTAGGCGCAATATTTTAATTCTCCTTTAGTTAAGTTAGGGTGAGTAGCCGATAGCGTTTCAAAAAAATCATAATGAATTTCTTTAAACAGCTTCTTAAATACCCGCCAATTATCGTGAGTAGAGAAATGATTTTTAATTTCGCTGGTTAGTGATTTTATATCCTTAGACCGTAAATGATTAACATCTTGTCGCTCTATAGCATCTAATTTTAATAATACATTTTGAAGAAGCTCTTCTTTTTTCTGCTCTTGTAACGCAATAGAAAACAACTCTTTTTCTTTTTGTTGTTTTTGTAGCTCTAACAGTTTAATTTGTTCTTTAGCACTCATTAAATCTGTTACATCCATGCCCATTCCCATAAAAAACACTCTGTTTTCTACGGAAAGATGATAGCCTTCAAACACATATGGAATTTCATAACCTGATTTAGTTAAAATATTAGCATACACGTTTTTAACACTTCCAGTTTCTAATATAACACTAAAACGCTCTTTAATATAAGGAACCGTTTGCGCCTTAAAAAACGATAGCAAATTAGTATTTAATAATTCATCATGACTACGCTCGGTTACCGTTTGGTGTTTATTATTCCAACGTCTTAAATAGGCTTCTGTCCCGATCACTTCATATAAATAGAATATACCTGGTAGGCAATCGACTAAGTTCTGATTGAAAATAGAATCTAAGGCTAAAATATTATCGGTAGACTGTAACATAATATGTATTTAATGTGGCACTTTTTAACTTTAAGGATGTAAAAGATAAAACTTTAGACTGATATGACATCTAAAAATCTCTTCAATTTTTTTTAACATAACCAAACCATTTACTGCTTTAAACCTTAGTACTCTATTAGCAGATATAATTTATTAAAATGCACCTTAATATTTTATAAATACACATAAAGGCCACCTTACCTAAAAAACATACAACAAAGCACCATTACCACTCACCACTACCACACAACACACTAACAAACAGACGCATACGTAAATATACGTATTTTTACATTAAGTCTCGGTTTGCATTCACAAATTCACTAAATTAGTTGTAAAGCACTAAAATACAAACCATTACAAACAACATAAACAGCAACAAAAGATGACTAAAATTACACCTAACATCCCGCAATCTCAAATAGAAAACATACACCTAGACCCCTATTTATTTAAAAATGAAGAATGGCTAACCACAGATCAAGCCATAGCACATTTAAACATTAGCAGGAGTACATTATACCGCCTTCGCAAACAACATCGTGTTCCTAGCTTAAAATTAGGAGGCAGTCCCATATTTCCAAAACACTATTTAAATAAAGTACTTTTACTTAGAGCCGAACGCAATTTAAAATTAGAGTAAAACGAAAGCTTACACTTTTAAACACTTAAATAAACACGTCTAATTATGGACACACACCAATACCATTACCCAAGCAAAGCGCGCATTAACCTATAACATGATATTACACCTTAACACGCGCTTTAGTACAAGCAAATTTTTAAGCTTCTTCTTTTACAACAACGTAACCACACCTAAATACGTGCTTATAGCTGCTAAGCTAGCACCTGGCTTATTAAAAGATGCCCACACCTCAACATCAGCCCCTTGCATAAATTCTGGCAAGGTTACACTTCCCGTAGTCGCATCTCGAGTAGCTACAGACAAATTAGAATAAAAGGTAAACATGACTGGAGAAAAAGCTACAACCATTAACTCGTCTAACGCCGAGGCATTACCCTGCCCACTATTATCTGCCCAAGTAAAATTTAAAGCCTGATCTGCACCAGCTACTACCGTACCATTGTCTAAACCACGTAAATCGCCCTTGCTTATAAGCACCTTAGTGTAGTCTATAACAAACCCTGACGGACTATTTACAACAGCCTCTTTTAAATGATAAGAGGTTGCCAAATTAAAACGTGATTTAGATCCCTGCTTATTCCCAAAGTACATATTTATTACAGACAATATGGGTGTTAAAAATGCGATTACCTGTCTAAACTTCTCGCGCTGCTCTTCCTGTTTAGTCGTTGGCGTATAATTACCCCGTTGCGGTAAACTACGCATTACATCTTTGCCGCGCCACCGCGACCCTACAACATTGCCTACTTTGCCAGAAAATCCGCCAAGTATGCCTTTTTCAAATGTAGCCATAATAATAAAGTTTTATTGATTAATAGACCACCAAAATACACTCTATTTAACTGCATAACAAACAGTTAACACAAACTGATTGAAGAAGATTTATAACGAACGATAAAGATTTATATTGCTAATACTTGACACACAGTGACACAAATTGACAGGTTTAGACCTCCCCTGATCTTGCATGAGTTACCATGACACAAAATCCGTGTTTTTTAGGGGTTTGGTTCGAGTCTCGTTCGGGTCTTGTTCGGTAGAGGCTCGGGTGCGTATTCTTAAAATGGGACTGTATTGGGACGAAGTAATAGTTTGATTTTTGGAGTGAAAGATGATTGGTAAGAGGTAAAAAATGAAATGGTGATTAGCCTATTTTTTCAAAATATTAATTGAAATGAAAATCGTTTTACAGGCCTAAATACCCCTCCGGCCTAAGAATACTTTTCGTAACATGTACAAAAAAAACTAACGTAACGTTTTGGGCTGTTTCAGCATGGTAATTGTAGTGCAATAAAACAATTACATCATCAAAAGGAAGATGGAACAAATAATTTTAAAGATAAACTTTTAGATCAGTCATTATTCCACCATCCACCTCTTACCAAGCAAAAAACTAATACGTTAGTACCGAACTCACCGTATGTGGTTCTAAACGTTCCTTACCATTTAAAAAGCCTAATTGCATAATAAAATTACATTGTACAATAACACCACCTAAACGTTCTACCAGTTTACAAACGGCTTCTGCAGTACCACCAGTAGCTAAAACATCGTCGTGAATTAACACACGGTCTCCCGGTTTAATAGCGTCTTTATGCATTTCTAAAATATCGCTACCATACTCTAAGGCATAGGTTTCCGAAATAGTCTCGTGAGGTAATTTTCCGGGTTTTCTTACTGGTATAAATCCAGCATCTAAGGCTTGCGCAATTAACAATCCGAAGAAAAACCCTCTAGCTTCCATGCCTACCACTTTATCTATAGGTTGGTCGCCCACCAGTGTTAATAATTGGTGCAAACACACCTTGGTCGCTTCAGGGTTATTTAATAGGGGCGTTAAGTCTTTAAAAACAATTCCTGGTTTAGGAAAATCGTTTATATCTCGAATAAAAGGTTCTATAGCATTCATCTTACGAAGATAAAAAAAGCATATAAATTTATACCCCGAACACACAACAGTTTTATATAAATGTAATTTCTACATACCTTTGTAAATCACCAATCCGCTTCGTATGAAAAGGCTTTTTACAACACTTACTTTCGTAACATTAACTTTAGTACTATACACTTGCAATTCTACTCCGGAATTTAAATTGCAGGAAGGCGATATAGTGTTTCAAGATGCAGACTGCGGACCATTTTGTGACGCCATAGAAGCGGTAACACAAGGTGTAAACGGTTATAATTTCTCTCATGTTGGCTTAGTCATGAAAGATAAAAATGGAGATTTAAAAGTAATGGAAGCGGTTTCTAAAGGCGTACTTTTAACTCCTTTAAATGATTTTTTAAGCAGAAGTCTAGACTCCCTACATCAACCTAAAGTTATTGTAGGGAGGCTAAAACCAGAATATACACACTTAATTCCCGATGCCGTCGCTTTTATTAACTCTAAAATGAATGCAAAATACGATTCTTATTTCGATATTAATAATGATCGTTATTATTGCTCTGAATTGATTCACTTGGCATTTAAAGCAGCGAATAACAATCTGCCCGTTTTTAAAGTGTACCCTATGACTTTTATTGCGCCAGATACTAAAAAAACATATGCCATTTGGGAGACCTATTTTAGCGATTTAAATTATAGCATTCCCGAAGGACAACCGGGTTTAAATCCGGGAGGCATGTCGCGCTCGCCTTATTTAAACATTGTACACCATTACGGCACGCCAACCACATCTAAGCACTAACATAATTTTAGATATATTAGCCTACATAACACAACCTCATCTTTTTAATTATGCAATCAGAAATTGTACCTTACCTGTGGTTTAATCAAAACGCTAAAGCCGCGGCAACATATTATAGTACTGTTTTTAATAATTCTGAAATACTTTCTGAACAGAATAATCTTGTACACTTTAAAATTGATGGCAAGCGTTTTATAGGATGTAACGGCGGACCAAAACACACCATAAATAGTGCCGTTTCATTTTTTGTGTATTGTGGTTCTAACACAGAAATAGAACGTTTATATACTGTACTAAGCACCGGAGGCTCTGTTATTATGCCTTTAGGCACATACCCTTGGTGCAAAAAATACGCTTGGGTTAAAGACCAATTTGGTGTCTCGTGGCAACTAGATATAGATGCTATAAACGCGACACAAAACATAGTCCCCTCTTTGTTATTTACCGAAAATAATTTTACCAAACTCAAGGAAGCCTCTGCCTTCTACCGCTCTCTGTTTCCTAAATCCATATCGTTGATGGAATCGCCTTACGGAAACACAACTCCAAATGTCCCTGAAGACACCTTAGCCTTTACTCAGTTTAAACTAAACACTAATATCTTTAATATAATAAGTAGTAATCTTGAATATAATTTTAGTTTAAACAAAGGCATATCCTTTGTTATTTATTGCGATACACAAGCAGAAATAGACCACCTCTGGAATGCATTTACCACCCATGGCGGCAAGGCACAACAGTCTGGATGGATAACAGATCATTACGGGGTGTCTTGGCAAATTATCCCTACCGTTTTAAACCAATTGCTAGCAGATAGCAAACGTGCTCCAAAAATTACTGAAGCCCTATTAAAAATGACTAACATTGATATAACGACACTGCAAGAAGTGTAGTTTTAGCTATAAATTCGATTATTATTATTTATTCTTATAATTTCTTTCTATTTAGCAAAATAAAGTCGCGTTTTCAGCGATTTAATTATCAAAATAATTTTTATTGCCTTTCGTTCGTTGTATTTTTACTTGATTAATTTTTCAAATCATTGTAATTATGAATATCGCAAAGTATATAGATCATACCCTTTTAAAATCTTCGGCTACAGTAACCGACATTAACACGTTGTGCGAAGAAGCCATCAAATATAATTTCTATTCTGTTTGTGTGAACAGTTTCTATGTCCCTGTTGTAAAACCATTATTAGCGGGTACAGATGTTAAAGTGTGTACTACTATTGGATTTCCTTTAGGTGCCGTAACCACAGAAACTAAGGTTTTTGAAACCACTAAAGCAATCGAGCAAGGCGCACAAGAAATAGACATGGTGTTAAACGTGGGGATGCTAAGAAGCGGAGATTTTGAATACGTATACAACGACGTAAAAGCGGTAAAAGCATGTATGGGAGACGTTACTTTAAAAGTGATTTTAGAAATTAGCGAATTAACCGATGCCGAAATTATTAAAGCCAGTGAAATTTGCCTGAAAGCAAAAGCCGATTTTATAAAAACATCTACAGGGTTTTCTGCTAGCGGCGCAACTCTTGAAGCCGTAAAATTAATGAAAGAGACTGCCAACGGACAAGCAAAAGTAAAAGCCTCTGGAGGAATTAGAGATTTAGAAACTGCCTTAGCTTTTATTGAAGCCGGAGCAGACCGTATTGGAGCATCGGCAGGAGTTGCGATTGTTGAAGCCTACAACGCTAAAGCCTAACCTACACTACAGTTTTACTAATAATTCTACATTAAATTTTAAAGCATGAGTTTACATATTGAAGCCAAAAGAGGAGAAATTGCAGAAACTATATTACTACCAGGAGACCCGTTACGTGCCAAATGGATTGCCGAAACGTATTTAGAAGACCCCGTATGTTTTAACACCGTTAGAAATATGTTTGGATACACAGGAACATATAACGGAAAACGTATTTCTGTTATGGGAACAGGTATGGGAATCCCTAGTATTTCTATTTATAGTCGAGAGCTGATTAAAGACTATGGTGTTAAAAATTTAATTCGTGTAGGTACCGCAGGGTCTTACCAAGAACATGTAAAAATTCGAGATATTGTTATCGCCATGGCAGCATCATCTTCAGGGATTAACAAAACCCGTTTTAATGGTGCAGACTTTGCCCCTACAGCCAGTTTTGAACTGTTCCAAAAAGCAACAAAAAGCGCAGAGAATAAAAACGTACCAATTAAAGCAGGAAACGTATTGTCTAGCGACGAGTTTTATGCAGACGATTTCGACTCGTATAAACAATGGGCAAACTTTGGTGTGCTTTGTGTAGAAATGGAAGCCGCAGGCTTATACACTATAGCAGCAAAACATAACGTAAATGCACTATCTATTCTTACCATTTCCGACTCTTTAGTCACAGGTGAACGTACCACTGCCAAAGAACGTGAAACCACGTTTAAAGACATGATAGAAATTGCCTTAGAATTAGCATAACACACATAAAGCGCAGTGTAAAGTTATACTGCGCTTATATATCTTCTTCCCCATTCCTTTCTGAATTCCCAACAGAATGCACACTACACGCTCTCAATAATAAATGCATTTTATTACAGTTTTACCGCAAATTAAATTCACTGATTTGTTTTATTTTTAAGGGTACTATTTAACAGCCTTATTTACGGAATAAACTTATGTTTATTTTGGATATAAGGAGTTGGGTGCAATGTGAACCAACTAAGACGGATAAATGGTAGAAAATGAAATATTCTGTAGAACTCTGTGTGGAATTAAAGCTGTTCAGAGAATTGTTTAACTTTAAATCTTATTATTATGTCAGAAAAATTGGCAAAGTTTCAAGTAGAAGAACTTGAACAACGATTTGAAATGGGGTGGTTAGGTGCTGACCATGAGACCGAAATTTCAGTAGACTCAGACGGAAACGCTGAACTCACGCACAAAATGAAGTGGTAACCCATTTTTAGTAAGATTGTCCATAAAAGATTAATTATTTCTTCTTTCTTGGACAGTCTTTTATAAAAAAATTCAACGATAAAAATAAGGATATGAATAAAACAAGCACATACATATATATCTATGTAATTATAATGTTAACTAATACAAAATTAGCAGCTCAAACGAATATCAATTCTATAATTCTTGATTCCGAAACAAAAAATCCTATTGAATTAGTCACCATTAACGATAAAAAGGATTATGCCGTAACAAATAAAGATGGAAGATTTAATTTTTTCACAAAACAAGACTCAATCACAATAAGAATTATAGGATATGAAACTCTTTATGATGTTACTTCAAATTTTATTAGCAAGGATACTATTTTATTGAAACCTAAACCTTTCATGCTTAAAGAGGTAATAATATCTTCTGAAAATTTTTTTGATAAAATGGCGAAAAAAGTTTTAACAGATTATGCTCTATTACCACATAAAGAAAGATTTTTTTTAAGAGCCCTTTTAAAAAGAAATAATGAAATTCAAAAATTGATTGATATAAATGGTTTATTAGAAAGAAAAACTTTATATGATACGGATAAAGTTCCAATGCCTAAAAAAAATTATAAGGTGCTAATAAATGGTTTAAGAAAGGCAGAAATATCTAGCGATGAATATGATTTTGAAATGTATGATTTGAAAGGATTTTTAAATTTTATAGCATCAAATAAAATGCCCCCAAGTGAGTTTGATTTTGAATATAAAACCAATAAAGATTCTACATACACAAAAGTCATAGCTATCCCAAAATCTAAAAATAATAAAACTAAGGGGTATTATATTGTAGACAGAAAGTCCTATAATTTTGATGAATTCTATGCTAATTATAGTAATCCACGAGCTGACTATATAGAAAAAAAGAACTTAAAATATCGTTTAACTGATTACACCTTGACAGTAACATTTCAAAAGAATCCTTTAAATGGGAAAAAACAGATTAAACAAGCTAAAGTCGAACAAAAAATAGAAGTAGCAACAAACCATTCTACAGACATTCTTAATATGTCTTATCATTTTATTGCTTTCCCTATTCCTAACAGCCAAGAAATCAAAAATAATACAAAACTTTCTAAAAACATATTTAAAATCAATGGCAAATACAATCCTCAAAACTGGAACAAACAGGAAACACTTTTAATAACTGAGGAAATTCAAAATTTTATTAAGAAAGCAAATTATAAGTTTGGGTTTTAACTATGAAAGATAAATACCAAAAAATATTTACAGATTATGTTAAAAATACTAATATAGCTAAAGGAGATAAGGATTTTATTTTGGATATTGATTTTATAAACAATAATCCAGATTTTTATCTTTTTTATCCCTTACTATTTTTAGAGTATTATGAGACAAAAAAAGACAAGGTTAACTTATTGTGCGTTGCTGGATATTTTTATTATCAATCAATAATTTTCTTAGACAATTAATGAAAAAGGAGAAAAGATTAAATGGTTGAAATACAATCCTAAACAAGAGATAAAAAAGCAGTTATGAGTAAAATATTTTTTTCAATTGCCGCTTTTTGTTTAAATTAAAAATGATAATGAAAAATTCAATTAAGATATTGATATTGCTTTTTGCACTTAATTCGTATTCCCAAAAAGAAAAATATTTATTATTTAATAAAAACAAAGATAGTATTGTAACTTTTAACAGTAGTAAAACTATATATTACTATATAGATAAAGATCGGTTTTTAATTACAGGAAGTCAAAATGATTTTAATATAGAAATTGATACGATATCTTTAGAAGAGATAAATAAAATTAAGTTTTATTCACCAGAAGAACTCTCAAAAGAAGGACATAATATTATTGAATCCATGAAAACCGAAAGTTTAAAAACGGGAAAATTAAAAATTATTTCTACTTATAATGAACTTTTTAAATCCATATATGTGATTGAGGAACTTACTTCTTCACGATTCAAAAGAACTCGCGTTTGGTGGGATGATATTAGTGGCTGACTTAATTAATTACTCTAAGCTAAAATTTAACAAATGTAAAACATGACTAAGTATTTATTTTATAGCTCCCGCTTAGCACTAGTATCTACTATTGATCTCATAGCATTCTATAAAAAAAGCCACACTCATAAAATATGATTTATTGTATTTTAGAGCTATGAACAAAAAAAAGATAAGCGATACTGTACATTAGAAATACTTAAGCTCAAGAAACTTTTAAATTAATGATACCTCTTAGAGTTTTACCATACATGTTTTTTGGTAGATCGACCTAGTAAACACTAGCATTAGCAGAGGTTAAAAATCAACTGGTTTATTTTATGAGGCTTAGTTTGGCGAGGATTAAAAGAACATAACGTTGAAGCCCACAAAGATATTGACCCTGAAAAAATTAAATAGTTAGAAACTGTAGATATATTAACCAAAGATTGTAAAAATGTTCAGTAATATAAAAGTTATTCTAACACTCTTAACACTATGCTTATTTTCTAAAATTCAAGCACAAACGAACGTAAAAGACACTCTATTTATAAAATACGATAAAAGGTATTTGATAAAAAAGACACATCCCTATAAGCATTATACTTATTATAGTTTTAAAGAAGATGTAAATTCAGAAGATATTTTTTATTTAATTGAAAAGCGTTTAAATCAAAAAGTTCGAATCAAAAATTATATAAACTTAAAAAAATTACTTAATTCAAAAGAAATTAGAAAAGGTATTAAAGGTAAAAAAGTGTATGACGATTGGGAATTGGCAGAGTATTTTAATAAAAAAACAGTGTTTTTAGTAAAAAAAGATTCAATAATAGAATTAGAACCAAATTATGTGATTGAATAAATACAAAGCAGAATACCTACTGTAGTAAAAAAACAACTAAAACCACTTTCACTTTTTACTATAGCACTTCTATCTCCCTTTACCTCATCCCCTTAAAAACACAAGTAATTACGGTATTACCGTAGCGACGTTATATTAAATTGTTTTATTTTTAAAGTAATATAATAACTCGAGAGCTTTACTGGATAAACTGAAGGTTATTTGTATTGAAGACGTTGGCGATAAGCTAGAAAATGACCAAACAGAAATGAATAAGGGAAAAAAAACAGAAAAAGGAAAAGCAATCGGAATAATCGTAGGAATAATTGCTTTTGCATTAACTTACTTTGGAACTCAACAACTTTTTAAGACAGACTTGGAATTTGAATTAAAAAATGCCGCGACAGAATTAAATAAACAAACGCCAATGCAAGCCGATCAATTCTCTCGATTGGATAGTGCTTCAACCAAAGGAAAAACGAATTTCATTTATCATTACACACTTTTTGACTTGGAAAAATCTGAAGTAAATTTAGATACCGTAAATAAATACTTTAAACCAAATTTAATTGAAAACATAAAAAATAGTCCCGAATTAAAATATTACAGAGATAATAATATCACCATGGACTATATGTATTATGATAAAAATGGAGATTTTGTTACAAAAATATCTGTGACACCTAAATTATATAAATAACAAAACACTAAACACCAACATAATATAAAAATAATCGATTAATTCGAAGCTTAACCAAAGGTTATTATGTGCTTGCAACACCTGATCTTACTCAAACAAATGATGATATCCCTACACCTTTTTATACCTAAAAAACACAGGTAATTACGGTATTACCGTAGCGACGTTATATTAAATTGTTTTATTTTTAAAGTTAATATAATAACTCGAGCGCTTTGCTAGACAGTCTTGTATTCACTTGTAATTGTATGTGTGTATGTTGCTAGTAATACAAAAAAATTAAAGCATGAAAACAACTTATAAAGTTCTATTACTAATAATATTAAATTTAATTTTCTCAAATAGCTACAGTCAATCTGAAAATTTAATTTTAGGAACTTGGATAAAGACAAATTTAAAATCAGACAGTAAGGAAATTAATGAATTTACTAATTTCCTAAAATATACATTTAAACCAAATGGTAAATTTTATTTATCCACATCATCAAAAGATTTAGGTATCGAATCTGATTACAACATAGAAAGTAAAACACTGCAATTAAAGTTTAACTCTCAAGAGATTTTAAAACTGGATAAAGATTCATTAATTATTCAAGATTCAAATAAAAAGGGAGCACTTACTACGCTTTATTTTATTAAAGAAGATGCATATATAAAAAACACTCTGACTCCGAATGACTTTTTCCTAAAAGATAAGGATACCATCTATTTCGAAAATGCATTAATCTCTCCAACATTTAAAAATAATCAATATAAAAATAGCTTCGACTTTATAACAGATAATATCAAACATAACACCAAGGATAAAGAAGCATATTCTTATGCTACATTTATTATTGACACAACTAATCAAGTCAAGGATATAAAAATATTTCATCACATTAATAAAAAATATGACTTAGATGTCGTTGAGGCTATAAAAAAGACTAGTGGAATGTGGCGTTTACCAACTATTAATGGTAAGAAAATACCTGTTTTAAAAACATGGTCTAAGCTGTATTATGAAATGCCAAATGTAAGAGGAATGAGTTCAAGATCTAGCAAGGTTACGGTGGTGACATCTAAACCTGAAAAATTCAATAAAAGATATTCTTTATTTTATAATGAAGCTGTTAAACAATATTTAAAAACAAATTATAAAAGTGCTTTAAACCTATTTCAACGCAGTGAAAACTTAACGGTAGATAAATTAAATTCAAAAATTCAAATAGCAAATTGTTACAAGTCTTTGCATGAGGATGAGGCGTACAATACCATTGAAAATTTAATTAAAAAAAGCAAGTTAGACTATGTGATGGATAAATAAAGCCAATACATATAAAAAAGTGTAACATTAAAACAAACAACATTTTTAGGTGTAAGATTGTACTAGACAGTTAAAGGTGAAGATGTGTCTTTGTTACCACAATACAAATTAAAACTTGAGTCATTACTTTAATCTGAAATTTAAAAAATACTAACAAATTCTTCCTGATAGCTCTAGCAAAAAAAAAAAAAAAAAAACAGACATAAATTTTGCATCACTCCACAACGCAGTAAAATAACCGTTGTGTTTCCCCTCTTCTTAACACACTTCTCCGTTTGTAACACATAAACTTAGCGCTCCAAACACTCTTATATTACATAAACTATTTTGCTTAATTACGGTTTCCCCGTAAATTAAATTTATTGAATTGTTTTATTTTTAAGCTTCTTAATTTAATAAGCTTCTTTACGGGATAAACTTATGTTTATTTTGGTTAATAGGAGTTAGCAAACATTTGATGAAACATATCTATCTAACATATTTCACTCTTTTAATTTCAATATTTGCCTACACTCAAAATGAAAAAGTAGAATCTTTAGAAAATCATAAGAAGGATCTCGAACTCAGAATTAAAATTTTGAAAGATTCTGTAAAAGATGTTGAGCTAAAAATATCAAGAATAGAGTCTGAAAAATTTTTAAGCAAAATAAAAGATTCTTCTTTTACTTCAATTGCAAGAAAGAGAGCTAAGCTTAAAAAAGAACCTAGTGTGTTTGGTGATATAATTACAACTTTTGATGAAGATAAAGAAGTTATTATAATAGGTTACAAAAATGGTTGGTTTCAAGTTTGTTATGGCTCATTTTGTGGGTTTATGAATGAGATTTGGATAAATCAAAATAGTACAACAATTAATTTTATTAAATCAATTGATACTAATACTAAACTTACTAACGAGATTAATAGTAAACCTTCTAATAAAGAAAATTCCAATTCAAGTCAAATTACACCTAATACTTACCAACCAAAAATAAAAAAAATCAGAAATTATAGAACCTATTATAGAGGGCCAAGAGGTGGATGTTATTATATTAATTCGAATGGTAATAAATCATATGTATCAAGAAGTCTATGTAATTAAAAACATTTGCTAAGAACGTCTATAACCAATTGCTAGTTGCTTTTTTGCTAACTCTGATTTTCCTTCGGAAAATCCTCGCATACAAACCCGCTTAAACCATATGAGAAAAATCACGTTATTTAGACCAAAAGAGAATTTTAACAAAAATTGTTCGTATGAAATATTAGTCGGAAAAAAATATCTGACTGAATTGAAAAACGGAGAAGAAAAAATTATTGAAATACCAAGCGAGTTTAAGAACGAAACTTTGAAAGCAAAAATTCAATGGTGTGGAAGTGAAAAAATGGAATTGCGAAATTTATCTGAAAACGGAAAAATAATTGTCTGTGGTAATAAATTTCTGAATAAAAAAATGCCATTATTTGGAGCAATGTTTCCGTTAATTGTACTTATGTTTTTTAATCTGAAAATTGTACCAAAAAATATCGGAATTGGAATTTTTGTGATTTTTTTGTTTGGAATTATTGGAACGATAACTATTTGGAGAAATAAATGGCTGAATATTAAAACGGAATGAAAACACGCATTACAACACCATATATAATTTATTGCTGGCTTTCTGCTTATCCATGAAAATCCTTACAGATTTTTTATCCGGTTTTTATTTGATTAAACCACTTAACAAACCACACACAAACTCGCAGGCATTAATTAAACACAACTATGGAAATAAGTTCAAATTCTATAATTCATTACACTAAAAAAGACATTAAGCTTATTAAATTATTCTAAATAACTATGCCCAACACCGCATAAAATTTCACCTGCCCCCCTTTACAAGTTTACAACAGGCCAAAAAAGCCGCAAAAAATGTAATTAATAAAAACTCACATCTTTTTTTACACTACTAATAATTAAAATCATTAGCTGTACAGACAACACAAAGTCTGCAACTGAAAAACCTACCAAATGAAAAAAATACTAACATTTGCATTATTTTTTATTCTAACCTTTAATATTTACGCACAAATAAAATTTGAGAAAGGATATTTTATTGATAATAATAATTTAAAAACAGAATGTCTTATACAAAATCTAGATTGGTTAAATAATCCTACAAAAATTAATTACAAACTAAATGAATCTTCAGAAGTTAGTGAACAAAGTATAAATACAATAAAAGAATTTTCAGTCAACACGACAAAATACATTAGGTTTTCATTAAACATTGATAAGTCGCCTGAACAAATTAATAAATTAAGTACTTTAAGAAAACCAATTTTCGTTAACGAAACCCTATTTTTAAAAGTATTAATTGAGGGTGAAGCTAATTTATATTATTATCAAGAAAACAATTTGCGTCGTTTCTTTTATACAGTATCTAATAAAGAAATTGAACAACTCATTTACAAACAATATTTAACTACCGACAACATAATTAAAAAAAATAACGGATTTAAACAACAAATATTAAACGAATTAAAGTGTCCTTCTATTTCTAAACAAAAAATTGAAAACTTAAAATATTATCGTAAAGATTTAATTAAATACTTTATACGTTTTAATGATTGTAAAAATTCAAATTACACTAAATATAATAACGAAAAAGAAAAGAAGGACCTATTTAACTTATACATTAGACCAGGAGTTAATCTTAGTTCTATAGACATTTCAAATAAAATATATAGTTATTTAAATATTGATTTTCCTAATAAAACAAATCTTAGATTTGGTGTTGAGGCCGAGTATATACTACCATTTAATAAAAACAAATTCGCTATTTTACTTGAACCAACATATCAATATTATAAAGAGTCTGATGATGTAGATTACAAATCAATAGAGTTACCTATAGGATTTCGATATTATTTATTTTTAAACGATAAATCAAAAATTTTCACTAACATTTCGCTTGTTTATGATGTTCCTATTAATTCAAGTATAGAGGATAGAACTGGGGATTTTGAGATTACATCAGGTATAAATTATGCCTTTGGTATTGGTTATAATTTTAATAAAAAATTGAGTTTTGAAATAAGGTATTTAACAACTAGAGACGTTTTAAAATCCTATCTAAGTAAAAAATCAGATTACAAAACGTTATCTTTTATTGTTGGATTTAATATATTATGAATGGAGGGAAATGCTTTTATACTTATTAACTATAAACAGGTTAAAAATACACAACTATTATACAAAACAGTAACAAACCATTATGATAGATTTATCTCATGCAGAGAATCAAATTCACTGGGTCTCGAATTTTCAAGATCTTATCTCGACACCTTTTCATGGAAAGGTTAATGCCAATTGTTGGACTCGTAAACTAATAGGTGATTTTTCTGAGATAGTTAAAAAAGTAGAACTAGACGAAAATATAGCAGAACTTAATCCAGAGGAACTTCGTGAACTTAAATTGAGTAAACAAGGGCAGCTTGCTCGTGAAATTCTTTTAAATGACTTGAAGGTGTTGAGAGCTCATGGCGCATCTCCAACACTTAATATAATCAAGTCTTATGAGAGAGATGATATTTACCCATTTTTTCCTACCGATGTTTATTCTTTTCATGTCGATCGCTCACCTATACCTACCGAAACTTTTTTATGCACTTACTACGGCGAGTCTAGTGAAATATTGCCAAATTCACAAGCCATACAAAAAGTGCTTGTTCCCGAGATACGTGATGAACTCAAAAAACTATATCAGGGAACAGATGAAGGTTTTGAATCTTTTTTAACTGAACATTTCTTTGATCTACACTATCAAGAAAAACCTGACGCACGCCCTATAACTTTAGGGCTCGGTCACCTATGGAAATTAGCCATAGACCATCCCGAAAGTAAAGTCCTTCCATGTGTTCACCGTGCACCTAAAGAAAAAACTGGACAAAGCAGGTTGTTGTTAATTTGCTGAATAAAAATCAATTAAAGGAAGTTTAATATTCAATTCTTTTGGATTATTATCTTTGTTGTTTATATAATTATATTTTGATCAAAACAATTACAATTTACCTTACATACCTTTTATAATCCCTGGTTGGTTCTTTTTGAGGTATATATATTATGATTAACTTTTATTCCTTTAAAATTATTATAACAAAATTAATATCTAATAGATAAACGGAACTAAATTTATATAAATAAAACTGCTAGAAGTATAAATGAAGTATGGCAATCACTCTTCAATATATTTTTAGCAGTTTACTATTTTAGTATCCCTATTTTTTTTTATCAGAAGAACGACTAATACATTTAAAAATTGTGTAAATTGGTTTCCTACAAATAGAACGTGACGCATTCTAAGCTTAAAATACATATGCCTCATTAAAAAGTGCACTTAGAATACCTCAACTTATCTAAATTAATAACTTACAACATACGCCCCATGATAAAAATACGCTATAAAAAGAAGAAGCTAAACATGAACCTTATAGCAGGAGTAGTCTGGAGTGTTATTGCCATTATAAAAATTAGCTTTACAGACCAATCTAAACTTAGCTTTCTTACTTACGGCTGGATTATTTTGGCTATTTTATATCTGAGTCTCTATTTTGTGCAACGCTTTACCTCCTATATGACCATTGAAAACAATGTGATTTCTAAACCTATACCGCTTCCAAAACAGATAGCTATTAGTGACATTACAGAAATAAAAAAGTTTAAATCTGGTTACAAGTTAATATCAGAGACAAAAACACTCGCTATTAATACTGAAATGATTAACGAAGACGACTTAGCTACCTTGCATACATTTTTAGACGGTATTCAGGTAAAAGCTTAAGACAACTATTCGTCTATCCCTGCACTATTAGATTCTAAATACTTAACGAGATCTGATGGGTTTGTAATAACTAGGCTTTCTTTTCCATTAATAACAATGCACCCCTTTAATACTTCGGGCTGGTTATGTAAAACCTTTATCCAATCTTCGGAACTTAATAGCGCGGCTTTGTTTCCAAAGTTTTTAACAAAGTTAGCATGCTCTTGATCTACCAGATCGGCTATATTAATATCTAATCGAGAGGCTAACTCTGCCCACTGCGTTCCTGTAACTTTAGTTTTCGAAATATCTACAGAAGCCAACGCCTTATCTGATGCATTTGCATAGGCTAACGTTTGTTTTCCTACAGATGTTTCTGAATTATAAATTAAAGTCATTTGATTTTTATCTTCTGCTATAACTCCCATAATATCCATAATTTGATTTTTTTAATGATTAATTCTATTTTTATTTTCTTAAGATTTTAATGTCAGTACCGTTATCTCGGGACGCATGCCCAATCTTCCAGGAAACCCTAACCAGCCTAATCCCCTATTTACATATAAATATTGTTGTGCTTCTTTATACAATCCTGCCCAATGTTTATACTTATATTGTATAGGGCTCCATGCTTTATTTTTAACTCGAAGTCCGGCTTGCATACCATGTGTATGTCCCGCAAGTGTTAAAGCAATATTGGTATGTTTTACAACCTCTTCGCTCCAATGTGTTGGATCGTGCGACATTAATATTTTAAAGTCGGTAGGTTTTAAACCAGACAGACTCTGTTTTAAATCTCCGTATTGTTTAAAGGGTGGCAGCCCCCAATTTTCGACACCAATAATATGAAGGTGTTCGTTGTTTTTAGAAATAATATCAGACGCATTCAGTAATAATTTAAAATGAATGGTGGTATAAAACTGTTTCAGTTGCTCTAAATTGTCTTGCTTATCGGCTTCATTTTTCCACAAACTATAATCGCCATAATCATGATTTCCTAAAATGGCATATTTCTTAATGTCCGGAGACAGTTTTAAAAAACAGGTTTCCCATCCGTTAAGTTCCCATGCGTAATTATTCACTAAATCGCCAGTAAAGCACAATACATCGGGTTTTAATTTATTAATAATGTTTATAACCCGATCTAACACCTTATAACGATAATTTAAGCTTCCTAAATGCAAATCGGATATATGTACCACACGCAAGCCTTCGAAGGATTTAGGTAAATCCTCATGCTGTACCGCAATATGATAAA
Organism: uncultured Formosa sp.; assembly: GCF_947500765.1. Classification (GTDB taxonomy): domain Bacteria; phylum Bacteroidota; class Bacteroidia; order Flavobacteriales; family Flavobacteriaceae; genus Formosa. The sequence continues at coordinate 642,546 of NZ_CANMTH010000002.1, read as the reverse complement.
TTTTAAAATGATACACGGCCTTAAACACCGCATAAACAATAGCTCCGAAAGGTAAAACCCCAGCGATAACGCCTAAAACAGGAATTAACCACAATGGCAAGATACTAGTAAACATACGATTTGTAACACTTAAGATGGTAATAAACACTACAAACATAATTTTAGGTACAAAAGACGATACGGTCAAGCCATATAGCGACGAAATAAGTAACTGTTTACGTTTTACATCGATATGGTCTAAGCGGATTTTTAAAACAATAATGGCGGTAACTAGACCAAATGAAAAGAACACAAATAACCCATTAATAAGATGCTTATAAACATCTGCTTCTATCCATTGTAACACAGATTGCAACCAGTAAAACGTAATGGCATCTACCAGTAAAATAGCGACACAAAGCAATATAATTACTGATAACGGATACGATTTCATAAATCAAATAATTTAAAAGATTAAAATTACAATGTAATGTTTTGAACGCTTAACTCATTCGAATCTCATTGTAATTCGAAAACATGTTTTAATATAAATCACTGTAATTCTTTAGCGTATTATTAAAATAAAGAGCAATACTTAAAAACTACGTAAAAATACTTAGTTTATGTAATTTGAATGCTTTTATTCGTTATATTCGGCAGGACATAACGCTTTAATATATGATTTCAGTTCAGCAAGCCTTACACATTATAGATTCTACCATGATATCCCATCATATAAAAAAGGTAAAAATATCTAAAAGCTTAGGATCTATTTTGGCAGAAGACATTTCGGCACCTATTAATATGCCATCATTCAGACAATCGGCAATGGATGGTTATGCTATTATTTGGAGTGATAAAACAGATTACAAAGTAACTGAAGAATCTAAAGCAGGAGATGCAAAACACATTACGTTACCCCCTTTAGAAGCCGTACGTATTTTTACCGGAGCAAAAGTCCCAGATGATGCAGACACGGTTATAATGCAAGAACACGTTACAAGACAAGATAACACCATTACCATAACAAAAATGCCAAGACAGGGCGCGAACGTTAGACCTATTGGAGAACAAGTACATAAAGGAGATTGCGTATTAAAAAAAGGACTTGTATTAAACGAAGCCGCTATTGGCTTTTTAGCCGGTTTAGGCATTAAAAAAGTAGCGGTATACAACACCCCAAAAGTGTCGATTTTAGTAACAGGTAACGAATTACAAAAGCAAGGCAAACCGTTAAAGGAAGGTGCTATTTACGAAAGTAATTCGGTAATGCTACACATGGCATTACACCGATTTGGAGTACAAAAAGTAAAAACATTTACAGCCAAAGACACTTTAAAAGCAACAAAAAAAGCCATACATAAGGCATTAGATTATGGAGATATACTGTTAATTTCTGGAGGAATTTCGGTTGGAGATTACGATTTTGTAAAAGAAGCTTTAAACATAAACCATGTAGACGAATTGTTTTATAAGATAAACCAGAAACCTGGGAAACCACTTTGGTTTGGAAAGAAAGATCAGCAATTTGTATTTGCTTTACCAGGAAATCCGGCATCTGCTTTAACGTGTTTTTATGTGTACGTATTACCAATATTAAAAAAATATGCGGGCTATAACGCGTATCACTTACCAAGAATTCTAGCCAAAATAGATTCTGAATTTAAAAACACCACGGGAAAAACACTGTTCCTCAAAGCCTATTATAAGGAGGGCAACGTCAGTATTTTGCCGAGCCAGCAATCGTCTATGTTAAATACCTTTGCAACGAGTAATGTTTTGGTGACTATACCTGAAGATGTTGAATATATAAATAAAGAAGATAAAGTAACCTGTATACGTTTAGATGGCTATGGAAATTAAAAGTAGGATTTGGATTGAAAAAGATGGCAAGCCATTTATAGGTTATGGAAAAATTGAACTACTTAAGAAAGTGGAAAGTGAACACTCTATAACTGCGGCAGCAAAAGCATTAAAGATGTCGTACAAAAAAGCATGGAACTTATTAAACGACATGGAACAGTTAGCAGACCAACCCTTGTTAGTAAAATCTATTGGAGGAAAATCTGGAGGAAGCTCAACCTTAACCGACTACGGAAAACAACTCATTGAAGAATTTGAAGTATTAAATGATAAATGTGAAACCTTTTTAAATAACGAATTTAAACCCATTATAAATGGAATTTCTTAGCACTAACGTATTTATAGTATTTGCTGCGATTCTGGTATGTATTTCATTTTTATACGCATCGGTTGGGCATGGTGGCGCGAGCGGCTATTTAGCGTTAATGGCTTTATTTTCATTTCCCATTGTAATTATAAAACCAACAGCATTACTATTAAATATTTTTGTGAGTGGGATTTCGTTTTGGTATTTCAAGAAGAATAGACATTTTAAATGGAACCTTTTTTATCCGTTTGCAATCACATCTATTCCTGCTGCTTTTATTGGTGGTTATCTCACCATAAACACCACTTTATACAAGCAAATTTTAGGCGTATTTTTAATTATAGCCGTATTACGTATTTTAGGTGTTTTCGGAAAAGAACACACCACACAAAAGGCTGTAAATCTGCCTTTAGCTTTAATTATTGGTTGTGGTATTGGATTATTTTCTGGCATGATTGGCATTGGCGGTGGTATTATTTTAAGTCCGATAATTTTACTTTTAGCTTGGGGAACCACTAAAGAATCTGCAGCGGTATCTGCCCTATTCATTTTTGTAAATTCTGTGGCAGGCCTTGTAGGGTTTCTTTTAAAAAACGACAGTTTCCCTACCGAGTCTTTTTACTTGATACCGTTTGCTTTAATAGGAGGAACTCTAGGCGCTATTTTAGGCAGTCAGAAATTCTCTAATGTAAAATTAACCTACCTGCTATCGTTTGTATTAATACTGGCATCTATTAAATTATTTATGTTTTAATGCATACTCAAAAACACATATCAGTTTATATTCTTTGTGGCGGAAAAAGTTCTCGTATGCAAACAGAGAAAGGCTTGGTGGTGTTTAACAATAAGCCCTTTATTGAATGGATTATAGATGCGGTTAAACCTATTTCTAATCAGATATATCTCATTACAGAAAACACAGATTATAGTGTTTATAATTATCCGCTATTGGCAGACATCTATAAGAACAAAGGTCCTGTTGGAGGCATTCATACGGCATTAACACATACGAATACCCAACAAAACTTAATTTTAAGTTGCGATATCCCAATGATATCGACTCACATTATAAAACGGTATTTAATCAATTCAAAAGTGATTAATTCTAACATTGCTTTTGTATCAGACAGTACAAGAGACTACCCCTTAATTGGCATGTATAACGCGAATAATCTTCAGAGATTTGAAGAAGCTATTCAACAAAATCATTTAAAATTAATGCGTTTAATACAAGCATCCACCTATCACCGCATACAAGTGGCTTCTCGAGATTTTGAAGCCCTTAACAATATAAATACGCCTAACGAATTACAAAACCTAATACAGCGCAAACCATGAAAAACACAAATATAAAACCTAAAGTAACCCTTGTTGGCGCTGGTCCTGGAGATCCATATTTACTGACTTTAAAAGCCGTAAAAGCATTAAAAAAAGCCAAAGCGGTGTTATATGATGCCTTGGTGAATGAGGCCATTTTAGAACACGCCCCTGATGCAGTAAAACTATACATTGGAAAACGCAAAGGAAACCATAGCTATACGCAAGATGAGATTAATAATTTATTAGTGACTTACGCACAGAAATACGGCAAAGTAGTTAGACTAAAAGGTGGTGACCCCTTTGTATTTGGTCGCGGAAAAGAAGAAACCGATTACTTAGAACGTTTTAGCATTAAAACAGCAATTATTCCTGGAATTACTTCTGCAATAGCTGTTCCTGCTTCGGTTGGAATACCTGTAACACAACGCAGAGTCTCTGAAAGTTTTTGGGTCATTACAGGTACAACGTCTAGCCGCACATTGTCTAGCGATGTAAAGTTAGCTGCACAATCTACAGCTACCGTTATTATTTTAATGGGCATGTCTAAACTATCTGAAATTACAACTATCTACAAAGACAATAATCGTGCAGATATGCCCGTGGCAATTATACAGAATGGGACAAAAGAAGACGCTAAACAAGCTATTGGCACCATTGAAAACATAGTCGATTTAGTTAAAGACAAACAACTCTCGTCTCCCGCAATCATTATTATTGGAGAAGTGGTAAACGGACATAAAAGTTTACTAACCTATTTTAATGATCAGTTTATGGAAGACGATTTTATATATCAGAATTTAGACATAGAACCTATAACTCAATAACATGGAACGTAACGAATTATACCCTATATTTTTAAAAGTAAATCAACTAGACGTCCTTATTGTTGGTGGCGGAAATGTTGGCTTAGAGAAATTAAGTTTCTTATTAAAATCGAGTCCGAATGCAAATGTAGACGTAATATCTATAGATTTTTTAGACGAATTAAAAACCTTGGCAGATCAGCATCCTCAGGTTAATTTAATTCAGAAAGCCTATGATATTTCAGATTTAGAAAAACGGCATTTTGTAATTGGTTGTACAGACAATTTAGATGTTAATCTTCAAATTAATAAAGAAGCAAAAGCAAAACACTTACTTGTAAATATTGCAGACACACCAAACCAATGCGACTTCTATTTAGGAGGAGTTGTCACTAAAGGTCATGTAAAAATAGCCATTTCAACTAACGGTAAATCGCCAACAACAGCCAAACGATTACGTCAGCTTTTTGAGGAAATTATTCCTGAAAATATCACCGAATTGGTATCCAATTTAAACCTGTATAGAAAAACGTTAAAAGGCGATTTTCAGAATAAAGTGGATGAAATGAACAAAATCACAGAAGGATTAGTCTCTAAAAAAGAATAAAACATGATTACAATAAAATATTTTGGCATGCTTGCAGAGCACACCCAATGTAGTGAAGAGCAAATGGATTTTAAACCATTAACACTTTCAGAATTGGTTCAAGATTTAAAAGTGAAATATCAGCTTAACTCGGCATCTTTTCATGTGGCATTAAACCATAAATTAATTCAGGATTCTGAGGACATTACGCTTCAGTTACAAGATGAAATTGCCTTATTACCTCCTTTTTCAGGCGGATAAAATTAAATGACGCATAATGAGGTGCCAAAACACATTCAGCATGACGTTTGATTAACTATTTTAATACTTAATTATTTATAAAAGTAAAACTCATGAAAAAGAAAACTGTATTTATTGAAGGTGCCATTTCGCCTAGCTTTATTTCAGATTCTATAGCAAAGCACCAAAGTAAACATACTATTGGCGGACACAATATTTTCTTAGGTCAAGTGCGTGCAGACGAGGTTGAAGGCAAAACTGTAGCTGCAATAGATTTTACAGCTTACGAAGATATGGCATTAGAACAAATTGCAGAAATTCGCGAAAAAGCATTTAAAACCTTCAATTTAACGTGCATGCATATTTATCACAGTTTAGGAAAAATTAAAGCTGGAGAGATTTGTTTTTTTGTATTTGTATCGGCTAAACACAGTAAAGAAGTATATGCCGCGACAGAATATTTAGTAAATATTATAAAAAATAAAGTACCCATTTTTGGAAAAGAAATCTTTGAAGACAACACCCACCAATGGAAAACTAATATAAAATAAGATGGTAGACATTACCCACAAAATAAAAACATTACGCACCGCAACAGCTACAGCTATTGTAAAAGTAAGCAAGCCTGAAACGATTGAAGCTATTCAGAATAATTTAGTTCCAAAAGGGAATGTTTTCGAAATGGCTAAAACTGCTGGCCTTTTTGCTGTAAAAAATACGCATACCGTTATTCCGGATTGCCACCCCTTGCCTATCGAATTCACTTCAATAGCATATAACATTGAAGGTTTAGAGATTCATATTATTTTCAACGTAAAGACAATCTACAAAACAGGTGTTGAAGTAGAAGCTATGCATGGCGCTTCCGTTGTAGCATTAACCATGTACGACATGTTGAAACCCATAGACAAACATATTGAAATAGGAACCATTAAATTAGTTGAGAAAAAAGGCGGAAAAAGCAGCTTTAAGAACACACAAATCTCGACTTTAAAGGCGAGTGTTATCGTATGTTCAGACTCCATTTCTGATGGTAAAAAAGAAGATTTTGCTGGAAAAGCAATTATCGAGAAACTAGAAACTAACGCCGTCACTATTCAGAATTACGATATCATTCCAGATGAGATTGAATTGATTAGAGGTAAAGCTATTGAACTCTCTGAAACCAATAACCTCATCATTTTTACAGGCGGAACAGGTTTATCATATCGCGATGTTACACCCGAAGCTTTAGAACCTATTTTAGAACGCCGTATTCCAGGTATTGAAGAAGCCATTAGAAGTTATGGTCAAGACCGCATGCCTTACGCTATGCTATCGCGCAGTGTAGCAGGAACAATTGGAAACTGCCTTGTTTTGGCTTTGCCAGGCTCTACAAATGGTGCAAAAGAATCTATGGATGCTGTGTTCCCTCACGTACTTCATGTGTTTAAAATATTAAGAGGCCAGCAACATTAAAATGATAAGCGAAACCAACATATTAACCGACGATTTTGGACGTAAGCATTCGTATTTACGTATTTCTTTAACAGAAAAGTGCAATTTACGCTGTACGTATTGTATGCCCGAAAATGGCGTACCGTTAACACCTAAAGCTCATATTATGTCTGCAGATGAAATTTTTAAAATTGCATCTATTTTTGTAAAACATGGCGTAACTAAAATTAGGTTAACAGGAGGCGAACCCTTAGTAAGAAAAGATTTTTCTAAAATACTAGAGCAACTTTCAACCTTAAACACAAAACTATCTATCACTACAAATGCGGTTATAGCAGACCGGTTTATTGATGATTTTAAAACATTTGGATTACAAGACATCAATGTAAGTTTAGACAGTTTACAAGCAGATAAATTCACATTTATCACCCGAAGAAATCAGTTTAAAGCCGCGTACGACAATATTATTATGTTATTAGAACAAGGTTTCAATGTGAAAATGAATGTGGTTTTAATAAAAGGGTTTAATGAAGATGAAATTATTGATTTTATTAAATTCACAAAACACCTCCCAATAGCTGTTCGCTTTATAGAATTCATGCCTTTTGATGGTAATAATTGGAATAAGGAGAAGCTTGTTACTCAAGCTGAGATTTTAGAACAAACGTATTCTTATTTCGATAAAGATGATGTAATTTCACTTGAGAATGAAACGAATTTCACCTCTAGAAATTATAAAATAAAAGGCTACAAAGGTGCATTTGGAATTATCAGTTCTGTAAGTAATCCGTTTTGCGACAGTTGTAACCGCATTCGATTAACGGCTAACGGAAATATAAAAAATTGTTTATTTTCTAATCAAGAGACCAACTTATTAACCGCATATAGACAAGGTAAAAATATAGAACCGCTTATCTCTAATTTAATTCATAAAAAGTTTGCTGTACGCGCAGGGATGACAGATTTCGAAACACTAAACAATCCAGAATATCACACCAACAATCGTAGTATGATTACCATTGGTGGCTAATCTTGACTAATATGGCGTTTGTGTATTTTCTTTATGAAATTAGATTTTGGAGCTTCGCAAAGTGAGCACACATAAGTTTCTGGTAATTCTGAAAACGGTGTATTCGGAACAATGTGTTGTGTTTCATCGCCGTAAGCCTCATTATAAATAGTCAGACAATCTTTACATTGATACACCTCAACATCTTCACTCTCATTATCTGCTTTAGCCAATTTTTCTTCGTCACGTTCGGTTCCTAATTGTTCAAAATACAACTGACTTAACTCCATAAGCAATCCAGGTAATTCTACCTGATCTATATCTTGTACATGTGTGATATATTCTCTAGAATTGGGATCGAAATTCTTAGCATACAATAAATTATAAGTTTCTCTAATTTTAAAATCAGACAAGCCTTTTGGCTGTTCATTCTTTTCGATAACTATAGAGGTAAAATAATATGCTTTTTTAGTATATTCTGTAATTGCAAATGTTAAGCCGTAGGTACTAATATCGTTTTGGTCAAAATTACTCACCAAGTACTTCTTCAATTTTAAAGCATCTTCGTTAGCAACTGGCAAGTGCCAATTTAACTCTAACATCGAGTGTCTTACATTAATTCCGAATTTACCTAGGAATTTTTCCCAAATTAGTTTGGTTTCATTTGGTATATCCTTTACAATAAACGATTTCCATGGTGTGATAGAAATCTTTCCAATTTTACAATCGGAACACAAATCGCACATCGCCTTTAAAAAAGCTAAATCGTAATTATTATTCCGCCAATATAATCCCAACCAATACTTATCGTTTCCAATTCTATTCATCCCTTCATAATACGGAAACGGATAAAATGGAATTTGTAAAGGCTTATCTATAGTTCTGTTATTTGTATCGATGGCATCGTTTACTAAATCGAAAATCATCTCTACACTTTCTGGTTCTTCTTGTAAAAGTCCTTCAATTGTAGTCTGAATTTTAGCCATATCCCAACTATAAATTAATGCAGGATATACTTCTGTTGTTTCCCATTCTGGCAAACGCACATACAAATACCAATAGTCTTCATGATCTGATGCAATAAAGTTTAAATGCCCAGTAAACAATGGCACCAAGCGCTGCTTAGGATCTGTAATATTTATTTTTAATTGTGGATTTTCTCTAAATTGTTCTAAGACGTACAAATATTTCTCACCTGTTAACCAAGACGTGCTTGAAAAAATCCCAGCACTTACATAAGACGACACAATATTTACAGAACCTTCGCCATGAGCAGGTACTACTTGAAGATTATCTATAGTTTCTAAGGCTTTAGCATCTACTTTTTCTGAAAGCAATATATCTTGTCGAGATCCGAAAGAAATGGTATCTAACCCCAAACCTTCTGCGGTTAAACAAATCGATTTTAACTCTCCTGGCGATAATACACCTCCCTTTACAACTAATCTAGATAACGCTTTCATCATGCTAAAACTTTATGGTTATTTAATATCTCCCGCACTTCTGTTTTACAACTACCACAACCTAATCCTGCACCTGTTTGATTACACAACTCTGTGAAATTTGTACAGCCATTATTTATTGCTTCTGTTATATTTCCTTCGCCAACTTGACTACAAGAACACACTAATTTACCAACTATAGGTTTATCATTAGATGCGCCTCGCAACAATTTATCTCGTTTATCAGACAATTCTACTTTACTTTCAATAAGAGTTTTAAATTCTGCAAATTCATTCTTATCGCCCATTAAAACTGCCCCCACTAACAAATCGTCTTTTACTATACATTTTTTATAATAACGTTTAGACATGTCCATAAAAATAATTTCCTCGTAACTATTATCATGTTCTGGCACCGATATATTCCCTAAGCTACATAAATCTAAATCGCTAAATTTTAGAATATTCATGGATACCGATCCTTTATATATACTGCTAATATCTCCTGCTAAATAATTTGCTAGAATTGCTGCTTGTTCTTCTGCAGCAGACGTAATTCCTAAAATATTATTATTAAATTCGGCGATTTCACCTATAGCAAAAATACTTGAATCTGAAGATTGCAAATGATGATTCACTTTTATCCCTCGTCCACAAGCGACACCACTAGATTTTGCAATTTCGATATTTGGCCGCGTACCAATGGCATATACTATTGCATTAGATTTAAATGTTTTTCCACTTTTTAAGGTAATATTCAGGGCGTTTTTGGTTTTATCATCATCAAAAACGGTGCTTACTTCATTAGAAAAGTAAATCTGAATTCCCAATTCCTGTACATGCTTTGCTAATAATTTACAGGAAATAGGATCTAATTGGCGTTCCATTAAATTAGATGCTCTTTGAATAATTGTTGTATTTACATTTCTATGTTTTAATGCCGCTGCAAGTTCTAAACCTAAAAGTCCACCGCCAACAATAGTTACATGCTGATCTTCTGCTTTTAAATTTGTGCCATCTAAATATGACTTAAAACGATCTGCATCGTCTTTTGAACGCAATGTAAAACGACCTGGTAAATTTAACTGCACATCATTAGGCACAAAAGAACGACTTCCTGTAGCCATAATTAATTTATCGTAAGCATGATAATTTCCATGATTATCGGTTGCTAGTTTATTATCCCGATCTATTTCTACAATATAGGTGTCTGAAAACAACTCAATTTGAAGTTTTTTCAGTTCCTTTTCTTTAATTTTAAGGAGTTGCTCCCAAGTTAATTCTTCGGTAACATATTCGGGAAGTAAAACACGATTGTAAAATGGATTGCTTTCTTTAGAAAACACAACAATTTGATCGGTTTCACTATGCTCTCTATAATTCTGTATAAACCTAAAAGCAGCTGCACCAGCACCGACTACGATTATTTTTTCTTTTTCTTTTTTATATTTTGAAACAGAAACTCTTGTGTATTTAAAATCCGGTTCTTTAGAGACTGGATCTACAATTGTATGCGTTAAATTATTCGCACGGTTTAAATCACTTTTTAACTGTTTTCCCCAATGCATAGGCAAGAACACCACACCTTTTTTAACTGTATCTGTTACTTTGGCACGCACTCTTACAACACCTTTTGCACTTGTAACCTCTACAACATCTCCATCTTTAATTTTATTAATAAAAGCATCTACTTGACTAATTTCTAAAACAGGAGTAGAATAATGTGTCTTTAAACGCGACACTTTCCCTGTCTTGGTCATGGTGTGCCACTGGTCGCGCACACGACCTGTAGTTAAAATTAAAGGAAAGGTCTCGTTTGGCAGATCGGATGTATTAGCAATAAAATCCGGCACATTAAACATCGCTTTTTGCGACGGTGTATAGAATTTTTTATCTTGAAACAATCTTGGTGTACCTCCTTTTTGTGCTTCGGAAACAGGCCATTGAAATGTGCCTTCCGTTTTTAATCTATCGTAATTTAATTGTGAAACATCGATATTCGAGCCTTTTGTCATCTCGCAATATTCCTGATAAATTTCGGCTGTAGAATTGTAATTAAAACCATTAAATCCCATTTTCTGTGCAAACTCACATAGAATTTCCACATCAGGTTTGGCTTCTCCTGGAGCATCAATACCTTTAGGTAAATATGAAATACGACGTTCTGAATTTGTCATTGTTCCTTCTTTCTCTAACCAAGCCGCAGCAGGTAAAACTAAATCTGCATGCTCTAAAGTATCTGAACGGTTTGAAATATCCTGAACCACAACAAATTTTGCTTGCTTCAATGCTCTTTCTACTTGATGCGCGTTTGGCATACTTACCATTGGATTTGTACAAACTACCCAAACAGCTTTCATTTTACCCGATTCTAAAGCATCAAACATTTCTGTTGCAGTATATCCTGCTTTATCAGAAATCTTATCTACGTTCCAAAAATCGGCAACTTCTTGTCTATGTTTTTCATTAAATAAATCTTTATGAACCGCCAATAAATTAGCCATCCCTCCTACTTCTCGACCTCCCATGGCATTAGGTTGTCCTGTTAAAGAAAACGGCCCCGATCCAGGTTTCCCGACCTGACCAGTAATTAAAGATAAATTTATAAGTGCATAATTTTTATGAGTCCCAATGGCACTTTGATTTAGTCCCATAGCCCACATACTAATAAATGCTTTAGAATTTCCAATAATTTGAGCTGCTTTCTTAATTTCATCAACCGTTATACCGCATAAACTTGCCGCTTCTTTTAAAGATGTAGAAAGCACTTGTTTTTTATATTTTTCAAAATTGTCTGTATGATCTTTAATAAAATCTTTATCAATCATACGGCGTTCAATAAGACGTCTACCAATCGCATTATATAAAATTACATCTGTACCAGGTAAGATTTGAAGATGCATATCTGCGAAATTAGCAGAATCTGTTTTTCTAGGATCTACAACTAGAATTTTTACATTCGGATTCTTTTCTTTGTGTTGTTCTATACGTCTAAAAAGTATAGGGTGACACCATGCCGGATTTGCACCGGTTATTAAAAAACAATCGGCTAATTCTATATCTTCATAAGAAATAGGCACAGAATCTTCACCAAATGTTTTTTTATAACCGACAACAGCGGAACTCATACATAGTCTTGAATTAGTATCTATGTTATTTGTTCCTAAAAATCCTTTAGTTAGTTTGTTTGCAATGTAGTATTCTTCGGTTAAGCACTGTCCAGACACATAAAACCCCACACTGTCTGGACCATATTTTTGTATAATAGATTTAAAAACCTTAGCAGCACGATCTAAAGCTGTATCCCAACTTACACGTTCTAAAGGATGAGATTTGCTCCATCTCATTTGCGGATATAATAACCTATCGGAAACATCGTTTGCTACATAATGTAAATTCATTCCTTTAGAACACAACATCCCTTTGTTTACCGGATGATCCTTATCGCCTTCTACATAAACTTTATTATGTTCATCTTTCTTTATGATTATACCACAGCCTACACCACAGTATGAACACGTTGTTTTAATTTCTTGTTGAGGCATATTAAGGAGTTATATTTTGTCTATTCTTCTAAAAGTAATGAAACGTTTTATTCTGAAACTTTATTTTTAAAGTATTTTTTTTAAATGGATTGTGTTACCATCTCAGCCTCTATATCGTCTTCAATTTCTTTTTCAATAATCTCATCTGCAACTGCTGAAAATTTAATAGCTAAAACACCTATGGCTACAAACATTACGGTAAACCCGATTAATAAGAAACCACCAGAAACAGCCTCCGATGCTGCTGCTGATTGTGCTGCTTTAACAACATCTTCCCCCAGACCTTCGGTTGCTACAATAGCAGCTTTTTCTGCTACAGCCGATTTAGATTTTAATAAAATAGCGGCTAAAAAAGCACCTACATTTCCTCCTGCTCCAACAATTCCTGATATAGAACCTATTGCTTTTGGATTTACAAAAGGGACTACAGAAAACGTGGCTCCTTCTGCCATTTGTACGGTTAAACTAAACAACACTAATAAAACTATTCCTGCAATTATTCCTGTAGCTGTAGAAAATAAAGCTAACATGATCCCTTCGGCAGCTAATATTACTGCAAGGAATAAAACACGACCTCGTAATCCTTTTAATTTTCCAAATTTATCTCCGAAGAAACCGCCTAGCGTTCTAGCAAAAATATTCATCAAAGCAAACGATAACACAATATTACCAGCAGTGACACGCTCTAATTGAAAGGTGTTTTGAAGATAATCATCCATAGTTCCATAAACCGTTAATTCTATTCCGAAACAGGCTGCGTATACTAAGAACAAAATCCACACTCTATAATCTTTAATAGCTTCTAAAAAGCCAACATCATCTTTTTTAGCAACTGGCATATCTCCAGTAGCTTTTAAATCTTTATAATTTCCTTGTATTGTATCTTGCGTAAAGTTATAATATATAAGTCCCATTAAGAAACAGACAACTCCAGCAACAATCATAGAATAACGCCAAGCTTCAGACTCTGCTGCACCAAATGCAATAACAGCTGCTGCTATTATAGGCATTCCTAATCGGTTAGCTCCTCCTCCTAAATTTCCCCATCCTGCAGAAGTTGCATTAGCTGTTCCAACAATATTTGGAGCAAACATAATAGACGTATGAAATTGAGTAATTACAAACGATGCTCCAATAAAGCCAATAAAAAATCGACATACTAAAAATTGAAGAGGTGTTTGTACAAATCCTAATAAAATAACAGGAATGGCGCCTAACACAAGTAACCAAGAGTAACATAAACGTGGTCCATATTTATCACACAATTTACCAATTAGTAAACGTGCAAATACAGTTCCTGAAACCGCAAGTATAATGGAGTTCCATTTTTGCGAAGGTGTTAACCCTAAATCTTTAACGACATCTGGCATAAATGGTACGATACCAAACCATGCGAAGAAACATAAGAAAAAGGCTATTGATGTAATCCAGAATGTTCGGATTGGAAGACTCTTTACATTTAAAAGGTCTAATTTTGTGGCTTTTGTTGAATTCATAACAATTGAATTTTTACGTTGGTCTGAGCAAATTAAGTATTAATACTTAATTACTACGTATAAAATTACGTATTTTTTCAATTATTACATACTTAATAAAAATTCAACACAAAATTATCAATACCTCAAAAACAATATTTAAAAATCTAAAATACAGTAATATATAAATTACAAAATCAAACTAATTGATACTTAGAAGCTATTTTAGTAAGTTCAATTAAATTTTTAACATCTAGCTTTTTCATCAAATTAAATCTATGAACTTCTGCTGTACGTTTACTCACATCTAAATCTTCAGCAATTTCTTTATTGCTTTTACCATCTAACACTAAAGCTAGGATTTGCTTTTCGCGTTTAGTTAATTTAAAAGTCGCTTCAGGTTTCTCTTTTGCTTCAACATGTTGTCCTCCTGAATTAATCATATTATTAATAATAATAGACGATATATCTCCTGTAAAATACTTTCCTCCAGAAGCTATCATATGTAAAGCCTTCATAAATTCCTCTTTACTAGAGCCTTTTAACAAGTAACCATCGGCACCTGCATTAATAGCATTTAAAACATATTCTTCGGAATCGTGCATAGAAAGCACTAAGGTTTTTATGGTTTTATTTCTCTTTTTTAACTCGGCAACAACTTCAATTCCATTCATTTCTGGCATACGAATATCTACAATAAGAACATCTGGATTAGAAGATTCTACAACTTTTAAAGCTTCTTTACCATCTGAAGCTTCATCTATTACATGAATCCCTTCCTGATCTTCTAATAAAGATTTTATACCGTCGCGAACCAAAACATGATCGTCTGCCAACACTACATTTATCATATACTTATATATTCTAATTAATACGTAGCAAAATAATCAAAAATTAAGTAATAGCACCTAATTAGATTGGGATATTTAGTGTAATTCGTGTTCCTGTTTCTTCTGAAGAATTTAAAAACAGTCGGCCATTTATGTAGTTAATACGCTCTTTCATAAACGTCATGCCCATACCACCAACTCCTGTTTTAATATCTTTTGGACGATTAACATTAAAGCCTTTGCCATCGTCGTCTATATTAATACTTAACATATGTTCGCTATGAGAAATAGAGACTAATATATATGTAGAATCGGCATATTTAATAGCATTATTAATCGCTTCTTGAGTAATGCGATAAATATTAATTTCAACTAAAGAGTCTAGACGTTGGTTAAAGTTTTTACGGTTATAAAGTTCGATGGTCTTACCTGTAAGTTTAGCCAACTCTTGTGTTAATTTTGAGAGTGCGGGCACAATACCATAATCGCTTAATTCTGGTGGTGTTAAATTAAATGTTGCGGCACGAACCCCTTGAATAATATCTGTAGTTAAACTTTTTAAGTTTTCAATTTTTGAAGTTGCCTTTTCTAAATCATTCAGATTTACACTTTCTAAGTTATATTTTAAACCCGTTAACATTTGGCCAATACCATCATGAATATCTTTTGCTATTCGGTTTTGTTCCTGCTCTTGGTTTTCAATAATTTTACTAGAAATAATTTTCTGCTGATTCATTTTTTCCTCGTAACTCTGTTTAGTTAACGATTCTACATCTAGTTGTGCTTGTCTTTTTTCTGTTATATCTGAAGCTATAATTAAAATTTCAGAATTTTCTACTTCAGAATGAATAGGAATTAAATACATTTCCAACCATAATTGTTCTCCAGAACTTTTTACTGCTTTTACTTCGCCTTGCCAACCTAGTTTATGATACGTTTTTAAAACATGTTCGATATATTGCTGATCATTTTTTTCAGTTGAAATTAATTCTGAAAAATTTAAATTGATATTGAATTTAGGTTCCTTAAATAATTTTGAAAATTTATCGCCAATATGAATAATCGATCCATCTGATTTTAATCTAGCAAATAACAATGTTTTATCCATTGCATGATTTAACACACGAAGCTCTTTTACAGATTTTTCATTTTCTTCTCGTAACATGTCTGCTTCATAAGCGGCTTTAATAGCTTTTTCTTCTGAACGCAACAACTTTGCTATAGTTTCTTTAACCATTTTTGCTGTTGGTTTAAAAATAAACAAAAACTCTAAAAACAGTAACGTTAAGGTAAAAATCATTAGAAACAACTCCCAATGACTTAACAGATTTACTTTCTTATTTGCCTCGACATCGTATTGATTAACAATAGTATCCATAATTGTTAAAAACAGATACTCGTTAGAGGTAACTTGTTCTTCAAAAGGCTCTAAAAGAGATACATCTATTTCAGGATGTTGTTCTATGCTTGAAATAATATTCTGAGAAGCTTGGAACATCGCAGAAAAAGGTACTTGAAGATGCGTAAACATCTCAATAATTTTTTCGCTATTTTTTCCGGAAAGTTTTAGACTATCGCTGCCTTGTTGCAAAGCAATATGTGAAGTTTTCCACCTATTTATGGTATTCTTTAAAGTATCTTTTAAAACCAATCGTTGGGACACATTAGTTGTATTTGCTATTAAAAGTACTTCTTTACTCAGCTTCTGACTAAGCATACGTTGCCGACCAGCAACGTTTATTACAGTAGAATCGTCCTGCTGATCTTGCAAAAAATTGCGTACAATAATCTGACTAATAAACACAGAACATGCAATAGCACTTAAAGCAATAATATATAAACGACGTAGCCTATTAAATGTACTATTATCTAACGTACTACTTAAGTCGTTCATTTAAAGATGGATTATATTTAAGACAAAGCTTGTTTAATAACACTTAGACTCTCTGATGAAAAAGGTAAAGTCATCGCTTTTTCATGTGCGGCATCAGACATTTTATTCCACGTTTTTTGGACAATATCTATTATTTTATCTGCTTCGTGTTTCTTTCTAAAATCCTCAAAATAATATTGAAGGAACACCAAACATACTACATCTTCTAAAGTCTGTGAATCTGGATCTTTTTTAAATGCTTTTTTACTAATAATAAATTTAACACGATCAATAAAATCGGTATCATAACCTACAGATTCTAAAATTTCAGCAGTTAAATTAGCATGCATCTTTTTAAGATCGTTACGCCAGTTCATATAACCAGCTTTAGTCATAGGATAATCCTTTCTAGCAATCTCCCACCGACAAATATGTTGTGCACGAACGGCTATTTGCAAGGCTTCAGAGGCTGTTGGCATATGGTTTAACAAGCAATCTGTCATGCGTTGAGAATACAACAATTCTTTAGGCATTGATTTTCCGTTTTCAATTTCACGATTTAAGTCTTGAGCATTTTTTTCATCGATTAATGCTATGGCCTGTTCAAATTTTGTACTCACAATATTATAGTTTTTGATATCTATCAAATCTATTCAGAAAATCCGATATACACAAAGTTGTCTTCTATTTTTACAGGATAAATTGCAATAGGATCTAGATTGCCATTAAGGTTTTCTCCTGTCACTAACGAAAATGTTTTTTTATGTAACGGACACGCTATTTTAGGTGTTCCTTTCTGATCGCCCAACATACCTCTAGACAAAACCATTTCTTGTTTTTCTGGCGATAAATTCTGGCACGCATACCAAGCATTTAGTCGTGAAAAGTTAAAAACAGCAATTTGTAAGTCTTTATATTTTACACATGCTCCACCATCAGTTGGAAATGCTAGAACTGAAGCTGCTTTAAACCACACCTGAACTTCATCGGCTTTTACCGTTTTATATTTTGATAGTACTTCTTCCATAAATGTCTATTTTAAAACAATAACTTATATACTTATAGGGTTACTTCTTTAACCTCTTTTTCCCAAAGTTTTGGCATTTTCTGATCTCTTAAAGGCACAAAGACTAAATTATCATCACGATCGTCTGAATTCACAAAATGACTAAAACGTTTTTTCATCTCATCATTTTCAATCGCTTGTTTCCACTCACATTCGTAAGCATCAACTAAAAATTGCATTTCTTTTTCTAAGTCTTCAACAATATTTAAACTGTCTTCAATCACTACTTTTTTAAGCTGTTCAATACCGCCTTCTAATTTATCTAACCAAGCAGCAGTACGCATTAACGGCGCCGCAGTTTGAATATAATACACTAAGTAACGATCTAAATATTTGATAACGGTTTCATTGTCTATTTTTTCAGCTAATAACTGAGCGTGTCTTGGAGTTGCACCACCATTACCACCTACATATAAATTCCATCCACCTTCTACAGCAATAATTCCAAAATCTTTTCCTCTAGCTTCTGCACACTCACGAATACAACCAGATACACCACCTTTAATTTTATGAGGAGAACGCAATCCTTTATATCTATTCTCTAATTCTATGGAGAAAGAAATACTTTCTGCTAATCCGTAACGACACCACGTAGAGCCGACACAGCTTTTAACAGTACGCAGAGACTTTCCATAAGCATGTCCGCTTTCAAAACCAGCATCTATTAATTCTTTCCAAATGGCTGGCAAATCATTTAACTCTGCACCGAAGAAATCTATACGTGCACCACCTGTAATTTTTGTATATAAATTATATTTCTTTCCTATTCTTCCTAATACAATTAAATTTTCCGGAGTAACTTCTCCTCCTGCAATTCTTGGCACGACAGAATAGGTTCCGTTACGTTGTATGTTTGCCAAAAACTTATCGTTAGTATCTTGAGTAACATCTTCCTTATTAGGCGTATCATTATACAAACTAGCAAATATTGAAGATACTAGAGGTTTACATGTCTCACAACCGTGTCCGGTTCCGCATGCATCCAACACCTCATTAAAAGATGTTAATTTTTTAGCTTTTACAATACCATAAAGTTCTTGACGGCTATATTCAAAATGCTCACAAATCACATTTTTCACGGTCTTACCTAGAGACTTCAACGTTTCGGTAACTAAATCTGTAACCATAGGCTTACAACCTCCGCAACTTGTACTTGCTTTCGTAGCTGAAATTACACCCGCTAAATCTTCGCAAGAACCATCTTTTATTGCACCACAAATCTGTACCTTAGTTACATTTTCACATGAACATATTTGAGCTTCGTCTGGCAGGTCTAACGCACTACCAAAAGCACCGCCTTCTGTAGCAGGTAAAATGAGTTGCGCCGGATCTTCCGGAATAGGCATTCCGTTTAAGAACACTTGATGTAACATATTATAATCTGATGCATCGCCTACAAGTATACCTCCTAATAGAGATTTACCATCTAGACTCACATTAATTCGTTTATATAAATGTTGTGTCTTATTTTCAAAAATAATAGAATGTCCTTTTGAAGCCGGCATAAAAGGCTCACCAAAACTAGCCACATCTACACCAATTAATTTTAATTTTGTAGACATGTCTATTTCTGCAGGCATTAAAACCTCTATATTACCTATAATTTGACTAGCTGCAACTTCTGCCATATCGTAACCAGGAGCGACTAACCCATAAATCATCTGATTATATAAAGCAACTTCACCAATAGCAAAAATATATGGATCTGATGTTTGCATTTTGTTATTCACTACAATTCCTCCACGAACGCCCATGTCTAAATCACAAGTCTTTCCTAGTTCATCTCGAGGACGAATCCCTGCAGAAATAATTAACATTTCTACATCTAACTTATCGTCTTCGCCAAACTCCATTCCTGTAATGTAACCATCGTCTCCTAAGATTTGATTGGTTGCTTTACTTAGATGAATATTTAATCCGATAGATTCTAACTTTAACTGCAATACTTGACTACTTCTAGAATCTAATTGTCTTGGCATTAATTTAGGAGCAAACTCTACAATATGTGGTTCTAAGCCCATATCCATTACTGCTTTTCCTGCCTCTAATCCTAATAAACCACCACCAAGCACAGCTGCTTTTGCATTTGGGTTCTTCACTTTTAGTTTAGCAGCATAAGCAAGCATGCCTTCTAAATCTTCAATAGTTCTATATACAAAAACACCTTCCTTTTCCACACCTTTAATAGGAGGTACAAAAGGAGAAGACCCCGTTGCTAAGACCAAATAATCGTATGCATACTCTTTTTCGTTAGCACTAGTAATTGTTTTTTTACTTCTATGAATATCTGTTATGCGAACATCAGTAATTAAATTGATATTATGTTCTTCATACCAAGATCTTGGCGCCATTTCTAAAGCTTTAGCATCTTGATTTTCGAAAAACTCACTTAAATGAACACGATCGTATGCAGGTCTTGGTTCTTCTCCGAAAACAGTCACTTGAAATTTTTCACTTCCTTCTTTAGTTACAAATTTTTCGCAAAATTTATACCCTACCATGCCGTTTCCTACAACTATCACTTTTTTCATATACGTAGTTATTATTCGATTACTTAACTCAAAAATAAGTATTAATACTTAATTATGAATTTAAAAAACTGCAAAAAGTCTAATAAATACATATTATTATCATAAAACAGAACAAAGGGGCTATAAATTATCAATAATGAAATTACAGGTCTTTTTTTTATGGTACATAATATTTTATAAACATCAGACTATCAACACATTTTTAGTTCATTCAGACTTAAACTGACTAAAGCCTGGTTTATATTTTAAATACCTCACTTAAATACGAGTTATAATAATTTAATAAATTGGATGTGATATCGTTTTATTACAAAAAACATAAAGCCTTCTAAACTTACGCTTAGAAGGCTTTTATAATATATTAAGAAGCGCTTACTTATGCAGCAACTTCACTTTCTTTTAATTTTCTCTTCTTTTCAGAAGCATCTAAAGTATCGTACATAATAGGTGTTGCGATAAATAATGAAGAGTAAGTACCTACTACAACCCCAACTATTAATGCAAACATAAATCCACGAATTGAATCTCCACCAAAAGCAAAGATTGCTAATAATACAACTAATGTTGTTAAAGATGTGTTTAACGTTCTACTAAGTGTACTACTTAGAGATACGTTTACCACTTTACTTAAACTCCACCCTTCATGTATATGGAAATACTCACGAATTCTATCAAATACAACCACAGTATCATTCAGAGAGTAACCAATTACGGTTAAGATGGCTGCGATAAATGATTGATCTATTTCCATGTTAAATGGCATAAATTTGTAAGTTAAAGAGAACACTCCTAACACAATAATAACATCATGGAATACCGCAGTTACTGCTCCTAATGAATATTGCCATTTTTTGAAACGGAATAAGATATACAAGAACACGACTATTAAAGACCCTAATACTGCCCAAAAAGATTCTTTCTTAATGTCATCAGCAATTGTTGGACTCACTTTGTAAGATTTCATTAAACCAACTGTTTTGTGTTGGTTATCGCTAATAAAGTCTTCGTAAGACACACCTGTTAAATGAGATTGTAAAGCTGTGTATAATTCTTTTCTAATTTCTTCATCAACCTCAGCACTTGTTTCGTTTACTTTATATTTAGTTGAAATTTTCACTTGTTCTGCACTACCAAAAGTTTTAGCATCTGCACTACCAAAAGCGCCTTCCAAAGCTGGCATTAATTCTGAAGGACTAACTGCTTCACTAAAACGTACTTGATAATTTCTACCTCCAACAAAATCTACACCTTGGTCTAAACCGTTAGTAAATAAAGATCCTAAACTAACTACTATTAAAGTTCCTGAAATGATGTAAGCAATTTTACGTTTTTTAAGAAACTCTATATTAATGTTTCTAAATAAGTTTTTAGTAATTCCTGTAGAGAAATCTAAGTTTCCACCACGACCTACATACCAGTCTATTAATAATCTAGTAATAAAAATTGCAGTAAATAAAGATGTTACAATACCTATTAGTAATGTAGTTGCAAATCCTTTAATTGGACCTGTACCAAATATAAATAAGATTAAAGCTGTTAAGCCTGTAGTAATGTTTGCATCTAAAATAGAAGATAAAGCATTACTAAATCCGTCTTGAATCGCTTCTCTTTGTCCTTTACCATTCGATATCTCTTCTCGAATACGCTCATAAATTAATACGTTCGCATCTACCGACATACCTATAGTTAATACAATACCTGCAATACCTGGCAATGTTAATACAGCTCCTAATCCAGATAATACACCGAATATTAATAAAATGTTTAATGCCATTGCAATATCTGCAAAACCACCAGCTTTTCCGTAATAGAACAACATCCATAATAAAACTAATACCAATGCAATTACGAAAGAAATCTCTCCACTATCAATAGCTTCCTGACCTAAAGATGGTCCTACAACCTCACTTTGAATAATATCTGCAGAAGCAGGTAATTTACCAGCACGTAAAACGTTTGCTAAATCGACAGCTTCATTTAATGTAAATTGTCCTGAAATTTCTGAATTCCCTCCAGCAATTGGCCCAGTTGTTACACCAGGTGCAGAGTACACAACATTATCTAAAACGATAGCAATTTGACTTTGTTGAGAGTAAGCTTTTCCAGTCATTTCTTCCCAAACCTTAGCGCCTTTTGCATTCATTTGCATAGACACAGCAGGCTTACCTAATTGGTCGTATTGCTGAGTTGCATTTGTAACTACTGCTCCACTCATAGGTGGTACATTTTCTCTATTTCCAATTAATGCATATAAACCAACAACATCACTATCTTTTTCTGGCATACCAAAAGCAAACTTAACATAACGTTGCTCTACTGAAAGTAATGCTCTAATATCTGATCTGTTTAAATAATCTAAAACAGTTTGTTTGTCTTTAATATCAAATTGAGCCACGATTGGACCTCCTTGATAACCTTGCCCCTTAATTAAATCTAATAATGGGTTTTCGGCTACTTTAGTTGAATCTGTTACAGCTTCACCCAATAAATCATCAATTTGAGAATCACTTTCTGAAGCTTCTTCAGCTACAACATCTTCAGTCGTTTCTGTTTTAGCAGCAAGCTCTTCTTTAAGTACATTGTTTGCTTGAATAATAAAAGGCACTAATGTTTCACCTTTATAAACATCCCAAAACTCTAATTGCGCAGTACTTTGTAATAATTTTTTAGCACGCTCTACATCTTTAACACCAGGTAATTCAACTAAAATACGTCCAGATTCTCCTAAACGTTGAATATTTGGAGATGTTACCCCAAATTCATCGATACGCTTACGCAATACTTCGAATGCAGAAGTAATAGATTCGTCAATTTTCTTACTGATAATTGGCTTCACTTGATCGTCTGTCATATCAAAAGTAATTTCATCACTTAACGATCTGTTTGCAAAAATATCTGGAGAAGCTAACTTTGTATCTCCTTTAATTTTGTCAAAAGCAATATAGAAATCTTCTAAATATGTATTCTGACTATTTTTCTGAAGTTCTGAAGCATCATCTAACGCTTTGTTAAAAGCTGGTTCGCTAGTATGATTAGCTAAACCTTTTAAGATATCTTTTACAGACACTTGAAGAATAACATTTATACCTCCTTTAAGGTCAAGACCAAGATTCATAGCCTTGTCTTTTACCTCGCCATACGTATAATCTGTAACACCTAAGTTAAATACTTTTTCTGTTGATAATGAATCCAAATATTGAGCTTCTTTTACCGAGTCTCCTTTTGAATATGCTTTTGCATCGTCTTCGATGCTGTTTGCCTTAAACGTGAACGATAATTGGTAAATACTTACCAGACCGAACAAGACTGCAAACAACTTTACTAATCCTTTATTCTGCATTATTTAATTATTTATTAATCAATTTTTTAAAATGCGAGCAATATACTAATCACTCAACATATAAATTTTATGTATAGTTTTTATTGAAGAATAGCAATAGATATATTTATCTAGCTACCTATTAGTAATGAATATAAAACAATCATCACAATGATATGTATATGAAGGACGTAGAATAAAATGTAACTATTTTAAAATAAGAATACTTTTAAGACCTTCTTAAACTAAAGGTCCTGCCCTTACTTCGGGTATTTTCTTAGAATTATTATCTATTGCTAGCGCAATATTTTTGTAAAACTTGTAAGCAACTTTAATTGAAGACACTTCTACTAAATCTGTAGTATATCCAAAAACCGGATGTGTATTGGTGTTATTAAAATGATGACTACTTGCTTTTAATTCTAATGCGATTTTTCCTGCATGAGTAAAAGCAAAATCGGAACCGCTATGGATTTCGAAAACATCAATATTACAAGTTATAGTTTGTTCTGAGAAAGGAAAGTGATCGTGTTCCTGAGGCGAATCGTCAAATTCTAAGATATCATCATCAGATAATATTTTTTTAATTTGATCTACATCTGAGTTAGAATAATACGTAATTTTTAAAATACCGTCTTTATCTTCACTAACCTGAATGTTTTTGGCACCAATATTTTGTAATTGCTGCTTAACAATAGAAATGGCATGTTCTGCTTTATCATGCACAACAACATCACCAGAAAACTGCAATACAATTTCCTGATTAGGTATAGCATTTTGTTGTTGACTAGCAACACCAAAAAACAGAGCAACAATTACTGTTAAAGTACTAATGTACCATTTCAAATTCATGCGCCAAATATATAAAAAAATTAAGATTACTTTCTATCGTTACACGTTTATTATCAATAGTCCTTACAAGACTCTTGACAATAAAAAGAGAAGCACTCACAGAAGTATTACTTTGCGTAAAAAACAGTTAAAGAATATAGCGTACGTTCCCTTATTAAAAAGATTTTAATCGATTATCCTCTAAAAAGGAATTCTATTACTTTACAGGAATAGACAGTAATGGTATATTTAGCCCTGAAGCCATTACTCTTGTTTTACTTTTATGAATTAAAGATTCCCAAAAACCATATTCTCTAGGAATCATGACTAACAAATCAGAATGAAACGTTTTTATTTCTTTTTCAATCTCTTCAATCACTGTATCCGACTTCACGTTTTTATATAAATAATCAACTTTTTCAAGTTGCTTATCAATATTTCCAAGTGTAGATTGATTAAACTTCAACTCGTCTATCTTTTTATCGACATAAAAAACAGTAACCTCAGATTTTAACTTCGTTGATATCTGACGTAATTTTGCTAATGTTTTTAAAGGTACATCACCCATTAAATCGCAGGCAAAAAGAATTTTCTTCATGCCTTTAAATTTTGCATGTATTGGAATCGCTAACACTGGAAATTTCTTTAAACTAATTAACGTTGTTGTTGGATTTCCTATTAAATTTTGTTCTAAAGATTTACTAGACATACCTATTACTAAAAGCGACGAATCGTTCTGCTCCATAAGATAATCTATTTTAAATTCTAGTTGTGCGTACACACATTGATAGTCTACTTCAATCTCAAATTCTTTTTTTAAGGCTGAAGCAGTCTTTTTTAGTTTATCAATGTTACTTTGCATTAATCCATTAATAGATTCTGCCGATAATAATGTATTTGAGGCATGAAGAGGAATCTGAAAAGCATTAAAAAGCACAAGCTTAACATTGAAGTGTTTAGCTAATGCTGCTGCATATAATTCAGCATTATCTGATAGTTTTGAAAAATTTGTAGCAACTATAATTGGTCCCATAATCATGTAATTTTTGTCATACTAAGATACGTAATTAATCCTTTTATTTGAAATTATGCAAGGTCCTAATACCTACAAAAACTGAAGTTGAAAGCCTGAATAATAAGAAAAATATTTATGTATTTAAAGACTTCAAAATCAATATTATGAAAATCAACTACAAGAAATTATCAAAAATCTCATTCCTAATTTTATCCCTTTTTGTGATATTTTATTTTTCAGATTATGCTTTAGGAACATTTATGGAAGGATGGAGTAATCCAAAATAAAGAAAAAAATAAAAACACAACACTTATTTCTTATTTCTATTCTTTGTAACGCACAAAAAAAGACCATCTTTTCAGACAGTCTTTTTTATATAAAACATTAAAATGAATTAGAATTCTAATAATCCATTTGTTTTTTTAACACCTTCTGCACTTGCAGCTAAATGTGCTTTTTCTTCATCGTTAAGTGTAATATCTACTATTTTTTCGATACCATCTTTACCTAAAACAACTGGTACACCTAAACAAATATCTGATAAACCATATTCACCATCTAATAACGCTGAACAAGGGAATATTTTTTTAGTATCGCAAGCAATAGCTTGAACCATACCTGATACAGCTGCACCTGGAGCATACCAAGCAGAAGTTCCTAATAATTTAGTTAATGTTGCTCCACCAACTTTAGTATCTTCTTTTACTTGATTTAAACGTTCTTCAGATAAAAATTCTGAAACAGGCACACTATTTCTAGTTGCTAAACGTGTTAAAGGAAACATACCAGTATCGCTATGTCCACCGATAACCATACCATCTACATCACTAATAGGAGCACCTAAAGCTTCTGCTAATCTGTATTTAAAACGTGCAGAATCTAAAGCTCCACCCATTCCAATAATTCTATTTTTAGGTAAACCTGTAGCTTTATGCGCTAAATATGTCATCGTATCCATAGGATTACTCACTACGATAAGAATCATGTTTGGAGAATGCTCAAGTAAACTTGTAGATACATTCTTAACAATACCAGCATTAATACCGATAAGTTCTTCTCTTGTCATTCCTGGTTTTCTAGGAATACCACTTGTAATAACACAAACATCACTACCTGCAGTTTGGCTATAATCGCCAGTTACACCTGTAATTTTTGTGTCGAATCCGTTTAAAGATGCTGTTTGCATTAAATCCATAGCTTTACCTTCTGCAAAACCTTCTTTAATGTCTAACAATACAACTTCTGAAGCAAAGTTTTTAATAGCAATATATTCTGCACAACTTGCACCTACTGCTCCTGCTCCAACTACTGTTACTTTCATTTTATTTTATTTTAAGATTCAAAATTATTTTCTTATTGCTAATTTACCACTTTTAATACAATTCAACTTCTATGACCTTTGAAATTATAATAATATTATAATTTAAAGACCTCATTTTCATTTTAATGAAAAAACGAAGTTCATACTAAAAGGAAAGACTATTAATAGAGAACGTCTTTTAACAATACTTGAGATGCATTATTATGCATCAATTTTAGCATACACTGCATTTTTCTCAATAAACTCACGACGAGGTGGCACTTCATCTCCCATTAACATAGAGAAAATACGATCGGCTTCTCCTCCATTATCAATTTTCACTTGTCTTAATGTTCTAAAGTCAGGATTCATTGTAGTATCCCAAAGTTGCTCTGCATTCATCTCTCCAAGACCTTTATAACGCTGAATAGCTGCACCTCCAAATTTTTCTGTTAAACCATCTCGTTCTTCATCACTCCAAGCATATTCTTTTTTCGCTCCTTTTTTAACTAAATATAAAGGTGGCGTTGCAATATAAATATGTCCGTTTTCAATAAGTTCTTTCATATATCTAAAAAAGAACGTTAAGATTAAGGTTGCAATGTGGCTACCATCAATATCGGCATCACACATAATTACAACTTTATGGTAGCGTAATTTAGATAAGTTAAGTGCTTGACTATCTTCTTCAGTCCCTATAGTAACTCCTAGAGCAGTAAATATATTTTTAATCTCTTCGTTTTCGAAAACCTTATGTTTCATAGCTTTCTCTACGTTAAGTATTTTACCACGTAATGGTAAGATGGCTTGAAACGCACGGTCACGACCTTGTTTAGCCGTTCCACCTGCAGAATCTCCCTCGACAAGGAATACTTCACATTTTGTAGGATCTTGCTCAGAACAGTCACTTAATTTCCCAGGTAAACCACCAATACTCATTACGGTTTTACGCTGAACCATTTCACGTGCTTTTTGTGCCGCGTGACGTGCTTGCGCTGCTAAAATCACTTTTTGAACAATGACCTTAGCATCGTCTGGATGCTCTTCTAAATAATCGGTTAACATTTCTGAAACCGCTTGACTTACTGATGCTGAAACTTCTCTGTTACCTAATTTTGTTTTTGTTTGTCCTTCGAATTGTGGTTCTTGAACTTTCACAGAAATAATTGCTGTTAAACCTTCACGGAAATCGTCTCCAGAAATTTCAAACTTCAATTTATCTGTTAACCCAGAATTATCTGCATATTTTTTTAATGTATGTGTTAATCCTCGTCTGAAACCTGAAAGGTGTGTTCCTCCTTCATGTGTATTAATGTTGTTTACATAAGAATGTAAATTTTCAGCATAAGAGGTGTTATAAATCATCGCAACCTCAACAGGAATATCATTTTTTTCACCTTCAAAAGCGATAACTTCAGTAATGATTGGCTCACGATTTGCGTCTAAGAACTTTACAAATTCTTTTAAACCTTCTTCAGAATGAAATGTTTCACCCTCATATTCACCATCTTCTTTTTTGAAACGCTTATCAATTAAATGAACCGTAATACCTTTATTTAAATAGGCTAATTCACGCAATCTACTTGCTAAAGTGTCATAATTATACTCTAACGTTTGTTTAAAAATTGTTGAATCTGGTTTAAAAGTTACAACTGTACCTCTTTTATCTGTATCACCAACTTTCTTTACAGGATATATTGCTTTACCTCTTTCGTATTCTTGTTCCCAAATTTCACCTTTTCTGTAAACGGTTGCTTTTAAATGCTCGGACAATGCGTTAACACAACTTACACCAACACCATGAAGACCTCCAGAAACTTTGTAAGAATCTTTATCAAATTTACCTCCAGCACCAATTTTAGTCATTACAACTTCTAATGCAGAGACACCTTCTTTTTTATGTAAGTCTACAGGAATACCACGACCATCATCTTCGGTAGTAATCGAGTTATCTTCATTTATAGTAACACTAATATTGTTACAATGACCAGCTAAAGCTTCATCTATAGAGTTATCTACAACTTCATAAACCAAATGGTGAAGACCTCTTATACCAACATCCCCAATATACATGGAAGGACGCATACGTACATGCTCCATTCCCTCAAGGGCTTGGATACTATCTGCGGAATAATTATCCTTATTAAATTCTTCTCTTTTCTCGCTCATTATTTTGAATACGTTTTAATTCTATTTTTGGCATAAAAAAAATGACACGCGTGTATCATTTTTTGAATACTAACAAATATACTAATATATAAGCGTTTTAAAAAGCTCTTAACGGCATTAGCCTTAAAATTATCAACATTTGTTAATTATTAAAAACACGCTTAGAACAGCTAAAAATAGCCTTATATTAAATTTTTGCATTTTTTAACACGATGTTAAAATAAGAAAAACCTCAAAATCTCTAATATTAGAGATTTTGAGGTTTTTAAAACACTAAATTAAAATATAAAAACGTCTATCTTAAGCTTTACCATATGCTTCTGTATGCACATTTGCAACAGCTCTTCCGCTTGGATCATTCATGTTTTTAAAAGCCTCATCCCATTCTAGTGCAATTTTTGTACTACAAGCTACACTAGCTTCTTGAGGCACACACATTGCTGCGGCATCACTTGGAAAGTGTTCTGCGAAAATTGAACGGTAATAAAATTCTTCTTTACTTGTTGGTGTTTGTAAAGGGAACTTATATTTAGCATTCGCTAATTGCTCATCCGTTACTTCTGTTGCAACAACTTCTTTTAAAGTATCAATCCAACTGTAACCTACGCCATCGCTAAATTGTTCTTTTTGTCTCCACGCAACACTTTCAGGAATCATATCTTCAAATGCTTTACGAACCACCCATTTTTCCATGCGTTCTCCGTTAATCATTTTATCTTGTGGGTTAATACGCATAGCCACATCCATAAATTCTTTATCTAAGAATGGTACACGTCCTTCAATACCCCAAGCGGCTAAACTTTTGTTTGCTCGTAAACAATCGTACATATGTAATTTACTTAATTTACGAACAGTTTCTTCGTGAAATTCTTGAGCATTTGGAGCTTTATGGAAGTATAAATACCCTCCAAATAATTCGTCTGCACCTTCTCCTGACAATACCATTTTAATTCCCATAGATTTAATAACACGAGCCATTAAATACATAGGTGTACTTGCACGAATGGTTGTTACATCGTAAGTTTCTAGGTTATAAACCACATCGCGAATAGCATCTAATCCTTCTTGAATTGTAAATTTAATTTCGTGGTGAATCGTTTTAATATGGTCTGCTACTTTTCTTGCTGCAGCTAAATCTGGCGATCCTTCTAAACCTACAGAAAAACTATGTAATTGCGGGTACCACGCATCAGACTCATCATTACTTTCAATACGTTTCTGAGCATATTTCTTAGCAATTGCAGAGGTTACTGAAGAATCTAATCCTCCAGAAAGCAATACACCGTAAGGCACATCAGACATTAATTGTCTGTGTACAGCTGCTTCTAAAGCCTCTTTTATTGCAGCAATACTGGTTTCGTTATCTTTTACTGCATCAAATTCTGTCCAATCTCTGTTGTACCATTTCACAAATTCTCCATCTTTACTTGACATATAATGTCCTGGAGGAAATAATTCGATTTTTGTACAATGTCCTTCTAATGCTTTTAATTCTGAAGCCACATAAAATGTTCCGTTTTGATCCCATCCTATATATAAAGGAATAATTCCCATATGATCGCGAGCAACAAAATACTCATCTTTTTCCACATCATATATTGCAAAACCAAAGATTCCGTTCATTTCATCTACAAAATCAACTCCTTTTTCTTTGTATAGTGCAAGAATAACTTCGCAATCTGATTCTGTTTGAAAATCGTACTTCCCTTCAAATTGTTTACGAAGTTCTCGGTGATTATATATTTCTCCGTTTGCAGCTAACACCAATTTTCCATCATCACTAAATAAGGGTTGTTTTCCAGAAGCAGGATCTACAATAGCCAAACGTTCGTGTGACATAATAGCTTTATCGTTACTAAAAATCCCACTCCAGTCTGGTCCACGGTGACGGATTTTTTTCGACATTTCTAAAATCTGAGGTCTTAAATCATCCGCCTTTTGTTTCAAATCGAATGCACATACAATTCCACACATAATCTATATATTTTTAATTCTTTTTATTTTAATTCTTAAGCAAATATGAAAATATCATTCGCATTATAAAACAACAAAGCTATTATTAGTTACAATTTATAACAAAAAAATTACTTTTTTATTAAATATGAAATCAAACTACAAGATCTTCCTTTCAAAATTTTAATTTTGTAAACTT
Source organism: uncultured Formosa sp. (assembly GCF_947500765.1). GTDB lineage: Bacteria > Bacteroidota > Bacteroidia > Flavobacteriales > Flavobacteriaceae > Formosa. Next base: position 611,454 of record NZ_CANMTH010000002.1, on the reverse strand, counting down.
TGGTAAAAATTATCGACCTTTACTTAAGACATAATATTAAAACAATAAAAAACACAACATTATGAAATTACTTAAAGCAACTGTTTTCTGTTTATTAGTCGCGTTTAGCGTTAACACAGAAATGCATGCACAAAAATTTAGCAAACTAGATAAAAGTCCTATGGATGCGGTTTCTTTCCCTACTAGTAGTAAAGACACTAATAAAAGCATGAAAGTGATTTATAGCAGACCACAATTAAACGGACGTGCTTTATCTGATTTAGCACCTCTTGGTAAAGTATGGAGAACTGGAGCAAACGAATCTACAGAAATCACATTTTACAAAGACACTCATTTTGGAGACACTCCTATTAAAGCAGGAACGTATTCTTTTTTCGCAATTCCTGGTGAAAAAACGTGGACGTTAATACTAAACAAAGATTTAAATGCATGGGGAGCTTACTCTTATAATGCAGATCATGATGTTGCACGCGCTACAGCTTTAGTATCAGTAGATGCTGAATCTATTGAAGCTTTTTCTATTGGTTTCGACGCACAAGGAACCATGGTTTTAGCATGGGACACAACACGTGTATCTATGCCTTTTAAAAGTTAAATAATTTTCTTTGATATATAAAATTAGAAAAGCCGTTCTCAATTAAGAAAACGGCTTTTTTATGTTCTATGTATAAATATGTATACCTTAATTTTTAAGGAATGTTCAAGTATTTGTGAGTTTGTAGAGACACTTTCCATCTTGGATTAGCCATAACATACTCTACTATTTCAGGAATCATTTTATCGCGTTTACTCCACTCTGGTTGCATATATAAAATACAATCATCGTTTACTAAAGCCGCTTGTTCTTCTGCAAATTTAAAATCGTCTTTATTAAATATAATAACTTTTAATTCGTTGGCTTTAGCCGAAACTTCTGCAGTGGGTAATTTTAGTTTTTTTGGAGATAAACAAATCCAATCCCAAGTCCCGGTTAACGGATATGCTCCCGAAGTTTCTATATGTACATGTAAGCCTTTTGCTTTTAATTGTGTTGTTAGCGCCGTCATATCCCAAGTTAATGGTTCTCCTCCTGTAACAACAATCGTTTTACTATGAAGCGCTGCTTTCTCAACAATTTTTGAAGTTTCTGTTGGCGGATGCAGTTCTGCATCCCAACTTTCCTTTACATCGCACCAATGGCAACCTACATCGCAACCACCTACTCTAATAAAATAAGCCGCTGTTCCTTTATAAAACCCTTCACCCTGTATAGTGTAGAACTCTTCCATTAAAGGTAACATCTCACCTTTGTTTACCAACTCTTGAATATCTTTCTTCATAACGTGCAAAGATAGTTTACTGATTTATGTTTGCATATAAAATCTTGAAAAGATTTAAAGGCTATTCCTTTAAGATTACTATTTTTATAAAAAAATTATGAATCATGACTAATAACGACGCTTTTTTTAAAGAGATAACCGAAGGAAATACGTTTAAAGGCGAATACATAACTATGGGCTCTGCCATATTAAATGAACAACCTATAAAAAACGCCTATGTAAATATTCCTCTAAAAACGTTAAACAGACATGGTTTAATTGCCGGAGCAACAGGAACCGGAAAAACAAAAACACTACAAGTCATGGCAGAGAACCTTTCAGAAAAAGGGATTCCGGTATTGCTTATGGACATAAAAGGTGATTTAAGTGGATTAGCCCAACCAGGAGTAAATAATAGTTTTATTGAAAAACGCCACGAAAAAATTGGTCTTCCTTACACGCCTAAAGGCTTCCCTGTAGACGTGCTTACATTATCTAATCAAGACGGCGTAAGACTTCGTGCCACCGTTAGCGAATTTGGTCCTATATTATTATCCCGTATTTTAGATTTAACCGATACGCAATCAGGAATTGTTTCTGTGATTTTCAAATATTGCGACGACAATAAGTTACCCCTTCTAGATTTAAAAGATTTCAAAAAAATATTACAATACGCTACTCAAGAAGGAAAAGCCGAATTTCAAGAAGCTTACGGAAGAATTTCAACAGCTTCTACTGGAGCCATATTAAGAAAAGTAGTTGAATTGGAACAACAAGGTGCAGATTTATTCTTTGGAGAAATCTCCTTCGACGTTCAAGACTTATTACGCATAGACAATGAAGGTCGTGGTTTTATTAATATACTTAGACTTACAGACATACAAGATCGCCCCAAATTATTCTCGACTTTTATGCTGAGTTTACTTGCAGAAATATACACCACATTCCCAGAACAAGGTGATAGCGGAAGACCAGAATTAATAATATTTATAGATGAAGCTCACCTTATTTTTAACGAAGCTTCAAAAGCATTACTAAATCAGATTGAAAGTATCGTTAAACTGATTCGTAGTAAAGGTGTTGGTTTATATTTTGTAACGCAAAACCCAACCGATGTTCCAGAAGCTGTACTAGGGCAATTAGGATTAAAAATTCAGCACGCACTACGTGCTTTTACTGCAAAAGATAGAAAAGCGATAAAGCTTACGGCTCAGAATTATCCAGATTCAGAGTATTACGACACAAAAACCGTACTAACTAATTTAGGAACAGGAGAAGCTTTAGTTTCTGCTTTAGATGAAAAAGGACGACCAACACCATTAGCAGCAACCATGATGCGCGCACCAATGAGTAGAATGGATGTGTTAACCGATAATGAACTCTCTGCATTAATTTCAGGATCTAAAATGGTTAAAAAATACAATAAGACTATTGATAGAGAAAGTGCTTACGAGTTATTAAACGAAAAAATAAAACACGCTGAGGCTGAAGCAGAAGTCGAAGACAAAAGACAGAGCACAAAAAAAACCTCTACTAGACGTAAAAGTACCGCAATGAATCCTATAATAAAAGTATTAACAAGTGCTACTTTTATTAGAAGTGTATTCGGAATTTTAAACAAAGTGATGAAAAAATAACTACTTTCACCGATTCAAAAAAATTAACAACATAAGATTACCTTAAAATGAAAAAATCCATATTTAGCTTAGCTATGGTAGCAATTACATGCTTTAGCTGTTCTACAAAAAACGAAAACTTTTCAATTGCAAAAAACAGTATTGGCAACTTAACCTCAACAACTCAAGTAAAAGATTTAGAAACTGTTTTTAAAAACGATTCTATAGTAAAATTTGTTCCTGGAGGAGAATTTACTGCAAGTATTAACGAAATAGAAATCTTTGAAAAAGGAGGAACAAAATTATTAACGCTTACTCCAGAAACAATTATGGATTCTACATCTGTAATACAAACGGTTCAAGTTTTCGATTCTCGCTTTACAACAGAAAAAGGACTTTCTTCAATAAGTACATTTAAAGATATTCAGGGACATTATAAAATATCAAGCATCGATAATTTAATTAATTCTATCGTAGTTTCTGTAGATGAGCTTAGTGCTTCATTTACAATCGACAAAAAAGAACTACCTTCAAATTTAAGATTCGACATGACTTTACACATTGAAGCCTCTCAAATTCCTGATACAGCAAAAATCAAATACTTTTTCTTAAACTGGTAAACGTTAAAAATTCATGAAGGCACTTGTCTCTAAACTCCTTGTATTAATTGCTCGAAAAAAACTCGAGACAAATGAGACAGTGGCACCCGCAAGTTTAAAAAAAGTAGTTCCAATAGTTAGAACACTTCAAGTAGAACTCAAACACGCTATAAAAGAATTCATTTTTATAGGCATTGGTGTAATTTCTGCTGGATTTGGACTAAAAGGTTTTTTACTCCCTAATCGCTTTATAGATGGTGGTGCAACCGGAATTTCATTATTACTTCAAAACTTAACAAACATTCCCTTAAGTTACCTCTTAATAATAGTAAACTTGCCTTTTTTAATTTTAGGAGCAAAAACATTCAACTTAAAATTTGCATTAAAAAGCATACTAGCAATTACATTTCTAGCTTTTGTAGTACACTATATAGACTACCCTACCATTACAGACGATAAATTATTAATTTCTGTTTTTGGCGGATTTTTCCTAGGTTTAGGTATCGGAATGGCTATGAGAGGTGGTAGTGTTATAGATGGCACTGAAGTCTTAGCACTATTTATTGGACGTAAATTATCTATGACTATTGGAGATGTTTTACTCTTAATAAACATAATAATCTTCTCTTTCGGAGCCTATATTCTTTCTATTGAAACAGCGCTTTACGCCATACTTACATACATGTCTGCAGCAAAAACAGTAGACTTTGTTATTGATGGTGTTGAAGAATATATTGGTGTAACCATTGTTTCTGAAAAACATGAAGAAATTAGAATTATGGTAACCGAAAAACTAAGACGAGCCTGTACCATTTACACTGGAAAGGGCGGATACAACCTAGAAGGTGGAGCACAAGAAAAAGACATTATTTATACCATTGTTACACGTTTAGAATTGGCTAAATTTGAAACCGAAATTGATAAAATCGACAAAAACGCTTTTATTATCATGGGACTTGTAAAAGATTTAAAAGGCGGCATGATAAAAAGAAAACCTTTAAAATAAAACATATGAAAAAGTACACGCTTATTACAAATCCGTTTAAAGTACCCACTACCGATGGGAAACTTATACAAGAACATTTTGGAAACGCAACTACTGGCGACTCTCAAATTAGCATCGCCCATATGATTGCACCTCCTGGATGGGAAGAGCCTTTTCAAACACCAGAGTTTGATGAATTCACATTTATTATAAAAGGAAAAAAACAATTTATTATTGAAGATGAAGTTGTGGTTTTAGAAGCTGGTCAATCTATTAAAATCGAAAAAAACACACGTGTTCAATATTCAAATCCATTTGAAACCCCTTGTGAATACATTGCAATTTGTACACCTGCATTTTCTCTAGATCAAGTAAACAGAGAAAACGCATGAAAAATCTTTTAGTAAAATCGGTTGGCAGCTATATTAACCTATTAAGTTATTTATCAAAACCATATGCTGCAAATAAAGCGTTAAATCTATTTACAAAACCTAGAAAGGGACGCATATTAAAACATCAAGTCGATTTTTTAGATACTGCTTTTAACGAAGAACTAATATATAATAACCAGCCAATAATGACATATCGTTGGTTAGGAACTAAAGAAACTATTTTACTTGCTCATGGTTGGGAAAGCAATTCTTATAGATGGAAACCTTACGTTACAGAACTAAACAAAAAAGGCTACACAGTTGTTGCTCTAGACGCTCCTGCACATGGAAGATCTGGCAGTAAAGAATTTAATGCCTTACTTTATGCCGAATATATAAATGTTGTAGCTAAACGCTTTAAACCTAAAACCATTATCGCACATTCTGTTGGAGGTATGGCAACTACTGCATTTCAGAACAAGTATCAGAGTGAAAATTTAGAAAAATTAATTCTTTTAGGAGCGCCCTCAGAATTTAAAGATATTATTAGCAGATATGTAAACATGTTAGGATACAATAATCGCATTACTCTACAATTAGACAAAACCATTCTTAAACGTTTTGGAGTAATACCTAGCACTTTTTCTTCGGCTAAATTCTTAAATAATATAAAAACTAAAGGTTTAATTATTCACGATAAAGAAGACACAATTATTCCTTACAACGATGCACTTCTTCTAAACGGTAGTTATAAAAACAGCACTTTAATTACCACTAAAGGCTTTGGGCATTCATTAAATAACACTTCAGTAAGAGAACACATTTACAACTTCCTAGAAGTATAAACTTATCGTATCTTTACCACATGGAAATGGAATTAAAACGTATAAATAAATATTTAAGTGAAGTAGGTTATTGCTCACGTCGAGCTGCAGATAAACTTATTGAAGCTGGTCGAGTAACTATAAATGGTGTTGTACCTGAAATGGGAACAAAAGTTAGCAGTAACGATGTAGTGGCTGTAGACGGTGAACCTGTTATTTACACCGAAAAGGAATTTGTTTATTTAGCTTTTAATAAACCTATTGGTATTGTTTGTACTACAGATACTCGTGTTGAAAAAGATAATATAATTGATTATATAAATTATCCGAAACGTATTTTTCCTATTGGTCGTCTTGACAAGCCTAGCGAAGGTTTAATTCTTTTAACTGACGATGGAGATATTGTAAACAAAATTTTGCGTGCCAGCAATAATCACGAAAAAGAATATATAGTAACCGTAGACAAACCTATTTCGCAAACATTTATAGAACGTATGTCTAACGGCGTACCTATTTTAGATCGTGTTACTAAAAAATGTAAAGTTAAAAAATTAGGAACTTACGAATTCAAAATTATTCTTACCCAAGGATTAAATAGACAAATTCGTAGAATGTGTGAGTATTTAACTTACGAAGTAGAAACGCTTAAACGTGTTCGAATTATGAACATTAAATTAGATATGCCCGTTGGTAAATATCGTGACATTACGAAGGAAGAAATGAAAGAATTACAAACTTTAATAGGAGATTCTACAAAAACATTTTCTCCAGCTCACCCTTCTAGAAGACGAGAGTAACTCATAAAAAAAACATGATTTACACGAGTTGTCAATGTAAAATAGACCAATATACAAATGACTCTTAAATTAAGTTTTTACTTAATATGCTTTTACGTTAGTCTATAGTATATTTTTAAATACTTAAACACCCCCTATTTCTTTACTTGTTTTTCTTGTAGTAACAACTAATAAAGTTTCTTTTTCACTTCCTATTAACTCTTCAAGTTTAATTATATGATATTGATAACTAAACCTTAAGCCCAAAAACAAGCTAATTAAGAGCTTCTTTAAAGCAAAAAAAAGCATAATTACGTAGTAGTTGTAATTATGCTTTTTTTATTATTTACTAGACAGTTTCTAAGCCTTAGTTCTATGTCTTTCACAAGCTAACAATGTGTTTTTCAATAACATGGCAATAGTCATTGGTCCAACACCTCCTGGAACAGGAGTAATATAACTTGCCTTTTTACTTACGTTTACAAAATCTACATCTCCAGTAATTCTATATCCTTTTTCGGTTGTATCATCTGCAACACGAGTAATTCCAACATCTATAATTACAACATCATCTTTTACCATTTCTGCTTTTAAGAAATTAGGAACCCCTAAAGCTGAAATTATAATATCTGCTTGCGAAGTAATTTGTGTAATATTTTTTGTATGACTATGTGTTAGTGTTACTGTAGAATTACCAGGAAACCCTTTTCTTCCCATTAAAATACTCATCGGGCGACCAACAATATGAGAACGGCCAATAACAACGGTATGTTTTCCGCTAGTTTCTACACCGTAACGGTCTAATAACTCTAAAATTCCAAATGGAGTTGCCGGAATAAAAGTTGTCATATCTAAAGCCATTTTCCCAAAGTTAGTAGGGTGGAAACCATCTACATCTTTATCTGGGTTTACAGCCAATAATACTTTTTGAGTATCTATTTGATCAGGTAAAGGTAACTGAACAATATAACCATCTATTTGAGGATTATTATTAAGTTCTTTAATTTTATCTAACAACTCTACCTCGCTTGTAGTACTAGACATTTTAACTAAAGTAGATTCGAAACCTACACGCTCGCAAGCGCGAACTTTACTACCTACATAAGTTAAACTAGCCCCATCATTACCAACAATAATAGCTGCTAAATGAGGTACTCTCTCCCCCTTAGCTTTCATTTTTTTGACTTGCTCGGTAATCTCGTCTTTAATATCGTTACTAACTTTTTTTCCGTCTAAAATTGTCATGCTTTTAAATAGTTTTCAATCGCAGTATCAGTTATTAACTGTTTACTCTATTAGTTTAACTCCAAATTTATAATGAATGCCAATTATAAATAAATTAGCTTTCGTGATATGTTATATTCTTTTTTATAATTATTTAGTAATCTTTTGCTTTAATTCTGAAAACTATTTACATAAAACAAAACCACTAACTAAACATAGATTATTTCATGTTCTTCATGGCTTGCATCATGCGTTTTCCGCCGCCACCTTGCATCATCTTCATCATTTTACTCATCTGATCGAACTGCTTCAATAATTGGTTTACTTGTTGTACAGATGTTCCAGATCCTTTACCAATACGTTTTTTTCTACTCGCATTAATTACAGATGGGTTTGTACGTTCGTGAACCGTCATAGAATGAATAATTGCTTCAATATGCTTAAAAGCATCATCGTCTATATCGATATCTTTCATCATTTTTCCAGCACCAGGAATCATTCCAATAAGGTCTTTCATGTTCCCCATTTTCTTGATTTGCTGAATTTGCTGCAAGAAATCATCGAATCCAAATTGATTCTTTGCAATTTTCTTTTGCAGTTTTCTCGCTTCCTCTTCATCAAACTGCTCTTGAGCACGCTCTACAAGAGACACAACATCTCCCATTCCAAGAATACGATCTGCCATACGAGAAGGATAGAATATATCTATAGCCTCCATCTTCTCACCTGTACCAATAAATTTAATTGGTTTATCGACTACAGATTTAATAGAGATTGCAGCACCACCACGTGTATCACCATCTAATTTGGTAAGAATAACACCGTCGAAATTTAAAACATCGTTAAATGCTTTTGCTGTATTTACGGCATCCTGACCTGTCATAGAGTCTACAACAAATAAGGTTTCTTGGGGTTGAATCGCTTTATGAATTTCAGAAATTTCAGCCATCATCACTTCATCTACAGCTAAACGACCCGCGGTATCAATAATGACCACATTGTGTCCGTTTTCTTTAGCATAAGCAATACCTGCTTGAGCGATAGCAACTGGATTATTATTTCCTTTATCACTAAACACATCAACATTAATCTGAGCTCCAACAACATGCAATTGATCTATCGCCGCTGGACGATACACATCACAAGCAACCAGTAACGGTTTCTTTGTTTTCTTAGTTTTTAGGAAGTTTGCTAACTTTCCTGAGAACGTAGTTTTACCAGAACCTTGTAACCCTGACATTAAAATAATGCTAGGTGTTCCTGACAAATTAACACCTGCGGCATCTCCTCCCATTAACTCGGTTAACTCGTCTTTAACGATTTTAACCATTAATTGTCCAGGCTGCAAAGCTGTTAATACATCTTGGCCAAGTGCTTTTTCTTTTACTCTATTAGTAAAATCTTTAGCAATTTTAAAGTTAACATCGGCATCCAATAAAGCACGACGTACTTCCTTTAAGGTTTCTGCAACATTAACTTCCGTTATACTTCCATGTCCCTTAAGAACGTGTAACGCTTTATCTAATTTCTCACTTAAATTATTAAACATAAACTTTCATCAAATTTTAAGAAACGCAAATTTAATGATTTGATGTGTATTAATGAAGAATTGACTAATAAAAAAACAAATACAGATTAAATACTAAAAAACATAAATTATTAAGGGTTTTAGAGGCTAGACGCCGCTTCTTCCTAAAAAAAGATAAAAAAACACATTTAAAAAAGAATAAATTTTAAAAAAATTCACGGTATTGCATCACACGAAAATCAAAAGTATTGAATTTTGGATTTGTGTGTTTCATTTGTTTATACAATGGCATGCTACCAACAGCTCTATTTGCGGCTCCGGAAGGTGCTGTTAAAGAGACTGTTTTTATAACCCGTTCTTCATATTCAAAACTATACTCTCTTGGTACTTCATTGCTTTGAACTTTTAAAGATAAACCGTATGTTTTTAAATGTTTTCTAAAGAAATACTCCGGACCATTTTTACTATTTCCTCCTGTAAATAATAAAGTATCTACTTTAGGGTACATCTTTAAATACATTAACAAATCTCTTAGCTCTACGTTTTTCATTCCTAAGTCTGAAGCATCAATTTTTTCACGTTCGGCACATTCTACAATATCACAAACTCCAATGCCTCTAGATTTTAAAAAATTTTTACGCTGAGTAATGGCTTCCTCTGTAGTTTCAAATTTTAAATTTAAATCAAAAATCGTGTTTAAAATAGGCCATAATTGTCCATCTATACTACCATAACAAAAATCTACATCGCCTATTTTTAAATCTCCTATAGAAAATCGTGGTGGTGGCAATGTGCCAACTATTAATTTAGTTGTTAATTTTGATATAAATGGTGCATAAGGATGCCTATGTTTAAACATTGTTTTTGTAGTTTGCTTTAAAAATAGTATTTTAAAAGAAAAACAATGGGAAGAGGAGATAAAAAAACAAAACGCGGAAAAATAAACAGAGGATCTTATGGTTCAAGACGTCCGCGTATTAAGAAAAAGGTACGTCCTGAATTAAAAATTGATATTGATAAAGATCCGACTGTAAAACATTAATTATTGTTTTACAGCATTTCCAAATCGTTTTCCAAACTTATAAGCTATAAAAATAACCAGTACAATAATTGCTATGGTACTAAAAACATAAAATGAATAAAGGAATACATTGTCTTTAGAGTTGAAGCAGAAATCTGAAGTTAGACACATTTCTAATGTTTTCTTAGAACCTACTGTTAATGTTAAACTGGTTAGGTATGTAATTAATATTACAATACCTACATACATTTTCGATAACCTTTTTGGGGCTTTTCCTGTTGGTTTAAAAGCTTCGCGTTCTGTTTCAGAGCGTTTATTATCTTGTAAAGACCAACTCGGTTTTTGTTGAGAACTGCTCATCGTATCTATAATTTTCGTAATTAAATCCTTTTAGGTCTTCTATGGTTTCTGCATTAGTATCTATAACATAACGCGCCATTAAGCCTCTTGCTAATTTAGCGTAAGTTGCAATCATTTTGTATTCTCCGTTTTTAAAATTCTTAAAAACTGCTGTTATTACAGGAACTTTTAACGTTTTTACATCTACAGCTTTAAAATACTCGTTACTTGCTAAGTTTAAAAACACCTCATCATCTTTCAATTCTTCATTTAAAGCTTTAGTGATTGTTTTTTTCCAAAACTCATACAAGTTCTTATTAGTACCTACAGGTAACTTTGTTCCCATCTCTAAACGATAGGCTTGAATTAAATCTAATGGTTTTAAAACGCCATATAATCCTGATAAAATTCTAACCGTATTTTGAAGTGATTCTAATTTATTTTCTGGTATGGTATAGGCGTCAAAACCACGATAGACATCTCCGTTAAAAGCGTAAATCGCTTGTCTTGCATTGTCTTTAGTAAAAGGCAAAGTCCATTCTTGATTTCTTTGGTAATTTAACTGACCTAAAGCATCTGAAATACGCATTAACTCTGATAAGTTTTTTGCAGATTTCTTTTTCACCACTTTATTTAAGCGGTCTGCTTCTTTTAAGAATATAGCTTCGGTTGAAACTTCTGTTGGTAACTTACGATCAAAATCTAAAGATTTTGCTGGAGATATTACTAATTTCATTTACGTAGGATTATATCAATTCAACTTTATAATTGATTTCAATTTTAAAATCATACAAATTTACAACCGAAACAACTGAAAACATATAGATAAATACTGTTATTTCTTATAATTAAATAACTAATACTTATGCTTCATCAATCTCTTGATGCTTTACATATTGTCTCCACTTTTCGATACACTGTTGCATATCTTCAGGAATATCTGTATTAAAACGCATGAATTCTTTTGTTCTAGGATGCTCGAAACCTAACGTTTTAGCATGCAACGCTTGTCTTGGTAGTATTTTAAAACAGTTATCTACAAACTGCTTATATTTTGTAAATGTTGTTCCTTTTAATATTTTTTCTCCACCGTAACGTTCATCATTAAACAAAGTATGCCCAATATGTTTCATATGTACACGAATTTGATGCGTACGACCAGTTTCTAATTTACAAGACACCAAAGTTACATAGCCTAAACGTTCTATAACTTTATAATGTGTAACTGCTACTTTTCCTTTATCGGCATCGTCTCCATAAAATACAGTGTTTTGAAGTCTATTTTTAGGGTGACGCCCAATATTACCTTCAACGGTACCTTCTTCATCATCTACATTCCCCCAAACAATAGCAACATATTCACGTTCTGATGTTTTTTCGGCAAACTGAAACGATAAATGTGCCATGGCTTCTTCAGTCTTAGCGACAACTAATAATCCGCTAGTATCCTTATCTATTCTGTGTACCAAACCTGGACGTCCAGAAGAGTTTTCTGGAAGATTATCGAAATGATAAATTAAGGCATTTATTAACGTCCCTGAATAATTTCCGTGACCTGGATGCACAACCATTCCTGCTGGTTTATTTACCACCAACAAATCGTCGTCTTCATAAACAATATCTATCGGAATATTTTCACCTACAAGTAAATTCTCGTATGGTGGGTGTGCAAAAAGCACTTTAATAACATCGTTACCTTTAACTTTATAATTAGACTTAACGGGAATACCATTTACATAAATGTTACCTGATTTTGCTGCTGCCTGAATTTTACTTCGCGTAGCATTTTCAACAAAATTCATTAAATATTTATCTATTCGAAGTGGTGATTGCCCCTTTTCTGCTGTAAAAGCATAATGCTCGTATAACTCGTCTTCAGTCTCTTCTTTTTGTGGTGTGTAATCACTCATAATTTAATTTGGTCTATTACCGTTTCCTAATACTAAATCGATTTTAGATGTTTTAGGTAACATATCGCCTGATTTTAAATCTTCTCCATTATGAGACACTTCTAAAACCATATCTCGAGCAATGTTATCCACATATCTAATGGTTCCTACAACAAAGCCTAAGGCTTCTAAAGTTGGTTTTGCTTGTCTAAATGTACGATTTGTTAATTCGGGTACTAACACTTTTCTATATCCTGATGGATTAAGTGTAATGTATATTTTTCTATTTTCTTTTACTTTAAATCCTGGTTTTGGATTTTGTTCAATAACCGAAAATTTAGGATAATCTGGATTATAATTTGCAGAATCCTGAATTTGCATCACTAATTTATTCTTCTCTAATTCTGCTTTAGCTACAGATATGGATGTCCCAGTTAAATCTGGAACGGTTTCAAACTCACCATGGTTTGTAGTGCTGTCTAACCATCTTAAAGTTAAATAACTTAACACAAAAATAGCGACTACCGCTAAGAGTAAATTCAGAAAAAAGGTTTTACTAGTAAGGAATTTGATAAAGCTCATGTTATAGAATTTGATTGGCAAAGATATAAAAACCGTTCTGTTTTTACTTTTGATTAATAAATGATATTTTAGCTAAACGATTATTTCCATCATTTGTTACTATTATGAAAAAAAATATTGCCATAATCATGGGAGGTTATTCTAGTGAATATAAAATCTCCTTAAACAGCGGAAACGTTGTTTACCAATCACTTGACGCATCAAAATTCAATGTATTCAAAATCCATATTTTCAAAAATAAATGGGTGTATGTGAATGCAAATGATGAAGAATTTCCTGTGGATAAAAATGATTTTTCAGTAATTATTCAAGGTAAAAAGACAACCTTCGACTGTGTTTTTAATGCAATTCATGGTTCTCCAGGAGAAGATGGTCAACTTCAAGGCTATTTTAATCTTATAAATCTGCCTCAAACAAGTTGCAATATGTACCAAGCTGCAGTAACTTATAATAAGCGAGATTGTTTAAGTATTTTAAAACCTTATGGTATAAAAACAGCAGAATCTTATTATTTAAACTTAGGAGATGTTGTTAATGAAGATGCTATTATTGAAAAAGTAGGTTTGCCTTGCTTTGTTAAAGCAAACAAAGCAGGTAGTAGTTTTGGAGTAACAAAAGCGTATAAAAAAGAAGACTTAAAAACATCTATAGAGACCGCATTTAAAGAAGATGATGAAATTATTATTGAATCGTTTTTAGATGGTATAGAAGTCTCTGTTGGCGTTATTACATATAAGGGTGAAACAAAAGTCTTACCTATTACAGAGATAGTAAGTGAAAATGATTTTTTCGATTACAAAGCCAAATATTTGGGACAATCGCAAGAAATTACACCTGCACGATTAACAAAAACGCAAGAAAATCAAGTTAATACTTTGGCTAAAAAAGTATATGAGATTTTAAAAATGAAAGGATTTTCTAGAAGTGAATTTATTTTTAAAGATGGAGAACCACACTTGTTAGAGATAAATACGGTTCCTGGAATGACAAAAGAAAGTATCTTACCTCAACAAGCAGCTGTAGCAGGTATTTCTTTGTCAGACTTATTTGAAAGTGCCATAGAAGAAGCTTTAAGAATTAAATTGTAAATTCACACAACTAAACACTAACAAACCAAACAATGAAACGCGCCATATTTCCTGGGTCTTTCGACCCCTTAACATTAGGGCATTACGACATAATTACACGTGGCGTAAAAGTATTTGATGAAATTATTATAGCTATCGGAATTAATTCTGATAAAAAATATATGTTCACTCTAGAAGAACGTCTTCAGTTTATTTTAGACACATTTAAACATGAACCAAAAGTAAAGGTAACGACTTACACAGGACTTACTGTAGATTTTTGTATAAAAATGAATGTGGATTTTATTTTACGTGGACTAAGAAATCCTGCCGATTTCGAATTTGAAAAAGCCATTGCGCAAACAAATCGTAAGCTGTCGGAAATTGAAACTGTGTTTTTGCTAACTTCATCTAAAACATCATTTATCAGTTCTAGTATTGTTAGAGATGTTATAAGAAATAACGGAGACTATACGCTACTCGTTCCCGATACGGTAAGAGTAAAAAAGGCACCTTAATTAGGTGCCTTTTTTTTTTAAAATTTATATTCTGATAACGGTTTAGGAAATTCCTCCGGATTTGCTGCTAAGTGATATCTAGGATCGTGAACATCTTCAATAATAACATCCTTAAACTTCGGATTCGCTTTATACATTAACAACTTACAATCTTCACTTAAATGTTTTAATTTAATTGATTTTCCTTCGGCTTCATACTTATTTACAATATTTGTAATAGCTTCTACTGCTGAATGATCGCTTACACGAGATTCTACAAAATCTATATATATTTCGTCAGGATCATTTTTAACATCAAACTTTTCATTAAAAGCAGTGATTGAACCAAAGAATAATGGCCCCCAAATTTCGTAAGTTTTTATTTTCTTATCTTCAGAATAACGTTTTCTAGCTCTAATTTTTTTAGCATTTTCCCATGCAAAAGATAATGCCGAAATAATAACTCCTACAAATACCGCAATTGCTAAATCGAAAAACACAGTTACAACCGAAACAATAACAAGTACAACGGCATCTGAAACTGGTATTTTTTTCATGATTCTTAAACTAGACCATGCAAAGGTTTCAATAACCATCATAAACATTACCCCCACTAAAGCGGCAATTGGCACTTGTTCTATATATTTATCTGCAAATAGAATAAAAGTAAGTAATGTAATCGCCATCATAACACCAGATAAGCGTCCTCGGCCACCTGCATTAATATTAATAACCGTTTGTCCAATCATACCACAACCTCCGGTTCCACCAAAAATACCACTTAACATATTTCCTGCTCCTTGAGCTACACATTCTCTGTTTCCATCTCCTCTAGAATCTGTTAATTCATCAACAAGATTCATAGTCATTAAGGTTTCTATTAACCCGACAGAAGCCGCTAAAAACGCATAAGGTGCAATAAATTTTAACGTATCTAAATTAAATGGTAAATGGCTCCAAAGTTCAGGAAGATTTAGCTTGCTAGAAAGTTCATCAAATCCATTAAGACCAGCTCCTCCTCCATCTCTTATAAAGTCTCCTACATTAATAGATTCTAGTCCTCCAAAAATAGAAATCAGAGAAACTATTAAAATTGCGGTTAATGCCTCTGGCATTTTTTTAGTTAATTTAGGTAATCCCCAAATAATAAACATGGTTAACAAAACCAAACCTATCATGATATACAGCTTATTCCCTTCCATCACAGATTTTACAACACCACTGTCTTTTACAGTGTAAAAACCGTTATCCTGCACATTAAACACTACTTTTTTAGTATTTACATCGAAAACTTGATTGTCCGACATAATAAAAACCTCTTTGCCTGTATTTATATTGGTTATAGATTTACCGTTTATTGAAAACAGAGTACTACCAGAAATTAAATCTGTTACTGTATTATCCTTTACATTATACACTAATTCTTTAGATTCGGTTTTACGCATGTTTTGTCCAAAAACATCTTTAGTATTCTCTTTAAACATACCCAATTGTGCCATAAAAATCACAATAGCTAAACCGTTTACAAACCCTAACATTACGGGATGCGGAATTAAACGCACAAATTTACCAAGCTTGAAGACTCCTGCTAATATTTGAATAACCCCCATTAAAACAACGGCTGCCAACAAATAAAAATATCCCATATTTTCTACGGGTGTATCAAACAAAAGACCTTTAGCGTGTCCTTCTTGAATCATGTGTACAAAAATAACAGCGACTGCTCCGGCTGCTCCAGAAATTAAACCCGGTCTTCCTCCAAAAAGCGCAGAAACAATACCTATTATAAAAGCCCCAAAAAGTGCTACAATAGGACTAATTTGAGCTACAAAAGCAAAGGCTACAACTTCTGGAATCATCGCTAACGATACCGTAATCCCTGCCAAAACATCATCCTTTGCATTTGGTGTTATTTTCCTTATAAAATCTGTCATATTTTCTTTTTTAAGAGGGGCAAAAATACAGTTAAAATGGCGACTCACAAGTTCTCAATGTAATAATTTCATTAAGTTTGCTTAAAAACACTAAGAATGAAATTATTCGTCTCCGCTTTCATTACATTACTATTATCTAACACCTTACACTCACAAATTCATAATAATTTTATCACACATTTTGAAAAGAGTGAGGGTTTAGAAACAGCAACTTACGCTGAAGTTATTCAATTTTATGAAGCTTTAGCCAAAACTTACCCACAAATTAACATACAAACCATTGGAGAAACAGATTCTGGAGAGCCTTTACATATTATAACATTAAGCCCTGATAAAGTCTTCGACTTTTCTAAAATCAGAACAAACAAACGTATTTTACTTATAAATAATGGCATTCATCCTGGAGAAAGTGATGGTATAGATGCCACAATGATGTTGTATAGAGATATTGTACAAGGCAAGACAGATATGCCTAAACATACAGTTTTAGTCACCATTCCTATTTATAATGTTGGAGGTAGTTTAAATAGAAACGCTACAACAAGAACCAACCAAAATGGTCCTAAATCTTATGGCTTTAGAGGAAATGCTCGTAATTATGATTTAAATCGTGATTTTATAAAAAGTGACACTAAAAATGCGAGAACTTTTGCTAAAATTTTTCATACTGTTCAACCCGATGTATTTATAGACAATCATGTAAGTAATGGAGCCGATTACCAATATACTTTAACACATTTATTTACACAACACAATAAATTAGGCGGAAATTTGGGCACGTATTTACACACTAAAATGATGCCTGAATTGGAACATAATCTCTCTTCGAAAAAATGGGACATTACACCCTATGTTAATGTTTTTAATGAAGTTCCTGAAATTGGATTTAGTCAGTTTATAGACCACCCAAGATATTCTACCGGCTATACAACGTTATTTAACACCTTAGGAATGATGGTAGAAACACACATGCTTAAACCGTACAAGCCTAGAGTTGAAGGCACCTATGAACTTATGAAAAGTATGATTTCTATTATTGAAAAAGATTATAAAGAAATTAAAACATTAAGAGAGGAAGCCAATAAAACATTTCTAAATGCTAAAACATACGATTTAGGTTGGATAGTAGACACAACAAAATTTTCAACCTTACAATTTAAAGGATTTGAAGGTACATATATAACAAGTGAAGTTACGGGATTAAAACGTTTAAAATACGACAGATCTAAACCGTTCACAAAACCTGTAAAATACCAAAATTATTTTAAACCAACTATAACAATTAAGATTCCAAAAGCATATATTATTCCGCAAGGTTGGCATTCTATTATTGAGTTATTGAAACTAAATCAAGTAAAAATGTCTCGATTAGAATTAGACAAAACATTTACTGTAGAAACCTATCACATTGCAAATTTTGACACTAATAAAACCCCTTACGAAGGGCATTATTTACACACAAATACAGCGGTAGAGTCAAATACAGAAGATATACAATTTAGAACTGGCGATTATTATATAGAAACTCGTCAGCCAGCAATTCGATATCTATTAGAAACTTTAGAACCCCAAGCCGTAGATTCTTTTTTTAACTGGAATTTCTTCGATACCATTCTTCAGCAAAAAGAAGGTTTTTCACCTTACGTCTGGGAAGATTTAGCTTTAGAACTACTGAATAATGATACAGAACTTAAACACCGATTTGAAGCTAAAAAACAAGCAGATAAAGCATTTTCTGGTAATTGGTATGCGCAATTAGATTGGATACATAAGCACAGCAATCATTATGAAAAAGCACATATGCGTTACCCTATTTTTAGAGTAAAATAAAAACAAATTTTTATTTATAATATCTATTTTAACCCCTTCTCTTACGTGAAATTACATAGAAAAAAAAAGATAATTAAATATCTCAATATTTTAGATCACCCCATGAAATTCAATCCTTTTGTTTTCAGTTGGTCGTTTTTACTTTGGGCCTTTTTAGGTATCATTGGAGGTATAACAGCAGGATTATATTGGATTATTTTAGAATTTTTAACAGATAAAATCGCCTTTTTCGAAGGTTGGCAAGTTATACCTGTCATGTCTATTAGTGGTTTATTGGCAGGCTTAATTATACACTTTATTGGAGATCCTGGAGAAATACAACTTATTGTAAATAACATCCGTTTTAATAAAGGGAAACTAAACCCAAAGAACAATCCCTCTATGGTTTTATCTTCATTTCTGTGTATTGCCTCTGGCGGAAGTTTAGGTCCTGAAGCCCCATTAGTTCAAGTTACAGGATCGATTGGAACTTGGTTAGGAAAACTTTTTCGTCTTAAAGGAGAAGCGCTACGTTCGCTAAGTATAGCAGGAATGGCATCAGGATTTACGGCACTATTTGGAGCACCTTTAGGAGGCAGCTTATTCGCTTTAGAAATTCTTCATTACAAACATGCTGTTGAATATTATCGTGCCATTATTCCCGCACTTGTTGCGAGTAGTTTTAGTTATATTATTTTCGCCTTAATTGTGCATTTAGGTCTCGGACCTGCTTGGAATTTATCGGCCTACGAATATTCTGGAATTTTCGACTTTGGGTACGCAGTATTCTTTGCTATTATAGCTACAGCTGTAGGTTGGTCTTTTATTTACTGTGTTAAATTTTTTAAATTATTATTTGAGAAACGACCAATTCCTATTTACATAAAAACACTTATTGGCGGGCTACTTTTAGGAGTTATCGCTTACTACTTACCTATTACACGTTATTTTGGTCATCATGAAATTAACGAGATTATCAGTGATCATTTTCCTTTAAAATTATTATTCATCATCTTAATTTTTAAAATTATTGCCATTGCAATTACGGTTACTTCTGGCTGGCGTGGTGGCTTTATAATACCGCTATTTTTCGTAGGCACAACCTTAGGTTTAATCATTCATCAATTTATTCCATCGGTTAGTTTAACATTAACTATTGTTAGTTGTATGGCCGCCATAAATGCATGTGTTACAAGAACACCAATGAGCACTACTATTTTACTAACAACGCTTACAGGTTTCGGACATCTAATCCCTATTTTATTTGCGAGTTTAACTGGATATTTTCTAGCGCCTAAAATTCCGTTTATTAGTTCTCAAAAGCATCAAAACTAAGACCTTAAAAAAAAATAAAAAAAGAAGTCTTCATCGTAAATCATATTTAAAAATAATATACATTTGATTAAAATTTACATCGCCATGACGCGTATTAATGAATAAGTATATTGTTGTCAATCAACCTGAAAAATGGAATTTTTCGATTGAAAATATTAAAGTAATTTCCTCACAAGAATACCTTACTAATCCAGAGTATTCACTGCTTAAAAAAGCCAGAATATTTAATTTATGTAAAGATTATTCTTATCAATCTAAAGGATATTATGTATCACTTTTAGCTGAAGCTAGAGGACATTTACCTATACCTACTATTAAAAATATTGTCGATTTAAAAGCTTTAACTCTAGTTAAAATTGTATCCGACGAGTTTGATGATATTATTCAGCAAAGCTTAAAGAATATAAAATCGCAAGACTTTACATTAAGTATTTATTTTGGTCAGAATGTGGCTCATAAATACAAGGAGTTAAGTGTACTGTTTTACAAGCATTTTCAAGTCCCTTTTTTACGCATAAAATTTAATCATACCACAAAGTGGAATATACTAAGCATAAAGGCAATTTCTGAATCTGAAATTCCTTTAGAGCACAAAGAAAGTGTTCAAGAATTTGCTAATCAATATTTCTCTAAAAAACGGTATGATATTCCGAAGTTAAATAGAAGTGATTTTGATTTAGCTATTTTAGTAAACCCGAAAGATCCAGCACCACCAAGTAATGCCAAAGCTTTAAAAAAGTTTATCGATTTAGCTGAAAAGATGAATATTTATGCAGAAATCATCGATCCAAAAGATTTATCGCGTTTATCGTCTTTTGATGCTTTATTTATTCGCCAGAGCACAGAAGTAAATAACGAAACCTATGCTTTTGCCAGAAAAGCACAGCGAGAAGGTCTAGCCATTATAGATTATCCAGATGCCATTTTAAAATGCTGTAATAAAGTATATATGGCAGAAGCATTACAGAATGCCAACATAAACACCCCTAAAACTATAATTGTACATAAAGACAATAAGCAAATGGTTTTAGATAAAGTTGGACTGCCATGTGTTTTAAAAGCACCAGATTCTACATTCTCTTTTGGAGTAAAAAAAGCGAAAACAGAAGCCGAATATTACGAACTTGTTTCTGAAATGTTAAAAGAATCTGATTTAATTATTGCGCAAGAATTTTGCCCATCAGATTACGATTGGCGTATTGGAATATTAGACGATAAGCCCTTTTTTGCTTGTAAATATTATATGGCAAAAGGTCATTGGCAAATTTACAATTGGAACGCTAAGAAAAAAGACGACCAAGATGGAGATGCAGATTGCTTACCAATAGAATCTGTTCCAAAAAAAGTATTGAATATGGCTATAAAATCGGCTAAATTAATAGGCAAAGGCCTGTATGGTGTCGATATAAAAGTAGTAAATAAAGTCCCAATGGTTATTGAAATTAACGATAACCCAAATATCGATTTTGGTGTAGAAGATGCCTATTACGGCGATTTAGTTTACACTGAAATTTTATCAGCATTAAAAAAACGTATAGATTCAAATGAATAAAAAATATCATCTTTTTGATGTTTATGGGATTGAACTAGAATACATGCTAGTAAATCAATCCGATTTAAAAATTGTTCCAATTGTTGATGCGCTTTTAACAAAAAAGCAAGGCAAATTAACTTCAGACATTTCTAATGGTAAAATTGCGTGGAGCAACGAATTGGTTGCACATGTTGTAGAGTTAAAAACTAACGGACCAACAAAGAGTTTAAATGGTTTATCCGAATTATTTCATAAAAATATTACAGAAATTAATGCGCTTTTAAAACCGTTTCAGGCAGAGTTATTGCCATCTGCAGCACATCCATTTATGAATCCGGCTACAGACACACAACTTTGGAAACACAGTTACAGCGAAGTTTACGAATTATATAACCGCATTTTTAATTGTAAAAATCACGGTTGGAGCAATGTGCAAAGCGTACATATAAATCTACCTTTTTTTGACGATAAGGAGTTTGAAAAACTACATGCAGCCATTCGAATTATTTTGCCTTTAATTCCAGGTTTAAGTGCAAGTTCTCCTATTTTAGAAGGAAAAAAAACAGGTTTTAAAGACACACGTTTAGAATATTACAAAACCAATCAGAAAGAGATTCCTGAAATGACAGGCCTTGTTATTCCAGAACGTGTATTTACTAAATTAGATTATTACGCTACAATTTTCGAACCTATAAAAAAAGCGATTAAACCGTACGATACCCATCATATTTTAGATCATCATTTTTTAAATTCTCGTGGAGCTATAGCGAGATTCGACAGAAATGCAATTGAAATTCGCTTGGTTGATATTCAAGAATGTCCGAAAGCAGATTTAGCCATTTGTGCATTAATTATAGAAACTTTAAAATTATTAGTTAACAAAAAGCTATCTCCTTTAGCTGCACAAAAACGTTGGATAAAAGAAGACTTATTTGCTATTCTTAACGATGCGATTAAACACGGAGAAACTGCAGTAATAGAAAATTTAGATTATTTAAATGTATTCGATATTGAAGATGCAACAACTATCCAAAACGTTTGGAAACATTTATACGCATTAGCAAAACCAAATATTAATAAGGCACATTACAATGCTATTGAAACTATTTTAAACGAAGGCACATTGGCAACTAGAATTGAAAAAGCTTTAGGCAATGATATTTCGGAAACCAATATTTTAAGCGTATATAAATCTTTAGCGAATTGTCTTGAACATAATACGCTGTTTTTAAAATGAAATTACTTTTAAGTTGCGAACACGGAGAAAATTACATTCCAAAACGGTTTTCTCCATACTTTATAAATAAAGAAACCACGTTGCAATCGCATCGTGGTTTTGATATTGGTGCTTTAGATGTTTTTAAATACTTGAAACCATTGGCCAATTTTACAAACTATAGTGAAACCAGTAGGTTGTTAATTGAATTAAACAGATCGTTACATCATAAAAATTTGTTTTCAAAATATTCAAAATCTCTTTTAACTTCAGAAAAACAATACTTAATAGACTCCTATTATATGGTATATCGAAATGCTATCGAGAACTATATTTTAAAAAACATACAAATAGGAGAATCTATACTCCATCTGTCTGTACACAGCTTTACTCCTGTTTTAGACGACGTGACTAGAACTTGTGACATCGGACTTTTATATGATTCAGCCAACAGTGGAGAATCTGAATTTTGCAAAACTTTAAAATCGAATATAAGTATTGAAAATCCGAATCTAAAAATCCGTTTTAATTACCCATATTTAGGTACCGCAGATGGTTTCACAACCTATTTACGCAAACAGTTTCCAGAAAATTATTTAGGTATTGAAATAGAAATCAATCAAAAATTTGCTAGAAAAAATGTTATACCTTCACCTTTAAAACATCAATTATACAGTGCTTTAAAGTCTAGCTTAATTAAATAAGAGGCTTAATATTAGCATACGAATTTTCTAAAGCCTGAATTGCTTCAACCTCATTTAACCATTCTACCTTAGTAATTCCTTCATTAGTTTGTGGCCATAAATTACCTTTAAAATCTGTAGACATTTCAAACCAATGTGTTACCTTAATTTTAAATTTTCCGTTACGTTTAAATATATGGTATGTGGTATGCAAAGGCTTGGTAATTCTCAACCCAGTTACCCCTGTTTCTTCCTCTACTTCACGCAAAGATGTTTCTTCAATAGTTTCGCCAGCCTCAGCTTTTCCTTTAGGCAAATCCCATTTATCATTTCTATAAATAAATAGAATGTTTCCATCTTTATTATAAACCTTTCCACCTCCAGCAACAACATTAGGTAGTTTTTTTAAAAACTTTTTAAGTAACTTATCTGGGTTTTTATGAATTAATCTCACTTCCTTTAAAGAAGTGGTATTTAATTCCTTAATAACTTTACCTATTTGAACGGTGTCTAATAAGTAATTCTTAAAATGTGTCTCTTTCTCAACCTCCGTGGTTAAAATGATTGGCTTGTCGTTGACAAATATTTTATACATATTAAAAAATATCCTGTATTAATTGCGGTAAAAGTATCAATTTTTAAAGCAAACATATTAACTTTAAAAAAATTATTTTAATACACAAGAACTATTATTTTAATTAATGTGTAATTTTGTATCTATGATTTTAAACAAACAAACAGCTCGAAAAACTGCTGAAGTATTATTGCAAGTAAATGCGATAAAACTAAGCCCTAGCGCTCCTTTTACATGGGCCTCTGGATGGAAATCTCCTATTTATTGCGATAACAGGATTATATTATCATTTCCGCTTATTAGAAATTACATACGTGAAACCATGGCTAAATATATAGAAGAGCAATATGGTAAACCAGATGTTATAGCTGGCGTAGCCACTGGAGCGATTGGTATTGGTATGCTAGTAGCAGAATATTTGGGTGTTCCTTTTATATATGTCAGACCTGAGGCAAAAAGTCATGGTAGACAAAACCAAATTGAAGGATTTATCCAAAAAGGACAAAATGTAATTGTTATTGAAGATTTAATAAGTACTGGAAAAAGTAGCTTAAACGCAGTACGTGCTCTTAGAGATGCAAATCTTAATGTAAAAGGCATGATTGCCATTTTCTCTTACGGATTTAATGTCGCTAAAGAAAATTTTGAGAAAGAGAATGTACTACTTCAAACCTTAAGTAATTACGAAAGTTTAATTGAGCAAGCTGTTGAAACAAACTATATTTCGCAAGCAGAAGTACAAACTTTGACAGATTGGAATTCCAATCCTAGTGAATGGAACGCTATTTGATTAAAAGTAAACAAATAAAAAATCATGAATTTAGAATCTCCAAAAGTAACATTAGACAAATCATCTCAAGAAGTATTTGATTTTCTTTCGGATATTAAAAATTTCGAAAAACTAATGCCTGACAATATTAGTAAGTTTGAAATTTTAGATGACGACAAATTTCTTTTTGCATTAAAAGGTATGCCTGAAATTATTTTGAAAAAGAAGGAAGTTGTTCCTCCAAACAAAATAGTATTAGGGGCAGCAGGTGGAAAATTAGATTTTTCTCTAGTAGGACACATTAACGAAACTACTGAAGGTAAAAGCGATGTAAAACTTTTATTTGAAGGTGATTTTAACCCGATGATGGCAATGATGGTAAAGGGACCTATTTCAAAATTTATTGAAACATTAGTCACTAAAATGCCTGAATCTATTTAATACAATAAGGTTAATTCTTTTAAATTATATTCTTCTATAATTTGGTCTTCTAACAAAACTTTTAAGTGACCAAGTTCTGAGACACCAAGAATAAACCCAGCAAACATATTGCCTTCTGCATTTAAAAATGTTGAAGGCTTATTTTTTTTAAACAACGCACTTTCATATTCTTGCTTAATGCGTTCTAATTGTCCGTTTTCTAGCCAAGAAAAGCATTCTTTTAACTCGACTAATATATAATGAAGTACTTCATCTAAGTCTTGAGTTTTTCCTATTTTATTTACTATTGAAGATGCTTTTGGCAGTTTCTTAAAATTTGTTTGATTAACATTTAAACCAATTCCAAGCACACTATCTCTTAACCCGCTTTGTGTAACTATATTTTCTATTAATATTCCGCAAATCTTCTTGTCTTCTGACAATATGTCGTTAGGCCATTTTATCCGAACTCTTGGTAACATTAATTTATTTAAAGCTTTATAAATAGCTATAGCAGTTACCATACTTATATAAAATTGTTTTTCTATAGGCACAAACGACACATCTTTAAACACACTAAACATTAGATTTTTAGCAGTTTCGGAGTCCCAAACAGTACCCATTTGACCGCGTCCCATAGTTTGCTGTTTAGCGACTACGACTGTATAATCTTCCAACAATTCACATGTACTTAATTGTTTTAAAAAAGTGTTAGTTGAATCGATGGCATCAAGTTTGATAATATGCATTATAGATAATTTATATAGG
The DNA here is from genome assembly GCF_947500765.1 of uncultured Formosa sp. Lineage (GTDB taxonomy): Bacteria > Bacteroidota > Bacteroidia > Flavobacteriales > Flavobacteriaceae > Formosa. The sequence continues at coordinate 585,796 of NZ_CANMTH010000002.1, read as the reverse complement.
CAGGATGAAAACTTCTGCAAATTTTAAAGTATAAAGAACTAAAAAATAATAACTTTGTACAAATTAAATAAAATTAATGGCGAAAGATAATATAAATGTAGACTTGCTAATTTCTACCATATTAAGTGGAATTGAAGATGTTAAAGGAAAAGAAATAAATATTTTAGACTTACGTGAAATTGAAAATACTGTTTGCGACTATTTTATAGTGTGTGAAGGAACCTCAAACACTCAAGTAAATGCTATTGTTAATGCTGTTCAGAAAAAAGTTAGTAAAGAACTTAAGGACAAACCTTGGCATATAGAAGGACAAGACAATGCAGAATGGGTATTAATGGACTACGTTAATGTAGTAGTACATGTTTTTCAGAAACAAATACGTGAATACTACGACATTGAAAGCCTATGGGGCGACGCAAAAACAACTATAATTGAAACAAATTATTAAATTTAATGGCAAACGAAAAGAAAACTCCAAATAAGAAACCTAAATTAAATCCGTATTGGATTTACGGAGCAATTATTGCAATTTTTATTGCAATGCAACTTTTTAATAGTAATAGTTTACAAGACGCTAGTACTACAACTCCCTCAGAGTTCATGAACTACTTGAGAGCTGGAGATATAGAAACGGTAGAGATTGTAAATAAAAGAGAAGCCGAAGTCTTTTTAACAGACGAAGCATTACAAAAAGAAGAGCATAAAAAATCGAAACCGTCAACATTGCTTCCTACAGCATCGCGACTACCAAATTATAGTTTTGAATTTGGAGATTTACAAAATTTTGAAAATGATGTAAAATCTACAATAAAAGAACAAAATTTAAAAACTGCTGTTAATTATAAAACAGAACAAAACCTTTGGGGAGATTTCCTTATTGGTATTCTTCCTTTTATTCTATTAATTGGAGTTTGGATATTTATAATGCGTAGAATGTCTTCTGGTGGCGGAGGTGGTGCTGGAGGTCAAATCTTCAACATCGGTAAATCTAAAGCTAAATTATTCGACCAAAACACAGATGTAAAAACATCATTTAAAGATGTTGCTGGTTTAGAAGGAGCTAAAGAAGAAATACAAGAGATTGTAGATTTCTTGAAAAATCCTGAAAAATACACCTCTCTTGGTGGTAAAATTCCAAAAGGAGCATTACTTGTAGGCCCTCCAGGAACAGGAAAAACATTATTAGCAAAAGCTGTTGCAGGTGAAGCTAAAGTGCCTTTCTTCTCTTTATCAGGATCTGATTTTGTAGAAATGTTTGTTGGTGTAGGTGCATCTCGTGTAAGAGATTTATTCAAGCAAGCTAAAGAAAAATCTCCTGCGATTATTTTTATTGACGAGATTGATGCTATTGGACGTGCTAGAGGTAAAAACAATATGTCTGGCTCTAACGATGAAAGAGAAAATACGCTAAACCAATTACTAACAGAAATGGATGGTTTTGGTACTAATACAAATGTAATTGTATTAGCTGCAACAAACAGAGCCGATGTTCTAGATAGTGCCTTAATGCGTGCAGGTCGTTTTGATAGACAAATTTTTGTAGATCTTCCAGACATTAGAGAACGTCAAGAAATTTTTGAAGTTCACCTAAAACCAATTAAAAAATCTGAAAACCTTGATACAGATTTCTTAGCAAAACAAACGCCTGGATTCTCTGGAGCAGATATTGCAAACGTATGTAACGAAGCTGCATTAATTGCTGCTAGACAAGGTAAGAAGGCTGTTGATAAGCAAGATTTCCTTGATGCTGTAGACCGTATTGTTGGTGGATTAGAAAAGAAAAATAAAATTATTACACCTAGCGAAAAGAAAGCTATTGCTTTTCATGAAGCAGGTCATGCTACAGTTAGCTGGATGTTAGAACATGCTGCACCTTTAGTAAAAGTAACTATTGTGCCACGTGGACGCTCTTTAGGTGCTGCTTGGTATTTACCAGAAGAACGTCTAATTGTTAGACCAGAACAAATGCTAGACGAAATGTGTGCTGCATTAGGAGGTCGTGCTGCAGAAAAAGTTATTTTTAATAAAATATCTACTGGTGCTTTAAGTGATCTTGAAAAAGTAACGAAGCAAGCCAGAGCTATGGTTACGGTTTATGGATTAAGTGATAAAGTTGGTAATTTAACATATTATGATTCTTCAGGACAAAACGAATATGGTTTTACTAAACCATACAGTGAAAAAACTGCAGAACTTATCGACAAAGAAATATCTGACATCATTGAAGCAGAATACGAAAGAGCTATAAAACTTCTAGAAGATAACAAGGACAAATTGACTGAGTTAGCAGAGGTGCTTTTAGAAAAAGAAGTAATCTTTAAAGATAATCTTGAAAAAATATTTGGTAAACGCCCTTTTGATTCTGAATTAAAACCGCTTTTAGATAAATAAATTATTAAGTATTTAAGCTTAATAGCAGGAAAAATCTTAAATTGACCATTGGTTAATTTAAGATTTTTTATCTTTGAACAAACCCTATTTAACACAGATTAATCGCAGATGTCTTAATGAGTCTATTTAGAAAACTTTTTGGTTCCAAATCAAATAAATCAGAAGAGGAAATTCAATCTGAAGACAGGGGCAAATACATGCCTGAAATAAAACTACCTATAGATGAAAAGTTTACAATAAACTTTAAGGAAAATGGTGGTAAGTTTTTGTATTGCGAAAATTTAGATGAAATATTCCAAACCTTAGATTATATAATTGAAGAGAACAGTTGGGAAGACAAAAAAATCCTAATTCTAGAGAACGAATTAAAAAAACGATTTGCTTCATCTAGTTTACATATGGCTTTACCAAATGATACTGATGCTACTTATTTTTTAACTAGTTGTGAAAGTTTAATCGCAGACGATGGTTCCCTTTTAATCTGTTCTAAACAAATCGCTGAAAAAAAACTTGCAGATTTACCAGGTAATTTTATTGTATTTTCTACTACAAGTCAAATTGTAGGCAGTATAAGTGAAGGGTTAAGAGCTATAAAATCTAAAAACACGCAAAAAATACCAACAAATATTACTACAATAAAACATTTTAAATTGGAGGAGGAAAAAAACTTCATGACCTATGGTAGTAATTCAAAAAACCTATATTTGCTGCTTTTAGAAGACCTCTAACATGAAAGAAATTCTTACCAGAGCTATTTTTGGTTTTATATACGTTGCTTTATTAATTGGATCTCTTTACAATGAGCATGCATTAACTATACTATTTTTTATTTTTGGAATCATTTCTATTGCCGAATTTAAAAAACTTATAGGACTTCGTACATTTACTCCATATGTAATATTTACAATCATGTATCTTATTTTTGGATACTGGCATATCGCATTTCCTCAATTAAAAGGATTTAACGAAGCAACACAAATACTTCTTGTTCTATCCATTTTTGTTAATTTATTTCTAATAAAAGATTTATTTTCAAAACGGGGTATTCCTTTATTCAAATTCAAACGATTTCTTTTAACTAGTTTTTACCTCTCAAGTTCATTCATATTTTTTATTTTAACAGCCCGATTTGGAGAAGAATACCATCCTAGTATTCTTTTAGGATCATTTATTCTAGTATGGGTAAACGATACATTTGCCTTTTTTGTGGGTAAAAATTTTGGTAAACAAAAGTTATTTGAAAAAATTTCTCCTAAAAAAACAGTAGAAGGTTTTATTGGCGGACTATTTTTTTCATGTATTGCTAGCTATTTTATTGCTACCTTTACCGACACATTGAACTTTAACCAATGGCTAATTCTATCTATTATAGTAAGTGTTTTTGGCACTTTAGGTGATTTAGTAGAGTCTAAATTTAAACGTCAAGTTAATGTAAAAGATAGTGGTGTTATCATGCCAGGGCATGGTGGATTACTTGATAGGTTAGATAGTATTATTTTTGCGGCTCCATTTATTTATTTGTTTTTAAGAATTATAGATTATGTTTCATAAAGAAGGTTTTAAAATTATTTTAATCACTTTTATTTTAGTGATTGCATCATTTTTGGCTGTAGACAATTTTGTATCTATATCATGGTTGCGAAATCTATTGCTTTTTATACTATTCGCTTTTTTAATAATCATTTTACAATTTTTCAGAAATCCGAAACGTAAAGGAGTTCTTAATGACAATCAAGTATTATCTCCTGTAGATGGAAAAGTTGTTGTAATTGAAGAAGTGTTCGAAAAAGAATATTTTAAAGAAAAACGCTTACAAGTAAGTGTATTTATGTCTCCTATTAATGTACATGTTACGAGATATCCTATTGGAGGAAAAGTAGTGTTCAGCAAATACCATCCGGGTAAATTTTTAGTAGCTTGGCATCCTAAAGCTAGTGAAGAAAACGAGCGTACAACCGTTGTAGTTGAAAATAAAACGTTTGGTAAAGTTTTACATCGTCAAATTGCAGGAGCTCTTGCAAAACGTATAGTAAATTACGCTAAAGTTGGAGATGAAGTTATTCAAGCAAGTGATTCTGGTTTTATAAAGTTTGGTTCTAGAGTAGATTTATTTTTACCTTTGGGAACAAATATTAATGTCAGCCTTAACGACAAAGTTAAAGGTGGAGAAAGTATTATTGCTGAATTATAATGACTTCTGAAGAATTAGATATCGACTTTAGGGATGCCGTTAAACGCATTAATAATCTTCCTGGACCTTTTCCTGCAGATTTCCTATTGCGCTTATATGCGTATTACAAAAAGGCTACAAACGATTATAATAGACCAAGCAGTAACAAACCTATTATAAATGCTTTTAAAACAAATGCTTTATTCCAAGTAAAAAACATTACTCAAGACGAGGCAAAACGCATTTACATAGACCTAGTTAACAATTACTCTCTATACAGAAAATAGTATTATTTTATTGGTTCAAGTTAAAGAACTCATCCGTTAAACTTATTTTTATCCCTTATTTAAGAGCAGTATATTAAACTTTATATACTTAAATAGGAAACTAAACCTCATTAATATTTCCCCTTCTTAATCCAAAATACATTCTTAAAAAACAACTCGTATTTATTTTTACGAAGTATATTATATACATCAAATTCTATAGAAAAGCCCTCTATAAAAAATAGAGGGCTTTTAAAGTTTAAAAATATTTTGCTTTCAATTAATTATCTAAAAGAAATTCTAATGGCTTACCAGTAGCTCCATTAGGAAAACTGATTCCTAATAATCCAGAAATCGTTGGTGCAATATCAATAACTTCTGTTTTTTGTAATGTACTACCATGTTTAATACCTTTTCCGAAAAACATTAAAGGTACATGCGTATCATAATTTAAACCAGAACCATGAGTCGATCCTGTTTTACTATAAGATATAACAGCTGGTTTTAATTCGTAAAGCACATCACCAGAACGTTTTTGATTATATCCATTTTTCAATAAAGCTTCAATATCATTTCCACCACTAGAAAGTGAAAAGGCAGGACTTACATAATGAATATTATCATAAGAAATTAATTCATTAGCAATTTCTTGTTGCATGCTTTCTAGGTTTAAGTTTAACAAACTAATTTTTTCACGATTTAAAAAGATTTGATTGTTACTAATATTTTCAATTAAATCTGAAGCTCCATATTTCTTTGTCATAAAACTATTTAAATCATTTTTAAACTCTTGCTTGGCAAAATATCCAGCAGGAACATGCTGTGAATGTAAATAAGACGGTACATCTACTCCTCCATGATCTGCGGTTAAAAACACAGTGTATTCACCTTTTCCAACATAGCTATCTAACATTTTAAAAAGACGACCTAAATCTTTATCTAAACGAATATAAGTGTCTTCAACTTCTTTAGAATTCACACCAAAATTATGTCCTACATAATCTGTAGAAGAAAAACTTACTGTTAAAACATCTGTAATATCATCTTTACCTAAGTCTTCCCCCTTAATAGCTTCAATTGCAAAATCTGCAACTATACTATTACCATAAGGTGTGCTTTTTAAAATATCGAATCCATTATTTTCTTTACTTAATTTTTTTAAATCATAAGGAAATGTTGCTGTTTCTTTCCCTTTAAATCCACCTTCAAAATCATTTAAGTCACTACCACTTTCAGTATACTTTTTAATATTATAAAAAGTATCCCATTCTTTTAGATATGATTTAGCTTTTTTAGACGAATTAAAATTCTTTACCCATTTTGGTAATTGGTCTTCATAATAAGTACTTGTAATAAAATCTCCTTGATCTTCACCAAAAAACCAATATGCTGCATTAGCAGTATGTCCGGCTGGTAAAATTGCACCTCTATCTTTTATAGAAACACCAATTGTTTTACCTTCCATTTGTGTAAATAATCTATTTTCGTCTGCAAAAGTAGTAGTTAGCATACGATGAGGAGACATTTGTCCAGCTTTATTCTCTGTTCCTACAGAAGATACAGAAGAATCCTCAGCACAGTATACAGAGGTCTTAAGTTCTTTATCATACCAATTGTTACCTATAATACCATGATTCATTGGTGAGGTACCAGTATAAATAGATGTGTGCCCAGGTGCCGTATAAGTGGGGATATAATTAAAATGATTGTTTTTACAATTAAAACCTTCATTCATCATGCGCTTAAAACCATCATCTCCATATTTATCATAAAAACGTGTCAAATAATCATAACGCATTTGGTCTACAACAATACCAACAACTAACTTTGGTTTTATATATATTTCAGAAGACTCACCTTCTTGAGCCTGTTGAGCAAAGCCCGATGCACAAAGCAAACAAGCTAGATAAAGTAATATTGAATTTTTCATAAAATAATAATTGTAATTTTGAATACAAAAATAAGGTTTTTAAAATCTTTCTTAATTTAAATAATCATTAAATAAGTAATAGTATTTTTTTACTTTAGCACTTACAAAATATTCTATGAATTATCTACACAGTATTGGCGCTTACATACTAATGATAATTGAGCTTTTTAGAAAGCCTACCAAGTGGTCGGTGATGAAAAAACTCATTATTAAAGATATTGATGATCTAATTATAGGTTCATTAGGAATCGTTGCGTTTATATCTTTCTTTGTTGGAGGTGTTGTAACTATACAAACAGCTTTAAACATGGACAACCCATTAATTCCTAAATCATTAATTGGTTTCGCGACAAGACAATCTGTGATTTTAGAGTTTGCTCCTACCTTTATTTCTATTATTATGGCAGGTAAAGTAGGATCTTTTATTACCTCTAGTATAGGAACCATGCGTGTTACAGAACAAATCGATGCACTAGAGGTTATGGGAATAAATGCCCTTAACTATTTAGTATTTCCTAAACTTGTAGCTTTAATGCTTTATCCTTTTGTAATTTCAATTTCAATGTTTTTAGGAATTTTAGGTGGATTAGCTGCTTGTGCTTTTGGAAATTTTGCTACAGTTAATGATTATATAACTGGTTTACAAGATGATTTTATTCCTTACCATATTATATATGCATTTATAAAAACAATTGGTTTTGCTTTCTTTTTAGCTACCATACCATCTTATCACGGCTTTTATATGAAAGGAGGGGCATTAGATGTAGGAAAAGCTAGTACTGTATCTTTTGTTTGGACTAGTGTAGCTATAATTACTTTAAATTTCATACTAACTCAAATTCTATTAAGCTAATGATTGAAGTTAAAGATTTGCACAAGTCATTTGGAGATGTCCATATATTAAAAGGAATTAGTACTACGTTTGAAAAAGGAAAAACAAATTTAATTATTGGACAAAGTGGTTCTGGGAAAACGGTATTTTTAAAATGTTTGTTAGGTTTGTTTAATTATGAGGAAGGTAGTATATCTTATGAAGGTAGAATATTTTCAAAACTATCAGACGAACAAAAACGTGATTTAAGGTCTGAAATAGGTATGGTTTTTCAAGGTAGCGCCTTGTTTGATTCTATGACCATTGTTGAAAATGTAAAATTTCCATTACGCATGTTTACTAAACTTAGTGAAAGTGAAATGGACGACCGTGCTAACTTTGTTTTAAAGCGTGTTAATTTAGAAAACGCACACAATAAACTACCATCTGAAGCTTCTGGAGGTATGCAAAAACGTGTAGCTATTGCACGAGCTATTGTAAATAGACCTAAGTATTTATTTTGTGACGAACCAAATTCTGGACTAGACCCAAAAACGGCTATAGTTATAGATAATCTTATTCAAGAAATTACAGATGAATACAATATTACTACCGTTATAAATACTCATGATATGAATTCGGTAATGGAGATTGGTGAAAAAATAGTGTTTCTTAAAGACGGATTAAAAGCATGGGAAGGCTCTAACGAAACCATTTTTAAAACCAATAACGAAGTTGTTACAGACTTTGTATATTCTTCAGAATTATTTAAGAAAGTAAGAAAAATGTATATTGAGGAAAACGTTTAATGTTTTACCCGTTCTACAATTAAAGTATCTAAATTCAGTTTAAATTTTAACCAACGTTCTAATTTATCTTGTTCTTTATTTATAGCCTCTTCTTTAAGATTCTTATCTGCTTTCCAACGTATACCAAATACAGGAATAGTATCTATTTTTTCAAAATTTGACGAGATTACTGGTGAATAACTAAACAAGTCAAGGTTATCATAATTGATATGAACTTCTTTCAAGATCTTCTCAAACGGAATAGTTTTTTCCTCAAGGTATTGTAATTGACCAACCCTTTTCTCTAAATATGATATTTTTTGAGTCTGAGAAAGTAAATCTAGAGAATCACGATAACGCAATTGCTCCATGTATTTTACATTATCTACATTTTGTCTACTCTGGTTAAATTCGAAATGAGCATGTCTTAATGCAGGATAATCGGCTAATTTAGCTTTTAAAAGCTCTATAGTTTCTTCTGGAATATAACCAATACCATGTGTATTAAATACAAAGCTAGACCCTTCCTTTCCATTCGAATATTTATAGACTACATTTCTTTTAATGTAATCATATTGAGGTAATCCTTTCAACTCATGATCTAAATAAACTTGGGCTTCTCTTTTAAAATTACTTTCTTTTAAAACATCAATAAACGTCCAAATTGCAGGAATCATAGCAACAATAGCTAACAAAGATGCTATTTGAGAAATACGCTTTCTTTTTTTAGAATTTGCGTACTTAATCATTGGAAAACGCAAAATCTTTAAAGCGATAAAAGTAGCTAAGGCAATAAAAATGGTATTAATAATAAATAAGTAGAATGCTCCAGAAGCATAACCAATTCCTTTAGAAAAATCGTCAAAAGAAACCGCCAAACCATAACCAACCGTACATAAAGGAGGCATTAAAGCTGTAGCAATTGCTACACCAAATATTACTGAGGCTATAGTCCCTTTTTTAGTTCTCGCAATAATTAAAGCAGCACCACCAAAAAATGCAATTAATACATCTCTAATATCTGGTTTTGTTCGCGCTAATAATTCTAAAGATTCTTCTTGTAATGGGAAAAATTTATAAAAAAGAAAAGCTGTTAAAACACTCAGAAAAATCATGACTCCAAAATTAATTAGTGATTTCCTAAGTGTATCAATATCATTAATGGCCACAGATAAACCTATTCCTAAAATAGGTCCCATTAATGGTGAAATTAACATGGCACCAATAACAACTGCGGTAGAGTTTGCATTTAATCCAATGGAAGCGACAAAAATAGAACAGATTAAAATCCAAGCTGTAGCACCTTTAAAAGGAATATCCCCTTTAATAGCATCTATGGTTGCTTGTTGATCTGTATCTTGTCTAAAGTCTAATAACTCAGACAAAAAACTTCTAATATTTTCAAGTAAGCCTTGAGCATCTTTCTTGATGGCTTGTTTAGACTCTTTTACAGCTGCTTCTTGAGCAGCCTCTTTTACTTTATCAGCTTCGTCTTCCGAAAAATTAAACTTACTCTCGTTCATATATTAACAGTACTTATCACCAAAAACGTCTCGAACTTTATTTCGTATTCCTTTAATATCTTGCTCTTTTTCTTTTGGAAAAATAAGAAGAACATCATCTTTATCGATTATAATATAGTCATTTAATCCATCAACAACAACAATTTTATTTCCTTTAGTCCTAATCATGTTTCCAGAAGCATCTTCAACCAAAGTTCTTGCATTTACAACGGCATTATTATCTGCATCTTTATCTAACTTATCGTAAAGACTTCCCCAAGTTCCTAAATCATTCCAATCAAATTCGGCTGCTAAAACATATACATTTTTAGAAGATTCCATAATTGCATAATCAACAGAAATATCTTCTGATTTTTCATAATTTTCTTCAATAAACTTAGCTTCATCAACGGTATTATATGAAGAAATTCCTTGTTCGAATAATTGAAATAAATCAGGTTGATTAGTTTTAAAAGCTTTTAAAACACTCGCTACACTCCACATAAAAATACCTGCATTCCAAACAAAATTACCTTGTTTAATGAAAGATTTTGCTGTTGCATAATCTGGTTTTTCTCTAAACTGCTTTACTTGTTTTACAGCATGTTCTGTTTCTGTATCGTATTCAATATAACCATATCCTGTATTTGGAAATGTAGGTTGAATTCCTAAAGTCATTAATGCATCGTGCTCCTGACAAAAATCGAAAGCTGTTAATACATTTTTAGAAAATGCTTCTTCGTCTTCAATCCAGTGATCACTAGGGGCAACTAACATTAAAGCATCTGGATTTTCTTTCTGGATTTTTAATGCAGCATATAAAATACAAGGTGCTGTATTTCTCATTGCTGGTTCTAAGACTACTTGGGCTTGAGACACTTCTGGTAATTGCTCTAAAACCAAATCGTTATAATTAGCATTTGTTAATATATATATATTTTGCTTTGGAATGAACCTAGATAAACGCTGAAACGTTTTTTGAATTAACGTTTCTCCTGTTCCCAACATATCGTGAAATTGTTTAGGAAAACTGTTCATACTTACGGGCCAAAATCTTGAACCAACCCCTCCAGCCATGATTATGGCATAATTATTTTTGTTCATTCTATTTATATTAAATAACTTCTATTTCTACGTTCGGATTAAACAAATATACTTTTCCGGTTTTAATCTCTATACACTCAAAACGCTTTACACGTTTATTTCCTTTCTTAAATTGTCTTCCATTATAAATTTTAAACAAACTTCCTTCAGGTATTTCAAAAATATAGGTTTTATCTGAATTTTCATCGAATTGTTTTAAAGCTAATGCTAAAACATGATCGGTGTCGCTTGTTGCCTTTGGATTTATAAAGTGTTTCGCTAATAACGGCAAAAGTTCTTTAGGAAAAATATCAGGATTTAAAAATGGCAACATTAAATGCTGAAATGTATGTTTCCATTCTTTTCCATGAGGCTTTATATGTCTACCATATTTTTGAAAAGACTCGAAATGTGCAATTTCATGTATTAAAGTAATTAAGAATCTATACGGATTTAAATTAGCATTTACAGTTATTAAATGTCTACCATTAGGTAATTTTCTATAATCACCATGTCTTGTTTTACGTTCTTTTTTAACTATGAAATCTAATTTTTCATGAGCTAACAACTCCTCTATTTTAGGAATTGATTTTTCTGGTATGTAGCTTTGTAATATATTCTGCATTATGCAACAAATGTAAATGAAACCAAGTAAATTTCAACATTAATATAACTTTAAGCTTTATTTTTTAATCTCTAATTAAAGGCATTGTAGAACAACGTAATAATCCCTCCTGTTTAGATATTTCTGCATAAGGGACTTCTTCTACAACAAATCCTTTAGAACGCATCCATTCGTTTAATCTAAAGAATTTCTCTTCAGACACTACTACATTTTCATCTATAGAAAACACATTACTATTCATATTATACATCTCATCTCTGGTGATATGAAATAAATTTTCTTCACCAAATAAATCTAATAAATACTTATAATCTGATTGCGCTCGAAAACCACCTTCATAAATAATGGCTTTATCTTTTCCTATAGGCTGAAAACAACAATCCAAATGTAATGCATTATCTCTTGCTTCAGTTTTCGATTTGGCTAAATCAAATTCTTTTACAATCTTATTAGGAAAAAGATATTTAATAAAATTAACACCGTGTATATTTGTTCTAGCTGTGATGTGATTTGGGTAATCGCTTCCTTTGTATGTCCCGATAAAAATATAATTGTCCCATAACATTACATCTCCTCCTTCTATATGTACTTCTTCTGGAGGCTTAATAATATCATTAGGGTTAATTTGATTAATAACGTCTTGAAGCGCATCTAATTCTTGTTCTCGATCGGGTAGAATATTTGCTTTAATAAACTTATTATCAATTACAAAAGCAATATCCCTAGCAAATATTTGATTATAGTTTTCTATTATTTTAGGTCTAAAAACTTTAATATTGTACTTAATAAAAATAGCATTTAAAGCTTCTATTTCCTTAATCATATCGGCTTCTACAGGGTAAGTTCCTGCTTTAATATGCTCTATAGATTTTGGATCGTAAGCTTCTTCTACAGAAGGAGATGGCCCATTACTTACGGCTGTTCCTAATACTACGGCTCTTAAACGAGACGTCTCATTTGTAATTTTTAATGATAACATAAAATATTAAATAAAAATGCCATTTTGAACATTTATAAAACATAAGATATGCTTTAGAAGTATTCAAAATGACATTAGATTATTGATTATTGATTTTCTATCGATTATCTACATCAATATAAGGTCTTAACGTTTCACCTATGTATAACTGACGAGGACGTCCTATTGGTTCCTTACGTAAACGCATTTCTCTCCATTGTGCAATCCATCCTGGTAAACGACCAATAGCAAACATTACTGTAAACATTTCTTGAGGAATGTTCATCGCTCTATAAATAACACCTGAATAGAAATCTACGTTTGGATATAATTTTCTTTCAACAAAGTAAGGATCTTCTAGAGCCTCTTTTTCTAAACCTTTAGCGATAGCCAAAATTGGATCATCAATACCTAATGCTTCTAAAACTTCATCTGCAGCTTTCTTAATAATTTTCGCTCTTGGATCGAAGTTTTTATAAACACGGTGTCCGAATCCCATTAACCTAAAAGGATCATTTTTATCCTTAGCTTTAGACATATATTTTTTAGTATCTCCACCGTCTGCTTCAATAGCTTGAAGCATTTCAAGAACAGCTTGATTAGCTCCCCCATGAAGAGGTCCCCAAAGTGCTGAAATTCCAGCAGAAATTGATGCAAATAATCCTGCATGTGCAGATCCAACGATTCTTACAGTTGACGTTGAACAATTTTGTTCGTGATCTGCATGTAAGATTAGTAATTTATCTAAGGCATCTACTAATATTTTATTTTGTACGTATTTACAGTTTGGCTTAGCGAACATCATTTTAAGAATATTCTCTACATAACCTAAAGAATCATCACCATAATCAAGAGGTAAACCTTGTTTCTTACGCATAGTCCATGCAACCAACACAGGCATTTTACCTAATATTTTAACGATTGCTTTATACATATCTTCTTCTGAATTAACATTTACAGACGAAGGGTTAAAAGCTGTTAAAGCACTAGTTAATGAAGAAATAATCCCCATTGGATGTGCCGTTTTGGGAAATGCTTCTAAAATTTTCTTGATATCTTCATCGACAGTAGACTGCGCTTTAATATCATCATGAAACTTATCGTTTTGAGCTTTTGTAGGCAATTCTCCAAAAATTAAAAGATAAGTAACTTCTAAGAAGTCAACTTTTTTTGCAAGTTCTTCTATTGAATAACCACGATATCTTAAAATTCCTTTTTCTCCATCTAAAAAAGTAATCGCACTTTCACAAGACCCTGTATTTTTAAAACCAGAATCTAAAGTAATTACTCCACCAGTAGCCGACCTTAAAGTAGCTATATCGATTGCGACTTCATTTTCAGTTCCTGTAATTAAAGGAAATTCGTATTTTTTCCCATCTATTTCAATTGTGGCTTGTTTTGACATATTAATTTACTTGTATTTTTCCGTTTTTTTTTGCTATTGGCTAAAATACAAAATCTATCACAATATTTATATATAAAAAAAAAAGCATTTCGTTAATTTTTACTCAAATTTTTAGATAAAAAAAAACGATTATCTCAAAAAGATAATCGTTTTTAAATATTTAGAATTTATACAACTAGAATTTGAAAGCTTTAGCTTGAGGGTAGTAAGCTACATCTCCTAATTCTTCTTCAATACGTAATAACTGATTGTATTTAGCCATACGGTCACTTCTTGAAGCAGAACCTGTTTTAATTTGACCACAGTTTAATGCTACAGCTAAATCTGCAATAGTATTATCTTCTGTTTCTCCAGAACGGTGAGACATTACAGTAGTGTAACCAGCATTCTTAGCCATATTTACAGCTGCAATAGTTTCAGTTAAAGAACCAATTTGGTTTACTTTAATAAGAATTGAGTTTGCAATATCTTCTTCGATACCTCTAGATAAACGTTCTACGTTAGTTACAAATAAATCATCTCCAACTAATTGCACTCTATTTCCGATTTTTTCTGTAAGTAATTTCCATCCTTTCCAGTCATTTTCATCCATACCATCCTCTATAGAGATAATTGGATATTTAGCTGATAATTCGGCTAAATACTCAGCTTGCTCTTCACTCGTTCTGATTTTTCCTGTTGGACCTTCAAACTTAGTATAATCGTATTTACCATCTACAAAGAATTCAGCAGAAGCACAGTCTAAAGCAACCATTACTTCATCTCCAAAAGTATATCCTGCTTTTTCAACTGCCAATTTAATAGAATCTAAAGCATCTTCAGTTCCACCTTCTAAAGTTGGAGCAAAACCTCCTTCGTCACCAACCGCAGTACTTAAACCTCTATCGTGTAATACTTTTTTAAGATTATGGAAAATTTCAGTTCCCATTTGCATTGCATGTGTAAAGTTTTTAGCTTTAACAGGCATGATCATGAATTCTTGGAATGCTATAGGCGCATCACTATGAGAACCACCATTAATAATATTCATCATTGGTACTGGTAAAGTGTTTGCTGAAACACCACCCACATAACGGTATAATGGTACACCCAATTCAAAAGCTGCAGCTTTAGCTACTGCTAAAGACACTCCTAAAATTGCGTTAGCTCCTAATTTAGATTTATTTGGAGTACCATCTAAATCTATCATAATTTGATCAATTTGATTTTGTTCGAAGACAGATACACCTAATAATTCTTGAGCTATAATAGTATTTACATTATCTACAGCTTTAGAAACTCCTTTACCCATATAAGCTTTACCTCCATCTCGTAGCTCTACGGCTTCATGCTCTCCTGTAGATGCTCCTGATGGCACTGCTGCTCTTCCAAAAGCGCCATTTTCTGTAACTACATCTACTTCAACTGTTGGATTTCCACGAGAATCTAAAATTTGTCTTGCATGAATGTTAATAATTATGCTCATCTTAATATTATTTAAAAGGTTAATTTTATTGTTTTAAAATACTAAATTACAAAATTGTAAGGCTAAAAATTAACAAATTTTGTTATATTTCTTCTATAAAATTACTACATTGTTTTCGTAACAAAAAAACCTCAAATAAAGCAAGCTTTTTTTGAGGTTTTTAATATCTATTTAGTGATGTTTTCGATAAATTGATCGAATAAATAATCAGCATCGTGTGGTCCTGGACTTGCTTCTGGATGATATTGAACAGAAAAACAATTTTTATTTATCATTCTTAAGCCAGCAACCGTATTATCATTTAAATGATAATG
This sequence comes from uncultured Formosa sp., assembly GCF_947500765.1. Taxonomy (GTDB): domain Bacteria; phylum Bacteroidota; class Bacteroidia; order Flavobacteriales; family Flavobacteriaceae; genus Formosa. The sequence goes on along the minus strand of NZ_CANMTH010000002.1, from coordinate 570,088 downwards.
TGTTATTTCCAAATCTGGGTGTGCTTCAACGTCTTCTCTGTTTACAGCAAAACCATGATTTTGAGATGTAATTTCTCCTTTACCTGTAATAATGTTCATTACAGGATGATTAATTCCTCTATGTCCGTTATGCATTTTGTAAGTAGATACACCATTTGCCAAAGCAATTACTTGATGTCCTAGACAAATTCCGAAGAGAGGTAAATCTCTTTTTATGATTTCTTTTGCTACAGTTTGAGCAGATACTAATGGTTCTGGATCACCAGGCCCATTGGATAAGAAATAACCATTAGGATTCCATGCACTTAGTTGTTCAAAAGAGGCATTATAAGGGAATACTTTTATGTATGCACCGCGTTTAGCTAAGTTTCTAAGTATATTCTTTTTAATACCTAGATCTAAGGCTGCAATTTTTATTTTTGAAGACTCTTCTCCAATAAAATAAGGTTCGGTAGTAGATACTTGTGATGCTAACTCTAACCCCTTCATATCTGGGATTTTAAGTAATTCTGCTTTAAGACCTTCAATATTATCTACGTCAGTAGAAATCACAGCATTCATCGCACCATTGTCACGAATATAACTTACAAGAGCACGGGTATCAATATCTGATACTGCTAATAAATTATTATCATTTAAAAAATTTTCTAAGCTAGAATCTGCTGCAGGACGCGAAAAATCATAACTAAAATTTTTACAGATTAGTCCAGAAATTTTTACACTTTCAGATTCAATTTCAGATGTTTCTGTTCCATAATTACCAATATGTGCATTGGTTGTGACCATTAATTGACCAAAATATGAAGGATCAGTAAATATTTCCTGATAACCAGTCATACCTGTATTAAAACAAACTTCTCCAAATGCAGTACCTTCTCTATTTGCTACGGCTTTACCATGAAAAATAGTGCCATCGGCTAATAATACAACTGCTCGTTTTCTTTTTTGATATTTCATCTTTAAACACGTTACAAAATTGCAATAGTTAAAATATAAATTTATGTATTGAACTAATCTATATTTAAATTATTAACTATTTATTTAATAATTTCGGGTAAATATAAAAAAAACGGCCACCTTAATTAGGGTAGCCGTTTATTTTATTTAAAATGTTATGTAACATTTATTCTTCTTCATTAGAAGCTTTAGTATCTACAGCAGGTGCAGCAGCTGGTTTAGAACCACCTCTTCTACTTCTACGTGTAGTTTTCTTTTCAACTTTTCCAGCGTTATAGATTTCGTTGTAATCAACTAATTCTATCATTGCCATATCAGCATTATCTCCTAAACGATTACCAAGTTTAATAATACGTGTGTATCCACCTGGTCTATCACCTATTTTAGTAGCAACTTCTCTAAATAATTCAGTTACTGCTTCTTTTTGTCTTAATTTACTAAACACAATTCGTCTATTGTGTGTAGTATCTGCTTTAGACTTAGTAATTAAAGGCTCTATAAATTGTTTTAAAGCTTTAGCTTTAGCTACTGTTGTGTTAATACGTTTGTGTTCTATTAAAGAACAAGCCATATTAGCAAGCATCGCTTTTCTATGAGCTGTTTGTCTACCTAAGTGATTTACTTTTTTTCCGTGTCTCATGACATTTGTTTTATCATCTTGCTACCAAACTCGACATCGAGGAGCAAAATATGATTAATTAATCTTTATCTAATTTGTATTTTGATAAGTCCATTCCGAAGTTTAAACCTTTTACATTAACAAGCTCTTCAAGCTCTGTTAAAGATTTTTTACCGAAGTTACGGAACTTCATTAAATCGTTTTTGTTAAATGATACCAAATCACCTAATGTATCAACTTCAGCAGCTTTTAAACAATTAAGAGCACGAACTGAAAGATCCATGTCAACTAATTTTGTTTTAAGTAACTGTCTCATATGAAGAGATTCTTCATCATAAGTTTCAGTTTGTGCTATTTCATCAGCTTCTAAAGTGATACGCTCATCAGAGAATAACATGAAGTGGTGAATTAACGTTTTTGCTGCTTCTGTTAAAGCATCTTGAGGCGTAATAGAACCATCAGATTCGATTTCGAAAACTAATTTTTCGTAATCAGTCTTTTGTTCTACACGGTAATTCTCAATACTATACTTAACATTTTTAATTGGTGTATAGATAGAATCTGTAAAGATTGTTCCTATTGGAGCAGTAGCCTTTTTATTTTCTTCTGCAGGAACATAACCTCTACCTTTTTCTATAGAGATTTCCATATTAACAGTTACTTTAGGATCCAAATTACAGATAACCAAATCTGAATTTAAAACTTGGAAGCCTGAAATAAATTTTTGAAAATCTCCTGCTGTAATTTGATCTTGTCCAGAAATACTTATAGAAACAGATTCGTTATCTACATCTTCTATTTGTCTTTTAAAACGTACTTGTTTTAAATTTAAAATAATTTCTGTCATGTCTTCTACAACACCAGGTATTGTCGAGAATTCATGTTCCACGCCTTCAATTCTAACTGATGTAATTGCAAATCCTTCTAAAGAAGAAAGTAAAACTCTTCTTAAAGCATTTCCAACAGTTAATCCATAACCAGGTTCTAAAGGTCTAAATTCGAATTTACCGTGAAAATCGGTAGAATCGATCATGATTACTTTATCAGGCTTCTGAAAATTAAATACTGCCATATTTTCTTCGTTTTAATTGTTATTTAGTTGCGCGGATTATAAGTTTGAAGAAACACGAATAAACCCTTTGGCTAAATACCAATAGTTGTTAATTATTATTTAGAATATAGTTCGACGATGAACTGCTCGTTTATGTTTTCTGGAATTTGAATTCTAGCAGGTACAGAAACGTAAGTTCCTTGCTTAGTTTCAGAGTTCCATGTAATCCATTCGTAAACTTGACTTGAATTTGATAAAGATCTATCAATAGATTCAAGTGATTTAGATTTTTCTCTTACAGCTACAACATCTCCTGCTTTTAAATTGTAAGAAGGTATGTTAACCAACTCACCATTTACAGTAATGTGTCTGTGAGAAACTAATTGTCTAGCACCACTTCTAGAAGGAGCAAGCCCCATTCTATAAACTACGTTGTCTAATCTAGACTCACATAATTGTAATAATACTTCACCAGTAATACCCTGAGAAGCAGTTGCTTTTTTGAATAAACCTCTGAACTGACGTTCTAATATACCATAAGTATATTTCGCTTTTTGCTTTTCCATTAATTGGATAGCGTATTCAGATTTTTTTCCACGACGCTTGTTAGCACCATGTTGACCTGGAGGATAATTTCTTTTTTCGAAAGATTTGTCATCTCCAAAAATAGCTTCACCAAACTTACGAGCTATTTTAGTTTTAGGACCAGTATATCTTGCCATTTTAAATTTGTTATAAGAGTGATTGTGAATTAAGGTCTTAATCTTATCCTTCGACAATCGTTAATCTCTTGATTATACTTGTTAAATTATTTTTTTTACGAGTGCAAATTTACATATAAAAAAATTAATACCAACTGTATATTAAAGCTGATATTAATTTTTTTATAATTTTAAAGTAAATTATACTCTTCTACGTTTTGGAGGACGACATCCATTATGTGGTAATGGAGTAACATCAATAATTTCTGTTACTTCAATTCCTGCATTATGAAGAGAACGAATAGCAGATTCTCTACCATTTCCAGGTCCTTTTACGTAAACCTTAACTTTCTTTAAACCAGCTTCTGTTGCTACACCTGCAGCATCTTCAGCGGCTAATTGAGCAGCATAAGGAGTATTTTTCTTAGATCCTCTAAATCCCATTTTACCAGCAGAAGACCAAGAAATAACGTCTCCTTTTTTGTTGGTTAATGAAATAATGATGTTGTTAAATGAAGCAGTAACGTGAGCTTCACCAACTGAATCTACTACAACTTTACGTTTTTTAACGCTTTTTGTATTTGACTTTGCCATATTATTTTAGTTTCTAGTTGTTAGTTGTTAGTGATAGAATCCTAAACTTTTCAATTTCAAACAGATTCATCTAACTTCTAAATACTAATGACTTTTAATTATTTAGTTGCTTTTTTCTTGTTAGCAACAGTTTTTCTTCTACCTTTTCTAGTTCTAGAGTTGTTTTTAGTACGTTGTCCTCTTAATGGAAGACCAGCTCTATGACGAATACCTCTATAACATCCAATATCCATTAATCGCTTAATGCTTAATTGAGTTTCAGAACGTAATTCACCTTCAATTGTGAATTTTGAAACAGCTTCACGAATAGCCCCTATTTCATCATCTGTCCAATCTTGAACTTTTGTGTTTTCGTCAACTTTAGCTTCTGCTAAAATTTGTTGTGATCTAGTACTACCTATTCCATAGATATAAGTTAAAGAGATCACTCCTCTTTTCTGTTTTGGTATGTCTACACCTGCAATTCTTGCCATAACTACCCTTGTCTTTGTTTGAATCTAGGATTCTTTTTGTTAATTACGTAAAGTCTACCTTTTCTACGCACGATTTTACAATCTGCACTTCTTTTTTTAACTGATGCTCTTACTTTCATCGTATTAGTATCTATAAGTTATTCTAGCCTTAGTTAAATCGTAAGGACTCATTTCTAATTTTACTTTATCACCTGGTAACAATTTAATGTAATGCATACGCATTTTACCAGATATATGAGCAGTCACAATGTGACCATTCTCTAACTCAACACGAAACATAGCATTAGATAATGCTTCTATAATTGTTCCGTCTTGTTCTATTGCTGCTTGTTTTGCCATTGTATAATATATTAAGCTACTGCTTTTCTATTTTTACCCGTTTTCATCAAGCCATCATAGTGTCTATTCAACAAGTATGAATTTACTTGTTGCATCGTGTCAATTGCAACTCCTACCAAAATTAATAGTGATGTACCACCAAAAAATAAGGCCCATCCAGATTGAACGTTCATTAACTTGACAATTATAGCAGGGAACACAGCAATAAGTGCTAAGAAAATAGAACCTGGTAATGTTATTTGAGACATGATCTTATCTAGATATTCAGACGTTTCAGATCCTGGACGAATACCAGGAATAAAACCACCGCTACGTTTTAAATCATCTGCCATCTTATTCGTAGGAACAGTAATAGCAGTATAAAAATACGTGAATATGATAATTAAGAATGCGAATAATAAATTATACCAGAATCCGAATATATCAGAAAATTGTGATTGTAACCATTGTCCAGCAGCAGAATCTTTCATAAAAGAAGTCCCTCCTATTAAACCTGGTACAAACATAATAGCTTGAGCAAAAATAATTGGCATTACACCAGAAGCGTTAAGTTTTAATGGAATATATTGTCTAGATCCCATAATGTTTTTCTCGTAACCTCCAGATGCAGTACGTCTAGCATATTGAACAGCAATTTTTCTTACTGCCATGATAAGCATAATCGATGCAAAAATAATTACAAACCACAACACCAATTCAATAAGGATTAACATAACGTTATTACCTTCTAAACGAGATGCTGCGTTTTGGAAAAATGATAGTGGTAAACGTGCAATAATACCCACCATAATTAAAAGTGAAATACCATTACCAATACCTTTATCAGTAATTTTTTCCCCTAACCACATTGCAAAGATACAACCGGTAACTAAGATGACAATAGAAGAAAAATAGAATAAACCACCTTGTCCTAATAAAAAGGCACTTTGTGGTATTCCCAAACTAGGTAAACTAGCTAAATAACCTGGTGCTTGCACCAAACAGATAGCGATAGTTAACCAACGAGTGATTTGATTGATTTTCTTTTGCCCACTTGCTCCTTCTTTTTGTAACTTTTGCAAGTAAGGAATAGCTATACCCATTAATTGCACTACAATAGAAGCAGAAATGTAAGGCATGATACCTAAGGCAAATATTGATGCATTAGCGAATGCTCCACCAGTAAATGCATTTAACAAACCTAATAATCCAGAATCTGTATTACTTTGTAAGGTTTCTAATTGTGCGGCATCGATACCAGGTAAAACAACTTGTGCACCAAAACGATAAACTAATAATAAACCAACAGTTAAGATGATTCTATTTCTTAGTTCTTCAATTTTCCAAACATTCTTTAACGTTTCTATAAATTTCATGCTCTATTACGTGATTATAAAGTTACAGCTTCTCCTCCTGCCGCTTCGATAGCAGCTTTTGCTGAAGCAGTAAATTTATGAGCAGTTACTTTTAATTTTGCTTTTAGTTCACCTCTACCTAAGATTTTAACTAGATCATTCTTTCCAGTTACACCTACAGACATTAATGAGTCTAAATTTACTGTATCGTTAATTTTCTTATCATCAACCAATTGTTGTAAAGTATCTAAGTTTATACCTTGATATTCTACACGGTTAATGTTAGTAAAACCAAATTTAGGTACACGTCTTTGAAGTGGCATTTGCCCTCCTTCAAATCCAAGTTTCCTAGAATAACCAGAACGAGATTTAGCACCTTTGTGACCACGAGTAGCGGTCCCACCTTTACCAGAACCTTGTCCACGACCTATTCTCTTTCCTTGATTTTTAACTGAACCTTCTGCAGGTTTTAATTTACTTAAATCCATTTCTCAGTTTATTATTAAGCTTCTTCTACAGAAACTAAGTGTTCTACTTTAGCAACCATACCAAGAATATTTGGTGTGTTTTCATGCTCTACGACATGCCCAATACGTTTAAGACCAAGAGCTTCTAAAGTTCTTTTTTGTCTTTGTGTACGTTTAATTGCGCTTTTAACTTTCGTTACTTTAATCTTTCCCATCTCTATCGCTATTAACCTTTAAAAACTTTTTCTAATGAAACGCCTCTATCTTTAGCAATTTTTTTAGCACTTCTTAATTGAAGTAATGCATCGAAAGTTGCTTTAACAACGTTGTGAGGGTTTGATGAACCTTGAGACTTAGATAATACATCGTGTATTCCTACTGCCTCTAAAACTGTTCTCACAGCTCCACCAGCAATTACCCCTGTACCAGGAGCTGCAGGAATGATGTTCACTCTTGCTCCACCAAATTTACCTTTTTGTTCATGTGGTAATGTACGCTTTACGATTGGAATACGAACTAAATTTTTCTTTGCATCTTCTACCGCCTTAGCAATAGCACTTGCAACATCTTTAGATTTTCCTAAACCGTGACCTACTACACCTGATTCATCTCCAACCACAACGATTGCTGAAAAACCAAATGCTCTACCACCTTTAGTTACTTTTGTAACTCTCTGTACACCAACTAAACGATCTTTAAGATCTAATCCACTTGGTTTTACTAGCTCTGCGCTTTTGTATTTTTGATACATAATTTCTTAGAATTTAAGTCCTGCTTCTCTAGCTCCTTCAGCTAATGATTTTACTCTACCATGGTATAAATATCCACCTCTATCAAAAGAGATAGTGTCTACACCTGCTTTTAAAGCTTTTTCAGCTACAGATTTTCCTACTAGAGTAGCAATTTCTGCTTTAGATCCTTTTGCAGCACTAATGTCTTTATCTCTTGAAGATGCTGAACTGATAGTTTTACCAGTTACATCATCTACTACTTGAGCATAAATTTCTTTATTACTTCTAAAAACAGATAATCTTGGTCTAGCTTCTGTACCAGAAACTATTTTACGGACTCTGCTTTTAATTCTTAATCGTCTTTCGTTTTTTGTTAACGCCATAACTTATAAATTATTAAGCTGATTTACCTGCTTTTCTTCTTAATATTTCTCCTACAAACTTAATACCTTTTCCTTTGTATGGTTCAGGTCTTCTAAAATCTCTAATTTTTGCTGCTACTTGTCCAACAAGTTGCTTATCATGAGATGTTAGTTTAATTATAGGGTTCTTACCTTTCTCTGATACTGTTTCAACTTTTACTTCTGGAGCAATATCTAATACAATATTATGAGAAAATCCTAAAGCTAAATCAAGTTTTTGACCTTGATTAGAAGCTCTGTATCCAACACCAACTAATTCTAGCTCTTTAGACCATCCTTTAGTTACACCTTCAATCATATTATTGATTAAAGATCTGTAAAGTCCGTGTTTAGATTTTTCTTCTTTTTTATCGGAAGAACGCTCAACTATAACTTTTTCATCTTCAACTTTAATTGTAACATTAGAAAATTCTTGAGATAATTCTCCTAATTTTCCTTTTACTGTTACAATATTATCGTTAATATCAACTGTAATTCCTTCTGGAATTGCGACTGGGTTATTACCTATTCTTGACATTTCTTATAGTCTTTAAATTAGTAAACGTAGCATAATACTTCGCCACCTACATTTTCTTTTTGAGCTTGTTTACCTGTCATTACTCCATGAGAAGTTGAGACAATAGCAATACCAAGACCATTTAAAATTCTAGGTAGTTCTGTTGAACTAGCATATTTACGTAAACCTGGTTTACTGATTCTTTGAATCTTCTTAATTACAGGCTCTTTATTTTCCTTGTTGTACTTAAGCGCTATTTTAATAGTCCCTTGTACTGAAGAATCATCGAATTTGTAACTTAAAATATATCCTTGGTCGAATAATATTTTTGTGATTTCTTTTTTCAAGTTAGAAGCAGGTATTTCTACCACTCTGTGGTTAGCACGCACAGCATTTCTAATTCTTGTTAAATAATCCGCTATTGGATCTGTATACATATGTATTAAATTGCGGTTTTGGTTTTCAACATTATATTGAACCTAAAACCAGTTAAAATTAATTTCTTACCAGCTTGCTTTTCTTACACCTGGAATAAGACCGTTATTTGCCATTTCTCTGAATGTTACACGAGAGATACCAAATGTACGCATATAACCTTTAGGTCTACCTGTTAGTTTACATCTATTATGCATACGTACAGGAGAAGCATTTTTTGGTAACTTTTGTAATGCTTCGTAATCTCCAGCTTCCTTTAAAGCTTTACGTTTCTCAGCATATTTTGCTACTGTTTTTGCTCTCTTAACCTCACGGGCTTTCATTGATTCTTTAGCCATATCTTAGTTCTTTTGAAAAGGTAAACCTAGTTCAGTTAATAATGATTTTGCTTCTTTATCAGTTTCGGCAGATGTTACAAATGTAATATCCATTCCTGAAATTTTATTGACTTTATCAATATCTATTTCTGGAAAGATGATTTGTTCTGTAACTCCAAGGTTATAATTACCTCTTCCGTCAAATCCTGTTGCTTTAATTCCGCCAAAATCTCTTACACGAGGTAAGGCTGAAGTAACTAAACGGTCTAAAAATTCGTACATTCTTTCTCCTCTTAACGTAACTTTCGCACCAATTGGCATTCCTTTACGTAATTTGAAAGATGCAACATCTTTTTTAGATATAGTTGCTATAGCTCTTTGCCCAGAAATAGTTGTTAATTCTTCTACTGCGTAGTCAACTAACTTCTTATCTGCAACAGCAGCTCCAACACCCTTAGATATTACTATCTTAGATAATTTTGGAACTTGCATAACATTCTTATATCCAAATTCTTCTGTAAGAGCAGCAATTACTTTGCTTTTATACTCTTCTTTAAGTCTCGGTGAATATGCCATAACTATATTACTTCATTAGATTTTTTAGAAAATCTCACTTTCTTATCTCCTTCTACCTTATAACCTACACGAGTTGTTTCACCTGATGCAGTTAATAATGATAAATTAGAGATTTGAATTGGAGCTTCTTTTTCTACGATTCCTCCTTGAGGGTTTTGTGCACTTGGTTTAGTATGTTTCTTAACCAAGTTAACACCCTCAACAATCGCTTTGTTCTTATCGGTTAATACTTTAAGTACTTTTCCTTCAGATCCTTTATGATCTCCAGTTATTACTTTTACAGTATCTCCTGATTTTATCTTAAGCTTTGTCATCTTATAATTCATTAAAGCACTTCAGGTGCCAATGATACAATTTTCATGAATTGTTTATCACGAAGTTCTCTAGCAACAGGTCCAAATACACGTGTACCTCTCATTTCGCCCGTTGGGTTTAATAATACACAAGCATTGTCGTCGAATCTGATATAAGATCCGTCTGGACGTCTTACTTCTTTTACAGTACGTACAACAACTGCAGTAGAAACAGCACCTTTTTTAATGTTTCCATTAGGTGTTGCATCTTTAACTGAAACAACTATTTTGTCTCCTACAGAAGCGTATCTTCTTTTAGTACCACCTAGAACACGTATTGTTAATACTTCTTTTGCTCCAGTGTTATCTGCTACTTTTAATCTTGATTCTTGTTGTAACATAATTACTTCGCTCTTTCAATTATTTCAACTAATCTCCAACATTTAGATTTACTCATAGGTCGTGTTTCCATGATCTTTACAGTATCTCCAATATTACAATCGTTAGTCTCGTCGTGTGCAACGTATTTTTTCGTTTTTAACACGAACTTACCATACATAGGGTGTTTTACTTTTTTAACTTCAGCAACAACAATAGATTTTTGCATTTTGTTACTAGTAACAACTCCTACACGTTCTTTTCTTAAATTTCTTTTTTCCATCTTTCAGCAGAATTATTGTAATTCTCTTTTAGTTATTTCTGTCGCAATTTTAGCTACGTCACGTCTTACGTTACGTAGTTGGATTGGATTTTCTAAAGGAGATATTGCATGTGCCATTTTCAGGTCTGAATAACTCTTTTTTGTCTCGCCAAGTTTCTCTTGTAACTCAGCAGTAGATAATTCTTTAATTTCTGATTGTTTCATAACATCAAATAAATTATGCTTCGTAATCTCTAGCGATAACAAACTTAGTTTTAACCGGTAATTTTTGAGCTGCTAAACGTAATGCTTCTTTTGCAACGTCTAAAGGTACTCCTCCTACTTCAAAAAGTAGTCTACCTGGTTTTACAACAGCTGCCCAATATTCAACGGCACCTTTACCTTTACCCATACGTACTTCAAGAGGTTTCTTTGTGATAGGCTTATCTGGAAATATTTTTATCCAAAGTTGTCCTTCTCTCTTCATGTGACGTGTAGCGGCAATACGTGCTGCTTCTATTTGACGCGATGTTAAAAAATTCGAATCAAGTGATTTTATCCCAAAAGTTCCGTTTGAAAGTTGGTGCCCTCTTTGAGAGTTCCCCTTCATACGTCCTTTTTGCATTTTACGAAATTTTGTTCTTTTAGGCTGTAACATTTTTTCTTTACTTTAAAAAATTACTTTCTACGACGTGGTTTGTTATTACCTCCTCGTGTTCCACCTTTTCCTTGCTTCTTAGACAATCCAACAAGCGGAGAAAGCTCTCTTTTACCATATACTTCACCTTTCATGATCCATACTTTAACACCTAATCTACCATAAGTAGTATGTGCCTCAACTAAAGCATAATCAATATCGGCTCTGAATGTTGACAATGGAATACGACCATCTTTGTAGTGTTCTGAACGTGCCATTTCAGCACCATTTAAACGACCACTAATTTGAATCTTAATTCCTTCAGCATTCATACGCATTGTAGCAGCTATTGCCATTTTTATTGCACGTCGGTATGAGATTCTGTTCTCAATTTGACGAGCAATACTAGACCCTACTAAAAATGCATCAAGTTCTGGTCTTTTGATTTCAAATATATTAATTTGAACCTCTTTACCAGTAATTTTCTTAAGTTCTTCTTTTAACTTGTCTACCTCTTGTCCACCTTTCCCGATAATAATACCTGGTCTTGCAGTAGTGATAGTAACGGTTACAAGTTTTAAAGTTCTCTCAATAATTACTCTTGAAATACTTGCTTTAGATAGACGTGCATGAACGTACTTTCTTATCTTATCGTCTTCGGCTAATTTGTCGCCATAATCGTTTCCTCCGTACCAGTTAGACTCCCATCCTCTGATAATTCCTAAGCGATTTCCGATTGGATTTGTTTTTTGTCCCATATCTATTTAAGCTTGTATATTATTGTTAGCTCCAACTACGATTGTTACGTGGTTTGAACGTTTTCTTATTCTGTGCGCACGACCTTGAGGAGCTGGACGTAATCTTTTTAACATAGATCCGCCATCTACTCTAATCTCTTTAACTATTAATTCAGCATCTTCGATACTTGCATCTTCATTTTTAGATTGCCAGTTTGCAATAGCAGACAATAACAATTTTTCTAAACGATTAGAAGCTTCTTTTGAACTAAATTTCAAAATATTAAGCGCCTTTTCTACCTTTTCACCTCTTACTAAATCGGCTACTAAGCGCATTTTTCTCGGTGACGTAGGACAGTTATTAAGTTTAGCAAAAGCAATTTGCTTTTTATCTTCCTTAATAGCGTCTGCCATTTGTTTTTTACGACTTCCCATAGCTTACTACTTTTTACCTTTGTTTTTAGCACCTGCATGACCTCTAAAAGATCGTGTTGGTGAAAATTCTCCTAATTTATGTCCTACCATGTTTTCAGTTACATATACAGGTACAAATTGACGTCCGTTATGCACTGCAATAGTTTGTCCAACGAAATCTGGAGTAATCATAGAGGCTCTAGACCATGTTTTGATTACTGTTTTCTTTCCGCCTTCAACATTTTCTTGGACTCTCTTATCTAATTTATAATGAACGTAAGGTCCTTTTTTTAATGATCTTGCCATGTCTTATTTCTTTCTACGTTCTACAATATACTTATTACTCGCTTTTGTTTTAGAACGGGTTCTGAAACCTTTAGCAGGTATACCGTTTCTAGAACGAGGGTGACCTCCAGAAGATTTACCTTCACCACCTCCCATTGGGTGATCAACCGGGTTCATCACTACTGGTCTAGTACGAGGTCTTCTTCCTAACCATCTACTTCTACCAGCTTTACCTGATACTAGTAATTGATGATCTGAGTTAGACACAACACCTATTGTAGCCATACAGTTAACTAAAATTAATCTAGTTTCTCCTGATGGAAGTTTTACTGTTGCAAATTTACCATCTCTTGCCATTAACTGAGCAAAAGCACCTGCACTACGAGCCATAACAGCTCCTTGTCCTGGACGTAACTCTACACAAGAAATAATTGTTCCTAATGGAATTTGACTTAATGGCATTGCATTACCAATTTCAGGAGCTACATCTTCTTGCCCGGATACAACTGTTTGACCAACTTGTAATCCGTTTTGAGCAATTATATAAGTTTTCTCACCATCTTGGTAATTTAATAATGCAATAAAAGCTGTTCTGTTTGGATCGTATTGAATTGATTTCACTTCAGCAGGAATTCCCGCTTTAGTTCTTTTAAAATCAATGATACGATACCTTTTTTTATGCCCACCACCAATATAGCGCATGGTCATTTTTCCTTGACTGTTTCTACCACCTGATCTTTTGTTCGGAGCTAATAAACTTTTCTCCGGCTTATCAGTAGAAATGGCGTCAAATCCATTAACTACTCTAAATCGCTGACCTGGTGTGATCGGTTTTAATTTTCTTACTGACATTTTCGTCTAATTACATGTTACTGTATAAATCAATCACTTCACCTTCCGCCAGTTGTACAAGTGCTTTTTTAACAGCATTTGTTTTACCATGTTGAATACCAGTTTTTGTAAACTTGGTACTTCTATCTGGACGGACATTTATTGTACGAACTTTTTCAACAGAAACGCCATAAGCAGCTTCCACTGCTTTTTTAATTTCTACCTTGTTCGCCTTAGTACTAACCATAAAGCTAAAACAGTTGTTTAATTCACTGTTTGTAGTTGCTTTTTCTGTTATTATAGGTTTAATTAAGATACTCATCGCTTCCTTATTTACTTAAATTCGATTCAATTCCTTCTAAAGAACTCTCTAAAAGGACTACTTTATTTGCATTTAAAATCTTGTAAGTGCTTAATTCTGAGTTCAATAAAACTTCAGCGCTCTTTAAATTTCGTGATGACAAATATACATTATTATTTGACGCACCCAACACAAATAACGATTTTTTATCTTGTAAGTCTAAAGCTTTCAATACACTAGTGAAATTTTTAGTCTTAGCTGAATCAAAACTTAAATCTTCTATCACAACTATTGATTGTTCTGAAGCTTTAATTGTTAGTGCTGATTTACGTGCTAAACGCTTAAGGTTTTTATTAAGTTTGAAACTGTAGTTTCTAGGTCTTGGCCCGAACATACGTCCACCTCCTTTAAAAACACCAGACTTAATACTACCTGCTCTAGCTGTACCAGTTCCCTTTTGCTTTTTAATCTTACGTGTCGATCCAGAAATCTCAGCACGCTCTTTAGCTTTGTGAGTTCCTTGTCTTTGGTTTGCTAAATATTGTTTAACATCCAAATAAACAGCATGATTGTTAGGTTCTATAGCAAAAACTGAATCAGAAAGGTCTACCTTTCTTCCAGTCTCTTTTCCATTAATATCTAAAACTGCTACTTTCATTACTTCTCAATGATTACATAAGCGTTTTTATGACCAGGAACACATCCTTTAACCACAAGTAGATTCTTTTCAGCAACCACTTTTAAAACTCTTAAATTTTCAACTTTAACTCTATCAGTACCCATTCTTCCAGCCATTCTCATTCCTTTAAATACTCTTGCAGGATAAGATGCTGCTCCAATAGAACCTGGTGCTCTTAATCGGTTGTGTTGACCGTGAGTTGCTTGACCTACACCACCAAAACCGTGACGTTTAACAACTCCTTGAAAACCTTTACCTTTAGAAACTCCAGCAATATCTACGAATTCACCTTCTATAAAGTGCTCTACAGTGATTGCATCACCTAATTTGTACTCCTCATCAAAACCTTTAAATTCAACGATCTTGCGTTTTACAGAAGTTCCTGCTTTTTTAGCGTGACCTAAGTCAGCTTTAGTAGCACTTTTTTCTGTCGCGTCATCGAAACCAAGTTGTAAGGCTTTATAACCATCAACTTCTTCAGTTCTGACTTGGGTAACGATACATGGCCCAGCTTCAATTACTGTACATGGAATGTTTTTTCCATTTTCATCGAAGATGCTGGTCATACCGATTTTTTTTCCAATTAACCCAGACATAATTATTAATTTATTTATTAGTATTATTTATAAAAAAATTCAGGGTCAAAACACGTTCAACCCTGAATGTATTTTTACCGTTTTTCCTTCGCTCGCAGCTTAGGACATGTGTTTCGAAACTTTCGTTTCTGTAAAACTTACTTTAGAAGTAAGCGTTCTACTTAAACTTTAATTTCTACTTCTACTCCACTTGGTAATTCAAGTTTCATTAAAGCATCAATAGTTTTAGAAGAAGAGCTATAAATATCAAGTAATCTCTTGTAAGAGCTTAATTGAAATTGTTCTCTAGACTTCTTATTAACGTGAGGAGAACGTAATACAGTGAATATTTTCTTGTGAGTTGGTAACGGAATTGGACCTGTTACTACTGCACCTGTACTTTTTACAGTTTTTACAATCTTATCAGCAGACTTGTCCACTAAGCTATGATCGTAAGATTTTAATTTAATTCTAATTTTTTGACTCATTTTCTTAGTTTTAAGCTTCTGTACCTTTAGCTGCTTTAATCACTTCTTCAGATATGTTTGAAGGAGTTTCAGCATAGTGTGAAAATTCCATAGTAGATGTAGCACGACCTGAAGATAATGTTCTTAATGTTGTAACATAACCGAACATTTCTGATAATGGCACGGTAGCTTTAACAGTTTTTGCTCCTGCTCTGTCTCCCATGTCACTAACTTGACCTCTTCGTCTATTTAAATCTCCAACAATGTCACCCATGTTTTCTTCAGGAGTAATTACCTCAAGTTTCATGATTGGTTCCATAATTACAGCTTTCGCTGCTTTTGCTGAATTTTTAAATCCTAATTTCGCTGCTAATTCGAATGATAATTGATCCGAATCCACATCATGATAAGATCCATCTTTCAATGTCACTTTCATAGAATCTACTTCGTATCCTGCTAATGGTCCATTAACCATAGCCATTTTAAATCCTTTTTCAATTGAAGGGATAAATTCTTTAGGAACGTTACCACCTTTAATTGTAGATATAAATTGTAAACCTACGACACCTTCATCTGCTGGTTCTACTGTAAACACAATATCAGCAAATTTACCACGACCACCAGATTGTTTTTTGTAAACTTCTCTATGATCTGCAGCCTGTGTGATAGCTTCTTTATATTCAACTTGAGGTTGACCTTGATTAACCTCTACTTTGAATTCTCTTTTCAAACGATCTACAATTACATCTAAGTGTAATTCTCCCATTCCAGAAATAATAGTCTGTCCTGAAGCCTCGTCTGAACGTACAGTAAATGTTGGATCTTCTTCAGCTAATTTAGCTAAACCAATACCTAATTTATCTACATCTGCTTTAGTTTTAGGCTCAATCGCGATACCAATTACGGGATCTGGAAAGTCCATAGATTCTAAAATAATAGGATGCTTTTCGTCTGTTAGTGTATCTCCTGTCTTAATAGATTTGAATCCAACAGCAGCTCCAATATCTCCAGCTTCGATATAATCGATAGCGTTTTGTTTATTAGCGTGCATTTGGTAGATACGAGAAATACGTTCTTTTTTACCTGAACGATTATTTAACACGTAAGAACCAGCATCTAAACGACCTGAATAAGCTCTAAAGAATGCTAAACGACCTACGAAAGGATCTGTAGCAATTTTAAATGCTAATGCAGCGAAAGGCTCATCAACACTTGGCTTACGAATTTCTTCTTTTTCAGTATCAGGGTTCATTCCTTTAATACCTTCTTTATCCATTGGAGAAGGTAAGTAACGACATACAGCGTCTAATAAGAATTGCACACCTTTATTTTTAAAAGCAGAACCACAAATCATAGGAATAATAGCCATATCCATCACAGCAGCTCTAAGTGCAGCATGCACTTCATCTTCCGTAATTGAATCTTCATCTTCCATGAACTTCTCTAGTAAGTTCTCATCGTAACCAGCTACTTCTTCAATAAGTAATGCTCTATATTTTCTAGCTTCAGCTTTAAGTTCTTCTGGAATTTCAATAACATCAAAGGTAGACCCTTGAGTTTCGTCATGCCAAACAATAGCTCTATTCTTTACTAAATCTATAATTCCTTTAAAATCTTCTTCGTCACCAATGTTTAAAACGATTGGCACCGCGTTAGATTTCAACATATCTTTAACTTGTTGACAAACACTTAAAAAGTCTGACCCTTGACGGTCCATTTTGTTAACGAAACCAATACGAGGAACTTTATAATTATCAGCAAGTCTCCAGTTAGTTTCAGATTGAGGTTCAACACCATCAACTGCACTAAATAAGAAAACTAAACCATCAAGTACACGTAAAGAACGATTTACTTCAACAGTAAAATCTACGTGGCCCGGTGTGTCAATAATATTAAAATGATAACTCTGTGCATCAGGAGTTGGCTCTGCATTTTCTTTAGGAAAAACCCACTCGCAAGTTGTAGCAGCAGAAGTAATTGTAATACCTCTTTCTTGCTCTTGCTCCATCCAGTCCATAGTAGCAGCACCATCATGCACTTCACCTATCTTATGTGAAACACCTGTATAATAAAGAACACGTTCTGTTGTCGTAGTTTTACCAGCATCAATATGCGCAGCAATCCCAATATTTCTTGTTAATCTTAAATCTCTTGCCATTTTATCTAGAATCTAAAGTGTGAGAATGCTTTGTTAGCTTCTGCCATTTTATGAGTATCAACTCTTTTCTTAACAGCCGCTCCTTCTTCTTTAGCTGCTGCTAAAATCTCTGATGCTAAACGTTGTGCCATAGATTTTTCGTTTCTCTTACGAGAGTAGCTAATTAGCCACTTCATTGCTGTAGAAACTTTTCTATCTGGACGAATTTGCATTGGAATTTGGAACGTTGCCCCACCTACTCTACGACTACGTACTTCTACGTGAGGCATAACATTAGATAATGCATCTTTCCACAACTCTAAAGCTGTTTTTTCTTCGTCTGTTTTTTTTGAGTCTACGATGTCAATTGCATCATAGAATACCTTAAAAGCCACCGACTTCTTTCCATCCCACATCATCATGTTAACGAATCTAGTTACTAACTGATCGTTAAAACGCGGATCTGGTAAAAGCGGTCTCTTTTTTGCTGCTCTTTTTCTCATGTCTTTTCTTTAAAAGATTTTAATTACTTCTTAGGGCGTTTTGCACCGTACTTAGATCTACGTTGTGTTCTACCTGCAACACCTGCTGTGTCTAAGGCACCACGAACGATGTGATATCTAACTCCTGGCAAATCTTTTACCCTTCCACCTCTAACCAATACTATCGAGTGCTCCTGTAAATTGTGACCTTCACCAGGGATGTATGCATTTACTTCATTACCGTTAGTTAATCTAACCCTTGCTACTTTACGCATTGCAGAGTTAGGTTTCTTTGGTGTAGTAGTGTAAACACGCGTACAAACCCCTCGTCTTTGAGGACACGAATCTAAAGCAGCCGATTTACTCTTCTTGGTTATTTTGGCTCTTCCTTTTCGTACTAATTGTGAAATTGTTGGCATATTTTCTATAAAATTTATAAAATATCCTCTTCTTAGAGGGCTGCAAATGTAAGAAATTATTTTTATTTTTCAAACCCTAAACGATTAATTTTCAATAGAATTTCACTTTTATTCTTTACTATATATTATTCCTCTATTTTTTCCGTTAGTTTTACAATTCTAAATCACAATAAATAGTGCTTCAAAAATTTTTATTTATAACACTCTTTTTTCTTATAAGTCCTAAAGTACTGTGCCAGAATTTAATATTAAAAATTCACGGAGAAACAGATCACGAAACAGAAGTAATAGATTCTATTACATACAAAAACAAGCACACAAATTACAGATCTATATTAAATAGCATAGACACACTAAGTAAACAGTTAAATAAAATAGGCTATATAGCACATAGTATTAAAGATTCTAAAAAAAGTAACGATTCCACTATTCAAGCTTTTGTATCTCTACATAAAAAATACGACCACATATATATAAAGTACCTAGACACAGATGTAAGTCCAATAATATTACAATCACTCAATATTCCATCACAAGGCAACACCATAATACTTAGCTTTAACGAAACTGAAACAGAGCTTCAACGTTTAAACACTAAATTAACTGAAAACGGACTCCCCTTTTCCTCTTTAAAATTAGAAAACATTATAATTGAAAACGACAGCGTTAAAGCAGAATTAAAAACTTCAAAACAAATCAAGGTCCGCCATATAGACAATATCATAATTAAAGGCTACGAAAAGTTTCCTAAAAAATACATTAAACATTATGTACAGTTAAAAAAAGGTAGTGTTTTTAATATGAACAACATTATTAAGAAGACCAACAGAATAAACAAACTTACTTTTGCTAATTTAATTCGAGACCCAGAAGTATTATTTACTAGAGACTCTACAACTATATATATATATGTAGAAAAGCAAAAAAGCAATAATTTTGACGGCTATATAGGATTCGCTACTAATGAAAACACGAATAAACTTGAATTTAGTGGTTATTTAGACATGCTGCTCCGTAATAATTTTAACTATGGAGAAACTATATCCTTTTTATATAGAAGCGAAGAAAATGAACAAAAGACTTTTAATCTAGATGTAGATGCACCATATATATTTAAATCTCCAATCGGAGCCAATGTAGAATTAAACATTTTTAAGAAGGATTCTTCTTACTCTACAATCGATCAATCCTTAAATTTGTATTATCAAATTAACACCTATCACAAAGCATATCTTGGAGTATCCTCAACACAGTCTAATAATCTTTTAGAAAACACCGTAATAAGCACTATAAATGAATACAAATCCTCATTTTACCAAACACGATATAATTTCATAAATACTACAAAAAACAGCATACTATTTCCTACAAAAACGTACGCTGATTTTGAACTTGGTTTTGGCTCTAGAACATACAACAATACAAAAGAAAATCAGATATTGTTTAATACTGAAATACATCACATATTCAACCTAAACGAAAGCAACAGTATTTATACAAGAATTACAGCTGGAGCCTTACAGTCAGACACTTATTTAGAAAACGAATTATTGCGTTTTGGGGGAATTAATTCTATTAGAGGATTTGAAGAAAACAGTTTAACTGCAAATCTGTTTGGCGTTTTTAACTTAGAATACAGATATCAATTAAATCCTACAATATACATCAACAGCATTACAGATTTTTCTTACTTTGAAAACAAAATCACCTTACAAAAAGAAAATCTATTTTCTATAGGCGTCGGCTTTGCATTATTAACAAAAGCAGGACTATTAAAATTAGTATATGCTAATGGAAAGACAGAAAAACAACCACTCAATGTGAATAACGCAAAAATACACCTGAGTATTACAACTTCATTTTAACAGAACGATAACACTACAACGATTGCAACTAATTAGTGATTTAAAATTTAATAAAGATTTATTGTTTAGTTAAGTATTTATTAAGAGTTTTGCGCCGACTAATTCAAAATAAATTAAAAATGAGATCACATTTAAATGGGATATTAACGCTATTCCTAGCGTTTGTTGTGCAGTTTACTTTTGCACAAGAAAAGATTATTTCAGGAAATGTTACCGATGAAAGCGGTTTACCACTCCCTGGAGTAAATATTATTATTAAAGGTACCACACAAGGTACACAATCTGATTTTGACGGAAATTATACAATTTCAGGAGAAACAGGCAGCACATTAGCCTTTTCATTTATGGGTTATAAAACTGTAGAGCAAAAAATAGGTGCAGCAAGCTCAATCAATATTACATTATCTGAAGATTTATCAGAATTAGATGAAGTACTTATCGTAGGATATGGTACATCTACATTACGTTCGTTTACAGGTACTGCAACACAAATTGATGGTGAAGCATTAGGACGTAAATCTGTATCAAACGTTTCTCAAGCTTTAGCTGGAGAGGCTGCTGGTGTACGAGTAATAAACACAAGCGGACAACCTGGTGAAGATGCAACTGTACGTATTAGAGGGTTTGGTTCTCTAAACGGAAACAGAGATCCATTATATGTGTTAGATGGTGTACCTTACACAGGATCTATAAATTCAATTAACCCTAATGATATTGAATCTACAACCATTCTTAAAGATGCCGCTGCAACAGCAATCTATGGTTCTAGAGGATCTAATGGAGTAATTGTTATTAATACAAAAAAAGGATCTAGAAACGAAGCTGAAATAGAAGTTGACTTAAAAACAGGTCAAAACTTTAGTGCATTACCTCGTTATTCTACTATCTCTTCTCCTGAAGAATATATTGAAACAAGTTACGAAGCACTTAAAAACAGAGGTAGTCTTTTAGGAAACAACGGTATAGATTATGCAAATGCTAACATTTTTGGAAGTTCAGGTATTGCATCTGAATACAACATGTGGAATGTAGATAGCGGTGCAGATTTAATCGACCCTGTTACAGGAAAAGTAAGAGACGGTGTAACACGTAAATACAATCCAGAAGATTGGGAAGACTATGCGTTTCAAGAATCTAACAGAACAGAAGCTAACGTGAAAATTAGTGGTGGTTCAGAAAAAACAAGATACTTTACATCTTTCGGTTATTTAAAAGATGTTGGATATTCTATTAACTCAGACTTCGAGCGTTACTCTGTAAGAGCAAACATAGATCACCAAGCAAAAGACTGGTTATCTGGTAACCTTAACATTGGTTATACTAATTCTGAAACAAATAACGGAGGACAATCTGAAGATTCAGGTTCTGTATTCTGGTTTGTAGACAATATTCCTTCTATATATCCTTTATTTTTAAGAGACGATAACGGAAACAAAATTGACGATCCATATTATGGAGGTTATGTTTACGATTATGGAGATACTCGTGGTTTTGGTGGTTTAACGAATGCAATTAGTGATGCACACAACTCTATTGCTAATGATGTAGTTCATGAATTAAATGGTAATGCAAGTATTGATATTGCGTTTAATGATGATTTCAAATTAATTAACAAAATTGGATGGAACTATAAAAACAGCAACTATAATAGTCAAGACGGACCATATTACGGTCCAAGCGCCTCTCAAAACGGATCTATATATAAGGAAAGAACAGACGTTTTTTCTTATAATTTATTAAACATGTTAACGTTTAAGAAAAGTTTTGACGGTCACAGTTTCGATGCCCTTGCTGCACACGAAGCTAACGATTGGGAAAGAGAATACTTATTTGGTTCTAAATCTTACCTAACAGATCCTAACAGTACAGACTTTAATGATGCTGTTGTACAATCTAACATGTCTTCTTATACAGAAAGCTACTCTTTAGAGAGTTACTTCGGACAAGTAAACTACAACTACAATGATACATACTTTATCTCTGGAACATTAAGACGCGATGGTTCTTCAAGATTTGAAGAAGGAAACAGATGGGGAACATTTGGCTCTGTAGGGGCTTCTTGGGTAATGTCTAATGAAGACTTTATGAGCAAACAAGATATATTTAGCTTCCTTAAACTAAAAGCGAGTTACGGTAGAGTTGGAGATCAAGGTGGTGTAGATTTTTACTCTGGTAATGATTTATATTCTGTTGGTAATTTAGATGACCAACCAACACTAATCTTCGATACTAAAGGTAACCCAGATTTAGAATGGGAAGTTTCAGATCAATTCCAAGCAGGTGTAGAGTTTTCTTTAGGAAAATATTTAGATGCTAGTGTAGATTACTATATTAAAGATACAGATAACTTAATTTTTGATAGACGTGTAGGTGCCTCTATTGGTTATGCTGTTGTTAAGGTAAACGATGGTGGGTTAAGAGAATCTGGTTTAGAATTTGATCTTACTGCACATCTAGTAAAATCTAAAGATTTCTATATTGATTTAGGACTAAATGGTGAAATTACATCAAACGAATTAACACGTATGCCTATTGATCCTGCAACAGGAGAAGAAAAATTATTAGACATTAGCGGTAGATATGGTAGAGCTGAAGGACATTCTATTTACGACTTTTATGTACGTGAATGGGCTGGTGTAGATTCTCAAACTGGAGAAGCACTATGGAATCAATATTTTTATGATGGTAACGGTAATGGTGTCGTAGATACAGATGAAGGTATTTCTTCTTTAACAGAATATAAAGACTTAAACCCAGATAGAGAAATCTCTAAAACAACCACTACAACATACTCTGATGCAACACAAAAATTTGTAAACAAATCTATCATGCCAGATGTTAGAGGTGCTTTCAATCTTGCAACAGGTTATAAAGGATTCCAACTTAATGTACAATTCTTATATTCTATAGGAGGTTATGCTTACGACTCTGTTTATGCAGGATTAATGAGTAACACTCAAGTAGGTGGAAACAACTGGCATACAGACATTAGAAACAGATGGCAACAAGCTGGAGACATTACAGATATCCCTAGACTATCTAGTAACTTAGACCAAAATGTAAATGCAACATCTACAAGATTTATTACTAAAGCAGATTATTTAAGTTTAAACAACATTAGATTAGCTTATTCTATCCCAGATGCATTTGTTAAAAAAATGGGAATGTCTAACTTCACATTATCATTAACTGGAGACAATTTAGCATTATGGAGCGAAAGAGATGGATTTAACCCTTCAGCTACAGAAACAGGAGTCTCAGATACTTATAGCTACTCTCCATTAACAACAGTTACTCTAGGTCTTAATGTACGATTCTAAAAAACAATAAAAATGAAGAAAATAATATATATACTATTAGGAGTTACATTAACTACTGCGGTAAGTTGTAATGATGACTTCCTAGAAAAAGATCCATCAGAATTTATGTCTGATGAAGAAATTGCAGAAATTTCACCAGATTACCCAGAATTATCTGAAGCCATTTTAAGAGGTAACTACGAAAACATGTACGTTACTGGATCTGGTGGTACAGATTTAGATCATGATGATTTTGGTCAGAAAAGCTACGATATTTACAGTGACATGCTATCTGGAGATATGGTATTAGGAGGCTTAAACTACGGTTGGTATTCTGGAATTTCAGAATTACAATCAACTATAGACTTTACAGATACAGACAACTACAAACCATGGAGATACTATTTTCGTATTGTAAATGGAGCGAACTCTGTAATTGATGGTTACGGAGGAAACGATGCAGAATTAGAAGCTGGCACGGATGCTATCTATTCATTTGCTCAAGCTCGTGCAATGCGTGCATATGCATACTTCTACTTAGCAAACTTATATGCTACATCTTACAATGCTAGTGAAGAAATTTTACCAATATACACCTCTTTATCTCAAGACAATCAACCTTTGAGTACAACTGCAGACGTCTATGCACTTATTATTGAAGACTTAACATATGCTGTTGATGGATTAGATGGTTTTAGTAGAGGTTCTAAATCTTACATTAACCAAACAGTAGCACAAGGACTTTTAGCTTATGCTTACGCTGCTATGGGAGAAAATGCTTTAGCAAAACAAGCTAGTGAAGATGCTATTTTAAGCTCTGGAGCAAGTATTGTAAGCGAAGAAGAAGCTATTGGTGGATTTAACGATGTAACTACTAGTGCTTGGATTTGGGGAACAGATATAACTATAGCATCAGACTTAGACTTAGTATCTTGGTGGGGTCAAGTAGATTTATTTACTTATAGTTATGCTTGGGCTGGAGATCCTAAAATTATTAACGACGAGTTATACGCAGCTATTCCTGACAATGATGTTAGAAAAGGACAATTTGTTAATGCTTACGGAGACGGTCAATTATACCCAATCAATAAATTCTACGCTCCAGACAGAGTTGTAGGAGGACAACGTAATATTGAAACAGATTACTTATATATGCGTATTGATGAAATGTATTTATTATATGCAGAAACTGCGGCTAAATCAGGAGACGAAGCAACAGCTAAATCTGCTCTTAAAACATTATTAGATCAACGTTTAGATGATACATCTTATGTAGATCAATTAAGTGGTCAAGCTTTATTAGACGAAATTATTTTACAAACTCGTATCGAGTTTTGGGGAGAAGGAAAAAGTTACTTGTTAATGAAACGTAACAATTCTGATATCACTTTAGGAAGTAATCACCTAACTTACCCAAGTCTTAATATTTCTTCTGACGATGATAGATTAACTTTAGATATACCTCAATTAGAAATTCAAAACAACCCTTTTATTGACTAATCTTACATTTTAAGATTTTTAATAATCGGTTCAATTTATAAAAGCCTTGTGTAAATATTTACACAAGGCTTTTTTTTTTATCACACCAATACATCTAATTAACAAAATAAGTAGTGAGTTCTTCACATAATAACAATTACGTATTAGTAAGCAACTCTATTCAGATATAACCCCCTCTCTATCAAAAAACTATTAACAGATATTAAAAACAGACAGAAACGTCAAAATTAACTTTACTTTAACAATAAAAAAGAACATAAACAACTCTTAAGACGAAAAAAAACATTGATAAATTAATAAAAATCAACTTGTTTATTATAATTAAACAAATAATTCCCTACCAATTAACCACATTTATACATTTAATCTAAAAAATTAACATTTTATTTAAGTATTATTGTTTTATTAACTTTTTATTATGATTTTAGTTCCTGACTAATTCAAATCAAATAAAAATGAAGACAAAGTTTAGTGGAATTCTAACGCTGTTTCTAGCGTTGATTGTGCAAGTTACTTTTGCACAAGAGAAAATAATTTCAGGTACTGTTTCAGACGAAGCCGGCCTGCCTCTACCAGGGGTTAACATTATTATTAAAGGCACCTCTCAAGGTACACAATCGGATTTTGATGGTAATTACACACTTGCTGCTGTAAGCGGAGATGTATTATCGTTTTCATTCATGGGTTACAAAACAAAAAGCATTACTTTGGGAACCTCTAAAACGGTAAATCTAGTATTGACTCAAGACTTATCCGAACTTGACGAAGTTGTGGTAACAGCACTGGGTATTAAGAAAGATGAAAAAGCTATTGGTTATGCTTCACAACAACTAAAATCGGAAGCCATTTCAGATGTACCTACAACTAACGTTGTAAACTCTTTATCTGGTAAAATTGCAGGTGTAAATATCACACAATCTTCTGGTGATATCGGAGCATCTTCCCGTATAACTATTCGTGGTGTATCTTCTATTTATGGAAATTCACAACCATTAATAGTCATTGACGGAGCAGTAATTGACAATAATACATATACAGGATCTAGTTCTGGAACTGATGTTCCTAATGGATTAGCAGACATAAATCCTCAGGACATTGAAACCATTAACGTCTTAAAAGGTGGGGCTGCTACAGCACTATACGGAATGAGAGGTACAAATGGTGTAATTGTAATTACAACTAAATCTGGAAAACAAAGTAAATCGTTAGGTATAGAAATTAATTCTTCTGTAAGTTTTTCTAATGCTTACATTTTTCCTGACTACCAAAATTCTTACGGACAAGGACATAGTCAAAGCTATTTCGAATTCGTTGATGGCCAAGGTTACGATAAAGGAGCTTTCGGAGGTGATGGTGGTGTAGACGAAAGTTGGGGAGCACCTTTAGATGCAGGTTATGAATTTATCCAATATTCTTCATTTATAGATAATCCAGATAACCCACAAGCTCAACCTTGGATTTCACATCCTAATAGTGTTCGTGACGATTTTTACCAAACCGGACTAACAACAGATAATACAATTTCTTTTTCAGGAGGAACAGACACTTCTAATTATCGCTTATCACTAGGTTATGTAGATTCTAAAGGTATTGTATATAATACAGACCTTAAGAAATACAACATTTCTGGGTCTGCAAATTATGAATTAGGAGATAAATGGACTGCTGGATTTACCGCTAGATACATTAACTCTTCTTCAGATCAAAGAAATGCTGTTGGTTACGGAGACATTGATAACCAAGTAGGACAATTGGTATGGAGTGCAAGACAAGTAGATTGGTCTCAACTTAGAGATTGGAAAAACTTACCTTTAGTAGATGTTGGTGATGGAATAACAACGCCTTTAAACTGGAATTTAGCCTATAACAATAACCCTTTTTGGGCATTAGATAAAAACTTACACCCTTGGTCCCGTAATAGATTAATTGGAACTGCAAATATTGGTTACCAAATTTCAGAAGATTTATCATTAAACATGTCTACAGGTATTGATTATTTTGATGACTCTAGAGAAACAATGAGAAGTGTAGGTACTAACGGATACGCAAATGGATATTATTCACTTACCAAAAGAAATCGATACGAAGTTAACACTCAAGCAATTTTAAGTTACGACAAAAAATTTGGATCTAACGAACAATTTGGAGTATCTCTAAGTGCAGGTGGCCAATCAATGATTAATAAATATACCGCATTCCAAGGTATAGCAGAAAACTTGGTATTAGATGGTTTATTCAACCTATCTAACTCTTCAGGTTCACCGCTAATATCTGACACGAGTGAAGAGTATAAAATAAACAGTTTATTTGCTACAGGTCAAATAAGTTACAACGATTATTTATTCTTAGATTTTACAGGACGTAATGACTGGGCTAGTGTGTTACCTATAAACAACAATAGTATATTCTATCCATCTGCTTCTTTAAGTGCAGTTGTAAGCGATATATTAAACATACAATCTGAAGCTGTAAGCTTCTTAAAGTTAAGAGCATCTTGGGCAGAAACAGGAAGTGCAGGACCTTTAGCACCATATAGTGTTACTCCAACATATTCTTTATCTAGTTACCCACTTAACGGTAGTACTCCTACCGCAATTTATCCTGACACATTATGGAATTCAGATATTACAGCTCAAACAGAAACAGCTGTAGAATTTGGTCTTGACGCACGTTTCTTTTCAAATAGATTACGCGTAGATTTCACTTATTACGATAAGAAAAACGAGGATGTAATTATGCCACTTCAAGTATCTGCTTCTTCTGGATTTACTAATGTTTGGAAAAACGCGGCAACAATAACAAACAAAGGCGTTGAAGTGATTCTTGGACTAGATCTTATAAGAAATGGTGGAGATGGCTTCAACTTAGGTTTAGATCTTAATTTTGCAAAAAACACAAATGAAGTTTCAGATATTGAAGGTGAAGGTGTAATTAACTTAGAATACGGAAGTTTATGGAACGTAAATACTCAAGCAAGAAATGGTGAAGCTATTGGGGCCATATGGGGACCAGCATTTGAACGCACAGAAAGCGGAGCTATTTTATATGAAAATGGATTACCTGTAATTGGCGACTCTAAAGTATTAGGAAACTCTCAAGCTGACTGGGTTGGAGGATTAGCAATTAACGCTTCTTATAAAGGCTTTACATTCAGAACATTATTTGATATTAAACAAGGAGGAGATGTGTATTCCCAAACAAACACATGGGGTAACTTATCCGGTGTACTTGAAGAAACTCTTGAAGGTAGAGAAACCGGTGTTGTAGGAGTCGGTGAAATGTCTGATGGTAACGGAGGCTATATCCCTAACGATATAGTTGTTGATGCCCAAAACTATTACTCTAGTGCTTACAACCAAAACGTAGCAGAATCTTCTGTTTTCGATGCTTCTTTTATTAAATGGAGAGAACTTTCTATAAGCTATTCAATCCCTAATAAACTAATTGCTAACACTGGCTTAGACGCTATCAGTTTAGGTGTTAATATTAGAAATTTAGCGATACTCTCAAGAAATGCACCGCATATCGACCCAGAAACAGCTTTTGGTGTTAGTATAGGTCAACAAGGTTTAGAATATGCTCAAACACCTTCTACACGTACAATTGGTGTGAATCTTAATGTTAAATTTTAATCGAAAATGAAAATGAAAAATATATTTAAATCATGGTCTCTTGCTGCTCTAACTGGTGTGATGGTATTTACATCGGCCTGTGACAGTGATTTTGAAGAAACCAATACAGACCCTAATAACCCCACAGACATTTCAGCTGATTTACAGTTGGGATACATAGAAAGAACATTAATTAATCAAGTGCATAATTATTCTCTTGCAGGAGAATGTGCATCAACTTGGCCCCAACATCTTTCAAAACCAGTTTATAACGACGCAGATAGATACTATCCACGTTTAGGTTCAATAAATACATTTTGGAACACAATGTACGCTTCAGTAATTGCAGATGCAGACGAAATGAACAACTTAGCAATAGAAGAAAATAACAAATCTATCCAAGGTGTTGCATTAACATTACAAGCTATTTCATACCAATATCTTACAGATGCATTTGGAAACATACCAATGTCTGACGCTATTAATGGTGAAGACGGAACATTTAATCCGGCTTACGATACACAAGAACAAGTTTACACACAAATATTTACATTATTAGATGAAGCTATCGCCCTGTTAGAGTCTGGCTCTGGTACAATAGACTCAAGTCAAGATTTAATTTATAGTGGAGATACATCTAAATGGATAAAATTCGCTACTACCATTAAATTTAGAGCAATGATGCGTATTTCAGACACGTCTTTATTTAGTGCATCAGAATTACAAGCTTTAGTAAATTCGGGTAATTTAATTACTTCTAATTCAGATAATGCTTTTATCTCATTCACAACAATTGCAACACCAAATACAAATCCTTTTTATGATATTATAAATAATAGTAGACAAGATGAGTGGTCTGTAGGTAAAGAATTAGTAGATTTTATGTTAGCAACTGGAGACCCTAGAATCACCGTGTATGCAAACCCAAATGACAATGGAGAATATGTTGGTAAACCTGCAGGATACATAAACCCGGGCACAGCTGGATACGGAGCTGGTTCAATATCTGAAATAGGTGATGCTTACATGGCTGCAGAAGCACCTTTATTCTTAGTATCGGCTTCTCAAATAAATTTACTATTAGCAGAAGCTGCATCAAAATCTTATATCAGCGGATCGGCAGAAGATTATTTTACAACAGGAATTAATGCTTCTTTAGTTCAAAACGGCTTATCTGCTGGTAGTTTTTCACCTTCTTATAACGGATACACTTCTATTGCAGAACAATTATGGGTATCTACTTTTATGCAAGGATATGAAACATGGGCAGAATGGAGAAGATCTGATATCCCTTCAGATTTACCATTAGCGATAGACCCTCAACCAGGTGTAAACAGTATCCCCACAAGATTCACATACACTAACGACGAAGTATCCTTAAACGCTTCTAATGTAGATGCTGCTGTAGCTGAACAAGGTGCAGATGCACTAACAACTAAAATATGGTGGGATATAAACTAATTTAAAACAAGACTAAAAAATGAAAAATATATTATATACCTCTTTAGTATTATTAACTATTCTAAGTTTTACGGCTTGTAATAGCGACCCAAATGTAGACGTAGTTGCAGAAGTAGAAGGAACTGCAGGACTAATTATAAATGTATCGAACAACTCTTCCGGAGCTCTTTTAGGTTCTCCAGAATCAGGAGTAGATCTAGATGAAGCATCAATTACCTTTTCAGACGATTATTTAAACTTAGTTGTTACTGAGGTTTCTGGAGGTTTTGAAAGTGGAGATGTTAATCGAATCGAAATTTACAAATCTCTAAATGGAGATAATGAAATTAAAATTGGTGAAGCTACAGCACTACCTTTCTCTTTATCTTATATTAACATAGAAGAATTTATGGAAGGAACAGGTAAATTATCTTCTGATTTAAGAATTGGAGATGTTTTTGTTTTTTCAGTAAAAGTGGTTAAAAACGACGGCACCATTTATACATACAGTTCAAACCTTGGAAATTTTGCAATAGCAATTAACTGTTCTTACGATTTAACAGGAACCTACACAATGACCAATACAGTTTGTGCAAGTGAAGTAGATGTTGAGATTACTCAAAACTCAGACGGTACATGGTTTGCTTCTACAGCAGATGGTGGATTACTACAATTCTGTACTACAAATACCTCTTTACAAAACTTTGGTAGTTTTGCTGTTTCTTGTGGTGGTATAGTTGATGCTAGTGGAACCGCTGGCGGACCAGATTACTGTGAAGGTGGAGATTATGGTATTGGCTGTATTACTGGTGGTACTTGGGATCAAGAAACCGGAGTATTAGAAATGATACATAATGATGCATTCTTTGGTATTGGTGAATACACATCTAAATACGTTAGAAAATAATTCATTGACAGATTTAAAACTTAAACATAAAATTATGAAAAACATATATAAAACGTTTTGTCTATTAGCCTTGTCTGGTTTTGTTTTTACATCTTGTGATGATAGTGATGACAATACTGGAGATTCTCTAATAGATTACACTAAAGTAGGCGCAATAGTATCTACACCAAACCCATCAATAACCGTAAGCGAATCAGATATTCATTCTTCAGGTGAAGATTACATAATTCCATACACTGTAACCTTAAACGAAGCCGTAACAGCAACAACTATTATTGAATTAATTCAAACAGACGGTGAAGCAGATACAGAAGATTACGAAACGTCTGTTATTACAGTAACTCCTGGAAATACAACAGGAACAGGATACATTACCATTTTTAGTAATGGTTATATTGAAGGTACAGAAACTCTAGAATTAACTGCTAATTCTAGAGCAAATGTTACTATTAACGATTATGCTATCAATATTACAATAGATGATGACTACATTAATGATCAACTTAACTTTGAATTGTCTTGGTCAGGTACTTTTACAGCTGCAGTTGGAGATGGTGCAGACTTAGTATTAGATTTTTGTGCTATGGATTTCGACATCTATATTTATGATGCTAACCTTAACGATACAGGTTTTTACGATGCTGCAACAGGCTCTTGTCCTGAAACAGCAACCTTATCTGGATTAGAAGACGGTTTCTACTATGTAGTAGTCGATTTATACGAGAATCCTTTAGATATTTATGGCGGTGAAATCTCAGTCCCATTAACATTCTCATGGAGTCAAGATTATTTTGATGATGTTACAGGATCTACAACATTAGAAGCATATACGACAGTTTCGACTTCTGGAACATATGCAATTGCGACAATAACTATACAAGATGGTTACATATATACAATAGCAGCATACTAAATTAGTATGCTGTTACAAAATAATTAAAGCCACTTCAAATTGAAGTGGCTTTTTCATAGATATCATTTAATTATAAAATAACAGAAGTGATTCAAATTTCAAAAAACCTTATACCTATATAATAGAAAACATAGATTCAAAATAAATCGAATCAAGTTAACCTCTTATGGTTTAAAAATCCAAATTAAATAATCTTAATATATAAATACCACAAAATTATATACATATCATTTTATTAAAAAAATCACCTAAATATTAAAGTTTAAAACGATGTTAAACGAACAAAAAAATAAGTATTTGAAATCTAAAAACAGGCATCCTTAATAGGCTACTTTATTTGGTACAAATAAGTCCGAATTAATGTTAATTTATGGTTAACAAAATAAGAGCAAAGAACTAAACTAGCGTTTTTGAAAGTTAAATCTTACAGTAAAAAGTGACAATCATGTCAAAATAAGGGCTAAACTGATAAAATATCCAATATTCAGGAAAATTTTATTGAAGATAATCATGTCAACTTTAAAAAAACACATATAAATTACCTAATTATTGATTATTTTAAACCAAATAATTCAATATTCTACAAAAAACGAACATATTTTCAAACTTTAAGGAATTATTATTGTTTTATTAACCATAAATTATGAATTTGGTCATTGACTAATTCAAATAAAATAAAATGAAAACAAAGTTTAGTGGAATTCTAACGCTATTCCTAGCGTTTGTCGTGCAAATTACGTTTGCACAAGAGAAGACAATTTCAGGGACCGTTTCAGATCCAAACGGTTTACCTCTTCCAGGAGTTAACATTATAGTAAAAGGTACTACAAATGGTACTCAAACAGATTTTGATGGTAAATACTCTATCATGAGTGCTTCTGGCGAAATTTTATCCTTTTCTTTTATGGGATATAAAACGAAAACAACTACTGTAGGTGGAGCTTCAACAGTTAATGTAACTTTAGAAGAAGATTTAGCACAACTTGATGAAGTTGTTGTAACTGCATTAGGTATTTCTAGAGAGAAAAAATCTTTAGGATATGCGAGTCAGGAAGTTGAAGGTGATGCCGTATCAAAGGTTAAATCTCAAAACTTCGTAAACTCATTATCAGGTAAAGTAGCAGGTTTAAACATTAAGCCTTCAGGTACTATTGGTGGTTCTACAAACGTAGTTATACGTGGTAACAGTTCTGTTGCTGGTAACAACCAAGCATTATTTGTTGTAGATGGTATTCCAATTGATAATGGAAACTCTAACTCATCAACTCAACAAGCCGGTGGTGGTGGTTACGATTATGGTAACGCTGCATCAGATATTAACCCAGACGATATTGAATCTATTAACGTATTAAAAGGTGCTGCTGCATCTGCATTATACGGTTCTAGAGCATCGAATGGTGTAATTATGATTACAACTAAAAAAGGTAAGAAACAAAAAGGTATTGGAATTACAGTTAACTCTAGTGTAACAGTAGGTACTCCAGACAGAGAAACATTACCAACATACCAGAAAAAATATGGTGCTGGTTATGGTCCATATTACGCAAGTAGCGATGGTTTTTTTGACTTAGCAGACGTAAACGGAGATGGTATTCTTGATGAAACAGTAGCATTTACTGAAGATGCATCTTATGGTGCTGAATATGATCCAGACAGATTAATATACCAATGGAACTCTATCTACCCAGAATTAGATACATACC
This sequence comes from uncultured Formosa sp., assembly GCF_947500765.1. Taxonomy (GTDB): domain Bacteria; phylum Bacteroidota; class Bacteroidia; order Flavobacteriales; family Flavobacteriaceae; genus Formosa. The sequence goes on along the minus strand of NZ_CANMTH010000002.1, from coordinate 536,441 downwards.
AACAAGCTACTCCTTGGGTTGCTGCAAAAAATGATCCTAACTCAGTTTGGACAACCTCTTCTACTTTAATCAACTCTGTTGATTTAACTGGTGGTAACGAAAATGGAACATTCCGTTTAGGCTACACTAACATGATGCAAGAAGGTAACTTACCTAACTCTTCTATTAAAAGAAATAACATTTCATTTAATGGATCTTATAACTTAACAGAAAAACTTACTGCTTCTACTAGTTTTAACTTTAGTAAAACAGATGGTAAGGGACGTTACGGTACAGGTTACGATTCTAAAAACCCAATGCAACAATTTAGACAATGGTTCCAACTGAACGTTGATTTAAAAGAACAAAAAGAGGCTTATTTTAATACAGGACAAAACGTAACTTGGAACTCTAATAGTGTTTCGGATACGTCTCCAATATACTCAGATAACTTTTACTGGACTCGTTATGAAAACTACGAAACAGATACACGTAACAGATTTTGGGGTAATGTCGTTTTAGATTATGAAATTACAGATTGGTTAAGTGTTTTAGGCCGTTTTACTTATGACAGTTATGCTGAATTACAAGAAGAAAGAATCGCTGTAGGTTCTGTAGATGTTTCTGAATACTCACGTTACAACAGAAATGTATCTGAATATAACTACGACTTAATGTTATCTTTCAACAAAGATTTATCAGATAAATTAAACCTTTCAGGTATTGCTGGTTTTAACTTAAGACAAAACAATTGGAACAGTATTTATGCTGAAACAAATGGAGGTTTAAACCTTGCTGGTCTTTACGCATTATCTAACAGTGTAAGTTCTATAGAAGCACCTTCTGAATATGATGCTACAAAAGTAGTAGATGGTGAATATGTACAAGCAAGTTTAGGTTATGACAACTTTGCTTACTTAGAAGGAACATACAGAACAGACCGTTCATCTTCATTACCTATAGACAACAACCGTTATGACTATTGGTCTGCAACAGGTTCATTAATATTCTCAGAATTATTAGAAGCAGATTGGTTATCATTTGGTAAATTAAGAGGTAACTACGGTAAAGTAGGTAACGATACAGATGCTTACAACGTATTTAACACATATTCTATTGGAACACCATTTAATGGAGGAATAGCGACAAACCCAGGTGCAAAATCTAATCCAGATTTATTACCAGAAGAACAAACAAACTGGGAAATTGGTTTAGAAATGCAATTCTTCAAAAAACGTTTTGGTTTCGATGTAACATATTACGATGCACTTAACGAAAACCAAATTACTAGCGTACCATTATCTAACTCTACAGGTTATAGTTCAGCATTACTTAATGCAGGAACAATTTCAAACAAAGGTTGGGAAGTAACATTAAATGTAACTCCTATTCGTACAGAAGACTTTGCTTGGGATATGAATGTTAACTGGTCTAAAAACACAAGTTTAGTAGAAAAATTAACAGACGGAATTGACAACTTAGTATTACAATCTTTTCAAGGTGGTGTGAGTATTAACGCAACTCCAGGAGAAGCTTACGGTACAATTAGAGGTACAGATTTAACATACAATGAAAACGGAGACCCAATAGTAGGGACTAACGGATATTATGTTACAACTGATAATAGTAACAATGTAATTGGAGATATTAATGCTGACTGGAAAGCTGGTTTATATAACTCGTTTACTTATAAAAACTTCAACTTAAGTTTCTTACTTGACATGCAAAAAGGAGGAGATGTATTCTCTCTAGATACTTGGTATGGTTACGCGACAGGTCTATATGACTTTACAGCTGGAACTAACGAATTAGGAAACCCAGTAAGAAATACAATAGCTAATGGTGGTGGAGTTATTTTACCAGGTGTGCAAGCAGATGGTTCTGTAAACACAGTAAGAGCTGCAGCCGACACTTACGCTAACCCTTGGGGATATGCTAGAGCATCAAACTCACAACACGTTTACGATGCTGGTTATATTAAACTTAGAGAAGCAACTTTTAGCTATAGCTTAAAAGATTTAGACAAATTACCATTTACAGGAGTTACTTTCTCTGTTATAGGTAGAAACTTGTGGATTATTGACAAGAGTGTACCTTACTCAGATCCTGAAGCAGGATTAAGTTCTGGTAATGCTCAAGGATACCAATCTGGTGCATATCCAAGTATTAGAGAAATTGGTGCAAGTGTTAAATTACAGTTCTAAAACAAGAAAAAATCATGAAAAAAATATTTATTACAGCAATATCTTTTGTTCTTCTTGCATCTTGTATGTCTGATGAGAAATACGAAAGTTATAACGAAGATCCTAAAAACCCGACACAAGTAGAAGCGTCTTTTCTTTTCAATTCTGCTACTGTGAGTTTATTCGACCAAATGACGAGTACCAATGTAAACACAAATGTTTTCAGACTACTTGCTCAAAACTGGACAGAAACAACCTATATAGATGAAGCTAACTACGACTTAACAGGAAGAACGATTCCTCAAAGCCATTGGTCTGAGTTATATAGAGATGTCCTTTTAGATTTAAAAACAGCTAAAGAATATACTGAGGCTGACACAGATTTATCTACTGAAGATATGGAGACTCAAGTTGCTCAAATCGAAATTTTAGAAGTCTATACTTGGCAACAATTAGTAGATACTTTTGGAGATATTCCTTATACTCAAGCCTTAGATGCTAACGCTTATCCATTACCTGTATACGATGATGCTGCAACTATTTACGAAGATTTATTAACGCGTCTTAATTCAGTTTTACCTAATTTAACAGGAACAGGTTTTAGTTTAGATAATATTTACAGCGGAGATGTTTCTGCTTGGTCTAAATTTGGTAACTCTTTAAAATTAAGAATCGGTTCTCGTATTGTAGATGCTCCTGGAATGTCTGCAACTGCTCAAACTGCAATAGAATCTGCAGTAGCAGCTGGTGTATTTACATCTAACAGTGATAACGCAACTATTGAATATACAGCAACAAGCCCAAATACAAACCCGTTATGGGAAGATTTAGTTGAGTCTGGACGTTCAGATTTTATTGCAGCTAACACTATAGTAGATTTCATGAATGATTTAGACGACCCTAGACGTTCTGTGTTTTTTGATGATAACTTAGGTACTGGTGTTTACGAAGGTGGACCTTACGGAGACAACAACACTTACTCTTTATACACACATATTGGAGACGATATGTATGACCCTGAATTTAGAGGTGTATTATTAGATTTCTCTGAAGTATCTTTCTTCTTAGCTGATGCTGCACAAAGAGGTTTTTCTGTAGGTGATACTGCTGAAAATTTCTACAATACTGCAATTACTGCTAATTTTGATGATTGGGGAGTTGATGGTGTAGACGCATATTTAGCTCAATCTGATGTTGCTTACGATGCTACTAACTGGAAAACATCTATTGGTACACAAATGTGGTTAGCAATGTATAATAGAGGTTTTGAAAGCTGGACTGCATGGAGAACTTACGATGTGCCTGAATTTAACTTACCAGTTGAAACAGGTAATCCAGTACCAACACGTTACACTTACCCTGTAAACGAGCAAAACTTAAATGAAACAAATTGGTCTGCTGCATCTGCTGCAATAGGAGGAGATAGCCAAACCACTAAATTATTCTGGGATGTTAACTAATAAGTAAAACATTCTATAAGTTATATTTTTTGAAAGCGGTCGACTAGTTCTTGAATTAGTCGGCTGCTTTTTTTAGCACTATAAGCCACTTTTACACAAGTGGTTTTTTTATGCGTAAAATTTTTAATTACCAATACATAAAATATTGTACTTTTGCCACATGGAAAAAGAGACTCAAATTTTTGGAATACGTGCTGTTATTGAAGCTTTACAAGCTGGAGAAAATATTGACAAGGTATTTGTTCAAAAAGGGCTTAAAGGTGAATTATCTCACGAATTAGAAGGTGTTTTACGTAAACAACGTATTAACGTTTCTTATGTTCCTATTGAAAAACTAAATAAACTAACCTCTAAAAACCATCAGGGTGTTGTTGCACAAATTGCTCCAATAACATTTTGGGACATAGAAGAATTAGTAACCAAAGTTACCGAATCTGGTAAGACTCCCCTATTCCTATTGTTAGATCAATTAAGCGATGTTAGAAACTTTGGAGCTATAATCCGTACTGCAGAATGCACAGGTGTAGATGGAATTATTATTCAGAAAAAAGGAGGGGCTCCTGTAAACGGAGATACTATTAAAACAAGTGCAGGAGCTGTCTTTAAAATGCCCATCTGTAAAGTAGACCATATTAAAGACGCCATGTTTTATATGCAAGCCTCTGGAATAAAAGTTATTGCTGCTACAGAAAAAACAGAAGATTTAATGTACGATGTATCTTTTAAAGAACCATGCGCCATTATTATGGGATCTGAAGGAAAAGGAATAAACCCTTCTGTACTAAAATTAGTAGATGCAAAAGCAAAATTACCTTTACTTGGTGAAATAGGATCTCTAAATGTATCTGTTGCTTGTGGTGCTTTTTTATATGAAGCATTAAGACAACGTCGTTAATATTACACTTTGAATCATTTTAGGTTATATCAAAACTAGATACCGTTTTATAAATCATCTTAAAAACAGAATACTATTCCTTGATCCTAGTATAAAGGAATAGTATTATAGATAATAAAATGGCTACACAAAGTACTACTCGTATCTCCCCCACTATTCACTTTATTATAAGTAAGAAAAAAATCTAGCTGAATTTTTAAATCAGCAAAAAAAAGATAGGACGACTTAAGTATTTGTTTCTCTAAAAAATAAAAAACCACTCCATTTTTCTAAATTCTTAATATAGAGTTCACACTTAAAAAAAGAATTATAATAATGTCACTTTATCACAATTGTAGATTTTAAAATTATTTTGATTTTTTTCAGATAAAATAATTACTCTCAAATAGTTATCAAAGAACTCCTCTTTAAGGCTAAAAACCTAGTCTATATCCGACATAAAGGAAAATACATCACACAAAAAAACTAACATAAAGTGTTATTAGTAATATTATCGTTGGTTAAGTAAAAAACAAGATTAAGATTTTTTTAATGTGAATCTATTAAGAAAATAGAAAATCACATCAAATTCTATTTGACTTTAACTTAAAAACACATGATTTCAGTAATAGCAAGGGATCGCAATGGATATGAAGTACATAATATAAAGTTAAAAATAACAAATTATTACTTATTTTGACACGTATAATTATATATATCTCAAAAAGATAACAAAATCTTAAAATTTAGTTAATTATAATTGCTTTCTTAACAAATAATTGTGATTTTCGTGTTTGATAATTCTAATCAAAATATTAAACATGAAAACAAAGTTACATGGTATTTTAACGCTATTTCTAGCGTTTGTCGTGCAATTTACTTTTGCACAACAAAAAACAGTTTCAGGTACGGTTACGGGAGAAGACGGTTTACCGTTACCAGGAACTACAATTTCAGTAATAGGTACAAAAACTGGAACATCAACAGATTTCGATGGAAATTACAGTTTAAAAGCTAATACTGGAAACAAGTTAAGATTTAGCTTTATGGGCTTTATCACTAAAGAAGTAACAATTAGCATGTCTAGCACTATAGACGTCGTATTAATAGAAGATGCTACATCACTTGAAGAAGTTGTTGTTGTCGCTTTTGGTACAACAACAAAAGAAGCTTTTACAGGTTCTGCAGGAGTTGTAAGTTCTAAAGATTTAGACTTACGTCCTTTATCCTCTCCTATTTCTGCAATAGAAGGTAAAGTGACTGGAGTACAGTTTCTTTCATCTTCTGGACAACCAGGTTCTTCACCTGAAATTGTTATTAGAGGTGTTGGAACTTTAAATGGTGATACAGACCCACTTTTTGTGGTTGATGGAGTTGCTTACGAAGGAGAGTTAGGAACATTAAATCAAGACGATATTGAGTCTATGACAGTACTTAAAGATGCTGCTTCTACATCGCTTTACGGTTCTCGTGCTGCAAATGGTGTTGTTATCATAACAACCAAAAAAGGAAAAAAAGGTTCTGGAATTTCGGTTAATGTCACTAGCCAATATGGTGTAATTACTAAAGCTATCAATGAATATGAAGCTGTTTCTCCAGGAGAATACTACGAGTTAATGTGGCAATCTTACAAAAACTCTTTAGGAGGTGGTGCAGATGCTGCAATAGAAGCTTCTTCATCTATATTTAATCGTTTAGGACGTAATCCTTTTAATGTTGCAAACGATCAAATCGTTGATGTTAATGGAAATTTAAATCCTAATGCTCAAGTTATCGCAGAAGACTTAGACTGGTACGATGCTTTAGAGAGAACTGGATCTAGATCTAGTAATTCTATTAACGTATCTGGTGGTGGAGAAAAACATACTGTCTTTTTATCTGTTTCTAATTTAGATGAAAAAGGATATGTTATAGAAAGTGATTATAAAAGAGTAACAAGCCGTTTAAGCGGTAGTTTCGATGCTACAGATTGGTTATCTTTAGGAGGTAATGTAAACATATCTAACGAAAAACAACATGGTCCTCCTTCAAGAGACAACTCTGTTGCAAACGTTTTTGGATTTGCTAAAAACATGGGATCTATTTACTCTCCTTACTTATTAGACCCTACAACAGGTGCTATTTTAAGAGACGAAGCAGGAGATGTAATTTGGGATCGTGGAGAAAGTATTTCTTCTCTAGGAATCCAATCAAGACCAACAAATGTAGGTCGTAATGCGCTTGAAGAAGCTATTTTAAACAATGAACTTACAACTACAGACAATTACGGTTACAGATTTAATGCTGACATCAAACCATTAGAAGGTCTAAAACTTAGCTTAATATACGGTCAAGATTATCAAGATGGTGTAAATCAAAGTTACGAAAATGCAGAAGTTGGAGATGGTGCACCTACAGCTAGATTTAGTGATGAAAGATATCAAAGAACGACTGAAAATTTTAATCAAATATTATCTTACAACAAATCTTTTGGTGCGCATAATTTTGATGTTATGGTAGGACACGAAAGTTTCAGCAGAAACTTTTCTCTGAACAGAGCTTTTAAAAGCACACAAACTGCAACAGGAATATATGAGTTAGACAATTTCTCTGTAGTTTTAGACGCCTCAGGTAGTAGTACAGATTACAAATTAGAAGGGTATTTAGGCCGATTAAATTATAATTTCGACAATAAATACTACTTAAGTGCATCTGCAAGAAGAGATGGATCTTCTGTATTTACAAATAACAAATGGGGTACTTTTTATTCTATAGGTGGTTCTTGGAGAATTGATCAAGAAAATTTTATGGATAACGTATCTTTCATTAATAGTTTAAAATTAAGAGCATCTTATGGAGAAGTTGGGAATGATCAATTAGGAAATTATTATATCTCTCAACCATTATATGCAATTTACTCTAATGCAGGAGAACCAGGTATTTATTGGGATACAACAGGTAACGAAGATCTAGAATGGGAAACTTCAGAAAGTTATGACTTTGCTCTAGAATACGGTTTATTTAATAATCGTTTATCAGGTTCTTTTGAATACTATAAAAAGATTTCTTCAGACCTTTTATACAATGTGCCAATTCCGGCTTCAGAAGGTCAAATTGAAGCTCCAGATAACGTAGGAGACTTATATAATGAAGGTTTTGAAATTGGAATAAACGCTGCCATTATACAATCAGATAAGTTCAATTGGAATTTTGGAATACAAGCATCTACACTTAAAAATGAAATCACCTCACTTCCATCACCTTTTACTACCGGCTCTAAACGTTGGGAAGAAGGCAGATCTAGATTTGATTTCTTTTTATACGATTATGCAGGTGTAGATCCTAGTAATGGAGATGCATTATACTACATGTACGAAGAAATAGATGGACAAGTAGGTATCCCTGTTTTAAACGAAAATGGTACTCATGCAACAACAAGTAGTTGGTCTGATGCAGGTAAAGGTTTTACTGGAGCAAGTGCTGTACCAGATTTAATTGGTTCTATATCTAACAGCTTTAGCTATAAAAACATTGAACTTAGCGTATTATTATCTTACCAATTAGGAGGAGATATTTTAGATTATGGTTATGCTGCAATGATGCACGAAGGTGATTATGGAGCTTCTTTACACCCAGACGCACTTAAAGCATGGAAAAACGCAGGAGACATTACAAATGTACCTCGTATGGAAAATGGAAATACAGATTTATCTCCAAGCTTATCTTCTAGATGGTTAACAGATGCCTCTTACTTAGCTATTAGAAATGTAAACATCGCTTATAATTTAAGCAATAGTACTACAGATAAAATAGGATTAGATAAATTAAGATTATTTATTTCTGGAGAAAACTTATTTACGTTTACTAAAAGAGAAGGTTTAAACCCTCAATACAACTTAGCAGGTACACCATCAGGTGATGACTATAACCCAAGCAGAATAATCTCTGTAGGTTTAAACGTTGCATTTTAAATTATAATTCTTAATTAAAAAACATAAAAATGATACGAAATAAAATTCTATTATTACTTGCCATGTCAATGGTAGTATTCGTAGGTTGTAGTGAAGACTATCTAGAGACAACACCTACAGATTCAATATCAGAAGAAGCCGCTCTTTCTAGCACAGAAAACATGGACCTTATATTAAATGGACTTCATAGAATGATGTACGGTCAAAACGTTTTAGAAGGCGGAACTTCTAGTAGATCTGGAGAGAGCTACTTTATACCTTCATTCGATGCTATTGGAGGTAACGCTATTCATTCTTCTCCAGGAAATGGTTGGATGACATCAGACTTAAAATGGAATACACATACACTTCCAAGTTCTACAACAAATTTTAATCTTTGGTTCCAACGCTACCACTTTATAGAAACAGCAAACACCATAATTAATAAAGTTGCTGAAAGTGATTACACAGAAACAGAAGACTTAAACAAAGTCTTAGGCCAATCTTATGCATACCGTGCATGGGCATACTTAAGATTAGTTACAAGTTTCTCTAGAGGATATATTTATGGCACACCATCATCAGATCCAGGGGTTCCTGTATTAACTGAAGCTGGAGCACCTTACGAAGGAGGCCCTCGTGGCACTGTTGAAGAAGTTTATGTACAAATGGAAAGTGATATTAATGCTGCTATTAGTTATTTACAAAACGGAAGTGCTGCAGATAATAAATCTAACATTTCTCTTAATGCTGCTTATGGTATTAAAGCACGTATTGCTTTATCTAAAGGAGATTGGGCTACAGCTGCAGAAAGTGCTGCTCTTGCAAGAGATGGTTACCCTATCCTAAGTGAGACTGACTGGTTATCTGGTTTCAATACTACCGACTTATCAGAAGTTATCTGGGGAGGTACTGTTATAGACACAGAAACAAATTACTACCAATCATACTTTTACTTTATTGCTTTTGCCTTTAATGGTAGTTTAAATAGAAGTAATCCAAAACTTATTAGTAAAGAATTATACGATAGACTTCCTGCTACTGATTACAGAACACAAGGATGGTTACCTTTAGCTCCTAACACAAACTCTGCAGCGTCTAATGATCAAGGAGGTAGTTACGAAACAGACCCTAACTATGATAATGCAACAGATTTCTGGGCAGCATGGGAAGATATTATTGAAACTTACGGAGCTACAACAGGACACAACACACACCCTTACATGAGTGTGAAGTTTAAACCAAGTAATCCTGGTTCTATAGATCCTGATGATGTAATTTATATGAGATCTTCTGAAATGGTTCTTATAGAAGCTGAAGCAAAAGCCATGTTAAATGATGTTTCTGGTGCTCAAGATGCTTTAGATGTTTTAGGTTCTGCAAGAGATAGCGCTTTCGATAAAACAGCATTTGCAGATCAAGCCTCTTTAATGGATGAAATTAAATGGCAAAGAAGAGTTGAATTATGGGGTGAAGGATTTAGTTACCATGACAACTTAAGATGGGATGAGGGTATTGACCAAACAAATTCTGGGGCGTCATTAACACTTTATCAAGACGGTTTTATTCAAGCAAAACCATCTGTTAACGATGAGTGGATTTTTAAAATTCCTCAATCAGAGATTGATGCAAACCCTTACATGACTGATGCTGATCAAAACTAAGCATTAGACTTAAATTCAAAAAATATAAAAACTCATGAAAAAAATAGCAAATATATTTTTAATAATACTCTCATCAACTCTATTACTTAATTGTGAAGATGATCAATTTGAATCGTCTCTTGATTATGTTGCTTTTGGAGATACAACATACTCAAGTAGTGTTGATATTGACGGATCAACAACTGTAGATGTTGTTGTTTATACCTCTAAAATTGTTGAATCTGATGTAACTTTTAATGTCTCTGTAGATGCAACTGATGCGCCTGCAGGTTCATATAGTGTACCTACATCAGTAACCGTACCTAGCGGAAGTAATTCTGGAATATTAACAGTTTCTTTATCTGATGTTGATTTAGGTATTGGAGTTAATTCACTAAGCATAAGCTTTACAGATGTTGCAACTGGATACGGTAATGGAAGTTCTACTTCTGTTGAATACATCCAAACATGTAATGAAGTAATTGCAACATTAGATATTACTTTTGATGGTTACGCTAGTGAAAGCGGATGGTATATTACCGATTCTCTTGGAGGTACCGTAGCATCTAGTAGCGATTATACAGATGGTCAAGCTACAACATCAGAAAGCATTTCACTTTGTTTTGGTAGAGATTATACTTTTGTAATGACAGATAGTTACGGAGACGGCTTAAGTTATCCTGCAAACGGTGTTTACACGCTAACAATAGATGGAGAAGTAAAAGCTACTGGTGGTGGAGATTTTGGCGAAAGCGAATCTACAGCATTCGACACTAAATAAATTTCAAAGTGTTAATTCATTAAAGCCACCTCTAACGAGGTGGCTTTTTTATTTTATAGACATTAAAACAAGATCTCCAATTTCAACATGTAAAACCCTAAAATAAGGATAGCTATTTTCTTCTATTTTTAAATAATTAAAAATATATAATAAGCATTAATATCTTAATATAAAACTTAAATAAGAAAACCTCTCCCCCTCTATATCGAATACAAAAACAGCTTGTATTTAATTAAAACACAACTTCATTCTCATATAATAATCGTTAATATAAGTGTATAAAAAACGTATTATAAGGAGGCATTAGAATAAACAAGCTTTTTAAAATGACAATTCTGTCATTTTTATATAAAAATCATACTAAAAAAACCTAAATCTATTAGTATGAGAAGACTGAAACGTTATCAAGTTGAAAAAAAAAGAAATAAATTTTAAAAATTAACATAAAAAAAATACAATTGATTATGTATTCTGCAAAAAACTTAGATAATCACAAGTTTTAATTAAAAAAAATTGACTTATTAACATATAATTATGATTTTAGTTACAACTAATTCAACTATAAATCATATGAAAAGAAAAGCTTACGGAGTTTTAACACTTCTGCTACTGTTTATGCATTTTACATATGCACAACAAAAAACAATTACAGGTTCCATAACAGGGCCAGATGATTTACCATTACCCGGTACAACAATCATGGTTAAAGGATCTAAATCAGGAACTTCTTCAGACTTTGACGGAAAGTATTCTATTGAAGCTTCACCTGGACAAACCATTACATTTAGTTTTGTAGGATACAAGCTTCAAGAAAAAATAGTGGGCACTTCTAATACCATTAACGTTACTTTAGAAGAAGACGCTTCTGCTTTAGACGAAATAGTATTAATGGGCTATACTAAAACTAGCAGAACAGAACTTACGGGTTCTACAGTCCAATTAGAAAGTGCAGCATTCGAACAAGTACCTGTTTCTACAATTGACCAAGTACTTCAAGGTAAAGTTGCAGGTTTAACTTTTAATGTTGACTCTGGAACACCTGGATCCACTTCAGATGTTAGAATTAGAGGTAGAAGTTCACTTACAGCAGGTAACGAGCCTTTATATGTTATAGATGGTGTTCCTGTATCTAGTGCGGCTGCAAATAGCACAACTTCAGGCTCTTCTTTTTCTCCATTAGCATCTATAAACTCAAATAATGTTGAAAGTATTACCGTATTAAAAGACGCTTCTGCTACTGCTGCATACGGAGCTAGAGGAGCTAATGGTGTAATTGTTATCACAACTAAAAGTGGTAAATCTGGAAAAACACAATTCAACTTTAATTCTTCTTACGGGTTTTCTAACGATGCTGTAGATGGACCACAAGTATTAACTGGTGCAGAAAGAGAAATGTTATATTACGAATCTGTTTACAACACATATGGAGCAGATTATGGTTTTGATCTTGATGGAGCCCAAGCATTTAGTGAGGATAACAATTTAGACGGAGGTGTATATGCTACATGGAATGCTGCAGGCAGACCAGAAGGAAATTGGGGTGATGTTATTACCAATAAAGATGCACCATTAATGGAATATAACTTATCTGCGAGTGGTGGAGACGAAACATACTCATTCTTTACTTCGGTTGGATATTACGATCAAGAAGCAACTGTTATCGGGTCAGATTTTCAAAGATTTACTGGACAAGTAAATTTAACTAAAGATTTTTCAGATAAAATTACGTTTTCTACAAGAAACTCAGGATCGTACTCTTACCAAGATGGTTTACTAGAAACAAGCGCCTATTTTTCTTCACCTAGAGCTGTTAAATTCTTTATGCCTGCAACAGACCAACCATATGACGACGAAGGAAATATAAATTTAGAGACATCACTTCCTAACCCGCTTTTAATTGCACAAGAAGATATAGACGACTCTAAATTTACTAGAATAAGTTCTAACAATACACTTAAGTGGGAGTTACCAATTCCAAACTTAACTTTTAACACTACGGTTGCTATAGATTTGCAATTATATAACTATAAAAGATACCGAAACAGAATTGATGGAGATGGTGCGTCTACAAATGGTTACGGTTGGCAAGCGAATAGCACAAGAACAAATTATGTATTCCAAAATAATTTAGATTATCTACTCGCTATAAACGAAGACCATAGTTTAAATTTTAAAGTATTACAAGAATATCAAAAAAACAGATATAATTATCTTGAAGGAGAAGCAGAAAATTTTGCAGACGATGGTTTAACAAACCTCAACTCTGCAGGTACACCAACAAGTGCTAATTCATATTTTACAGATTGGGCAATTGCATCTTACACCGGATTAATGCACTATAGTGGTTACCAAGGAAAATATGTTTTCGATGCAACCATTCGTAGAGAAGGAAGTTCAAGATTTGATGCAGATAACAGATGGGGAACTTTCTGGTCTGTAGGTACAGCTTGGAACGTACACAAGGAAGCTTTTCTAGCAGACTCTTCTTGGTTAAGCACATTAAAATTAAGAGGATCATATGGTTTAACAGGTAATGCAGATATTTCTATAAACCAATACCAATCACTACTTGGATATGATGGTGATTATAACGGAACTTCTGCTATTTACTTAGATACATTCGGAGCAGATGGTTTATCATGGGAAACATCTAAAGCTGTAGATGTTGGTTTAGATCTAGGATTTTTCAATAATAGATTTACAACTACACTTACTTACTACAACAGAAGAACTGAAGACATGTTACTTAATGTAAACTTACCTTTTACTTCTGGATTCTCTTCTCAAATTGCTAATGTTGGAGAAATGGAAAACAAAGGATTTGAGTTTGAGTTTAATGCTGATATCGTACGTTCTGAAAACGTATTTGTATCTATAGGTGGTAATTTTGCTACAAATAAAAATGAAGTTCTTAAAATGTATGAAGACAACTCGGGAGAAGAAACTGTAATAAGCGGTACGACTCAAAGAGTTGAATCTGGACATGCTGCCTATGGTTGGTATATGGTTTCTTCGGCTGGCGTAGACACTCAAACAGGTGAAGACTTATATTATATTGATGGAAAAGATGGTGAAACTACAAATATTTATACTGAAGCTAACCAATCTTGGCAAGGCGGTAGTGCTCTACCAACTTTTACAGCAGGTCTAAATTTAAACATAGAAGCATATAACTTCTTCTTGAATGTATCTTCTTACTATGCTGGAGGTCACAAAGTTTACGAAGATTGGGCTAGATATACCAATGGTACGGACTTATTTACAACATTATATTACCAAGGTGTTGATGCGATCTTAGACAGATGGCAACAACCAGGAGACGAAACACGTTTTGGAAAAATGACGTACTCAACTACGCCATGGCAACAAAACAGTAAATTTTTATATGATGGAGATTACTTCAGAATTAAAGATATTACGTTTGGATACAACCTTCCAGATAGCGTAAATTCAATTGTAGGTTTACAATCTGCAAGAATTTTTGTTAGAGCTACAAATCCGTATACTTGGGTTAAAAGTGATTATTTAAAATATGATCCAGAAGTAAATGCTGATGGTTTTACAGGTTTAGAAACACCTCCTACAAAATCATTAATCTTTGGTGTTAACGTAAATTTTTAATTGACTATGAAAAACATAAAACACATATATAGAATTCTAGTGGCAGCAACCTTAGTGCTTACTATAGGCTCATGTACTACCGAAGATTTAGACCCTTCTCTAGAACAAAACAAATCGGTTGAAGATGGTATAAACTCAATAAATAATATTTCGGGATTAATGTTAGGTGCCTACGAATACTTAACAGAAAGCGGATATTACGGTAGAGATTATATTATAAATAATGAGGTTAGAACAGACAACTGTTTTTCTAATGGTAACTCTGGACGTTTCACAACAGAAGCCTCGTTTGCTTATAATGCAAATACAGGATTCTTTTACGATGAAGCTTATGAAGCCATCTCTATTGCAAACGTAATTATAGCTCAAGACGTTACTTCCTTAGCTACAGATACTAGCGAATTAGAAGAAGGTTATCATATCCAAGGGCAAGCCTATGCCTTAAGAGCATTAGTTCACTTTGACTTATTGAAACAATATGGCCAAATGAATACTGGAGGAACTTTAGGAATACCTTACGTAACAGAATATAAAGGAGAAGATTTATACCCACGCAGATCGACTTATACAGAAAATGTTACAGCTATTATGGCAGACCTACAAACTGCTTTTGATATGATGAGTGATGATTATTACGATTCTACAAAAATAACAATGTCTAAATATTCTGCTAAAGCTATAGAATCTAGAGTTGCTATTTATTTTGAAATGTGGGATGATGCAATCGCTGCTTCTGAAGCCGTTATTAACTCCGGTTTATATAGTATGGTCTCTGCAGACAGCTTTGTAAGCTCTTGGTCTGCCGGAAGTCAGCAAAATTCAATTTTCGAACTTGCTTACACCAGCTCAGATAACTTAAGCAGTAACAGTCTAGGTTTTATTTACAGACTTGGAGATAGTGGTAGTTATGGAGACATACAAGTATTAGACGAGGTAATCGATATTTTTGAAGACGGCGATGTAAGAGCTGATATATTAGGTTACGAAGGCACTTTATTACGTAATCTATACAAATACCCAGATATTAATGGATCTGATAACGTACCTGTTATTCGTTACGAAGAGATTATTTTAAATTATGCAGAAGCGTTATACGAATCTACAGGAGGAGGTTTAAGCGAATTAAACTCACTAAGAACTAACAGAGGTTTAGCTGGCTTAACAACTATAACCAAAGACGCTATTTTAGACGAGCGCCGTAAAGAGTTAATGTTTGAAGGTTTTAGATTTGATGATCTTATGCGTACTGGTCAAGACATTGAAAAAACATCTTTACAACAAAACTTTACATCTACAATTAGTTATGGAGATTATCGTCTGGCTTTTCCTATTCCTCAAAACGATATAGACACCAACTCTAATATGGTGCAAAACGATGGTTATTAACAAAATAAAAATAATCCATCCTTACAAAACCACTTACTTTAAGAAGTTTATTAAGACTTCTAATACGTGGGAGAACTTAGTAATATCACACTAAAGTTCAACATAAAGTAATTTTTAATTATTTATGTAATTAGTCTCTTGCAAGACTGCTTTTATTAAGCAGTCTTGTTTTTTATTACACTAAACTGTATTACATTTCATCTAATTTATCATCTTCTTTATTCGCTTTAAAAACATAAATATAAACTGTTGAAGGATCATCGAGAGACTCGTCTTCGACCTCCTCTTCTGGCTTGTATTCTATGAAATTTCCATCAGCATCAAAATGTTTTAAGAATTCATCATCTGCTTCATTATAATCATCTTTTTCCCAAGCAAACTGTTTTGGTTTAGCTATTTCTTTCTTAAAAATCATTGCAAAAAACAAACCTGTAATTAAACCTGCCAAATGTCCTTCCCACGAAATCCCTTCCTCTACAGGCAGAACATACCAAATCATACTTCCGTACAAAAACACGACTAAAAGCGACAGTGCAATCAATCTATAATGTTTTGCAAAAACACCTTTAAAAAAAATAAAACTAACCAAAACGTAAATTAAACCACTCGCTCCAATATGGTAAGACGGCCTACCAATACACCATGTTAAAAAACCCGATAACAAAATACCATACCCTAAAACCTTCCACGCAATTGGTCTATAAAAATAAAACAGAGCAACACTTAAAACAAATAAAGGAATGGAGTTATGATATAAATGTGAAATTCCAGAATGAATAAACGGACTAAAAATTATCCCCTGTAAACCAGCTAAAGTTCGCGGATAGATACCGTGTGCATTAAAGAAAATATTAGTTTCAACTTCAAACCAATACACATACCAAAGTATTAACACGAATACTAACGGATATGCAAGAACCCCGTTAGAAAATTTAAAATGGTCGTGTTGTTTCATAAATTGAATTTCATTAAAATAATCAAATTGTAAACCATTTTCACTACTAATGATAAAATGTCAGGCGGTAAACATTTTAAAACATGAAAAAATAAGTAATTTTACAACATGAACGAACCTTTAGCAGAACGTTTACGTCCTGAAACTTTAGACGACTATATTAGCCAAACTCACCTTGTAGGACCACATGGCCCATTGCGGATACAATTAAAACAAGGCTTAATCTCATCTATGATATTTTGGGGACCTCCAGGCACAGGAAAAACCACTTTAGCTAATATTGTAGCGACACAATCCGGCAGACCATTTTACACTTTAAGTGCCATAAATTCCGGTGTGAAAGATATTCGTGAAGTGATCGATAAGGCTAAACAAAGTGGAGGTTTATTTACAACTAAAAATCCGATTCTTTTTATAGATGAAATTCATAGATTTAGTAAATCGCAACAAGATTCACTACTACAAGCTGTAGAAAAAGGTTGGGTAACTCTAATAGGTGCAACAACAGAAAACCCAAGTTTTGAGGTTATCCCTGCCCTACTCTCTCGCTGTCAAGTTTATGTTTTAAATGCATTTGACAAAACCGATTTAGAGCAGCTCTTACATCGTGCAATAGAGAAAGACAGCTTCTTGATAGGAAAAGACATTAAACTAAAAGAAACATCTGCTTTATTACGTCTTTCTGGAGGAGATGGAAGAAAATTACTAAACATCTTTGAACTGTTAGTAAATACTTTTGAAAGTGAAGAAATTATAATTACAGACGAGATTGTACTTGAAAAAGTACAGAACAATACGGTTCGTTACGATAAGACTGGCGAACAACATTACGATATTATTTCTGCTTTTATTAAATCTATACGTGGGAGCGATCCCAATGCAGCTGTATATTACTTAGCCCGAATGATTGAAGGTGGTGAAGATGTAAAATTTATTGCACGCCGACTTTTAATTTTAGCTAGTGAAGATATTGGTAATGCAAATCCTACCGCTTTAGTGATAGCAAATAACACCTTTCAGGCAGTATCTGCAATTGGCTATCCAGAATCTAGAATTACATTAAGTCAATGTACAACCTATTTAGCATGTTCGGCAAAAAGTAATTCGGCTTACGAAGCTATTGGTAAAGCCCAGCAATTAGTTAGAGCTACTGGCGATTTATCTGTCCCATTACATATTAGAAATGCACCTACCAAATTAATGAAGGAATTAGGTTATGGTGAAGACTATAAATACGCCCACAGCTATGAAAACAACTTTGCAGAACAAGAGTTCTTACCAGACGAAATAAAAAACACCAAGCTGTATGAGCCTGGTGCTAATGCTAGAGAGCAATCTGATCGCAACTTTTTAAAGCAACGTTGGAAAGCTAAATATGGTTATTAAATTTAATTTTGCGTTTAAAATTTCACGTTAAGGACTTCTTCTTTTAGAGTATCCCCTTCATAAAATTCGATAACCCATTTATCTCCTGTTTTACGAACAGTTGCTTGTTTTCCTACAACAAAAAACACATCTTCCATGTTTGTTTTTTTTAGAGTATAAACTATTTTAGGAGTACTATCTACCAATTGATAGCCGTTAGAAATTGCTTGTGCATATAAAACACCTGAAACAGGAGCTACCGTTTCAGACACAGTATTAGACGTTACGGCTGGTGCTGGCGCAACAGGAACAGAAACTGTTGTTGGCGTATTAGGTTGATATTTATAATTTACAGTTTCAAAAGATTTAAAAGCTTCTCTTAATGCTGTTTGATAAGCTTTTTTATAGTCCTTCTCTTTTGTTGCTCCTAAAGCTGTTTCATAAATAACAGTATTTTTACAATCTTTTAATAGTACTTTTATTTTAGTAGTAAACAAACTCGATTCGTTAACAACATCGGCACGCAACGCTAAACACCCATTTGCATTTAAATCTTCTGGCATAGTATCAGATTCCATAACTGCTATAAACCCTTCTTTATTTAATAGAAACTGGGTTAAAGCATTCATTTGATAAAGATCTGGTTTCTTTAAAAAATCGAAAGTTTCAGGAACAATCACATATTTATAAGTATTTAAATTTGTTTGAGCAATAGAGCTAAAACACACACTTATAAATAACAATAAAAATAATTTTCTCATGAGTATAATAATTTGTGTAAAGGTAATTAAGTTTTATAAAAAGTTTTTTAATTCAATTAATTTGTCAATTTGAGTAATTTCTGGATACGTTGTTAACGGCGTTTCATTAAAATAAATTGCTTTAAAACCAACATTTATAGCGCCAAGAATGTCTGCTTCTAAATTATCTCCAATCATTACACTTGTATTTACCTCTGCATTTGCTTTTTGCAAAGCATATTTAAAAATATCTGGATGCGGTTTTTTTACTCCTGCTTCTTCTGAATTTGTAACCGTTTTAAAATATTGATTTATATTAGAGCCTGTTAATTTTGAATACTGAACCTCATCGAATCCATTTGTAATAATATGCAGATTATACTTAGTTTGCAAATAGCCTAACACCAAAGTAGTATCTGGAAACAAATGATTAAATGATGATAAATAAGCCAGATAATCATCAGACAATTTATAAATTAAATCTGCCTTAACTGGAGTTTTTAAATATTCAAAAGTATCATTCAATCGTCCAAAGCGCAGCGCTTCTTTATCGACTTCTCCGGTTCTAAAACGTTTCCAATAATCTTCATTTATAGGAATATATGCATTTAAAAATACGTCTAAATCAATTTGTAATTGATTGACTTCAAATATTTTTTGAAATGTTAATGCTGAATTTTTTTCGAAATCCCAAAGTGTGTGATCTAAATCGAAAAACACATCTTTTATATTATTTGTCATGTTCTGTAGAGTCTAAAATAAGATTGAATAATGCTTTAAAACCTTTCCACCGGCCATGACCACTAAATGTATAATTGTGAAATACGGGAACAAATTCTCCATTTACTTGTTTCACTTGATTAATTATATTTTGTAGTGATTCCTTTTTGTCTAATAAAGACGTATATTTTAATAACGCAGAATCTATAACGTGATAAGGGTTTATACGTAATGGCGTTTGCACTTCGTAGTCTAAATCGTAAAAGAAAAATGGAGTACACGTTCCTGCTCTAAAACCAAGTTCGTTTACATATCCCATAGTATAATCTTCTTGTACTTCTAATTCAACTAAATTACGATATAAATCAGGCAAATTTAATTTAGAAAAAGAATTTCGAGATTCTACCAAAGACGTATTTATAATGCTTTCCATACGTTGTTGTTCTTCCTTTAGCACGGCTTTATCCTCTATAGCAAAATAAGATACTTTTAAACCTACTTTACAGTAATCTGCTACCGATTTAATTAAAGACACAAAATCTTTTCGGTGCACACTAATTCCCTTATCGTAAGTAGAGTAATCGCCTATTAAAAAGAAAAAATGAAATTTATACTTCGTTTGTTTCTGCTTGTTTAATATGTATTTAAAGGTATCATGAGGATCGCGTTTAAGTCCAAATAACACCATATAGCGATAATAAAACTTTTTAAACCTAAGCGCAAACAAATCTTTAAAAGTTCCCCCTAAATTGCGCATTAACCCTTTTAATCTAAAATCGTAAGGCGAAGGCACATCTATTATAGGTTTTATACTATAAGATCGGTCTTTAAATTGATGATCTGGATAATGTGCTTGTAAAGCTGCTTTAAATTTATAGGCCCAAATATCGACAACTGGCTGATCTAAAAACTTGTATTTATACGCTAAACTTTCTTTTGCTACATACCTACCAAACTCATCTTTTACATGTGGTAAATATTCTTCATACCGACTTAACAAATAAAATGAAGCTGCAAAAATATCGAATGGAATTGCGCTTTTATCGCCATTAAAAAAGAAACACTTAGTATCCTCCCAATTCATAATATTTAAATCCGGATCTGAAAGACCTTGTTCAAACAACAAATCGTGGCTACGAATAAAAATCTCTTTCCCTAAAGGCTGTTTCGTATACGACATTTTTAAACTATCGTGAGCAATAAATGTTTCGATAGTTGTAGTAAACGATACTGGAATACCAAGAATTCTGGTACAGAGATGTTTAAACGCAAATTTTATACGTGGCGTTATTTTATGAGTATATACTAAAAGCACATATTGATTTTAAAGTAATAAAAGTAATGATTTTACAATTAAGAACACCGATTAGTCTAGTAAATACGAGCTACATTTCATTTTCGTCTGCAAAACTAAAATAAGAGTGTTCGGTTATTATAACATGATCTAAAACTTTAATATCTAAACTAGAGGCTGCTGTTTTTAATTTTTGAGTGATTTGCTTATCGGCTACACTTGGTTTTAAAGTTCCAGACGGATGATTATGTACAAAAATAAGCGCAGTTGCACCAAGCTCTAAAGCCATTTTTAAAGTTAATCGCACATCTACTAATGTTCCTGTAATTCCACCTTTACTTAATTGTTGTTTTTGTATGATGGTATTTGAATTATTTAAATAGATAATCCAGAATTCTTCATGGGGCAATTCGCCAAGAAGCGGTTGCATAATTTCGAATACAGAAGCAGAAGATGTTATTTTATTTTGCTTTACAGCCTCTTCGCCTCGCCGTCTTCTCCCTAATTCCATAGCGGCTGCAATGGTTACAGCTTTTGCTTCACCAATACCATTAAAAGTCATTAATTGCTTTATAGAAAGTTTACCCAATGCTGTTAAATTATTATCGACACTTGCTAATATCCGTTTTGTTAAAGCAACAGCACTTTCTGTCCTATTTCCACTCCCTATTAAAATAGCAACTAACTCTGCATCGCTTAAAGCTGCTTGCCCCTTGTAAAGTAGCTTCTCTCGGGGCTGATCGTCTTGCGACCAATTTTTAATAGAAAACGGGATCTTTTTTTCTGACATTCCATAAATATAAATATTGTAAATTACTCACGCAATTAAAAACACTGATTATGAATACTTTATTTGAATCTAAATCTACTAACACCATTCTTAAAAGGCTTAATACTTTAGATGAGCACAGTAAATCGCAATGGGGAAAAATGGATGTTAGTCAAATGTTAAAACATTGTCAAGTTCCTTTAAATATTGCTTTAGGAAGAGAAGAACTAAACACAAAACTTAGTTTTATTCAAAAATTTATAATGAAATTATATAAACCCTTAATGTATAATAATAAGGCTTGGAAACATAATTTACCAACAGCCAAGGAGTTTAGAATAACTACACCACAACAATTTTTAACAGAAAAAGAAAGATTAGAACAACTCATCATAGAATTCTCTAAAAAAACTGATGTAAAAACATGGCCTAATCACCCACTTTTTGGTTACTTTACACCCGAACAATGGGGAAAAATGCAATACAAACATTTAGATCATCATTTATCCCAATTTAACGTCTAACTAAATTATTTAACCGTTGAGTTATCCGCCTGACATACATCAAGACTCCGATAAGAATCACATGATAGAAGTGATTAATCACTATTCATTAGCGACACTAATTTCTGTAAAAGATAACGTACCTTTTATATCACATTTACCTTTAATTTATAAATCTGGGAAACTTACTGGACATATAGATAAAAACAATCCTCAAGCTAAACTGTTAACAAAAAACACCCCCGTAACTGTTATTTTTTCAGGTCCGGATGCTTACATATCGCCTAGTCTAATTGGAGCTACAGAACTACCTACCTGGAATTATATAAAAGTACATTTACAAGGCACAGCTACTGAAATAGAAAATAATAATGTAGTTAAACAATCTATGGTAGATATGACTGCTTTTTTAGAAGAACCAGAACATGCTTATATTTTAGATTATAACAATCCAAAAATGGATCAATTTGTAAATTATGTAATGGGCTTTGAAATTGATATTAAGCATTGGGAAGGCAAGTTTAAATTATCTCAAAACAAAACACCAGAAGCGCAAAACATTGCAAAACAAAAATTAATTTCGGTTAATAAAACATCTATAAAACCATTTTTAGACAACATAACCAAAGCGTAAAGCTTTAATCTTCTACACATTTATTTTGTATCTTAATAATTCTTAATCAAGAATATGAATCTACATAGAAAGATCTTAAAACAACTCTTCTGCATTTTGCTATACTTATCTGCTTACACTGGCATAGCACAAACAGATTTATTTTCCGACATAGAAGGAATTTCGTCATCATTAGATACTACAAGGCTTTCTAAGCCTAAAGCTATTGCAACTATAAATATAGTTAGGGAAATAGACAATGCTACAAACCAACTTAAACTAACACAAAAAAAGATTAAGATTCCGAATAGTATTAAAAAAATCGATTCTATTCACACCATACATTCACAGTTTTTACTACAAGAGTCTAACACGGTTGAAAATTTCATCAAGGCCAGTCCCAACCTTCAAAAAATAAATAATTTAATTTCTAAATGGTATGGTTACAAGGTCACTTTAAATGGTTGGCAATCGACTGTAAATAATCAAGAAATTCGTAATTCAAGATTTATTAATGATATTATTATAAAAGAAAAAACTTGGGATTTAAGCTATCAAAAAGCCATAGAAAACGGCGCTCCCAATGAAGTCTTAAATGCTATAAAAGAGGTCTGGGATAAAACAAAAGAAACTAAGACAGCTATTATTAACAACAACAACTATTACCTTATACTAGAGACTAGTATAGATGCTCAGATTAGTATTACAGAGCAAGTAATGGATGATTTATCAGAATTAAAAAATTCTGATGTTTACAACATTTTCCATAAACGCCACGATGCTTTATGGAATACGTCTTTTACAGGAAACCCTAAAAATCCTGAAATAAGAGACGATATAGAATCTATAAAGGATAATGTTTCAAGTTCGTACGAGTATTTAAAAAGCAGAACAAGTGTTATTTTTTTCTACCTTGTTTTTGTTACTGGTATTGCTTTATTTATTCGTCGTTTAAGAACCGGATTTTTTAAATACGAATACAAAGAGAGAACAAAAAAATTACAAACGGCAAAAAGCATCATTATACACCAAAACACCATTTCAATAGTGTTTCTATCGCTTTTACTGGCTAAATTAATGTTTACTAATACACCAAAACTATTTAGCGATATTACAACATTGTTAGTACTGGCATGTACCATTCCGTTAATTCGGCCATATATGCATAAGCAATTTAAAGGCATTATTTTGGTTGTAATTTTGTTTTTTGTGCTTAACTCTTCAAAATCGTATATCTGGTTTTCTTCAGGAATATATCGTATTTATATTATGGTTGAAGCGCTTACAGTTATCGCAATACTTTACAAGTTTACTAATCCATATTTAGAAACTAGAAAGCTTACTTTAGATGCGTTTGGACGATTTCTTATTCGCTTAACACCTATCGTTTATCTTTTAAGCATCATCTCGATTATCTCTAACATTTTAGGTTACACTAATTTAACCGACTTGTCTTTAAAAATAAGTACACAAAGTGGGATAATAACTACTTTTTTTTATACCCTTTTAATGATTGGAAATGGCATTACTGTTGGTGTAATTAATCGTCATTATGGTGTGAAACCATCTTATGTCGAATCTGATCGATTGCGTATAGAAAAACTAACACTTAAAGTCTCTAGAATAATTGTTGGTATAATTTGGTCCTTCTATTTTTTAAGTATTATTGATGTGTTAACACCAATAATTGAAACGGTTCAAGACTCGATTACAGAACCTTACCAAATAGGTAGTTTATCTTTTACGCTAGAAGGTGTGTTAGGTTTTATTTTAACTTTAATAATCACTTACGCACTTACTAAAATAATTTCTTTTTTAATAAATGATGACGATGGTGTTTTAAGATTCTTTAAGTTCTCTAAAGGGATACCTTCAGCAATCTCTCTAGTGATAAGATATTTTATTTTAGGCTTCGGACTTATTCTTGCACTCGGTGCTTTAGGCATTGATTTAGGTAAATTTAATCTTATGGCCGGTGCTTTGGGTTTAGGTATTGGTTTTGGTTTACAAACCGTAATTTCCAATTTTGTCTCGGGATTAATCTTGGTTTTTGAGCGTCCGATTTTACCTGGAGACACCGTAGAAGTCAATAATTTACTAGGTACCGTAAACCGAATTGGCGTAAGATCTTCAAATATAAGCACATTTGATGGTGCCGAAGTTGTGGTACCAAACAACAATTTAATTTCTAACGACTTAATAAACTGGACACTTTCTAACAACACCAAACGTGTAGAAGTTTTAATTGGTACATCTTACAACTCCGATCCTAATCGTATTTTAGAAATTCTAACAGAAATTGCAACAGAAAATCAATACACTCTGGCAGATCCTGCTCCCAAAGCACTTTTTAATGATTTTGGAGATAGCTCACTAAATTTTAGATTATTATTTTGGGTACACTACGAGGTTGGATTACAATCTAAAAGTGATATTTCTATTAGTATTTATAATCGTTTTAAAGCTGAAGGTATTGAAATTCCATTTCCACAGCGCGATCTTAATGTGCGTAATTTCCCCGAAAACTTCAATACGCCACCTTTACCAATAAACAATACCCCTATTGAAGAAGAAAAACCATTAAATAAAAATTTAGATAAACCATTTATAGAACCTTTAAAAACAGATATTCATTCTACAGATTCTAAAAATGAAGACACTAAATAACAACGTATTTAATCATAAAAAGGCGAGATTTTGAATTATTCAAAATCTCGCCTTTTTATTTCTATTTGTAATTAATTTGTAACGTGAAAACAAACTCTTTTCGTGGTCACATATCTAAATTATACAATTCTTGGATTAGGTAAAAAATAATCAAGTAACCGAACAATTTATCACATTATTCAATAAGTGTTTTAACTTCATCGAAATCTAACCCACCGTAATTTCCAGAACTCATTAATAACAACGATTTATTTTCAAAGTTCTGAGAAAATATAAAGTCTTTAAACGCATCCGGATTGGTATAAATAATTAAATCATCTCGTTGGAATGCCGATGCAATTTGTGCTTCGGTTACCGTTTCTAATTTTTTAATTTCTAAAGCATGTGGAGAATAAAATACTACCGCAACATCTGCTGCATCTAAAGCGCCTTTATACTCTTTTAAAAACTCTGCATTTAAACTGCTATAGGTATGCAACTCCAAACATGCTACTAATGTTCTGTTTTCATATTGTGCTTTCACCGCATTTGTAGTAGCTTGTACTTTACTTGGCGAATGTGCAAAATCTTTATAGGCAACGCTATTTTGTCCTTCGGCTATTTTCTCAAGACGCTTACTCGCTCCTTTAAACGTAGAAATCGCTTCGTAGAAATCATCTTCATCAATTCCCATATGCTGACAAATCCATTTGGCACCTGCTAAATTATTTAGATTGTGTTTTCCAAATACTTCAATTGGTAATGGTCCTTCTGGAGTTTCTAATAAAGTTTCCCCATCTTCAACAGTATATTCAGGGGTATGATATGGTAATTTTCTAATCGGATTCACAGAAGCTTCTACAACTCGCTTAACAGCGTCATCTTCTTCATTATAAGTTATACTTCCGCCATTCACAATACTATCTACAAATATTTTAAATTGCTCTTCATAATTTTCATATATTGGAAACACATTAATATGATCCCAAGCAATACCACTTAATAACGCAATATTAGGTTTGTATAAATGAAATTTTGGGCGTCTATCTATTGGAGAACTTAAATATTCATCGCCTTCTAAAACAATAAAATCATTGTCTTCGGTTAGCTTCACCATCACATCAAAACCGTCTAATTGTGCACCAACCATATAATCTACATCGCGATCATGATAGTGCATAACATGTAAAATCATAGAAGTAATAGTCGTTTTACCGTGACTTCCACCAATAACTACGCGTGTTTTATTTTTAGACTGTTCGTACAAGAATTCAGGATAACTATATATTTTTAGACCTAATTCTTGAGCTTTTAACAACTCCGGATTGTCTGCTTTTGCATGCATGCCTAAAACTACTGCATCTAACTGTGCTGTGATTTTCTCTGGAAACCATCCAAATGTTTCTGGCAATAATCCTTTAGACTCTAATCTTGATTTTGAAGGTTCGAAAATCTCATCGTCGCTTCCCGTTACCTGATATCCTTTGTTATGCAATGCCATAGCTAAATTGTGCATTGCACTCCCGCCAATGGCTATAAAATGTACATTCATAAACTTATTTTGAAGATCGTAAAGATACACGTTTTAGTACGTTTTTCTGAATGATTATTGTGTAATCTCCTCTATTTTTTGCTGAAGTTCTTCATCTTTTAAATACTCGAATCCCGTTCTTAAAATAGTTAGAGCTTTATCCTTCTCTTGATACTTTAAATAAAAATTTGCAAGCTCGGTATAACAGGTTTTAGACTGGCCAACCTCTACTGCTTGTTTATAATAAAATTTAGCTTGTTTGTAATCTCCGTCTTTATTATAAAGATAACCTTTGGCTAAATAACCATCGACTTCAGAAAGCGCAATTAATTGGTTAGCAAACTGAATCGCTTTAGAAGTACTTCCGCCTAAAACCCAAGGTAATTCCATATATAATTTCACCAATGCCCAACGTGTTTCAATATGTTTTTCATCTAATTCTGATGCTTTTAAAAACTCAGATTTAGCGTCTAAAATCAATGGAATTGCCGACATTTTATCTGCCTTTAAAGCTTTCATAGCCAATGCACCTCCGTATTTGTAATGATAATTTGCATTTTCATCATCAATTACAACCAAGTTTTTATATTCAACAATTGCAGAATCCCACACTTTTAAATGGCTATAAGCATCTCCTAACAACTCCATGGCTTCAAAATTCGTTTTGGTAGTTACTACAAACGGTTTTAATACAGAAATTGTTTCATTATAATTTTTAGCATCAAAATATGCTTGTGCTTCAACTAAAATTTGTTGAGAAAACAGAATGTTTGGAAGACATAGTACAGTACTAATAACACAAATTAGAAGACATCTCATACAGCAAAAATAATCTTTTTATATGCATATTCTAATATGTATAATAAAATTGGAAACTAAAAAAAAGAGATTCCTTTTAAATATAAATCAAAAGTGGAATTATTTTTGATTTCAGTTTAATTCTAAGACTACAAACTATAAATCAATCTACAACTATGAATTTTATAAAACCATTACTTTTAAGTTTAATGTTCTCACATACTGTACTTGCTCAGCAACCAAATTTTGAGAATTTATGGTCTGAAGTTGAACAGTTAGAACTTGCAGATTTACCAAAATCGGCTTTAGAAAAAGTAGAACACATTGATAAAATTGCTCTTAAACACAACAATCAACCTCAGCATATAAAAAGCATGCTGTACAAAAGCAAATTTGCTTTAGTTCTAGAAGAAGATGCTCAAATAAGTATTATAAATAATTTTAAATCTGAAATCGCGAAAAGCAAAGCGCCTACTAAAAATATTTTAGAAAGTATTTTAGCCAATTTGTATTGGGATTATTTTAGACAAAACCGTTATCAGTTTTATAATCGTACCAAAACTGCCGAAAAAGTAGACAAAACAGATTTTAGAACTTGGGATTTAAGCACACTATTTGCCGAAATTCAGAATCATTTTCAGCACAGTTTAAACCAAGAAACCATATTAAAAGAAACTTCTACAGATGAATTTTCAGACCTTTTAGTAACACAAAAAGAATCTAAAATCTACCGTCCTACACTTTTCGATTTTTTAAGTCATAATGCGCTTCAGTTTTATAAAAGCAACGAACGTAATATTACTAAACCGGCATATAAATTTGAAGTTTCCGACCCAAAACTATTAAGTCCGGCTATAATTTTCACCGATATAGATATTGAAACTAAAGACCAAACATCTTTAGAGTTTCAAGCCTTAACCCTGTATCAAGACCTCATTTGCTATCATCTTCAAACAGAAAATACCGCAGCTTTAGTTGCTGTAGATATTGAACGTCTATTATTTGTTAAACAGCATGCCACATTCAAAAATGCAGAACAGCTTTTAATTGATGCCTTACAAGACGGAAGTACACGCTATAAAAACAGCTTAGCATCTGCCAGCTACGATTTAGAGCGTGCAAGAATGTATAAAATTCAAGGCGACGAATATTCTAATAGAACCTCGACGGAACAACTCTGGAAATTAAAAGACGCTGTTGCACTATGTAATCGAATTAACACAGCTTTTCCTGAAACGCGCATAGCAAAACAAGCATTAAATTTAAAGTCGGAAATCTTACAGCCGGAAGTTAAAATCACCACAGAATCTACTTTACCTATACAAACAAAATCTCGTTTGTTAATCACATATAAAAACACAGATGGTCTTAAATTTAAAGTAGCTAAACTATCACATAAATCTAAGTTAGATTTTAAACATTTATACAGACAAAAAGAAAAAGACAATTTTGCAGCTACTTTAAAATATAGTAAAACTTGGAGCGCACAATTAAAGACTGAAGGTGACTTCCAAACACATACCACCGAAATTATAGCGCCTGCCTTTGACAATGGTATATACTTTATTGCAGCAACCGACCCTAAATCGGGAACAACTGGCTACACAACATTTCAGGTCTCTAATATGGCTTTGGTAAAAAAGGATAGCGACAAACATCTTGTGTTTCAAATTATTGATAGAAATACAGGCCAGCCTATTACAAATACAGAAGTCATTACAACCTATCGGTATAATAACAACAAGACGAAAACAGAGCGTAACCTGACCGACAGTTACGGCAATATTCGTATTCCGAAAACGACTAAACGCCAATACGTTCGTATAGATTTAGCCATTAACAGTACAAACGACACCGCATATTTCGATAGTTTTCAGCTGTCGTACTATTACAAAAGGAATACAAATACCCCAGAGCCAACCTACAAATCATTTTCATTTACCGACCGAAGCTTATATCGGCCTGGGCAAACAGTCTATTTTAAGGCTATTGCCATGCAGACCACAGCAGATAATAATGCAGTGTTAACACAACAAGACCTTAAGGTTTCCTTATATAATGTTAACCGTGAGATCGTAAAAACGTTGACTTTAAAAACAAATGACTTTGGGTCTGTTCACGGTAACTTTATTCTACCTACCACCGGATTAAATGGTCGATATTATATTGAAGTTAGTAGTGCAAATAGCGAAAAAAAACTTAATTCGAGAACCTACTTTAATGTTGAAGATTACAAACGTCCAACGTTTAAAGCGACTTTTAACCCTATAACAGAGACTTATAAAATTAACGATTCTGTTACTATTTCCGGAAATGCTTTGGCGTTCTCAGCAAGTAGTATTTCTGGAGCAAAGGTTGTTTATCGTGTAACACGTAAGGTAGAATTCCCTAACTGGTATTCGCGAACACGACCGTATTATTACAACGAAGCACAAGAAATAACGCATGGAGAACTAACTACATATAACAATGGTGATTTTAGTTTTACATTTAAAGCACTTGCAGACGTAACTATAGATAAATCAGCTCTTCCAATTTTTAATTATGAAGTTACAGCCGACATCACCGATATTAACGGAGAAACCCGTTCTGCGTCTACCCTAATTTCTGTGGGTTACCATACCACTAAAGCGCGTTTAGAGATTGAAAACAAACTAAACAAAACCGAAAAAGACCACACCATAGGGATACAAACCATGAATTTAAATGGTGAATTTGTTCCCGTTAAAGGCAGTCTGAAAATTTATAAATTACAAGGTCCAAGAAATGTATTAAGAACACGTCCATGGGAAGCTCCCGATTATCAAATTATAGATAAAAACACTTTCAAAGCGACATTTCCACACGATGCTTATAGTAACGAAGACGACCTTAATAACTGGACAAAAGGAAAACTTGTTTTTGAAAAAAATGTAAATACAGCAGATATTAAAACGCTGAATTTAGGAAAAATTAAGTCATGGGATTCAGGGCAATACATCGCAGTCTTTGAAAGTATTACAGCCCAATCGGAACACATTACAACAAGTACGACTTTCGCGTTATTTAATCCAAACGACACCACCGTTGCTGACCACGGAATATTTGAAATTCAGACGGATAAATCGGAGTATCAGCCAGAAGATTTAGTCGCGTTAACTTTGGCTTCTGCAGCCGAACACTTAGTGGTTACGGTTGAAATAGAAAAAAATTATGAGGTTTTTGCACGCCATACAATAATTTTAAATCAAAATAAAAAAACGATTACCATTCCTGTTTCTCAAAGCGACTTAGGCGGTTTTGCCATTCATTACAGCTATGCCGCTTTCAATAGTTTTAAATCAGGAACCGAGCATATTACAGTGCCCTATCCAGAGACGGACTTACGCATTAATACTAAAACATTTAGAGATAAAATACAGCCTGGAACTCAAGAAACTTGGGAGTTTAATATTTCTGGACCACAAGGCGAAAAACTAAGTAGTGAAGTCTTAGCAAGTATGTACGATGCTTCTTTAGATGAGTTTTACAGACACAGCTGGAACCTATATGCTATTTCTCAGCCGCGATATAGTTCTTATAATAATTGGAGAGCAAATTCATCTTTTGGTAATCATTCTATACACTTTAATTATACTTCAGAACACATACAAGTAACACCTCAATTGTACGATGCACTAAATTGGTTTGGTTTTAATTTTAATGGTAACCAGTGGATTAATCGTCGATATCTAAGTCAAAAACGCGCTAGTATGGCCGTGCCAACACCACCTTCATCAGAGGTGATTTCAATCGCTGAAGATAGTGCTGAAGTAGCAGAAACTGTAATTGAAGAGGTTGAAGAAGACGTTAGTGTTCCTATTCGTGGGGTGAGTTCATTATCAGGTAAAAACACACCTTTATTTATAATTGATGGTGTAGCATCTGAAGCTAATACAGTAGATAAAGCCGATATTTTAAGTATTGAAGTACTAAAACCTCAGGAAGCTATGGCGCTTTACGGACGCAAAGCATTGTACGGTGTTGTTTTAATTTCAACTAAAAATGGATCTGCATTTAACGATGTTAAAATTAGAAAAAACCTTAAAGAAACGGCTTTCTTCTTTCCGCAACTCCAAACTAATAGTGAAGGTGATGTCAGTTTCAGTTTTACTTCACCAGAAGCTTTAACGCAATGGAAATTGCAACTATTAGCACATTCCAAGAGTATGAATAGTGCTATACAGACCTTAACAACGGTGACACAAAAAGAACTAATGGTTCAGCCCAACACACCACGTTTTTTACGTCAAGGTGATGCCATTACCATAAGCTCAAAAATTTCAAATTTATCTGACACTGTTTTAAATGGAGAAGCCGTTTTACAGCTTTTCGATGCGACAACCAATGCGCCTATCGATATTAATTTAGAAAACACAAATGCTGTAAAATCGTTTTCAGTAGATACTAAGAACACAACTCAAGTGTCTTGGAAGCTTAAAATTCCAGAAACGGTAGATGCCGTTTTGTATAAAATTATAGCCAAAGCAGGAACCTTTAGCGATGGCGAACAAAACATATTGCCGGTGTTATCTAACAGAACATTAGTTACCGAAAGCATGCCATTATGGGTAAATGGTAACGAAATACGACACTTTCAGTTAGATAAATTAAAACACAATACCTCTAAAACGTTAAAACATCATAAACTGACATTAGAGATTACATCTAATCCGGCTTGGTATGCGATTCAGGCGTTGCCGTATATTATTGAGTATCCGTTTGACTGTAACGAGCAGATCTTTTCTCGCTTTTACGGAAATAGCTTAGCAAGCCATATTGTAACTTCTAATCCGCGAATTCAAGAGGTATTCAATCTATGGAAATCTAAAGATGCACTGATTAGCAATCTAGAAAAAAACGAAGACTTAAAATCTATTCTTATCGAAGAAACCCCTTGGTTACGTGATGCCCAAAGTGAAACAGAACAAAAAAAACGTATTGGTTTGTTATTCGACATGAATACCATGAGTGCTAAATTACAAGCAACTAAACAAAAACTTGAACGTAATCAGCTAGGCTCTGGCGCTTGGCCTTGGTTTGCTGGCGGAAGCGAAAACAGATACATCACTCAGCATATCGTTACTGGTTTCGGACATTTACAACATTTAGGCTTAGATACTAAAGATTCAGAACACATGTTATCTAGAGCAATTAAATTCACAGATTCCGAATTTATAGAAACTTATAAAAATATTTCTAAATACAATGCTAAACCAGATTATGATGCTTACCATTTAAACGATATACAATTACATTATTTGTATATGAGAAGTTTTTATACTGAAGATAAACCATCTAAAGAACTTCAAAATACAATCAATTATTATGGCTCTCAGATTAAAAAATATTGGACAAAAGGTTCGTTATACAACAAAGGATTAATGGCCTTAATTGCACAGCGTTTAGGAGATAAAAAAACAGCAACTGCCATTATAAAATCTTTAAAAGAAAATAGTATAACAAATGATGAACTAGGTATGTATTGGAAAGCCAACACAGCGTCTTGGTATTGGTACGAATCGCCAATTGAAACCCAATCGTTATTAATTGAAGCCTTTTCGGAAATAGAAAACGACACAACAACTGTAGATAATTTAACAAAATGGTTGCTAAAAAATAAGCAAACAAATCGTTGGTCTACTACAAAATCGACTACAGATGCGATATATGCTATTTTATTAAAAGGAAGTGACTGGTTATCGGTTACAGAATCTGTAGACATTACCGTTGGCGGACAACCAATTCCTGAAAACAAATTGAAAGACATCAAAGTTGAAGCAGGCACAGGTTACTTTAAAACCACTTGGAACGCCGATGAGATTACTCCAGAATTAGCAGAGATTACATTAACAAATAAAAATAAAGGCATAGCTTGGGGATCCCTATATTGGCAATATTTTGAAAATTTAGATGCCATAACCTCAGCAGAAACACCGCTACAATTAACAAAAAAACTATTTATAAAATCGAACACAGATACAGGTGAAGCACTTAAAGCCATTAAGCCGTCAACTAAATTAAAAGTTGGAGATTTAATTACTGTACGTATCACTCTGAAAACAGATCGCAACATGGAATTCCTTCATATGAAAGATATGCGCGCATCTGGTTTGGAACCCGTAAATGTTTTATCGTCTTATAAATGGCAAGATGGTTTAGGATACTATGAAAGTACTAAAGATGCAGCCACGCACTTCTTTTTCGATGCTGTAAGTAAAGGTGTCTATGTATTTGAATATGATTTGCGCGTAAACAACGCAGGTAAAATGAGTAATGGCATAACGACTATAGAAAGTATGTATGCTCCAGAATTTAGTAGCCACAGTGAAGGCACCACTATAACTATAAAATGATAAAATATGAAGTCATAAAAAAAGGAGCCTAAATTAGGCTCCTTTTTTTTATATAATTTAGAAAAACTTAAACATTAAGCATTTTCCAAAGTTTATCTTTTAATTCGGTAATACCTTGTTGCGCTACGGCTGAAATAAAAATATAATCTACACCTAATTTTTCATCAAGTTCTACTTTTAGTTCTGCTTGTAATTCATCATCTAACATATCACATTTAGAAATCGCAATAAGACGGTCTTTATCCAACATTTCAGGATTATAACGTCTTAATTCGTCTAACAAAATCTCATATTGCTTAGTAATATCTTCAGCATCAGCAGGAATTAAAAACAATAACGTCGAGTTACGTTCTATATGTCTTAAGAAATAATATCCTAATCCTTTACCTTCTGCCGCACCTTCAATAATACCAGGAATATCTGCCATGACAAACGTTTGGAAATCGCGATATTCTACAATACCTAAATTTGGTTTTAGAGTAGTAAACTCATAATCCGCAATTTTTGGTTTTGCTGAAGTAATCACAGACAATAAAGTTGATTTCCCTGCATTTGGGAATCCTACTAAACCAACATCGGCAAGTAATTTCAACTCTAAAGTCACATACTTTTCTATTAAAGGCATACCTGGTTGTGCGTAACGAGGTGTTTGATTTGTTGAACTTTTAAAGTGCCAGTTTCCACGACCACCCATTCCTCCTTGACAAACAATACGTTCTTCGCCAGTATACGTGATTTCGAAAAGGATTTCATCCGTTTCTGTATCTCGAACAACAGTACCTAATGGCACATCTAAATACACATCTTCACCATCTCCACCAGTACTACGACCACTACTTCCGTGTTCGCCATGCCCAGCACGTAAATGACGCTTAAATTTTAAATGATAAAGAGTCCATAAATTATCGTTACCTCTTATAATAACATGACCTCCTCGACCACCATCTCCCCCATCGGGACCTCCTTTTGTGATATACTTTTCACGATGTAAATGCGTAGACCCTTTACCTCCGTTCCCAGAAGTTAATTGGATTTTTACGTAGTCTACAAAATTTCCTTCAGTCATAATTATTTGAACCTTTTAATGAAAGGTTTTAAAATGTTAAAAATGTAATTGTACTATTATAATGAATCAATTACTTTGCTTAAACGTACTGTAATTTCTTCTACAGAACCTACACCGTCTACTCCAAAATATTTATTTTGTTCAGAATAGTAATCTTTTAATATTGCCGTTTTAGAATAATATTCTTTAATACGATTGGAGATAATAGACTCATCAGCATCGTCTGAACGACCACTAGTTTTACCACGTTCTAGTAAACGTTCTATTAGCACACTGTCTTCTACTTCTAATGCAATCATAGCATTAATTTCAGAATCTTTGCTTTTCATTAAATCCTGTAAAGCAGCAGCTTGTGCACTTGTACGCGGAAAACCATCAAAAATAAATCCGTTAGCTCCTGCATTTTTCTCAACTTCAGCACTCAACATTTCAATTGTAACCTTATCTGGAACCAATTCACCTTTATCCATAAAAGATTTGGCTAGCATTCCTAAAGCGGTTTCATTTTTTATGTTATAACGAAATACATCTCCTGTAGAAATATGTACCAGATTATATTTTTCTTTTAAAAAATTTGCTTGCGTCCCTTTTCCTGCTCCTGGAGGTCCGAATAGAACTAAATTTGTCATATGTTGAGTTGTTTTAATTTGATATACTTCTGGTAAATCTCGACCTAATCCGTCGTAATCTAAACCGTAACCCACTATAAATTTGTCTGGAATTTCGATACCGACATAATGAAGTTTAAAATCTTTCTTATATGCGGTTGGTTTATAAAACAAGGTTGCAATAGTCAACGATTTAACGTTTTCATTTTTAAAAATGCGATGAATTTCTGCTAAAGTACGACCTGTATCTATAATATCTTCTAAAATAATAACAGAACGTCCTGATAAATCTTGAGTTAATCCAATTAAACGTTGAATATCTTCTGTAGATTTTACACCTTCATAAGACGCTAATTTAATAAACGTCACTTCGCACGGGTTTGGATATTTTTTAACAAAGTCGCTTACAATCATAAACGAACCGTTTAAAACACCTATAAAAACAGGAATTTCATCTGCAAAATCCACTGCTATTTGTTCTGCCATTCGTGTTATTGCATCATCTATTTGTTTAGCTGAGATAAAAGGCTTAAAATATTTGTCGTGAAGTTTAATCATAAAATAACCTATTTTTTGTTAATTCTTGGCAAAGATAATCAAATGAGACCTATAATCTAATTTAGAAAAAGGTTTCATGGCATTGATTCCTTAAATTTAGAATTAATTTCATATTAAAATGTATTTTTGTACTGTCTAAAACACGAGCAAAACAGTTATATAATGAATTACTTTTCTTCAAATTTTAAATTAGGAATACTAGGTGGTGGCCAATTAGGAAAAATGCTACTTAATGAAACCCGCAAATTCGATATCTATACCAGTGTCTTAGACCCAAGTGAAGAAGCGCCTTGCAAAGTAGGCAGTAATGCATTTTTTATTGGAGATTTAATGGATTACGACGCGGTTTTTAATTTTGGAAAACACGTTGATGTATTAACTATTGAAATTGAAAATGTAAACGTAAATGCGCTTGAAGATTTAGAGAAGATTGGTATAAAAGTATATCCATCTTCTAAAACATTACGTACTATTCAAAATAAATCTAAACAGAAATTATTTTACGTAGACCATAATTTACCAACTGCACCATTTTCTCGTTTTGCATATACTATAGAAATTCAAGACACCATCTCTAACGGTGGATTAGATTTTCCGTTTGTTTGGAAAAGTGCTCAGTTTGGTTACGATGGTACAGGTGTAAAAATTGTTCGCGAATTAAAAGATTTAGAGAACTTGCCAAATGTAGAATGTATTACAGAAAAATTAATTCCGTTTAAAAACGAATTAGCGGTTATCGTGGCGCGAAATGTATCTGGCGAGATTACAACATATCCTGTGGTAGAAATGGAATTTCATCCAGAAGCAAACCAAGTAGAATATGTTATTTGTCCTGCACGAATTAGCGATGCTGTTGCTAAAAAAGCGACAGATATTGCACTAAAAGCAGCGCAAGCCTTTAATCATGTTGGTTTATTGGCTGTTGAAATGTTTCAGACAAAAGACGACGATATTATTATAAATGAAGTGGCTCCAAGACCACATAATTCTGGCCATCAAACTATTGAAGCTAGTTATACTTCTCAATTCGAACAACATATTAGAGCCATTCTAGACTTACCCTTAGGAAATACCCAGAATAAATTAAATGGTATTATGGTGAATTTAGTGGGAGCAGAAGGTTACACAGGAAATGTTGTTTATAAAAATATAGAAACCATTATGGCCATGGATGGAGTTACACCACACATATATGGTAAAAAACAAACCCGTCCATTTAGAAAAATGGGACATGTAACCATTGTAAATAAAGATATTGTTGAAGCTCGTAAAATTGCCGAGAGTGTAAAAAACAGTATTCAAGTTATTTCAGAATAAAAAAAACAATAGCAATAAAAGAAAACATATATAGTATGAGTAAAGTTGGCGTTATTATGGGAAGTAAAAGTGACCTTCCTGTTATGCAAGATGCAATAGATATATTAAAAGAATTTAACATAGAAGTAGAAGTAGATATTGTTTCTGCACACCGAACTCCAGAAAAATTATTCGATTATGGCAAAAATGCGCATACTCGTGGTATACAAGTTATAATTGCTGGTGCAGGTGGTGCAGCGCATTTACCAGGAATGGTAGCATCTTTATCGCCTTTACCAATTATTGGAGTTCCTGTAAAAAGTAGTAATTCTATAGATGGTTGGGATTCTGTACTATCTATCTTACAAATGCCTGGTGGCGTTCCTGTAGCTACTGTTGCACTTAATGGTGCTAAAAATGCAGGTATATTAGCGGCTCAAATTATAGGAAGTTCAAACCCTGCGGTGCTAGATAAAATAGTACTTTACAAAGAAGGCTTAAAACAGGCTGTTCTAGAAACAGCCAAACACTTATAAACATAAAAAAGCCTCGAAATATCGAGGCTTTTTTTCGCTATTAATCAATAAATTTTTTCAGAGTAACCAGCTCTTTTATGAAAAAAATCTTTGCAAAGATATAACAATTCTTAATTTTTAAAGAAGTTAAAAACATTTTTTAACATTTATTTAGATAAAATCGATCAAAAAATGAACATTCTATTACATCCTTTTCAAACAACATACAATACAGCTCCATTTTCGGCAATAAAAAACGAAGACTTTTTACCTGCAATTACAACATTAATTGAAGAGACAAAAACTGAAATCGACCATATAACATCTAACCCAGAACCACCAACATTCGAAAACACCATCGAAGCTTTAGAATTTTCTGGACAACAATTGGATCGCGTAACTAATATATTTTTCAATTTAAATTCTGCAGAAACCAATGACGACATTCAGAAAATTGCTCAAGACGTTTCACCATTACTTTCAGAATTCGGGAATGATATCACATTAAACGAAGCCCTTTTTAAACGTGTAAAAGCTGTTTACGACAATAAAAGCAAGTTAGATTTAAATGGAGAGCAACTTATGCTTTTAGACAAATCTTACAAAAGCTTTTCTAGAAATGGTGCTAATTTAGTTGAAGACAAAAAAGAAACACTTCGTAACATAGACAAAGATTTAAGTAAATTAAGTTTAACCTTTGGTGAGCATGTTTTAGCAGAAACTAATGCTTTTGAAATGCACATTACAAATGAAGCAGATTTAAGCGGTTTACCTGAAGGCGCTAAAGAAGCAGCAAAACAATTAGCAGAATCTAAAGATAAAGACGGCTGGCTAATTACATTAGACTACCCAAGCTACATTCCGTTTATGACGTATGCAGATAATCGTGAACTTAGAAAAAAATTAGCAATTGCTTTTGGTAAAAAAGGATTTCATAATAACGAATTCGACAACCAAAACATTGTTTTAAATATTGTTAAAAAACGTTTTGAACGCGCAAATTTATTAGGCTATAAAACACATGCAAACTTTGTTTTAGAAGAACGTATGGCTAAAACGCCAGAAAATGTCATAGAATTTCTAAACGAATTACTAGACAAAGCAAAACCAGCAGCACAAGAAGAGTTTAAAAATTTAGAAGATTTTGCAAAAGAATTAGACGGTATAGATAGACTAGAAAAATGGGATTCTGGATATTATGCTGAAAAACTAAAACAAAAGTTATTCGATTTAGACGACGAAAAGCTAAAACCTTATTTCAAACTAGAAAATGTAACGAACGGTGCTTTTAAAATTGCTGAAAAATTGTACGGCTTACATTTTGAAAATATTGACACTATAGATAAATATCATCAAGATGTATTAACTTATAAGGTAACAAACAATTCTGGCGACTTGGTTTCTATTTTCTATGCCGATTTCTTTCCTAGAGCAGGAAAAAGAAATGGAGCATGGATGACTTCTTATAAATCACAATCTATTAAAAACGGAGAAAACAATCGTCCGCATATTTCTATAGTTTGCAATTTTACAAAACCAACAAAAAGCAAACCATCGTTATTAACGTTTAACGAAGTTACAACCCTATTTCATGAATTTGGTCATGCATTACATGGTATGCTGGCAAACACCACTTACCCTAGCTTATCTGGAACTAGCGTATATTGGGATTTTGTAGAATTACCAAGTCAGGTGATGGAAAACTGGTGTTACGAAAAAGAAGCTTTAGAGTTATTCGCTACACATTATGAAACAGGTGAAGTGATCCCGATGGAATTAGTTTCAAAAATAAAAGAGTCTTCAACTTTTAACGAAGGCATGCAAACCTTACGCCAAATTAGCTTTGGATTATTAGATATGAGTTGGCACGGACAAGACCCTTCAAACTTTAACGATGTTAAAACACAAGAATTAAAAGCATTCGAAAACACAAAATTATACCCAGATGTTGCTGAAAATTGTATGAGTACAGCTTTTTCTCACATTTTTCAAGGCGGTTATTCTTCGGGATATTATAGTTATAAATGGGCAGAAGTTTTAGATGCAGATGCTTTTGAATATTTTAAAGAAGCAGGAATTTTTAATTCTGAAGTTGCAACCAAGTTTAAAGATAATGTATTATCTCTAGGCGGAACGGTAGATCCCATGACATTATACAAACGTTTTAGAGGTCAAGAACCTCAACCAGAAGCCTTATTAAGACGTGCTGGTTTAATAAAATAATTTCAAAAAGTTCATAGCCTTTAGAGCTATGAACTTTTTTTAAATGTTAAACCTTACAAAAACTCTCCTATTATTCTGAAATAGTTTTGCTATTTTTGAACATTAACTGACAATTTGTTATATGCCAGACCATAAAATCGATGCAACCAAATGGATAGATTCGTATTCCGACTACCTATACAACTATACCATTTCTAGAGTTAGCGATTCCGAAATTGCTAAAGATTTAGTTCAAGATACTTTTTTTGCAGGATTAAAATCGATGAAAAACTTTAAAGGAGAAGCCAGTGAACGCACATGGTTAATTTCCATTCTAAAACGAAAAATAATTGATTATTACCGAAAAATAAACTCTAAAAAAGGGAAAGCAGAAGTACGTATGTCCTACTCTAGCGACAGTGAAGACGAGGGAGAATGGTTAGAAGAGCGTGTAGAAGACCAATCTTATAAAAATGCAGAAGACGTCTTAGAAAACACAGAACTTAGTATCGCTATTTATAACTGCTTAGACAAGTTACCCGAAAAACAAGCCCAAGTTTTCAAGATGAAAACTATAGAAAATTACGACACAGAAATAATTTGTAATGAATTAAATATTACAGCGTCTAATTTATGGGTTATTATACATAGAGCCCGAACAGCCCTTTCAAGCTGTCTAGAAAAAAACTGGTATTAAAATTATGAATAAATTATTTATGTCTTGCGAAGAAGCGTCACATGTTTGTGATAAGGCACAATACAACGAGTCTACATTTTTGGAACGTTTAAAACTTAGAATACATATTCTATTTTGTGATCTATGTAAAAAACATACTATAGACAATCATAAACTAACTGAAACAATAAAGAAATCTAACATTGTATGTTTAGATAGTAAATCAAAATCTGAAATGAAAAAATGTTTAGAAAAGGAAATAAAAAACCAAAATGCTAAACATTAAAAAAAAGTTCTAAAGCTAACCACACTATAGGGATTCCCTCTACCCAAAATGCTGTATATACATCACTCTGATCTTGCCTAGAAAAAAGTATAAATAGAATAAGAACAAACGCTATTATAAATTGTATTAAAATATAATGACCTATTAAATGTGTTTTAAGAAATTCTAAAAAGAAAAACACTAGCACCAATAAAACACCTAAAATTTTAGTTCGATTTATTCCTATTTTCTGCGGAATTGTTCCTAATTTCAAACTATCATATTTTAAATCACGAAGTTCAAAGGGCAACATCAACGCTATTATAAAAACAAAACGTTGTATAAACGTCAAAATTACATCTTCATCAAACGCATAATTTTCGTTAATTAAAGGCAACAATACGGTTACTCCAGCCCAAATTAATCCGATTAAATATACTTTAAGTCCACTTATGCTTCTTAAATTATGATGCTTGTCTACAAAAAAACGTTTTGGTAAAAACGGAATAGCATACATAAACGTTACCAATCCAAATCCCGTTATAATAAAAATGGTGTTTAGCTCTAACTTAAAAACAAAATAACACATAAACACAAAACACAATATAGAAAAGAGTTCAATAGCTCTTAACCAACTCGCCATAGATCTACGGTGCAGTTTTGCTAATCCAAAGTATTTCACAAAGTTATACCCTACAACAGATGCAAATAAAATAAAATACAAAATATTTTCATCGAAAGGCAACCCGTATTTTACCAATGTAATCCATGCTAAAGAAAACACTGATAAAGAAACATGAATACTGGCATTTAGATAAAATTTAAAGAGTTTTTTCAACATTGTCATTCCGCAAAAATATATAAACTAGAATTAACAACCTGCTTTAACAAAAATCTTTAATTAATCGTAACAACAGAACTTAGTAAATTATGTATTTTTGCGCCGCAAAACACAATTATATTTTATGAATACAAATGCTTTCTCATTGCGTCATATTGGTCCTAGAGAAGCGGACCAAAACCAAATGTTAAACACTATAGGCGTAGACAGTTTAGATCAACTTATTTACGAGACTCTCCCTGATGGTATCCGCTTACAAAAGCCTCTGAATTTAGACGCTCCAATGAGTGAGCATGACTACCTAACTCATATTCATGAGTTATCAACACAAAATAAAATATTCAAATCATATATTGGTTTAGGATATCATCCAACTATATTACCCGCAGTTATACAACGTAATATTTTAGAAAATCCAGGTTGGTATACAGCATATACGCCATACCAAGCAGAAATAGCTCAAGGGCGTTTAGAAGCTTTATTAAATTTCCAAACCATGATTACAGATCTTACAGGAATGGAAATTGCTAATGCCTCTTTATTAGACGAAAGTACAGCTGCAGCAGAAGCAATGAGTCTTCTATTCGCGGTTCGCGATCGTGCTCAGAAAAAAAATGGTGTAAACAAATTCTTTGTTTCAGAATCTATTCTTCCTCAAACCTTAGCTTTATTGCAAAATCGTTCTAATCCTATCGGAATTGAATTGATTATAGGTAATGAAGACACTTTCGATTTTTCTGCAGATTTCTTTGGTGCTATTTTACAATACCCAGGTAAAGATGGATTAATTAGTGATATTAAAACATTTATAGAAAAAGCGAATGCTGCAAATATAAAAGTAGCAGTTGCTGCAGATATTTTAAGTTTAGTAAAACTTGAAGCTCCAGGTAAATTTGGTGCCGATGTTGTAGTAGGAACCACACAACGTTTCGGAATCCCTATGGGTTACGGCGGGCCTCACGCAGCATATTTTGCCACTAAAGAAGCTTACAAACGTGATCTTCCAGGACGTATTATTGGAGTCACTAAAGACTTAGATGGAAACCGTGCTTTACGTATGGCTTTACAAACTCGGGAACAACATATTAAAAGAGACAAAGCAACATCTAACATTTGTACAGCTCAAGTATTATTAGCCGTTATGGCAGGAATGTATGCAGTATATCACGGACCAAAAGGTTTGAGTTTTATTGCAAACGCAGTGCACGATAAAGCTTCAGCATTGTCGGAGGCTTTAAAAACTATTGGATACAAACAAAAGAACGACACCTTCTTCGATACTTTAAATATTGAAGCTGATGCTGAAAAAATAAA
Source organism: uncultured Formosa sp. (assembly GCF_947500765.1). GTDB lineage: Bacteria > Bacteroidota > Bacteroidia > Flavobacteriales > Flavobacteriaceae > Formosa. The sequence goes on along the minus strand of NZ_CANMTH010000002.1, from coordinate 492,936 downwards.
AGCAATTGCAGAAACAAAGGAGATTAACTTCTTCTACCCACATGCAGATGCCGTTACCATTTCTATAAATGAAACAACATCTATTTCAGATTTAAATGATATTATTTCTGTTTTTGCTGAAGTTGTAAAAACAGAACCAATTGTTATTGAATCACTATCTGAATCTAATAACATTAATAAAAATTTACAACGTACATCACCATTCCTAACTTTAGATGTATTTAATACGCACCATTCAGAAACTGAATTAATGCGTTATATAAAAATGCTTGAACGTAAAGATTTATCTTTAAATCACTCTATGATTTCTTTAGGTTCTTGTACAATGAAATTGAATGCCGCTTCAGAAATGTTGCCTTTAAGCTCTCCTAATTGGGGTAGTATTCATCCTTTTGCGCCTTTAGATCAAGTACAAGGTTACCAAACCGTTTTAAAAGCTTTAGAAAATCAATTAACAGAAATTACTGGTTTTTCTGCAACGTCTTTACAACCTAATTCTGGTGCACAAGGCGAATTTACGGGTTTAATGGTAATAAAAGCTTATCATGAATCTCGTAACGATCAGCATAGAAATATTTGTTTAATTCCGTCTTCTGCTCATGGAACAAATCCAGCAAGTGCAGCTATGGCAGGTATGAAAGTTGTGGTAACAAAATCGACTACAGAAGGAAATATTGATATTGATGATTTACGTGAGAAAGCAGAATTACATAAAGACAATTTAGCTTGTTTAATGGTAACCTATCCATCTACTCACGGTGTTTACGAATCTGCGATTAAAGAAATTATTGAAATTATTCATGATAACGGCGGACAAGTATATATGGACGGTGCAAACATGAATGCTCAAGTTGGATTAACAAATCCAGGAAACATTGGTGCAGACGTTTGTCACTTAAACTTACACAAAACGTTTGCTATTCCTCATGGTGGTGGTGGCCCAGGTGTTGGACCAATTTGTGTAGCAAAACAATTAGTTCCATTTTTACCAGGAAACCCTATAATAAAAACAGGAGGAGAAAAAGCAATTAAAGCTGTTTCTGCTGCGCCTTTCGGATCGTCTTTAGTATGTTTAATCTCTTATGGTTACATTAAAATGTTAGGCACACAAGGACTAACAGATTCTACTAAGGTTGCAATCTTAAATGCAAACTATATTAAAAGTCGTTTACAAGGTAATTTTGAGACATTATATTCTGGAGAATGCGGACGAGCGGCACACGAAATGATTGTAGACTGTAGACCGTTTAAGGCACATGGTATTGAAGTTACAGATATAGCAAAACGTTTAATGGATTACGGATTCCATGCACCAACAGTATCTTTCCCTGTCGCAGGAACTTTAATGATTGAACCAACAGAGAGTGAAAGTAAACAAGAAATGGATCGTTTTTGTGATGCCCTTATTTCTATTAAAAAGGAAATAGACTCAGCATCTAAAGAAGACACAAATAATGTATTAAAAAATGCACCGCATACTATGGAAATGCTTACTTCTAGTACTTGGGATTTCCCTTACTCTAGAGAAACAGCTGCTTTCCCTTTAGACTATGTTCGTGATAATAAATTTTGGCCAACTGTACGTCGTGTAGATGATGCTTTTGGAGACAGAAATTTAATGTGTACTTGTGCACCTATAGAAAGTTACATGTAATTTATAGGCGTTTTTGGACATCGTAAATTACCTTTAAATAAGCATTGCCTTTATAGTAAATGTCAGTATCTTCATGGGTACAAAACACGCTATAAAGGCAATTTCTTTTTAATGAACATAAAAATCACAGGAACAGGAAGTTACATACCTTCAGTTGTTCAAAAAAACGATAGTTTTCTCAATCATTCGTTCCTCAATAATGACGGAACTCCCTTCGAAAATGACAATGTTGTCATAATTGATAAATTTAAATCCATAACAGGCATTTCTGAACGTCGTTATGTGAAAGAAGAATTTACATCTTCTGACATCGGTTTTTTCGCTGCTGAAAAAGCAATTGCGAATGCCAACATAGACCCAGAAACGTTAGACTACGTCATTTTTGCCCATAACTTTGGAGATATTCCATTAGGAAGCAGACAAAGTGATATGTTACCAAGTTTAGCTGTACGTGTAAAACACAAGCTAAAAATTAAAAATCCTAAATGTGTTGCTTACGATTTACTTTTTGGATGTCCAGGATGGATTGAAGGCGTTATACAGGCACAAGCTTTTATAAAAGCAGGCATTGCTAAACGTTGTTTAGTTATTGGTTCTGAAACGCTTTCTAGAGTCGTCGATAAACACGACCGAGATGCCATGATTTTTTCTGATGGTGCAGGCGCTTGTATTCTTGAAGCTACTAATGAAGAAGGAGGTATATTATCTCACATTACAGAAAGTTATACGCTTGACAATGCATTTCATTTATCTTACGGCAAAACATTCAACAAAGATTCTGAAGATGACACCAAGTATATAAAAATGGATGGTCGTAAAATTTACGAATTTGCATTAACTCATGTCCCTTCTGCAATGAAAGCCTGTTTAGATGCAAGTGGTGAAGATATAAATGATGTTAAGAAGGTTTTTATTCATCAAGCCAATGAAAAAATGGACGATGCCATTCTAAAACGCTTCTACCGTCTATTTAAAATGAAAACACCAGAGAATATTATGCCTATGACAATTGGAAATTTAGGGAATAGTTCTGTCGCTACAGTACCTACCCTTTTCGATATTGTTAGACATAATAAATTAGAAAATCATAGTCTTAACACAGGCGATGTTATTATATTTGCAAGCGTTGGTGCAGGAATGCACATTAATGCTATAGTATATAAATATTAAAAGTACCGCTTATGCGGAAATAGAACACCATGTACGAAAGTCATTTTCCGCATAAGCGATATAAAAACACCATTGAATTCTTAGAGCAACACATACAAAAAGAATCTAATCTTTTAGATTTAGGTGTTGTAAACCCATTTACTAAAGTAATGGAAGAGCACGGTTTTAATGTTAAAAACACTTCTGGTGAAGATTTAGATATAGACACCTCTGCATTAAAAAACTCTAATGCAGATGTTGTAACTGCTTTCGAAATTTTCGAACATCTACTATCTCCTTTTACTGTTTTAAAAGATATTAAAGCTAATAAATTGGTAGCAAGTGTACCACTTAAACTATGGTTTGCTGAAGCTTATAGAAGTAAAACCGATATGCGAGACAGACATTACCATGAGTTCGAGGACTGGCAATTCGATTGGTTACTTGAAAAAGCTGGCTGGCAAATTAAAGCCCGTCATAAATGGACTAATCCTACAAATAAAATTGGAATACGCCCTATTCTAAGACGCTTTATACCGCGTTACTATATTGTATATGCAGAACGTATATAATGTTGAATTTCTATATTGTCATACCCGCTCATAATGAAGCCGACTCTATTGGATTAACCTTAGAATCCTTAAGTCAGCAAACGTTTTTACCAAAAAAAGTAGTAGTAGTAAACGATCATTCTACAGATGATACAAAAACTATAGTTGAAACATATATTGAAAAATACTCTTGGATTTCTATTGTAAATGTAAAATCTTCCAATAAACATTTACCAGGATCTAAAATTATAAACGCCTTTTACAAAGGCTTAGAAACATTAGATGACAACTACGACATCATGTGCAAATTTGATGCCGATTTAATCTTTCCTGAAAACTATTTAGAAACGATTTCTAATCATTTTAAAGCCAATTTAAAATTAGGTATGGCTGCTGGATTTTGTTATATCCAAAAAGATAAGAATTGGATTCTAGAAGATTTAACCAATAAAGATCATATTCGTGGTGCATTAAAATCCTATAGAAAAGAATGCTTTCTTGATATTGGAAAATTAAAACCAGCCATGGGTTGGGATACTATTGATGAATTACTAGCAAAGTATTATCATTGGGAAATTCTCACAGACAAATCATTACACGTTAAGCATTTAAAACCAACTGGCGCGAGTTATAATAAAAGCTCTAAATACATGCAAGGTGAAGCCATGTATAAAATGCGCTACGGATTTTCTATCACAGCCATTTCTGCTTTTAAATTAGCGATGAAAAAGAAAAACATCCGATTATTTAATGATTATATGTCTGGCTATTTTAAAGCTAAAAAAGAAAACATTACCCCCTTAGTAACTCCCGAACAAGGTGATTTTATTAGAAAATTACGATGGAATGGCATGTTGAAGAAATTTGGATTCTAATAAAAGAAACATGTAAAATAGAGTTAATAAAGTGTAAGTTCTAAAATTTGAAGACGAGATCCCTCCTATCGTCGGAATGACAAGGTAATTTAAAATTTATAAAAAAACACCTCAGCAAAATCTACTGAGGTGTTTTTTATAATGAGACTCTGTGTAATTATTACAGAGTAACCTATTTACTTTAAACTGGCTAAACTAGATTGTAATGTTTCAATTTTAGCTATAGCATCTGCTTCTTTTTTACGTTCGTTAGCGATAACTTGCTCTGGAGCACCTGCGACAAAACGTTCGTTAGATAACTTCTTTTGAACAGATTTTAAGAAACCTTCTGTGTATTTTAATTCTTCTGATAGCTTTTTAAGTTCTGCTTCAACGTCTATTGCACCTTCCATAGGAATAAAATATTCATTAGATTTTACTCTAAACGTCATTGCGCCTTCTACAGGTTCAGACACATATTCAATAGCTTCAAGATTTCCTAATTTAGCAATTACAGTATCAAAATCAGTATTTGCATTTTCATGATTAATTGCAGAAAAACCAATAGCATCTTTAAATGCAATATTCTTGTCTTTACGTACTGTTCTAATTCCTGAAATGACTTCAGATGCAAATTCAAATTGAGAAATTAAGTCTTTATTTATTGCTTTCGCCACAGGCCATTTTGCAACTATTAATGCTTCTTCTGGAGTACGTTCTGCAATATATTGCCAAATATCTTCAGTTAAAAACGGCATAAACGGATGAAGAATTTTTAAATTATCTTCAAAACAAGCCATTACATTATTGTACGTTTTAGCATCGATTGGTTGCTGATACGCTGGTTTTACAATTTCTAATAACCATCCGCAGAAATCATCATAAATCAATTTATAAATACTCATTAAAGCATCACTTAAACGATATTTACTAAAATGGTCTTCAATTTCTATTAAAGCATCTTGAAACTTAGCGTCGTACCATTCTAAAGCTATTTTACTAGATTGTGGTTGCTCGATAGCATCACTAACTTCCCAAATATTGGTTAAGTTAAAGGCATTCCAAATTTTATTTCCGAATGCTTTTCCTTGTTGGCAAAGTGCTTCATCGAACATTAAATCGTTTCCAGCCGCACTACTCAACAATAAACCAACACGTACACCATCTGCACTGTAATCACTAATTAATTTTAAAGCGTCTGGAGAGTTTCCTAAAGATTTACTCATTTTACGACGTTGCTTATCGCGAACCAAACCAGTTAAATATACGTTATTAAATGGTTTTTCGTCCTTGTATTCGTAACCAGCAATAATCATTCTAGCAACCCAGAAAAATAAAATATCTGGACCTGTTACTAAATCATTAGTTGGATAGTAATACTTGATTTCTTCATTCTCAGGATTGCGAATACCGTCGAATACACTCATTGGCCACAACCAAGACGAGAACCATGTATCTAAAGCATCTGTATCTTGTTTTAAATCTTCAGCTTTTAAATCGGTTTTACCCGTTTTTTCTTGAGCTAATGCTACTGCCTTTTCAATAGATTCTGCAACTACAAAATCTTCTTTTCCATCACCATAGAAATATGCAGGAATTTGTTGTCCCCATAATAACTGACGAGAAATATTCCAATCGCGAATATTCTCTAACCAGTGACGGTAAGTGTTTTCAAATTTCTTTGGAAATAATTTGATTTCAGCATTTTCTCCTAAAACAGCTTCGATAGCTGGCTTTACTAAATCTTCCATTTTTAAGAACCATTGGTCGCTTAATCGTGGCTCGATAACTGCTTTTGTACGTTCAGACGTTCCTACTTTATTAACGTGAACTTCAGTTTTTTCTAAAACACCTAAAGCATCAAGTTCTTTTGCGACTGTTTTTCTTGCTTCAAAACGATCTTGACCTTGAAATTGCAATCCGAAACTATTTAAAGTTGCATCTGCATTAAAAATATCGATAACTTCTAAATTGTGCTTATCGCCTAAATTCTTATCGTTTTCATCGTGAGCAGGCGTTACTTTTAAACATCCAGTACCAAATTCTAAATCGACATATTCGTCTTCAATAATAGGCACCACACGATTACATATTGGCACAATTGCTTTCTTTCCTTTTAAATGTGTAAAACGTTCATCGTTCGGGTTAATACAAATTGCTGAATCTCCAAAAATCGTTTCAGGACGTGTGGTAGCAATTGTTAACGTATCGTCGCTATCTTCAATATTATACTTAATGTAATATAAATTCCCTTGACGCTCTTCGTGAATCACTTCTTCGTCAGACAAGGTTGTTTGTGCTTCCGGATCCCAGTTTACCATACGGTAACCACGGTAAATTAAGCCTTTGTTATGTAAATCGACAAACACTTTAATTACAGCTTCAGACATATCGTCGTCCATTGTAAATTTCGTTCTATCCCAATCGCAAGAACATCCTAATTTTTTAAGTTGTTCAAGAATCACACCTCCGTACTCTTCTGTCCACTCCCAAGCATGTGCTAAAAATTCATCGCGAGTAAGATCGTTTTTATCTATGCCTTGCTCTTTTAATTTGGCAACTACTTTCGCCTCGGTAGCAATAGAAGCATGATCTGTTCCAGGAACCCAGCAAGCATTTTTACCTAATAAACGTGCGCGGCGTACCAATACATCTTGAATGGTATTGTTTAACATGTGTCCCATATGCAACACACCTGTAACATTTGGTGGAGGGATTACAATGGTATACGGTTCTCTATCATCTGGTGTTGAATGAAAATAATTATTTTTCATCCAGTAATCGTACCATTTACTTTCTACTGAATTTGCATCATATTTTGAAGGAATATCCATCGGCATAATTTTGAGTCTTTGTATTGCTTAAAATAAAAAAATGAAACCTAATAAATAGTTATTTAAATCTATTATTTTAAGTTCATTTTATTACTTTGGAATAGTTTTTGAACATAAGATGCAAAAGTACTTATATTTCTTTTGATGTGAAATTATATTGTAAGTTTATAGATTAGCAAATCTTAATATAATGTTAATGCGTAAGTAATACATCTAAAAATTTTGCATACTGAATAAAAAGTATTTACGTTTACAACAAATAAAAAATACAATATCATGAAACAATTTATAACTATTTTATTTATTGGATTAATAAGTTTCTCTATTCAAGCACAAGATAAAGTTGCTAAAATCGAGTTTAAATCTGATACTATTGACTACGGGACTATAAATAAAGGAGCCGATGGTGTTCGTGTATTTGAATTTACAAACACTGGAGATGCACCACTTATTGTTTCTAAAGTAACATCTAGTTGCGGTTGTACAGTACCTAAAAAACCAGAAGGACCTATTATGCCTGGCGAAACTGGAGAAATTTCAGTAAAATATGATACAAACCGTGTAATGCCTATTAGAAAAACAATTACTGTTATGTCTAATGCAGAAACACCAACTGTAGCATTAAAAATAAAAGGAGAAGTTATTGATCCTAGTAAAACAAAATAGAAAAACAGAGAACGTTTTTCTTTACACACACATAAAACCCCTTGAGCTCATACTCAAGGGGTTTTATTTTAGAGGAGATTCTAATTTAAACGTAAACTTTAAAACAGTACCATTTCTATCTACTATAGCGTTAACCCGATCGCCTTCTCGACCATAGAACACACTAATAATATCCTGCAGTTTATATTGATATGCACGTTTTTTATTTATTTTTAAAATTACATCTCCAATCATTAACCCTGAACGTGCTGCGGGAGAATCTTGTCTTAATTCTACAATTACAAAAGCAGGCTTAATGACATAGCTATAACTTGGAGTTAATGCAACACTTATATCCATCTCTCTATCTGAAAACGCATTAGAAGCATAACCATGTTCTTCTTTTACGATTAAATCTCCACGATATTCTAATTCTATCCCACTTTTATTATAAGCAAAATCATCTTTATAAAATTTATTCTTTTTTAAAGTAAATCGTGCATTTCTATAATCTACAATCATATTAAACCGTTTTAATACATTTCCTGAAATACTACCATTTCTATCTTCTACACGCTTAGCTAATTGTATGGCTATAGAATCTGGATATGCTACATTTACAGTTTTTAATGTAAACGACTTGATATTAAGTTCCTGAATTTTAGAACGCTTGCCATAAACGCTTCCGCTTAACCCTCTTCCTAAAAAATCTTTAAAATAGTGCTTATATTCATATACCCCTAACGCTTTATCTTCAAACAACCACAATGCATCGCTTCCACCTGAATCAATTAATAATTTTACAGGAATGTTAGTGTCATTCAATTTAATTTCTGCATTTAAATACGGTTTATTATTATAAAATTCTAGATTTACTGTTTCGCATTTTTTACATTTTTTGTAACGATAAGAATCAGGATTATTTAATTTAATATATTTAGAAGCATAATTTATTTCGATAATAAAATCTTTAAATAAATCGAAACCAATTATACCGTGTATTGGAATTCCTAATTGAGGTGTAAAATTTAAATTAGCATCATGAATGGCATACATGTCTTGATTTAAATTTATAGCTGCTCCTATTTTAAAAACATTATTCTTAGATTTCAAGGCTTCAAACGATGTGCCATCTCCAAGACCTTGTAAAAAAAAGGCCTCTGTATTCTTTATTTGAAGCGTGTCTTTTTCATTAAAAAAACTAAAAACTATAGGTTTAGAAACTCCAGTATCTAAAATAAAGGACAACGCTACACCGTTTACTTCTACAGGAATTATTATTAAATTATTAATGAGTTTAAAATTTATTTTATCGAACTTCTTTTTTTTCTGAAGCATAAAGCCTGTTTGCGAAAACCCAGAAAGGCTCACAAAACACATAAAAATCAAAAAAAGGCATAAATTTTTCATGAATTCGTAAAATTCGCTGATATCAATTTACGTATTTATTTTATAACATCATTTTTAAACCTTTTTAAAGAAAATTCCTCAACTTTGTCATAACAAATTTTATACTATGCCAAGAATATCTAACAAAGGCCAGAACATGCCCGAATCTCCAATTCGTAAATTGGTTCCTTACTCTGAGAAAGCTTACAAAGCCGGAAAAAAAGTGTATCATTTAAATATTGGTCAACCTGATATTAAAACACCTCAAATCGCTTTAGATGCGGTAAAAAATAATACCTTAACAACATTAGAATATTCCCGTTCTGAAGGTTCTGAACAATACAGAACTAAGATTGCGAATTACTATCATAAAAATAATATTGAAGTAAAGCACGACGATATTATTGTAACTACCGGAGGAAGTGAAGCCTTGCTTTTTGCTTTTGGAAGCATTATGGATACCGATGATGAAATTATTATCCCCGAACCGTTCTATGCAAATTACAACGGATTCTCTACTGCTTCTGGAGTAAATGTAGTTCCTGTGATTTCTAAAATTGAAGATAATTTTGCGTTACCTCCAATTTCTGAATTCGAGAAATTAATTACGCCTAAAACAAAAGCAATCTTAATTTGTAACCCAGGAAATCCTACAGGTTATTTATACTCTAAAGAAGAAATTCTTCAATTGGCTGAATTAGTTAAAAAACACGATTTGTTTTTAATTGCAGACGAAGTTTATAGAGAGTTTACTTACGACGGTGTAGAACATCATTCTATCATGTCTATTGATGGCTTAGAAGACTATGCCATTATGATTGATTCTGTATCTAAACGTTACAGCATGTGTGGCGCTAGAATTGGTTGTCTTGTTTCTAGAAACAAAGCAGTTATAAAAACCGCTTTAAAATTTGCTCAAGCACGATTAAGCCCACCAACATTAGCACAAATTGCTAGTGAAGCCGCTTTAGACACACCACAAAGCTATTTTGACGAAGTTAAAACAGAATACCTTGGTCGTAGAAATACTTTAATTTCTGAATTAGAAAAAATAGACGGTGTTAAAATAGGAGTTCCAAAAGGTGCATTTTATTGTATTGTAGAATTGCCTATTAAAAACTCTGATAAATTTGCAAAATGGCTATTAGAAGAATTTGACATTGATAAGGAAACCGTAATGGTTGCTCCTGCTGCTGGATTTTATTCTACTCCAGGTGTAGGTTTAAACCAAATTAGAATTGCTTACGTTTTAAATAAAGAAAGTTTAATTAAAGCTGTTACATTATTAAAAGAAGCTTTAAAAGTTTATAAAGACTAGTGAAAATACAACACAATGTATCTTTAAAACCATACAATACTTTTGGAATAGATGTTGTTGCAAAACATTTTGTAACAATATCTAATCTAGAAGATTTAGAAAAGGTTTTGGCGCTTAAAGAGTATCCTGAAAAATTAATTTTAGGTGGCGGAAGTAATATTTTATTAACTAAAGATGTAGATGCTTTAGTTATTCTTATACGATTAAAAGGAATTTCAATTATATCTAAAACAGACGATACCGTTTTAGTGAAAGCAAATGCTGGTGAAAATTGGCACGAATTTGTGCTTTGGACCTTGAGTCATAATTTTGGTGGACTTGAAAACATGTCTTTAATTCCTGGAAATGTAGGCACCTCTCCTATTCAAAATATTGGTGCTTATGGCGTAGAATTAAAAGATATTTTTGAATCTTGTGAAGCCATTAATCTAAAAACTAAAGCCATAACGGTATTTAAAAAAGAAGCGTGTGAATTTGGTTATAGGAATTCTATTTTCAAACATCGTGCTAAAGGTCAGTATATCATTACATCAGTAACTTTTAAACTGACTACAAAAAACCATACATTACATACCAATTACGGAGCTATTATTGCAGAACTAGAAGCTATGCAAGTTACAGAACCAACAATTCAGGAGGTTTCTAATGCCGTAATTGCAATTAGAAAAAGTAAATTACCCGACCCCAAAAAGATTGGAAATAGTGGTAGTTTTTTCAAAAATCCTGTGGTCGATAAATCTGTTTATCTTGAGACCTTAAAACAGTTTCCAGACCTTCCAAGTTACCCGGTTTCGGAAACCGAAGTTAAAATTCCTGCGGGTTGGCTTATTGAAAAAGCTGGTTTTAAGGGAAAACGTTTGGGTAATTATGGTGTTCATAAAAATCAAGCCTTAGTTTTAGTGAATTACGGTGGAGCTACGGGTTACGATATTTTAAAACTTTCTACCATAATTCAACAAACAATTCAACGAATCTTTAATATTACTATCGAATCCGAGGTTAATATCTTATAATTAGCAATAATTTATCTAACTTTGATTAATTACATCCTATTGTGATTAAACTAACTAAACGCTATTATTTTGATTACACCTATTGAACAGGAAATTGTTGGGCTATTAAAGCATGGAGACAAAAAGGCTCTTACTTTACTATATCAACATTATGCCGATGCACTTCTAGGAGTAATTTCTAAAGTGATAACAGACCCCGACTTAGCTCAAGATGTACTACAAGAGAGCTTTATTAAAGTTTGGAAAAAAGCAAAATCTTACGACCCAAGTAAAGCCAAATTATTTACATGGCTATATAGAATTGCATATAATACAGCAATAGATAAAATAAGATCGCTTTCAAATAAAGAAAATAAGGAAGTCCAAATAGAAGATTCTAACGTATATAAAATATCGGCTGAAGGTTTAAATCAGGATGTCATGGATATTCAAAAACACCTAAGGTCTATAGATCCAAAGTACAATATTGTACTTAATGCACTATTCTTTGAAGGCATGACGCAGCAGGAGGCTAGCGACGAATTAAACATTCCGTTAGGTACCATAAAATCAAGATTAAAAATAGGACTTCGTGAACTGAAAAAGATTTACGATCCCGAATAAATTATAATCATGAATGATAAAATAACTACATTTTTAAATTCTGATCTTTTAGAAAAATACACCATAGGAGAAACCTCTTCTAAAGAAACAGAATTAGTTGAAAACTACATCTCAAAATTTCCAGAAGTAGAACACGCATATAATAAATTACAATATAATTTAGAAATTATATCTAAATACCACGCTGTTGAAGCGCCTACTTCTATATTAAATAACGTATTAAATACTATAGATAACGAAAATCCAGTAATTAAATTACAACCTCAGTTACACACTACAAAACCATCATATAGGTTTACGGTTGCTGCCAGTATAGTTGCCGCTTTATTTGCATGTGCTTCCGTTTTCTTTTATACTAAAAACTTAGATTTAAAGCGAGAAAACCAAGTAGTTGTAGATGAAATATTTGATTTAAGAAGCGACATTCAGCAAAATAATCAAAGATTAGACGATATTATGTCTCAGTTCAAACAATTAAACAATACTGAAACCGAGAGATACATTATCAAGGGAAATAATAGAGCTAAGAATTTAAAAACGGTTGCTTACATAAACCCAAAAGAAAAAACATCTATGATTGATGTGGTTTCACTTCCTGAACTTCCTAAAGAACAATGCTACCAAATATGGGCCGAATTAAATGGTAAAATGGTGAATTTAGGTATTTTAGACGAAACAGATAAACAGTTACAATCAATTCCGTATACAGAAAATGCGCTAGGTTTAAATATAACTATAGAGCCTAAAGGCGGTAATACTAATGCTTCTTTAGAAAATTCGGTTGCAGAAATTGCATTAAAAAGTAGAGATTAATCGCAACAAAACATACTTTAAACAAGCCTCACTTTTATAGATAAAGTGAGGCTTTCTTTTTTCACTATTTTATCAAATTATAGTACCTTTGTCAAATATACGTTACTCTAAAATTACTTTAAAGATGTAGCCTATTCAATTAAATATACAGTTATGAAATTATTTCTTATAACATTAGTTTTATTAGGAGTTGGAATTGCAGGAATAGCCATAAAATTATGGGCAAAAAAAGATGGTAAATTTGCTGGAACTTGTGCAAGCCAAAACCCTGCCTTAAACCAATCTGGTGAAGCTTGTGGATTTTGTGGAAAAACTCCTGAACAATACAAAGACTGTAGCGAACCCCAACACTCTTAAGTTTATTCATGGTTGCACTTGACATTATTTTCTACATTTTTGTAGCAATTGTCTTTATACAGTTATTTTATTATTTAATTTTTCTTAGATCATTTGCATTTCTAAAACCTAGACAAGCCCAAAAAACAGCTATTCCTATTTCTGTTATTGTGTGTGCTAAAAATGAAGAAGAAAATTTAAAACAGTTTATACCTTCAATCTTAAATCAGGATTACCCTAACTTTCAAATCGTTTTAATTAATGATGCGTCTAGTGATGAAACCTTAAGTGTAATTGAAGATTTTGCAGAACAGTTTAATACTATTAAAATTGTTGATGTAAAGAATACTGAAGCCTTTTGGGCGAATAAAAAATATGCTTTAACCCTTGGTATAAAAGCAGCAAAACATGACCATTTATTATTTATAGATGCAGATTGCAAACCGGTATCTAATACTTGGATTTCAGAAATGGCAGCGGCATTTGGAGACAATAAATCTATAATTTTAGGTTATGGAGCTTATTCTAAAATTAAGAATTCCTTCCTAAATAAATTAATTAGATTTGAAACTGTTTTAACCGCTTCTCAATATTTTTCTTATGCAAACATGGGTATTCCATACATGGGCGTAGGACGTAATCTAGCCTATACAAAAACTTTATTTTTTGAAGCCAACGGTTTTATTAACCACATGAATGTACGTTCTGGCGATGACGATTTATTTGTAAACCAAATGGCCACAAGTAAAAATACCGCTTTGTGTTATTCTCCAGAAAGTTTCACAGAATCTGTTCCTAAAAAAACAGTTGGAGCTTGGTTAAGACAAAAACGCAGACATGTATCTACCGCTAATCACTATAAAAAAAGTCATCAATTTTTATTAGGTTTATATTATATATCTCAACTTTTATTTTGGAGTACAGGTATATTTTTACTGTCTTACTTATTTAATTGGGAAATTGTAGCTAGCTTATTTGTTTTACGCATTCTTGTACAGTGGACTATTATTGGTAAAACAGCTAAAAAATTAAACGAAACTGATTTAGTATTTCTAATCCCAATACTAGAAATTTTCATTATTCTAACACAATTAGCTATATTTATATCAAATAAGATATCAAAACCTCGTACTTGGAAATAAAAAACGCCATACATAAAGCCAAAGAAAACGATCAAAAAGCATTCAATTTTTTGCTTCACACGTATTGGGATGATGTCTATGGGTTTCAGTTAAAACGTATCGGAAATGAGAACGATGCAGAAGACATTACTATTCAAACATTTTCTAAAGCTTTTGATAGAATTGAAACATATAATGATGAATTTGTTTTTAAAACATGGCTAATAACTATTTCTAAAAACCTTCATATTGATTTACTTCGGAAAGAAAAAAGTTCTATTTCCAGGCAGATTTCAAATGAAGATGCAAACACTCTCAATCAAGTTTTAGACGAATCCCCTTCCGCTGAAGATAAAATTATCACCGATCAAAATTTAGCAAAACTTCTTAGAGACATCAAAAAATTAAAACCTCATTACCAAGAAGTGATCAATCTTCGCTATTTTCAAGAATTAACTTATAAAGAAATTTCCAACGAACTTAAGGAGCCTATCAATAATGTAAAAGTTAAACTGCTTCGAGCTAAAAAATTACTTTCAGAAATTATTCAAAATGAATAACTTCTAAAAAATCAGTATTAAAAAACGTTCAAACAAACTTCTATTTTAAGTCGATTTCCGAGTTTATCATCCAACGTCTTTATAGCATACTTTTAAAATTTTACTTTGTATATTTGCTTATCGAAAAGAAAAAATTCATGAATACAGAAACTGCTTCAAATATTTTACCTGAACGTCTTCCAAAACCAAAATGGTTACGTGTAAAATTACCAACAGGAAAAAAGTATACCGAACTAAGAAGTCTTGTAGATAAATATAGTTTAAACACAATATGTACATCTGGTAGTTGCCCAAATATGGGAGAATGCTGGGGAGAAGGTACTGCAACATTTATGATTTTAGGAAATGTTTGCACTCGATCTTGTGGGTTTTGTGGTGTAAAAACCGGTAGGCCAGAAACTGTAGATTGGGACGAACCTGAAAAAGTAGCTCGCTCTATTAAATTAATGAAAATAAATCATGCCGTTCTTACTAGTGTAGATCGCGACGATTTAAAAGATATGGGGAGTATTATGTGGGCCGAAACCGTTAAATCTGTTCGACGTATGAACCCGAATACAACTTTAGAAACACTTATTCCTGATTTTCAAGGGGTAGAAAAACATATTGATCGTATTATTGAAGTTGCACCAGAAGTGGTATCTCACAATATAGAAACCGTAAGACGTTTAACACGTGATGTACGGATTCAAGCAAAATACGATCGTAGTTTAGGTGTTTTAAAATATTTAAAATCTAAAGGACAACGTAGAACAAAATCTGGAATTATGTTAGGTCTTGGTGAAACACGTGAAGAAGTTATAGAAACACTTCACGATTTAAAAGCCAATGATGTAGATATTGTTACTATTGGTCAATATTTACAACCTAGTAAAAAACATTTACCTGTACAAAGTTTTATTACTCCAGATCAATTTGCTGAATATGAAAAAATTGGTTTAGAATTAGGTTTTAGACATGTTGAAAGCAGCTCTTTAGTACGTTCTTCTTACAAAGCACAGAAACACATTAACTAATGATTAATGTAGCCATAAATGGTTTTGGTCGTATTGGACGTCGTGTTTTTAGACTCCTTCAAGATCATCCTAATATTAACGTAGTTGCTATAAACGATTTAGCAGATGCCTATACGTTAAGTCATCTGCTTAAATACGATAGTATTCATGGTATTTTAAATAAGCCTGTAACTTATAAAGGAAATAATATTGTAGTAAACAATGTTCATATTCCATTATTAAATGAAACACATCCCCAATACATAAATTGGGAGCCTTACCAAGTAGATTTTGTTATAGAATCTACTGGTAAATTTAAGACAAAAGACGTTTTACAACATCACATAAAAAATGGTGCAAATCGTGTTATATTAAGTGTACCTGCTCCTGAGGATGATATTAAAACAATTGTATTAGGTGTTAATGATTATTTGATTGATGGTAGTGAAAAAATCATTTCTAATGCTTCTTGTACAACAAATAATGCAGCACCAATGATGGCCGTTATTAACGATCTATTTGGTATTGAACAAGCATACATTACTACAATTCATTCTTACACAACAGATCAGAGTTTACACGATCAGCCACATCGTGATTTACGTCGTGCACGGGCTGCAGGACAATCTATTGTCCCTACCACAACTGGAGCTGCAAAAGCATTAACTAAAATTTTTCCAAATCTATCTAATGTTATTGGAGGTTGTGGTATTCGCGTACCTGTTGCTAATGGTTCTCTAACAGATATAACATTCAATATAAAGAAAACAGCGACAATAGAAGATGTAAACCGCGCTTTTAAAGCCGCTTCAGAAACACATTTAAAATCAATCTTAGAATACACTGAAGACCCAATAGTTTCTATAGATATTGTAGGTAATCCACATTCTTGTATTTTTGATGCACAAATGACTTCTGTTATTGGAAATATGGTGAAAATTATTGGTTGGTATGATAATGAAACAGGATATTCAAGTAGAATTATCGATTTAATAGGCAAGTTGTCGGAAAAATAGTTACTTTTAACGGGTAAAAGAATGTTTACGCGATAATCGAATTATTTTATGATTAACATTAAAAGCTACTTAGTAGGAATACTTATACTATTCACCATTAGTCTTAATGCTCAGGAAACTGTTAGCAACGACCCTGAAACCATTCAAAACACTATAGATTACCGCATTACACAAGCGCAATACGACTTAGACAACAACAATTATTATCCTGCTAAAAAGAAGCTAGAAGAGGCTTTAAAACTTGCAGAAAACATAGAAAACAAAAAAAGTATTGGTCTTATTTATTCTAAAATCGGGAAATTAGAATACGTTATTGAAGACAATGATGAAGCTTTAAAAACACTTACAAAAGCCATTGAAGTTCAACGTTTTGCAAAAGACAATGTAAATCTTGCAGAAACTTATAAAACGTTAGGAAATGTCTACATGTCGTTAAAAGAATACGAACAAGCACTAACATATTATATCGCATCATTATCGTTATTCGAACAAGAAGGTCTTTCTGAATTCGAGGCAGAAGTTCTTTTAAATCAAGGAAAAGCCTATATTGAACTTAAACAATATAGAAAAGCAAGAGAACGCATGGATAAATCTTTAGCGTTAGCACAGCGTTACGATTTAAAAAAAATTAGAAGTAGTGCCTTGATTTATCAAGCGAAAGTATATTATTTTTTAAACGAAAATGATAACGCTTTGAAATATGGAAATCAGGGAATTTTAATTGCAGAAAGCAATCACTTTACAGACGTATTAAGTAATGGTTATTTAATTTTAAGCGAATTAAACGAGAAACTAGGTAATTATCAAGTATCTACTCAATATTTAAAAAATCACATTACTTTATCTCAATCTTTACTTGAAATAAAACACAAAAATTTATCGCCTGAGAAACGTGCTAAATTTATTTTAGATAATCAAACCGAGTTTCAGAAGGAAAAAGAAGCCGATTTACAGAAATTAAAAGTTGATAAGAGTCTAAATAAATTAGCAACTATTTTAAGTATAGCACTTATCACTATCCTGTCTCTTCTAACCTTATCGCTTTACAAAAACAACAACATTAGGTTAAAAACAAACAACATGCTGCATAAAAAAAATGCAGAATTAATACTTGCTAAAGAGAAAGCCGAATTAGCTTCTAAGACTAAAGCAAACTTTTTATCTACAGTAACTCACGAGTTACGAACGCCACTTTATGCCGTTACAGGATTAACAAATATGCTGTTAGATGAAAACCCTAAACCAGACCAGATACAACATTTAAAATCACTTAAATTTTCTGGAGATTACCTATTAACCTTTATAAACGATATCCTTCAAATTAATAAAATTGAAGCAAATAAAGTAGACGTAGAATATGAAGTTTTCGATTTAAGAAAGAAAATTTCTGATGTCATTTCTGCATTAAAAAATTCTGCCATAGATAATGGTGTAAAAATTCATTTTGAATACGATACAGATATACCGCTTCACTTTAAAGCCGATCAAATTAAATTATCTCAAATCTTAATCAATTTAATAGGAAACTCGATCAAGTTCACTAAAGATGGAGATATTTGGGTTAGAGTTATTAAACTAGATCAGTCCGACGATATATTTAATTTGAAATTTGAAATTGAAGATAACGGAATTGGAATCACAACAGAGAAGCAAAAACATATGTTTGAAAGTTTCTCTCAAGGGTCAATACAAATTAATAGAAAATACGGAGGTACAGGACTTGGTCTATCAATTGTAAAAGGATTGATTGATATTCTTAAAGGTAAAATTTATCTTAAAAGTGAACTGAATAAGGGAACAATATTCATTTTTGAAATACCTTTAAAACATACTACAGAAGAAGTTCTTCCTGAGCAAAAGAAAAATTACTTTAAAAATGTTACAGACATAGAATTAAGTAATATTAAAATTTTGGTTGTTGAGGATAACAAAATTAACCAAATGATTACAAATAAAATTCTTACCAAAATGAAACTTAATTGTGACATTGTCGATAATGGTGAAGAAGCTGTAGATATGGTTAAAAACAATCATTACGATGTTGTTTTAATGGACATACACATGCCTGGCATAAGCGGTATTGAAGCCACTAAGATTATTAGGACATTTGATAGAGAACTTAATATATTTGCGCTTACAGCCGTTACTATTGAAGATAAAATGCAGGAATTTGAAGAAGCTGGTTTCGATGATATTATATCTAAACCATTTAAACAAGACGAATTCGAAAAGAAATTATACAGTGCAGTAATTGGTAATAAAGATAGTAAAGGTTAAAAACGAGATATAAACGTTTTCACTGTGTGATTAAAAGATGAAGGATTATCTATAACAGCCTCTATACTTAAATAAAATAGTTTATCTTCTAAAAACGGATACCGATTTAAACGCATGAAATCTTTTTCAGTAGTAATTATAAATGATTTCTGTTTAAAAACATCCAATTCTTCTGGAGTAAAATCATGATGATCTTTAAAGTTTAAATGCTCAAAATCTAACCCTTTCTCAGATAAAAAATCAACTAACGGCACTGGATTAGCAATTCCTGTAACTAAAGTGAATTTTGGAGCATCTGCCAAAAGCAATTTCTTGGTATTAGAAATAATATAATCGGCATATTTTATAGCACTAAAAAACACATGTTGATGAGTTTTAGGGTTTATAGCTTCTGTTATTTTTTTCTTTTCAGAATCCGAAAGTAATACAGGACATTTAGTTACTATAATAATATCTGCACGATTAGCTCCTTTTTTTGGTTCTCTTAAATTTCCTGTAGGTAAAACAATATCTGAAGTATAAATATTAGAATATGTGGTAAGTAAAATATTAAACCCTGCTTTAACTTTTCTGTGCTGGTAAGCATCATCTAAAAGCACAACATCTATTTTAGGCAGTAACTGCTTAAGTTTAACAATACCTTCTCTCCTATTTGCATCTACAGCAACAGCAACTTTATCTGCATATTTTGAATAAAACTGAAAAGGTTCATCACCTAAAACATCTGCTGTAATTCCAGGTTTCCCTATTTGGAAGCCTTCACTCTTACGTTTATACCCTCTACTTAAAGTAGCCACTTTATAATCGTCTTTTAATAACCGTATTAAATATTCAATCATTGGGGTTTTTCCTGTGCCACCAACACTTAAATTACCAACACAAATAACAGGAAAATCATACGAGGTAGATGTTAAAATACCTAAATCGAATAAAAGATTTCGAACCCAAGTTATACAATAATAAATAGGCACGATTGGAAAGAAGATGTAACGCAATAATTTCATTGTAACGAAAGTAAATATTTTATCTTTGTTTTAAACCTAATACCATAAATATTATGATTATTCAAGACGTTATAAATCATCTTGAAAATTTTGCACCTCTAAATTATGCCGAAGATTTCGACAATGTTGGGCTTCTTGTTGGTAATAAAAACGAAAAGTTAACTGGTATTCTAGTTACACTAGACACTTTAGAAGCTGTTGTAGATGAAGCTATAGAAAACAACTGTAATTTAATTGTAAGTTTTCATCCTATTATTTTTAAAGGCTTAAAGAAAATTACAGGAAAAACCTATGTAGAACGTGTTGTTTTAAAAGCCATACAACACAATATTGCAATTTATGCCATTCATACCGCATTAGATAATCATCTTGAAGGTGTTAATGCAATGATTTGTAATCAACTTGACTTAATTAATACATCCATTTTAATTCCGCAGAAAAGCACCATAAAAAAACTCACAACTTATGTACCCAAAGCAGAAGCAGAAACATTGCGTAAGGCTTTATTTAATGCAGGTGCTGGACAAATCGGAAATTATTCAGATTGTAGTTTTAATCTTGAAGGTACAGGAACGTTTAACGGAAACGTTAATTCTAATCCTACAATTGGTAAAAAAGGAGAAACTCATTTTGAAGAAGAAACTCAAATTTCTGTAACTTTTGCTAAACATTTAGAATCAAAAATTTTAAAAACATTATTCGTAACACATTCTTATGAAGAAGTTGCTTACGAAATAACAACACTAGAAAACACAAACCAACATATTGGAATTGGAATGATTGGTGAGTTTGAATCTGAAATGAGCGAAACAGAATTTCTAACGTATTTAAAAACTAAAATGAATACTGCTTGTGTTCGCCATAGTACATTATTAGGTAAATCCATAAAAAAAATTGCAGTTTTAGGTGGATCAGGAAGTTTTGCTATTGAAAATGCTAAACGCGCTGGAGTTGATGCATTTATAACAGCCGACTTAAAGTATCACGACTTTTTTTCGGCAGAAAACACATTAATTTTAGCAGATATTGGTCATTTTGAAAGTGAACAGTTTACAAAAAATGGTTTAGTAGCACATCTTACAAAAAAAATCACTAATTTTGCAATCGTTTTATCAAAGACCGATACAAACCCTGTTAAGTATTTTTAAAGTATGGCAAAAAGTAAAGAAGTAACTGTAGAAGAACGTTTAAGAGCTTTATACGATCTACAACTTATCGATTCTCGAATCGATGAAATTAGAAACGTTCGAGGAGAACTACCTTTAGAGGTACGTGATTTAGAAGATGAAGTTGCTGGACTACACACGAGACTTGAGAAATTAGACGCTAGTCTAGAAACTTTAGATGAAGAAATTAAATCTAAAAAGAATTTAATTGAAGAGGCTAAATCTTTAATTAAAAAATATAGTGCGCAACTAAAAAATGTTAGTAATAACAGAGAATATAACTCACTTACTAAGGAAGTAGAATTCCAAGAGTTAGAAATTCAATTAGCTGAAAAGCATATCAATGAATTCAAAGTTCAAATTGAACAAAAGAAAGAAATTATTGGTCAAACTAAAGAACGTTCTAAAGAACGCCAAGCGCATTTAAAACACAAAAAAGGTGAATTAGATGCTATCTTATCTGAAACAGAGAAAGAAGAATTAGCATTGATTAAAAAATCTGATGAGTACAAGACTTTAATTGAAGAGCGTTTAGTAAAAGCTTACACAAGAATTCGTACAAATGTTAAAAACGGATTAGCAGTTGTTGCCATTGAAAGAGGTGCTTCTGGAGGATCTTTTTTTACTATTCCACCACAAATTCAAATGGAGATTGCTTCTCGTAAAAAAATTATTACAGATGAGCATAGTGGTAGAATCTTAGTTGATGAAGCCTTAGCTACAGAACAAAAAGAAAAAATGGAAAAGCTTTTTGCTAAATTCTAAACCCTTTTCTTTATAAATAAACAAAAAACCGTCTAAACTATTTAGACGGTTTTTTTATGACATAAATTAAACGCATAAAAAAAGAGGACATCTACATAGACATCCTCTTTACTTAGCAATTTATGTTATTTATTCTTTTACTTTTTAGCAATTGCAGCTTCAATAATTCTTTGAGCTTCTTTTGCATTTGTAGCTTTTGCATATTCTAAAGCTGTATACCCTTTATTGCATTTAACTCTTAAGTTAGCACCTTCAGCAATTAAAAGCTCAAGAATCTCAACTCTGTTATATTTAGCGGCATACATTGCAGGAGTTAATCCGTTAGATTTTGCATTAACGCTTTCTCCGTTTGCAATTAACTTTTTAACAATTTCTGTATCTCCTTTTGCTATTGATGTACATAATAAATTAACCATTGGTTTGTACACTTCTACAGTTAAAAGATTTGAGTTTGTATTTGAAATAAAATTAGAAGCTTGTACGTTTGTAGTTACAGTTCCTAATGCGATTGTGATGATAAATAGTAAAGTTCTCATAATTACGACATTTTTAATAAAATTGAATATTTTTATATATTTAATAATATATTTCAAATTTAATGAGAATATCACATCTTAATATTCTTTTTAACAAAATATTAACATTTAAAAAAGTGGTTTTATCAACCTTTAATCAAATTTCAATTTTCACTAGTAAAACTGTTTATTTTTAAGTCTTTTGTTAACATAAAATCACTAAAACACCTCTAAAACCCCATTATTATTTTAGGTGTTTTTAGCTATTTTAACACTAATTTTAACATTGTGTCATTAAAACACTAATTCTAAGTTAACAAAGAGTAAAAAAGCATCTAATCAACCTATTAGGGTGTCAATAAACAGAAATAATTCTATAAAAAAAGAGGCTATAATAGTAATAACCTCTTGTTAAAAAGCACGAAATAATTTCGTTTTTATTTTTTGACTAAAAAAACTTCAATAATGTGTTGTGCATCTTTTGCATTTGTTGCTTTAGCATAATCTAAAGCAGTATATCCAAGACTACATTTTGTTTTTAAATTAGCCCCCTTAGCAATTAAATATTTAAGTATATCTACTCTGTTATATTTAGCCGCATACATGGCCGGAGTCAATCCGTTAGATTTTTTATTAACATCTTCACCACTCTCTATTAATTTTTTAACAATTTCCGTGTCACCTTTTGCAATAGACTTACATAATAAATTAACTTCATAAACATTCTCACTAAGCTGCAACGGTTTTAAATGTATATTCGAATTAGCTCCTTGAACTTGGGTTATTGATGCTCCAAATACGATAGCGATAATAAATAATAGATTTTTCATGATTATAATATTTTAATTGAATTAGATATTTTTTGTTTGTTATATAATAAAAAAAGACACCGTTTTAAATATGAGTATTAATAAAATTGATTACGTTTTAATAGATACTCACATTTCTCTAAAAGTCAAAACAACTATTACGCCTACTATGATATGTATAAAACGGTAATTGTTTCGTTTCTGAAATTAAATACAATGGTAATTCAGAATAATGTGTGTTAATGTTTCTCATGATGAAAGATTTTAAGTGAAATAAATTACTTTGTTTGATTGTATTATAAAGACTGTACGAATTCTAAATTGTTACAACTATTTTTTTTTGATAACACTAGACTAACCATTTAAAAACAAAATTGTTAATATTATATTAAAGACATTTCTACTAAAACGATGTAGTGAAAAAATCTTAAAAAAAGCATTAAAAAGCATGATTTTGTAACCTAAATAATTCCCTAAAGACATTTTAAACTTTTATCTTTACGTACTAAATAAAATGTATTATGAATAAAAAAGTCATCTTAATGATACTAGACGGTTGGGGTATGTCTCCAGACCCAAAAGTATCGGCTATAGACAATGCCAACACACCTTTCATTGATTCTTTATATACTAAATATCCTAGTGCTCAATTAAGGACAGATGGTGAAAACGTAGGTTTGCCAGAAGGACAAATGGGAAATAGTGAAGTTGGACACATGAATTTAGGTGCTGGACGAATTGTATACCAAGATTTAGTTAAAATTAATTTAGCGGTTAAAGACAAAACTCTTGGAAAAGAACAAGTCTTAGCAGATGCTTTTAAATATGCTAAAGACAATAATAAGCCAGTACACTTTTTAGGTTTATTAAGTACTGGTGGTGTACACTCACATATTAAACATTTATTCGGATTATTAGATGCAGCAAACGAAGCAAATGTACAAGATGTATTTGTGCATGGTTTTACAGACGGTCGTGATGTAGATCCTAAGTCTGGATTAGGTTTTGTAAATCAATTAGAAAATCACATACAAAATACTCCTGCTAAAATAGCGTCTATAACAGGCCGTTATTATGCAATGGATAGAGATAAACGTTGGGAGCGTGTTAAGATCGCATATGACGGTATGGTAAACGGAGAAGGAGAACATACAACTAATGTAGGAGATTCTATTTCTAAGAATTACAATAACGACGTTACAGACGAGTTTATCAAACCTATAATTAATTGTGATGAGAACGGAAATCCTGTTGGAAAAATTAAAGCTGGAGATGTTGTTATCTTCTTTAATTTTAGAACAGATAGAGGTCGTGAACTTACAGAAGTATTAACACAAAACGATTATCACGAACAAAATATGCATAAGTTAGATTTGTACTATGTTACACTAACTAACTACGACGAAAACTTTAAAAACATAAAAGTTGTCTTCAATAAAGATAATTTAAAAGATACTTTAGGAGAAATACTTGCAAGAAATAATAAAAAACAAATCCGTATTGCTGAAACAGAAAAGTATCCTCACGTTACATTTTTCTTTTCAGGCGGACAAGAAGAACCTTTTGAAGGTGAATCTCGTATTTTGAAAAATTCTCCAAAAGTAGCGACTTACGATTTAAAACCAGAAATGAGTGCCTTCGAATTAAAAGACGCATTGGTTCCTGAATTAAAGAAAGGAGACGTTGATTTTGTGTGTTTAAACTTTGCTAACGGAGATATGGTTGGACATACAGGTGTTATGAATGCTGCTATTAAAGCCTGTGAAGCTGTAGACGAATGTGTTAAAGAAGTGGTTACAACAGCGTTAGAAAACGGTTATACAACTTTATTAATTGCAGATCACGGTAACTGTGAAACTATGATTAATCCTGACGGTTCTCCAAACACAGCACATACAACAAACCCAGTGCCTTTAATTCTTATTGATAATGAATTAAAACAAATTAACGATGGTGTCCTTGGAGATATGGCACCAACAATTTTAAAATTAATTGGAGTGCCTCAACCAGAAGCGATGACAAGGCATTCACTTATAGATTAATACTTACAAAAAACATAACCTTACTGAATGATTTTTCAAGATAAATTAATTATTGCCATAGATTTTGATGGTACTGTTGTAGAAGATGCATATCCAAAAATAGGAAAAGCTAAAACATTTGCTTTCGAAACCCTAAAGCGTCTTCAGAAAGATGGACACCGACTTATATTATGGACTTACAGATGCGGGAAACCTCTAGAAGAGGCTGTTGCATTTTGCAAAGAAAATGGTATTGAATTTTATGCAATAAATAGTAGTTTTCCTGGAGAGGAGTTTGAGGTTACTAAAAGTAGAAAAATCAACGCCGATATTTTTATCGATGATAGAAATATTGGTGGATTTTTAGGTTGGGGAGAGATATATCACTTATTATCAGACCCTAATTTTGATCCAAATAGTATTGAAAAAAAGAGAGGATTTTTCTCCTCTCTTTTTAAAAAATAATTAGCCTCTTACTAATTTAAAATAGTCTCTATCTATAGACTCTCTATGGTCTGGATGTGCAATCTCAACCAATGCTTTTGCGCGTTGTTGTATGTTTTTACCATATAAATTTGCTACGCCATATTCTGTAACTACATAATGAATATGCGCTCGTGTAGTAACAACACCTGCACCAGAATTTAAAGACGCAACAATTCTACTAATACCATTTTTAGTGACAGATGGTAAGGCTATAATGGCTTTACCTCCTTCGCTTAAAGAAGCCCCTCGTATAAAGTCCATTTGTCCTCCAACTCCAGAGTACATATCTGCACCAATAGAATCTGCACAAACTTGGCCTGTAACATCTACTTCAATAGCAGAGTTAATAGCCACCATACGCGGGTTTTGTTTAATAACAGACACATCATTAACGTAATCAGAACTTCTTAGTTCTATATATGGATTATCGTTTACATAATCATACAAACGTTGCGACCCCATTAAAAATGTAGCTAATGCTCGTCCTGGATTTATACTTTTATAATTACCATTAATTACATCTTTCAAGATTAAATCTATAACACCATCAGAAAACATTTCTGTATGTAATCCTAAATCTTTATGATTTCCTAATAATGATAATACCGCATTTGGTATGGTACCAATTCCCATTTGCAGTGTACTTCTATCTTCTATTAAATTGGCAACGTATGCACCTATTTTATTTTCAATTTTAGTAGGCTCAGGAATATCATGTGTAGGCAAGGGTTCATCACATTCTACAAACGAATTAATTTCAGAAATATGAATAATACCATCTCCAAACGTTCTTGGCATTTGTTTATTAACCTGTGCAATCACATAATCTGCATTATCAATTGCAGCCAATGTCGCTTCAACAGAAACCCCTAGAGAACAGTATCCATGAATATCTGGAACAGAAACATGAATAAGTGCTACTTGTAAATCAACAATATTACGCTTAAATAACAGTGGCAATTCACTTAAAAACACAGGAGTATAAGATCCATTTCCTGCTTTAATTGTATGCCTTATATTCTTAGCTATAAAAAAAGAATTTACATGAAAACTATTGCGTAATTCTGGGTTTGCATAAGGCGCTTCTCCTTCGGTATGTAAATGGCAAATTTCAACATTACGTAATTCTTCATGCCTAGCCGTCAAGGCATTTATTAATAACTGAGGCACGGCGGCGGCGGCGTGCAAATAGACTCTGTCGTTAGATTTAATAACTTTAACAGCATCTGCTGCACTCACACAATTATACATACTCCTCTTTTTTTTAAAAATGCAAATTACGACTTTTTTTAAGGTTTAAAAACTGTCTAAAGTCATATTAGTATAAACAATTTAACTAGGTATTTTTAAGTATATTTGCACATATTTTATTGACATGATTATAATAAAAACACGAGAAGAAATAGAATTAATGCGCGAGAGTGCACTAATCGTATCTAAAACATTAGGGGAACTAGCTAAAGCAGTAAAACCTGGTGTAACAACTTTAGAACTTGATAAACTTGCAGAAACCTTTATAAGAGACCATGGTGCTTATCCTGGTTTTTTAGGGATGTATGATTTCCCTAATTCACTCTGCATGAGTCCAAATGAACAAGTTGTTCACGGAATACCAAACAATACTCCATTACAAGAAGGCGATATAATCTCTATTGATTGTGGTGCACTTAAAAATGATTTTTACGGAGACCATGCATATACATTTGCTGTAGGAGAAATTGCTCCAGAAACTCAAAAATTATTAGACGTAACAAGAGCGTCTATTTACGTTGGATTACGCGAATTAAAAGTAGGTAATCGTGTAGGCGACGTTGGTTATGCTATTCAAAATTACTGTGAAGCTCAAGGTTATGGTGTTGTCAGAGAACTTGTAGGACATGGTTTAGGCCGTAAAATGCATGAAGACCCAGAAATGCCTAACTACGGAAGACGCGGACGTGGGAAAAAATTTATTGAAGGTATGGTTGTTGCTATTGAACCTATGATAAATTTAGGAACGCAACGCATTAAACAACATAGAGACGGTTGGACAATTACTACTTTAGATAAAAAACCAAGTGCACACTTTGAACATGATGTTGCTATTGTAGATGGTAAAGCAGAATTACTTTCAACATTTGCTTATGTACACGAAGCTTTAGGCATCACAACTACTGAAGAAGACGAGTTTAGACAAACGCCGTTTGTACTTTAATGAAAAAAGCCTTTAAATTTGTTTTAAATACCATACCTAGGCCATTACTTATCCGTTTAAGTTATGTGGTTCGTCCTATAATGGCTGCAGTTTTAAAAGGCAGTAATTTTACAGATCCTATTGATGGGAAAAGTTTTAAATCGTTTTTACCTTACGGTTACGGTACGCAACGGAATAATGTTTTATCACCTTCTACCCTATCCTTAGAACGCCATAGATTATTATGGCTATATCTTAAAAATGAAACAGATTTTTTTACTGCACCTAAAAAGGTACTTCATTTTGCTCCTGAACAAGCTTTTTACAAACGGTTTAGAGCACTTAAAAATTTAGATTATACCACAACAGATTTACTGTCGCCTTTGGCAGATGTAAAAGCTGATATTTGTAATCTACCTTTTAAAGATAATAGTTTCGATGTTATTTTGTGTAATCATGTATTAGAACACATTCCAGATGACACCAAAGCTATGCAAGAACTTTATCGGGTTCTTAAACCAGGTGGTATGGGTATTTTTCAAATCCCTCAAGATGCATCTCGAGAAGTTACCTTTGAAGACGATTCGATCACCGATAAAAAAGAGCGTGCTAAAATATTTGGACAATACGACCATGTTCGTGTTTATGGTAGAGATTACTTCAATAAACTGCGTAGCATTGGTTTTAATGTAGATGAAGTAGATTATACAGCAAACCTTTCTGCAGATGCAATACAACAATACTGCTTGGCCTCTGGTGAAATTATTCCTGTAGTTTATAAATAACATTTTTAGCTTTACTAAACAAAATATGACACAATCTATTATAATTGCAACAGGTGCCTTGTTTGGTATGTTATCTATAATTTTTGGTGCTTTTGGAGCACATGCTTTAAAGAAAATTTTATCTACAGATCAATTACAAAGTTTTGAAGTTGGAGTAAAATACCAAATGTATCATGCTATTGTATTATTAATTTTAGGATTAAACAATAGCTATTCGTCGACTGCAATATACTGGTGCTTTACACTAGGAATTATACTGTTTTCTTTTAGTATTTATGGTTTGATTTTATCTGATGCTAAAGGAAAAAAAATGAGTTTTTTAGGACCTATTACACCTATTGGAGGTGTGCTTTTAGCATCTGGATGGTTGCTATTATTGGTTAAAGCGTTAATGTCTATGTTCTAGAAACACTTCAGAACATTAATATTTAAACCATTCCTTTTTCAATATAAAACCACTTAAAGAATGGAACTTATGGTATTTCATATAATAATTAAAAGCTGAACCAATACAAATTGGTTCAGCTTTTTATTAAGTAGTAGCTTTTAGATATTATCTTAAGCCTGCCAGATTTTAAAAATATGTTTCTAACTGCTAGAAAGTAGATATTTCTATTGTGGAAAATTATTTAAAGATAAGCTATCAAGCTCTTTTTCTTCATTCTCGAATATAACAAACACTTTTAATTCAGAGTGTTTATCGGCAAAAGCCTTTACTTTATCAATTCCCATAGCCTGAAATGCCGTTGCATAAGCATCTGCAGTCATACAATCTTCGGCAATTACAGAAATACTTAACAAATTAGTTTTACTAGGATATCCTGTTTTGGTGTCGATAATATGAGCGTATCGATTACCATTAGCATCTACCTTAAACTTTCTATAAGTCCCAGATGTTGCCATGGCTTTATCCTTTAATTCAACTGCGCGAAGCAAAGATTGTGTACCATCAAAATGGGGCATTTCTACGCCCACTTTCCAAGGACTCTGTTTTTCTTTATTTGTACCTCTGGTTCTAATCTCTCCTCCTATTTCTACAAGGTAATCTGTAATATTTTTTGATTCTAAAAATCGTCCAATAACATCTACACTATAACCTTTAGCAATGGCATTAAAGTCGATATATGTATTCGGATTTTCTTTAATGATTTTATTATGACTTCGAGTCACTTTATCTAAACCTACACTAATCATTAATGAATCTATTTTAAGACTATCTAAACCTATAATTCTTTTTTCCGGTCCAAAACTCCAAGCATTCACTAAAACACCAATTGTAGGATCGAAAGCGCCTTCTGTTGCCTTATAAAGCAATTTTGAAGCATCAAAAACATACGCGAAGTGATTATCTATATCATTTGATTTATTTTTATTCAGAAGAGAGATATCTGAATCTGGAATATAAGTAGACATAGAATGATTTATAACATCAAATAAACTATCAAATTGATTTTGATAATTAATGCCGTCTTCAGAAAAATACTGAACAGAATAAGACGTTCCAAAAACAGGACCCGCTAATTTAACATGCTCATTAGAATTGTTACACGAAAAAAGAACAACAAAAAATAATATAAAAAAAAGGGCTTGTCTCATTTAATTTAAATGGGTTTCTATAACTTGAATACCGTTATACTGGATTAAATATTCTTCATTAAGATAAATAGGAAGTTCTTCTCCGTTAGGGTTACTTAATCCAACTCCTGCATAAAGTACTTTTGCATCTTTATTTTTGGCATGATCTTTAAACGTTTCCATCCAGACCACATCGTAATTATCAGGATGGTCTGGCAGTAATACGGCCCTCACTAAAACAAAAAAATATTGTCCTGTTTTATCAATACAAACAAATTGTGGATGGCGTTTTAATTTACTATTAACTGCTATAAATTCGAAGCCTCGTTTTTCTAAATCTTTTCCAACATGATTCATAGCCAAATTATGCAATTCTTGTGTAGTAAGTGCTTTACTCATATTAGGATAAGTCTAAATTGTTTAGTTAAAATAAAATTTACCTAGGCAAAGATAAAGGCTAGATTACATATTTCCGAATATAAGTTAAGAATAAAGAGTTTTTTACATTTTAACGTTAAAATTAAAAAATACTATTCTTTAAAATATAAACCATATATATTAGCAAAATGATTAATAAAAATGAATCCTCCCTATTCAATTTTATTCAAGAACATGCTGCTATAGGCACATGGGAATATGATATAAAATTAGCAACACTCCAATGGAGTTCTGAGACAAAAAAAATACACGATGTATCTCCTGACTATAAACCAGACGTTGATTCTGGATTATCTTTTTATAAAGCAGGGCAAGATAGAGACACAATAACTCAATTATTTACTGATTGCATTAATAAACACGCAAATTTTGATACTGAACTTCAAATTGTTACAGCTACAGGTCATGATAAATGGGTAAGATCTATAGGCATGCCTATAATAGAAAACAATAAATGTATAAAAGTGCAAGGTTTATTTCAAGATATAGATGAAAAAACAAAAATCACTAAAACTTTAGCCTTAAAAGAACAACACCTTAGAAAAACATTTGAAAGTGCCTTGGTTGGCATGGCAATTATAGATTTAAAAGGTAACTGGATAGATATTAACCAAAGTCTATGTAATACTTTTGGATACACAAAAGAAGAATTTAAAAAATATAGTTTAAAAGAGCTTACGCATCCCGAAGATATAAAGATTGGATACAAATCTATGATAGACATGATAAATGGAAATCTTGAAGATTTTGAAGCTGAAAAAAGATATATTGGAAAAAATGGTCAAACAATTTCTGCAATTATATATACATCTATCATTAGAGATGACGATGGTAAACCATTACATATTGTAGCTCAAATTAATGATCGTACACAAATAAAGAAAAGTAACTCTGAGGTTGTTCAACTTCTGGAAACAACAGAATACCAAAACAAACGATTATTAAATTTTGCACAAATAGTTTCTCATAACCTTAGATCTCATTACAGCAATCTAGATATGTTGCTAGATATATTAAAAATAGACAGACCAGAATCTACAAAAAATGAAATCTTCCCTTTAATAAAAGAAGCGGTAACTCATTTGGGTGAAACTTTAGAGAATTTAAATGAAGTCGCTACAATAAATTTAAAAAAAGATTTAAAGACTGAATCGTTAAACTTATTAGACCATTTTAATAAAGCATTGTCTAGCATTAGTGCATTAATTATAGAATCTAAAACAACCCTTATTGTAGATATAGATAAAACATTATCTGTTAAAGCAATCCCTGCGTATTTAGATAGTATTTTATTAAACTTTTTAACTAATGCGATTAGATATAAAAAACAAAATGAACCTGCTAAAATTGAAATAAAAACAGAAACTGAAGATAATTTTGTTATTTTAATTATTAAAGATTACGGACAAGGTATAGATTTAAAGAAACATAGTAAGAAATTATTTGGAATGTATAAAACATTTCACAAACATGAAGAATCTCGTGGATTAGGCCTATTTATAACAAAAAATCAAGTCGAAGCTATTGGTGGCAAAATTAAAGTTGAAAGCACCGTAAATGAATACACAACCTTCTATACATACTTAAAAAAGCATGAATAAAGTAAACATAGCTTGTATCATTGATGATGATCCCATTTTTATTTTTGGAGCAAAAAGAATGATGGAAATTTCTAATTTTTGTAATTCATTCATGATTTTTAAAAATGGCCATGAAGCAATCACAAAATTAAAGACTAAAATTTTAGAAGGTCTAGATATACCGGAAATTATACTATTGGATATAAATATGCCAATAATGGATGGTTGGGAATTTCTAGAAGAATTTAGTAAAATAGAATTTCATAAAAAAATCACGATTTATATTGTAAGTTCATCTATTGATCCAGTAGATATACGACGTGCAAAACGTTATGAAAATGTATCTAATTATTTAATAAAACCAATTTCTGTAAATGCTTTAAAAAATATTCTAAAAGAAATCTAATCATAATAATATATCATAAAAAAGCCAACTCTAATCAGTTGGCTTTTTTATTTCCATTCATTTTTTGTAATTTAATATTATTAATTAACGATAATGGAAACAACAACACGATTTAACTTGGCTATTAACAAATTATACCACGCATTTCATGCAGACACATTACATCCTGAATGTTCAAAACAATGTGCTGTTGGTAATATATTAGACCATAAAGATGCATGGAAACACCTAACGGATAATCACGGTTCTACTCAATTAAATTATTTAGGACAAGTGCATCAAACTTTAGGGAGACGTTTTAATGGTTATACGCCATTAGAACTGTTGCAAATTGAAGCCACATTTCTAAAAGCTTGTGGTTATACGATTCCGCTTCATCATACAAACAAAAAACCAATAAATTCTAGCGATAAATATATATTATTTAAAGGTCTTAGTGCTGTTGTTAGTTATTTATGTAAACTAGATGATAGTCCAGATATTATGGATTGTTCTAAATTGTTTAAATATGAGATAACAAAAACAGAATATTTAAAAGCATAAAAAAAGCCAACTCAATTGAGTTGGCTTTTTTATATAATATACTTTAGATTAACCTCCAAAGTCATCAAATCTTATGTTCTCGTCTGCAAGACCAAAATCTTCTCCCATTTTCTGAACAGCTTTATTCATTAATGGTGGTCCACAGAAGTATAATTCAATATCTTCAGGAGTATCGTGTTTACTTAAATAATTGTCTATAACAACATTGTGTACAAAACCTACGAAACCGTCTCCAGGAGAATCTATATCTTCTTTAACTTTCCAATTATCTTCTGGCATTGGTTCAGATAATGCTAAATAGAATTTGAAGTTAGGAAATTCTCTTTCTAATTCGTAGAAGTGCTCTAGGTAAAACAATTCACGTTTAGAACGACCACCATACCAATATGTTACTTTTCTACCTGTTTTTAAGGTTTTAAATAAGTGATATAAGTGAGAACGCATTGGCGCCATACCTGCTCCACCACCTACATATAACATTTCAGCTTCAGATTCATTAATAAAGAATTCACCGTAAGGTCCAGAAATAGTAACTTTGTCACCTTTCTTTCTTGAGAAAATATAAGACGAAGCAATCCCTGGATTAACATCCATCCAACCATTTTTAGCACGGTCAAAAGGAGGAGTTGCAATACGCACATTCAACATAATTTCTCTTCCTTCTGCAGGATAAGAAGCCATTGAGTACGCACGTTCTACAGTTTCAGTATTTTTCATTGTTAAAGGCCAAAGTTTAAATTTGTCCCATTCCGCTTGAAATTTATCTGGAGTTTCGTGTTCTTCTGGATGCGCTGTAATATCAATATCTGAAAATTTCACTTCACATTCTGGAATTTCAATTTGAATATATCCACCAGCTTTATAGTTCATTAATTCAGGAATCTCAACTACAAATTCCTTAATAAATGATGCCACATTAAAGTTACGAACTACAGTTGCTTCCCATTTTTTAATACCAAAAACTTCTTCAGGAATTGTAATTTCCATGTCTTGTTTAACTTTTACTTGACAAGCTAAACGTGCACCATCTTTTAACTCTTTTCTTGTAAAGTGAGGTGTTTCTGTTGGAAGAGCTTCACCTCCACCAGATAATACATGGCACTCACACTGAATACATGTACCACCACCACCACAAGCAGATGGCAAGAATATTTTTGAGTTTCCAAGAGTAGATAATAAACTTGCTCCAGAACCTACTTCTATTTCTTTTTCACCATTAATTTTAATCTTTACAGGACCTGATGGTGATAATTTTTGTTTCACAAACAATAATAAACTCACTAAAACTAAAGTAATAACTAAAAAAGCTACTACCGTCGCGATTATTGTTCCTGTTGTTGTTGCTGCTAAAATCGTCATGATATCTTAGTTGATTTCTTTTGTATTATTCGCTAACTCTTTTACGTTATCTGCCTCAGGAGTTTCAACTTTTACAGTTTTTTCTTCTTTAGCTCCTTCTTCATCACCTCCAGTTAACATTCCACCGAAACTCATAAATCCGATAGCCATTAAACCTGTGATAATAAATGTAATTCCTAATCCGCGTAATGCAGGTGGTACATTAGAATATCTAATTTTTTCACGAATAGCTGCAATAGCTAAAATCGCTAAAAACCATCCAATTCCAGATCCAACACCGTAAACAGTTGCTAGACCTAAAGTAGGAATCTCACGAGATTGCATAAACAAAGACCCTCCTAAGATGGCACAGTTTACAGCAATAAGTGGTAAGAAAATACCAAGTGAATTATATAATGAAGGTGAAAACTTCTCTACAATTATTTCTACCAATTGTACCATTGTTGCAATAGTTGCAATAAATAAGATAAATGATAAAAAACTTAAATCGTAATCTGCATACTCTGCACCTAACCATTTTAATGCTCCAGGCTGAAGTATATACTGGTCTAACAACCAGTTTAAAGGGACTGTAATTAACATTACAAATACAACTGCTGCACCAAGTCCAACTGCTGTAGATACTTTTTTAGAAACAGCAAGGTAAGAACACATTCCTAAGAATGTAGCGAATACCATGTTATCTATAAATATTGACTTAAAAAATAATTCTATATATTCCATATTCTTTTAGATTTCAGTTACGTTTAAAATAAACGTTATACTGATTAATGATCTTCTATTAATGCTTCGTTTCTACTACGTTGAACCCAAATTATAATCCCTACAACAATTAAAGCCATTGGAGACAACAACATAAACCCGTTGTTTTCATAACCTAAAGCGTATAATCCTGTTTTTTCGATTGGATCTCCTAAAACTTTAAATCCTAATAATGTACCAGAACCTAATAACTCTCTAAAAAAACCAACAATTACAAGAATTAAACCGTAACCAGCAGCATTACCAATACCATCTAAAAACGATTTCCATGGTCCGTTTGCTAAAGCGAAAGCTTCAAAACGTCCCATAATTATACAATTGGTAATAATTAACCCTACGAATACAGAAAGTGTTTTACTTAACTCGTAAGAGAATGCTTTTAATACTTGATCGACTATAATTACTAAAGCAGCTACAACTACTAACTGCACAATAATTCTAATTTTTGAAGGAATAATGTTTCTCATTAAAGAGATTACAACATTTCCTATTGCTAGCACAGCCATTACCGACAGAGCCATTACTATTGAAGCTTTTAATTGCGCTGTAATAGCCAAAGCAGAACATATACCTAATACCTGAATGGTAATTGGGTTATTATCCAATAATGGATCAGTGATTAATTTTGTGTCTTTTTTTGATAAAAGTGCCATAAATTAATTATTTTTTAAGTTATCGAAATAAGGTTTGTAAAGTTTTAAATCACTTTTAATCATTGCAGTTACCCCATTTCCTGTAATAGTAGCACCGGCAATTGCATCAACCTCATTATCTGTTTTATCTTCATTTTTTGGATCTGCATTTCCTTTAGCAACAGTAATTCCTTTAAAATTACCCGAAGCATCTAATAAATGTTCACCAATAAAATCATCCATAAAGAAACGTTCTTTAATATTTGCTCCTAAACCAGGAGTTTCACCTTTATGATCGAAATAAGCACCTTGAACTATCATATTTTCGTCCATTGAAACATATCCCCAAATGGCATCCCATAATCCTTTTCCATAGATTGGAATTACGTATAGTGTTTTACCATCTTTTTCACCAATAAATAATGGTAAACGTCTTTTAGAAGGATCTGAAACAGCTGCTGCTTTTTCCTTTTTAATATCCATTAAATACGCTTCACTATCTTCTTTAGTTACTCCATTCTCAATAACTAATTGCTTAGTGATGTATTTCTCAAATAATTCAGGAGCATCTGTTGTCGAAACAAAAACGGCACTTCCTTCTGTATTATCATTAACCCCCATAGCATACAAAATATTTTGCTGCTTTTCTATACGCTGATTCTCTGCAATTCTAGGTTTTAATGAAGATGCTGTAAAGGCTAATAAAGCACCTACAACAAAAACCATTACTATAGCAAATATAATAGTATATGAATTTTTATCTGTTCTATTTTCCATTGTTAAGCCGTTTTTACTTTTAAACGTTTCATTCTTTTCTTCACATTACCTTTAATGATGTAATGATCAATAGTTGGTGCAAACACATTCATTAATAGAATTGCAAGCATTACACCTTCTGGATATGCAGGGTTGAAAACACGTATCATAATAGATAAGAATCCAATTAAGAACCCATAAATCCATTTCCCTTTATTTGTTTGAGATGCCGTTACTGGATCTGTTGCCATAAACACAACACCAAAAGCAAAACCTCCAATTATTAAATGATGCCAGAATTCTGTACTCATTAAGGTATAGAATTTACTTGTTTCAGTAATCCATCCTGAAGAGACAACACCGTTAAAAATTAATCCCATTGTTAAAGCTCCTACTACAGCAGACAGCATGATTCTCCAACTTCCAATCTTAGTGAAAATTAAAAATAAAGCTCCTAAAATAATTAAGAATGTGGATGTTTCCCCAACCGACCCTGGAATAAATCCAAAGAACATATCTGAAATCGAATAATCTATATGATGCCCTTGAGCGAGACTTCCTAATATGGTTTCACCTGAAATAGCATCAATATTTGCTCCTGCAGCGATTTCTTTTGTACGTTCTACAGCGCCGTGAATCCAAACTTTATCACCAGACATCCAAGTTGGATAGGCGAAGAATAAGAATGCACGAATTGTTAATGCAGGGTTTAAGATATTCATCCCTGTTCCACCAAAAACTTCTTTACCAATAACAACTC
This sequence comes from uncultured Formosa sp., assembly GCF_947500765.1. Classification (GTDB taxonomy): domain Bacteria; phylum Bacteroidota; class Bacteroidia; order Flavobacteriales; family Flavobacteriaceae; genus Formosa. The sequence continues at coordinate 455,273 of NZ_CANMTH010000002.1, read as the reverse complement.
CAAAAGTAACTGCTACTGCTAGCATCCATAAAGGAATATCAATTGGTACAATTAAAGGTACTAACATACCTGTTACTAAATAACCTTCTTCTACTTCGTGATTTTTAATAGTAGCGAAAATAAACTCGATACCTAAACCAACACCATAAGACACGACTACTAATGGTAAAATTTTAATTAAACCAATGTAAAATGCATCCCAAGATAAAAAATCTACTGGAGTACCTAATGCAGAGAAATGTTGATATCCTGCATTAAACATTCCGAAAATTAAACATGGAATCATAGCCATGATTACCGTATTCATTGTACGTTTTAAATCGTCGGCTGCTTTTATATGAGTACCATTATGTGTGGTATCATTTGGCAAGTATAAAAACGTATGCAATGCATTAAACGCTGGTGCCATCTTGGTACCCTTATACTTTTCTTTTAAATTATGTAAATTACTTTTTAAACCCATGATTACCCTATTTCTTTAATCATTACATCCAAACCTTTTCTAATAATTTCCTGATGTGGTTGTTTAGATACACAAACAAATTCTGTTAACGCAAAATCTTCAGGAGCAACTTCGTACATACCAAGTGCTTCCATTTCGTCTAAATCTTTATACATACAAGACTTAAGAATTTGCATAGGATAAATATCTAAAGGAAAAACCTCTTCATAATTACCTGTTAATACAAAAGCTCTGTGCTCTCCGTTTGTATTTGTATTTAAATCGTATTTTTTATTTGGACTTAACCAAGAGAACGTTAAAGCTCTTGACGTTGAGATCTTGTTAAATACTGGTTTGTTCCATCCAAAAAACTCATAATCATCACCTTCAGGAATCACAGAAATTAAATTGCTGTAATAATCTAAATTTCCATCTGGTTTTACTTGTTTACCTGATAACACATTACCAACAATAACACGGTTATTACCGTCTTGTTCGATACCATTATCGTAAATAATAGTAGCTATTTCGCTTGCTATTTTAGTTTTAAAGTATCTTGGTTTTTTAACCGCAGATCCTACTAAAGCAACAATACGCTCGGCATTAAACTTACCTGTTAATAATAATTCTCCGATAATAACAAGATCTTGTGGATTGATTGTCCAAACCACTTCTCCTTTATTTACAGGGTCTATTTTATTAATCTGAGTTCCAACATTACCTACGGGATGTGGACCAGATAATTTATGAACAGAAACTCCTGACAAACCTGCTAATGGCGAATTTGATCCGTTTTTAACAGACACATGAACTTGTCCTGACGTTAATTTTCCGAGAGCAGTAACTGCAGCTTGTAATTCCGCGCCTTTGCCTTGTAAAGCAAAATCTAAATCTACTGCTAAAGGTGCGCTATCATAACCTGAAACAAAAATAGCTTTTGGCTGTTTTGTTGGGTTTGCAATAACATCGTATGGTCGCTGTTTAATAAACGGCCAACACCCTGTTGCTTGTAAGTATAAACTTAAAGCTTCAGCAGTTGCAGAATTAACATTAATTTTTTCGTTTTCCTGATATGCTTGCTCTTTGTCTGCTTGAATCTTAATGGCTAAAATCTTACGTTTTTCACCACGTAAAATATCAATAACCTCTCCTGAAACAGGCGAAACAAATTGAACATTTTCGTTAGTTTTATCGTAAAACACAGGGCTACCTGCTTTTACTTTATCACCAACTCTTGCAACTAATTTGGGAATAACTCCGTGGAAGTCCTCAGGCCTTAAGGTGTAGGTATTGCTTATTACAGCACTTTCTAAAGCCTTTTCAGCTTCACCTTTGAGTTTAATGTCTAGACCTTTTGTAATCTTAATGTCGTTTGACATATTTATAAATCTATGTATTAATAATAGTTATACTGATTTCAATGCTGATACGATTGAAAAATCCGAGCAAATTTAAGAATAAAAAGATAAAATAGTTCGAATTAGCATATATCTTATTTATTTATATCTGTTCTAAATAAAAAACAATACTAGCTTTTATTTTTCCTTATATTTACCTTTTAAATGTACAAAAATGAATATTAAATCATATTTATATCTCCCAATAATTTTTATTCAAAGTTTCTGCTTTGCTCAAGTACAACATGAAATAAGTCCTCCAGATTACATTAAGACCATTATGTTTAAAGGAAATACAGACATTAGCATGCTTCCTATTTTAGATCTTGGTGAAAATTTACAACTAGAATTTGATGTACTTAACGGTAATGAAGACGATTTTTATTACTCTATAGAACATTATAATTACGATTGGACACCTTCAAGTTTAATGCGTTCTGAATATATAGATGGCTTCGACAAACAACGCATTACAACTTACGAGAATTCTTATAACACCTACCAAATGTATTCGCATTACACGCTTTCTATTCCTAATGAACAAGTGCGTAGCTTAAAACTATCTGGAAATTATATGATGAAAGTTTTTGATGAAAGTGATAATCTTATGTTTTCTAGAAAATTCATGATAAATGAAGGTGGCGCAACCGTTGGTGTATCTATAAAAATTTCTAGAGATGTAAAATTTATAAACGAAAAACAAACGGTCGATTTGGTTATTAATTCAAGTGCTATTCAATTTCAGAACCCATTACAAACAGTAAAAACCACAATTATTAAAAACAACAATTTAAACACAGCCATAAATAACGTAAAACCGACGTATACTATGGGACATAGTTTGATATACAAATACAATAAAGAAACTACTTTTTGGGGAGGAAACGAATACTTTTATTTTGAAAACAAAGATATTCGTGTCGCTAATAGTGGTATAAATTTTGTGAGTTTACAAGAACTATATAACAGCTACTTATTTACTAATGTACCTCAAAAAAACTCAGTATATACATATAACCCTGATATTAACGGAAATTTTGTAATTAATAATATAGACGCAACAGATCCTAATATAGAAGCAGATTACGCATGGATACATTTTTCTTTAAAATCAGAACAGTTACCACCTAACAAAACAATGCATGTTTACGGAAATTTTAATAATTACGCCGTAAACAAAAGTACAGAAATGATATACAATACAAAAAAAGGCATCTACGAAATACCTTTATTACTAAAACAAGGATTCTACAATTATAAATTTGTTACTCAAGACGAAAATAACATTATAGATGAAGGAGAAATTAGCGGAAATTATTACCAAACAGAAAACGATTATAAAGTAATTGTATACTACAGAGATCTTGGTGGGCGTTACGATAAAATAATTGGAGTTGGAGAAGCAAGTTCTGTAAACATTTCAAATTAGTATTTATCTATTGATTACTTTTGTTGTTTAAAACGTATTAAATACAAGTTAACACTTTAAATTTGTATTTTTGCGCAGCTAAACACGCTATTTATCAGTCAAGTATATGGTTCAACAAGTAACAAAAGGGATTAAAATATCTGTAGAGACATCTTTTAAAGGCACGTACTATAATAACTATAGAATACAGTATGCTTTTGAATATAAGATTACTATTGAAAATCAAAGTAAAGACACCGTACAATTATACGCAAGACACTGGAGCATACTTGATGCTTTAAATAAGGAAGAAGAAGTGTCTGGTGAAGGTGTTGTTGGCTACAAACCTATACTTAAACCAGGAGAAACTCACGCTTACAAATCTGGATGCATGTTAACATCTCCGTTTGGAGCCATGTCTGGATATTACAACATGATAAACTTAAACAATGCAAAAACATTTAAAGTTATTATACCTAGTTTCAAGCTTAGTGCGCCGTTTGCCATAAATTAAAAGTCCGACATCTTAATTTTATAAAATTTTATCAATCTTTCAATCCTTCACTTTTAAAATTTTTAAAAGTCCAATATTTAACGGCTTTTTAGGAATTTATCGCACTACTATTCCCGTTAAAAAAATGTAACTTTGTTTGAATCTAACATATTTATAAACTCAATTGCATTATGGGAAAAGGATTTTTTAATACACCAATTGCCATTAACGAACCTGTAAGAAGTTATGCGCCTGGAACTCCAGAACGTGAAGCTGTACAAGCTGCCTACAAGGAACTTTTTAATAGTAAAGTTGATGTACCTTTATATATTAACGGAAAAGACGTAAAAACTGGAAATACCAGAACAATGTCTCCGCCTCACGACCACAAACACAGTGTTGGTCAATATCATTTAGCAGAAAAATCGCATGTAGAAGACGCCATAGCTACAGCTCTTGAAGCGAGAAAAGCCTGGTCTCAAATGCCTTGGGAACACCGTGCTGGTATTTTCTTAAAAGCAGCAGAACTTATCCAAGGACCTTACCGCGATAAAATAAATGCTGCAACTATGATTGCGCAATCTAAAACAATACACCAAGCAGAAATTGATTCGGCTTGCGAATTGATAGATTTCTTACGTTTTAATGTGCAGTACATGACAGACATCTATCATGAACAACCAGAAAGCACAAGCGACGCTTGGAATAAAGTAGAATACAGACCTCTTGAAGGTTTTACATATGCAGTAACACCATTTAACTTTACTGCTATTGCTGGAAACCTACCTGCCTGCATGGCTTTAATGGGAAATGTTGTAGTTTGGAAACCAAGTGATAGCCAAGTATTTTCTGCAAAAGTAATTATGGATGTTTTTAAAGACGCAGGTGTTCCTCCAGGAGTAATAAATGTGGTTTTTGGAGATGCAGAAATGATTACCGATGTTGTGTTATCTAGTCCAGATTTCTCTGGATTACATTTTACAGGTTCTACATATGTATTTAAAGAGCTATGGAAAAAAATTGGTAACAATATTCACAACTACAAAACATATCCGAGAATTGTAGGAGAAACAGGTGGTAAAGATTTTATTGTTGCCCATAAAACAGCGAAACCGAAACAAGTAGCAACAGCTATTGTAAGAGGAGCTTTCGAATTCCAAGGACAAAAATGTAGTGCCGCTTCTCGCGCTTATATTTCTAAAAGTATTTGGGAAGAAGTTAAAGCTTACGTAATTGAAGATGTAAACTCATTTAAACAAGGATCTCCTGAAGATTTTAGCAACTTTGTAACAGCTGTTATCCATGAAGGTTCTTTCGATAAATTAGCTAAATATATAGACCAAGCTAAAGCAGATACTGATGCTGAAATTATAGTTGGAGGTGGATACGATAAGAGTAAAGGATACTTTGTAGAACCTACCGTAATCTTAACAACAAATCCTAAATACACAACAATGAGTACAGAGCTATTTGGCCCTGTAATGACTATTTATGTATTTGAAGATGACGCCTACAGCGAAACCTTAAAATTAGTTGACGAAACTAGCGAATACGCACTAACTGGTGCCATTTTAGCTCAAGACCGGTATGCTGTTATAGAAGCAACTACAGCTTTACAAAATGCAGCAGGAAACTTTTATATAAACGACAAACCTACAGGTGCAGTTGTTGGAATGCAACCATTTGGTGGTGCTAGAGCTTCTGGAACTAACGATAAAGCAGGAAGCGCTCAGAACTTACTGCGTTGGATTTCTCCACGTATGATAAAAGAAACATTTGTAACACCTACAGATTACCGTTACCCATTTTTAGGTGAATAAGTTATTTTAAAATTTACATTATAAACCTGTCTAAAAAATTAGACAGGTTTTTTTATCTCATTTTTTCTTGGACAGAATTATTCTTAAATTAGTGCCACAAACAAATAACCCAAAACATGAAAACGTTTTTATCTATTTTAGGTCTTTCCTTATGCCTTTTTACAAGTTGTAACTCAAAAAAATCAACTCCAGAAATACAACCTGAAAGCATTCCTTTTTATGTAGGAACTTATACAAATAAAGACAGTAAAGGTATTTATAAATACGAATTAAATTCAGAGGGATATTTTACAGAAATAGGACTTAAAGCAATCACAGAAAGTCCTTCTTTTTTAAGTTTTTCAGCAGACAAAAAACACCTTATAGCGGCTAACAAATTAGATCCAAAACAAGGTACAATATCATCTTTTAATATTAAAGGAGATTCGTTAATCTTAAATAACACAATGCCTTCTGGCGGAATGAATCCTTGCTTTGTAACAACAAACAAAGACAACTACGTCTTAGCTGCAAACTACGGAAGCGGAAGCGTAAGTCTTCTAAAATTAAACGACAACGGACATTTAAGCGACACCTTAAATATAAAACAACACATAGGAAAGGGAACAACATCTAGACAAGAAGGTCCGCATGCACATTCTGTATATAGTGTTCCTAATAGCGACGACATTATTTCAGTAGATCTAGGTACAAATAGTTTATGGTTTTACAAAATTGATAAAAATACAAATACACTTAAAGCTAGCTTACAAGACACATTACTTATGCCTAAAGGCGCAGGACCTAGACATTTAACATTTCACCCAAATAATAAATGGATTTATGTGATAAATGAATTAGATAACACCATAACTAAAGTAGAACGCTCAGCAAATGAAAAATACGTTACAAAAGAAAGCATAACAACGCTACCTAAAGATTATACAGGTAACTCTTATTGTGCAGACATTCATATTTCGTCCGACGGTAAATTTCTATACGCCTCTAATCGTGAACATAACAGCATCACCATTTTTAAAGTCGATAGTAAAAACGGTGTATTAACAGCAATAGGATATGAATCTACAAGAGGAAAAACACCTAGAAATTTTGCATTGTCTCCAAATGAAGATTTTCTAGTAGTTGCTAATCGAAATTCAGATAATTTAATATCGTACAAAAGAGATCAAGACAGTGGGCTATTAACATTTGTAGATGAAATTAAAGCGCCAACACCGTCTTGTATTTTATTTGAATAATTAACCTTTATACTTAAGGGGAAGATGAACAATTTTTTTAGTTTCATAAAAATCTTCCTCAAAATAATCACTTAAATTATATATTGTAGCTGTTTTATAGTCTTGAAGCTCGTCTGCTAAATCACCACCTTTAAGATAGATAATTCCATTTTTAAGGTCATTTCGTTGTTCTTTGGCTATTTTTCCTTTAGTCCAATACACAAAAGTAGGCATAGCAGCAACAGCACGACTTACAATAAAATCATACTTATCATTAATCTCTTCTACACGACTGTGGGTTACTTTCACATTGGTTAATCCTAAACCTTCAACAACATCAGAAACTACTTTTAATTTTTTAGCAATACTATCTACCAAATGAAAAGAACATTCTGGGAACAGAATTGCCAAAGGAATTCCAGGGAAACCACCGCCAGTACCAACATCCATCAATTTAGTGCCATCTTTAAATGAAATTAATTTTGCAATACCCAACGAATGCAACACGTGACGTAAGTACAATTCATCAATATCTTTTCTAGACACCACATTAATCTTTAAATTCCAATCTTGATATAAACTTTCTAATTTCTGAAACTTAGAAATCTGATCGTCTGTTAAATCCGGGAAGTACTTTAAAATAAGGTCCATTTCATTTAATTTTTGGCAAAAATATACATTTTAACAACATTTTTTTATGATTTAAATAATAAGTTGCGCTGCTTTATTAATTATATTTGTCCAAAATAGCAACCTCCTAATTTAGTTGCTGTTAAATAAATATTTTATGACTAAACAAGTATTATCATTTTCACGTCAGGATCCGGCTAAATTTTTTAGAACACTGAACAAACGCGTTAATGAGTATTTTAAAGAAAACAATGTTAAACGAACTGGTAACTGGAAATTATGGGTAAAAACCATAATCATGTTTACCATATTTTTAGCGCCTTACTTTTTAATTTTAACAACAAACATCCCACAATGGGCACAATTACTTCTAACCATTGTAATGGGAATTGGTATGGCTGGAGTTGGAATGAATGTAATGCACGATGGAAATCACGGAGCCTTCTCTAATAAAGACTGGGTTAACCGATTAATGGGAAGTAGTATATATATTCTTGCTGGAAATGTTTACAATTGGCAAGTACAACACAATGTATTACACCACACTTATACAAATATTCACGGTCATGATGAAGATTTAGAAGCTGGACGTGTTTTGCGTTTTTCCCGACATTCTGAATGGAAATGGCATCATAAATTTCAACACTACTATTCTGTCTTGCTATATGGTTTACTAACTATAAACTGGGCCATTACTACTGATATTAAACAAATGAGAAGCTATATGAAACGTAAGTTATCATATGGAAAATTCCCTAGCCCAATAGCGAATTGGAGCAAATTAGTAATCTCAAAAATTATTTATGTTAGTATCTGGATTATTATACCAATGGTAGTTTTAGATTTGGCTTGGTGGAAAATTTTAATTGGCTTTTTTATTATGCATTATACTGCTGGTTTAATTTTAAGTGTTGTTTTTCAATTAGCACACGTTATGGAAGAAGCAGAAATGCCACTTCCTGAAGAAGATGGTACAATGAAAAACACATGGGCTATTCACCAACTTAAAACAACCGTTAATTTTGGAGCAAAAAGCGCTATTATTAATTGGTACACTGGAGGATTAAACCACCAAGTGGAACATCATATTTTCCCTCACATTAGCCACATTCACTATTCTAAAATTGCTAAAATAGTGAAAGAAACTGCTACAGAATTTAATTTACCTTACAACGAATATAAAACGACCCGTAAAGCTATTGCTGCACACTTTAACTATTTACGAGAAATGGGTAGAAAACCAGCTTTACAATCTTAACTACTAATTAAATGAATCAACTTTCAGACAGAATTACAAGTCTGCCTGCATCGGCAACATTAGCCATGGCAGCAAAAGCACGTGAATTAAAAACTCAAGGTATTGATATTATCGGATTAAGTTTGGGAGAACCTGACTTTAACACTCCAGATTATATTAAGGACGCTGCTATACAAGCGATTAACGACAATTATAATTCATACTCTCCAGTTGATGGTTATGTTGAATTAAAAGAAGCTGTAATTACAAAATTTAAACGTGATAACAACTTAACATACACACCTGCTCAAATTGTAGTTTCTACAGGAGCAAAACAATCTATTGCAAATGTGGCTCAGGTTTTATTAAACCCTGGAGACGAAGTATTGTTACCTGCACCATACTGGGTAAGCTATTCTGCAATTGCAACGTTATGTGAAGCGACTTATAAAGAAATCCCTTCATCTATTGAAGACGATTTTAAAATTACGCCAGCACAGTTAGAAGCTGCCATTACTCCTAAAACGAAAATGGTATTCTTTAACTCGCCTAACAACCCAAGCGGAACAATTTACACAGAAGCAGAATACCGTGCTTTAGCTGAAGTTTTAGAAAAATATCCAAATATTTTTATCCTTTCAGACGAAATTTACGAACACATAAACTACGGTACAAAACACTTTAGTTTTGCTGCTATTCCAAGTATGTACGATCGTACAATTACTGTAAATGGTGTTGCAAAAGCCTTTGCCATGACAGGTTGGAGAATTGGATATATTGGCGCTCCAGACTGGATTGCTAAAGCGTGTACTAAAATGCAAGGACAAATTACTTCTGGAACAAACTGTATTGCACAACGTGCTACAATTACAGCATTAAACGAATCTCCAGAACGTATTCAATTTATGGTAGATGAATTTAAAGTTAGACGTGATTTAATTTTAGATTTATTGAACGACATCGACGGGTTTAAAACAAATATTCCTGAAGGTGCTTTTTATGTATTCCCTAACGTTTCTGAATACTTCGGAAAAACTTTAAGAGGAAAAACAATAAATAACGCTACAGACTTCTCTTTATATTTATTAGAAGAAGCTCACGTAGCAACTGTAACTGGAGAAGCTTTCGGAAACTCTAACTGTATCCGTATTTCTTATGCAGCGTCTCAAGACACTATTATTGAAGCTCTAAAACGTATTAAAGAAGCTGTTACTGCTTAATAATACATTTATAATTATTGAAAAAAGCCACTATTTTAGGATAGTGGCTTTTTTATGCAAAAAAATAAAGTACGCTTATTAAAATAATTAAAAAAGTGATTAACAAAGTTATTCTCTTATTAAAAACTTGATTATTTTCTTTTTGAAGTTCACGCCTTAACTTACTTAATTCGAAATTATTAGCATTTGGCGTTTTAAATTCAACAGGATTACGACCATCAGAATAGCCTCCCATATTATCTTTTAACGATTTCCTTTTATGCAATAATTTCTTATTGTTCTTTAAAGCTGTTATCATTGTCTGTGTTGCACCTCCAAAACTCATCTAATGATATTTAAAAATTACTATACAAAATAAGAAATTATTTCAATATAATAAACTCATAGTAAAATCATTATACTTAAAAAAGATCAAAACAAAATCGACTAACGATTCCTCCAAAAGAAAGGCGTTAACAGCACCAGTACAGTAAACAGTTCTAAACGCCCGATAAGCATTAAAAAACTACACCACCATTTCCCAAAAGCGGGTAATGCTGCATAATTTGTTACTGGGCCAAAGTTTCCTAAAGCTGGACCTACGTTTCCTAAACTTGAGGCTGATAATCCGACTGCTGATTCAAAATTAATACCAAGCATAGAAAACACTAAGGCTCCAATAATAAAGGACAACATATATAGTATAAAAAAAGCTAAAACATTAAATACAATTTCTCCTGAAACGGCTTTATTATTATAGCGCACAGGCAATACTGCGTTAGGATGAAGCGAACGTTTAAATTCCATGAATCCGTTTTTAATCATAATTAAGTGTCTCACGACTTTTACACCTCCAGATGTACTTCCTGCCGATCCTCCTAAAAACATTAAACCAAAGAAAAACACCACTAGAAAATGTGTCCATAACGTATAATCTGCAGAAACAAATCCTGTAGTTGTAATAATAGACAAAACTTGAAACAAGGCATGCCTAAAAGCACTTTCTGCCTGTCCCCAAACCATTGGATGCCCAATAGTAGACATTCCTAAATCTGCTCTAAAATAAATAATAGAAGCTACAATTACTGTAAAAATGGCTATAAATGTAGTATACAGTTTAAATTCTTCATCTTTTAAAATCTTTTGAATCTTCCCTTTAAAAGCAAAATAACTAAGTACAAAATTAGCACCAGCCAGATACATAAAAACAATAATGATATATTGTATAATTGGTTGATGATTCCAATAGGCTACACTTGCATTTTTGGTAGAAAACCCTCCTGTAGACAGAGTTGCTAAAGCATGATTTATAGCATCGAAAAACGTCATTCCTGCAGCCCATAATAATATGGTTTCGGCAACTGTATAACCAAAATAAATTAGCCATAAACGTTTAGCGGTATCTGTAATTCTTGGGTGTAATTTATCTCCGCTTGGTCCTGGAGCTTCAGCAGCAAATAACTGCATTCCTCCTATTCCTAATAATGGAAGTATAGCAATTGCCAATACAATAATTCCCATGCCACCTATCCAATGTGTTAAACTTCTCCAGAATAGCACACCATGCGGAATAATTTCAATATCATGTAAAATAGACGACCCCGTTGTGGTATAACCAGACATGGTTTCAAAAAAAGCATCGGTAAAATTAGGAATACTTTGTGTAATAATATAGGGTAGCGTGCCGGATAATGTCATGATTAACCAGCCAAAAGTGACAATAATATAACCTTCTCGTTTATTTATTTCTTTTTTATGATCTCGAGTACTATACATTATAATAGCACCTAAAGCGATAGGAATGAATCCTGAAATAAATAATTTAAGGATAACACCATCATCATAAAACAAGCTAACAATAGCCGACAACAAAATAAAACCACCATTGAATAACAATAGAGATCCTAAGAAATAAAAAATAATTTTATGATTTAATTTCATATACTAGAGAAAGAGTTTTTCTACTTGCTTAATAGATTGTGGCAAACAACACACAACCACGCGATCGCCTTGAGTAATTCTAAAATCTCCAAGTGCTATAATACCTTTATCATCTCTAATAATACCTCCAATAATTGCTGAACGCGGAAAATTTATATCTTTTATTAATTTATTACTAATAATAGATTTAGATTTCACTTTAAACTCTAACAATTCGGCATGCATATTATTCAGTTTAGTCATAGCTACAACTTCCCCTTTTCTAATGTATCTAAAAATGTTATTGGCTGCAAGAAGTTTTTTATTAATAAGCGTATCGATACCTATAGATTGAGACAACTCGAAATAATCCATATTCTCGACTAAAGCAATCGTCTTTCTTACCCCTTTAGATTTTGCGACCAAACAAGACATAATATTTGTTTCAGAATTTCCTGTAACCGCAATAAATGCATCCATTTCACTAAGATTTTCTTCTTCTAGCAAATCTACATTACGTCCATCTCCATTAATTACTAAAACTTTAGGTAACTCATCGGCAAGATCAAAAGCGCGTTCTTTATCTTTTTCAATTAACTTCACACGTGTAGACGAGTTACTTAAATCTCGGGCAGCTTTAAACCCGATTTTACTACCGCCTAAAATCATTACATTTTTAACTTCGGTATATGTTTTACCTGTAAGTCTACAAAGTTCTTCTGCACCACCTTCAGCAGTAATAAACACTACATTATCCCCCTGTTTAAATACAGTATCTCCTCTAGGAATAATTGTATATTGTGTTCCAAAACGTTGAATTGCTATAGGTACAAAACGAATTTCTGGAAAAATTTCGGCAGCTTCTTTTACTGTTTTCCCCACAAAAGTCATTCTACTAGATAAGTTTAAACCTACCATAGTTAACGCTCCGTTTTCAAACTCGTAACTATCATTAAAAGCAGACTGATCTAAAAGCAACTTAATTTCTGAAGCCGCTAAAGCCTCTGGAGAAATTAATTCATCAATACCGAATTTGGTAAACCCAACTTCATCTTTATGATTAATAAACTCTGTATTGGAAATTCTTGCTATAGTCTTCTTTGCTCCTAGCTGTTTAGCCAAAACACAAACTGTAATATTGGTCGTTTCAGAAGAAGTTACTGCAATAACAAGGTCACTTTCAGACACTCGCGCATCTTTTAAAATAGAAATAGATGTAGAATCTCCTTTAATTACCTTAATATCTAAATGCGTATCTGCATTTGTTAAACTCTCCTTATTTACATCTATTAATGTAATTTCTTGAGCTTCGTAAGATAAAAGTTTAGCTAAATGAAATCCAACTTCACCAGCGCCTGCAATGATAATTTTCATGTGTGGTATGTTGTAAAAAGTGAAACAAATATAATCGAATTTATAATTTATGTAGACTTTTGTAATTAATATAATTATTTGTTTCCAAGTTTCCTAATACATTTCTAATAACTTATATTTGCCTAAAATTTTTTGATTTGATAAAAGTAAACCCATATAAAGACAGCGACTTAGGTAAAAAAGAACAAGTCACTAAAATGTTTGATAATATATCAGGCACTTACGACGATTTAAATCGTGTAATTTCTTTTGGAATTGATATTAAATGGCGTAAAAAAGTGGTAGAACTTGTTAAAAACACCAATCCTGATTCTATTCTAGATATTGCAACAGGGACGGGAGATTTAGCAATAAACTTAGCTGAAACCGATGCTGAAAAAATTATAGGATTAGACATTAGTCCAGGGATGCTTGATGTTGGAAAACAAAAAATTAAAGCAAAGAAACTAGAAGGTACCATTGAAATGATTTTAGGCGATTCTGAGAATATGCCTTTCGAAAATGATACTTTTGATGCTATTACTGTTGCTTTTGGAGTACGAAATTTTGAAACACTTGAAAAAGGTCTTGCAGAAATTCTTCGTGTATTAAAACCAAATGGTATTTTTGTTATTTTAGAAACGTCTGTTCCTGCCAAAACCCCTTTCAAACAAGGGTATAAACTATACACAAACAACATTATGCCAATTATAGGTAAACTGTTTTCTAAAGACAAAAGCGCCTATAAATATTTAAGCGATTCTGCTGCTGTTTTTCCTCATGGAGAAGCTTTGAACAATATTTTAAAGAAAATTGGGTTTACTAATGTTAAAGATTTCCCTCAAACATTTGGAGTCGCTACCATATACACATCATCTAAACAGTAATATGAAAAAATTAGTTGTAATTATATTTTTTATTCTGATTTCCCAATCCGGTTTTGCTCAGCTTTTTACAGGCGAAAAGATTTTAAATAATGAAAATTTTGATAAAGACCGATTTAGTTATGGCTATTTTTTAGGATTTAATAATTATGGTTTTGATTTTGAATATAATAATCAAATCGACGATGGAACGGGTAGAGATGTTACAGATATTCAGATAGAAAAAGGTATTGGCTTTAGTGTTGGGCTTTTAGGAAATATGAGAATTAACGATTATTTCGATTTACGTTTTGAACCCGGACTATACATTACAAATAGAACACTGCATTATAATCAATATCACTTTGCTGCTTATGGAGCATATAATGGTTATGATTTTTTAACAGATAGCGATAATGTTTTAGAACGCGAAATAAAATCAACTTACATACATTTACCTTTATTAGTAAAGTTCTCGGCTAAACGTATAAACAATTTCAAGCCTTTTATTGTTGGAGGTATGTCTATGTCTTTAAACTTAAATAGTAACGAAAAAAATGAAAGCGATAATCATAATGGTCAGTTTAGAATGAAGAAAAACACCTACTATTATGAAATTGGTCTTGGTATAGATTTCTATCTTGAATACTTTAAATTCACACCTTCTATTCGTGGTGTCTTTGCTTTAAGTGACGAGTTAGTTCCTGACGATCCCGAAGAAGGCGCTAGCCCATGGACAGATAATATTGCAAGTATGAAAACACAAGGTATCTTTATAAACTTTACTTTTCAATAGTCCGACGCTTAAACTCACTTAACAAAATAGACGTTGCCGTAGCAACATTTAAACTTTCTGTTGCTTTTAATGCTCCAAATCTTGGTATGGTTATTTTCTCTGTAATTAAAGATTCTATAGCACTAGAAATGCCATTAGCTTCATTCCCCATTACCAGAACACCTAAATCTAAAAGTTTACGATGTGTATATACATTTTCTCCTTCCATAAAGGCTCCAAAAACAGGAACATTTACATCTTTTAAAAACAATTCTAAATCTAAATAATTAATATTTACTCGCGTAATAGATCCCATTGTGGCTTGAATTACTTTAGGATTAAAGCAATCTACAGTTCCTACATTACAAATTACGTTTTGAATACCAAACCAATCGCATAAACGTATTATAGTTCCTAAGTTTCCAGGATCACGTACATCGTCTAAAGCAATACAAAGTTGAGATAAATCGATAGGATTTGAATTTGGAATTTCGAAAATAGCAAGAGCTTTATTAGGCGTTGTTAAAAAACTAATACGCTTTAAATCGGCTTCAGAAATAAGTGTTTCTAAATCCGTTTCAATATTAAAAAGTTCGGTCGTGTATAAATGCTGAAGTTTTAAGTCGGATTGCAACAATTCTTTAATTGTCTTAACCCCCTCTGCAACAAACAATTTCGACTCTGCCCTATGCTTTTTAAGTTTTAATTTGTTAATTAATTTTATTTGATTTTTTGATAACATTCAAATAATGTATTTTTGATTTTATAATCGACTTATTTTGTATGCTTGCATTAAGATTGCAAAGATAAAACAAGTCTTTTAAACGTTTTTAATTCCTAGAATATACTTGAAACAAAGGTTATCAAAAATAGTGTTATTTATTTTAATAACAGGTTTAATTACGGCTTGTAATTCTATAAAGGGAGTTGGAGAGAACGAACGTCTTCTAGTAAAAAACACAATTTATGTAGATAGTGTTAGAAATACTTCAGAACAGATTGACAACTTAATCTACCAAGATCCAAACAAAACAATGCTTGGTCTGCCCATCCGTTTATATATATACAATCTAGCACGACCTAATATAGATTCTATAATAGATGCTCATTTAAACAAATCTGAAAAACACCGGAAGAATCTAGAACAATTTCTATCAAAAAAGCAACTTTTACAGTACATAAATTACAGAAAAGGGTTGAATGCTTGGTTAAAAACAACAGGAGAAGCACCTACAATTGTTAGCGAACCTCGTGCAGTTAAATCTGTAAAACGACTAGAAGATTATTACACCAATAATGGTTGGTTTGATGTCTCTGCGAGTTACGACACCATTCAGAAATCTAAAAATAAAACAGAAATAAAATATCATGTTAATTTAGGAAAGGCTTTTAAAATAGACAGTATTTCTTCAAAAATCTCGTCACCTATGGTAGATTCAATCTACAACCGATCTAAAAATAGATCGAAAATAAAAATAGGAGAACGTTATACAACAAACAATTTTGAGGCAGAACGCGATAGAATCACAACATCATTACGAAATAATGGTGTATATCAATTTAGTCAAGATTATGTAATATTTCAGGTAGATACTGTTGGGACTAATAAAAAGGTTAATGTAGAAGTTCAGATTAAGGATTTAGAGATCAGAAATCAAGATTCGTCTCGTAGAGAACCTTTTAAAGTTTATAAAATTAAAGATGTTAATGTATTTACAAACTCCACTATAGAAAGCAGAGACGATACCATTCAGGACTCAGTAACTTATAATGGGTACAATTTATATAGCACAAGAAAGCTTGCATTTAGACCAAAAGCATTAACCGATGCTCTTTTTATTAGTCCAGGAAGAATTTATAGTGATTTAGATCGCACGCGTACATATAATCATTTAAGTGAATTAAAGACATTTAAATATCCAGACATTAAGTATGTAGAAAACCCAGACACTACACTTACTGCAAATATACATTTAACACCGTTAAAAAAATTCAATTTAGGTTTTGCTACAGATGTATCTACAAGTAACATTCAAATAATAGGCTTCTCTGTTAATCCTAGTTTATTTGCCAGAAACATATTTAGAGGCGCAGAAACCTTAGAATTATCTGGATTTGCATCTATTGGAGCTTCAGACGACGCGAGTAATGATGAAGATGTGTTCTTTGATATTAACGAAATTGGTGCCGATTTAAAACTAACCATCCCTAGAGTATTCTTTCCTTTTAAAACAGACAGTTTAATCCCTAAATACATGTCTCCTACTACTAAAATAGGACTTTCTATAGCAAGCCAAAAAAATGTAGGATTAGATAAACGTTCCCTTACAGCAAATTTAAACTACAATTGGAAACCTAAACGAGGTATAACGCAAGCTGTAGATTTATTTAATTCACAATATGTTAGAAATTTAAATCCAGATAATTATTTTAATGTTTACAGTACATCCTACAACACTTTAAACGACATCGCTCAAGATATTGGGTACATAACAAGTGATGATGATTTATCCATCCCTGACGGTACTGAAGAATTTATTACTGAAGTTTTAAGCGACAATCCGCCAAACGATATTTCTGATGACGATATCCAAACCATTAATAATATTGAAGAGCGTAAAATTAGATTAACAGAAAACAATCTTATTGTATCTACGGCTTACAGTTTTGTAAAAGACAATCGTAAATCGGTTACCGATGAAGACTTTTATATTTTCAGATTTAAACTTGAATCTGCAGGAAACCTAATGGCTTTAGGCTCCAAGTTGTTTAATAGTCCGAAAAACGACGACGACCATTATGAATTATTTAATGTAGCTTATTCGCAATACATAAAAACAGAGTTTGACTATACCAAACACTGGGACTTAGGGCACAAAAACATACTTGCCATTCGTAGTTTTTTCGGAATAGCAATACCTTACGGAAACTCAGACAACATACCATTTTCTAAGAGTTTCTTTGCCGGAGGAGCTAATGACAATAGAGCATGGACTGCTTACGATTTAGGACCAGGAAGTTCGCAAAGTAACGATGATTTTAATGAAGCCAACCTAAAACTCGCTTTAAATATCGAACACCGTTTTAATGTGTTCGAAGATTTATACGGCGCCGTATTTGTAGATATTGGAAACATATGGAATGTGTTTGATAATATAGATGACGACGCTTCTACTTTTAACGATTTAAGCTCTCTAAAAGATACCGCTATAGGCTCAGGATTTGGACTCCGTTACGATTTTAGTTTCCTCGTATTTAGATTCGATATTGGCTTTAAAACTTACGATCCATCTTACACAGAAGGCGATCGTTGGCTTAAAGATTATAATTTTGGAAATGCAGTTTATAATGTAGGAATTAACTATCCCTTCTAACTTATTTCTAGACTTCAAGATTTATATCGTTTTCGCTGTTTTTTGCTTCAGTAAAGCGCTTAAAACACTAAAAAAATACTTAAAAAGTATTACTTTTGGTAATAATCAACATTCACAATAATAAATACAATATTATGGGACACAATATTAAACCGGGAGTTGCTACCGGAAAAGAAGTACAAGAAATTTTTAAACTTGCCAAAGAAAAAGGATTTGCTCTTCCAGCTGTAAATGTAATTGGATCTGATACTATTAACGGAGTTTTAGAAACTGCTGCGTCTTTAAATGCACCAGTAATTATTCAATTCTCTAACGGTGGAGCTGTATTTAATGCAGGAAAAGGATTAAGTAACGAAAATCAAAAAGCAGCTGTTGCAGGTGCTGTAGCTGGCGCAAAACATGTACACGAATTATCTGTAGCTTATGGTGTGCCTGTAATATTACATACTGACCATTGTGCTAAGAAATTATTACCTTGGATTGACGGAATGTTAGATGCGAGTGAAAAACATTTTGCAGAAACAGGAAAACCATTATTCAGTTCTCATATGATTGATCTTTCTGAAGAACCAATCGAAGAAAACATGGAAATTTGTAAATCTTACCTAGAGCGTATGAGCAAAATGGGTATGACTTTAGAAATTGAATTAGGTATTACAGGTGGTGAAGAAGATGGAGTAGACAATTCTGATGTAGACGATTCTAAACTATACACACAACCAGAAGAAGTTGCTTATGCATATGAAGAATTAAGCAAAATTAGCGACCAATTTACAATTGCTGCAGCCTTTGGAAATGTACACGGGGTTTACAAACCAGGAAACGTGAAACTTACTCCAAAAATCTTAAAAAACTCTCAAGAATACATTTCTAAAAAATACGGTGTAGAAAATAATCATATCGATTTTGTTTTCCATGGTGGGTCTGGTTCTACTGTTGAAGAGATTAGAGAAGGAATTAGTTATGGTGTAATTAAAATGAATATCGATACTGATATGCAATATGCATTTATGACAGGTATTCGCGATTACATGAAGAAAAACGAAGCATATTTACAGTCTCAAATAGGTAACCCTGAAGGAAGTGATTCTCCAAATAAAAAATATTACGACCCAAGAAATTGGTTAAGAAAAGGTGAAGAAACCTTTGTAGCTCGATTGAAAAAAGCTTTTGAAGATTTAAATAATGTGAACACATTATAAAAAAATCGTAGCGTTATGCTGATATTAAAAACAAAATTTTAATTTTGGCAATAATTATAGTTTAATAAAAACGAAATGTATTTAACAACATTGTGTTTACATTTCTACTATATTTACATTAAATTAATTCAGGCAGACATAAGAAAGTATATTTTTTATGTCTGTTTGTTTAACGCTAAAAAACTATTCTGAAATATTTTTAACGCTTCAGAATATAAAAAATAAGAATCAATATGTCTTGGTTTAAGAGAAAAACAAAAGGAATTACAACGACTACCGATGAAAAGAAAGATACTCCGAAAGGACTATGGTATAAATCTCCAACCGGTAAAATAGTAGATACAGAAGAATTAGAACAAAACTTCTATGTTAGTCCAGAAGATGGATATCATGTTAGAATAGGAAGTAAAGAATACTTCGAAATACTTTTCGACGATAATACATTTAAAGAATTAGACGCGGATCTTACGTCTAAAGATCCATTAAAATTTGTCGACACAAAAAAATATCCAGACCGTTTAAAAGCAGCACAAGAAAAAACACATCTTAAAGATGCTGTAAGAACTGCCGTTGGAAAATCTAAAGGAAAAGATTTAGTTATTGCTTGTATGGACTTCAGTTTTATTGGAGGCTCTATGGGAAGTGTTGTTGGTGAAAAAATTGCTCGCGCAGCAAATTACTCTTTAAAAAATAAAATTCCTTTAATGGTTATTTCTAAATCTGGAGGAGCTAGAATGATGGAAGCTGCATTATCTTTAATGCAAATGGCTAAAACCTCTGTAAAATTAGCACAATTAGCAGATGCCAGTATTCCTTATATTTCGTTATGCACAGATCCAACAACAGGAGGAACTACGGCGTCTTTTGCGATGTTAGGAGATATTAATATAAGCGAACCTGGAGCATTAATTGGATTTGCTGGTCCAAGAATTGTAAGAGATACAACAGGAAAAGAACTTCCTGAAGGCTTTCAAACCGCAGAATTCTTATTAGAACACGGCTTTTTAGATTTCATTACACACCGTAAAGATCTAAAAAATAAAGTAAACTTATATATCGATTTAATAACAAATCAGCCTTTAAGAGCTTAAGAATTAAAAAGAAATAATATTTCTCTTTTTTAACCACCTATATAAAAGACTACTAATACATTTTTAAATGATATAATATTGCTATATTTGCAGCTCGAAAGATAGGCTTTCGTGTACATAACAATCATTTACAATAATATTAGAATGTATTTATCAAAAGAAGAAAAGCAAGAAATGTTTGCTAAACACGGTAAAGGAAAAAACGATACCGGTTCTGCAGAAGGACAAATTGCTTTGTTTACACAAAGAATTAATCACTTAACAGAACACTTAAAAAATAATCGTAAAGATTATAATACAGAACGTTCTTTAGTAATGTTAGTAGGTAAAAGAAGAAGCTTACTAGATTATTTAACAAAGAAAGATGTCTTAAGATATCGTGCAATTGTTAAAGAATTAGGATTAAGAAAATAATAAAAGAGAGGCTTTATGCCTCTTTTTTAAATTAAATACGTCTCATTAAGAGATAAGATAAAAAGCTGTTACATAGTTTTTCATTGGTCACCACACACACAACAACTACAACACAACGACCATTGTTTAATTAGAATAAAAAAATTTATGATTCCAAAAGTTTTTAAAGAGGTCATTGACCTTGGTGATGGAAGAGAAATCTCCATTGAAACCGGAAAATTAGCGAAACAAGCTCATGGATCGGTAGTTGTAAAATCTGGAAAATGTATGTTATTATGTACATTAGTTTCAAATTACAAACAAAGTGATGTAGACTTTTTACCATTAACGGTAGATTACAGAGAAAAATTTGCTGCAGCAGGTCGTTACCCTGGAGGTTTCTTCAAAAGAGAAGCTAGACCAAGTGACGGAGAAGTATTAACCATGCGTCTTGTAGACCGTGTTTTACGTCCATTATTTCCAAAAGATTATCACGCAGAAACTCAAGTTATGATTCAGTTAATGTCTCATGACCCTGAAGTTATGCCAGATGCTATGGCTGGTTTAGCCGCTTCTGCAGCTATTCAGTTATCTGACGTGCCTTTTGAAACACCAATCTCTGAAGCTAGAGTAGGTCGTATTAATGGCGAATTTATTATCAACCCAACAAGAGCACAATTAGAAGAATCTGACATCGATATGATGATTGGAGCATCTGCTGATTCTGTTATGATGGTTGAAGGTGAAATGTTAGAAATTTCTGAAGAAGAAATGGCTGAAGCAATTAAATTTGCTCACGAAGCAATTAAAGTACAATGTGCTGCTCAAGTAAGATTAGCAGAAGCTTTCGGTAAAAAAGAAACACGTGAGTACGATGC
Source organism: uncultured Formosa sp. (assembly GCF_947500765.1). Lineage (GTDB taxonomy): Bacteria > Bacteroidota > Bacteroidia > Flavobacteriales > Flavobacteriaceae > Formosa. The sequence continues at coordinate 433,581 of NZ_CANMTH010000002.1, read as the reverse complement.
AGAAAGAGAAGATGAAGCTGTAGAAAAAAGAGTTAAAGAATTAACTTACGATAAAGTGTATGCCGTTGCTAAAAAAGCATCTGCAAAACACGAAAGAAGTGCTGCCTTTGATGAGATTAAAGCAGAAGTTAAAGCTTCTTTTACAGAAGAAGAATTAGAAGAATTTGGAGACTTAGTGTCTAAATATTTTTATAAAGCTGAAAAAACTGCAATTAGAGATTTAACTCTAAATGAAGGTTTGCGTTTAGATGGCCGTAAGACTGACGAGATTAGACCAATTTGGTGTGAGGTAGATTACTTACCATCTACACACGGTTCTTCAATATTTACTCGTGGAGAAACTCAAGCATTAGCTACAGTAACTTTAGGAACATCTAGAGAAGCTAATCAAATAGATATGCCATCTTTTGAAGGTGAAGAACGTTTCTATTTACATTACAACTTCCCTCCTTTTTCTACTGGTGAAGCGCGTCCTTTAAGAGGAACGTCTCGTCGTGAAGTTGGACACGGAAACTTAGCACAACGTGCTTTAAAAAACATGATTCCTACAGACTGTCCTTATACTGTACGTGTAGTATCAGAAATTCTAGAATCTAACGGGTCGTCTTCTATGGCAACTGTTTGTGCTGGAACAATGGCATTAATGGATGCCGGTGTACAATTAAAAAAACCAGTTTCAGGTATTGCAATGGGCTTAATTACAGATGTTGAATCTGGAAAATATGCTGTATTATCTGATATTTTAGGTGATGAAGATCACTTAGGAGATATGGACTTTAAAGTAACAGGTACTGCAGATGGTATTACGGCTTGCCAAATGGATATTAAAGTAAAAGGATTATCTTACGAAATTCTTGTAAATGCTTTAAAACAAGCTCGAGATGGTCGTTTACATATTTTAGGATTATTAACAGATACTATATCTGGACCTAATGAAGATGTGAAGCCTCACTCTCCAAAAATGATTACTAGAAGAATCCCTAATGAATTTATTGGAGCATTAATTGGACCTGGAGGAAAAGTAATACAAGAACTTCAAAAAACAACAAATACAACAATTGTTATTAACGAAGACCCTATCACAGAAGAAGGTATTGTTGAAATATTAGGTGTTGGTAACGAAGGGATTGATGCTGTTCAAACCAAAATAGATTCATTATTATTCAAGCCACAAGTTGGTAGCGTTTACGAAGTAAAAGTTATTAAAATGTTGGATTTTGGAGCTGTAGTTGAATATATGGATGCACCAGGAAATGAAGTATTATTACACGTAAGCGAATTAGCTTGGGAACGCACAGAAAATGTTTCTGATGTTGTAAATATGGGAGACGTATTTGATGTGAAATATTTCGGAACAGATCCAAAAACACGTAAAGAAAAAGTATCTCGCAAAGCGATTTTGCCAAAACCAGAAGGTTATGTAGCAAGACCACCACGCGAACGTGATGATAGAAAACCTAGAGACAACAGAAATCGTGACAACAGACGTGACGATAGAAAACCTAGAGAAAAAAGAGATTAATTATATAATCTTATAGTAATAATAAAAGCCAATCTTGTTCATTCAAGATTGGCTTTTATCTTTCTAAGTCTAGACACTTATAATAGATAAAAAAATATTACTAGCCTGATTAACAATTTTATAAATCGTATAAAAAACATAAATTAATTATATCGTTTATTTTTTATAAAAAACTCAATTTTATTGTAACATTTATAACAACGTTTACGTATAACTACATACAAAGGAGTATTCACTTAATTATTTACAGAAGAAGTTTACATGAGACAACTTAAAATTACGAAGCAGGTTACTAACAGAGAAACAGCTTCGCTAGATAAATATCTTCAAGAAATTGGAAAAGTTGACTTAATTACCGCAGACGAAGAAGTAGAATTAGCACAACGCATTAAAGCTGGTGATCAAATCGCTTTAGAAAAATTAACAAAAGCTAATTTACGTTTTGTGGTTTCGGTAGCAAAGCAATATCAAAATCAGGGTCTAACATTACCAGATTTAATTAATGAAGGTAATTTAGGGTTGATTAAAGCTGCACAACGTTTTGATGAAACGCGTGGGTTTAAATTTATATCATATGCTGTATGGTGGATCCGTCAATCTATCTTACAAGCATTAGCTGAACAATCTAGGATTGTACGTTTACCTTTAAACAAAATTGGTTCTATTAACAAAATTAATAAAACGTTTGCATTCTTAGAACAAGCTCATGAACGCCCACCAAGTGCGGAAGAGATTGCTAAAGAATTAGACATGACAATTAACGATGTTAAAGAGTCTATGAAAAATTCTGGTCGTCACGTTAGTATGGACGCACCTTTAGTTGAAGGAGAAGATTCAAACTTATACGATGTATTAAATAGTGGTGAATCTCCGAATCCAGATCGTGAATTATTACATGAATCTTTACGTACAGAGATCGAACGCGCTTTAGAAACATTAACACCTAGAGAAGCTGATGTAATTCGTTTATATTTCGGATTAGGGAATCAACATCCTATGACACTTGAAGAAATAGGAGAAACATTTGATCTTACTCGAGAACGTGTTAGACAAATAAAAGAAAAAGCAATACGTAGATTAAAACATACATCGCGAAGCAAAATATTAAAAACATATTTAGGCTAAGCCTTAAACAGTAACAAACAGTTTAACTCTTTAAAGAGAAAAATAACTGTTCGTTTTTTGATTGATGAAAGAACCCTTGGCTGATTACCAAGGGTTCATTTTTTTGTATTACTTTAGCGCAAAAATTATAACAATGAGTTCAAAATTAATTGCCCCATCTATTTTAGCAGCAGATTTTGGTAACCTTCAAAGAGATATTGAAATGGTTAATAATAGTGAGGCTGACTGGTTTCATATTGATATAATGGACGGTGTTTTTGTACCCAACATATCTTATGGTATGCCTGTTTTAGAAGCAATTACTAAACATGCAAAGAAGATAATCGATGTGCATTTAATGATAATTGACCCTGATCGCTATATTAAAACTTTTGCAGATTTAGGAAGTGATGTACTAACGGTACATTACGAAGCATGCACACATCTACACAGAACACTTCAGGCAATCAAATCTGAAGGAATGAAAGCTGGAGTAGCTCTTAATCCACATACAAATATTAATGTATTAGAAGACACTATTAACGATATTGATGTGGTATTGATAATGAGTGTTAACCCCGGTTTTGGTGGACAGAGTTTTATTGAAAACACATATAATAAAATAAAACAATTAAAAGAACTTATTACACGCAAAGGAGCACATACTAAAATTGAAATAGATGGAGGTGTTACAAACAAAAATGCAAAACTATTGACTGATTCTGGTGCCGATATTTTAGTAGCAGGAAGCTATGTATTTAAAAGTTCTGAACAAATGAAAACAATTTCCGAACTAAAGGACCTTGTGAATTCTTAATCAATATTAAATATTTAATATTTTTACAAGTAATTAATTTTCATTATACTAGTACTCGAATTGATTGATTACCATTAAACTAAAAAAAAGGTTTATTATCTAAATAAAGAAAATAAACTTCATTAATAAATATTTAAACATTATTTTTAACAAAAAAATTAATATGAAAAAGATTACAGCCATACTTTTTTTTCTAATGTGTACATCATTCGCCTATAGCCAATTTAGAGGTTATGATGAATGGGTTGCAAGTGTAGGGATAAATATAGTAGATAATAGTGCCTATAAAGATCCTCTAAAAGGATCTGAAGACTGGAGCTTTAGTACTCCTTTTACAGTGGGTATTGAATACAAATTTGATGAATATTGGTCTCTAAGTCCTATGCTATCTTTAAATAAAATTGATAGATTTTATGTAGACGCTTCTCAAGCTATAGATACAGGTTTAGAACATGGCTGGTTGGAAGAAAGTGGTACATATTTTTCTTTCGATGTTAATGGTAAATTTTATTTTGATGAACTAATTGCTAGAAATGACCAAATAGACGCCTATGCTGGTTTAGGTTTAGGTTATTTTAATGTGTCAAGTGAATCTAATATCTCTGGAAACTTTGCTTTAGGATTAAGATTTTGGTTTACTCCACAATATGGTGTAAGACTACAGAGTATGGCTAAATTTGCTTTTGATAATGATAAAGTATATGCAAATAATAATTTTATACATAGTTTAGAATTTCTACTTAGATTCTAGTTACAAGAATACAATTTATATATACAACAAAAGAGATAGCTTATTAATAAGCTATCTCTTTTGTATTTAAAATAGTTTCATAAAAAAACGATTATCATCACTATATTTTGTGAGATAACATAATCTATAAATTTTAATATAATAACAACCTAACAGACATACTTAGGTAAATAAAAAGGCTTTTAGCTAATTTTAAGACTATTCAAAATAAATCTGAATATAATTCATCTTTCTTCTCGATAATTACTAAAAAACACCCTAAACGTTTGTTAGCTTAGGATGTTTAATAAACATATATATCTTTATAAATATAAAAACTATAACTTTCTTATTTTCTGTTTAATTCCCTCTTTAAACCAGTTCCATGAGAACCTTTTAAGAACAGCTTTTTCCTTATTATAACCATAACCATAACCGTAATTATAGCCATAACCTCTTGATGTTTTTGATTCACTAATATTATTTATTACGTAAACCATATTGTTAAGTTTTTTATTATCGTATAATTCACTAGAAAAACCTAATAATTTTTTTTCAGTGAATCCAGCTCTAGTCACATAAACAGTAGCATCAGCATATTGAGAAATTAACAAAGTATCTGAAACGTGAATAATTGGAGCTGTATCAATTATTATATAATCATACAACAGTTTTGCTTCATCTATTAAACCTTCTAATCTACCATTAGATAACAATTCCGTTGGGTTCGGAGGAATTGTACCTGCAGTTAAAACATCTAAATAATTTACATTATAACTACTTTTTTGTAAATTATCTTTCCAATTAACATCTGAATCAAAAAGATAATTTGAAAGACCTTTTGCTTTTTTTGGCCCATCCGTTACTGCAATTTTTGGATTTCTTAAATCGGCACCGATCAACAAAACCTTTTTATTAATACTAGAAAAAGCTAACGATAAATTAACCGAAACAAAAGTTTTCCCTTCTCCTTTTATAGTCGAAGTCACATAAACAATATGAGCTTCATCATTTGGTTTACGAGCTAACGCATATTTTAAATTAGCGCTTAAAATTCTAAATGATTCTGCAAGTATCGTTCTATCATGCGGATTCTCAAATAATTTATGTTCTGATTTGACTTCAGGTATTTCTCCAATTATTGGAATACGTTTTGATTGCTTCAAAACATCCGATTTATCATGAATTTTAGTATCAGATTTAAACATAAGAAACAAAATACCGAAGGGTAACAATAATGCTCCTAAAATACTTTTCATATAGATACCCTTAGCATCAGGACTTACCGGTCTACCAGAACTTGAAGCATACTCTACAACTTTTACAGAAGGAGAAGTAATGGCTAGGTTAATAGCAGCTTCTTCTCTTTTTTGAAGTAGCAATAGATATAAGTTTTCCTTAATATTCTGTTGTCTTTCAATTGAACGTAGCACTTTTTCTTTTTGAGGCATACTCTTAACTAAACCTTTGGCGTTACTTTCTTCATTTTGTAAACGGTTCAACGACGTATTCAATTGTATAAAATAAGATTCTAAAGACGTTTTTAAATTACTTCTCAAATCCAAAAGCTGAGCATCCAAAGCCACAACTTTAGGATTTTTAATACCAGCACTAGCAATTAAATTTTCGCGTTGTAAAACGATTTTATTATATTGATCTATAATACCACTTGTATTAGCACTTTGCAAATCTAAGTTCTCAGGCATTAAAGAACTTAAATCATTACTAGATAAAGGTTCTGCTAATAATTTAGCCAAAGCTATTTGATTTTCTAATTCAAATACTGCATTTTCTGAGGAAGTACGTTTTGCCATGCTATACCCAACATCAGAACTGAAAGTGACTAAATTATTATCTTGTTGAAAATCCTTTTTACCTACTTCAATAGAATCTAATTCTTCAGCTAGATAAATAAAACGATCATCAACAAAATCAATAGTCCTCTGAAATACTAATTGACGATCAATCACTCCATCTTCATTAAATTGTTCTACAATCTTATTTAAAGCATCCTCAGATCTTTTTTTGTTTTCTCCTGCAATGGATATTTGTAAAATATCTGTTAATCCAACTTTACTTATTAAAATTGAATTAGATAAACTACTAGCCGCTGATGATATAGGTTGAACAGTCACTATATAAGTTAATCCAATATGTTGTTTAATCCAATTTTCAGTTTGAACTAAAAAAGGATACCCATCTCTTGGAGAGTTTAAATTATAACCATTGACAGAAAATTCATCTAAATGATCTTCACCTTTACTTATAGTTAAACCATTTTCTTTTATCTCAATATTAAAAGTCGCACCAAGGATTTGATCATTGGGTTTTAAATACACTATTTTTAATGGCCCTTTCCATTGTTCTTTAGTTGTAAATTGTCCCTCAATAAAATATCTAATATGTAAATCTAAACTATCAACAACTTTAGCTAATAAACGTTTAGACTTAATAATTTGAATTTCATTTTCTAAACTCTTAGTGTCAGAGAACATTGCTCCACCTTTAGGAGATAATTCTAATCCTTTAGATTCATCTAAAATCTTAATTTGAGCAGATGAACTATATATTTCTGGAGTATACCTTAAGTATATAAATGCAGATATAACTCCAATTATTAAACATAACGCAAACCATCTCCAATAATGTAAATAGTTTAAAATTTCTTCTTTTATATTTATACTAGAGTTACTCTCCTCTAAGTTATTATTTAAAAACTCTTCTGCCATTACTTCTAATTATTTAATAATAAAATTAAGGTTAGAGCAAAAGAAACAACACTAAAGACTCCTGTTAGACTTGTAATATAACCTGCTTTTTTAACCCCTGGTCCATTTTGGTTGACAACAATTATATCATTTTGTTTTATTGAATAATACGGGCTAGTAAACCAATCTGTTTTTGTCATATCGATGTGTGCTACTGTACGTACTTGATCAACTTCTCTAATAATCATAACATCCTCTCTAACACCATTGATAGATAAATCTCCTGCCATACCTAATGCTTGGGGTAACGTTATTGTTTCTTCATTATAATCATAAGTACCAGGACTACCTACTTCCCCTAAAACAGTAAACTTTGCATTCACGATTCTTACTATCACAGTAGGATCTTTCAAGTGGCCATCCTCAATTAAAATTTGTCTAATATAATCTTCAAGTTCTTTTGTAGATTTATTTTTCACTTGAAGTTTACCTAAAATAGGAAATGTAATTTCACCTGTAGAAGAGACTAAATATCCTTGCAATTTCATCATATCTGAATTGTTACTAGAACCTGTCGTATTACTCCTATTATAGGGTTCTGCAGCTTCAGAAACTAAAGACTTAACCGATATACTTAATATATCATTAATTTGAATTTTGGTTGTATTAAGAATAACTTCTTCTGGTATATTTTCATAATCTTGAAAATATAAAATTTCCTTCTTAGTAGCACAAGAGGTTGCAAAAAGAAAAGCTAAGAACACTCCTAGCAATCTAAATAATTTCATTTAAACTTTATTTTAGTTTGATTTACAAATATAAGCGTAATACACTCAATCACAAATGTTTTATTTTGCTTTAGAAAAACTAATTAAATGTAGCTTTTTAAGTAATTTATTCATCTTAATTCGTTTGTTGAACACACTATAATTAATAAAAAAAGGTAAGCAAAACATAAATATACCTGAAACAATAACTATTGATAATAATAAATTAACATTTAAATTTTGAAACAATAAAGCTATAATTAACACAGAAGTTGAAGCAATTGCAATAACAATTGTTACTTGCCAATGCTTTAAACCTAATTGTAACATCTGATGATGAATATGATTTTTATCGGGACTAAAAGGGTGTTTTTTATATATAACTACTCGAACGTAAAAAATACGTAGCGTATCTAATAAAGGAAAAAACAATATTGCTAAGACTAATAAAGGCGCATTCAAATGAAATTGAGCCGCTACATTTAATTGATTAATATGAATAAATGCAATTGACTGAAATGCAAGTAAAAAGCCGACAACCATTGACCCAGTGTCGCCCATAAAAATCTTTCTAACCTTTGAAAAATTAAAATATAGAAATGGAATTAAAGCCCCTACTAAAGCCAAAGAAACAACCGTTAAAGACATCTCCTGCATTTTAAAAAACAGAAAACCATAAAACAAAGAGACTAAAAGTCCGACTGAACCAGCTAGACCATCTAATCCATCAATTAAATTATAAGCATTTATAATTAAAATAAACACGAACAATGTAAATCCAACAGATAAGAAATAAGGTAATTCACCTAGACCTAAAATACCTGAAAAGGTTATAATTCTTAGATCTGTAATTAAAATAACCATCAATGCAGCTATAATTTGTCCTAGCATTTTTTTCTTCGGAGAAAGTATCAAGATATCATCCTTTACTCCCAAAAAAAACAAAATGATTAAAGCTCCAACAACTGGCATTAATAATTTAGCATCTAAAAAGGCTCCTGATAATGTTAAGACTATAGCAACGGCAAAGAATATCCCAATTCCACCTAGTGTTGGCACTGTCTTAGAATGCACACTACGTTTATCCGGAACATCTACTAATTGTTTGGCATGAGCTATAAAAATGATTGTTGGGAAAGCTAAAAAAGCAGTAATTAATGCTAATAAGAAAGGAAATAATAATAAAACAGTTCCATTTCCACTGTCAATAATTGAGGTTAATAAATTCATTAATAGCGATTTAAATATAATTATACAACTTTAAAAAATCGTACAACTTGGGGTTGGTTTAATAAAAAAATAAAATTCTATAACATAGAATATCAATGACTTATTATCAATAATTTTTATTATTGATATAAATTTCTATTTAATATAGTAATATACAAAACTTCTTTAAAAAAAACACGTTTAAGCATCCCTATGAGTTTGTTTTGCAAAAATAGATTTTACTTTTTAAATAATTGAGGAATCTTAGATAAGTTTTTAGAACAAATCACTAACACTGGGCTTCCCATTTTATTACCTTTTACAGCCATATAATCTTCTCTTGTTTTTAACCAAATATTCTTCAAACTTCTATTACTTGCTCCTCCAACACGCATTTTAGTAATCACCTCAGGAAGGTAATTAAACCGAAGAGAAGCATCTTTAAAAATACGCAACATTAAATCGTAATCTGCGGCTATTTTGAAATTTAAATTAAATAAACCATGTTTTAAATAGACTGATTTCTTTAAAAATAAAGTTGGATGAGCGGGCATCCAACCTTGTTTTAATAATTTTTCTGAAAATGGTTGACTTTTCCAGTTTCGAACAATCTTATCTGAGTTTGTTGAGTTTATATAGTGTAAATCACCATAAACCCCATCTACTTTATTAGATTTAAATGCTTCAACAATATGATTAATGGTTTCATTTGAAGCAAAAAAATCATCAGAATGCAAAAAGCCTACAACATCACCAGTCGCTTTTTCTATTCCTTTATTCAATGCATCGTAGATGCCCTTATCGGCTTCTGACACACTAATTATATTTTCATGCTTAAGCTTAGCCTTTTCAATTATGCTTAACGTGTCATCTGTAGATGCGCCATCGATTATAATGTATTCTATGTTATTATAATTTTGATTTAAAACAGATTTTAAGCAATCTTCTATAGTTTTTTCACTATTATATGTGGCCGTGATTATTGAAACTTTCATTAGTCTATTTTCTTTTTCGTATTTGTTTTGCTGGGTTTCCTTGATAAATGTAATTAGCTTCTAATGTTTTTGTTGCAACAGAATTCACTGTTAAAATAGCATGAGATTCAATTTTTACATTAGGGCAAACCACAGATTTTGCACCTAACCAAGCACCATCTTCAATTAGAATCTCTCCAACCATTAAATCGAAAGTCGATTTTTTATAATTATGATTCCCACATAATAACATGGCTTCTTGAGATATACAAGCATGATTACCTATAGTCACTTTTGCTAAATTATCGATCCAAACCTTCTCTCCTATCCATGAATAATCACCAATAGTTAATAACCATGGATATTTTATATTCACGCCAGGCTTTATGACTACTCCTGTTCCTATTTTAGCTCCAAAACGTTTCAAAAGAAACACTTTTATACTAGAAACAGGATTTAAAGGATTTATAAAAAACAACACATTAACAAAATACCAGAGTAAGATTTTAAGTTTACCTCCTGGCTGATACCAATTATTATTATAAGTTGATAAATCCGTTTTCAAATTAGTGTTCAGCTTTAAGTAAATTATCGAAATAACTGATTGTTTTTACCAAACCTTCTTCTAAATGAATCTTTGGTTCCCATCCATTTAATTCTTTCTTAGCTAAATCTATTACCGGTTTACGTTGTAAAGGATCGTCTTGAGGTAATGGTAAATGAATAATTTTAGACGTAGAATTAGTCATTTCTATAACTTTACTTGCCAATTCCATCATAGTAAATTCTACTGGATTACCAATGTTTACTGGTCCTGTAAAACCATCGCGACTGCCCATCATACGAATAGATCCTTCTACTAAATCATCAACATACTGAAAAGAACGCGTCTGACTTCCATCTCCAAACATCGTAATATCTTCACCTTTTAATGCCTGAACAATGAAATTAGACACAACTCTCCCATCATTAGGATTCATATTTGGACCATACGTATTAAAAATTCTAATAATTTTAATATCTACCTCGTTTTGCAAATGATAATCCATAAATAACGTTTCTGCACAACGCTTTCCTTCATCGTAGCAAGAGCGTAATCCTATTGGATTTACATTTCCCCAATAGGATTCTGGTTGTGGGTGCACAGCTGGATCTCCATACACTTCACTTGTAGAAGCTTGCAATATTTTAGCTTTAACACGTTTTGCTAATCCTAACATATTTATAGCTCCCATAACCGACGTTTTAATCGTTTTTATAGGATTGTATTGATAATGTACTGGAGATGCTGGACAAGCCATATTGTAAATCTCATCGACCTCAATCATGTAAGGTTGAGTAACATCGTGACGAACCAACTCGAAATAATGATGATCCATTAAATGTTCAATATTCTTTTTACTTCCTGTAAAATAATTATCTAAACAGATAACTTCATTACCTTCATTTAATAAGCGTTCACATAAATGCGAACCTACGAAACCTGCTCCTCCGGTTATTAGTATTCTTTTCATTTTATATTTTCTATTTAAATAATTTCTTAGTATCGATTACAAGTTGTGGTTTTTGAGTAAAGGTCTCAGCAAAATCATATGAAGATTTAGACCATGTATTAAAACTAACTTTATCCATTTCCGCAAAGTGGTTGATTTTATCCACAAACTTATCTGTTTCGGACAAAGGTACTGAATATCCAATATATTTTTCTTTTAGTTTTTCCCAGGGCGTTTGATCTGAAATAATTACAGGACACCCATTTTGCCAAGATTCCATGATTACATGCCCGAAATTCTCATGCATAGTCGGTAATAACAATATATGCTGATTTTTTAATGTATCTTTTAATTTATAATTAGGAATTGCTCCTAAATAAGAAACCTCAATATGTTTGGGCATTTTTTTAATATATTCTTCACAAGATTGCCAATATTCAGATTCATCTATCGGACCTATTATTGAAAAACTAATTTTATATTCAGAATTAGTTTTAGACAAATATTCCAAAGCCTTTAATAAATTTTTCTTGAGTGCAATTCTAGAAAGGAAAAACACATTTAGACACTTTTCTCTTTTTTCTTTATCCTGATATACTCCCATTTTAGAAGATAGATTTGGAGCTATACGAGTATCTAACTCATGTCCGAACTGCATTTCGATTTCTTCCTTTTCTAAACTGGACGTTGCATGCCAAACCACTTTTTTATGCAATCCATTTAATTTAAATAATGAAATAAATATTTTCTTCTTTAAAGGTTTTATGGCTAGAGCTCCTTTACCAACCATCCCTCTGGGGGCTAAAACTTGTTTTAATGCTGTTTTTCTATATGTCCATAAAGGAAGTAAGGTGAATTTTACAGAAAACAAAGAATTATAATACACATAATCGTAATGTTCTTCTTCAATTATCTTTTTATAACGTGTACTATTCTGATGATTCTCATCTAAATACATCACTTTATAATTCGCTTTAACTTGCCACGTGTTAAATTCTAAATTATCATAAGGAACAGATTCTCCTAAATCTTTATTTGAAGTCACTATCGATATATCAAACTCATCATGAAGGTGAAATACAATATTATTTACAGATTGAATTGGTCCTCCTGCTTTATAACCTGGTAGAAACCAATCTATAAAAATTAATATTTTTTCTTTTTTAGGCATTAACAACGTCCTTATAAATAGTTAAATAATCTTCTACAATCTTATCAATATGAAATCTTTCGACATTTACTTGGCCTTTATTTATTAATTCATTTTGCATCTCTACATTAGAAGTAATCGTTAGCACAGCCTTTCTGATTTCTTCAATATTATATGGATCTACTAAATAAGCCGTATCTCCTGCAATCTCTTTCATTGCTCCTATATTAGACGTAATAACGGGTCTACCAACAGCCTGGGCTTCTATAATAGGCATTCCAAAACCTTCATAAGTAGATGCAAACAAAACCAAATCACAGGCTTTATAGGCTTCAATAATGTCGTTATAAGGAATTTGAAACATCGATTTATACTCTAATTTATACCGTGTTAAAAGCCTTAATTGATCTTCTGTTAATTTTCCTATAATCGTTAATTTACAAGTTATTCCGTTTAACGCTTCAAAAGTACGTTCTAAATTTTTATTAGGCTTAGTTCCTATTAATAAAATATTTGGACAAATTGTATTTTTTGCTTTTGGCGAATAGCTAAGTTCCGTGTTAACGGGGTTATAAACGACTTTAATTTTATCCTTTGCAAAGGGTATTACTTTGCAAAGTTCTGCTTTAGTAAATTCAGAAATTACAGTAATTCTCTTCACGAAAATAGCGGGTAACGTAAACCAAACAAGCTTAAGATATGTACGTTTTAAAATATTACCTTTCAAAATGGAACCAATATCATGAATAGTTAACACTGATTTTTTTCCTGTCGCCAATGCCATATAATTGACATCTCCAGTAATATGATTTACTTGATTAAGAGACTTCTTTTTAAAACTTAAAATATTTTTTAAAATAACTATAGGACTGCCTCCTGAAAACTCTAGTTCCTGGGTATCAACTTCTACCTTATCTTTAAGTCTGGTTTGAATGGCTCCAAACAGCTCTTCAATACTATTGTATTGTGGTAGTCGTTTTCTGAAGATGTAATTTATTCGTTGTCGCATTTATGCTTTAATCATTATTAAACATTCCTGAAATACCTATCAAACTGCTTATATAATATATTTCTCATAAGATAAACGGGAACAAAATACGTGATCATATTCCCCATTACTTTGATCATATTAAAACTATAAACACTAATTAAAAAATAGAAAGGGATAATAAAAATAACGGCCCAAAATATAGTTTTAGATTTATTAAAAAATAAATTTATAACATATCCAAATATAGCACCTAGAAACACCAAAAAAGGAAACATATTTATAGGCCCAAAATCAATATAGGCATCAGTCATATAACCAATACTATGAGATGCTTTCCCTCCCCCCATTAGGCCTAACATAGTATATTTATTAGTATGCGCAGAATCATCAATTATTCCTTTATTAGGAAAAAATATTCTAGGTTTAAAATAGAAAGAAACTGCATTTGTAAAAATATCACCATCTTGATATGGTATCTTATCTGGAACATTATCTAATGTAATTGAGAAAAACTCGATATAACTAATACGATCTAATAAATCATCAACAGCATCGTCCATATCTTCTAATGTTAAGTCTTCTAAAAGAGATATCATTTTGTTAACACCATCAGATTGCGATACAATAACTTTTTGTCCTCCACCTCCAGATAAATAATCTCTAAACTGAAACTTAACAGATGTCCAAACTAGACCAAGCATTAGAGTAACTATACCTAGCATAAAAAACTTCAACAACTTTGATGTATCAATTTGATAAACAACACTTAACATACCAATAAAGGTTATAATAATAATATCTTTAAATGATGAAAAATATCCAGTAAAACCTATTAAAATTTCAACTAAAATAACAAGGTATAATAATTTTAAATCTCTTTTATAATAATTTGCATAAACATAAGCCCAAAGAAAAACTCCCCACTTTAATTTAGAAAAAGCCATTAGAATGGTATTTAATCCAGGTATATAATTTTTTAATATAAATAAAAATGAAAATCCAAAGGTTAATATTAAATAACAAATTAATATTTTCCGAACAGAATAACTCGGATCTATCATTTTATCAACTGTCAAATGACTCATTTTTTTGTTAGTCATCCAATACAGCCCTATGCCAAAACAAATTAACCCAATATTACTTATGGTGTTAGCATTATACAACCTATAAATATTTTGATAAAAACTAAACTGCTCTTCTAATGGAATATTAACAATGTTTCCATATACAATTTTAATATTTATGGCCAACCATTGAAAAAGTAGCGCAAAAAAAAGTGTTGCATATATTGGGTTTCTTAATCTAAAAAACAATTGAAATAAAACAGCCAATGAGAAAAAGGCCAATAAACTGGACATGAAATGCGGGCCTATTAGAGCTAACAATAACCATGGAATTGCTAAAAAGCCTATAATTTTAGATGCTTCTTTATTCACTTAAATATCGATTTGTATTTTGCATATCTTACTTTACTATAATTAACTTTAATGTATTGTACTTCTTCAAGAAATAACTTATGTTTTAAAGTTTACTATTAACGATGATTGCAAACCTAAATATTTATATGGTATAAATTTAGCTATAAGTGTAGAAATACAAATGGCAACAACATTTAAACTAACCACGTATAAATAAGTTTCAGTAGAAATATTTAAAAATAAAAAGCTAATTTTTATTAAATAAAATATGGGCCAGTGTATTACAAGGTATACCAATGATTTTTCACCTATCCATGATAAAATTTTCAGATTAACATCTCTAAAAAACATCAAACATAGATTTATAGCAAACAAGGCACTTAAGATAAATAACAAATAATTACCATACATTAATTTATTATTATGAAAATCTATATAACTAGCAAAAAATATAGACATCACTATAAATGGTAAAACTAACCATAATCGTATTTTAATAATTCTATCTGGCACTTTAAATTCGCCACATAATAATCCTGATAACGTAAAAAAAAGTCCTAAGGGAAAACTATGTAACCCCAGTAGCATTTTGATATTATTTTTTTGAAGAACCCAACTTAAAAACAATAAAGAGATGGCTATAATTATTTTGAAATTGAAATTTAAACGTGCGATAAAAGGAAATATCATTTTAATAAAAAAAAGAGATAATAAAAACCAAAGTGGTGAGTTTCCTATTGTATCTCCACTTGAGATTAGGAAAAACAATGGAGCTATTGGCATTTTCCATAAAGGATAGCCTTCTGTTAATAATTCAGGTACTGTTAGCAGGTAACCTACCGCAGTCCAAATTAACATTGGAATAATTAGTTGATCTATACCCTTTCTAAAAGTTACATTTAATCCTTTACCTTTTTTGTGCAAGAAACCTGTCTTAAAATAAAACCAGGACATAAAAAAATATAAACATTTTAACAGAAAAATATAAATAATTGACTCTGTTAAATCCCCCCACTGAAAAGCATGCAAAATCACCATCCAAATTATCATAATTCCGGATATAATATCTAAGCTTTTATCTCTTTCTAAACTCATAAAAGAACTACTTTACTTCTATAATAACATTGAATTAAACTTATTCCTTAATTTTATAAATAAACAGAATTAAATCCCTATAAAACAGCAAAATAAAACACTAGACATCTACATTTATTTGCTTATGTAATAATAATCTTAATCCTAAAGGATTATAGAAAGAAGCAACTAATAGAACTCCGTTAAAACTTTCACTTAAGACTTAAGATTCTTTAGAATTTTATTTATCTGCTGAATGATTTAATTTTTCAATAATATTCTTCAGTCTTTTATTACTAAAAAATTTAATACCATTATTTGTCTTATGTTTAATGGTATCTGATTCAAAAATTTTATTTGTATTAAAATGATTTAACTTTATATCGAACTTCTCGTTAATATTATCAATATTAGTGTTGTAATTATTTATAAAATCTGTTAAATTATAAATCACAATATCTTGAGGATAAAGTTCCTTAAATTTTAAAATACTTTCATTATAAACACTCCATGCGTTATAATGATTATACTTTAAATACTGGCTATAAACAGGATAAATGAGTAGATGCATAAAACGCCTAAGTTTATCATAATTTACTTTATTCTTTATTTTATACCAATATCTCCTATCCAATGAATTTACAACCTCATCATAATCCCTATAAATTGCAATGACTTTTAAATCTGGAATAATTTTCTTCCATTCTACTAAATACAATGTGCTTCTAGGGTCTTTCCAACCCCAAATTTTATGTTTTTCTCTGTCCTTGATTAATTTTTTTATTAGTGGTATTTGAGCTTCAGAAAACGTTAAATTATAATCATGTATTCCCTTTAACCCTGTACTATCATATCCTTTTTCTTTTAAATCTTTTTCATGAAGGTTTACAAAATCATAATCTTCAAAATGACCATTTTTATTATCAAATCCCCCATCCATCAAATTATCTCCAATAAACAATCCTGATTCTCTTAACAAATTAGTACTTAAAGAAGTTCCAGACCTATGCATACCTGCTATTAAAATAACATTATTACTTTCTATCATAAACTAATTTTTAAATGCCTTTTTATAATATAACTTCCTTAAAAAAGGCTTATTTAATTTCACAATACTTAGCGCTTTTAGAACCCCATATCTAAAATAATAACCAGAAACTGTACTATATTTTTTTATAACATTAAGAAAATGCTTAGCTTCTTTTTTATCTCCAGTTCGTAATAGATTTAAATACAAACCAAAATATTGATTATAAACACGCCATTTAAGACCTCGCTTAATGTATTTTAAATTATTTTCTGGAACTCTTTTCAATAATGTATTTATTATGGCATCATTCTCTTCTATTCTGTAAATCCACATCTTAGGGTTTCTACTTAACTGCCCTGTATGCCTTCTCAATTTAATCAAATACTTTTGGATAATCCCTACCGGTAAATGTTCTGTAATACGACACCAAAATTCAAAATCACCGGAATATTTTAAGTTCACGTCAAAATAGCCATACCTTTCAAAAATATGTTTTCTAATTGAAACATTGGCTATATTCCCAGGAACACTCCCTGCTACCAAAGATGTTAATGTATGCGTTAAAGCACTCATCTTATCATTATTTGACAAAGGAGCTTTATCAATAATTACATCATTTTCATTAATAACTTCAACTCTTGAAAATGCATATGCAATATTTGGATGAGCGTTATGAAACTTTACCGTTTCTATTAAACAATTAGGGTTCATAATATCATCTTGAGACCATAAATGTATTATTTCTCCTTTGGCATGTTTAATTAGATTATTCAAATTCCCAAAAAGTCCTAAATTTTTTTCATTATGAAAAACTCTTAAATTTTTGTTTTGAAGTTGATCTAAATAATTTCTAGTATCATCATCTGACGGGCTATCATTACCAACCAATACTTCAAAAGACACGTCTATTTGAGATAAAACAGATTCTAAAGAGACTTTAAATAAAGGCATCCCCTTATATGAGGGTACTATTACAGTAATATCTACTGCTTTTTGAGTTTCCATATACTAATTCAAATTATTTTGTAAATAGGGTCTATTAATTATTAATACATAATCCTAAATAGAATTATACTTTTAGAATGCATCTTCTAAAGCTTCTACAATAGCTGTAAAGTTCCATTTTTTTATATCTTTTTGAGCTACCTCTCCCATCGTTTTTAAATTACTAATTGACAAGGTATTAAATATATCTAATAAAGCGGGCTCATCGTGGTAGTCAAAAACATAACCATTCTCACCTATTTTCACGACATCTGATGCACAACCAACTTTAGTACTTACAATTACCGGTCTAGAAGATGCCATAGCTTCATTTACGGCTAGTCCCCAAGTTTCTCCTGGACCTTTAGATGGCAAACAAAACACATTTCCTAAACGATACAAAATAGGCATTTTACTCTGATTCTGGAATGGTATAAATTTTATATTGGAATCATTTTTGGCTAAAACCAGTAATTCATTTTCTAGAGGACCGTGACCAACCATTAACAACTTTAATGGGGTTTGGCGGGTTTCATTAGCCTTTTGAACGGCTTTTAATAAGAAGTCAGGTTGTTTTTTAGACTCAAATTTACCCGCAAATAACACGACTAAATCATCTGAAGCATAGCCTAGCTCTTTACGCCAATTTAAAGCTAAACCCTCATAATTATCATTTTCCGAATCATTAAATCTAGCGTTATCAATCGCATGAGGGGCCAATATTAATTGACTCTCTTTTAATCCTACGGATTTAAAATAGGCTTTATTCTGAGAACCTACATAAAATGCTTTATCTATTGACTTGTATATATATGTTAAATAATATTTTCGTAATACTTGTCTAATTCCAGGGCTATCATCTAGCAATGTAGAATCGCCTCTAAACCAAACGGGTATTTTTCCCTTAAAATAGGTCATCGCATTTAAGTGACTTTTTAAGTACCATCCAAAGATTAAAATAGCGTCTGGTTTCCAGTTATTAATTTTATCATTTAATTCTGGACAATCAATTCCGTTTTTATGGTGTGTTCCTGGATCTGCCGAAATATTATTTATAAACTCGTAAGTATATCCTTCTAATAATGGAATGTCCCATTTAATAGTTCTACCAAATGTTTTATCTTTTACTTCTTCTGCAGCTTGAGACCATGTATAAAACACTTTAATGGCTACATTTTGTCTCTCAGCCATTAATCTAAACCAAGGTGCATAATATTGTATAGGATGCGTCGTGACTATTGCTAATTTTTTCAAACTATTTAGTTTTGGTTTAAAACTTTATCCATAGCTTCAGCTAATACTTTTGCAGATTGTTTTGAAGAATATTGATCTAAAGATTGCAACTTTGGAGTCCAAGATTCAACATTTTGATATGGATTTAAAACTTTCACCATTTCATCTACAATTTTAGGTTTAGTATCTCCCTCATGGTATGGCACCAAATAGGCATCAGCTTTAACATCTTGAATAACCTTTACCGCAGAACTTTCTGCGTGTAAAACAGTAAACAACGGACGTTCGCTTAACAAACATTGAAATGTTTTTGAAGCTGTATAATGTTTCTCTGTACTTCCAAATAACATTACGCGATCTGCCTGCGATAAATAGTTTAAAATATTTAAAAATGGCTGACGTTCTCTTTGCTCTACAACAATATCTTCTAGTCCATAATCTGCTGCATAAGCCGTTATACGCTTAGCGGGATATGGACCTGTTCCTATAAAAAACAGTTTAATATCTGCATCCCAATTTCCATTATCTTTTAATGTTTTAATGGCATTAAAAAAGCAATCCATAAACAAATGTGAATTTGGAAGAAAGGCCCCTGCATAAATCCAAGGCTTACAATTCTCTATACCATCCCATGGCATTTTTAACCCCTCTAATTTCAATTTATGATCGTTTGGGTCGAAACCATAAGGCATACCTGCATGCACCGGTGGTGTCTTAAAATTACGTTCAATTACTGGCCAGTAATACGGTGTAGATACTCCTGTTATAAACGCTGCTTTTTTAACAGCATAAGGTTCTAAAGTTCTAGCCACTGTTTGACTAAGTTTTGCTCTAGTATCGTTTTGATTTGTGATATCACGAACCCATGGATCGATATAATCAATTCCATAAGGAATCCCTGTTTTATCATGTATTACACGACCTAAAATAGCAGTATAAAATGATGGTATCGGAATCCAAATACAATCTATCTTACGCTCTTTACATATTTGTAACGCTTTTTCTTTAAGAAAAGGATATGCTCTTAAGCCAATATCTCCTATAATTCTTGGTTTTGAAACCTTATATGCTTTTGTATATATGACTTCAATATCTTCTGAAGCTGTTTTAGAAATATGCGGATCTGGAGTTTCCTCATAATATTTAGAATCTACGGTAAGTAATAAGGGTTTCCAACCAAATTGCTTTAAGTAGTTACCTATTAAACGTGGTCTTTGCACTCCTGCTAAATTTGCAGGAACCCAATGCGGATATATAATGAGTACTGTTTTCAAAACGTTATTTTTTATAGTATTTGATTCCAAAGTTCTTGAATTTTAATTTGTTCTGCATCCCAACTTAAAGTTTTTCCTTTTTGGAATCTAGATGGTTTATTCGCTTTAATTTGATCTTTATGCTGATACAGTTTTACTATGGTTTCTGAAATTTCAAACTCAGATTGATCGCTCAAAACACCTAGTTCAGGATAATCCGTTATAAACTGTTCTTGCGCTTTTGTATTTGTTGCTAAAATATATAATCCTGCTTGAGCATACGTTATAATTTTGTTGGTTAAGCATATTTGTCTGTTTAGGTCTCTAGAATTAAATTCTAGTGCCAAACCAATATCAAACTGATTTAATGTAGCATGTAGCTCTTGTTGTCCTAAAGGTTCATTTATGGTTATACTCAAATTTGTATGTTCTAATTCTTTACAAATTTTTAAAAGTTCTTGTGTCTCAAAATTTGAATCTAATTCACCTATAAGCGTTAAACTTAGGTCTATGTTAGTGTCTGATTTTGAAATCACTTCTAAAGCTTTAAATAACTGTTCTAAACCGCGTCCAAAACTAATCTTTTGGCTAAACCAAACCAATTTTAAAGCTGTTTCTTTTTTATTTAAATCATGTTCTAAACTCGATAACAAACTGAATTCATTATCATTAAACCCATTTAACACGGCAGCATGACTAGGATGCCCTCCTATTAAATCTAGAGTATACTTACCTATAAGCGGACTAGCAAATGTTATACTTTTTGCTTTCGGTAAAAATGATTTCATTAAAAACTCGGTACGGTTCTTGGCCGTTTCTCCATCTGTCGAAACGATTTCGCCAGGATGATAATCTTCTACGTCGAAAACAAAAGGCACGTTCCACAACTCACTTAACTCATGAGCAGGATATAAAGCCCCCATATTATGGGCACAGATTAAATCGGGTATATTTTTATTTTTTTTTGCTAAATCGTAGATCTGTAAAGACCTTCTATTATTCGCTAAAGCATTTAATTTAAAATGTGTTGAAATTAAACCAGATATTTTTTTAGCTAACTTTTCTGAAATTCCTAAATAAATCCATTTTAATTTATTTGAAGGAATAGCTTCAATTTCTTCTATAGTTAAATAACTTTCGTCGTTATTATTAATTTTTAATAATTGATCTTTTAACTGAAGACTTTTAGCATCGCTCCAATTATTAAGCTTAAACATCATAATAGTTACGCGATGTTTAAGTTGCAAAGCCAACTGCACTTCTTTTACAAGACGCGGATTAGTGGCTAAATTATTGGTGGTAAGGAATAGTAAGTGCTTCAAATTACTTAGATTATCTGTTTAAAAATGTTCTACCATAGAATGCAACTGACTTGGCCGTTCTCCATCCTAAAGTATTCTTAATAAATTCTATTGCTCTCCCTCCCAAAACTGGGTTGTATTTACTTCCGCCTAAAGCATTACATTTACTAATTGCTGTGTTATAAACTGTTTTATATTGTGGCCAAGCATCTATGGCCACATGTTTATATTGCGTTGCAATAGCTTGTTTTGAAGCATCAGATTCCGTTTTAGAAAACAAATATTTAGCTTTTAAATTTGTAGCTTTAAGAAGACTATCTAAATGAATTTCATTTTTTTGTGAGGCTATATTTTTACCTGTGTTATGTTTTCTGTAGTAATTTTTAACATCAGGAACATATATAATGCCTGAACTTTGTAAACCAACTCGTGCAAAAAACTCACCATCTTGATCTTTTGCTAAAGTTTCATCCCATAACCCTACTTTTTCAATCAATGTTCTAGGCGTTAACCACGCACTGGTTTGTATCATATGCATCGGTAAATGATTACCTCCCCATAAATTAATAAAAAACTCCTCTGGTTTTGGTGAGGAATACACATAGGCTTGATCCACACACTTCCCGTCTTCTAGTTTTCCTAAAAAATGGACCGTATTACACACCGCCAATTCTGTTTTTGAACCGTTAAGTGCCTCGACTTGCTTTTCAATTTTATCTGGACTTAAAATATCGTCGGCATCTAAAAACTGTATATAATCTCCAGAACTTAATTCAAAACCATAATTACGCGCAGCACATGCCCCTTTTCCTTTGTTGAGTTTAATGATAACGTTATCAGACTGAAACTCTAATGCTTTATTAAAAGAATCATCTGTAGAATGATCGTCTATAATAATAATTTCAATATTAGTGTAGGATTGATTTAAGACAGATTGCAAAGTCTCTTCGATAAAAGACACTGAATTATACAGCGGAATAACTACTGAAACTTTAAGTGCATTCATTACATTATCGTTTTTATTAATTTTGCAGGAATACCTCCTACAATTGTTTCAGCCTCGACATCTTTTGTAACCACAGAACCTGCTGCAATAACAGCACGTGCTCCAATAGTAACACCTGGTAATATCGTTACATTAGATCCTATCCAAGCTCCATCTTCAATTGTAATCGGTTTAGAAAGAATTCCGCCTTTCCAAGCTGCTACAGTTTTATCTTTATACTCATGATCGTGAGTGTACAATGTGCAATTAGGCCCTATAGCTACATCTGAACCTATAACAACATCATTTACCAAATCTATAATAGTAAAATCACCTATATGAGAATGATCTCCTATGCTAAGTTTTCCTGCAAAACCAGATTCGCGAGCAAAAATTGCACAATGCGTTTCAATTTTCACTGCATTCCCAAAATTCCAATCTGAATTTACATATAATCGAGCATGTGCACCTAATTTAAATTGGTTTCCAATCTTTAATGCATGATGTTTATTCACCAATATTGTAGATGCTTCTTCAAAAAGAGCATCTTTTCCCACGTCTAAAATAGCTTTATCTCCAACTCCAATATTTGTACGTTTTTCAAGCTTACTTTTATCTCCTAAACTAAATGTACCATTACCTTCTCTAATAACAGGAAATTGAATTGACACGCCTTTACCTATATTAGATTTAGCCAGCTTTAACAACCAAAACAATTGACGCACACATTGGTTAATGTGATATTTTATGAATATTAAAACAATCCCCATTAACCTAATTTATTTTTAATAACATCTATATAACTTAAAGAACAAGCTTTTTTCATTTCCATCGCTTTAGCAATGGAATGATGTTTAGCGGCAGATAAAATTGAAACAGCTTGTTGTTTTCTAACTTTCTTTATAGCACGAGATTTATCTTCATCCATTAAAGGACATTTATCACTGTTTAATAATTCTTCTGCTGCTAAAATATATTTAAACGGAACATATGGATCTGTACGATTGTCATTCATCTGCTGATCATCATGCTCTCTATACCATACAATTCCATGAGGCATTAATACCACCGGAAATTTTTGAGATAGCATATGCCACATTTCAAAATCACCTAAATGTTGTTTTCCACTAAACCCACCCAATTTATCAAAAGCAGACTTGTTAATAATAGCTGATAATGGTGCTTTATGAAATAATTGTTGCTCAAAATAGTGTCTTTTATAAGCTTCAGTAGTACTCAATTGAAAAGGAAACATTCTTGCTTTATCTTGAGGTAAAGAGCATAAGCCATAACCGGCGTCTGGAAATTGTTCCATATAATAAACCAAAAGTTCTAGACCATGAGGATAAATCATATCGTCTGCATCAACATACTTTATATACTTACCTTTAGCATAAGATGCTGCCTGATTTCGATTGGGATAGTCTCCTAGATTAACTTCATTTATATAAACCTTAATGCGATCATCTTTAACTTGAAATGATTTGGCAATTTCAACTGAAGTATCTTTAGAACGATCGTCTACAATTATTAATTCCCAATTTTGGTATGTAGAAGCCATCACAGACGCTATAGCCTCTGCAATGTATTTTTCTCTATTATAAACCGTCATTAAAACGGAAACTAATGGTGCCATGCTTAAAAAAAATTTAATTTGTAATTACTCTTTATCAACATTTGTATTAAAAAATGAATTTATTTAAGAAATCATCAATTTCTTTAATATTTTATAAAATTTAATACTTAGATCTATAACTCATTTTGAATCCTTTAAAATATCCAGGATATGCAAAATCTATTAATTTAGCTATAATCCTATAAGCGATATCACTTTTTACATTAAAACTCCAATAACTTAGTTTTATAAATATCGGCCAATATTTCTTAATGTTCTTGGGAAATTGCTTATTTACAAGTAAAAACAGATCTAAAACATCTTTTGATGCTTCTTTTCTAAGACACGAAATAGTATCTCTAACTAAATATTTATGTAGTGCATTCAATTCATTTTTGCTAGAAATAGAATTCAATAATTTAAGTATTAAATCAATTCTATTCTTATATTTTTCGTAAGAGTTATGTCCTCCACTAATTCTTCCTGAGTCATCCTCATCCCTTCTTACAAAATAATCAGGTTTACCCTCTATCTTAAAATAGTTTGGTTTCTCTAATAAAATATTTATATGAAATTCCCAGTCCTGAGAACTGTTAGCTTCTTCATCAAACTTATGTTGATTATCTAATAAAAAATTCCGTTTCCAAATTGGACCTGTGGTTTGCCAAACAACATCACCTCTTAAAAAACGACCAAGATCGTTTTCCTCTGTAAACCTATTCCAAAGTCTATCTGAGTCATTTATATTCTTTGCAAAAAAAGCTCCTGAAAACACTAAGAAATCTGTCTCTGGAAATTCTTTTAATTTAGCGACCCTATCATTTAAACATGACGGAGATAAAAGATCATCAGAGTCTAAAAACATAACGTATTCTCCAGATGCTTTCTCAAGGCCTATATTTCTGCAAACTGGTGCACCTTTTTCTTTTCTAAACGCCTCTCTGTTAAAGTTTAGTATTCTTAATTCACTGTTGTCTATTTCTGCTAGAACCTTTCTAGTCTCATCTGTAGAACCATCATCTATCAATAACAATTCCCAATCTGTATACGATTGATTTATTATCGAATTTACAGTATCTAAAATTACGTCTGCCCTATTATATACAGGTACTACAATACTAACTTTAGTCATTTAACTTAAAATTTGTTGGTACCATTTATACTCTTGTTCTAAACTAAAATTATTACGCACATACTTTTGAGCATTTTCACTATGTGTAAGCAATAATTTATTATCGCTATAATATTTCAAAAAATAATCTTTTTGTGCATCAACATCAAATGGATCAAATAAAAATCCCGTTTCATTATGTACTATAGTCTCTTTAGTTCCTCCAGACGCTCCTGTAATTACAGGTATACCAAAACTCATGGCTTCAATTATTGAAACACCAAAAGCTTCTTCTTGCAAAGTGAGTTGACCATTACAATTATGAGCGACGAAGACAGAAGCTTTATGAAATAATTCTTGCGCAGTATCATAATTAACACCTCCCAAGATTTCTATTCTATCTTTATACTTTGAATTCTGACGCAATAATTCAATAGTCTCTCTTAAGGGGCCATCCCCTGCAAAAATCATGTTTCCTTTCATACCTAGTTCACATGCTTTTTCAAAAGCTTGCAATACCAAATGCGGTCCTTTAAAATCTACTAAACGCCCTAAAAATAATAAGGTAAATTCAGATGGAATAGGTCTAAATTCATTTTTCTCTACACCAAAATATTTAGTTTTAATTTTTTCATGTTTCACTCCAATTGAAGTTAATTTATTTTGAGTGCTTTTAGAATTTGCTATAAATTGTACACCATGAGATAACTCTAATACTTTATCTGTATATTCTGAAAGAAAGACTTTTTCATTTGGGTTGTTATGCTTTCTTAAATCCCAAGTAACATCATAACCATGACAATAGACATAACATTGTTTGTTTGTGTTTTGTATGATATCTTTAAAATTTAGAGCAAAATCGATATAATGAAACATTACCAAATCAGCATTAGAATGCTCAATAATATGTTGTAATTTAGTTTTCTTATACTCTAAAATATCTTTACTAAATATTTTTGTTAAAACCTTATACTTTAATTCATGTTCAAAGGCCAAAGACTTAACTGGTACTCCAGAGACATGAGTTACAGAACTCTTCCCTAAAACTACAACAAGTTCTATTTGATCTTTTAACAATTCAATTTGTCGTTTTAACCAGTGCTCTGATTGAATACCTAATTGTCGGGCTACTATAATAAGTTTCAAAATTTTAACTAAGATTTGGATGTTTAATTTGTAAAATATACTTTAATGTGTTCTTAATAATATGACCTAAAGGTAAACTTTCAATTTTAGGATTAAAGATATAACGTCTTAACAATTGCTGTTCTTTCTGTGAGAAGTGTGCGTTTCTAATTTGAGGAATTTCCTTCACACTATAAGTATTATATTGAACATCACTAAGACCTCCCATCAAATAATTTGCAATTATTAAATCTATTTGTAGTACCATTGGCTGATATAATGTAAATGCTTTTAATAAAAAATTGTAATCGCCTTTTATCTTATAATCTGTATTAAAAAGATTATTTACGAACAATGTTTTTTTACAAAATAGAGCTTGATGGCATACCATTTTATTAAACAATGCAATCTTATCTAAATGCTTTTTTGGTCTAATTTTCGAATCTCCCGTTTTTTCATCTACATCATTTACATCACCATACACTATATCTGGAGCATTCTTAGTTATTAGTTTTGAAATGTTAGATAATACATCTTTATTATAAAATGTATCTCCTGAATTTAAAAAATAAAGATATTCCCCTGTAGCCTCGTTAATACCTTTATTCATGGCATCGTAGACCCCATTATCGGGTTCGCAAATCCAATAATTAATCTTATCCGAGTGTTCTTCGATTAAAGCTTTCCCTCCATCTGTAGAGCCTCCATCTACTACAATGTATTCAAACTCTTGGTATGTTTGATTAAATACACTTTTAAAGGTGCTTTCTAACCCGTTTATATCGTTATAATTAATTGTGATTATTGATAATTTCATTTAAATCTTTTCATTTAATCTCTAAAATGAGATATAACTTAATTAACTGCAAACACCTGATTAACAATCTATTTATTAAATATTCACATTACAACATTTATTTTTTATGTGATATTTCATCAAACTAGTTTATTAATTCATTCTTAAAATTGTTTTCATTTTTAAAAAATTTCTTATCAAAAATGAACTCTCATATTTAAATTTAATTTTTTTTGAAATAAAATTCTTTAATGATGTTGGGATAAACTGAATATTTCTTTCATTGACTTTATCCCAAGTAATTTCATTAACAAAATCAGAAGTCTTAGCTAAAACATAAAATTCTCCTTTCGTGTTATAAAATATATTTAATTCCTGAGGCAACAAATAACTACCAAAACTCTTTATAGGTTTATTACACTTTTTGGTAGATATTAAATATTCAGCTTGTACTTTGGATAAATCTTTTTGACCATTTAAATCTAACTCAACAGAAGTTATGTCCGAATCGAAGTTAACAAAATGTTTAACAGAATTAAAACATAGTTCAAAATTATAATCGTAAATTATTGATTTTTCATCCAATACACAAAAATCAAATTTATTTAAATTTGAATTTAAATGAGTCTGATAAAATGACACAGAATCTGAAAAATTTGTTCCTGCATCGGCAAAATTGGTGGTTAATGAATAATATGGATAAACTACGTAAAGATTATTTTGTACTAAGTACTTATAAAAATGTTTTTTCCATGATGCACTTGACCATTTATAAATTACCTTATTAGGTAACAAGTCATCTTCCATGATATCTAATTCTCCTTGGTCAAAAGACTTTCTAAATCGTTCCCATTGGCTTTTTGTCCATAGCTGACCCCATGAGCTAGGAATTTGCATGAAGTAATTATCTTTACCATTTATTATAGGAAAAAACTTCGAAAAACTATTTTCATCATATTGATAAGCGTATAGTGAAATCTGTCCGATTCCAGGATCATCTTTAAAAAATTCGTAAGACTGAGTTGCATAATTATAAAAATTCGGAGACACCCATAAATCATCTTCTAACATAATAATTGCATCATAATCTTTAACTAAATCTCCACAAAATAATATGTGTTTTTTTAATCCTAAATTAAATTCATGTTTAATTATTTTTTTTTCTCCAAATTCCCAATTAAATTCTTCTGCAATTATAGAACAAGAATTATCTTGTGAGTAATCTATACTAATAATCAGATCTACTTTCCGGTTTTTAGAAAAAAAAGCATTATCAATACTATGTAATAAACGTTGAAATGATATTTTTCTATTAAAGGTGGGAATAACTATTGCTATGTTTCCCGTTTTGTTTATTTTTTCTGTCATTTATAAACTAATAAGTAAATTGATTTATCAATAAATTATGTACTATTAATCTTTTTTCAACTTATAAAGCAGCAAATCCTAAAGGTTATTTTCTATAAAATCTTATGCTATCGATATATTAAAAATACAACTTTTTAATATCCATCCACATATGCTCTACCTGCTCTTTTAATTGATTAATTGTTTCTTCTGTTTGAATATGACTATTATTATTTGGAGTATCTAGAACACTTTCAATTTTTTGAACAGCATTTAAATAATCATCCAAAAGCAAGTAATTGTCTTCAACTTTATAATCTCTAAGCAGTTCTTGATACTTATGGCTCCACCCTGTACAGAAGGTAGGTACGCCTTGAGACAGACCGCTAACTACACCATGAAATCTTGAAGAGACCAGTAGTTTTAATCTACTAATAACAGCCTTAACTTCTGATGAATTCAAATCTGATAATACGACCACATCTTCAGGTAATTGATCTTGTAGTTTTTTTATTATTTCATAATCACCAGTACCTTCATGATTAATTAAAATTAATTTTTCTCCTCTCTGAATAACAGCCTTGCAAAGCTTAAGTATAAAATCAAAATATTGGTTAGATTGGCTTGTATCTGTATGCGTAATCATTTTTTGATTTGGAATAACACCTACATATTCTTTATTAGCCAATAAATTTACCATTGGCACTTTTGGCTTATAAATATTTGTAAAATCTGGAGACATTTTAATTTTCGAACTTTCGCCAAATACATCGACTAAGAATTGATAAGATGCCTGTTCTCTTGCATAAATTAAATCGGCGTTTTTAAAAACTATTTTAATTCGTTCTAGAGCTAATGGTTGCGTAAAAGGCCCAAATGCTTGAGGTAAAAAGACTATTTTAGCACCTTTTGATTTTAAATTACTATAATATTTATCTAAGATTATGTTATTTTCTTTCGAATAAGATTTCTCCCATTGATCAGAAAATTGAAATCCTCCAGCATCTATAACTAAATCAATATCTGAGGGTCTAATAACACCTAAAAAATGAGTAAGTTTATTTGGTATAAGATTATATTTTCCGCCTTTTATATCTTTTAAAATATAAAACCCTTTTTCTCTTACCTCAGGCAAAGGCATTAGTGCCACATACTCACGTAATACAAGCTTGCTACTAGGTGAGATTTCTTCAAGTTTATTCTTAGCAGCAAAAAGCATTAACTCTGCTCCTTTATTAACAAAACCTGCATTATCAATTAATATATTCATTTAGTTTATCTCTTTAAAAATTTCATTAACACCTTTTTTTGCTGAAAACGGAATAGGGCTATTATCACTAGCGTATCCCACAGACATAAGCATAACTCCTTTTTGGTAGCCTTCTAAGTTTAAAATATCCTGAACCTTATTATCTATATTTGTAACATCTGGATAATTGATTGGACATGAAGATATACCCAATGCTTCTAAAGCAAGCATAAGAGACATGGCAAATAAACTACCATCAATATAAATGAGATGCTTATCTCTTTCTTCAATATACGAACTTAAGTCTCCTACTATAAAAATAAAAGCCTTTATAGAATCTGAAAACATTTCAAAACCAAGTTTTAATGGTTTTAATTCTTCTAATTTTTTTCCTGTTATATATAATACTTCAAAAGGTTGTCTATTACATGCACTTGGTGATGCTAATGCAGAACCCACAGCTTTTTTAATCAACTGTACATCAACCTCATCATCGTTATACCATCTAACAGAATGTCTTCTTTTAAATAAAGTATCTAGCTCTGTAAAAGAAATATTAGAAACCGGTAATTTATTGTGTTGAAAAGGAGAGTAATTAACAATATTTTCACCATTTTTTAAAGGGTGTTTTTTTACTATTTCATCCCATTTATTTTTTAAATTATTAAAATAATCATCTAATGTTATTAACGAAAAATAGCTATTTAACACATCAAAACTCCATTTATGAAAAGGTGTATCTATATATTTAGAATCTAAGAGTTTCTCCACTCCATTAATAGTTTCTTCAATATATTCCTTAGCAAATACATTTCTTTTTTTTAAAAAACTAGCAGATATTCCCTTTTCTATTCTATGGACATTACGTCTAGTTTGAGCATAAATACCTGATGATTTACTGTTCGCCTTATGATTATACTTACCATTTAAGACTCTAAAATGTTCAATATCGAAACCACTATCTATTAAAGTATAGTACACTGTACTTTTAACAGGAGAATCTATAGCCCATTTCATAAGGTCTAATTTCTTTGGCTTAAACCGATTTCTTAATCTATAAACTATGGATTTAAAAATTCTTAGAATTAGGTAATCTATTTTATCTCTCATGAAATTTGCCAATTTTGTTCAATATAAAAAACATTTTCTCTTCCATCAGGTAATTTACCTGTACCATAAAAATCGCCATTTTCAACATTTAAAGTAAATGCATTCTTTACACGATCTGCAGGAAAACCATCTACATGAAAAGACAAGTTTATAGTATAAGCACCATCTTTTAGATTACACTTAGGAATACTACAAACAATTTTTCCTTCATTTTTAGACTTAAACGTGTCAATCCCACCATATACATTACCTAAATGCAATAATTTCTGATCACTTTGATTATAAACGCCGATAAAAAGTCTACAGTTTCGGTCTAATTCATTAGAAATGTATTCTACATTAATATCAAAGGCATCTCCAGCAAAAACATTACTATTTTTTACTCCTAATGACGTTGAATAAGCCTTTTTAATTCTTAAAGTTTGAAAATCTGTTAATTCTAAATCTTTAGCCACATATTCAGTATTCTCTGTGTTTGCAGCATTACCTTTAATATAACTTTCTACCACAGTATCTATATCTCCTGTTAATTTAACAGTTCCGTTTTCCATTAAAACACCTTTAGTACATAAATTCTTAACAGAAGCCATATTATGACTCACGAATAATACTGTTCGCCCTCCTTCTGATGAAACACTTTTCATCTTACCAATAGCCTTTTTTTGAAACTCAGCATCACCTACTGCCAACACTTCATCTACTATTAAAATCTCAGGTTCCAAATGAGCTGCAACTGCAAAAGCCAATCGGACATACATTCCTGATGAATATCGTTTTACTGGTGTATCTATGTAACGTTCACAACCAGCAAAATCTACAATTTCATCAAATTTAGATGATATTTCCTTCTTTGTCATCCCCATGATGGCTCCATTTAAAAACACATTCTCACGACCTGTCAATTCTGGATGAAAGCCAGTTCCCACTTCCAATAAAGATGCAATACGCCCTCGAGCTTTAATACTACCTGTAGTTGGTGCAGTTACCCTACTTAATAATTTAAGTAAAGTAGATTTACCTGCTCCATTTTTTCCAATAATACCCAGAACTTCTCCAGGTTGAACTTCAAAATTGATATCTTGAAGTGCCCATACATATTCAGAATTACCTTTAGTAGATCTATCATTAGACTCTCCTATTTTTAAATAGGGATCTTCTTTACCTCTAACCGTGTGCCACCAACGATTAACGTCATGTGCAAATGACCCGGTTCCAACTGTTCCTAGTCGATATTGTTTACTTAAATTCTCTATTTTTATTGCAGGTTTCATTCTTTTAAATTTTAATTACAATCTTATTCATTATACTGTATCCATAAAACTTTTTTCAACTTTGTTGAAAGTAATTACGCCTACAACAAGAAGTGTCAACATTACTATTGTGCTATACATTAATGCACCCCAACTAAAATTTCCTACACCTAAAAATGCATAACGAAACGTTTCTATAATACTACTCATTGGATTTGCCATAATAACCATTTTAATTTTTTCATTACTAATGGTATTTACAGGATAAATAATTGGTGTGGCGTACATACCCAATTGAATAATAAAACCTAAGAGAAAAATAAAATCACGATATTTTGTAGTTAACGATGTAATAATTAAACCCAATCCTAAAGCCAAGCCTGCAGTAATTAATATTAATAATGGAGTTAAAAGAATTAGAAAACTAGGCTCTAAATTAGTATCTGTAAATAAAAGATAATATAAATAAACTCCTATAAATAATAAAAATTGCACAAAAAATGTTAGTAACTTAGAAACAATAACACTTATTGGTGTTATTAATCTTGGAAAATACACCTTACCAAAAACTCCTTTATTTGTGACAAATGTATTAGAGGTATTAGAAAGTGACGTTGAGAAATAATTCCATAACACAATACCTGATAAATAGAATACAGCTTGTGGCATACCATCTGTACTCATTTTAGCAATTCCTCCAAACACTACCATAAACATAATAGTAGTCAAAACAGGTTGTATAAAAAACCACAATGGTCCGAATATGGTTTGTTTATATATCGCAACAAAATCACGACGCACAAATAAGGCTAATAAATCCCTATATTTCCAAACTTCTTTTAAATTAAGATCTAATAATTTTGATTTCGGATATATTTCTATCGTCCAATCATCTTGTTCTAATGAATCTTGCATATATGTTAGTTATAATAATTTTTGTACCATGTTACAAAGTTTGACACCCCTTGTTTAACATTGGTTTTTGGTTGATAATTATATTGTTTCTTTAGTTTAGAGACATCGGCATACGTTTGCTTCACATCTCCTGCCTGCATAGGTAACATCTGTTTTTCGGCTGCTTTACCAATTACATCTTCTATAGCTTCTATATAATCTAATAATTTTACAGGTTGGCTATTTCCTATGTTATACAATTTATATAACTGGTTAGAGTCTGAAGGCTCTAATAATGTTGATAACACGCCCGAAACAATATCATCTATATAGGTAAAATCTCTTGACAACTCTCCGTTATTAAACACCTTTATAGGCTTATTATTAATAATAGCATCAGTAAACAAGAACATGGCCATATCTGGTCTACCCCAAGGCCCATAAACTGTAAAGAAACGTAAACCTATAGTTTCAAATCCATATAAATGGCTGTAGGTATGTGCCATAAGTTCATTCGCTTTTTTAGTCGCGGCATATAAACTTATAGGATGATCTACGTTAGCAGTTTCTTGAAACGGAACCGCATCGCTATTACCATACACACTAGAACTACTAGCGTAAACCAATTTAGTTATACCGTTATGACGACAACATTCTAGAATATTTAAAAAACCAATCAAATTACTATCGGCATAAGCATTTGGATTTTCCAATGAATAACGCACACCTGCTTGAGCTGCTAAATTACACACTAAGTCTATAGCATGAGATTTGAACAAATTAGGAAGTGCGTCTCGATCTTCTAAATTCATTCTAACGAATTGCATACGATCTCCAAAGTTAACACTAGAGCTCATATTCAATTCTTTCTCTGCTTGCTCTCTTTGAATTCCTAGCTCTGCTAATCGTGCATACTTTAAATTCACATCGTAATAATCATTGATATTATCAATACCTATCACGGTATGTCCAAGCTCCAAAAGTTGTTTAGACACATAAAAGCCTATAAATCCAGCTGCTCCAGTAACAAGAATAGTTTTAGTTTCCATATTATTGTCCGATTACATAAACTTGGAAGCCTATTTTCTCTAAGGCTGCTTTATCTAATACATTACGGCCATCAAATACAAATGCAGGTTTTTGCATATTGTCATAAATTTTTTGCCAATCGTATGTTTTAAACTCATCCCATTCTGTTAACACAGCAATAGCGTGAGCATCTTCTAAAGCTTCATAAGGATCGTTTACAACTGTAAGTCCTTTTTCATTCGAAGCAGAATCTCTAGTTTGTAAGTAATCTAGATCTCCATACATTTGTTGAGCCGTTACTTTAGGATCGTAAGCTACAATATTTGCTTGTTCGTCCAATAAAATATCAGCAACATAAATGGCTGCAGATTCTCTTGTATCGTTAGTATCTTTTTTAAACGCCCATCCTAAAAATGCAATTTTCTTACCAGACACTGTATTATACAAGGTCTTCACCATGTTTTTAGCAAAACGATGTTTTTGATGATCATTCATAATAATGACTTGTTCCCAATAATCGGCAACAGCATCTAAACCATAAGATTTCGCGATATAGACTAAGTTTAAAATGTCTTTTTGAAAACATGATCCACCAAAACCAACTGAAGCTTTTAGGAATTTTGGTCCGATACGACTATCTTTTCCTATGGCATTACCTACTTCATTAACATCTGCTCCTGTTACTTCACATAATTCTGATAAAGAATTTATAGAGGATACACGTTGCGCTAAAAATGCATTAGCAGTTAATTTAGATAATTCTGAAGACCATAAGTTGGTTGTAATAATATTTTCTCTAGCAACCCAAGTTCCATATACATTAACTAAAGCATCAATTGCTTCTAAACCTTCTGGAGTTTGTTCTCCTCCAATAAGTACACGATCTGGAGCCATTAAATCTTCAACAGCTGTTCCTTCTGCTAAGAATTCAGGGTTAGACAAAATTTGAAACTTTGCACCATTACCAGTATTATCTAAAATACTTTTAATAGCTTGTGCTGTACGTACTGGTAAAGTTGATTTTTCAACAATAATTTTATCGTCTTTAGACACACGTGCAATTTGACGCGCACATAATTCGATATATTTTAAATCGGCTGCCATACCTTTCCCTACACCGTACGTTTTAGTTGGTGTATTTACAGAAATAAATACCATTTCAGCTTCATCAATAGCTTTATCTACTTCTGTAGAAAAAAACAAATTTCTTCCTCTAGCTTCTCCAACAACTTTATCTAAACCCGGTTCATAAATTGGTAAATTATCTAAATTACTATCATTCCATGCAGCAATACGCTTCTCATTTAAATCAACTACAGTAACTTTAATTCCTGGATTTTTTTGTGCGATTACCGCCATTGTAGGGCCTCCAACATAACCCGCGCCTATACAGCAAATGTTTTTAATTTTCATCTTGATTTATTTAGACAATTTAACTTGTTTTAATTCTGCTTGATTTTCCAAAAACCAAGCGTATGTTTGTTTTATTCCTTGTAATAATTCTATTTTATATTCCCAACCAGCAGCTTTCAATTTTGAAACGTCCATTAGTTTTCTTGGGGTACCATCTGGCTTTTCAGAATCCCAAATAATATCACCTGTATGTCCAACGACTTTTTGTATGGTTTCGGCTAATTCTTTAATGGTTACATCTTTTCCAGTACCCACGTTATACAAGTGTTCTGGCAAGACATTATTCACTGCAAAGACTACAGATTCTGCCATATCATCTACACATAAAAATTCACGCATTGGCATACCACTACCCCATAATGTAACAGGTGAATTACCATGTTCTTTAGCTTCATGAAATTTACGTAACATGGCAGGTAATACGTGTGATGTTTTTAAATCGAAATTATCGAAAGAACCATATAAGTTTGTTGGCATAAGACTAACAAAGTCTTTGTTGTATTGCTTTCTAATTGCCTCGCAAGCTTTAACACCTGTAATTTTAGCAATAGCATACCACTCATTAGTTGGCTCTAAGGAATCTGTTAATAAGCACGCTTCTTTTAAAGGTTGAGGTGCAAACTTTGGATAAATACAAGAGCTTCCTAAAAAAATGAATTTATTTACATTTTGTTTATGTGCTGTATCAATTAAATTGTTCTGAATTTGTAAATTCTCCATTAAAAACTGATACGGATAATCGCTATTAGCTAGGATACCTCCTACACGAGCTGCAGCATCAATGATAACTTCTGGTTGTTCTGAAGTTATAAATTGAGAAACAGCAACCTGATCTCTTAAATCTAATTCGGAACTTGTTCTTCCTATTAAATTTGTGTAACCATCTGCTTCTAGAGCTCTCCATACAGCAGAACCAACCATACCACGATGACCTGCTATATATATCTTTGATTTTTTGTTCATAATACTAAAATGATGCTGTGAGATTATTCAAAATAATTTAAAGTATCGTAACCTCCTTCTTTAAGAAATTGATCTTTTTGCATTAATTTTAAATCACCTTTCATCATATCCTTCACAAGATCTTTTAAATCAAATTCAGGAATCCAACCTAATTTATTGTTTGCTTTAGAAGCATCTCCAATAAGTAATTCAACTTCTGTTGGTCTAAAGTATTTAGGATCTACAGCCAATACTTCTTTTCCTATTTCTAGTTGAAATTCTGCATTGTCGCAAGCTGCAACGTATGCTTTTTCTTCAACACCTTCGCCTTTAAATTCTAATGTAATTCCTAATTCACCAAAAGCCATTTTCACAAATTCTCTAACGGGTGTTGTTTTTCCTGTTGCAATAACCCAGTCTTCAGCTTCTTCAGCCTGAAGAATCATCCACATCATTCTCACATAATCTTTAGCATGTCCCCAGTCACGTTGTGCATCAAGGTTTCCTAAGAAAAATTTATCTTGAAGTCCTAAAGCTATTCTTGAAACCGCTCTTGTAATTTTACGTGTTACAAAAGTTTCCCCACGAATTGGTGACTCATGGTTAAATAAAATACCATTACAAGCGTACATGTTATAAGCTTCACGATAATTTACAGTAATCCAATAGGCATACATTTTTGCTACTGCATAAGGGCTACGCGGATAAAAAGGAGTCGTTTCTGATTGTGGTACTTCTTGAACTTTTCCATACAATTCTGAAGTAGATGCTTGGTAAATTCTTGTTTTCTTTTCTAATCCTAATAAACGAACAGCATCTAAAATACGTAGTGTTCCTAATCCATCTGCATTTCCTGTATATTCAGGAATTTCGAAAGACACATGTACGTGACTCATCGCTGCTAGATTATAAATTTCATCAGGTTGAATTTCTTTAATCAAACGAATAAGATTTGTACTATCAGTCATATCTCCATAATGCAAGAAGAAATTACGCCCATCAATATGAGGATCTTGATATAAATGATCGATACGATCGGTATTAAAAAGTGAAGATCTACGTTTCAAACCATGGACTTCATATCCTTTTTTTAATAAAAACTCACTTAAATAAGCTCCGTCTTGTCCTGTTACACCTGTAATTAAAGCTACTTTCTTACTCATTGTACATTTTGTATAAATTCTTTAAACTTTCTATAAATTCTCCCAATACCAGTCTATAGCTTCTTTAATGCCTTGTTTAACGGTATGGGTTGGTTGATAATCTAATTTTTGTTGTGCTTTTTCAATACTCGCTAACGAATGAGGAATATCTCCTACTCGATTAGGACCATGAACTATATTTACATTAGCGATTTCTGAATCGTAATGAGATAAATATATTTTTAAATATGTTACTAATTCTAAAAGTGTAGTTCGGTCTCCTACTGCTGCGTTATACACTTGATTTAATGCTAATTGATTTGATGTAGTAATGGCTTTCAAATTCATTTGTAACACATTATCTATATATGTAAAATCTCTAGAATATGATCCGTCACCATTAATTTTAGGACTTTCATGATTCATTAATTGCTTCACAAATAGCGGTATTACTGCTGCATAAGCTCCATTTGGATCCTGACGGCGTCCAAACACATTAAAATAGCGTAAACCAATTGTATTTAAACCATAGGTTGTATTAAAAATATCAGCATACAATTCATTAACATACTTCGTTATTGCATAAGGTGATAAAGGTTTTCCGATAACATCTTCTACTTTAGGTAACCCTTCCGAGTCTCCGTACGTGGAACTACTCGCTGCATAAATAAACCGCTTCACTTTTGCATCGCGTGCAGCCACTAACATATTAAGAAACCCATTTACATTCACATCATTAGTTGTTATGGGATCTACAATAGATCTCGGCACCGAACCTAATGCGGCTTCATGCAACACAAAATCGACTCCTTTGCAAGCCTGATGACATGTATTTAAATTGCGAATATCACCTTCTATTAAAGTGAATGAGCTATTTTTTAAATAAGGCTCTATATTTTTTTTATAACCAGTTTCAAAATTATCTAAACAAACAACTTTTGCTTTGTTTTCTAATAAAACTGCAACGAGATTCGAACCAATAAAACCTGCTCCTCCTGTTACTAAAACAGTTTTTTCTTTTAAGCTTGGTATGTTCAATTCTTGTATCATTACTCTAATTTCAATATATTTTATTACAAACGTTTAGTTACAATTTCTGCAGGAAGCACGCCTTTTACATCGTAAATAATTCCATTATCTGTTTTCAATTTCTCAATATCTAAACTTAAAAACGCGTTATGAGATACTGCAAGAATAACACTATGATATGTGTGTTCTTCTAGTTTTTCTACTAAATCAATACCAAACTCTTGTTTCACTTCTGAGGCATTAGCCCAAGGATCGAAAACATCTACATCTATATGAAATCCACGTAAACCATGGTAAATATCAATTGCTTTTGTATTTCTTATATCAGGACAATTTTCTTTAAAGGTGATCCCTAAAATTAAAGATTTAGCACCTTTAACACACTGACCTTTACCAATCATTTCCTTTACAATTTCCTGACACACATAATCGCCCATACTATCGTTTAAGCGACGGCCAGCCAATATAATCTCTGGATGATAACCAGATTCTTGTGCTTTTTGAGCCAAATAATACGGATCTACACCTATACAATGTCCACCTACAAGACCTGGTTTAAAAGGAAGGAAATTCCATTTTGTACCCGCAGCTTCTAAAACATCGTGTGTATTAATTTTTAATAAATTAAAGATTTTCGCTAATTCGTTTACAAAAGCGATATTAATATCTCGCTGACTATTTTCTATGACTTTAGCTGCTTCAGCTACTTTTATTGAAGTGGCTTTAAATGTTCCTGCAGTAATTACAGATTTATATAATTGATCGACAACTTCTGCGATTTCGGGTGTAGAACCAGAGGTTACTTTTAATATTTTAGCAACAGTGTGCTCTTTGTCTCCCGGATTTATACGCTCCGGAGAATACCCTGCAAAAAAATCTTCATTAAACTTCAAACCACTATATGCCTCTAAAACAGGTACACATTCATCTTCTGTAACTCCAGGATACACTGTAGATTCATAAATAACAATATCTCCTTTTTTTAAAACCTTACCTACCGTTTCGGATGCTTTTATAAGAGGGGTTAATACAGGCCTATTATTCTTATCTGTTGGAGTTGGTACTGTAACAATAAAAATATTAGCATTTTTTAAATGAGCTAAATCATTTGTTGGTAAAAAACCTTCATGACCTAATAACTCTTCATCAGTCTTAAGCACTGCTTTTAAATGTTCTGAACTAACTTCTAAAGTATGGTCTTTCCCAGCCTTCAGTTCAACTATACGTTTCTCATTTATATCAAAACCAATAGTATTATATTTTTTAGCAAATTCGACTGCCAACGGTAAACCTACATAGCCTAAACCAATAATAGCTACAGTCTTTTTATTTACATTTTCCACAAAATCCGAATATATGGTTACTTTAAAATTTATTAAATCACTAACAACACTAGCGTCATTTCATCTAAAACAATGAAAGACAACAAATATACAAATACTTTTTTCTTTCTATCATTTCTCCGTCAACTCATCATAGATCACAAAACCATTCTCATGCTGATAAGAATCTGTAAACGTAAAATTGACTTTTCTATTAATTTCTGATTCAATTTTACCTGCCATTTGATTTATATAAACCGTATTCAATTCTCGACCTTCAACAACAACATCAATCAACCCACTATCTAATCCTTCAGCATAATCTCCTATTATTATTACACGAGACACATGCCCCATTCTGGCCAATACAGTTGTTACTATTGTATCTAAGCCAACATATTTTCGAACCATATTTTGTAACGGGCCGAATAAAGGATGATTTATATTTGCTTTATAAGTTACCTTATTACGCTCTTTTTCTTTACCAAGATATCCTGCAGAGGATAATTGATTAAGCTCCTTTCTAACTGAATTTGTAGACTCGTTAAACTCCACAGCCAAGCCCCGCAAATAGCCACTATTATTTGCATTAAGAAATAGCTTAACGAGTATTCGTATTCTTGTTTTTGAGGTTATTAAAGATTCTAACATATTATGTTTAAAAACGAGTAACAAAACTACTCTTTTTTATTTATATCAAAAACATTTTTTCAATACTTTTTTAACGATAACGTTTTAGCTAAGAAAAATTAACGATACCCTAACAATCTAGAAAACAAATAACTCATACACATTTAAACATGGGATAAATTATAAATATCGCAAAAAAAATTAGGAAGATGTAATTAAAACTAGTATCCTGCAAAATCAAAATTGAGCATTTGTTTTGTTTTTGCATACACTTCAGGAAACTGACCTTTAAACTCTGAAGGGCGCTCTATAAAATGATCCATAATAACAGCTAAAAATTCAAATTGATTCAAAAAAACTTGACCTTCAAAAAATCGAGAATTAAGTAATTTCTGACGCAATGATTCATCTTTAGTAAGCATTGTTGTTAATTCCTTAAAGCTATCTGTAAATATAGTAGAACTCACATCTCCTTCTTTCATACTATTTAAATGAATTGCTTGTGTAAACTCATAAATACCTAAACTAGTATGTTCTCCTTTTAATTCTAAACTCTCATTAAAGTCTTCCCACGAAATCACTAGCACCTTCATCATAGGATTCAATTCTCCTGAATGATAAGATTCCTTATACATTGAATAAAACTGATCTGGATAAATAAAAATTTTATCAATTAAACAAATAAAAAAATCACGAAAACCGAATGTAAGGATAACGGCATGTGCTGAAATTAATAGTTTCATCTCATCGGTAACCACTAAACCACTTTTACCCACAAAGTCTTTGTCTTCTATAAACGACACTACACGATGATCAAAATACAATCGTTCTTTTGAAGATAAATGTCTATAAAAATTGAACTTAGACATTAAAAGTTGCTTATCCGTAGTATTCAACTTTTTCATTAACATATAAAAATGAACAAAAAAGGGCTTCTTAAAACGAAGAACATAAACCATTTCTATCATTTTAAAAGAATAAT
This sequence comes from uncultured Formosa sp., assembly GCF_947500765.1. Classification (GTDB taxonomy): domain Bacteria; phylum Bacteroidota; class Bacteroidia; order Flavobacteriales; family Flavobacteriaceae; genus Formosa. The sequence goes on along the minus strand of NZ_CANMTH010000002.1, from coordinate 391,852 downwards.
GTACCATTAGCAATAATAATAAAGAGAAAAAGACTCCTAAAATTATTTTACTAGGTAGATTAAAATATTGCACTAATAGGGGGTGAATTATCATAAAAACCAGATTTACAGATTAATATCTAAATTTAAATTTAATTATAAAAAACTGACAATCTGATAATTCTAAGAACATTTAGACCATCATACTTATATTATCGATAATTCACCCATAACTATTTAATACAATTACGGTTAACCCCTTTATATGTATTTAATCTTAAATAACAAAGTTTAATGTTATAGTAAAACTTGATACATATTTTTATTTATATTTGCCATTCCAAAACTATGAAAGAATTAAATGTCACTTTCTTAAATTTTGGTTTGCTATAATTCTAAAAAACATGACACTATGAAAAAAATTTACTATTTAATATTATTCTTATTTACTATTTCTCTTACTAGTTATAGTCAGGTAAGCATAAGATCTCAAAGTTTTGAAGGTACTGGAAGTTGGAACTACACAACTTTCCCTTCTCCTGCTGTTTCAGGAACAACTTGGGCTAATGTAACGTCTTTAGGTACACTAACACCTACAGATGGCTCTACTTTTAGAGGCGCAAACAACCCTACAGATGACACCACTGCAGACACATTTGAAATAGATTTAGAAGATGTTGACGTATCTCCTTATTCAAATGTAGAGATCACATTTGATTACATGTATGAAATGGATGCGGCAGATACCTTCCCAGAGGTATATTACGAAGTATATACAGATGGTAGTTTTTATACAGATGGAGATATCTTTGCGACAGGAACAAGCGGAAGTGGGACGATTTCACCTATAACCATTCCTGATGCAGCAAACTCTGTAATGTTAATAGTATATATTGCCTACGATTACGGCAGAAGAGATCCTAACCCTTCTACAACAGTTAACATAGGTTTTGACAACTTTAAATTATACACCACTGATACTTTTACAGGTTTAATTTATACTGACGACACGATTGGATGGGAAGGAGACAGCCCTAGCGCAACCACTTCTGGTGATGATGCTTATATAAATGGAGGTACTTATGTAATTTCTAGTGACGTTATTTTAAATGATGTAATTATAGCTGGTGGTGCTGGGATTATAATTGAAAAAACAGGAAATTTAACTGTCATGGGAGATCTAATTACCGAAAATAACTTAACTATAGAATCTGATTCTGATGAATACGGTAGTTTAATTGTTGAAGGTACTATAACAGGTACTGCCTATTACAAAAGACATGTTGGTGACAGATCTACATCTGATTTAATATCTGCACCCGTTACAGGACAAACCTTTGGAGATTTTGCAGATGCGAATAGTAACATTTACGTTTCAAACGCAGCGAGTCCTGAAATTAAACGTTTTGCTCCTTTCTTTAAAAATAGTGGAACATACACAGACTGGAGTACAGCAGATGATGCTCAAGGGTTAACTACTTTAAATCCTGCTATAGGTTTTAGAGCTGCTTCTACAGATAACGGTACATTTACATTTTCAGGAACCGTTAATACTACAACAGTTTCAACACCTGTATATCATTTTTCTGGAGCGAATGCTTCTCAATGGAATTTAATAGGAAACCCTTATCCTTCTTATTTAAGCATGAACGACTTCTTGGAAGCGAATGATGAAGATGGTCCTAATGGTGTTGACATTTTTCAGACAGCTAGATATGGTATATATGGTTACGATGGTATTGGCTCAGATGGTTGGTTAATTTACAACAAAGCAAATACACTTGGAGACGCTGTATTAATGACTCCTGGACAAGGTTTTTACATTGCAGTAGATGACAACTTATCAGGTACTATGATTTTCACTCCAAGTATGAGAAGAACAGGATCTTCTGATGATTTTATTTCAGGACGAACAAATACTTACAATAAAAGTAATGTTACGTTGAGTCTTTCTAGTAATGATACTTTATACCACACTAATGAAATTTATTTCTTTGACGATATTGCGAGTTTAGGATATGACCACGGTTATGACACGGCTATTTATGGAACGAATGCATCTGGATTCACATTATACACACAATTAGTAGAATCTAACCCAACGTCTAAAATTGGTATACAAAGTTTACCAAATTCTTCTCTTACAGAAGAAGGAGGAATAACTATCGCTTTAGGTCTTATAGCTCCTGCAGCAACACAAATAACTTTAGATATAAAAGAAATGACATTAGCAGAGAATGTTGATGTTTATCTAGAAGATACAGAAGAAGATGTTTCAACTTTATTAAATGATAAAGCATACACATTTACAACCGATAAAAGTTTAAGCGGCACAGGTCGTTTTTATTTAAATGTATCTCAAAAAACATTATCTGTAGACGACAATACTATAGAATCTTTACAGTTCTATACAGGTAATAAAACAATTAAAATAAAAGGTTCATTAGATGTAAACACGAAATTAACTGTTTACGATATTCAAGGTAGACAGATAAACAATGTTGTATTAAAAAATGCAGTTAACGAATACTCTATTAATGCAAGCGCATATAGTAGCGGAATTTACATTGTTCGTGTTGAAGACCAAACAGGTAACCAAACTACAAAACGTGTTATTTTAAAATAACATTTTGTAACACAAAAACTTATTTTATATTTACAACTATGAAAAAGGAAAATAACAATACAGAAATCACTCGTAAAGACGCCATAAAAAAAATGGGGAAATATGCGGCATTCACGGCCATTGGTACGTTTGCTGTGTTAAACCCACTAAGTGCACAAAACACGAGTAAGCCCGTAGATCCTAATGCACGAGTAAATAACTCGAACAATGAAGTAATAGGTACAGACACTTCAGGAAGTACGATAACTACACCTGAATCGCAAGTAGGTACTAGTCAAGTAAAAAGTAATTTTTAATTGCATTTTTGAAAGCTAATTTAGCTCCTAAATACATACAATCCGTTAACGATTTTATGATACTTTGGTTTGAGAAATCGAATCAATATACCATAATCGATAGCGGATTGTACTTTTGTATACAAACCTTTTTAGACGCTAAAAATCTAGACGATTGCGTAAATGTATACAAGAATACATTTCAATTTACATCAGAAAAAGCTAATGCGATATTTTTAGATGTAAAACAATTTCTATTAGATAGAAATATTCCTACAAAAAGAGAACTGAATCCCACTAAGTATTCTATAGATATAACCAATAGAAAATTCACAAAATATTACACTTGTGGCACATTTTATTTTGAGATTCATTTTCAATCTGAATTATTAATTAATTATATTCATCCACAACTACAACATTTAGAAACTTCAAAACATAGCACACCTGATTTTTGGTTTGACATATATGAAGAACATAATCAAATTAAACTCTTTACTAATAATCACTTTGTAAGGTCATGCAATTCTAAAGACTTTCATGAATTACAAGGAAAGTTTAATATGGAATTAATCTGTGCTCTACATAACAAAAAAGAGCATGATTGGTTGGGTCTTTTACATGCGTCTACAATATCTAACAACTCTAAATCGGTAATGCTTATTGGTACGTCTGGAAGTGGTAAAAGCACATTAACAACACTCTTAACACGGCATGGATATGACTTAGTTGCAGACGACACCACTCCTATTTTAAGAGACAATTTAAACACGTATTATTTTCCAGGAGGAATATCTGTAAAACCTGGAGCATTTCCTACAATAAAACCTTTCATAAATAACTTTGACGACTTACCTCAAAGCTATTTAAGAGCATTTAAAGGTGGGATTAAATATGTATCTACACCCCTTCCCAATCTAACAAATACTTCCTGTAATAAAATTGTTTTAGTAAATTATAAAGCTAATTCCAAAACACTATTAGAACCTATAAATGCTAAAACGGCTTTAGAGATTTTAATCCCTGATTCTTGGATTTCACCTAAACCAGAAAATGCAAAAGCTTTTCTGAAATGGATTAATACAGTTACATTTTACAAACTTACTTATAGCAACAATCAAGATGCTATTGATATATTTTCAACTATCTTTATAGACGAATAAGAATCGTTTATGAGTACTACTGAAGACACCTTAATACATATTTCACGTCTAATTAGTTTCAATACCGGTGATAGATCATTAGAAAAAGACATCTTAAACGATAATTTTAATTGGGATAACATCGTTGAAATAGGGAGTAAACATCTTATTATTCCTACCATTTATATACGCTTAAAATCTAAAGGACTTGTAGCCTATTTACCAGAAGACCTTCAAGTGTATCTAAAATATATTTACGACTTAAATAACGAACGCAATCAGTCTTTATTAAATGAAGTTAAACTTATAAATACATGGTTTAACGCAGAAAATATTGAACACGTATTCTTAAAAGGAGCCGCTATGATTGCTTCAAACTATTATGAGGATATTGGAGAGCGTATGCTTGGAGATATTGATTTATTAGTCCATAAAGATCAATCAGAGAAAGCATTTCAGCTATTAATAGATAAAGGATACACGTTTGCTAAAGAGCCAACGATTAACCCTAAATATTTTGAAGACAAACACCTTTTAAGACTAGCATCTAAAGACTACATTGGTGCTGTAGAAGTCCACTTTAAACTCTTAGACAAAGACCAAAAAAATTTAAAGCCTGAAGATGTTTTAAAAGACAAACAGTTTGTAAGACATACAAATATACCTATTCCTTCGGTAAAACATTTAATTACACATAATGTACTAAATTTCCAAATTAATGATTTGGGATCATTCTATAATTATATCGGCCTCAAAAACTACTTTGATACATTAGTATTGTGGCCTCACTTAAATTTAGAGGAACAAAGAATAGTATTAAGAAACAAACATATTCTTAACAATTTTAACCTTGGGAGCATATACTTTAAAGACATACCTAAACCTCCAAGATCCCTAAGACTAATTTACAACACAAAAATATACCAATTAAAAAACCAATCTAAAGCGTTTAATTATTGGCATTACAAAATCCATACTTACATAGATTTTTCTAAGCTATTGTTACACCGTACTTATTTTTTCATTATTAATAAAAATTACAGAAAAGATATTTTAAACGACAGATCTAGAATCAAGGCTTTTATAAAATCTAAATTGTAAAACTCAGATAATATATAAAAACAAAAAAAGCCGACTATAAATAGTCGGCTTTCTCTTATTGTGCGGGCGGAGAGACTCGAACTCTCACACCTCGCGGCACTAGATCCTAAGTCTAGCGTGTCTACCAATTCCACCACGCCCGCAATAAGGTGTGCAAATATAAAAATTAGTTTCAATAAACAATTCAACTTTTGAAAAAAAATTCAACATTTTTGTATTTTTGTAGGAAACAGAATAATTCCACATGAAAAATATCTCGACTTACATCGAAAATAACAAGGATAGATTTTTAAACGAACTTATCGAATTACTTAAGGTACCGTCTGTTAGTGCCGACTCAGCATATAAAGACGACGTTTTAAAAACTTCAGAGATCGTTAAAACACGTCTTGAAGAAGCAGGATGCGATCACGTAGAAATTTGTAAAACCGATGGCCATCCAATTGTTTATGGTGAAAAAATTATCGACAAATCGCTTCCAACCGTACTTGTTTACGGTCATTACGACGTACAACCGGCAGACCCTATCGAACTTTGGACGTCTCCACCATTCGAACCGGTAATAAAAACTACCGAAACACATCCCGAAGGTGCTATTTTCGCGCGTGGTGCTTGCGATGATAAAGGTCAGATGTACATGCATGTAAAGGCATTGGAATTCATGACCAAAAACGACGAGTTACCATGTAACGTAAAATTCATGATTGAAGGTGAAGAAGAAGTTGGTAGTGTAAACCTAGCAACCTTTGTAAAAAACAATCACGAGAAACTTAAAAACGACGTTATCCTGATTTCAGATACGGGAATGATTGCGAAGGATGTGCCTTCTATCACCACAGGTTTACGCGGATTGAGCTATGTAGAGGTTGAGGTTACTGGACCAAATCGCGATTTACACTCTGGACTTTACGGTGGTGCAGTGGCAAACCCAATCAATATATTAACCAAAATGATTGCGTCTCTTCACGACGAAAACAATCACATTACCATTCCTGGTTTCTACGACAGAGTAGAAGAATTGTCTGCAGACGAGCGTGCTCAAATGGCTAAAGCGCCTTTTAATTTAGACAACTATAAGAAAGCTTTAGATATAGACGCTGTTTACGGCGAAGCTGGTTACACAACCAACGAACGCAATTCTATCCGTCCTACGTTAGATGTTAATGGTATTTGGGGAGGTTATACTGGCGAAGGTGCAAAAACCGTTATCGCAAGTAAAGCATTTGCAAAAATTTCTATGCGTTTAGTACCTAATCAAGATTGGAAAGAGATCACAGAATTGTTTCAAAAGCATTTCGAAAATATTGCTCCAGAAGCGGTAACCGTAAAAGTAAAACCTCATCATGGCGGACAAGGGTACGTAACGCCTATAGACAGCATTGGTTACCAAGCGGCATCTAAAGCTTATACCGATACGTTCGGGCAAACGCCAATTCCACAACGTAGCGGAGGAAGTATTCCTATTGTATCGCTTTTCGAAGACGAATTACAAAGCAAAACCATTTTAATGGGATTCGGATTAGACAGCGACGCGATTCACTCGCCAAACGAACATTTCGGAATTTGGAACTACCTAAAAGGTATCGAAACCATCCCAATGTTCTACAAACACTTTACAGCATTGTCTAAAAAATAGACACTTATTATTATAAAAAAATCCGTTCAATAGCGTTTTGAACGGATTTTTTATTTATACTATTTCGGGCGTTCCCTAAAGGTCGCGCTTTCCGTTATATCTTTTTATTTCATTCACTCTCTTCGATGTTTTTCAGCCTAAACAAACCCTCGGTTGCAAACCAAATATGTTATTATAAGCTCATAAAAAGGATGCCACTGCAATCGCTAACGCAAAACATCATAATTATCTAATGTAATCCATTAAGAAAAAATTCTTACTCTTTAATAATCTTATAAACACCACGTTTTTTAGAACTTTCAACACTTAAAAAATAAACACCTTTCGCTAAATTATCTAGTTGTAATTCGGTTATTTGTGTATCCGAAGTTGTATAAAACACACGTTTTCCAGAAACGTCGTACATTATAAAATTGGCAGTTTCAGTTACACTTCTTTCAATTATTAACTTTGCCTTTACAGGATTGGGGTGTAATTTAAGTTCTCTAGCTGTAAATGTTGGTAAACCTAAAGTTGAAAACTCATAACACGCACTAAACTCAACACAACTTCCAGAAGTAACCTCAACCTTATAAGATCCGTTTTTTGTAGGTATGAAGGTCTGAAAATTAGCCTCTTTAATAGCAGTATCTGTTGTGCAATTATACCACTGGTAAATCGCATTATTTTGATTTGCCACCAAAGTATTATTACTTTGTGTTACCAAATTATCTACTCCCGTCAACACACCCTTGGTCGCTATATATCCAGCAGACAATTTAGAAAGTTCATGAAAATATTCTAAATTAAAAATATCAAAACGATCTTTATCTGAGTGATATCCTGGATTCTGATCATTTTCAGACCACGCTTCTCCTACTAATACAGCTGGATAATCACGATTCCAAAAACTGGCATGATCACTATATTCTGTTCCTGGAATTACAATATTCGCATTCAATTTAAACGGATACGAGTTTAATACCGCAACAATATCATCGCTCATACCTTGAGAACCTTCATTGTCTTTCTTAACATCAATATCAAAACTTTGGTCATTATCTCCATCATAACCAATCATATCTAGATTATAAACACCTAAAATTTCATCTCCATTAGTTTTAGCTAATTCAGCATAGTATTTAGACCCATATAAACCTATTTCCTCTTCATCCCACAAAGCATAAATAATGGTATTATCTAAACATTGTCCAGATAAAATTCTAGCTATTTCTAAAACTGCAGCTACTCCACTAGCATTGTCATCGGCACAATAATCTGCAATGCCATCATAATGGGCACAAATCATATACACCTTTTCTGGATTAGTAATTCCGAGTTGGGTTGCAATTATATTACGACTACTTTCATCTCGATTCATAAATTGATTCTCTACAGTGGTATTTTCTAACTTATCTAATTTTTCATATAAGTAATCTGCTGCCAAATCATTATTACGATATAACCTATTTTTAAGAGTAACCGTATTACCATTGACAGTTGTAGCACGTTCGCCAGAAAATTCGCTAACAGTAAGCGACAAGGAATCTAAATTCACGGCATTAATTATATCTATAACCGATTGACTATATGAAAAATAAAAACTTAAAACACTAAATATCAGACTCAATCTTAATTTACTCATTGCAAATTGGTATAGTTATAAAGAATCAAATATAAGCATTAAACATTTTTAAAGGCTTTTAGGCTTTAGAAAGTTCAGAAATCCCTACCACTTTAAATTAATTATATATAATACTCAATGATCTTTTATAACGAAAAGTGTAACATTTAACATAAAACAACGTTCTAATAGCAATCATCAATCAAATCAATCATCATGTTAAAAAAATTCTTCATACTTTGTTCTGGAGCAGACCAAAGTATTTTAAAATCCTGTTCTAATGGCGAACAAAACAAATATGCTGGCATAGGTGCCACCGTATTTTTTACTGCACTAATAGCAAGCATAGCTGCTGGATTTGCATTACAAATGGTATTTGATAATCTGATTTTAGCTATTATTTTCGGAGTTCTTTGGGGCCTTCTTATTTTTAATTTAGATCGGTTTATCGTGTCGACCTTAAAAAAAAGGCAATCCTTTTTAAATGAACTCCTTCAAGTTATTCCAAGACTAATATTAGCTTTAATTATAGCTATTGTAATTTCGAAACCTTTAGAATTAAAAATTTTTGAAAAAGAAATTAATCAAGTCTTACTAGCACAACAAAACGAATTAACGCTTAAAAATCAAGACCAGATTGCAAATCTGTTTAATCCAGAAATTCAAATTTTAAATTCTGAAATTGACCTTTTAAAATCTGAAATCACCACAAAATCTAATGAAACTAATGCGCTATACAACACGTATATTACAGAAGCAGAAGGTACAAGCGGAACAAATAAACTAGGAAAAGGTCCTGTTTATAAAGAAAAACGAGACAAGCACGACACCGCATTAACAGAGTTACAAGATTTAAAACTTAGTAATTCAAATAAGATAGCAACTATTGAATCTGAAATTAAACAACTAAAAAGTACTTATAAAAATCAGGTTACCAAAACACAACCCATAATAGATAACTTTGGCGGACTTATGGCACGAATTACAGCATTAAGCACATTACCCTGGCTACCATCATTCTTTATATTCTTATTATTCTTAGCCATAGAAACAGCACCTATATTCTCAAAACTATTAGCTCCAAAAGGCGAATATGATTTTAAATTAGAAGATGAAGAAACAGCAATAAAATCTTTAGTAAACCAACGTATTTACGAACGTCTGCTTATTGTAAAAACTGATGCTTCAATAAACGATAAAGTATATACCGATATTAGTACAGAAGAAGAATTCTATCAATACAAAAAGAAAAAAGCTCGCGAATTAATGCAAATTCAAGCTGATGCATTTTATCGAAAACAAAAAACGTTTTTGTAAATCTTTTTTTAGTTGATAATTATCCGTGCATTATATAATATATGCCATTTTGTATATTAATTATATTCGTCTATAGATATTCCTTAATTTTGAATTATGAAAAACACAGCTTTAATCGATTCAGATTTCATTGAAAATACTACAGATTTTAAAACCTTAGTTTCTGCTTTAAAAGAAGGATTCGCTTCCAACGATTATTTAGTACCAATGCGTCATCATCACGATTTCCCTAACCCAGAAACGAAATCTGACTCAACCTTACTTTTAATGCCTGCTTGGCAACCTGGAAAAAGTGCAGGTGTAAAAATCGCAACCGTTAGCCCAGGTAATGGAAAATATAATCTACCTGCTATACAAGGCACATATTTATATTTAGATGCCGTTAACGGACAACTAAAAGCCATTTTAGAAGCCAAAAGCTTAACAGTAAAACGAACTGCAGCCGCATCGGCATTGGCGTCTTCATTTTTATCGCGAGAAGATTCAGAATCGTTATTAATGATTGGTACTGGAGCACTTTCTACAAATCTAATTGCAGCACATGCCAGTGTTCGACCTATTAAAAAAGTATTCGTATACGGGCGTGATTTTAATAAAGCTAAAGCGATTTGTGACCAATTTATAAATGCGTCGTTTTCTATTAAAGCGATAAAAACTATTGAAGAAAAAATAAGTGAAGTCGATATTGTTTCTTCCGCAACCTTGTCTAAAACTCCTCTTGTTTTTGGAAGCTATTTAAAACCAGGACAACATATCGATTTGGTTGGTGCGTATAAAAAAGATATGCGTGAAGCCGATAACGATGCGATTTTAAAAGCATCGGTATATATAGACACATATCAAGGTGGATTAAAGGAGAGTGGAGATATACATATTCCTCTTAGCTCTGGGATTCTAAAAGAAGACGACATTCAAGCCGATTTATTTGAACTGTGTAGCAATGTAAAAACGGGACGTAAAAGTGATTCTGAAATTACTCTTTTTAAATCGGTTGGTCATGCGCTTGAAGATTTAATTGCTGCAACTTATTATTTCAATAAACACACAGAAAAATAAGATCTAGAACACCAAAACAGAAATAAAAAAACGGGTTATAACATAATATTATAGCCCGTTTTTTTATATTGTTAAAGCCGATAAATTACAGCTTCTTTACATATTTTGTAATAATCACAATTTGTTGGCTCCCAACTTTACCTTCAATATATTCAGCATTTTCATGATCTAAACGAATATTTCTAACAGCAGTTCCTTGCTTAGCAACCATGCTAGATCCTTTCACCTTTAAATCTTTAACTAATACTACAGAATCTCCTACTTCTAGAACAACACCATTTACATCGCGGTGAATAATTTTAGCACTTTCATCTTCATGTTCTCCTGTTGCACGTGCTAAAGCCATAGCGTCTTCATCTAGATACATCATATCTATTAAATCTTTTGGCCAACCTTCTGCACGTAAACGTTGCAACATTCTCCAAGACATAATTTGTACAGCAACATGTTCGTTCCACATACTATCGTTTAAACAACGCCAATGGTTAACATCCATATCTTCATTGCCTTCAATTTGTTGTAAACACGTATTACATACCAACACACTATTGTCTACACTTTCATTTAATGATGGCGGAATAGTATACTGTTTTAATTGTTCTTTTGAAGTACAAAGCTCGCAACTGTTATGACTACGATCTTCTAATGTCTGTAATACACTCATAATTTTATTTTTTAGAATTGCGAAAATACATTTTAAAACGAATTGCAACAAATGAAAATGAACAGATTAAAAAAGACACCTTATTTTGCTACAAAAAAAGCCTTAAATTTTCACATCTAACGCCTTTTAAAACTTACGGTATAAACACTTACTTATTTTGAAATTCCGAAAGGATCTTCAATGCTATGTGCAGGCTCTGTAAACCATTTAGGCCCATTTTCTGTCATATAAATATGATCTTCTAAACGAATACCGAACTTGTCTGGGACCACTAACATAGGCTCATTACTCACACAAATACCTGGTTCTAAAATAGTCTGATCTGTTTTAACTAAAAATGGCCATTCGTGAATATCTAAACCAATACCATGACCTGTTCTGTGCGGCAATCCTGGTAATTTATAATCCGGTCCTAACCCGTTTGCTTCTAACGTTTTTCTAACGGCAACATCTATCGAGCCGCAAGTTTGACCTAATTGAGCTGCTTTAAAAGCAGAAAATTGAGCTTCGCGTTCTAAATTCCAAATGCGACGTTGTTCATCTGTAATCTCTCCATAAACATACGTTCTTGTAATGTCTGAAATATAATCGTGAAGCATACAGCCTGTATCTATTAAAACCACATCATTTTCTTCTAAATCTTTTGGTGCTTTTACGCCATGCGGAAAAGATGTATCTACACCAAATAAGACAATACAAAAGTAAGAACCTTCTGGAGCACCATAGCGTTTATGAGCTTCATGAATAAAATCGACTACAGTTTGAGCCGCAATTCCAGGTTTTAAAATACGCGCTACAGCTTTATGAATTTCCATGGTAATATTCATAGCGGTTTGCATGATTGCAATTTCTTCGTCAGATTTAATCATACGGCAACCTGCTGTAATTGGTTTTGCATTGACTAGTTTATAATCTGATTGACAATTTAAAACACCGTCTATAATAAAAAACGGAGTCACTTCATCCATTGCAATATTACCTTCTGTAATGCCATTCTCTTTTAAAACAGTTACTAGCAATTCAAACGGACTTTCATGCTCTTCCCAGCCATGAATAGGACCTTCAAATTCCATAAAATCTAAAATTGTACCTTCTTCAAAATGAGGTGCGATATAGTGAATCGTTCCATCTGCTAATAATAAAGCCCCAACCATACGTTCGCTAGCATGCCATTTTGTACCTGTAAAGTAATATAAATTTGTACCTGCATGTAAATATACTGCCGACACATTTTCGGTAGCCATAATTTCTAAAGCGCGCTTTATACGCTTTGGGTAAGCATCTTTATTTATGGGCTGTACTACATGTGCTCTAGATTCTATTGCTGCTAATTCGGCTTCAATGGTAGAACCTCCTAATCCTAATGTTATCATTTAATTAGTTATTTTTCATTATTAATTCAATGTCTTCTATTTCAATTGGCATCGCTTCAGTTAAGTTACGATTACCATCTTCAGTAATTAAATAATCGTTTTCTAAACGACACCCAATACCTTCTTCTGGAATATAAATTCCTGGTTCGCAAGTAAGAACCATTCCAACCTCAAACGGACGAGAATATAAACCTACATCATGCACATCTAAACCAAGATGATGCGCAGAATTATGCATATAATACTTTTTGTATAACGGTTTTTCTGGCTCTTGTTTCGCAACGTCTTCTGCATTTAGCAATCCTATTTTTATCAGTTGTTCTTCTACCAACTTTCCCATTTGCTTTTCATAATCGGCAGAAACAGCACCTGGTTTTAGTAATTTAGCGCCTTCCTTTAAACAATGTAAAACGGCAGAATACACTTCTTTCTGACGTTTTGTAAACTTACCATTTACAGGAAAACATCTTGTAGTATCACTATTGTAATTAGCATAACACACCCCAAAATCCATAAGAACTAAATCTCCATCTTTGCACACATCGTCATTCGTATTATAATGCAAAGCACAGGCATTTTTCCCTGAAGCAATAATGGGTTTAAACGCATGACGTAACCCACCAGATTTTGTTAATTGATAAATATGTTCGGCCTCTATTTCATATTCCATCACCCCTGGCTTTGTTGCTCTTAATGCTCGTTCAAAACTCTTGACACTAATATCTGCCGCCTGTTGCATTAAGTCTATTTCTACATCAGATTTTATTGGTCTAAGTTCTCGTGTTAGTTTTGCAACACGGTGCAAATCGTGTAAAGGATATTTCTCTTTTACCCATAAAATCATACGATCCTGTTGTGTTTGCTGATTAAGCGTTATACGTTTAACATGTTCGTTATGTCCCAGATAAAATCCATCGGCTTCAAAAGCCATAAGCTGAAGTAATTTTTCAAAATCGTGAACCCACTCTACGCGTTTAATTCCTGAAATTTGAGATGCTTGGTCTTTCGTTAATTTATCACCATCCCAAATTTTAATTTGCTCTGAAGTTTCTGTAACAAAAAGAATAGCTCTGTTTTCGAGCTTAATAGCATCTGGAAACAAGACTAAAATAGTCTCTGCCTGATCGATTCCTGAAAGATAAAACAGATCATTATTTTGGGTAAACCCCATCATATCGTCTGCATTGTTATGCTTCACATCGTTAGACGTTAAAATCGCAATGGTATTTTGCTTCATTTTAGCCGTAAAGCGTGTTCTATTATTTATAAAAAGTGAATTGGAAATTTGTTTATATCTCATATTTAAAATATTCTGTCTAGATGAAAAGCATCCAAATTTAATGTTATTATACAAAAGAAGGTTTTTCTAGCCATACATTAAATAGCATCTGCAGTCTGTTTGTTATTTACTAATCTTAAAATCCCTAAAGGATTTGCATTTTGCAACTCGATAGGCAACAAATAATTTGGCCAATCTTGAAAACTAAATGGTCTAACCCAACGTTTTATAGATTGAGTTCCTACGGCTGTAAAACGACTATCTGTTGATGATGGGTATGGACCTCCATGAACCATAGACGGACAAACCTCTACTCCTGTTGGCACACCATTAAAAATAATACGTCCAACACGGTTTTGCAATGCACTTACTATTCCTGAATATGCGTTAGCCTCTCCTTCTGCGGCTATTAATGTTCCTGTTAACTGACCTTCTAATTTATATAAAATGGTTTCTAATTCTTCTTCACTTTCACACTGTACTACTAATGAAAATGGACCAAATACTTCTTGATGTAAGGTTGTATTTTCTAAAAATGTTTTACCATTTACAGTTAAAACAGTTTGTTGTGCATAATTAGGTTTTACATCTGTTTTATATTCTGCAGAAATAGTAATTCCCTCTTGATCTAATGCTCGTAATTTATTCTTAGAATAGGCACTTTTTATATTAGGATGCAACATACAAGACGGCTCTATTTTTACAATTTCATGAGACAGAACATCAATAAATACATCTAAATCTTTTCCTTTTATACCTAATAATAATCCTGGATTTGTACAAAACTGTCCTGTACCGAGCATGATTGAACTGGCATACGTTTTCGCCCAATCTTGCCCTTGTTCTGACAACGCTTTTGGAAGAATCACAACTGGATTTATACTTCCCATTTCTGCAAAAACAGGAATTGGTTCTTCTCGTTCTGCTGCCAAATTATATAAAGCACGACCACCACGAATGCTTCCTGTAAACCCGACAGCTTTAATTCCAGGATGCTTCACTAATTGCTGACCAACATCAATACCACTACTATTTATATTTGAAAACACACCATCTGGCATATTGGTTTTCTGAGCAGCTTTAATTACAGCTGTTGCAACAAGCTCACCTGTACCGGCATGCATAGGATGCGATTTCACAATCACAGGACATCCTGCTGCAAAAGCTGCAGCTGTGTCTCCGCCAGCAGTAGAATATGCTAAAGGAAAGTTACTTGCACCAAACACCACAACAGGACCTAAACCAATATACATTTTACGCAAATCTGGTTTTGGCATTGGTGACCGTTCTGGCTGTGCAGTATCAATAGTAGCATCTACCCAAGATCCATCTTCTACTAATTTAGCAAAAGCTCTAAGTTGTCCAACAGTTCGTCCGCGTTCTCCCATAGCACGACCTTCAGGCAATCCTGATTCTTTACAATAGGTTTCTATTAAAGTATCTAATGCTAAAATTTCATCGGCAATTGTATTTAAAAACTCGGCTTTTTCTTTTCCTGATATTTTGGAAAAACGTTTAAAAGCTTCGGTCGCTAATGCAACAGCTTGATCTATTTCTACCGAAGTTGCTACAGTAAAGATGTCTTCGTTTTCTGTATTAGTTTGCGGATTAAAGGTTTTGTATGTTTTTGTTCCGTTTGCAGATGGTGTAAAACCAATATAATTTTTTCCAGTAATCATTTTTATTCTCTTTTTTTAATCTCTTTTGAACTAGAATTTTAAAATACATTCTATATTTTTAAACATAGACAGACTTGTAAACGCCTTGTTTTATATTAGATAGAACTCTAACATTTTTACATTTTGTTCTATTTTTATTTTAGCAAACGCATGTATTCTATACAAGGTCTCACAGCTAATTCCGATTCTGCTATGTATAGACTAATTTAAGGCTAATTCTCCTCCTATTTTATGCTCTTAACACTATTTTTTTGTAAAACAAAGCTACTTAGTAAATTGGATTTTATATTGATTGTAATTATCCACAATTAATATAAAACTATCCATTTATTTATTTTTTAAATTATTTTAGAATATTATTTGCGTAATTTTAAAACCAAAAAGATATTTAAACATGAAAGTTTTACCATTTAAAATCCCTAAACCACAACAAGATGCACTTGTTTTTCAGGATGATTTAGATTTGGTTTTTTACGACAAATTACATCAACATGAAGAAATTCAGTTAAGTTTAATTGTTTCAGGCGATGGATCTTTAATTGTTGGAGATACAATAAACCATTACGAAACTGGAGATATTTTAATTATTGGCAGCAATTTACCCCATGTTTTTATAAGTGACGAAAATGCAAATATACCATCGCATATGTTAACTTTATTTTTTACAAAAGATGCTTTTGGACCTCATTTTTTTGATTTATCAGAACTTGAAGCCTTAGAACCTTTTTTTAAAAGAGCAGAACAAGGCTTTAAAATTACATCTAAAAAAAAGCACCTTACGTCTTTATTTTACAACCTTAAACAGAGCTCAAAACTAGAGTCTTTTATTATTCTAATACGAATGCTCCAAATTACTTCTATAGCATCTTACGAAAGTTTATCGTCTTTTATTTACGACAAAAGATATACCGATAATGAAGGAAAGCGTATGCGTAATGTTTTTGAATACACCATGACACATTTTAGCCAAGATATTTCTTTAGACACAATTTCGGGAGTTGCGGTTATGACCAAAAATGCATTTTGTAAATATTTTAAAAAACGAACCAATAAAACATATTTTCAATTTTTAAATGAATTACGTATTGAGCACGCTTGTAAACTCATTATTAAAAATAACGACTTATCTATTTCTGAAATTGCTTATCGTTCTGGATTTAAAAATATTTCGAATTTTAATAGACAGTTTAAGAGTGTAAAAGGCAGTATTCCTTCTGCTTACAAACAACGGGCTTAATTAGTATTTAAAATTAAGGAACTCTATCCTAAAGTATCTCTTAGTTTTTTAGGCACACCTTTTACTACCAAATCGTATGAATGGTCTATAAGCTGTAAAACCAAAGCATTCTCTAAATCTCCCTGATTAAGTTTTAAAGTATTCCAATGTTTCTTACTCATGTGGTAACCCGGAATTATATTGTCGTAATTCGCTCTTAAGTTCTCTGCTTCTGTAGGATCACATTTTAAATTTATTGCTGGTTTGCCTTCTTCCCAACCTTTTAAAGAGGTTAGTAAAAACATTTTTCCTAACACTTTTAGTACTAAAGTATTGTTATCAAAGGGAAACGTTTCGGTTACACCTTTCTTTTTTAAACAATAATCATATAACTGTTCTATATTAATCATACCAATAAAAGTTTACCTAAAATATTTACGATGTAATTACCTCATACAAAATAGGTTTACTTGGTGTTGCATCGTTATGAAAAGGTGCTATTTGCAGGTTTAAAAAGTATGTCCCGTCCTGAATAAAATTCTGAACATAAATTAATTCTGTAATGGTAGCATGTTTTCTAACCTTTCCTTTTGTATTCCAAAACGCATGATGCGCCAATAACTCGCCCTCGTCTTTTTCTTTATCCAGACTCGGTAAATCTACCAACAAATGCTCAACACCTTTTTCTCGCAAATATACAGCGGCATCCTCGAGTAAGTACGGCGGATTGGTATGTGAATATTGTTTATTTAATTTTTCTATAGTATTTGGAATTGTTCTTATAATAACGGCTTTACGTTTCTTGTTTCCCAACGCAAACTGTATTTGTTTTTTAGAAATCACTAAATCGTCTCCTAATTTTTCAACCGCTACTGTTATTACTTCTGCTAAAAAGAAAAACTGTTTTAAACTCTCATTTACAGAATTAAAATCGTGAGTTACATATCCTACACATTCAGTATGTGTACCATGTGCATGCGGATTAAATGAAATATTATTAAAATTAAATGCTGCACCTTCAGATACTCGAGCAGAAAAACCTTCACTATCCTTAACCGGCTCCATTTTAGGAGGCTCTACATACCAAGCAGTAACATTGGTGTGCGATGCACGTAACGGAATAGAAATATCTATAGGTTTGGTGAGGTTTATTTTATATTTTTTTGAATTGGTTTGAATACTTGCAATCATATTAAATACTATTTTAAATCTTAAACAGATGAGACGCAATGCCATCACTTAAGAATTTACCTTCATAACTTACTTTAAGATTATCTCCTTCAAGATACAATAATTCTTCTTTTAAATATTTACCTGATTGTTCTAAAAGATAAGATTTAAAATCGATTCCGAATTGAGTTTCTATAGTCTGTAAAGATACACCCCAAATGGTACGTAGCCCAGTCATTACATACTCGTTATACTTATCATTAACAGATAAGTATTCTATTTCACTTGGCAATGTTTTAGATTGAATTGCCTTTATATATTTTGAATTATTAGCAACATTCCAACTGCGAGATTCTCCTGTAAAGGAATGAGCTGAAGGTCCGATGCCAATATATTTTTTACCTTGCCAATAGGCCGAATTATTTATACTAAAATATCCAGGTTTTCCAAAATTAGACAATTCGTAATGCTGAAACCCGTTAGCTGTTAATTGATCTATTAACATATGAAACTGTACTTCGGCATGCGCTTCATTCACATCTTCAATTTTTCCTTTTTTAATTAAGGTCTCTAATGCTGTTTTGGGCTCTACGGTTAACGCATAACTAGAAATATGAGGAACATTAAAATCTAAAAGCGTTTGAATATTTTCTTGCCATTGCTTGTGAGATGCTCCAGGAATTCCATAAATTAAATCGACAGAAATATTATCGAAATACTGTGTTGCCCATGTCAAGCACTTTTTCGCTTCAATTGCATTGTGGGCACGATTCATAAGTTTTAAATCGGCTTCAAAAAAGGATTGCACACCAATGCTTAGACGATTAATTTTGCTTTTAGAAAGCTCTATAATTTTAGATTCAGATAAATCATCTGGATTGGCTTCTAGGGTAATTTCAGGATCTTCAATCACTTTGTAATTCAAAAACACGGCATTTAAAATCTTATTAATTTCTTCTAAAGACAATAAACTTGGTGTACCGCCACCAAAATAAACGGTTGCGACGGTATCGTTTTCAAACTCAGATTTTCGTAATTCTAATTCTTCAATTAAAGCCAAAATTAATTCATCCTTCTTTTTTAAAGAGGTTGAAAAATGAAAATCACAATAAAAACATGCTTGTTTGCAAAACGGAATGTGAATATAAATGCCTACACCTTCAACATATTCTATAGAATTAATCTGTGGATTCAATCTCATTTTTTAATCTTTTTTACGCCTAGTTTATTGATTGTTTTACTAGTTGTTTTAACCGTTTTTTGAACTTTAACCCGCGATTCATTTTGCTTTACAAAAGCATCCCAACCGGTATAACTTTTACCAACCTCGACACGATTATCATTATAAAAATGACAAACTGCTGCGGCAAGACCGTCTGTAGAATCTAAATTTTTAGGAAGCGTTTTCAACCCTAATAAACTTTGAAGCATTTTAGCAACTTGTTCCTTTGTCGCGTTACCGTTTCCGGTAATAGCCATTTTTATTTTTTTAGGAGAATACTCGGTAATAGGAACTTCACGAGACAAACCTGCGGCCATGGCCACACCTTGGGCTCGACCAAGCTTTAACATACTTTGCACATTTTTCCCAAAGAAAGGAGCTTCGATAGCAATTTCGTCTGGATGGTGGGTTTCGATTAGTTCGATTGTACGTTCAAAAATGAGCTTTAATTTTAGATAATGATCGTCGTATTTTTTTAAATCTAATTCATTCAATTGTAAAAAAGACATGGTCCTACCCACAACTTTTATTAGTCCAAACCCCATAATTGTGGTTCCGGGATCTATCCCTAAAATAATACGTTCTTTACTCATTAATTACAATAATAACATCCGCTCAAAGATAAGGAAACGCCAACTGTAAAGGTAAGTATACTGCCATTAAAAGCACCTTGACCAGATGTAATTGGAGAATAACTATCTGGTTTTGTAAAACCATGAATATAAGACACATCAAAAAACACAGACGAATTTCTATTAAGTGCATATAAGATTTCTGTTCCTACCATAGCATTAAAATAGTTCTGATTGTTATTATATGCAATACTCAAAGGCCTAACAAATGTAAATCCAGGTCCAGCATGAACTTGAAATTTTAATTTATCTATATCTGAACCAAAAATATTAGTATAGTCGTAAACCCCTTGTAAATTTAGTCGTGTATAATTTATTTTAAAGGATTCTGAACTCCCTTCACTTTTAATACGATTAAAACCCAAATCGAATTTAGCACCAAGAGTTTCGGTAAACATATATTGAGCTCCTACATTTATAGTAGGCAAATTTATTTCATCTCCAGAAAACGATTCTGCAAATCCGCTTTCCGAAACTTGATTAGCCCCAAAACTCAATTCGAACTTTAAGACATCCTCTTCTTCTTGAGCAAATCCGTGTATAGAAATTAGACATATAAAAATAACCAAGCTGGTTATGTATTTTTGTTGTTTTAATATAGAAGACATCTTATAATAAATGGTTTAATTTGCAGCATGTACGTCAAAGCACTTACTTTTAAATCTTATCAAATCTTAATTTATTCGGTTAAGATAAGCATTATTGCTTTTAGTTTTTATTTTATATACTATAAACTATTCAACAACAATGATTTATCAATATCTGAATTAAAAACGAATATATTGTCTAATAATATATTATCGTTTAATTATTTTTTGATTCTTACATTATTAACCTCTTTTAATTGGTTTTTTGAGATTTTAAAATGGCAAAACTTAGCAAATTCTATTAAAACAACATCTATAAAAGCAGCTACAGAACAAACTTTAGGAGCACATACTGCCTCGCTTTTCACACCAAATCGAATTGGAGATTATGGTGCTAAAGCATTATATTTTCCTTCTAGACTAAGAACTAAAGTTGTAGGATTAAACGGTATTGGTAATTTAGCACAAATGCTAATAACCACATTTTTTGGAAGTATAGGCTTACTATTTTTTACTGCCAAATTCCCTTTACATTTTGATTTTAAATCCTTGAATTGGACTCAATATTTACTATTTGGAGTAACTTTTACAGTAATAATTTTAGTCCTTACTAAGCTTGTAAAAGCTAAAATTTGGATTGTTAAAATAAAACGTTTTCTGCATTCTATTTCTGCATCTTTATTTTTAAAAACATTATTATTTTCAGGACTAAGATATTTTATATTTTCGTTTCAGTTTTATGCATTCCTTCAATTATTTCATGCAGACATAAATTACTTTAATGCAATGGTGGTTATTTCTAGTATGTATCTTTTAGCATCAATTTTACCTAGTGTATTTATTTTTGATGTGGTTTTAAAAGGTAGTATTGCCGTATATTTATTTTCATTTTTCAATATTAATGAAACAATTGTGTTAAGTTGCATTACGCTTATGTGGCTATTTAACATGGTTTTACC
This sequence comes from uncultured Formosa sp., assembly GCF_947500765.1. Classification (GTDB taxonomy): domain Bacteria; phylum Bacteroidota; class Bacteroidia; order Flavobacteriales; family Flavobacteriaceae; genus Formosa. The sequence continues at coordinate 370,336 of NZ_CANMTH010000002.1, read as the reverse complement.
TAGTGGTATTGGAAGTTTTTATATCATGAATTTTAAACTCCAAAAAAATTAATTCATGATTATTTTCAGTGTTGTTATTCTCATTTTATATACAGGATTAATCGGAAGTTTATATTGGGGCTTTTCAAAGATTAAATCATTTAAAGTTGAAACCCTTTCTAATTTTACGAGCTTTACTGTTATTATTCCGTTTAGAAATGAAGCTAAACATTTACCAGAGTTACTGCAATCTATTTCTGAATTACACTATGCTGAACACCAATTTGAAATACTGTTAATAAATGATGGCTCTGAAGATATTTCTGAAGCTATTGTAACTGATTTTATTAAAACGCAACCTCAACTTCAAATTACTTTACTTCAAAATAAACGTGTATCTCATTCGCCAAAAAAAGATGCAATTACTCTAGCCATCTCTAAATCTAAATTTGATTGGATTATAACCACTGATGCAGATTGTTTACTTCCTAAAACGTGGCTAGACACCTTTAATAATTTTATTCAGCAGTATAAAACGTGTCAGTTTCTTGTCGCTCCAATCACTTATGTTACCACTACTAAATTTTTAAATATTTTCCAGTGGTTTGATGTAATGAGTTTGCAAGGTGCAACTTTAGGTGGTTTTGGCATTAACACCCCGTTTTTATGTAATGGTGCTAATTTAGCCTACACAAAAGATGCTTTTTATAATGTAAATGGATTTGCCGAAAATGATACCATTGCTAGTGGTGACGACATTTTTTTACTTGAAAAAATAAATGAGAAATTCCCAGAAAGTGTTAAGTATTTAAAAGCTCCTGAAGCTGTTATTTACACCCATGCACAACCAACATTATCAGATTTAATTAGTCAGCGTAAACGTTGGGCTTCTAAAACCAAAGCGTATAAAAACACTTTTAGTAAAATTACAGGACTTTTAGTTCTAAGTATGAATGCGTTACTAATTTGCTTATTTATTTTGATGTGTTTTGGAGATTTTTATCCCATTTATTTTACAATTATATGTGTAGTTAAGTTCTGGATAGACTTTATGCTTATTTACAAAAGTGCAGTGTTTTTTAATCAGAAAAAAGCATTAAAATGGTATTTAATTATCGCTATATTATATCCTATATTTTGCACATACGTTGCTGTATCTTCACTTTTTACATCTTACACATGGAAAGATCGCGTGTTTAAAAGCTAATTCGCTTTTATAATAATAGGAAGTGTAAATTCAGAACTTACTTTCTGTCCGCGTTTTATTGCAGGTTCTATGGTAGGCAGACTGTCTAAACTAGATGTAATTAGAAATTTAATATTTGGAATTTCTGCCTGTGTAAATGAATCTACTTCAAAATGTAACAGACTTAAATCTCCTGTTTCCGAAATTTTAAACTGAATAATTATAGTATCTAAAACATCGTTATTTACAATAATGCGTTCGGCTTCTAAACGTTTTAAAATAACAGCAGACAGTGTCTGTTCGAAACATAATTTTCTTCCCAGCTGGGTGCCAGATGTTTCGCAAGACAAAAAAGTAGGATATTCATCGACTTCATTCCATTTAAACGATTTTAATTCTTCATTTAAAATGGCTTCAGTAGACGTTTTTTTCACCTTTAAATCATCGCAAGCGCAAAGTAATAGTAATGCAAGAATAAATACGAAATGCTTCATAGTACAAGATGAAAATCGAAAATACAATATTTTTAGTATTTAAAACTTTTTCAAGTGTAATTCTTAACCGAAAATGATTAATAATGAAACCTTTCTGTAAACTTATCCGTTTTATAAAACAAAAAAACCGAAGGGATTAGCTTCGGTTTTTCTAGTAAAATCTCACTTTTTTTATTCATGCACTTGAAATACTATAGGCAAAGAATATGGCACAGTAACTTCTTTTCCTTTTTGTTTACCTGGTTGCATTTTTGGTAATAAATTTAATACTCGAATAGCTTCTTCTTGGAATATTTCATGATCTGCTCTTGCTTTCACGTCCAACACATTACCATTTTTATCTATTTTAAAAATAGTATTTATACGCTGCATCCCTTTAATATCTTGCTCTTTCCCTAAATCGGTATTAAAATGTTTTCCTACAAATTGAGAAACTTTATTAGAAAAGCACTTTTTCTGTTCTTCTGCAGGGAGATCTTCACATCCAGGAAATATAGGAACTTGCTCTACAACGCTATAAGGCACTTCTATATCCTCATCTATTAGAGAATCCTCTTCTATTATTTTAATTTTTACATTCGGATTCTCCTCCATAATCTTATCTATTTTTTCCTGAATCTTATCTTTACTTGTTTGAATTTCGGTAGATTCAGAATTGTCCGCCTCTTTATCACAAGAGGTATACAACAGCATTGCAAAAATCATGGGTACAAGCAAAGCATACTTTACTAAATGGATTTGTTTTGATTTCGATTTTGTTAACATAATGATTCGTTTTTTGATTAATGATTGTTTAAAAAATGGATTGATGAATGAAATATGATTGACATCGAAAACTTGACTGAGCAAGTTTTGATAGTAGGTCACTTTATCTTGTTGCTTTACCACTAAAGCATCGGCAATATATTCATGAAGTGTAACCATTCTGTTTTGGAACATATACACGAGCGGATTAAACCAAAACACAATACGAAGCAGTTCGAAAAACAATAAATCGGCACTGTGTTTCTGACTTTTATGAACACATTCGTGAGCCAAAATGGTTTGATAATTTTCAGGATTTATGGCATCGCCTAAAAACACATAATTAAAAAAGGAAAAGGCTGCAGAACTGTTTTTTAACGTAATAATAGTAAGCCCATTAACCGTATTCTTTTCACTTATATTGATTGTTCTAAAGAGCTTAAACATTTTGACAAGAAAAATAAAAATGGACACACTAATACCGACATATAATATGAATTCCCACGACCAAAACGAACTGCTATTTTTAAGGTAAACCGTTGGTAATAATTGTGTCTGTACAGTTAATGCGTCTGGATTTAAGATTACAGCTGGCAATTGTACAATATAGTTTTGAGGCAAAACATTTCTAAAAGCTTCAATTTTAATTAAAGGCAGTACAAATGAAGCAATTGGTGTAAATAATAAGTAAAACCGGTTCCAATTAAAGAAGGTTTCACGTTTTAAAAATAAATCGTACACCATTAAAAAAAACAATTGAAACGCTATGGTCTGTAGAATGTAGTGTAACATAATTATTTATTTTTTTCGATTTCCTTCATCATGGCTTCTAAATCATTTAAACTCACATCATTCTTCTTCACGAAAAATGAGACTAAACTTTTAAACGACCCTTGAAAATAATTATCTACCAATGTGTTTAACGATTGGTTACTATAGTCTTGTTTAGAGACTAACGGAAAATAAATGTGGCCTTTCCCCTGCTTTTCATAATCTACAAAGCCTTTACTTTCTAAAATACGTACAATAGTAGATACTGTATTATAGGCTGGTTTGGGTTCGGGTAATTTATCTATAATGGCTTTTACATTGGCATTTGTTAATTGCCAAAGTACTTGCATAATTTCTTCTTCTGCTTTTGTTAACGCTTTCATTCAACTAAGTTTTTAGTTTAACACTGAAACAAATATAACTAAATATTTAGTTCAAACTAATTTATTAGTTAAAAAACAATAAATAAAATATGTAACTTCGCTTAACGCAAATTTATTGAATATGGATATTCTTTTAATTATTCTCGGTTTAATATGCATGATTATAGGCATTTTAGGTAGTTTTTTACCTGTATTACCAGGACCTCCTATAAGTTGGTTAGGTCTTTTATTACTGTATTTAACCAAAGTTATTCCTAATAATTGGAGTTTTCTTGGAGTAACTTTAGTTATTGCGATTGCTGTAGTAATTATAGATTACGCTATTCCTGCTATTGGCACTAAAAAATTTGGAGGTAGTAAATTTGGAGTTATTGGGACAACTGTGGGGTTAGTTGTTTCTATTATTTTTCCTGTTTTGGGATTCTTCGGAATTATAATTTGGCCATTTATTGGTGCATTTATTGGAGAGATGATATATAAAGCCAATCATAAAACAGCTGTAAAAGCAGCTTTTGGATCCTTTTTAGGATTTCTTACAGGTACACTTTTAAAATTTATAATCTCTATAGTCTATTTCGGATTATTTATACGTTTGTTTTGGCAATATAAAGCAAGCTTCAGTTTATTCTAAAAAAAAAACCTAATAACGAGAGTTAAAAGGTTTTTTTGTGATTTGCTATAATCAACAATTAATTACTTGAGGGATTAATTAATCATATATCTGGTTGATACATTATCAAAGATAGGAAGTCTAATTGAATAATCGTTACGGTAAAACCGTACTTTTTTATTTTTTTTGTATCATTTTGCGTTTTTAATGCTTTTTTCAGGCGAATTTATGTCTGTAATTTAGATAAAACCCAACTTTCTTGCTTCTTTTACTAAAGTTTCATCTTGACCATCTTCAATATTAAATAATATTTTTAGATGTTTTTTTCGTTTTTCAACACCACTTAAAGACAAAGTAATATGTTCTGCTAAATTTTTAGTCTTAACCCCTTGAGAGAGTAAATATAAAATACGACGGTTTTTATCATCTAAATAAATATCACTAGTAATTGTTTGTTTTAGATATCTATTAACGGTACCACTATAAAATGGTGGATGATTTAAAATAGCTTGAAAAGCACTTGCTAATTCACTGGATGTTAAATCGCTTTTAATTAAAAATCCTTCAGGTTTTATCTCTTCAACAATATTATGAATACGATACGTTTCGTTAAACATGGTAAGAATTACAATTTTAGCATCTGGTAAAATCTTTCGGGCATGTCTAGCTAAATCTTCTCCACTTGTAAATTTACCGTCTAGAGAAGGTGGCATTTTTATATCAATAAATAACACATCGTATTGCTCTTTTAACCTAATGCTACGCTCCATAGCTTCTATGGATTCATCGCAATTATTAGCCGTATCTATATGCAATTCCTGTTCAGGCTTCTTAGTAGATAACAATGTATTTTGATAACCTTCTATGATCATGGGATGATCGTCTGTCATTAAAATTCTAATAGGTTGGTTCATCTAAATTGTGTTTAATTATTATAAATTGGGGTTTGAATTGTTAATTTAGTTCCTTCATTTTTATCTGTTTTAATAAGTAAAAATCCTTCTATATCGTTCACTCTAGAGGTAATATTTTTAATACCAATCCCCTTTCTAGATTTAGAAAAATCGAAGCCTTTACCATCATCAAGTATATCTAAACAAATATCTCCTTCTTTAGTATAGAAATCAATATAAATTTGCTTTGCCTCTGCATGTTTCCATGTATTTTGTAATGCTTCTTGAATTATTCTATAATAATGAATTTTTATCTTATTTGAAATATCTTCCCAATTAATTTTATCTTGATATTTTAAATTACAAATTAAATTATAGGCAGAAGATTGTTTCTCAAGCAGTTCTTTTATAATATCTATATAACTAGAATTCGCTACAAAATCGATATTTAAGTCGTGAGATACTTTTCTAATTTCTAATTCTATTGCCTTTAATTCTTCTATATAATTACTTCTAATTTTAATTGCATCGTCGGTTTTGCTTGCATTTAAACTGTCTAAACTTAAACGTGTACCGAAAAGCCGTCCTAAAATACCATCGTGTAATTCTTCAGATATTCTACGTTTTTCAGACATCCGTGCTTCATCAATTTTATCTTGCTGAGAAAGCATTAAATTATAAATATCTTCGTTAGCCTGTTGCTGTTTTTGTTTAAATTGAAGTGATTTATTTTTACTTCGTTGAGAAACAATAGTAAAAATTAAAAAGGACGACACAAGTAATACTAATGATAATAACATAAACAAGAGTCTCTCTCTAGTTATTTTTTCGTTTTTAAGCTCTAAATCGTTAGTCTCATAACTAATTCTGGTGAATTTATTTCTAATGGCGCGTTCTGTTTTTTGAAGACTATCGTTTAAATGAATATAAGTCTCATAATGCTTAACGGCCATACTATCGGTTTCTATTCTTGCCAATAGTAAAAGTGATTTTAATAAATCGTCGTTATGATATTGTTTTGAAATGTCTCGTGCTGTATATGCGTAATATTTAGCAGAATCGATTTTATTTTGATTATAAAAATACTGAGCTAAATGTTGATTAATTATAATAGAATTATAGGAATCGCCTATAGAATCGCAAATATTTAAAGCTCTTAAATATAACTCTGGAAGTTCGTCTTCATTATTATTTAAATAGCGTGTATGCGCGTAATTATCTAATACCAAAGCATAGACTCCAGGACGATCACGTTTTAGGTTACTATCGGATAAAATATCTTGATAATACGATAATGCAATATTATAATTCCCAGAATTTTTATAAGCTAAAGCCAAATTATTTAAAGAATTATTTATGGTAGATTTATTATTCCCTTCTAATTTTCTTTTTAAAGACAAGGATTTATTATGATACTCTATAGCATCTTCAAACTGATCTAATTGATCGTAAACTAGCCCCAAATTATTATACAAAAAGGCTTTTTTTCTAATTATTTTATATTGAGGGGGAAAGGAATCTAATATTTTAATCCCCTCAAAAGAAGAGACTTCACTACCAATAAAATCTTTTTCATTTTTTTGAATAATGGCAATATTAAGCAACATTACAGCCCTATTATACCCATCATTTATTTTATAAAAAATTTTCTCTGCTCTGTGATAATAAAAAAAAGCACTGTCTGATGCTCGATTATAAAAATAATTACCTCGATACGAATAAATATGACCCATAGAAGTAGAATCCCCTAACCGTTTTGCTAACTGCAAATTATATTTATTCATTTTTAAGAACAAATCAAACTGCTTTTCTTCTAAAAACAAATCAGCAATCTGAATCTCACTTTTTAAAATTAGAGAATCAACACGAATTTCATGAGCCAATCTACTCGCTTTCTTACTGAATAAAAAACGATCGTTATAGCTATAATCATTTGTATTAGACGCTTTATCTAACAGTAAAGATATAGTGTCTATTTGTTTGGCTTGAGCAATACTTTGCAAGCTGTAAACAATACTAACGCAGATTAAAAGTTTCTTTAGAATAATTGAATAATTTATCTTGATAGTCTCAAATGTATCTATATTTTTCCGTTTTTCACAATACAAAAAGCCCTTATCCGTATAGATAAGGGCTTTAAATTAAAATATTTCAGACTAATCTCTTTCGTCAATACCACCACCGGTAAAGGTTGTTGCTTCAACATCATCAGGTGCTACTAACACATCATCATCTAATTCTTCATTAACACAAGCAGTTAAAGATCCAAATAATACAAAAGCGAATAAAGTAATTTTTAAGAATTTCATAAGATTAATTTTTAGGTTGTTAGGTTTATTATTTTTTATATATCGTTATATTTTAATTTTTACATAGGCAAACTGCCTTTTAAAAATTTTAATTTTCACAACTAACGACAAGACGTAATTATCCCATATCGGCATAAACACTGGATTACCAATTAGTTACACCCAAATATATAGTATTTTTCTTATTTAAACCTAATTTTACATCGTTAAAAAGCATTGTTTATCGATGAAATACACTAAAATTTAACATTTCAAGCCGTATTTCATAAAATTTCAGTCTAAAAAAGGTAAAAACTAGATTTTAACTACTTAAATCTATTGTTGGAAATGGCATTATAAAATATTAGAAAACATATTTTGTAGTAGAAAAATTATACGTTTAATAAAAAAGAGGAATAAAACGTAAAAATAATAATTACGTCTTATTCCTTCACTGTAAAACATTCAGTAACACTTATTATTAATAATAAAGTAGGACAAACACTCTAAATAAACTTAAAAAATAAAAAACTTACTCTATTACATGTTCTACACGTTCTACAGAATCTTGAATAGATAACGTTAAACGTACAATACTATCTGTTTTTGCAAATAAATCATGAGGCACATTGGAGTCCAGAGTTAAAAGATCTCCTTTTTTTAAGGCGTGTGTAATCCCTTCTACCCCAAAATTTATTTCACCGTCAAAAACTTCTATAACAATAGGTTTTGGAGCTTTATGTTCTTTCATAGACTGCCCTTTTTTTAATAACACGCGAATCTCTTTACTAAAGGCCGTTTGCAAAAGCACACTTACTGCAGGTTTGTCATCATTAAATTCTAAATTATTGTATAAATTAGTTGACATCATAATCGTTGTTTTAAGTACTATAAATTTACGTCTGTTATTTGACTAAAACATTAAAAATCAATAATAAAATGTTAATATCATTACATCTTTTAAGGCTTTTTGAAGTTGATAATACAGAATGATTACATTTGATTCAAAATTGAAATTTTTAGAGTTAATTTTTACAGATTAATTATAATATTTTTGCGCCATTTAATATTGACTTTGGAAGAAAAAAATAAACGTACTAAAATCTCTAAAAAACTCAAGGTTTTAAAAATCTTGAGGAACATTTTCATTTTAATTTTCATCTTATTCTTACTAATTATTCTATTTATAAGAAGTCCGTGGGGACAAAATAGTATTGTAAATTATGTCACTTCTTTTATTTCTGAAAAAACACATACTAAAGTTGAAATAGAAAACCTTTACATTACGCTTGGAGGCGATATTAAATTAAAAGGATTGTATTTAGAAGATACGAAAGGTGATACTTTAATATATTCTAAATCTATAAAAGCAAACTTACCACTATGGCCAGCAATTACAGGAAAAGGAATTGGTATTGAAACTTTAAATTGGGAAGGGTTACGTGCAAATATTGTTAGAAAAGATTCTATAAGTGGCTATAACTTTCAATTCTTAATTGATGCTTTTGCCGCTACAGACACACTTGCTGTTCCAGAACCGGAAGTAGAAAATGAACAATTAAAAATTATAGTTGGCGACATTTATTTAAAAGATTTTGACCTCAATTTTAACGATGCTGTTCTAGGAATTGAAAGTAAAACGAAATTAGGTTTAGTAGATTTAGAATTTGACACTTTCGATTTAGACGCCATGGATTTTAGAGTATCTGAGGCTTTGATTTCTAATTCAGATATTAATTATATCCAATCTCCTGTACCTGTATCTACAGATACCACCACTACAACTTTACCTTACCTTTATATAGACGATTTTAAAATTGAAAACGTAAAAGTAGATTACAACGCTATTGCAGACGGTATGACATTGCGTACCAATATTTCAGATTTCTATATTGAAGATGCAACCATCGATTTGCCAAAAGATAAATTTAACATTGATGAAATTGGACTTAAAAACTCAGAAATTGCAGTTTTAACAACTGGCACATCAACTGAAATAGATACTATTGAAACGACTACAACTACATTTTCTTGGCCAGACGTAAAGGTTAAGATTAATAAAGTAGATTTGGAACAGAATGACATACAATATACAGTTAACAATGCAAAACCCATAGCAAACAACTTCAACGCAAATGCTATCGCTTTAACCGATTTCAATTTAAACATCCAAGACATTTATCTACAAGATAAAACAGCAGGTTTAAAATTAAAGATTTTTTCTTTTACAGAAGGTTCAGGATTACATCTTAAACAAGGCGAATTAAAGTTTGCTGTAACAGATAATATGCTGGATATCGAAGATTTAAAAGTTGCTTTAAACAACAATAAAATTCAAGGAAATACGCGTTTAGATTTTTCAACCATGTCTGCTTTAATACAAGCGCCTGAAACTTCAAAATTAGATTTAAAATTACCTGTTATACAACTAGATGTTGCAGATGCCTATCGTTTTCAACCTGATTTAAAAACAAATCCATATGTAGATAGTTTGAGTCAGAAGTTAATTACTGGACAAATTTATGCGAATGGTTATTTATCAGATATAACCTTAGAAAACACTAAAGTGAATTGGGGGCAAGATACACGCATGTCTACATCGGGATCAATTAAAAATGTAACAGCCCCTGACCTACTCAAATTCAACATCTCAAATTTTAAAACGGAGACGGTAAAAACAGATGTACTTAAATTTATAAACGAAACAGATTTAGGTTTAAACCTTCCGAAAGACATTGCTTTACAAGCAACTTTAAAAGGCACTGTTAAGAACTTAGAAACTAAGGCCAAATTAAACACTTCTCAAGGTATAGCAAATCTAGATGCTAGCTATACAGATATAAATGGACTCGCTTTTACAACTAATTTAACTATTGAAGATTTTAAACTTAACGAGCTCTTATTGAACGAAGAATTAGGGGCACTTAATCTATCGGTAAAAGCCAGCGGAAGCGGTAAAAACATCAATACTTTAGATGCAAAATTAGAAGCTATGATTTCTAATTTTAAAATAAAAAATTACGAAATTATAAACCTTCCTATTAACGGGGAGATTGAAAACGGAGTTGGAGATATTAGTTCTAATTACAAAGACAAGAATATAAACGCAGAACTACAAACACATGTTATTTTAGATAGTATTTCTCCAGAAATTAATGCCAATTTAAATATTATTGGAGTCGATTTACTCGCTTTAGGTGTTGTAAACAAAGACATCCGTGCAAGATTAAATCTAAATGCTAATTTTAAAGGAAATCCAGATAATTTTGACCTTACAAGCTCTGTAGATGAAGGAACTATTGTTTACGACAATAAAACCTATTTACTTGGTGACCTAGTTGCTAATGCCCACGTAGATACAGACTCTACTTTTGTTAGCGTTACCAATAAATTATTAAATATAGAACTTGCTTCTAACACCAATCCGCAAACATTTAGCAAGGCCTTAGGCCGTCATATTTCAAACTATTTTTATTCAGACTCTACATTAAGACAAAAGGAAAACAATAAACCGGTACGATTAAAACTAAAAGGAAAACTTAGTGACGATCCTATTTTAACCGATTTATTTCTTCCTAATTTAAAGCATATAGACACTATAGATATTGGAGTAGATTTTAATGAATCTAAAAAACTACTAGATGCAAAAATCATAGCTCCGCAAATAAATTATAGCGGAAACGAGATTGATAGTTTAGCATTTACATTTAACTCAGACCCGAATACTTTTAAATTCGATTTCGGATTTAAAAGTATAAAAGCAGGTCCTATTCTATTAAAAAGAACTCTTATTAATGGAAATTTATTAAACCAAGAGTTAGATTTAAATGTGATAGCTTATAATGGTGAAGACGTTTTAATGCAACTAAAATCTGAAATTAAAAAAAAGAACGATAATCTAACATTCCATATTTTACCTGAAGATTTTATTATAAATAAATCAATGTGGCAAATCCCTAGCGATAATTTAGTAACCTATAGAGAAGACAATATAACGTTTAATAATTTCAATTTCACAAAAGACAATCAATCTATTTCTATAACTAATGATACGGTTAACAAAACGGCTTCAGATAATGTTTCAATCACCTTTAACGGTTTTAATCTCAATGAATTTTTAACCTATTTAAATCCTGATAAAGAATTAGCTCAAGGTGTTTTAAATGGTAGTTTTACAATACAAAATCCGTTTAATAATCGTGGTTATTTAGCCGATTTAACTATTAATCAATTCAATATATTAAACACCAATTTCGGAACACTAACTTTACAAGGTGATTCTGAAACCAATGCCAAATACAACTTTGATTTAACCACCAAAGAAGGTGATGTAGATTTAGATATCACAGGAAATTATATTGCATCAGAAACAAACTCAAATATTGATGTCGATTTCGATATAAATGAATTTAAAACAAAAGCACTTGAAGGACTCTCTTTGGGTGAAATCACAGATGCTTCTGGATCTTTTAACGGACATTTTAAAATTAATGGTTCACTAGATGCTCCTCAATATAGTGGTGATTTAGTATTCGATAAATCGCGTTTTAAAGCGACCAAATTGAATAGCTTTTTTGAATTACCAAATGAAGCCTTAACCATAGATAATTTGGGCATTCGTATGACCAATTTCACTATTAAAGATGAAAATAATAGCGCATTTATACTTAATGGTTTTATAAACACAGAATCGCTTATAAATCCGAAATTCGATTTAAAGATTAAAGCAGACAATTTTCAAGTTTTAAATGCTAAAAAAGAAGACAACGATATGCTGTATGGCTTCTTAGCTTTTAAAGCCCAAGGCACCATTAAAGGCGATTTAAACGTGCCTATTATTAACATCAAAGCTGGCGTAAATCCTAAAACAAACATTACTTATGTTATGCCGTCTTCAACAGTAAATATTGAAGATCGAGATGGTGTTGTACGCTTTGTAAACCGAGATAATCCAGATGCCATTTTAACGCGAAACCAAGAAGATGTTACAAACGTTACAGGCTTCGATGTTAATGCTAATTTTTCTATTCCTAAAGAAGCGAAAATGACTTTAGTTATTGATAAAAATACTGGAGATAATTTTATGACTTCGGGGCAAGGAAACTTTCTCTTTAAAATGGATACAAATGGTCGAATGAATCTTTCTGGAGTATATACCGTCTCTAGTGGTCATTATGAAATGAGTTTATATCAGCTTGTAAAACGTAAATTCGAGCTAATTGCCGGAAGCCAAGTCACTTGGTCTGGCAATCCGTTCGATGCCAATTTAGATGTACAAGCCTTATATAATGTAGAAACCTCGGCTTCAGCATTAATGGCCGCACAAATATCCGGTTCAAGCAGTTCTACTCAAAATGAATTTAAACAAACCTTACCTTTCGAAGTGTATTTAAATGTAGATGGCGAGCTTATGCATCCAAAAATATCTTTTAATTTAGACATGCCCGAAGAAGACCAAGGTGCGGTTAGCGGACAAGTGTACGGACGTTTACAACAAGTTAACCAGCAAGAAGGCGAATTAAACCGTCAGGTATTTTCTCTACTAGTTATGAATCGTTTTTACCCAGAATCTGGTAGCGATGGTAGCGACGGAGGTTTTGCATCTATTGCTAGAGACAATTTAAACGATGCCATTTCAGATCAACTTAATATGTTTTCAGATAAATTATTAGGAAGTTCTGGTGTAGAACTCGATTTCGGATTAAACAGCTTTACAGATTATTCAGGAGATACCTCGCAACAACGTACACAATTAGAAGTTGCTGCTCAGAAAAAACTGTTTAACGACCGTGTAATTGTACGTGTTGGTAGCGATGTAGATATTGAAGGTCGTAGCACTTCTGGAGAAGAGACACCGTTAATTGGAGATGTGAGTTTAGAGTATCTAATTACACCTAGCGGAAAATATAGATTGAAAGCGTTTCAGAAAAACGAATTCGAATCGGTTATAGATGGACAAACTATTGTTAGTGGTTTGGCTTTAATTTTCACTAAAGAATTTAATAAGTTCGAAGAATTATGGTCTGCATTATTCAATTCGGAACAAGAAAAAGCTAGAACTAAACGCAGATTAGAAAAAGAACAAAACAAAGAACAACAACAGGAAACAACGAAATAAAGATTTTGAAAACCAATCTCAACACAACCGCTGTAATTAGATACTGCAAATTCACATGCGCACTACTAATTCTCTCCCTTTTTCAAGCCTGTAGTATTGTAAAATATATTCCTGAAGATGAATTATTATACACAGGAGCAACCTTAGAGATCAAAACAGATTCTATTGTAGAAAATGAATCTGAACTTAAAGCAGAATTAGAATCTACCATTCGTCCTGTGCCTAACTCTAAATTTTTAGGCATGTATCCAGGCTTATATTATTACTACAAAAATCAAAAAGAAAAGCCCGGATTTATAAACCGTTGGCTGTATAAAAAAATAGGAGAAGAACCCGTTTATCAATCGGGTATAGAAACATTTGAAGTTGAAGACATTCTCGTAAATCGATTAGAAAATCACGGATTCTTTTACAGCAGTGCATCTTCAGAAATTGCAAAAAACGAAGACGATAAAAAAACAGACATTACATATCAGGTACAAATAAAACAACCTTACAAAATGAAAACCTATCAGGTAGATTCTTTACCTGAACCAATCTTTTCAGAAATTAAGAAAAGTGTTACTAACACCGAGTTTAAACCCGGAATCCGTTTCGATTTAGATTTTCTAAAAACGGAACGTTTGCGTATTGATGCAGATTTAAAAAAAACAGGGTACTATAATTTTAATTCAGAATTTTTAATTTTTGAAGCAGATACTACACGTTATAAAAATAGAACTTTCGATTTATATTTAAAACTTAAAAATGCCACTCCTGAGGCGGCTATTAAACCGTATAAAATTGGTAACATTAATATATATACCAATTACGATATTAAAAAAGACAGCCTTAAACAAAAGTCTACACGCTATAACGAAAAGAACTTTATACAAGACGAAGCGTTTTTTAAAACAAAACATTTAGATCCATTTATTACCCTTAACGAAGACGAATTATACAATCCTGAAGCCTCTAGAAATACAGCAAGACGCTTGTCTACAATTGGAACGTATAAGTTTGTAAACATTCAGTACAAAGAAAGAGATAGTACGGTTTCAGATAGCGCTAGAATTTTAGATGCTAACATTTATTTATCTCCACTAAACAAAAGGTCTTTAAAAGCAGAATTACAAGCCGTAACTAAATCTAATAATTTTGCGGGTCCCGCTTTAGAATTCTCTTATAATAACAGAAATATTTTTAGAGGAGGAGAAATTTTAAGTCTCAGTACAAATTTAGGTTACGAACTTCAAATGGGTAGCGGTAGCACTATTAGTAACACGGCTTTAGGCATAAAATCTGAAATGACTTTTCCTCGAGTTATATTCCCTGTAAAAATTAACGATGATTTCTTTGAATATTCTATTCCTAAAACAAAAGCTAGCCTAGGGTTAGATTATTTAAAACGCACAGAATTATATACTTTATTATCTGGAACTGCAGAGTTTGGGTATTCTTGGAATGCAAACAGATATACAACTCATAATATCAATCCCATTTCAATTAACTACAATAACCTCATTGAAACCTCAGATGAATTTGAAGAAATCCTCGATGATAATTCGTATTTAGAACAGAGTTTTGAACAGCAATTTATTGCCGGATTAAATTATTCTTTTACTTATAATGAAATGGTCAATGCTTCAAAAAAAAATCAGTTATATACTAATGTAACTTTCGATATAGCAGGAAATGGTCTCAGTCTATTTGATTCTAAAAACGACAGTGAAACACAAACTTTTTTCGGTTTAGAATATGCACAATATGTAAAAGCAGATATCGATTTCCGTTATCATTTCAACTTTAATAACGACAAAAAAATAGCCACTAGATTGTTTGCAGGATATGGTATTCCTTATGGAAATTCTGAATATATGCCTTACATTAAACAGTATTATTCTGGTGGTCCAAATAGCGTCCGTGCATTTAGAATTAGATCTCTAGGACCTGGAACATATGTAAGCGACGATGAGACTGATGACGATTATTATATAGACCAAACAGGAAACATCAGGTTAGAAGCCAATGTAGAATACCGTTTTCCATTATTTTCTTATTTTAAAGGCGCTGTGTTCGCAGATGCTGGAAACGTTTGGAATTCTACAGATATTGATGATGTTCCAGGCGGAAAATTCAGTTCAGACTTTATTAACGAACTAGGAATTGGTGTTGGTGTAGGACTCCGTGTAGATGTTCAAGGGTTTGTTATCCGTTTCGATTTTGCAACACCAATTCACGATCCCGCATTAGAAGAAGGCAAACGCTACGATTTTCAGTATAAAGAAACCACTTTTAACTTTGCTATTGGTTATCCGTTTTAAAGCTATTTTACTCATAATTTGAATACACTTTTAAACTATAGCACATAACTTATTACTAAATTTACATTCTAGTTTTTTAATTATGACAAACAATTTTGAGTTAAGACATGTAAATGTAACTCGGTATATGATGGCATTAAGAGAGGGCGGATCACTTCCTGCTTTAGCTGAAGCTGACGATGATTTTAAATACGTCTTAAAATTTAAAGGTGCAGGACACGGAACCAAAGCATTAATTGCAGAGCTTATTGGCGGACAAATAGCGAAAGCTTTAAAATTACAATTACCAGAATTAGTATTTGCACATCTAGACGAAGCATTTGGAAGAACTGAAGCAGATGAAGAAATTCAGGACTTATTACAAGGCAGTCAAGGTTTAAATTTAGCACTTCACTTTTTATCTGGGGCCATAACTTTCGACCCTGCTGTTACAATTATAGATGTAACTTTAGCTTCTAAAATAGTGTGGTTAGATGCATTTATAACCAATGTAGATCGCACCTTTAAAAACACCAATATGTTAATCTGGCATAAAGAATTATGGTTAATAGATCATGGTGCATGCTTATATTTTCATCATTCTTGGAGTAATTGGGAACAATCTGCCAAGAGTCCGTTTAAGTTAATTAAAGATCATGTGTTATTACCACAAGCCTCTGAGGTAAGAACTATAGACGCCGAATTTAAAGCGCTATTAACACCAGAAATATTAAAACACATCGTGAATACTATTCCAGATGAATGGTTGCAATGGGAAGACCTAGAGAGTACTCCTGACGCCATTAGAGAGGTGTACTTCAACTTTTTGAACACACGCTTAGTCCATTCAGAAATTTTTGTAAATGAAATTGAACATGCTAGATCTTAAATTATACGAATATGCTGTAATTCGGGTGGTTCCAAGATTAGAACGCGAAGAATTTGTAAATATTGGCATCATACTATTTAGTAAACAAGCAAAGTTTATTACGGTGTTATTTGATATTCCTTCTGAAAAAATTAAACTTTTTGATGACGATTTTGACAGCGAACAATTGGAGTTAAATATGATCGCCTTCAAAACCATAGCCACTGGATCTTGTAAAACGAGCCCGATTGCTTTAATGGATATTCCATCACGTTTTAGATGGTTAACAGCCATTAGAAGCTCGGCAATACAAACTTCCAGACCTCACCCTGGGTTGTCTAACGATCTTGAAAACACAGCGCAACGCTTATTTAAAGAATTGGTTTTATAAATCAAGAAAGTAGTTTGAAGTAAAAAAGACTTCATCATTTTCAAAATATGAAAATATAAAGTCTTTTTCTGTATATAAGTGTATCTTAAGGTCTCCTTTTACAATAGACTAACACAATCTAATTTGGAGGATAACATAACAATATTTTTGAAGCTTCGTCAGATTTAAATGTCAGTTCTGAAATTGCAGCAGAGATAAAAACCTCATCACCCTGACTGTACGTATATTCTTTTCCGTTACACACCATAGTTCCTTCACCTGAATAAATAACAGCAACATAAAAGCTTGAACTTCCTTTAATAGTATGACTTCCATCTAAAAGTAATTCGCTTAACCCAAAGCAATTGGTATGCTTGGTATTAAATAATGTTCTTAAAGTGAATTCGTCTGAATGTTCTAAAACTTCTGGTGTAATTTTCCAAGCCTCAAGCGCTTCATCTAAAGTATAATTATCGTAATGAAAACACTCTAACATTTTTTCTTCACCAACACCTTGATGAATCAATTCTGGTCCAATAGTCAATCCATTAGGAGTTGTTTTTTCAACACGCATGGTGTAATCTGTAGGCTCCTGAACTTCCATTAAAAAACAACCTGCTCCAATTGCATGTGGTACACCTCCGTAAATCATGAAAGCATCTCCGGGTTTTACTTCTATTTTATGTAAACAATCAAGCATACCTTGAATATTTTGATTTTCAAAATGCGCCTTCCACTCTGCTCTAGTTACGTGTTTTTTGAACCCCATATAAACCACACTTTTTTCACCATCTATTTCGCGCGTGTTTAATACATACCAAGATTCTGTTTTACCAAATTCAGAATTAAAAACGGTTCTAGCATATTCCTTATCGGGATGCACCTGAACAGTTAAACGTTCTTTAGAGTCTAACATTTTAATAAGGACACCTGTGGTTCCAAATTTTTCTGCAAGCGTTTTTCCTAAATATAATTCTAGATCAGAATTAATTAACTCTTTTAAAGGAAAAGTCCCTTCTTCTGTTTCAATAAGAGACAATCCTTCATCTTCTGGTCTATTATTCCCGCGTGCTGTAACTGCAGACATAATCCATTCTTCTGGCATGCTTCCATCAGTTTCAGGAGTTGTTTTTTTCCATCTATCAATCAATGCGCCACCTTCATACGTTCTCCAAACTCTATTTTGAAGTTGTTTTAAAGGCATATGTGCATATTTTTGTAAGTGATTACTCATGATATTTTGATTATATATTAACTGTGAATTAGTAAATTTAATGTGTTCTTTTAAGCTGTAAAAGCTTAGCGATATTATTTTTTTATGCTGAAAAATTTCTTCTTACTATAGGTAAGTCATGAAACCTGTTAGTGCAACATACAACATATAAATATTAAAAATTAATGTTGCACCTAGAGCAATATTCATCCAAAGACTCGTTTTATGTTCTTTCATTATTTCTGTTCTATTAATCAAAATGATTAAAAACAACGTAATTAGAGGCATTATAAAAGGACTTAATGCTTGAGATGCAATTAAAATCCAAACTGGTTTTCCTCCAAAAAACGGAACAATCACACCACTTAAAGCAACAATGACCACTAAAGCTTTAAACAATGGTTTTTTCATATTACGTTCTGTCCCTGTATAATCTGCAATTAACCAAGGAAACAATAATAAATTAGGAAAGATTGAAGATAATCCTGCTCCTATAATTCCTAATGTAAATAAGGTTAGTGCAAAATCTCCAGCCCAAGGTCCTAAAGCACTCATCATATCAGTAGCATCATTAACTTTAATGCCTTGAAAATACAGGGTTCCAGTAGCACTAATCATAATTGCTAAACTAATAAAAAATGTTAGAGCCATAGAAGACATGGCGTCTCTATTTTCAGTTTTTAAATCTTCAATTCCCCATTTTTGTTCTTGAACTAGAATACTTCTAGATGCTAAACATACACCAGCCATAGTCGTTCCTACAATTCCTGCAATAACAAGACCTGCATTATCTCCTGTAGGTAATTCTGGAAAAAAATCGGCAAGATTAGTACCTGTTTCTTTAACAACCATAACACTAGTTGCTATAAATGAAAGTGCCATAAAACCAACCATTATACTCATTGCTTTTATAAAATTCTCGTGCTTACCTGTCCAGAATAAACTAATTAGTAAACAGATAAAGAATACTGAGATTACGGGAGCATTAAGAAATGAAATTGACGTTTTTACAGAGATCCATTCCAT
This sequence comes from uncultured Formosa sp., assembly GCF_947500765.1. GTDB lineage: Bacteria > Bacteroidota > Bacteroidia > Flavobacteriales > Flavobacteriaceae > Formosa. Next base: position 351,111 of record NZ_CANMTH010000002.1, on the reverse strand, counting down.
AGTCACTTCTGCAACAACTCCCATAACACCTATTACAGATGACACTATAGAGACGAGCAGTGCTACAATTATAAATATGGTAACAGGTTTTCCAAAGGCCTTTTTAAAATTATACATAAGAGTATCTCCCGACACAATAGTTAATTTACTTATAGAAACAAGTAAAAAATAAGTAAAAAAACAAGAAAGTAATAAAGCCCAAGAGAGACTTAAACCGTAATTAGCTCCGGACACAACCATAGACGTTACACTTCCTGTACCAACGACGTACCCGATTATAAAAAATGCTGGTCCAAAATCCTTGAGACCTTTTTGAATTTTATCTTTTAATGATAATTGTTTTGATGACATATGCTATTAGTAGTTTTAGAGTTTTGTTTTAATCGAATTTAGGGCTTAAACGTCCTTTTTTCTGCTTTTATAGTTTTATTATAAACACGTATAATTATTTATTCTGTGTATAATAAAACAGAGATAAAAGCATAAATACTGCCACAGTTACCGGCATAAAGAAAACATCTAGGCTCAATAAAGTTAGGTATTATAAGCATAAAACACTTATAGAACTAAAGAAAGATTTTATTTACAAATAAAATCTTTTTAAAAATAGAAGCTTACAAAATATTGAAACGTATCTATATCCAAATTCCAGATTATTTAGACATGCTTTGTAAGCAAAAAAAATACTGATCTAAACTTTAGACCAGTATTTTTTATAATAAACTTAGCCTTTTATGCCGTGCCTATTCTATTTTAAATACAAAATTAGTACCCAGGGTTTTGAGTTAAGTTTGTATTTCTTTCTAATTCATCTTCTGGTAATGGTAATAAATAGTCGTCTGAAGTAAAGAATGGCTTATCACCTTCTAATCCGCTTGCACTAAATACTTCATCTCCAATTTGTCTTCTTACAATATCATACCATCTAATACTTTCAAAAGCAAATTCTAATTTACGTTCTTCTAAAATATCATCAACAGTAACTGTTCCTGTAAGATCTGCTGGTACTGCACTAGCTGCGAATGTGTATTCTTCATCTGCTCCAGTTTTAGTATCTCCCCCCATTCTTGCTCTAGCTCTTACTTGGTTTACATACATAAGGGCGTCTGCATTATTTCCTAATTCTACTGCAGACTCTGCTGCGATTAACAATACTTCTGCATAACGAATCATAGAGTAGTTAAGGCTAGTTGCTCTAGCATTTGCACGAGCAAAAGGTCCTGGGTAACGCATAAACTTAGCGATGTATGGATTGTTTTTAGCGAATTCGTGTCCACTAATATCAAACTCTGTGTAATCTACAACAGTACCGTTAATAGAAGCTCTATCGTCTAAACTAACTGCTCTTCTGTAATCTCCTTCATCCCAAGTTGTATATACTGCAAGTGTAGGAACCGCTACAGACCATCCACCACCTAGGTTTCTGTCGTCTCCTCTAATTCCTGTCATTGGAGCTACTTGATCGTAAGCATTATCTTCTGCTTCAAAGTTGTTATAATCTAGAGCAAATATTGGCTCTAATGAATTATCAATTGCTTCTCCATCAAATAAGTTTTGGAAATTAGAGTCTAAAGCTAAATTATATGTTCCTGCATTAGCAATAACTTCAGTAGACTCATCGTATGCTTTTTGGTATTCTCCTAATGTTAAATACACTAACGCTAAATAAGAACTAGCAGCTGCTTTAGAAGGAGTTGCTCTAGATGATTGTGTATCTGGCAACCATGTTTTAGCAAATTCTAAATCTGCAATAATATTATCGTAAACTTCAGAAGCTGGAGTTCTACTAATAGATGTTGCTGCATCAATATCTGTGATTGGTTCACTAATGTAAGGAACATCTCCAAATAATCTTACTAAATGAAAGTAGTAAAATGCTCTTGCAAAATACGCTTGAGCTGTTACTGGGTTTTTAATAGATTCGTCTACATCTACATCTTCTGCTCCTGAAATGGCTTGGTTAGCCGCTGCAATACCTTGGTATGTTTTTGGCCAAAATTCGCTAATCATACCGTTACTTGCTAAAGTAGTAAACTCATTCATTTCTGCCCTTCTAGTTTCGTTAGAAGCAAGACTTACCATATCTGAACGTAACATTAAGGCTATGGATAATTTTCTTCCCCAGAATTTTTCGTTAATGGCATGTGTTAAAGATCCATTAACAGCTGTTTCAATATCACTTGTTGTTTGAAAGAAACCTTCTGGAGCTAGTAAGCCTACCGGTTCTTCCTCTAAATCTGAACATCCTACAATTGATATGCTTACCAAGAATAAGAATAAATATTTATATATTTTCATTGTGTTTCTTTTTAAATTATTTATTAAAATTTCAAGTTAAGACTAAAGTTTACAGATTTTACTGTTGGATAATTTCCAAAGTCAAATCCTTGAGCTGTGTTAGCCGATGTATTATTATCTCCTCCACGACCGTAGTAGTTTACTTCAGGGTCTAAACCTGAATAACTAGTAAATGTTAATAAGTTTTGTGCACTAACTGAAAATCTTAATGCTTCTAAACCGAATTTCTCTATAACATCGCTAGGTAAGTTATAGCCAATTGCAATGTTTTTTAATCTGATATAACTTCCGTCTTCAACAAAACGAGAAGATACTTCTCTGTTACTATTGTTTCCTACTCTTGGATCGTTAGTATCTGTGTTTGTAGATGTCCAAGCATTGTTGTAATACTTTTTAGTTGTATTAGCATCTCCGTTAGTTAATTGAGAGTCTGTTAAGTTGAAAATTTCACCTCCTTGAGAACCTTGGAAGAAAATACTCATATCGAAGTTTTTGTAGCTAAAGTTGTTTGTAAATCCGAATGTAAAATCAGGATTAGGATTACCAATAGTAGTTCTATCTGCTGAAGTAATATCTCCACTTCCATCTAAATCTGCAAATAAAGGATCTCCTGCTACACCACCTGATAACGTTGCTGTACCTTCTGGTAAATCATTTCCTTGGTAAACACCTTCGTACTCATACCCCCAGAATAAACCAACTTCTTCTCCTTCTCTTAACACATAACTTCTATCATGACTCCAGTAACTTGGTGTTGCATCGAAGAATAAATCTGCTCCGTTTGCTAAGTTTACAACTTCGTTTTTATTAAACGCAATGTTGAAATCTGTAGACCAGCTAAAGTTATCGTTAGTAATGTTTCTAGTGTTAATAGCGAATTCAAAACCTCTGTTGTTAATTTCACCAATGTTTGCTAAGATATCATCTCCTGTATACCCTAAGTATTCAGTAATCGTGTTATCTGTTAAAATTAAATCTTTAGTATCTATATTATAATAATCTACAGAGAAAGATATTCTGTTATTTAAGAAAGCAACATCAACACCAAAGTTAGCTTGGTAAGAAGATTCCCATTTTAAATCTGGGTTAGCTGCTTGTTCTGGAGTAATAGCACTTACTGTTTCACCATTACTTGAAGCGTAAAGTGTTTCAAATCTAGCTAAAGATTCGTAAGCTCCAATAGAAGGGTTACCAGTTACACCATAACTCGCTCTTAATTTTAAGTTAGAAATTGTTTCGCTATCTTTTAAGAAATCTTCGTTAGATAATTTCCAACCTAAAGCTCCTGAAGGGAAGATTGCATATTTTTCGTTTTCAGCAAAGTTAGAAGCACCATCACGTCTTACTGTAGCAGTAATTAAATACTTATCGTCCCAATCGTAATTTAATCTACCAAATTGAGATTGAATTTCTACTGTAGAGATAGAAGAATCTGGAGTTAATACATTTGTTGCTGAACTTAAACCATAGTAAGAAAAACTATCTGAGATAAATCCTGTTGCTTCAGTATAGAAATTTTCATTTACTGTTTTTTGATAAGAATAACCTGCTAATACTGTTAAGTTCCCTTTTCCAATCTCTTTAGTATACGTTAAGTAGTTTTCACTTAATACACTAGTTTCTCTATCTGTTTCTACAGATGCTCTACCATTATCTCCACCAGCTGTTTGCGTTAACACAGATGGTAAGTAAATACCACGAGTTGAATTTTCTGTACTTAAACCAAATGTAGTTTTAAACGTAAGGTTTTCTAAGATATCGTAATTAGCATAAAAGTTTGCTCTAAAATCGTCTGCTTTAGTTTCGTCTATTCTTTCTTTAGCAACTGCATATGGGTTGTCTACTGGATCTCCTACTGTGTTACCATAGTTATAAGTTCCATCTGCATTATAAACACCTTGATCAGGAGCATAACGCATTGCTAATGTAATAACGTCGTCACCACCTGCAGAAACTGAACCATTAGATTGTGTAGCGGCACCATTTTTAGTTCCTCTACTTCCAAAAAGATTCATTCCTAATTTTAATTTGTCTGTTACTTGCGCATCTACGTTAGTTAAAAATGTAGCTCTTTCGAAATCTGAATTGATTAAGATACCTTCTTGATTAAAGTAGTTAGCAGAAGCATAAAAGTTAATTTTTTCTGTACCACCAGAAAAAGAAAGCTGGTGATTTTGAGTACTACCAGATCTGTAAATTAAATCTTGCCAATCTGTATCTGAATCTCCTTGAGTATAAGCAGAAGACACACCGTTATTTGTTCTGATTTGATTTTGGTAATCTGCAAATTCATCTGCATTTAATAAATCTAATTCGTTAGAAATAGAGTTAATAGCATAAGTAGAATTAAGCTCAACAACTAATTTACCACTCTTACCTTTCTTAGTGGTAACTAAAACAACACCATTAGATCCTCTAGACCCGTAAATAGCTGTTGCTGAAGCGTCTTTTAAAACTTCCATCGATTGAATATCGTTTGCTTGAGGCATGGATGCACCCACAAAACCATCAACAACAATTAAAGGAGAACTACTTGCATTAATAGATGTATTACCTCTAATCTTAATACTAATAGGAGCACCTGGCTCACCACCATTATTAGATTGAACAACAACACCTGCAGCACGACCTTGAAGCGCTTGTTCTGCATTTAAAACAGGAAACGCTGTTAAATCTGCAGATTTAACTGAAGATACAGCTCCCGTAATGTCGCTCTTTTTTTGTGATCCATATCCAACAACAACAACCTCGTCTAATTCACTAGCATCTTCAACTAAAGAAATGTTAAGTGTTTTTTGATCTGTTATTGTTACGGATTGTTTAATATAACCTACATAAGAAAATTGAAGCACATCGCCAGATGATACTTCTAATTGGAAGTCCCCGTTAAAATCTGTCGCCGCACCTGTTGTGGTCCCTACCACAAGTACATTAACACCAGGAATGGGCATGTTGCCCTCATCTGTTACTGTCCCGGATAATTGATACCCGTCTTGTGCAAATAATGATATATTGAATATCAATACTAGCATTAAAGTTAGTTTAGTTTTTAAATTCATTTGTAATTTGTTTTGGTTAAAAAATACTTCTTTATATAATCAATAATGATTAACCAAAATTGGTGGCCTAGATTGGTTATCTAGATTGGTTTACCAATTTGGTGTTGCTAATATATGTTATTATTACGTTAAAACCATAGGTATTTTGTAAGAAATACAAATTTGCCCCCAAAAAACTCACAATTTAACAAAATACAGTTTAAATATTTACATAAACACAATCTTAAGGACTACAAATTTATGTAGGATTTTACATAAAATATAGAAAACTGGATTTTACGAAAACCTTGTAGTAACCGAATAAAAATGATATTTCATAGAAAAGCCGAAGCTCAAAAAAAATATTTTTCAACAATTTTTACTTACAATAATAGTCTTTTGTATATTTTTCTTTTTTTCACAAAACAGAGTGATTTCATAAAATAGACATATATAACTAAGTATTTTTTCAACTATAACTTGTAAGACAAATCAAAAATTGATAATTGAATAATTATAATCACTTCGTAGCGTCAAAAAATTATTTTTTTAACTAAAAGTAAATTTGAAGAAAACTAATTCATTTTTTAAATGAAATAAAACGTATTAAATAACCGTTAATTTATCTGAAGTATAAGAAATTACTCTGTTTATTAACGATGGACTCTTTTTAATTTAAAAAATCATATAAAAAAGCATACTTATACAAAGTAGCATCTAGCCAATCTTGAAAGCTTAATGCTCCACCATGACCTGCACCAGGAGTAACATACATAATAGAGAGTGATTCTGGATTTGCTTTCTCCTGAAGTGACGCTAAAAATTTATAAGAATGTAAAGACGGCACTCTATCATCACTTTCTCCTGTCATTAATAAAAAATTAGGATATTTTTCTCCTGCTTTAATATTATGAATAGGTGAGTATGATTTAAGATTATTAAAATCTTCTAAATTTGAAACATCTCCAAACTCATCAATATTAGCTATTGCAGATCCTACAGTAAATTTCCCAAACCGTAACATATCATAAGGACCAGCCTCTGCAATAACTACTTTAAACAAATCTGGTCTCTGTATAGCTGCTGCACTAACAAGTAATCCTCCATGAGATCTACCGTTACTTCCTAAATGCTCTTTACTTGTATAATTCTGATCGATAAGATATTCTCCTGCTGCAATAAAATCGTCTATCCCATTCTGTTTTTTTAAACGACGTCCCTGTTCGCTCCATTCAGATCCTCCAGCACCGCCTCCTCTAATATTTGGTACAGCAAGAACACCTCCATGTAACAGCCACAACACTTTAGATTCATCAAAATTTGGTTCTACAGTTGTACCATAACCACCATAACCATAAAGCATAGTAGGGTTTTCTCCATTTAATTTCGTTTTTTTAAGGCATGTAATATACATTGGGATTTCTGTACCATCTTTAGACTTATAAGTTACATATCGTGTTTCTAAAGATTCTGGCTCATAAGGTACAGAGACAGACCTAATCGGTTCGAATGTTAGTTTTTCTAAACTTAATTGATACCAAAGATTGGGATGGTAAAAAGATGACACACAAAAACTTGTGTATTTAGCGTCTTCATTTGTTTCGTATAAATAGTTTACTTTCTTTCCTTCAGGGAAATCTATTTTATTAAGTAATTTTCCTTCTAAATTAAAAAACAAGGCTAAATCTTTATTTCCGTTTTTATAAACACAAACAAACATATCTTTTCCTAACCTATTAACATCTCGTAAAGGCACATCATACTCAGGAACAATCTCAATGGGTTTATTGGGTTCATTAACATCTGCTAAAAGTACACGACCGTTAGGTGCTCCCCAATTAGTTTGCAATAACACTTTATTTTCAAAAGCAGCTTTTATAGATATTTTGTCTTTTGAATTATTAGGGTACACAAGAAACTTCTTAATATGTAATGTTGTAGAATCTTTATTGGCTACCGATAATGTTTTATATAACGTGTTTTTGTGGTTAAATGTGCTATAAAAATACAGTTTCTCATTCAACTCAAAAAAACTAAATCCGTCATCAGATCCAGCTGTATTTATGTATAGTAGTTTATCTTGTTCTTGCTCATTTCCAAATTTATGATAATACATTTTTTGTCCTTGAGCTTTATCTAATAATTCCCGACCTTCTGTTGGCTTATCATATCTATCATAATACAAATTCATTTTATCCCAAACAATTGTTGTTCCTGTTCTTACATGTTTTAAGGTATTATGAAATTGTTGTCCGTTTTTTAGATTATAAAAGAGTAACTCATGCCAATCACTTCCGTTACGAGAGATTGATACTGCTGCTAAATCGTAATCTTCATTAACACTATAGCTAGCAACAGCTATATTATCTCCTGAATTACCCATCAGCTTTTTTATATCGACTAGAGTGAGGTAATTACCTTTATCGTACAAACGATATAATAAATTAGGAAAGCGACTTGAGTTTTGTGTTTTATATTTAAACTGATATTTATCTAAACCTACAGAGTCTTTTATTATATTCTCCTCAATTTGTTCTTTCTTAACACCATAATACATTGCATATAGTTGATCCTTTAAATCTAAAGTCTTTAAATATTTACTTTTAATTTTGCTTGTAATTTTTTCTTGATCTTCTAACCAAACTTTTAATCTAAGATCTTCAGGATTTTCCATCCATTGATACGGATCACTGACTACTGTACCAAAATAGACATTTTGCGTTGCATCTTTTGGCGCAGACACATACTCATACCTTTTTTGAGACAATAACAGTTGAGATACTACTATAAATAAAAAAAAAGTAAAGTAAAATTTACGCATAATCAAACACTTTTAAATAGCTAATTTTGAAGACTTAAATAAAGATTACAAAATAAGAAATACAGAATACTATTTCTGCTTTTTTATAAATTTTTTTATACTATAGACTTTATTTAGAATGAAGCATAATTACTACTCCCAATTATATTTATCTTAATTACACCCATGCATTAAAGTCTAAACAAAAAAAACCTTAATCATTTGAAATAACAAATAATTAAGGTATTAACAATGTGACCACGAAGGGATTCGAACCCCCAACCCTCAGAGCCGAAATCTGATATTCTATCCAGTTGAACTACGCAGCCATTATCCCTATAAAAACAAGAATGCTTTTATAATATATTTAAACTTAAACTAGGTTCTTTTTTACCAAAGTTGAAATGGTTTTTCCATCGGCTTTTCCTGCTAATTCTTTATTAACAATACCCATAACTTTCCCCATATCTTTCATACCCGCAGCCCCAACTTTAGAAATTGTATATACAACCACTTTTTCTATAGCTTCTTCACTCAATTGCTCTGGCAAAAACTGGCTAATAACTTCTGCTTGAGCTAATTCTGGCTCGGCTAAATCAGATCGATTTTGTTCGGTATAAATAGCTGCACTATCTTTTCGCTGCTTGACTAGTTTAGATAATATTTGTATCTCATGTTCTTCAGTAATTTCTTCTTTAGAACCAGTTTCTGTTTGTGCTAATAATAACTCAGCTTTTACTGCTCTTAAAGCAGATAATGCTGTCTGGTCTTTTGCTTTCATAGCCACCTTCATAGCAGTCATGATATCTTGTTGTAAACCCATTATTTAAATTTCTTGCTAAGATAAAAAGAAAAACCCAAAAAGCTCTTAGAGTTTTTGGGTTTAAACTAAATTGTGGCTTATTTTTTCTATTAAATTAATCTACATTATCATGTAAAAACGAGTTGTTACTTCTTAACTGAATATCGTTATTATCGTCTACACTTAAACTTGTTCCAGACATGTTATTTTCTGAAGAATGTTGTGTTTCATCTAAGTGAACACCTTGACGTTTGTAAGCAGGAACTTTCTCTATTTCTTCAATTTTTGAAGTATTGAATTTATAGTTAAAATCTTTCATTTTTCTACGACGTTCTGCTGCACGCTCTTTAAGCATTTCAGAAATAGGCGTATTCATCGGATCAATTGGTTCTGAAGGAGTACGCGGAACAGATTTTACAGGTTCTGAAGGCATATCTTTTTTAATAAAACTAACATCCTGATTAAAGTTATTTAAGGTATCATCTTCAACAACATTTCTATCTTTTTTAACCGCTATTTTCTTGTCTTGTTCTTCGTAATCATCAAGTACATACCTAACTTCTCCCTTATTACTAGACTCTGTTACGTTTACTATTTCTACATATTCTTTTACTGGAGCATTTTTAACTGCATCTGTATCTTCTAAAGCATGCTTAATAACCGTTTTAGATTCTTCTTGAGGTGTATTCGTATGCTGACCATGTTGTAATGGCATATCGAAAGTTAATGTAATTTGTTTTTCCTCGTCTTCTATAGGTGTTGTTGGCTGAACTTTATCATTTTTTATTTCTGTAAAAACAAAATCATTTGCATCTATATTTAAGTCGGGAAACTGATCAAGATTAACTTCAATATTTTTTATAGCTTCAGTTGTTGGCACTAAATCCATGTTATTTGAAGGTTTTGGTGTTTCCTTTTTTATAGGAGCATCAAAATCTTCTAAATCATTTATATCTAAAGTATGTCTTACAACTTCAGGAGCTTTTTCAATTTTTAATTCAATATTTGGTGTAATAATAGCAGGTTCACGATCTACTTTATTAGATTCTTGCTTATCTAAACTTTGTTCTTCTTCTAAAGAGTGAACAACTTTTTTAGCTTCGGTATTAGAGATCTCGTCTTGCTGATCTAAATTAAAACCTGTAGCAATAATAGTTACAGCAATAGATTCGTCTAAAGATTCGTCTTCACCAACACCCATAATAATGTTTGCACCATGTCCAGCTTCACTTTGGATATGATCATTGATTTCTCCAATCTCATCAATAGTAATTTCTTGTGCACCAGAAACGATTAGCAACAATACATTTTTGGCACCTTGAATTTTATTATCATTTAATAACGGAGAATCTAAAGCTTTCATAATAGCATCTTTCGCTCTGTTTTGTCCAGAAGAAATCGAAGATCCCATTATAGCAGAACCACTATTACTTAATACCGTTTTGGCATCACGTAAATCTATGTTTTGAGTGTAGTGATGTGTAATAACTTCAGCTATACCACGAGCAGCAGTGGCTAACACTTCATCTGCCTTAGAGAACCCTGCTTTAAAACCAAGATTACCGTAAACCTCACGAAGTTTATTGTTATTAATTACAATTAAAGAATCGACTACATTACGTAATTTTTCAATTCCTTTTTGCGCTTGTTCGTTACGCATTTTACCTTCAAATTGGAAAGGCATGGTAACAATACCAACAGTTAAGACATCTAAATCTTTTGCCATTTTAGCGATGATTGGTGCAGCTCCAGTACCTGTACCACCACCCATTCCGGCAGTTATAAAAATCATTTTTGTATTGGTATCCAACATGCGCTTTAAATCGTCATGACTTTCTATTGCAGATTGGGCGCCTATTTCAGGATTTGCACCCGCTCCCAATCCTTCGGTTAGATCTAATCCTAACTGAATTTTATTTGGAACACCACTATTTTGAAGTGCTTGTGCATCTGTATTACAGATTACAAAATCTACTCCTTTAATACCTTGCTGGAACATGTGGTTGATAGCATTACTACCACCACCTCCAACACCAATAACTTTAATTACATTTGATTGGTTCTTTGGTAAATCAAATGAGATACTTGCGAATTCTTTGTTGCTGCTCATAAATTCTTTTTTACTGGGTTTAATCTTAACTTTTGTCTTTATTTTTATATATATAGCAATATCTGCTTAATTATATTGCGTAACTTTTCTATTACTCTGCGTTGTCCAAAAAATCCTTGATCTTGTCTGTAAACTTGTCCAAAAAATTTCTGCGCTCCCTTCTTTCTGGTCGAGTTTCTTTCAACTCCTCCTTTTCTTCTAAAATTTCTTCTGAAATAGATGCTGGATTCTCAACTTCTTCCTCCTCTATTTCTTCAATTCTAGATTCTCTTTGCTTACGCTCTTGATGTTTTAATCCATCTAAAACTAAACCTACACTGGTTGCGTATAACGGACTTGTAATATCTTCATTACTATCGCCTGCCAAATGCTCGTTAGGATATCCTATTCTGGTATCCATACCTGTAATGTACTCTACTAATTGCTTTAAATGTTTTAATTGGGCCCCACCACCAGTTAATACAATTCCTGCAATTAATTTCTTTTTTTGTTCTTCGTGACCGTAATTTTTAATTTCTAAAAATACTTGTTCTACGATTTCAACCACGCGTGCGTGAATGATTTTAGATAAATTTTTAAGCGTAATCTCTTTTGGTTCTCTACCTCTTAATCCAGGAATAGATACAATCTCGTTATCTTTATTTTCTCCTGGCCAAGCTGAACCAAATTTTATTTTTAATAATTCGGCTTGTTTTTCTATAATTGAACAGCCTTCTTTAATATCTTCTGTGATTACATTTCCGCCAAAAGGAATAACTGCTGTATGACGAATAATACCATCTTTAAAGACAGCCAAATCTGTTGTGCCACCTCCTATATCGATTAGTGCTACACCAGCTTCTTTTTCTTCTTGACTTAATACTGCATTCGCAGAAGCAAGAGGCTCTAATGTTAAACGTTCTAGCTCTAAATCGGCACTTTTAATACAACGACCAATATTTCTAATTGATGATACTTGACCAACAACAACATGAAAATTAGCTTCTAAACGCCCGCCATGCATCCCAATTGGTTCTTTAATTTCTGCTTGACCATCAATTTTGTATTCTTGTGGTAAAACATGAATAATTTCTTCACCAGGAAGCATAACCAACTTATGCACTTGATTAATTAATTTATCGATATCGGTTTCATCAATAACGGTTTCAGAATTAGGTCTTGTAATATAATCGCTATGTTGTAAACTGCGAATATGCTGACCAGCAATACCTACAGTAACACCTTCAATTTTATTACCCGCAGAAGCTTCTGCTTCCTGCACAGCTTGTTGTATAGACTGAATGGTTTGTGTAATATTACTAACCACCCCACGATGCACCCCTAAACTTTTAGAGCGTCCTATACCTAAAATTTCTAATTTTCCGTAATCATTCTTACGACCAATCATGGCCACAATTTTTGTGGTTCCAATATCTAATCCAACTGCTATATTATGTTCCATAGTTTAGTTTTTGGTGCACACCACTTGGTTATCGAATTGCAAATTAATAGTCTTATAATCGTTAAGAGTATCCTCTTTTAAAGCCTTTTTATAAAAGACTTTAAGATTATTTATTTTTTTATCTAGCTGATTTAAATCTCCTAAATACACATCGAAACGGTGTTGTCTTAACTTTAATGACACTTTTAGATTTTCATCTTGATGAATTTCTACAACATGTGTCTTTAAAAAAATATCATTATAAACTTTCTGAGCAATTTTAAAAACATTGCTCATGTTATTTTTCTCAATATGGCCAACAACAAATGGCACTCTAGCGGTAAAGTTAGACGACAGCGGCATGTAGCCCCCTTGATCATCTATATAAAAAGATGTGTCGTCCTGTACGCGAGCGATAGGTTTTTTTTGTTCAATATCTGCTGTTAACAAGCCGTTTACATCAACATAAACTTGTGCAGATTTGATAAACTGGTTAGAATTTAGGGCAAATTCTAGAGTATTCAAATCTAGAGTTTCTTTATTCATGTTTAAAACACCTTTCTCTTTTTGTATTAACAAGTTACTAACATTTTCGCGAGTTATATATAAATTATTATCGCCTTGAAAATGAATCGCAGGTTCAGACACTTTTCTTTGCCCATTTCTTACCGAAGCAAAAGCAAACAGAAACGATACCAATCCTGTTAACAGAATGAGTTTCACATATCCCCAATGTACTTTATCGGCCATCTAATGCGATTTTAATTGATTCAACTTCGACTCCAATATCTCCAGCTCCCATAGTAATTATGACATCTGCATCGCTGGCTAATATTTTTGAAATAAGATCTGATTTTGACACCAATTCTTTGTTTTCATTTTTAATTTTCCCTAACAACCATTTAGACGTTACACCTTCTATAGGCAATTCTCTTGCTGGATAAATATCTAACAACAACACCTCATCAAACTGAGACAAACTCTTAGCAAATTCATCTACAAAATCACGTGTTCTACTAAATAGATGTGGTTGAAAGACAGCTAAAACTTTTTTACCTGCATACATCTCACAAACGGCCTGATACACAGCATTAATCTCTTCTGGATGATGAGCATAATCATCTACAAAAACCAAATTATCTGTTTTTATTTGGTATGTAAAACGTCTTTTAACCCCCTTGTATAATGCTAAAGCTTTGGCGAGCTGTTGGTCAGGGCAACCATACTCGACAGCCATCGCCAAGGCTATTAATGCATTCGACAAATTATGTCTACCAGGTAGGTCAAATTGTATATCTTTAATAACGGTTGTTGGTGTCTTAACATCAAACACGTAAGCCCCATTTTCAATTTTTATATTTTGTGCGGTATAATCAGAATCATCTTCTATACCATATGTTATTCCTTGTATTGGCAATCCGTTTTTAACAAACAATATGCCATTGTCTTTTATCTTTTTAGAAAACTCAACAAAAGAGTCTTCTAACGCTTTGGCTTCACCGTATATATCTAAATGATCTGCATCCATAGATGTAATACAAGCAATGTCTGGTGATAACGTTAAAAACGAACGGTCAAATTCATCTGCTTCGACAACAGAAACCTCTACCCCTTTAGAAATATAATTCGAATTATAATTCTCACTAATCCCACCTAAAAACCCTGTTAACGGTACATTACATTCGTATAATAAATGCGCAAGTATACTAGTAGTGGTGGTTTTACCATGCGTACCTGCAACAGCTAAACAAAACGTGTTTTTAGTGACTAATCCTAAAACTTCCGAGCGTTTTAAAACAGTAAAACTTTTCTCGTTTTTAAAGTACACCAATTCCATATTATCTTTCGGAATTGCTGGAGTATATACCACCAAAGTAGTATCGTAATTTAAAAATGCACCATCTACATTTGCTATAGAATCGTTAAAATGAACATCGATACCTAAAGCTTCCAATGCACGAGTCACGTCGCTAGGTGTTTTATCGTACCCAGCAACACGCTTGTTATTGGCTTTGAAATAGCGAGCTAAAGCGCTCATACCTATTCCGCCAATGCCTATAAAATATACGTTATCTATGCTGTTTAAGTTCATTTAAATATTCAATAATTTTTCTACTTCGTTTGCAATATCTTTTGTTGCATTTACTAATGCTAATTTTTTTATGTTTTCGCCTAAAGCGTTTTGTTTTTCTTTTGATTCAATTAATTGAGAAAACTTATTTTCAAAATCGACATCTAAATCACCTTCCTTAATTAACAGAGCTGCATTTTCTTTTACAATAGACATCGCGTTTTTAGTTTGATGATCTTCTGCAACATTAGGAGATGGTATAAAAATAACCGGTTTACCTACAATACATAATTCTGAAACCGAACTTGCACCTGCCCTAGAAATAATAACATCTGCAGCAGCATAAGCAAAATCCATGTTATTTAAATAAGCATATACCTGAACATTTTTTGTATTACCATTAATTTTATATGCATCGTAATACAACTTTCCGCACTGCCAAATAATCTGAACATTTCGGGTTTGCAAATAATCGATCTCTTTTTCTATCAGCTCATTTATACGCTTAGATCCTAAACTTCCTCCTAAAATTAATAGCGTCTTTTTTTCTGGCACTAATTTAAAAAAGGCTTTAGCTTCTTCTCTTTTAGATTGAATATCTAACAATCCTTGGCGCACAGGATTTCCTGTTTTTATAATTTTATGGTTTGGAAAAAATCGATCTAAACCATCGTAAGCGACACAAATTTTCTGAACCTTTTTAGACAATAACTTGTTTGTTATTCCCGGAAAAGAATTCTGTTCCTGTATTAAACTCGGAATATTTTTTCCTGATGCCATATGTAATAACGGTCCGCTGGCAAATCCACCAGTTCCAATAACGACATCGGGCTTAAATTGTTTTATAATTTTTCTGGCAGCAAAAAGGCTACTTATTAGCTTAAATGGAAACATTAAATTCTTAAGCGTTAACTCACGCTGAATTCCTGAAATCCACAATCCTTTAATATCGTAACCTGCTTGAGGCACTTTTTCCATCTCCATTCTATCTTTTGCACCAACAAAAAGAAACTGAGCGTCTGGATGACGTTGTTTTAATTCGTTTGCAATGGCAATCGCCGGATAAATATGTCCGCCGGTTCCACCTCCTGATAATATGATACGATACGTTTTACTCATTATATTGCTTCCGATAAAATTTCTAACGGATTTTCTTCATCTATTTTTTCTCCTTTTGCCGAAGCTTCACTTCTAGCACTCACACTTAATATAATTCCTACAGCCAAACATGTCATCCAAATCGATGTTCCTCCACTACTAATTAACGGAAGCGTTTGTCCTGTTACAGGAAACAACTCTACAGCAACTGCCATATTTATTAATGCCTGTATTACTATTGGTAAACCTACACCAAGAACAACAAGTGTTCCAAAAATATTCTTTGCCTGATGAGACACTATAATAACACGCACTAAAAACCATAGATACATTGCCATTAAAACCACACCTCCTATTAAGCCATATTCTTCGATAATGATGGCATAAATAAAATCTGAAGACGATTGTGGTAAAAAGTTTTTCTGAACACTTTTACCTGGACCAACACCCTGAATACCTCCTGATGCTATTGCTATCTTCGCTTTTTCAATCTGATAATCTTCCTCTGTATCTTCTCCATTAGAGAAATTCTCTACACGACTCAACCATGTATCTACACGGTTAGGCATCGCTTCTGGAAAAGCCTTAGCTACCAATATAAACATAGCCAACGACAAGATTCCCAAACCTATTATTAATGCCAAATACTTAATAGGATACCCACCTAAAAAAACCAATATTAATACTGTTAAAAATATTAATGCAGCTGTCGAAAAATTAGCCGGCAAAATTAAAATAAGTATTAAGAAAACAGGCATCCAAAGCGGTAAAATTGATTCTTTTAACGTTATGGGCTTGTCTTCCATTTTAGACATATATCTCGCGACATACACCATTAAAACTACCGACGCAAATGTTGATGTTTGAAACGACATACCGACAATAGGAATCTGTATCCATCTACTTGCATTAGCACCATCTATAGTTGTTCCTTGCAGCATAGTAATACCTAACAACACTAGAGCTACAGGAATAAACACCATAGAGAGCCCTCTTAAATAGCGATACGGCATAAGATGAACCACATAGGTAATAAAAAAACCGACACTTAAATGCATAAAATGTTTTAAAAAGAAAGCAAAAGTACTACCGCTACCCCGCATGTACGCCAAATTACTTGCCGCACTATACACCGGTAAAAATGAGAATAATGCCAGCAAAGCAGCAATAGCCCAAATGGAACGATCTCCTTTTAATTTGTTTAAAAACTCTTGCATTATAAATTCCTTACCGCGTCTTTAAATTGTCTTCCTCTATCTTCATAACTTTCAAATAAATCAAAACTAGCACATGCTGGAGACAATAGGACATTATCACCTGCTTCTGCTATTTTGTAAGCCGTTTTAACAGCTTCACTCATAGATTGTGTTTCCACAATAATATCGACCATATTGCTAAAGTTTTGTAACAATTTCTCGTTGTTAACACCTAAACAAATAATAGCTTTCACTTTTGTATTTACAAACGGAAATAACGCTTCGTAATTATTCCCTTTATCTACACCTCCAACAATCCAAACAGTTGGCGCAGATACACTTTCTAAAGCATAATATGTAGCATTTACATTAGTGGCTTTTGAATCGTTAATATATTGAACCTTGTTAATTTTTAACACCTGTTCTAAACGGTGTTCTACACCCTGAAAATTCTCTAAACTTTCACGAATAGTCTGCTTTCTTATTTTTAATAAGTGCGCTACCGTCGATGCAGCCATCGCATTTTTAATATTATGTTTACCTTCTAATGCTAGGTCTTTTGTAGGCATAATTATCTGATTATTATCTATTGTTATTTTAATATTATTGTTGTCTAAATACGCGCCATTTTCTATTTTTTTATCTAAAGAAAACGGCAATAATTGCGATTGTACAGGATGTTTCATTAACCAATCTACTAGCACTTCATCATCAGCATCATAAATCAAATAATCATCTTTTGTTTGATTCATTGCTATTCTAAATTTTGAAGAGATATACTCTTCAAAATTATAATTATACCGATCTAAATGATCTGGTGTAATATTGGTAATTACAGCGATATGCGGATTAAAACCTTTAACCCCATCTAACTGAAAACTACTAATCTCAAGCACATAGTTTTTAAAATTATCTTCTAAAACCTGTTTTGCAAAACTGTCTCCAATATTCCCTGCTAATCCAACGTCTAATTCTTTGTTTAAAATATGATACGCCAAAGTCGCTGTTGTTGTTTTCCCATTACTTCCGGTAATGCCAAGTATGGTTGCTGATGTAAACTGGGCTGCAAATTCAATTTCAGAAATCACAGAAATTCCTTTTTCAAGCAATTGTTTTACCAAAGGCACATTATCTGGAATCCCTGGACTTTTCATAACCACATCTGCATTCAGAATTTTAGACTCAGTATGCTGAGTTTCTTCCCATTCAATCTCATTATGTATTAGAACGTCTTTGTACTTATTTTTTATTTTTCCCTTATCGGAAACAAACACTTCAAATCCTTTTTCTTTTCCTAAAAGCGCTGTCCCTACACCACTTTCTCCTCCTCCAAGAATTACTAGTCGTTTCATCTATCTAATTTTTAGCGTTACAATTGTTACGATAGCTAATAATATTCCTACAATCCAGAATCGGGTTACAATTTTACTTTCGTGATATCCTGATTTCTGATAGTGATGATGTAAAGGTGACATCTTAAAAATGCGCCGACCTTCACCATATTTCTTTCTTGTATACTTAAAGTAACCTACTTGTAATACTACCGATAAATTCTCTGCTAAAAAGATTCCGCATAAGACAGGAATTAACCATTCTTTTCTAACTGCAATTGCAATCACTGCTATAATTCCACCTATAGTTAAACTCCCCGTATCTCCCATAAACACTTGTGCCGGATATGTATTATACCATAAGAAACCAACTAAAGCCCCTACAAAAGCAGCAATATAAATTGTAATTTCCTCTACGCGTGGGATATACATTATATTGAGATAATCTGAGAAAATAATATTCCCTGAAACCCAAGCGAAAATTCCTAATGTGAATACAATTATTGCAGATGTACCTGCTGCTAATCCGTCAATACCATCGGTAAGGTTTGCTCCGTTAGACACCGCCGTAATTATAAAAATTACAATTGGGATAAATAACACCCAAGCGTATTTCGCAAAATCTGGATTAATCCAAGTAATTAAATCGGCGTAATCAAACTCATTTCCTTTTACAAAAGGTATTGTTGTTTTAGTAGATTGCACTTCTTCTGCAAAAAACTTACTTGGCAATGCATTTGGATTTTCTGCTAATATTTCTTGTTGTTGTGCGACTGGTAATTTTTCTTTAATAGCAACATTAGGATTAAAGTACAGAGTCGCCCCAACAATAAGTCCTAATCCAACTTGGCCAAGCACCTTAAACTTTCCTTTTAATCCTTCTTTATCGTTTTTAAATTTCTTGATATAATCATCTATAAAACCAATAGTTCCCATCCATAAAGTGGTTACAATAAGTAATAAGATGTAAACATTATCCAACTTCGCTAACAAAACAACTGGAATAAGCGTAGCTAGAATAATAATAATTCCACCCATAGTTGGCGTACCAGCTTTTTCTGTCTGACCTTCTAGTCCTAAATCACGAATTGTTTCTCCTACTTGCTGACGCTGTAAAAAATTAATAATTCGTTTTCCATAAACCGTAGAAATCATTAACGACATCAATATTGCCATTGCGGCACGAAAGGTTATAAACCCAAACAACGACGCTCCGGGGAATTGATAATGTTTTTCTAAATACTCGAAAAAATAGTATAGCATTTTATTTCTCTAGCTGTTTTAAATAATCTTTTACAATTTCGAGATCGTTAAAATCGAAACGTTCTCCCTTAATTTCTTGGTAAGTCTCATGACCTTTACCAGCAATTAATATAATATCGTTTGGCTTTGCCAATTGGCAAGCGGTTTTTATTGCTTGCCTTCTATCTACAATAGACATTGTTTTTTTAAAATGAATAGGTTCTACACCTTTTTCAATTTCTTCTATAATAACTCCAGGTTCTTCATTTCTAGGATTATCGCTTGTAAACACCACCTTAGTACTTAAAGTAGAAGCAATATCTCCCATTTCCGGACGTTTGGTCTTATCTCTATTTCCGCCACAGCCCACAACTGTAATTAAATCTTCATTTTTAGTTCTAATACTATTAATGGTTTCCAATACGTTTTGCAATGCATCTGGCGTATGTGCATAATCTACAATAGCGGTAATTTTAGTTTCTGAAATCACATATTGAAACCGTCCACTAACACTTTCTAATCCGCTTATTAATCTTAATGTTTCGTCTTTTTTTAATCCTAACAATTCGGCAACACCATAAATAGCCAATAAATTAGATGCATTAAAACGACCAATTAATCTAGACCAAACTTCATTATCGTTAATTTTTAACAACAACCCAGTAAACTGATTTTCTAAAATCTGAGCTCTATAGTCTGCATAATTTTTTAAAGCGTAAGTATGCTTTTCTGCTTTAGTATTCTGAAGCATCACTTCGCCATTTTTATCGTCTACATTTACCAAAGCAAAAGCTGTTTTAGGCAACTGATCGAAAAATATTTTCTTCACGTCACGATATTCAGCAAACGTTTTATGATAATCTAAATGATCGTGCGACAAATTTGTAAACACTCCTCCAACAAAATGAAGTCCTTCAGTTCGTTTCTGATGAATACCGTGCGAGCTTACTTCCATAAAACAAAACTCGACACCTTCTTCATTCATCATACTCAAATATGAGTTAATTGTTAACGAATCTGGTGTTGTATGTGTCGCTGTATATTCGTGATTATCTATTAATATTTTTACTGTTGAAAGCAATCCAACCTTGTATCCTGCATTTTTAAATAACTGATATAAAAGTGTAGCAATCGTAGTTTTTCCATTCGTTCCTGTAACTCCTACAAGTTTTAAATTTCCTGAAGGATTACCGTAGAAATTAGAAGCCATTATAGCCAAAGCAATTTTAGAATCGGCAACCTGAACATAAGTCACTCCATTTACTCTTTTTTCCGGAATACATTCGCAAACCACAACTAAAGCTCCATTATTTACAGCTACCTCTATAAAACCATGACCATCGGCTACAGTTCCAGAAATTGCTACAAACACATCATTCAATTCAATTTTTCTTGAATCGAAAGCGATATTATTAACCTGTACATTGGTTGTCCCAACAACAGTATCAATAGCTACTTTATATAATATATCTTTTAATAAACTCACGATATTTTTAATACTACTTTTTGATTCTTTTTTATTTTTTGTCCTTTAGGAATTGACTGAGACTTCACTTTCCCTAAGCCATCCATCTCTACTTTTAACCCTAAATTTTCTAATAACGCAACAGCATCCATTACAGGCAACCCGACTACTTTTGGCATTATTGTTTTATACGTTTGAGCTGTTTTATAAAAATCTTCAAACTCTTCATTAACCGATTTATCTGCCACTTGAAGCGAATTAACCTCATCTATAATTGGCGTATCTGTAAATATTTTTTGAGCGATACTTTTAAATACTGGCCCAGAAACATCTGCACCATAAAATCCCTTTTTAGTACTTGGCTTATGAATAACCACAATGCAAGAATATTTAGGATGATCTGCAGGAAAATATCCTGCAAACGAAGACACATAACGCTTATTATTTTTCCAATCTGCCATCCAATATTCTGTTCTAGCAGTTCCTGTTTTTCCCGCCATTGAGAAATACGGATTATATAACGACTTCCCTGTTCCGTGTTTTACTACATTTTCAAGAATAGCCTGAACTTCTTTCACTGTTTCTTCCGAACAAATTTTTTCATTTATCACCTCTTTATGAAATGTTTCTATCGGTGTATCTAATTCTTTTACACTATAAATAAAACGCGGTTTTACCATAACACCATTATTCGCTATAGCATTATAAAACGTTAAGGTTTGCAGTGGTGTTACACTTAAATTATATCCATAAGCCATAGATGGTAAAGCATTTCTACTCCACTTAGCATCTCCTGGCGCAGGAATAACAGGAACACCTTCTCCTTTAATAGGAATCCCTAAAGGTTTATCCAAATGCCAAGACCTTAATTTTTCGATAAATTTCTCTGGATTCTTAGAATATCCCTCATCAATAATTGTTGCTAAACCAATATTAGACGACACCTCCAAGGCACGCGCTACAGAAATTTTCCCAAAACCACCATGATGAGAATCAGAAATTGAACGTCCATAAAATCGTTTCGATCCATTTTCCGTATCTACTACAGTGGCCGTATCTACCACTTTATCTTCCAAAGCAGCCACTAAAGCCATTGTTTTAAACGTAGAGCCTGGCTCATGAGATTCTCCCACTGCATAATTTAGCTTCTCGTAATAGCCCCCACTTTTAGTGCGTCCTAAATTAGAAATTGCTTTAATTTCACCTGTAGCAACCTCCATTACAACAACACAACCATGTTCTGCTTCATAATACTCTAACTGCTTCAATAATGCATGATGCGCAATATCTTGAATATTAACATTAATCGTTGTATAGACATCATAACCATCTTTAGGCTCTATCTGATTATAATCCGCAATAGGCTTCCATTGCCCTTTACCTATATTTTGTTTTAAACGCTTCCCATCTGTTCCGCGCAAATACTTTACTCCAAAGGCTCCATCGATACCAGGACGCGTTACATTTCCCTGTTCATCTATTCGTTCGTAACCAATAGTACGTTCTGCCATGCCACCCATTGGATGTTCTCGTTTTGTTTTTTGCTCAACGATTAAACCTCCTTTAAAAGCACCAAGCCCTAAAAGAGGAAAATTTCGCAAACGGATATAATCTGAATACCCAATATTTCTTGCTATTAAATGATATCTATTTCTATTCGCACGCGCTCTTCTCAATACATTTTGATAGTAACTAGAAGGTTTCCCTCCAAAGACATGAAGCGAATCGCATAACGGTTTTAAATATTTTTCGAAAGTTTTAGAAGACGGAGTAACCGCATCGAAACGAATATCGTACTTAGGCACCGAAGTTGCCAAAAGACTACCTTCAGAATCATAAACATTACCACGATTTGCAGGAATAGTTACAGATTTTATAGTACGTTTTTCTGCTAGACTACGATATTTATCACCATCAATAAATTGAATAGAACACAACTTAAACAGCACAGCTATAGCAAAAAGGAACATACATCCTGCCACAAAATATAATCTGTTTAATATGTTCTTTCCGTTTGTTGCCAAGTTTTAACTTTAATTTTTAATATTAACTTTAATTTTTCTTGGTGGAATTTCAGAAGGCACCAAGCCCTTCTTTAACATTTTTTCTACTATTGACGATTCCATTTTAATCCGCATTAACCGAGAACGACCATCTATAAAAGCCGATCGCAATTCCTTCACATCATCTCCCAGCTTTGCAATCTCATGAACTTTCCGATCTGCACTATGCGAACTCGCTATCATTATAAAAGCCAAAAACGATACAAACACAATAACACGCCAATTCTTAAACGAGTCATCACTAACAAGAAAAGTTCCTTTTAAAATACTATAAGTACTTTTCCTCATATCTTCTCAGCTATTCTAAGCTTAGCGCTTCGAGCCCTATTATTTAATTTCACTTCTTCTGCCGACGGCACTATTAAACCACCAACTTTTTTTAACGGTACTTCAAAGTTTCCATACACATCACGCTCAGGTTCGCCTTCAAACATTCCATTTCTCACAAAACGCTTTACCAATCTATCTTCTAAGGAGTGATAAGAAATAAAACTTAATCGCCCCTCTGGCTTCAAAATTTCTGGTGTTTGCTCTAAAAACTCCCTTAAAGCCGCAATTTCCTGATTCACTTCTATACGAATCGCTTGATATATTTGAGCCAAAATTTTATTCTCCTTTCTAGGAGGCAAAAAGCGCTGCAATGTTTTCTTTAACTGAGCACTTGTAATAATAGGTTCTATTTCGCGCTGTTCAACTATAGCTTTAGCCATCGCTACCGACGGTCTTAATTCTCCATATTGCCACAACACATCACGAATCTGCTCTTCATCATAATCATTCACCACATGATATGCAGATAGTTGACTAGCCTGATTCATACGCATATCTAAATCCGATTCAAATCGTGTAGAAAACCCTCGTTCCGCAACATCAAATTGATGAGACGACACGCCAAAATCTGCCAAAACACCATCTACTTGTTTCACACCGTAAAAACGCAAAAAACGTTTCACATATCTAAAGTTTTCATGTATTAACTGAAAACGTTCATCATCTAAAGCATTTTCTAAAGCATCTGGATCCTGATCGAATGCAAATAACTTTCCATTCGGACCAAGACGTTTTAAAATCTCTTTACTATGTCCGCCACCACCAAAAGTCACATCTACATATACACCGTCTTCCTTAATATTAAGACCGTCTACAGTTTCCTTTAATAATACCGGGTTATGATATTCCATAATCTTCATCATCTTGTCCCATAACTTCTTCAGCTAAATCTGCAAAATCATCAGCCGAGCCACTTATGCTCAATTCATACTTATCTTTATCCCAAATTTCAACAATATTTACAGCCGAAGCCACAACTATTTCTTTTGAAATCCCTCCAAAAACAGCTAAATCCTTCGGAATTAACAACCGACCTGTACCATCTACCTCTATCATTTTTACACCTGCTGTAAATTTTCTAATAAAATCGTTGTTCTTTTTCTTAAACCTATTTAGCTTATTTAGCTTCTGCATTAAAGCATTCCACTCCTGCATTGGGTACAATTCCAAGCACGGATTAAATACAGAACGCTTAATTACAAACCCATCTTGCAAGACCACACTCAACTGCTTTTTCAACGAAACAGGAAGCATCAATCTGCCTTTCGCGTCTACTTTACATTCGTATGTGCCTATTAATGAGTTCAAAACAATTTTTGGGAATTACATTCTACAATTGTCAAATATATTGAAAAATATACCACTTTTTACCACAATATACCACTTTGTTGATAAATTTATGAACACACCTTACTATCTAAGCCTCTTAGCATGTACAAAAACAGCTTAGCTCTTGACTTAAAATCTATTAGCTAAAAAAAATTACTCTATATTTTCCTTTGAAAATTTAATATGAAAAAGTATTTAAGCTGAGTCGCATTAAATAGGTTATTATAAAAATGAAATACCTATATTTGTTTGTTGATGATAATGACTAATTAATGACGCATCGCTTAAAAAAAGAGAAGAATTTTAGCTACATGGAAGTGGGTGAAGGACAACCCATAATTGTATTACATGGGTTAATGGGCGGATTGAGCAACTTCGACGCAGTTTCAAACTATTTCAGTGCTAAAGGTTACAAGGTTGTAATACCTGTACTACCTATTTATAGTATGAGTTTACTGAAAACGAATGTGAAAAATTTCGCAAATTACTTACATGATTTTATTGAATATAAAGGATTTGACAATGTTATTCTGCTAGGAAATTCCCTTGGAGGACATATTGGTTTATACCATACAAAACTTTTTCCTAAAAAAGTAAAAGCACTTATAATTACAGGTAGTTCTGGTTTATATGAAAGTGCTATGGGAAGTGGATACACTAAAAGAAGTGACTACGAAGTAATCAAGAAAAAAGCACAAGATGTTTTTTACGATCCAGCTGTAGCTACCAAAGAAATTGTAGACGAAGTTTACGAAACTGTAAACGACCGGAACAAACTAATTAAAACTTTAGCTATTGCTAAAAGTGCAATTAGACACAATATGGCCAAAGATTTACCCGTAATGCAAGTACCAACTTGTATTATTTGGGGTAAAAATGATATTGTTACTCCTCCAGAAGTTGCTGTAGAGTTTCATAACCTTTTACCAGATTCAGATTTATTCTGGATAGATAAATGTGGGCATGCTGCTATGATGGAACACCCTGATGAATTTAATAATATATTAAACTCTTGGCTAACAGCTAGAGGACTATAACCATAGAGAATTATGCAAATTAAATCGGCTGAGTTTGTAGTGAGTAATTCGGATGTTTCCAAATGTCCGAAAGACAGAATCCCTGAATACGCCTTTATTGGACGTAGTAACGTAGGAAAATCGTCGCTTATAAACATGCTTTCCAACCGTAAAAGTCTTGCCAAAACCTCTGGAAGACCTGGAAAAACACAACTTATAAATCATTTTTTAATTAACAAAACATGGTTTTTAGTGGATTTACCAGGATATGGTTATGCACGTGTATCTAAAAGTGCGAAAAAAACATTTCAGAAATTTATTACGCAATATTTTAGTAAACGAGAACAATTAATATCTGCGTTTGTATTAGTTGATATTCGCCACAACCCGCAACCTGTAGATTTAGAATTTATGGCTTGGTTAGGCGAACACAGTATTCCGTTTTCAATAATTTTTACAAAAGCTGATAAACTAAAGCCTATGGCTATTGAAAACCATATTAATACTTACAGAGATATTTTACTTGAAACCTGGGAAGAAATGCCAAACTATTTTGTAACCTCTTCTTCTAAAGAAATGGGGAAAGACGAGTTACTACAATATATAGATGATATGAATGCGAATTTAAAAACGGACTAATTTTTTACATCCAACGCATCTCGCAAGGCATTTCCTATTAACATAAATGCCATTACTAAACTCATTATACAAAATCCAGGTATAATTGCTAAATAAGGTTTTCCTAAGATTATATAATTATAGTGATCTTTTATCATGGCTCCCCAACTTGCCATAGGCGGTTGCGCACCAATACCCAGAAAACTAAGCCCGCTTTCTATTAGAATTGCTGAAGCGAAATTAGCTGCACAAATTACAATAACTGGAGCCATAACATTTGGCAGAATATGTTTCGTTATAATTCTATAATCTGTATACCCTAACGCTCTTGCTGCCGTAACATACTGCATTTCCTTAGCACTAATAATCTGACCACGCACCACACGAGCCACTTCGACCCACATTGTTAAACCTACCGCTATAAACACTTGCCAAAACCCTTTACCTAAAGCCAAAGTAATTGCTATAACTAACAATAAGGTAGGAATAGACCAAGTTACGTTTATAACCCACATAATTACAGCGTCTACTTTTCCTCCATAATATCCAGCTATACTCCCTAAAGACAAACCAATAATTAAGGAAATAAAAACAGCTACAAAGCCAATAAAAAATGAAATCCTTGCACCAACTAAAACACGACTTAATACATCGCGACCATATTTATCTGTACCTAAATGAAATGTTTTAGGAGATACCAATTCTGAAATTTCTGATACTGAAAACGCTTTTAAATCTAATTGTTTTTCTTCACCTATTAATCCGTCAGATGCATATTCTGTATATAATAAGGTGTTGTTTTTAATTTTAGATTTTGAAATAGGAATTTCCGTTTCTGTGTTTATAGTTCCGAAAAACACTTTATCTATAAAGTTCTGTCTGTTTTTAATTTGAGAAGGTACTGTAAGCATCTTAACAGTAAAGCCAGGTCTTTTAGAGTGTACAGACAAATGCATTTGATTAGCATGCTGCGAATGATCTGGAGCTAAAACATACGCGAATACAGACACCAAACCGACTAGAATAATGAAACAAAAGCTAAAAACGCCCCAGAAATTATGTTTAAATTTTTGGAGCGCTAATTGTTTTAACGACTGTGTTTTACCAATCATTAATTATTTATTTATTTGATGAAGATGAAGATGCTGTTGATTGTGTTTTATAATCTGATTTTAGCGTTTCTGCCGCAGCTACTTTTTTCATAGAATAAGACATTTTTAAATCTTCAAGAACATTTACGGCTTCTTCTACATAAACATCTTGTGTTAAATTTTCGTGCCAGCGATCACGCTTTTCTTTTAACGTTGAATCTTTTGCAAAAAGTGCTTCTTCGTATGGTAAAGAGGAATACGTTAAATTAGATTTATAATCTGAAATTTGCTCAAAACGTTTTGCTTCATCTTCGTTTAAGGTTAACTTTTCTTTATATTTTTTATAATTTAAATTGAATGTATTTTCATCCATTTTAAGTTTAATCCATTTTGCATTTTCAGCAATAAGATTAAGCTGAGCATTATTACTCATACGCTCTTTACTTTTATTAATAGTAGAATCGTAATCGAAATAACCATTCCATAACGTATAATCTGCTGCTTCAATTTTATCCCATGGTAATGGATTTTCTTGATCCTTTTCACCTATATCAATAAAACTGTAACGGTCCGGAACAACAACATCACTTTTAACACCTTCTAATTGTGTAGAACCACCATTAATACGATAGAATTTTTGAGTTGTTAATTTAAGTGCTCCTAAATCTCCGTTACTATTATTACGAACCATACGGTTTAAATCTAAAACATTCTGAACTGTTCCTTTACCGTAAGTTTGCTTACTACCTATTATAATACCACGTTTATAATCTTGCATAGCGGCTGCCAAAATTTCTGAAGCCGAAGCCGATAACTCGTTCACTAAAATTACTAGTGGTCCGTCCCACTCTATAGATTCGTCTTTATCTCTTAAAATTTCTTTTGGTTCTCCAGTAGAGCGTACTTGCACTACAGGTCCGTCTTTAATAAATAACCCGGCCATATCTACAACGGTTTGTAAGGAACCACCTCCGTTATTTCTTAAATCTAGAACAAGACCTTCCATGCCTGCTTCTTTTAATCTGTCTATTTCTATTTTAATATCTGAAGCTGCATTTCTACTATTATAATCTTCAAAATCCACATAAAATTTTGGAAGATTAATTATTCCATATTTTATATTTTCTTTAGTAACAATAGACGATTTCGCATACGTTTCTTCAAGTTCAACAATATCTCGAACAATTGAAATTTCCTTAGTTGTACCATCTACTTTTTTAACGGTTAAGAACACCGTTGTTCCTTTTGGGCCTTTAATAAATTTAATAGCATCGTCTAAACGCATACCTACTATATTAACAGCTTCTTTCTCGTCTTCTTGGCGTACTTTTAAAATAGCATCTCCAACTTCCAACTCTTTTCCTCTCCAGGCAGGACCTCCTGAAATAAGTTCCATAATTTTAACGTTATCCATTTTCTTTTGAAGTCGAGCTCCAATACCTTCTAATTTTCCAGACATTTGTTCATCGAATCTGTCTTTATCTTCAGGAGCAAAATAAAATGTATGCGGATCGAAACCTTCTACCACAGCATTTACATACATGGTAAACCAATCATTACGTTCTAAATCGTCTATATAATCTGTGTAATAATTATCTATAGATTTTAATGTAGCTTCTCGAGATTCTTTTTCCATCTCTTTATCAGACATGACTTTATATTTAGAATCTTCATCCTTTTTAAGCTTCTCTTCACCTTTTAAATCGTCGTAATTAGAAATGGTTGAAAACTTAAGTTGTTGTCTCCAACGGTTTCTCATTTCCTTTTTAGAATTTACATAAGATTTCTTTTCATAATCTACATTAAATTCTTCGTCTACAGAATAATCAAAAGGTTCGTTTAAAATAGACTTATAAAGCACTTTAGACTCTTCCATTCTCTGCAATAAACGTTCATGAGTAATGTTAAAGAATGTAATATCGTACTCTTTTAATTGATCGTCTATGTTGTCCTTGTATTTTTCGAATTCCTTAATATCAGATTCGTAAAAATATCGTTTTAGAGGATCTATTGCCGTTAAATAATTTGTGTATACTTCTTCAGAAAAATTATCGTCTAGAGCTTTAGGATCGAAATGACCACGCTCAAGTACATAAGTAATCACTTGAATTAATAATTTATCTTTATCTGGGTTGCTAAACGTTTTAGTAGTAAAGCTGCAAGAAGCCGAAGCCAATAACAATAATAGTACTAAATATCTGTAATTCCTTTTCATAAGCCTATAAAAATGCATCGTATATTTTTCACTAAAGTAGAGAAAAAACTATGCCAATAAAAATCCATTAAAGGTAATTTTTTGTTAAACTAAACAATTTTGAAGTTTCAGCGAGATTTTATGTATTTTAGCATAGCTATTTAAAAGAACAAATATGTCTAAAAAGCCCCTCATTTTAGTTGTTAATGACGACGGCATAACTGCCCCAGGAATAAGAACTTTAATAAAAATAATGAACACCATTGGAGATGTTGTTGTAGTTGCTCCTGACAGCCCACAAAGCGGAATGGGACACGCTATAACAGTAGATTCTACTTTATATGTTGAAAAAATTACAGTAGATAAAGGCCCTCAAGAAGATTATAGCTGTTCGGGTACGCCCGCAGATTGCGTAAAGTTAGGTGTACGTGAAATATTAAAAAGAAAACCAGATTTATGTGTTTCTGGAATTAATCATGGTTCTAATTCTTCTATAAATGTAATTTATTCAGGAACAATGAGTGCTGCTATAGAAGCTGGTATTGAAGGCATTCCTGCTATTGGTTTCTCATTATTAGATTATAATTGGAGTGCAAATTTTGCACACACAGAATCTTTTATAAAAACCATTACACTTAATACATTGGAACATGGATTGCCTCTAGGCGTGGTCTTGAACGTAAACATCCCTAATGTTCCTAAAAAAGATATAAAAGGAATTAGAGTGTGCAGACAAGCACGTGCCAATTGGGTCGAGAAATTTGATAAAAGACAAAGCCCAATGGGTAAAGATTATTATTGGTTAGCTGGAACATTCGAAAATCTAGATCAAGGCGAAGACACCGATGAATGGGCCTTAGAAAATAATTACGTTTCTATTGTGCCTGTACAATTCGATTTAACCGCCTACCAAAGTATAAAAGAAATTAACACTTGGCATTTTAATGATTAAAAAAGAAGTTTTTATAGGATTAATAGTTGGTATTATAGCCAATGCAATGGGGTTATTTTTAGCTGCTTTATTACTTGGTCGTGGCGATAACGTTACTACAGTAATAAGAGCTGCTGCTACCGAAGGATTTTTAGGAAAACTAATAAGTATTGGTGCTATTTTAAATTTAGTAGCATTTTTTATTTTTATAAAAAAACGACAAGACTATAGAGCAAGAGGTGTAATACTAGCTACAGTTGGTATTGCTATTTTTACTTTTATTTTTAAATTTTTATAATGAAATATTACATTATTGCAGGAGAAGCCTCGGGAGATTTACACGGCTCAAATCTAATGAAAGCGTTACAACAAGTTGACACAAACGCTGATTTCAGATTCTGGGGTGGAGATCTTATGCAAAATGTAGGAGGTACTTTAGTTAGCCATTATAAAGAGCGTGCTTTTATGGGGTTTGCTGAAGTCTTCATGAATTTATCTAAAATATTAAAAGCTATATCGTTCTGCAAACAAGATATTGCAAAGTATAATCCTGATGTAATTATTTTTATAGACAACTCTGGATTTAATTTACGTATAGCAAAATGGGCTAAGCAACAAAATTACCGTACCAATTATTACATATCTCCACAGGTTTGGGCCTCTAGAGCAGGACGTGTTAAAAAGATAAAACACGACATAGATGCTATGTATGTAATACTGCCTTTTGTGAAATCATTTTACGATACTTACAATTACGACGTTACCTTTGTTGGACACCCTCTAATAGATGCCATTTCAGACAGACCTCAAGTTGATGAGTCTGAATTTAGATCTGAACATGCTTTAAACGACAAACCAATTATAGCTATTTTACCAGGCAGCAGAAAGCAAGAAATAAATAAAATGCTTACTGTTATGCTAAGTATTATTAATGAATATCCCGATTATCAATTTGTAATAGCAGGAGCACCAAGTCAAGATTACAGCTATTATCAGCAATTTATAAAAAACACAGATGTCCATTTTATAGCCAATAAAACATACGATTTACTTAGCGTCTCTTATGCTGCATTAGTCACTTCTGGAACAGCAACTTTAGAAACGGCCTTATTTAAGGTACCACAAGTAGTGTGTTATAAAGGCAGTTGGTTATCCTACCAAATTGGGCGCCGTATTATTACATTAAAATATATTTCTTTGGTGAATTTAATTATGGATAAACCCGTAGTTACAGAACTAATTCAGGATGAATTTAATTCAGTTAGTTTAAAAAAAGAATTAGACCTTATTTTAAACCCTTACCAACGCACAAAATTCTTTATTAATTATTACGATTTAGAGAAAAAACTTGGCGGAAAAGGTGCGAGCAAAAAAACTGCCGAACATATTTACAATGCCCTAAAACAAGATGCCTAATATGCATAAATTATCCATTTTATTTTGCTTACTTATTTGCGTAAGCAGCTGTAAATCATCAAAAAAAGCCACCTCTTATAAAAGATCTACAGAAGTATCTATTCCTTCAAAATCTGTTGAAAGAACTAAAAACAGAAACAGTGATTTATTAACTCCTGAAAACACAGACGACCTGAAACCTCTAAGCATTGAATTAATAAATTATGCAAAGCAATTTGAAGGTGTTAAATACAAATACGGAGGGACAACTACAAAAGGGATGGATTGTTCTGGTTTAGTTTATGAAACCTTTAAAGCTTACGATATTAATTTACCCAGAGTCTCTCGAGATATGGCTCAAGAGGGTTCTGAAATAGATATTGAAAACGTAAAAGCTGGAGACTTATTATTCTTCCACACTAATCCGAAACGTAATACTATTAATCATGTTGGATTGGTTGTATCTTCTAGAACAGGAAGTGTAGAGTTTATACATGCCTCAACAAGTAAAGGTGTTATAATATCTTCACTGGCAGAACGTTACTGGTATTATTCTTTTAAAGAAGCACGCAGAATACTCTAATTATTAGTATCTTACTGTTATGAAGTTAAGTCGCTTTATAATAGTAAAACTCACATTTTTTCTCATACTTGGTATATGTTTAGGATATTTCTTAAACATAACAATGTTATGGAGTATTCTTGCATGTGTGCTATTACTTGGTATTCTTTTTCTGACTTTAAAATTAAATAAGCAACGCTTTGAATCACCTATTTCATTTGGAATTATTGCGTTTGTTTTAATGATTTCTATCGGAATATTAAGCGTTAATGTACATAATCAACGATTACGGAACTCTCATTATTCTCATACTGAACTTCCTATAAAATCTATCACTTTTCAGATAAAAGATGTACTTAAATCCAGTGCATATTACGATAAATACGTAATTAATATCTTAAAGCTTAACGATAAAAATGTTTCAGGCACATCGTTATTAAACATCGAAAAAGACACTTTAGTTGAACGTTTTAAAATTAATGAAACATTTCTGACCATAGACGTTCTTCAAGAAATTCTACCTCCCTTAAATCCGAATCAATTTAATTACAAACAATACCTGGAACGACAGTATATTTACAATCAGATAACCACCAATCGGAATAGATTATTAAGACACCAAGATTCTGACACATCTCTTTTAGGCGTTGCCCATGCCTTAAATACAAACATTCATAACAAGTTAGAAGCATATCCTTTTGGTACTGATGAGCTCGCAATACTTAATGCATTATTACTCGGGCAACGTGAAGACATTTCGGAAACATTATATACAAATTATACGAAAGCAGGAGTGATTCATATACTTGCAGTGTCTGGATTACACGTAGGAATATTATTATTAATTCTGAATTATATTTTATCTCCATTTGAACGTATTAAACATGGTAGGATAATAAAAACCATATGCATTATTATTTTAATGTGGTGTTTTGCAATTTTAACCGGTTTGTCTCCATCAGTAAGTAGAGCAACCCTTATGTTTACTTTAATTTCTATTAGCTTAAATTCTAACAGACCATCTAATATTTATAATACGGTAGCAATCTCTATTTTTATATTACTTCTATGGAAGCCTATGCTGTTATTCGATGTCGGATTTCAGTTAAGTTATGCCGCTGTATTAAGCATAGTAACCTTTCAACCGAAACTGAATACATTATGGGTTCCTAAAAACAAACTGAGTAAAATATTCTGGAACACACTAACGGTAACTACAGCAGCACAAATAGGAGTTTTGCCATTAAGTATTTATTATTTTCATCAGTTTCCGGGCTTATTCTTCCTTTCAAATCTTATAATTGTACCTGTATTAGGGTACATTTTAGGCTTAGGTATTCTTATAATCGTATTGGCTTCTGTTCAGCTTTTACCAAATATTTTAGTTCATCTTTTTAATGAAACGATTAGCTTTATGAATGGATTTATAGGTTGGATTGCTAGTCAGGAGCAATTTATTTTTAATTCCATTTCGATTGAACTTACCACACTTTATGGAATCTACACTATACTATTTTGCTTGCTTTACGTTTATACGAGTCCAAAATTTAAATCGGTTGCTATAGTTTTATTTGCATGTATTGGATTTCAAACCACTTTAATTTATAATAAGTGGTCTCAGCATACTTACGAATGGATTTTATTTCATAAAAACAGACAAAGTCTAATAACTTACAAAAATGAAAATCGATTAAAAATATACGGTTCAGATTCTTCAGACATATCAAAAGTATATCCTTTAAAAGGGTATTTAATTTCAAAAGACATAAAGAGGCACACATGCGAGCCATTGAAATCAGTTTATAGTATAAATAACAAGACGCTACTTGTAATTGATAGTTTAGGAGCCTATAACGTAAAGTCTTTTAAGCCACATTTTGTTTTGCTTAGCCATTCTCCTAAAATAAACTTAACACGCTTAATTGACTCCATAAACCCTAAAGAAATTATAGCAGACGGTAGTAATTATAAATCGTATATAAAACAATGGGAAAAGACATGTAAACACAAAAAAATCCCTTTCTACCAGACAGGTAAAAAGGGAGCTTATATTTTTAAACACTAATTTTTTTACTCTACAAACTCTGGAACAAACGCTTCAAAATAGGCATTTACAACTTCCTGATTATCTAATTCTTTATACTTGTCTGTCGAAAATAATTTTAAATACAGTTCTAATTGTTGTGGTGATTGGTAACCACGAACTGGCGTAATAACTTGAGCTGCCTCGTCTAAAAAGACAATAGTTGGATAGGCATTTACGCCTAATGCTCTTGTAAATTCATGTACACTATTTCTTTGATTTTCTTTTGCTGGGTTAAAATTTGGATTGCCATAAGTATTCTCTTGATACGTGATAGACTCTTTCCCTTCTGCATTAAATTTTACAGCATAAAAGTTAGCATTCACATATGCCGCAACATCTTTATTTTGGAATGTATTTTTGTCTAACATTTTACAAGGACCACACCAATTGGTATATGCATCCATCATTATTTTTTTAGGTGTTGTTTTCTGAAGTTCTAAAGCTTCATTAAAAGTTAACCAATTAATTTCTTGAGCATTTATAAGTCCTCCCGTAAACATAAGAACCAATAGTAATAATTCTTTCTTCATAGTTGTAAACATTTCATTTAATAATAAAAACACTTGTATCTATTGTATGTGGTCTAAAATACAAAAAGCACCTTACAACGAAGATGCTTTTTAATAATTTTAACCTTATTATTTCTAGTGCACACCGTGCATTAATTTATTCATTTTTGGTGTTAAAGCCATTACTAATAACCCTGCACAAATTGGTATTATTGTGAAGATTAAAAAGAATGTACTCATATCATAAGCTGCTGTAATCTTATCGATAAGTCCACCCGAATAACCTGCTACTTTATTTCCTAAACCAACAGCAATATACCAAAGACCAAACATCATCCCTATTTTAGCTGCAGGCACTAACTTACTAACATAAGACAACCCTACAGGCGATAAAGATAATTCTCCTAAAGTATGAAGTAAATAAGCTAATATTAACCAAACTACACTAACAGAAGCCGTTTGTGCACCTTGAGGAATACTTGCAGAACCATAAGCTAAGACTCCGAAGCCTAACCCTAACAAAATTAAACCAATACCAAATTTTACTGTTGCTGGAGGATTGTATTTACTTTCCCAAATTTTAGAGACTAAAGGCGCAAACGCAATAATATAAAAAGAGTTTAAAATTCCGAACCATGAGGCTGGAATTTCAGTACTTTCCTGATCAAATTGTACTTTAAGCATATATATTACTATACTCCAAATAATAGCAAAACTTAAACCTAAGGCTAAATTTGATATTTTGTATTTACTAAAAGTTATTTTGAAAAGTTGTAATAATACATAAGTAATAATCATTAAAGGCACTACAGTTAGCAACGTATTTGCTATTCTAAAAACCATAGCCGAGTTTCCTTCTAAAACACGGTTTGTATAATCTGATGCAAAAATGGTCATAGAACCTCCAGCTTGCTCAAACGCAGCCCAAAAGAATATGGTAAAGAAGGCAAGAATCGCGACTACAATATATCTATCTCTCTGAACATATCCAGGAACAACTTCTTCATTATCTCCATTGCCATCCTCGTCTACATCCTTATGCCCTTCATCATAATCTAGGGTTTCTCTTGGAGACAATCCTATTCTTCCAAAAATAGTCTGAGCCAACCAAAACTGAACCATTCCTAAAAACATAAATATTCCAGCTAAACCAAAACCAAAATGCCATCCAATAGATTCACCAACATAACCACAAAGTAAGATTCCTAAGAAAGCACCGGCATTAACACCCATATAAAATATAGTAAATGCCCCATCCTTTTTGTCTTGTGCTTTTATGTAAACACCATTTATAATAGATGTAATATTCGGCTTAAATAATCCGTTTCCTGCAACTAATAATCCAAT
Organism: uncultured Formosa sp.; assembly: GCF_947500765.1. Taxonomy (GTDB): domain Bacteria; phylum Bacteroidota; class Bacteroidia; order Flavobacteriales; family Flavobacteriaceae; genus Formosa. The sequence continues at coordinate 314,769 of NZ_CANMTH010000002.1, read as the reverse complement.
ACCTAAATACAAACTCCATGGCGTATCGAAAGCCATTGCAGCATGACCTAAGGTCATAATTAAAGCCCCAATAGCCACAGAACGTCTGTAACCAAAAAACTTATCTGCTAGAAAACCGCCTAAAATTGGAGAAAAATAAACCAACATGGTATATGTTCCGTAAAGTCCTAATGCATCTTCTCTACTCCAAGCCCAACCGCCATCCATAATGGCAGAGGTTAAGAACAATACGAAAATGGCACGCATTCCATAATAAGAAAAACGCTCCCACATTTCAGTAAAGAATAATACGAACAGCCCTGAAGGGTGTCCCATTAAAAGTTTTCGGTTCATATCAGAACCTTCAAATCTAAAATTTGTTGCACTCATTGTTAATTATTTATATTTTGCCCTAAACTAGTACTCCTTTTAATGAGCCATTTCATGTTCATCATCTTCTGCACCGTGGGTTAAGACTTCTAATTTCTTTCTAAAAAGCAACATTAGTAATCCAAAACCAACACAAAAAACAGCTATTCCTGTAAAAATAGTGTATTCACCTAAACTTTCTGAAGCTTCACCTAAAAGACCTGCCACTTTATTACCAATACCTGTCATTGCAAAATATACTCCCATAATTAGTGAGGCATATTTTACTGGAGCTAGTTTAGTAATATATGAAAGCGCTACTGGAGATAAAGAAAGTTCTCCTACCGTATGAAATAAATAAGCTAAAACTAACCAATACATTGCAGATCCTCCTTGTCCATCGACAACTGGTCCATTTACATTAAATTGTGCTGCTGCTGCTGTCATAAAAAAGAATCCCATTCCCATAATAATAAGCCCAACAATCATTTTAAAAAGTGAAGTAGATACTTTTCCTTGTAGTTTTCTTTTTGCCCAAAAACCTGCAACTGTAGTTCCTAGTAAAATAATAAACATGGCATTAAAAGATTGGAACCATGATGCAGGAAAGTCAAACCCCATAATCAATCTATTTGTTTTTTCTGAAGCATAAATATTCATTAATCCACCAGCTTGCTCGAAAGCCCCCCAGAAAACAATCACTAAAAAGAAAGAAATAAACAACACAATAATTCTATCTTTTTCAATTTTAGTTAAAGATTTGTTTTGATCTACTAAATCTTCAGATCCTTCTTCATGACTTAAGGCATCATGTAAATATTTCTGTCCAGCGATATACTGAATTAAACCTAAAGCCATCCCGATACCTGCTAATCCGAAACCGTAATGCCACCCATAGACTTCTCCAACATATCCAACAATAATACTAGACAAGAATGCGCCAACATTTATTCCTATATAAAATATTGTAAATCCTTTATCTCGTCTTATATCTCCTTTTTTATATAAACCACCAACCATGGTAGAAATGTTTGGTTTTAATAAACCAACACCTAGAATTATTAAAGCTAATCCGCTATAAAACGCCCACATTTCTTCAACAGCAAGAATACCATGACCTGCAACTAACAGAATTCCTCCATATAAAACGGCTCTTTTCTGACCAAAAAACTTATCGGCTAACCAACCTCCTGGAATTGAAGACACATATACTAACATAGTATACCAACCATATAATGCTAATGCTTCTCCATTTGTCCAACCTAATCCAGCATTTGTAGTTTTAGTTTCTGCTACTAAATACAATACTAGAATAGCACGCATTCCGTAAAAAGAAAATCGTTCCCACATCTCGGTAAAGAACAATACGTACAATCCTACAGGATGACCAAATAATTCTTTCTGTTTAACATCAATCGTATCTGCCATAAGTTTTATGTAATTAAAGTTTTATATAAGTTTAGTTATTATTTAATTTTATCTCCTAATTTCTGATCTAAGAAATTTGTCATTTTAGTATATAAATGCAGTCTTGTATTACCACCATAAATACCATGATTATTATCAGGGTAAAGCATCCATTCAAACTGTTTATTTGCTTGAATTAAGGCTTCAATCATTTGCATTGAATTCTGAACATGAACATTATCATCTCCAGTTCCGTGCACTAACAAAAAGTCGCCTTTAAGTTTATCTACATGATTAATGGGTGAGTTCTCATCGTAACCAGAAGGATTTTCTTGAGGTGTTGTCATGTAACGTTCTGTGTAAATAGAATCGTAAAATCTCCAGCTTGTAACAGGCGCAACTGCAATTGCCATTTTAAAGACATCGTTTCCTTTAAAAATAGCATTACTACTCATAAAACCACCAAAACTCCATCCCCAAATTCCAATTCGTTCTTTATCTATATAAGTTAAATCTCCTAATTGTTTTGCTGCTTGTATTTGATCTTCTAATTCGTATTTCCCTAATTCTTTTTGTGTAACTTTTTTAAACGCGGCGCCTTTAAAGCCAGTACCACGACCATCTACACATGCAATAATATATCCTTTTTGGGCAAGCATTTCGTACCAAAAATCGTTTGCTCCTAACCATGTATTGGCTACGCTTTGAGATCCTGGACCTGAATATTGAAACATTAATAATGGATATGTTTTAGAAGCATCAAAATTAGAAGGCTTGATCGTCCACATGTTTAAATCGTTACCGTTTACATTTAACGTACTAAATTCTTTAGAAGAGATATTGTATGAAGCTAATTGATCTTTTAATTCTTTATTATCTTTAATTACTTTAATTATTTTTCCGTTTTTAGCTCTATTTAAAGTATACAAAGGAGGGGTTGATACGCTAGAATACGTATTAATGAAGTATGTAAAATTAGCACTAAAAGAGGCTGAATTTGTACCTTCTTTATCTGATAAACGTGTTTTATTTTTCCCTTGTAACGAAATGCTATACACATCACGATTAATAGAACCGTTTTCTACAGACTGATAAAATATCTTTTCAGTTTTTTTATCATAACCATAATAGTTAGTAACTTCCCAATTACCAGTTGTAATTTGATTAATTAGTGTGCCGTCCTTTTTATAGTGATATATATGGTTATATCCATCTTTTTCGCTAGTCCATATAAAACTATTATCATCTAAAAACGTTAAGTTATCTGTAACATCTACATAAGCATCATCCTTATCTGTAAGAACTAATTTGGAGGTCATTCTAGAAGCATCTATCATCCATAAATCCAATTCATTTTGATGCCTGTTTGTATATTGTGCACTTAACACATCTGCTTCGTTAGTCCATTTAATTCTTGGAATATAAAAATCAGTATAGCTTTTATCTAAAGTAACTTCAGACGTTTTATTTTTAGTTAAATCGAATATATGAAGAGAAACCTCTGAATTTGCCTCACCAGCCTTTGGGTATTTAAAAACATCTTGTTCTGGATATAAATTAGTTCCATAAACATCCATTGAAAATTCAGGAACTTTAGTTTCATCAAATCTTATATAGGCAATTTTATTACTAGCAGCATTCCACTCAAAAGCACGAACAAAAGCAAATTCTTCTTCGTAAACCCAGTCTGTAATTCCATTAATAATTTTATTATCTACACCATCTGAAGTGATTTTAGTCGTTTCCCCCGTCTTTAAATTTTTTATAAAAAGATTATTATTTAATCCGTAAGCTACTTTTGTACCATCTGGAGAAAATGTTGGTTCTTGAATTTTTTCTTCAGAAACTGATATTGTTTTTTTTGTAGAAGTATCAAAAACAAAATAATAACCTAGTGTTGAACGTCTAAAGATAGACTCGACTTGCGTAGCTAAAAGGACCTTGGTTTCATCTTTATTAAATGTGTAATCTGTAAAATATTCAATATCTGATAAATCGCCAGAATTTACTAAACTTTTTACTTTACTTAACGTCTTATAATCGTAAATATCTATAGCCGTAGTTCGTGTTTCTCTATCAAAATCTAACACAGAATATTCTTTCCCATTGGTCATAGAATGTAAAGATTCCATGCGATTTGTTCTGAAACTACCATTCCAAATATCTTCTAAAGTGATCTGTTTTTGTTGAGCCGAAACTGAGCCTGTCATTAGAATAAATAACAGTAATAAAGGAGTGTAATACTTCACGAATAATTGTTTATAAATTAGTTAAAATTGGAGAATTTTAAAAAGCCCCCAAGTTTAATAAAAATTAACGAAATTACCGCTTCAATTAACAGTTTATATAGACAATACAATGGGTTTAATCTGTATTTTACCTCTAATAAGTACTATCTTTGTTCTGTTTAAATTAAAATTGAATGAACGATAAAACAATTTCTGGCTTTTCAAAACTATCAAAATCAAAAAAAATAGATTGGATTATTAATACGTATCTTCCTAAACAAGAAGATGCTAAAAAAATTCTGGAACGATATTGGAATTCTGATGAAAAACTTCAACAACTTCACGACGAATTTATAGAAAACACCATTTCAAATTACTATTTACCGTTAGGTGTTGCACCTAATTTCTTGATTAACAACAACATGTATGCCATACCAATGGCTATAGAAGAAAGTTCTGTGGTTGCTGCTGCTAGTAAAGCTGCTAAATTCTGGTTAGATCGTGGCGGATTTAAAACTTCTGTTATTTCTACAACAAAAATTGGCCAGGTACATTTTATGTATCAAGGTGATAAAACACACCTAAAAACCTATTTTAACAATATAAAACCACAACTTTTAAATGCAGTAAAACCACTTTCTAAAAACATGGAAAAACGTGGTGGTGGTATTTTAGATATTGAATTACGCGATAAAACAGATGATATTCCTAACTATTTTCAGCTACATGTTTCTTTTGAGACTGCAGATGCCATGGGGGCAAATTTCATTAATTCTTGTCTAGAACAATTTGCTAAAACATTTAAAACAGAAGCATTAAATTTTGAACAATTTACAGCAGAAGAACAACAGATTGAAATTGTAATGAGCATACTGTCTAACTATGTTCCAGATTGTTTAGTACGTGCAGAGGTAAGTTGTAAAGTTGAAGAGTTAACTGAAAATAAAACCATCTCGGCACAAGAATTTGCCAATAAATTTATACAAGCGGTAACTATTGCCGAAATAGAACCTTTTAGAGCCGTTACACATAATAAAGGTATTATGAATGGTATTGATGCTGTGGTTTTAGCTACAGGTAATGACTTTAGAGCAGTTGAAGCAGGCGTACATGCTTATGCCTCTAGAAACGGATCTTACAGTAGTTTATCGCATGCTAAAATTGAAAACGGCATATTTACATTTTGGATGGAAATCCCTTTAGCATTAGGGACCGTTGGCGGATTAACAAACTTACATCCTTTAGTAAAATTAGCTTTAGAAATGCTTGGAAAACCATCGGCTAAAGAATTAATGCAAATTATTGCCGTTGCTGGTTTAGCGCAAAATTTCGCAGCCTTACGTTCGCTAACAACAACAGGTATTCAAGAAGGCCACATGAAAATGCATTTAATGAATATTTTAAATCAGTTTGAAGCTAACTCCGAAGAAAAAATCACCCTCGTAAATCATTTTAAAACACATGCTGTATCGCATAGTGCTGTTGTTGAAGCATTAGAAAAACTACGCCAATAATGAACCGATTTTATAGCAATGGCAAACTATTAATTACTGCTGAATATTTAGTCTTAAACGGAGCTGAAGCGCTAGCACTACCCACTAAATTCGGTCAATCGCTTACAGTAGAAGAGAATCAAAGTGACTATTTAAACTGGCAGAGTTTTGACAACACAAATATGCTTTGGCTGGAAGCAAAATTCGTCTTAAAAGATGGTAAACTACAGTCTAAAACAGATAACGAGCTAACAAATAGGTTAGCCTCTATATTAAATACTGTTATAGTTCTGAATCCAGAGTTTTTGAAACACAACATCGGATACAACATAAAAACCCATTTAGATTTTCCTACAAATTGGGGGTTAGGCACATCGTCTACACTAATAAACAATATAGCTAATTGGGCAAAAATAGACCCATATAAGCTACTTAAACTTACTTTTGGAGGTAGCGGATATGATATTGCTTGTGCATCAAACAACTCGCCTATTACATATGCATTAGAAAAAAAATTACCAATAATAAAACCTATTGTTTTTCATCCTGATTTTTCTAAACATATATATTTTGTTCACTTAAACCAGAAACAAAACAGTCGCGAAGGTATTGCGCATTATAAATCTAACACATCAGATAAATCTAAAGCAATTACGGCCGTTAATGCGATTACTAAAGCACTAATTACCTGTACAGATTTTAATTCTTTCAACAGCTTAATTGAAGCGCATGAAGTTATTATTTCAGACATTATTAATTTAAAACCGGTAAAACACACCTTGTTTCCTGATTTTTCTGGAAGTATTAAAAGTTTAGGTGCTTGGGGTGGTGATTTTGTTATGGTAACCTCTAAAGGCAACCCTACAACATATTTTAATCAAAAGGGATATCACACAATTTTACCCTATCAAGATATGATTCTATAATACACTTTTAATTAAGCACACAAGAATCAGCTGTTTTTTTATAGCTCAACAAAACATTATAAAACAAAAAAAAATCCTCATCTAACGATGAGGATTTTATATATATTAAACTGTGATTTATTGAACAGTTTCTGCTCTATTATCATCAATTTCTGAAGCATCTTTTAAAGCTTCGTATAATTTAGTATTTACTGCGTTTGCTTTTTGTTGACCAACACGGTTAGCAAAAGCTTGGTAATTTTCTAATTCTGCTGCTGGTGAAACTTTAGTAACTTCAACCATATAAACACCGTTCTCTCCTACAATTAATTTAGACGTTTCTCCTTCTTTTAAACCAAAAGCAGCACCAACAATAATTGGTTCTCTACCTGCACCAGAAATGGTTGGGTTTTTCATATTTATAGAAGAAGCTGTTTTAATAGTTTGTTTTTCATCTGAAGCTAAAGCATCTAAAGTTGTAGCTTTAACACGGTCTTTAATTAAGGCCGCTTTTTTCTCTTTACGTAATTTAGGAACTACAATTGCAGATGCATTCTCTACAGACATTAAACCCGCTTCGTTTTTAGCAGCAAGTTGTACGATTGCATATCCGCCAGAAATATTAAAACGTTTTACATCTCCTACTTTAGTTTCTTCATTAAAAGTCCAACGTACTATTTGACGCTGACTACCTAAACCAGGAATATTTTCTTGAAGAATCTCAATTCCTTTAACAGGACGTACAGTATAATTGTTTTCTTTAGATACCGCTTGAAAGTCTTTATCTGCTACTGCGATTTCAAATTTAGAAGCATCTCTAAATACTTTATCTACTGTTTCGTCAGATGGCTCAATAGTTCTAGCAATAGTTGCAATTTTAACAGCTCTCTCTTTAGAAGTCTGATCTAATATTTCAATAACATGGTAACCAAAGTCTGTTTTCACAACACCAATATCACCTTTACTATTTTGGAACGTATAGTCTCTAAATTCTGGCACCATAGCATTGTATGTAAACCAATCTAAAACACCTTCTTTTTCATTACTCACTTTATCTGCAGATAAATCTAACATATCTACAAATTTAGCTGGATTAGCTTTTACAACCGCCATAACACTGTCTGCAGTTTTCTTAGCTTGAACTTCTGTTTGTGTAGTCTCTGCAGTTGCTCCACGAGATCCAATAAATGGAATTAAAATGTGTCTAGCTTTTGCTGAATCAGGAATAAATGTTTCAGCAACTAATTTAGATAATTTTAAAAACCCATTATCTTTATATGGTCCGTAAACACTTCCAACACTTTCATTATATAAATTATCTGCTAAATTTTTAGCTAAAGCCGATTTAAAAACAAAACGGTTATCGTATTTAATATCTGAATTAGAATTCACGAAAGTTTCGTTATCTTTTACTTTTGCAAAACCTAATAGTGTATCGTTCGTTTTAGTAAGGTCGTTATAAACTACAGAATTATTTAATAAACCAGATAAAGCAGAAGAAATCTCTTTTTCGTCTTCTAAAGAAGCAACTTCTCTAAACTCTACATAATTGATATCTCTAGACGCTTCAACTTGAAATTCTTTATTGTGGTCTTTTATATAACTAGAAATTTCAGATTTAGAAACAGATACAGTACTATCAGAAATTGATGAAAATGGTACTTGTACATATCTAATATCTACTTTATTATTCTCTAAGCCATGCTCTACTTTTCCTTCAGCCAAAGTTCCTGTAACACCAGCCTTAACCATGTTTACATAATCTTGTTGCATACCTGCCGAAGCGATAGATTGTTCATAATCGATCCATTGTTGGTAAGCTTCTTGAGAAGTTGCTTTTAGGTTAGCAATATATTCGTTTAGTTTATTCTCGTCGAATAATCCAACTTCATTTTGAAATTCTGGGCTACTTGCTAAGTTCGTTTTTAACAAGTCTCTCATTTGATCACGCTCAACAGTGAATCCTAAATTTTCATATTGAGACTCCATAACGGCTTGTCTAACTTCTTGTTCCCAAACACGATTCATTGCTTGCGTATTTGTTACTCCTTGTCCCATTTGTCTTTGTGCGTACTCAACTTTACGTAAAAAATCTTCTCTAGAAATTTCTTTACCATTAATTGTAGCTACAACATTTTGGGATTTACCCGCTAAAGCACTTCCATTTTGGAATAATCCAGAAAGTACAAAAGAGAATAATGCTAGTGCAATAATTAGGATTAAGAAAAGTGAACGTTGTCTAATTTTATTTAAAACTGCCATTTGTCATTTAAATTATATGAAATATTGGGCGCGAAAATACCATTTTCCTTTTAATAATAAAAGGAGAAAACACCAAATAATTCATTTAATTTGTATGAATTAAAAAATTAATCGGGGTTAACTATGGTAAGTCCGACTAAGTCTATTTTAGTATTTGATACTTCTAGAATTGTAAATTCGAAATCATTGATGACAACAACTTCGTCTTGTTCTGGAATTTCTTCGGTATGATTAACAATAAAACCACCTAAAGTTTCATAGTTTTCGCTTTCAGGAATGTTTAATTTGTAGTTTTCATTTAAATAATCGACTTCAATTCTTGCTGAAAAAGTATAGTTTTTATCATCTATTTTTTCTTCAATCAAATCTATCGTATCGTGCTCATCTTCAATCTCTCCAAACAGTTCTTCAATAATATCTTCAACAGTCATAATTCCAGATGTACCTCCATATTCATCTAAAACAACAGCAATACTCTTTCGTTTTTTAATTAAAACACTCAAGACATCTTTAATTAACATAGTTTCCGGCACCAACTCTACAGGAAGTATTATAGATTTAATTGATTTTGGTTTTTTAAAGAGTTCGAACGAATGCACATACCCTAAAATATCGTCTATTGTTTCTTTATAAACTAAAATTTTAGAACATCCAGACTCTATTATTAAAGTGTTTAAATTTTTTGTAGGTTCCAGAATTTCTACTGCGATTATTTCTGTTCTAGGCACCATAACTTCTCTAGCCTTAACTTCTGAAAATTCTAATGCATTTTGAAAAATCTGAATTTCTGAATCTATTTCGTCGCTTTCTTCAACAGATTGCATTTGTTCGGAAATATAATTTCCAAGTTCTACTTTAGTAAATGCGAGTTGTACTTGATCGCCTTCTGTTTTAAAAAAACGTCTTAAAACAAAGTTAGAAACCCATAGTACAAAATCTGAAATCAGACTGAATAGCCAATAAAAGAAGTACGCCGGAACTGCAAAAAATTTAATTAAAGAGTTTGCGTAAATCTGAAAAAAAACTTTAGGTAAGAATTCTGCTGTAATTAAAATAATAAGCGTAGAAACTACTGTTTGTGTTAATAAACTTAAATCATTCAGCATATAATTTACAATTGCTGAATTTGAATTTAATAGCATAGATTGAAACCAATTTACCAGCAAATCGCCCATAAAAAAACCATAAATAACCAAAGCAATATTGTTACCAATAAGCATGGTTGCAATAAATTTTGAAGGTTTTGCGGTTAGTTTGGTTAATACTTTTGCTAAGAACCCTTTTTGCATTTTTTCTATTTCAATATGGATTTTATTAGACGACACGTAGGCAATCTCCATACCTGAAAAAAATGCAGATAGAATTAAAGAAACAACAATAATGATGATAGCAGAAGTCATCTATAGCAATTAGTCTTTATTATCAAATTTTTTATTGAATTTCTGTCTAAAGAAAAACATAAAAATTGCGGCAACACAAAGTATTAGTGAAGCATAAGTAATTGTTCCTGTTGCCATGTATTTAGAAATAACATCGTATAAAAACACAACAGCAAATATTAAATAAGCGTATTGAAAAAGCTTAAATGATTTATTCATGATTGATATAAAAATTAATTTTATGTAAAGGTAACTAATTATTCGTCAAGTGTAATAATTCCGTTAATTTCAAGTACTTCTGCTTCTTTAAAATTAACATCAGAATCGAAACCATTTCCATTTATAATATCTCCTTTAGTTCTAAAAGTAACTGGTAAATTTGTAGACAACCATTGTTTATTTTGGTCGTAAAATAATTGTTTAGCAAACAATGTATCATTAGTAGAAGTTGCTAACACAACATTACCTTGCATATCTATTAAGCCTGTTTTATCGTACACAATGGCATAATCTGCAATAACAGTACTTTTATTCTTGTCTTTATCGTATAAATACAAGTGCACTCCTTCTGTAAATTCTGAAAAAGAAAATTCACGATTAGAATAATCTAACATTTTCGGGCTAATCAAATTGGCTTTAAGCTTCCCAGAATCGGTATATTTAAGATTAATATGTTCTGCAATACCAATTGGCTCGTTTGTAGACCTAGTTAATTCGTTAACCTCACTTCTGTTTTTACTACAAGAAACAAACATGGTCATAGCAATAGCTATGACCATGAATAAACTTTTATAATGTTTTAAAAACATGTTTATAGATTAGGAACCGTTACACTTAATCCAATCCAACATCCAATATTGATAGTTTGACCCGCATTACCTTCAGAGAAAATATCTGATTTCTGAGGTGCTTTAGCTCTATAATTAGCAGCAGCTTGTGATGCATGAGATTTTAATGTTGGATCTACACGACCAGCACTAGAAGCTTCGTTTGCAGCTAACCAGAATACAGCACGTTTATTAAATGTAGAGTCTCCACAGTTGTTTGCACTTGCAGCATACATAGAAGCAATTTGTAAGTGAGGACGACCGTTAGATGGGTTTAATTTTAAAGCTTCGCGATAGTAGCTTCTTGCTTTAGAGTATGAATGACTTCTTTTTAATTTATCAGCAATTTTACTATATAATTTTGCTTTTTTGTAAGAGTCTGTTTCTAAACTTAAAGCTTGTTCGTAATACTTAATAGCTTCGCTTGTTTTGTTTTCTTTATCTTTTAAGATCCCTAAATAATAAGCAGAGTTTGCAGAAGGATTTAAATTATGATATGCGTTTACTAATTTAAAGAATAAAGGATCGCTTGTACATTCTTTATCAGACATTTTACCAGCAGCTCTTTGTAACCAAACAGCATCTGTTTTATGTGATTCGAAATCTTTCTCGTATAAAGGAATTAAGTTTTCACAGTTTGCACGTTCACCTAACTTACCATCAATACTACCAGAAATTTGATCGTAAGCATTTAAGTAACTCTCGTAAGGCTTCTTAAGTTTTATTTCTTTACTTGTTAAAGTAGCACCTGACTCTTCCTTTTCGATTATCTTATTTAAATTTGCAGAGAAGTTTGCAACTTCTTCATCTATTTTCTCTACAACATCATCATATTTATTAAATAAATCTTGAGCTGTTTTTTGTTTAGCATCATATAAATCTACCATTAAAGAAAAGTACGTATATAAACTTTTAGGGTTTTTAAAATTCTTTTTATCTGTGGTAAAACCTTTATCAAAAGTATCATAAACTTCTAAATCAGTTAACCCCAATTCAGCTTTGTGCTCATACATCAATTGTCCTTTTTTAGCCAACAACTCTCCTTGAGAAGATCTGCTTGGAAAATTAGTTAATTCTTCTTCCCATAACTTCATTAAATCTTCGATGTATGCTTTTTTCTCTGCACCCGTAGAATTTTCAATCTTATAATCTAAGATTTTATCCCCATCAATAATAATTGCTTTATTAAATTTAGGACAAGCTTTTCTAACTTCCATCCAAGGCGTATAAGCTGCATCGTAATTTTTAGCTTTTACATATTCGTGAAAAATAGATAATTTAGTAGTACATTCTTCTTGAGTTTGGGCAAAACCGCTTGTTAAGCCTAAACATAATACTGCTACTATTAAAGTAACTTTCATTTTCATAATTTTTTTTTTTGAGTAAAGTTAATCATAATTCCATGCAACGAATAATCCTTCGTTTTTAAAAATAATGCGGTGCTAAAGTTAAGAAAGTTTTCTTTAATTCAGCACTTGTTTAATATTCCTCTTCTTCTTTTTCGAATCCTACAAAAATAATCGAATAAAAAACAATATTTGCTAATCTAACACCAAAAGACATGCCAAAGTTATTCAAAATATCATTTTTAATAAGCATAATTATAAATTCTAATCTAAATTTGTTAAAGTATAGAACAGATACAGGTCTCTATATTAAGTATCTTTTTAATGATTTAAGCAAAAATTAAAATCTAAACAGGCTTATTAGTTACTTGCCTGAGTTAAATTGTAAAATATAATTTAATCCTTCTAAGAGAAAATTAGAGTTAACAAATATGCTACTTTTTAATTGCTTGAACAAGAAATCTGAATCGCCTCCTGTTAAAATAATTGTTAAATTTCCATACTTTTCTTGGTATCTAGAAATAGTCCCTTCAATTTCATTTAAAATTCCATACACTATTCCTGAATGAATTGATGCATTCGTAGAATTACCAATAAGTTCAGAGGGTTGTTCTGGTAATAATAACGGCAACTTAGAAGTATAATTATTTAATGCTTTATATCTTAAATTTAATCCAGGTGAAATTCCACCTCCAAAATATTCTGACTCACTAGAAACAAAATCGTAAGTAATACATGTTCCTGCGTCAATTATAAGTACATTTTTATACTTAAATTGATGCACTGCTGCGCAAACCAAAGCAACTCTATCTATACCTAATGTTTTAGGAGTTGCATAACGATTAAGAAAAGGAACTGGAGTCTCTTGATCTAAAATCAATAATTCGCATGATTTTTTTAATTCAAAAACATCAATTTCTGTTAAAGTTCCAACCGAAGACATGATGCCTTTTTTTATATTTTGATGCTTTTCAATAAATTTTTTGAGATTTTCAAAAAAATGTTCTGCATCAACTGTTTTTTTATCCAAAATCCTATCCCCTTCAAAAACAGCAAGTTTTACAAAAGAATTCCCTACATCAATTATTAAATTCATAGTAATTATTTAAAAAACGAATTTACGAAAGTAATTTTTTATAAAAATGTTTTGGAGAACTAAAAAAAGCGTGTATATTTGCACTCGCAATTACGCACTGGTGCCTTAGCTCAGTTGGTAGAGCAAAGGACTGAAAATCCTTGTGTCCCTGGTTCGATTCCTGGAGGCACCACCAGAAAACCCTGAAAACATTATGTTTTCGGGGTTTTTGTTTTTACAACAAATCCTCAAATCACTTATTTAATCTCAATACTTATTATCGTTTAGATTATTTTTTAACTGTATAGAGTTCAACTTTAGTGTATAGCTTTATTATTTTTACTTAAGAATTTTATACAAACGTTATGGCTATTATTGGTAATATTATTAAAGGTGTAATTCAAATTAAGGACACACTAACTCCAGAATCTAATCCTGTAGAAAATCAAAAAGAAGTTTTAAAATCACTTTTAGAAACTGCAAAAGATACCGCATTTGGAAAACATTATAATTTTGAAACCATTTTAGATCATAAAGATTTTGATTCTGTTTTTTCTGAATCTATTCCATATTTCGATTACAACAAAATAAATAACGAATGGTGGTACCGTTTACACAATAAAGAAGAAGATATTACTTGGCCAGGAAATCCTGATTATTTCGCTTTAAGCTCTGGTACTACAGGAAAGACAAGCAAGCGTATTCCAGTAACAAAAGCCATGATAGAATCTATTCGTAATGCAGGAATCCAACAAGTGTTTGCCTTAAATGCATTCGACTTACCTCCGGATTTCTTCGAGAAAGAGATTATGATGCTGGGAAGTTCGACAGATTTGGTTCAAAAAGAAAATCATTTTGAAGGTGAAATTAGTGGTATTAGCGCAAGTAATATTCCGTTTTGGTTTCGTGGATACTATAAACCTGGCGAAGACATTTCTAAAATTGATGATTGGGACGAACGCGTTCTTAAAATTGCTCAGAATGCAAAAAAATGGGACATTGGAGCTTTAAGCGGTATTCCTTCTTGGCTAGAACTAATGCTAAAAAAAGTAATTGAATTCCACAACGTAAAGAATATTCATGAGATTTGGCCTAACCTACAAGTATATACTACAGGAGGAGTTGCTTTTCAGCCTTACGAAAAAAGTTTTAATGCCCTTTTAGAACATCCTATAACTGTTATAGACACGTATTTGGCTTCTGAAGGTTTTATAGCTTTTCAAGCCAGACCAGAAACCACAGCTATGCAATTGGTTACCGATAACGGCATTTATTTTGAATTTGTTCCTTTTAAACCTGAATATATTTTAGAAGATGGATCGATTACCCCAAACGCCCCTTGTGTTACTTTGGATAATGTAAAACCAGACACAGACTACGTACTTATTATTAGTACCGTTTCTGGAGCTTGGCGTTATATTATTGGAGACACCATAATGTTCACAGATATTGAACGTGCTGAAATTAAAATTACAGGACGCACAAAATTCTTCTTGAACACTGTTGGCTCTCAACTTTCTGTTAATAAAATGAATGACGCAATAATGCATTTAGAAGAAAAATTTGGAATGAAAATTCCTGAATTCACCATATGCGCAAAAGAGTTCGAAGATGGTTTTTACCACTGCTGGTATCTAGGCACCGAAAATACCACACAAGATACCAATACAATTGCTGGAGCAATTGACAACTTTTTAAAAGACGCAAATAAAAACTATGCCGTTGCGCGTTCTAAAGCATTAAAAGGATTGAAGGTGAAATTAATTAATCCAGAAATCTTCTACAATTGGAATGCAAAAAATAAAAAGAAAGGCGGACAAGTAAAAATGGAACGCGTCATGAACGAGGATAAATTTAAAACTTGGGAAGATTTTGTTAATAACTAATTTATTATTCTACTTTCATTTTTTTATCACGCTCGTCTATTAACAACATAATTTCTTCTGGAGACAAATAAAAACGTTTAATTCTGTTCTTATAACTTTCAGGAATATTAGCATGCTCTAGAATAAAATTTTTAGTCTCGACTATATAATCTTCCATACCATGAATAATAGCGAAAGAATCTGCATTACGCTCTGCTTCTTTTATAAATTTTTCTGAGAACAGATATTTAAATCCGAATATTACAAGACCAAAAGAGGATCTATTCTGATAGTCGCACACATGCCCCAGCTCATGACCTAACCACCCCACTATAATATTGGATGGAATATTTTTTGTAGAAAATTCGGAGTCTGTAATTTTAATTTTCTTACTAATAAAAATCACATAGCGTCTCCCCTTTCTTCCTTTTAACAAACTCCAAAATTGAGGTTGAGCTTGCATAGTAGATTTCTTAATTTCTTTTTTAAAACGAATATCTATCTCTACATCTTCAAGTTCTGGATAAAAAGAAAGCGCTTCTTTGGCTTCCTTTTTAATAGATTCCGGAACTGTATGATGTTTAGAAATTAAAATACTTGACATAGCTTGAGATTGTAATAAAATTACACTTAGAATTAATATTATTTTTGAAAGAATTCCCTTCAACAAACACTTAATTTATGGGTTAGTACTAATCCCCGGATTTTGTGAACCTGTATTTAAAAATCCTTCTGGAAAATCTAAAGTTCTAATTGGGAACGGAATATTAATATCATTAGCATCAAACACCGCTTTTATTGCTATTATTGCTTCAGATTTAGCTTTCGCAACTTCTAAAGCAGAAGTAGAATCGATCCAAAAGCGTGTTTCAAAATTTATAGAACTATCGGCAAACTCTTTATACAAAAACAAAACATCTTGCTTATTGGTTACCGCTTCAAACTCTTTAAAAATAGTATTTACAACCAATTCTTTTACCAAATTTAAGTCTGAATCGTAATGCACACCACATCCTAAAATTACACGAGATTGAGACGTGGTTGAATAATTTTTTATAGGACTGTCTACAACCATCTTATTGGGTATGTAAACCAAATTATTATCGACTTGCCTAAGGGTTACCGAACGTAAATCAATATCTATAATTTCACCTTCAAAACCATTACTCTCTACCCAATCTCCAAACTTCACAAAATTAACATAAGACAGTACTATTCCGGAGTAAAAATTAGCCAAAGCGCCTTGTAAAGCCAAACCAACGGCTAAACCTAACACTCCTGCACCTGCCAAAATGGTATTTAAAGTTTTACTCAGGTTTAAAATTCCTAAAACAAAAAACAGTCCTAATAAGATAATAATCGCAGAAATCAGTTTTGAGATCAAGTTTTTCATTGACCGTTGTAGTTTGCTTTTGTCTAAAAATCTTAAAGTAACCTTATTTATGTTTTTAGAAATTAACAACACAATTAAAAATACTACAAAAGCAATTATAAAATTAGGGAAATTCAATACAATATTATCAAACCAAGTTTCTAGCTTATCTAGCATTTTAGTCCAAGCACTTGAAAATTTTTCGTTCATCTTTTAAACTTATTTAAGCGAATGAAAAGTTAACAAATAATAACCAATCCCTTTAACTCTTTTAATTTTATCTCTAATGCAAAACACATTTGTTATAATTTAACCCTTACCCCTCTGTATTAGTCGTTTTACAAGCGCACTTAAAGATAGCCCTTGTACTAAAATAGAAAACACCACAAGCATATAAGTAACTACAAGAAATAACTCCCTATGCATGTCTTTAGTTAAACTTAAAGCCAACGCAATAGAAATCCCACCACGCAAACCTCCCCATGTCATAATTTTATTTGTTTTAGGAATAAAATCTAACCGTTTTTCGAACATACTTATTGGTCCGTATAACGAAATATATCTACTTATCAAAGCAATAGGAATAGCCAATAAACCGGCAAAAATATAAGTCCACTGAAATTCTAAAACCAACATCTCCATTCCTATTAATACAAACAAAATGGTATTTAAGAGTATGTCTACTAATTCCCAAAACTTATCTACATAATTCTCAGTAATTTCAGACATTGCAGATCCTCTTACCGTATCATTCCCCACAACCAATCCTGCTGTTACCATGGCTAAAGGTGCAGATAAATGAAATTCCTGAGCAATAACAGTTCCAACCATAACTGTCGCTAGAGTGATAATAACTTCTATATCATAATCATCTATAGACCGCATTAATCTGTAGGTTCCGTATCCTAAAAGAAGTCCAAGAAGAACACCTCCAATAACTTCGCGACCAAATAACTCAAGAACACCAGTCACTTCAAAACCACCTCCTCCAGAAGTATTAGCAATTTCAAATATGGTTAAAAACACCACAACACCTACACCATCATTAAACAACGATTCTCCAACAATTTTCGCCTCTAAATCTTTCGGGACACCAACCTTTTTTAAAATACCGAGTACTGCAATAGGATCGGTAGGAGAAATTAAGGCTCCAAAAAGCAAACAATATATAAAACCTATATTAAATCCTAATAACATGAGTACGCCGTACATAAAACCACCTATTAAAAAAGTAGACAGCAAAGTACCCACTGTAGCAAATACAAAAACAGGCCAACGTTGTACTTTTAACTGTTCAAAATTAGTGTGTAATGCACCTGCGAAGAGCATAAAACTAAGCATGATATCTAACAGTACTGTTTCGAAATCTATATCTGTAATTAACGTCCTTTCTGCGACTAAAAGTGTTTTATCTATTGTTGCTATTCCTAAAACAACTAATGTAAAAACTAAGGTTATAAACATTAAACCAATAGTATTGGGCATTTTTAAAAATCTCACATTTATATATCCAAAAACAGCGGAGAGAAAAACGAGTGTGGTAATAATTACAAAATAATCCATGGTGAATCTTTAAGAAGATTAAAATAAATCATAATTAAGCAGATTAACAAGATCTTGTTAGATACAATTTCAGAAATCCGTAAATTAGCTGTAAATAAATTTTAAAACAAACGACTTAATTAAAGCTTACATTTTTAAACAGATGTAAATAAACTATTTTAAAAGCATGCAAAAAACATATTACGATCCAGCCGACTTAAAAAAATTCAGTAAAATATCTGATTGGAATGAAGAATTAGGGGAAAAATTCTTTGATTACTACGGAAAAGTATTTGAAGCAGGGGCTTTATCTGAACGCGAAAAATCGTTAATTGCATTAGCTGTTTCTCACACGGTACAATGCCCTTATTGTATAGATGCATACACAGGAGATGCTTTGCAACGTGGTATTACAAAAGAAGAAATGATGGAAGCACTACATGTCTCTGCTGCCATTCGCGGAGGTGCTTCTTTAGTACACGGTGTACAAATGATGAATAAAGTAAATAAATTAGAAATGTAGTTTTTTAGACAAAAACTCAGAACTAATATGGGAACCTTAAAGTCTATTTAAGGGGACAAAAAACTTTATCATATAGGAAAATAACATGACTCAAAAATCACTACATAAACGCAACAACAAATTAGCGCAAAGTCGGGAACAATTAGACTTTTTAGCAAATGGCATATTTAAAAATGGTGAATTACCAACTTTTAAAACAAAATTAGCAGAAACAGGCATTAAAGAATTAACCGCTAATACACTAGAAATTCTTCAAATTAACGTGGGGTATATGTGTAACCAGGTCTGTGAACATTGCCATGTAGATGCCGGTCCAGATAGAAAAGAGATCATGACGCGAGAAACCATGCAACAATGTCTTGAAGTTATAAAAACCACCAAAGCACATACTTTAGATTTAACAGGTGGCGCCCCAGAAATGAATCCTAATTTTAGATGGTTTGTAGAGGAAGCTGCCAAAGCAGGAATCAAAGATTTTATTGTCCGCTCGAATTTAACCATTATTCGTGCGAATAAAAAGTATCACGATTTACCTAATTTTTTCAAAAAACACAATATTCATGTAGTCAGTTCTATGCCACATTGGACGCAAGGAAAAACAGACAAGCAACGCGGAAAAGGAGTGTTTAGCCAATCTATTCAAGCTTTAAAAGATTTAAATGCTGTTGGATACGGTATCCCAGGAAGCGATTTAAGATTAGATTTAGTTTACAACCCTTCAGGTGCCTTTTTACCCGCAAATCAATCGGCTATGGAAAAAGATTTTAAACATGCATTATTAGATGATTTTGATATACACTTCCATCAATTATTTGCGATTACAAATCTGCCTATAAGTCGATTTTTAGACTATTTAATTGCTTCAGAAAATTATGAAGATTATATGTATGCACTTGTTGAAGCATACAATCCTCAGGCTGCAAAAAGCGTAATGTGCACCAATACACTATCTGTAAGTTGGGATGGATTTTTGTACGATTGCGATTTTAACCAAATGCTAGAATTACCTGTAAATAGCAAAATAAAACATATTTCTGATTACAATGAAAACGTATTAAGCGGTAGGCAAATTGTAACTTCACAACATTGTTATGGCTGTACAGCTGGCGCAGGAAGTAGTTGCCAAGGTAATGTCGCTTAATTTTTATAAATTCAATTTTATTTAATATTACTTTTAAAACATGGGATTTTTAACCTCGAATGATATGGAAAATGATGATGAAGCTATTGCTACATTTCATTTTCCAACCTCAAAAAAAGCACTTATTGTTTTTGCAAGGAACCCAGAATTGGGAAAATGCAAAACCCGTTTAGCCAAAACTATTGGAGACGAAAATGCTTTAGCAATATACAGGACACTTTTACAGCATACGGCTAAAATTTCTGAAAGCGTGACAGCTGATAATTTTGTGTTTTATTCTGAGCATATTCATAAAAATGATACTTGGGACGATAATAATTTTAGAAAAAAACTACAACAAGGTGAAGATTTAGGCGAACGTATGAATCATGCTTTCAAAGATTTATTTCAGAATAATTATCAGAAAGTCGTTATTATTGGTAGTGATATCTTAGATCTTACCTCTGAAAATATTAACGATGCTTTTAATCAATTAGAGCATAACGACGTTGTTATTGGACCAGCAAAAGATGGCGGATATTATTTACTAGGAATGAAAACGTTACACAGCGAATTGTTTCAAAATAAAGCCTGGGGAACACCTTCTGTGCTTGAAGAATCCTTAAAAAACTTAACTAACAAATCGGTTTATTTACTTGAAGAATTAAATGATATCGATACATTTGAAGATATAAAAAATTATCCTCAATTTAAAAAATATACCATACATCATGATTAAATACATTAACGAAACCACAGAATTTTTACAAAACAAAGGCTTCGACAAACCTGAAATCGGAATTATTTTAGGTACAGGATTAGGAAAATTATTAGAAGACATTTCTATAATTCACGAAGTGAGTTACAACCAAATTCCATACTTTCCTACCGCAACTGTAGAGTTTCATAAAGGAAAATTAATTTATGGTGAATTAGAAGGCAAAAAAGTAGTGGTTATGCAAGGCCGTTTTCATTTATACGAAGGCTACACCTTACAAGACATTACCTACCCAGTTCGTATCATGAACCAATTAGGAATACATACACTATTAGTTTCGAATGCATCTGGAGCCGTAAATTTAGATTACGAAAAAGGTGATTTAATGCTAATAGACGACCATATTAATTTACTTGGTGGTTCTCCTTTGGCATTTAAAGGCGTATCTAAACTAGGTGAACGTTTTGCAGACATGAGTGCACCTTACGATAAAGAAATAAACACCAAATTTAAAGAGATCGCGAAAGCTCACAATTTCACTTTACATGAAGGCGTTTATGCAAGTATGTTAGGCCCTCAATTAGAAACACGTGCAGAATACAGAATGCTAAAACTATTAGGTGTAGATGCTGTAGGTATGAGTACTGTTCCTGAAATTATTGTAGCAAATCACTTAAATTTAAAAGCAGCTGCTGTTTCTGTTATAACAGACAAGGGAGATCCAGATAACTTACACCCTGTAGATATAAAAGACATTATTGCTATGGCAGAAAAAGCTGAACCTAAAATGATAACCCTTTTTAAAGATCTTATAAAATCGCTATAATTTCTCTTTAAAAAAGAATTTAAAAACGTATTCACATCTTGTTTTTAAAGTTCACAACTCTATAAACAAGATGTTTACTTATGGATAAATACATTAACATCATTCAAGATTCGTACTCTGGATACTGGAGATATTTAAAATACGAGTTAATATCGATAAACCATTGGGATAATTATTTCTATGGTTTAATTGTTATTTCATTAATGGTTTGGGGCTTAGAAATCACATTCCCATGGCGAAAAAATCAACCTATTTTCAGAAAAGACTTTTGGTTAGATACGTTCTATATGTTCTTCAATTTTTTTCTTCTGAATTTAATTGTCCTCATAGCATTATCAAATACCGCTGAAGAAATATTTAACGATATACTCGCTATTTTTGGATTGTCTATAGAAAATATTCAGCTTTTTAATGTAAACAAATTACCAAAAGCAGTTGGTTTATTTATCTTTTTTATAGTGAGTGATTTTATACAATGGAATACACACCGTTTATTACACCGTTTTCCGTTACTATGGGATTTCCATAAAGTACATCACTCAATAAAAGAAATGGGTTTTGCGGCACACTTACGTTATCACTGGATGGAACCCGTACTTTACAAATCTTTACTGTATCTTCCTATTGCTATTATTGGTGGGTTTAATGTCCAAGACGTTGTTTTAGTTCATTTTTTTGCCATTACAATTGGGCATTTAAATCATGCTAATTTGGGTTGGAATTACGGCCCGTTAAAATATATCCTAAACAACCCTAAAATGCACATTTGGCATCATGCTAAAGAGTTACCTCCAAACTCTATTTACGGATCTAATTACGGAATAACATTAAGTATTTGGGATTACTTATTTAAAACAGATTACATCCCTTATAATGGAAGAGATATAGAATTAGGCTTTGAAGAAGACGAAAAGTTTCCAAAGCATTTTATAGATCAAGAACTCTACCCTTTAAACAAAAAAGATAAGTAAAAACATAAAGCTATATCCTAAACACTTAAATGAGTAAAATTTCGATAATAATTCCCACTTTTAATGAAGCCAAAAACCTTCAGGAATTAATTCCATATTTATTAAAAAATGCATCTTCAATAAACATTAAAGAAATTATAATTGTTGATGGAGGCAGTACAGATCAAACACAAGAAGTAGTTAACGTCTTTACAGAAGTATCTCTTTTACATTCCGAAAAAGGAAGAGGTAAACAAATGAATTTGGGCGCAAAACAGGCAAAAGGAAACATTCTATATTTTCTTCACGCAGATTCTTATCCGCCTGAAAATTTCGATAATTACATCTTAAAATCCGTGAACAGCAAAACACAAGCGGGTTGCTTTAAAATGTCGTTTAATTCGTCGCATTGGCTACTAAAGTTATCAGGTTGGCTCACGCAATTTACTTGGAAAATAAGTCGCGGTGGTGACCAAAGTTTATTTATTACTAAAGCACTTTTCGAAACCCTAGGTGGCTATAATGAAGAGTACAAAATTTATGAAGACAATCATTTTATAAATAGCACTTATAAAGCGACAAACTTTACTGTTATTCAACAAAAACTAACAACTTCTGCAAGGCGGTATCATATAAAAGGGATTTACTTTTTGCAATATCATTACTCAGTAATTCATTTAAAATACAGATTAGGAAACTCACCTCAAACACTTTACGATTACTATTTAAAGCATGTAAGTGTTAAAAATTAATAAAGTTTACTTAATAAAAATCTAAAGTGTATTCATCGTTTAGTGTAATAAATTACTTTCACAAAAACTACCAACATGAAACACCTCTACTTTTTTATCTTCTTATTTTTTTTATTTAGTGCTTCAACAATCATGGCTCAGACCGAAATTCATGCTAGAATTTTAGACTCCACAAGCCAAGCACCTATCCCTTTTGCAACGATTTCATTCAACAAGACCTCTGGCGTAATAAGTAATGATGTAGGACAATTTCAACTTCAGATAAACAAAAAGATTTCAGAACAAGATTCGCTTTATTTTAGTTGTTTAGGTTACGAGTCTAAACAATTTGCAACTAAAACATTTCTAGATAGTATAATCTATTTAAAACCTAAATCTATTGAATTAGGAGAAGTTATGCTGTTTAATAAAAATTATACTGTTGAAGAAATTATTGATAAAGTTGAAGAAAATTTAGATAAAAATTACTCAGGAACTTTCGAAAAGAGCAAACTCTTCTTTAGACAAACGTACGGATCTACAATTCTTAGAAAATCGATTAAAATTAAAGCTTCTACCATTCCAGAATTCAATCAAGAATTAACAGATAGTATTTTAAACGATATCCCATTAAAATCATATCAATACACAGAAATACTAGGTGAATTATATAAAAACAAATTAGAAAAAGTAGAAGATACCATTATAAAATTAGAAATTTTAAAAGCCTCGGAACTATACGATAAAAATAATGAAATGACCTTTGAAGCTTATGAAAAAAAGCTAAATAATATTGTAAAAAAACACATTAAACGCGATTCTTATTTTAAAATTAAATCGGGTTGGTTTGGCACAAAAGAAGATATAGATTCTTCATTCTTCCAAGATGAATCCAATAAAAAAACTGAAGCATTCTTAGAAGCCGAAAAGAAAAAGGAAGAAGACAAAAAGAAAAATTTTTTAAGATATAGAAAAAACGTAATCTATGGAATTGAAAAAAGCAGTTTCACAAACGACAAGTCCAGTTTAAACTGTATTCATAAATCAAACCGTTACGAATTCGAACTATTAGATTATTCATTTTTAAATGATCAATATGTTTATAAAATTGCATTTAAACCTAAACGAAGTGAAGATTACAAAGGCGTTTTATATATAAACACAGACGATTTTGCTGTAATAAGAATCGATTTTAAAAATGTAAAATCGTTAAAAACATTTAAGCTTTTAGGCGTTTCGCTAGACGTATACAAACGCCAAGGGAGTTTAATTTATGCAAAAAACAAGACTAACACTTACAGTTTAAAATATGCTGAAATAGAAACTGCAAATAAAACAGGTATAGACAGACCGCTTAAAATTATTGAAAAAAACAAACATGTTAAAGGACGAAGAAAACAAAATGAACTGTCTGCCGATATCAATTTTATAGCAACCAATTACTCTAAAAGGGAATTAGTTGTATTTGAAAACGAAACCATAACCGAAGTAGATTTTAATACATTTAAAGAAAAAGCAGAAGTTTCTCCTATATATCTTCCTGCCTACGATCCCGAATTCTGGAAAGGGTACAATATTATAGAACCCAATCAAGCAATAAAAGAATTTAAAAGTATTGAAACAGAAGAAGAAAATTAAAGAATTGAAAGGTTTTACATTTTTGATAGACTTAAATAAATGTTGTAAGCATACTAAGCAGTATTAGAAACTGAATTATAGGAGTAACACGATGACCATTTTAAACTAGACATTTCTGGTATAAAATGGTCATCGTCTTATATTTACAAACCATTATTATTTATAATTAACAAGAAGAATTTAAAAACACAAAGGCAAATCCAAATATCTAATTATATTTGCCATCCCATTCTGAATCCTAATATGTCCATAATTAAAGTTATTATTCCTGCGTATAACGAAGCAGATTCTATTTCAAAAGTCATCCACGATATCCCAGATATTGTTAACGAAGTTATTGTGGTTAGTAACAATTCTACCGACAAAACTGTAGAAAATGCAATCCAAGCAGGAGCGACTGTTTTAACAGAGACTAATAAAGGATATGGTTATGCTTGCTTAAAAGGTATGGACTATATTTCTAAGCTAAATGTAAAACCGGATATCATTGTTTTTCTAGATGGAGATTATAGCGATTACCCAGAACAATTAACAAAACTTATTGCACCAATTCTAGAAGAAAATGTCGATTTTGTTGTCGGCGCACGTACGAAAAATCTTCGCGAAAAAGGCTCAATGACGGTTCCTCAAGAATTTGGAAACTGGTTAGCAACCTCATTAATGCGTTTATTTTTTAAGTCAACTTTTACAGATCTTGGCCCTTTTCGCGCCATAAAATACAGTAAACTACTAGAAATAAACATGTTAGACAAAACTTATGGTTGGACAGTAGAGATGCAACTTAAAGTTCTGAGAAAGCATTTTACTTACAGAGAAATCCCTGTAAAATATCGCAACAGAATTGGAGTTTCAAAAGTTTCAGGTACGATAAAAGGTGCTATATTTGCAGGCATAAAAATCTTGTACTGGATTTTTAAATATAGTATAAAAAAATGATCTTAGAAATTATTATAATTGCCATTTACTCAACTTCTTTAGCATTAATTTTCATGTATGCTTTAGCTCAGTTAAACTTATTGTTAAATTATCTTTCTGCACACAAGAAAGATACACATTTGCCTCCTTTAGACATTTCTAAAGAAAAGGAGCTACCATATGTTACCATTCAATTACCTGTTTATAACGAAATGTACGTTATGGATCGCTTATTGGAAAACATAGCAATTATGAATTATCCAAAACACAAATTGGAAATTCAAGTCTTAGACGATTCTACAGACGAAACTGTCCAAACCACTTTCGAGCATGTACAAAGACTTAAAGCAACAGGATTAGACATTGTACATATTACAAGAACAGACCGTAGCGGATTTAAAGCTGGAGCCTTAAAAGAAGGACTAGAAATAGCAAAAGGAGAATTTATTGCCATTTTCGATGCAGATTTCTTACCAGAATCAGATTGGTTATTACGTACGCTTCCTTATTTTAAAGACAGAAATATAGGTGTTGTACAAACCCGTTGGGGGCATATAAACCGTGAATATTCATTACTAACACGAATTCAAGCCTTTGCATTAGATGCACATTTTACACTAGAACAAGTTGGTAGAAATAGTAAAGGCCATTTTATAAACTTTAACGGTACTGCTGGTGTTTGGCGTAAAGACTGTATTATTGATGCTGGAAACTGGGAAGGCGATACACTTACCGAAGATCTTGATTTAAGCTACCGAGCACAACTTAAAAACTGGAAATTTAAATATTTAGAAGACGTAGAAACGCCTGCAGAACTTCCTGTTGTAATTAGTGCTGCACGCTCTCAACAATTTCGTTGGAATAAAGGTGGTGCAGAAAACTTCAGAAAAATGCTTTGGCGCGTTTTAAAATCAGACAATATTTCTGGTAAAACAAAACTTCACGGTGTACTCCATTTATTAAACAGTACCATGTTTTTAAATGTATTTATTGTAGCCGTGTTAAGTATTCCAATGTTGTATATTAAGAATGAATATGCGCATTTAAAACCATACTTCTACGTCATGAGTTTCTTTGTAGTAAGTAGTGTTATTTTCTTTATATGCTATTGGTTTATGTATAAAAATATTTATGGTGGAGGTATTAAAAACTTCATCAAATATATTGGTATGTTTTTCACCTTTTTCACAGTAGCGATGGGCTTTTCACTACATAATTCTATAGCTGTTTTAGAAGGCCATATGGGTAAACGAAGTGAATTTGTTCGTACACCAAAATTCAATATAAGCACTCTTAAAGACAGTTGGAAAGGCAATAAATACATCAAGAAAAACATCTCTGTAAATGTAATTTTCGAAGGTATACTTACACTTTATTTCGCTTTCGGTATGTACAGCGCTTTTGTTGTTGGAGACCAAGGTGGCGATTTTGGGTTATTTCCGTTTCACCTAATGTTATTTTTAGGGTTTGGTTATGTGTTTTTTAAATCGATAACTTCTAAAGTTTAAATCAATATGGGCGTTACCCTAAGGGTCGCGCTTTTCGCTACAATCTTTTGCAAAAAAGCAAAAGGATTTACGCTGCAATCACTAACGCAAAAATCACCATAAATACAGTCTTGTTTACTTAAAAAACAATGCCGTATTTATGGTGATTTTTGCGGTTATAAGTATCTTTGTAAAACACGGTAACAACGAATTAAGTTATTAATTTACAGGGACAAAATGAAAGCATATAAACGCAAAAACAGATTAACAGCTCAAGAATATATAGATGGTGTATTACAAGGGAGTAGAGTTATCCTTTCTCGTGCAATAACCATTATAGAAAGTAATTTAGAAAGCGACAAAATACTCGCTAAAGAAATTATTCAATCTATTCTACCCTATTCCGGAAAATCTATTCGTATTGGTATTACAGGAGTCCCTGGAGTTGGTAAAAGCACTTTTATAGAAGCGTTTGGTAAATACTTAACCTCTTTAAATCATAAAGTTGCTATTTTATCTATAGACCCAAGCAGTCAACGTTCCAAAGGCAGTATTCTTGGAGACAAAACTCGAATGGAAGAATTAAGCAATAACGAAAACGCTTATATTCGTCCATCCTCTACAGGCGATACGCTTGGTGGTGTTGCCAACAAAACTGGAGAAACCATGCTCCTTTGCGAAGCTTCTGGTTACGATATCATTTTAGTAGAAACCGTAGGTGTCGGACAATCGGAAACTGCGGTTCACGGCATGACAGATTTCTTCCTACTCTTAATGCTTGCTGGAGCCGGAGACGAATTACAAGGTATTAAAAAGGGTATTATGGAAATGGCCGATATGGTTGTTATTAACAAAGCAGACGGCGATAATATTAAAAACAGTGAAATGGCTAGATTGCAATATCAAAATGCCTTACACATTTTTCCTCAACCAGATTCAGGCTGGACACCAGTTGTAACTAAAGCCTCTTCAACGAAAAACACAGGAATACGAACCGTTTGGGAACAAGTCTTAAAATACAAAGACTTAGTTCATAAAAATGGGTATTTTGATCAAAATAGAAATCATCAAAAAATTAAGTGGATGTATAATAACATTAACGAAGAACTAAAACACTTATTCTATGGTACACCTCACATGAAAAGCAAACTATCTACTCTAGAAAGCGAGGTTATAACATCAAAGGTATCTCCCGTTAAAGCGGCACAATATATTATGGAAGATTTTAAAAAAAGCCTGTAAAAACACCCCCTAAGTCTATACTTGCTTATTAATTAACAGCTATTAAATATCAATAATTAACTTAACCAAAACCTATGAAGAAACAACTACTTTGTTTACTTATCACAATTTTAAGCACTCTTTCCTATTCGCAAATCTCATTCGAAAAAGGTTATTTTATAGATAATTCAAACAAAAAAATTAATTGTTTAATTAAAAATAATGACTGGAAAAATAACCCAATTCAATTTGATTATAAGCTATCTGAAAATTCAGAAGAAAAAAACTTAACTCTTAAAACTGTAAAAGAATTCGGAATATTCAACACATCTAAATACATTAGAAAAACTGTAAATCTTGATAGGTCTATTGATATTACAAGCGAATTAACAAATGAAAGAAACCCAATCTTTAATAAAGAAAAACTGTTTTTAAAAGTTCTCATAGAAGGAAAAGCCAACCTCTACAGCTATGAAGACGGTAACTTGAAACGTTATTTTTACAATAAAGACAATGTTGTTATTGAACCACTAATTTATAAGAGATATAAAACATCAAACAATACAATTGGTACTTACTATAGATTTAGACAACAATTGTTAGTTGATTTAAAATGTGAAGATATTTCTAGTAGTTACATAGAAAAAGTTGACTATAAAGCATCAGATTTAGTGAACATTTTTAAAAAGTATAATGAATGCAATGGTACTGAATATGTGAATTTTGAACAAAACGACAAAAAAGTTTTATTCAATTTAAATATAAGGCCAGGCTTAAACATTTCCTCATTTTCCACGAATAACAATTTAGGATCTAATAGTAGAAATCTTGATTTTAAAAATAAAACAGGTTTTAGATTTGGATTAGAAGCTGAGTTTATTATGCCGTTTAATAAAAACAAATGGGCTTTAATAATAGAACCAACTTATCAATATTTTAATGCTGAAAAGAAAAACACATACGACGACCTCATCTCTGTAGACTATAAATCCATTGAAATACCTATTGGAATAAGACACTATCTCTTCTTAAACGATACATCTAAATTATTTATAAATGGTTCTTTTGCCCTTGATTTTAGCTTTAATTCTGAAATAAAATATACAGAGTATAATTCTTTAGATTTAAAATCAGGATCGAGGTATGTGGTTGGCATAGGATATAAATACAATAACATTTATAGTGCAGAATTAAGATATCTTACGGGCAAAGACATGCTTTCAAATTACAGAAGTTGGGAGTCTTATTATAATACAGTATCTATAATACTTGGGTATAAATTATTTTAAAATAAATATCGCTTAGAGAAACTTTCTATGAACACATAAAAAACCCCATTACTGACGCATATCAAGTATTGGGGTTTTTCGGCAAATCAATACATAAAACTAATTCACTACATGTTCTAAATATTTCTATAATATAGAAATCTCTCATTTTAAAATTACGGTACTAGGACCAAAAATTGCAATGCCCTTATAATCTAATAAATATTGGTAATATTGTTTTATAAACCTCAACTATTAAACTATATACCTAAGGCTTGCCCTCCACCAATTTGAATAGTTTCTGCAGTTATAAAAGAAGCATCTTTACTTGCTAAGAAAGAAACAACTGAAGCAACTTCTTCTGGTTTACCTATTCTTTTTAATAAAATACTATTTGCCCAAGACGCAAAAACCTCAGGTTTTGTTGCTTTAATTTGTGCGTGAAATGGAGTATCAATAGTACCAGGAGACACCGCATTTACTCTAATGCCATATTCAGCTAAATCTTTTGCTAATGCTCTTGTAATTGCATGAACTCCTCCTTTAGATGTGGCATAAACTCCAGCACCTGGACCACCAGCATTCCAAGCAGCATTTGATGTATAATTAATAATTGACGAATTTTCTCCTTTTTTAAGGAAAGGTATTGCAGCTCTTGAAGCAAAAAATACTGAATCAAGGTTTAAAGCCATTACAAATCTGTAAAATTCAGTGGTCATTTTTTCAAATCTAGATCTACCTCCTAACCCACCTGCATTATTAACAAGCACATCTATTTTACCATATTTTTCTCCAATTGCAGTAATATTTTTAGTAACAGAAGCATCATTGGTAACATCAAAACTAACATACTCCGCTGTAATTCCTTCCGTCTTAAGTTCTTCAACTTTTTTAACTCCTTCATCATCTTCAATACCATTTAAAACAACAGCATATCCATCTTGACCTAATCTTTTTGCAACTTGAAATCCAATTCCACTAGTTGCACCTGTAACTACTGCTACTCTTTTGTTTAAATTACTCATTACGTTTTTTTATTTTAAATTGTTTATTTCTATTAACTGAATATGCTATGAAAACACAATTATTTTCAATTGCTAGAGGCAATACATATTATTAATGTGTAAGAAAATTTAATTGCTGTGCTGGAGCTAAAAAATTCATAAAAATTATAGAAAACACAATAACTTTAAATGTAATTTCTATTTATATAATTCCTTAATATTTTTTTTAACTGTTATGTAGTTTATGTAAATACAGAATAAAATGCCTGTACCTTTATAGTACAAATATACAATGATTTTATTAATATTGCAACATCGTTACAATAAGAGATGAAAAAAAGACAAACTAAATCAAAAAAAGCCATATTAGAGTGCCTTCAAAAAGCAGGAAATTATGGATTAAGAGCTGATATCATTGAAAGTCAATTACCAAATTTTGATCGTGTTACAATTTATAGAGTGTTACAAAGTTTTATAGACGATGGTATTATTCATAAAGTAATTTCTGATAATGGTAAGTTTTACTACTTTAAATGTTTAAAATGTGAAGAAGTTCATTACCACCATCACTATCACTTTAAGTGCAGTATATGTGGAAAAGTAGAATGCATGGAAGATGAAATGGAAGTAAAAACTCCTTTAGGATATAGTATTGAGAATGTAAACTTCTGGATTACGGGAGTTTGCAGTAATTGCAAAAAATAATTATTTTTTATATTGTATACAAAGGTTTACCTATTATATCTAAAAGCAAAATTTTATTAGAGGACAAAATCCATCTCTATATAAAACATAAAAAACCCCATTACTGACGCATATCAAGTATTGGGGTTTTTCGGCAAATCAAGACTTATTACTAAGCCTCTTCATGTTCTAAATATTTCTCTAATATCGTTATTGCTGATTTTGAAATTACGGTACCAGGACCAAATATTGCAGCAACTTTATGATCTAATAAAAATTGGTAATCTTGCTCCGGAATTACGCCTCCTGCAAATACCATAATATCTGGTCTTCCTAATTTGGCAAGTTCTTCTATTAATTGTGGAATTAATGTTTTATGTCCTGCAGCCAAACTTGAAGCTCCTACAAAATGTACATCATTCTCAATGGCTTGTTTTGCAACTTCCTCTGGTGTTTGGAAAAGAGGCCCCATATCTACATCAAATCCTAAATCGGCAAAACTAGAAGCAACAACTTTCGCGCCTCTATCATGTCCGTCTTGTCCCATTTTGGCGACCATTACACGTGGTCTACGTCCTTCAATTTCCGCAAACTGATCTGCTAATTTTAAAGCTTCAGCAAACGTAGTATCATTACTAACCTCTTTACTATATACTCCACTAATTAGTTTAGTGTCTGCTTTATGACGTCCAAAAACAACTTCTAAAGCATCAGATATTTCACCTAAAGTAGCGAAATTTTCTGCTGCTTCTACTGCTAATTCTAATAAATTACCTTTACCAGTGGCAGCACAATTTGTTAATGCTTTTATATTGGCATCAACAACAGATTGATCTCTATTTGCTCTCAGTTTTTTCAAACGTGCAATTTGAGAATCTCTTACTACAGTGTTATCAACTTCTAAAATTTCGATAGACGATTTTTCATCTGTTCTAAATTTATTCACACCTACTAAAATATCTTGTCCAGAGTCTAAACGTGCTTGTTTTCTTGCCGAAGCCTCTTCAATACGCATTTTAGGTACTCCGGTTTCAATAGCTTTGGCCATACCTCCAAGTTCTTCAACTTCCTCAATAAGTGTCCATGCTTTTTTAGCGATTTCTTGAGTTAAATATTCAACATAATAAGACCCTGCCCAAGGATCTACAGCCTTAGTCATTTGAGTTTCATCTTGAATATAAATCTGTGTGTTACGTGCAATTCTAGCAGAGAAATCTGTTGGCAATGCAATCGCTTCATCCAATGCATTAGTATGTAAAGATTGTGTTCCTCCTAAAGTAGCCGCCATCGCTTCTATACATGTTCTAGCCACGTTATTATAAGGATCTTGCTCACTTAAACTCCAACCTGAAGTTTGACTATGGGTACGTAACGCCATAGATTTTGGGTTTTTAGGATTGAATTGTTTAATGATTTTTGCCCAAAGCATACGTGCTGCACGCATTTTAGCAATTTCCATAAAATGATTCATTCCAACAGCCCAGAAAAATGAAAGACGAGGTGCAAATTCATCAATTTTTAATCCAGAAGCTAAACCGGTTCTAATGTATTCCATCCCATCGGCCAGTGTATAAGCTAACTCAATATCGGCAGTGGCGCCTGCTTCTTGCATGTGATATCCACTAATAGAAATTGAATTAAATTTTGGCATGTTATTGGTTGTGTATTCAAAAATATCACCAATAATTTTCATAGATGGCAATGGTGGATATATGTACGTATTACGCACCATAAATTCCTTTAAAATATCGTTTTGAATCGTTCCACTTAAATGATCTAGCGCCACACCTTGTTTTTTAGCTGCTGCAATATAGAATGCCATAATTGGAAGTACTGCACCATTCATGGTCATGGACACAGACATTTTATCTAATGGAATTTGGTCGAATAAAATTTCCATATCTAGTATAGAATCTATAGCTACTCCAGCTTTACCAACATCACCAGTTACTCTTGGGTGATCGGAATCGTACCCACGGTGTGTTGCTAAATCGAATGCTACTGACAACCCTTTTTGTCCTGCCGCAAGATTACGTCTGTAAAAGGCATTAGATTCTTCTGCTGTAGAAAAACCTGCGTACTGACGAATAGTCCAAGGACGCAACGCATACATAGCGCTATAAGGCCCTCTTGTAAACGGAGGCAATCCAGAAAGAAATTGTAAATGCTCTGCATCTGCAAGATCATCTTTAGAAAAATGTGTTTTAACAGGAATACCTTCTGGCGTATTCCAAATGGCTTTATTATCTGAAGGTACTGCCTCTTGTTTTGATGCAGTATCTAATGTTATATTTGAAAAATTTGGTTTCATGTGTTTCTTTTTTTGTTATTCAATGGTCACATGCTATTGTAAAAACCTCAACGTGGAAGTGTTTATCAATGTCACACCTCTACTTTTTAATATGTTTCTGAATTTTAGACTGAACACCTGAAATGGTGTGTATCACATCTGATTTCATATGAATACAGTCATCTAAACCTGCTTTTATAAGATCGTCCAAGATCGATACAGGATTACCAGCTAATAAAAGCACCTTTTCACTATTTAACGCTCTAAATGTTTTTACATATGCTAAAGCATGCTCGTCGTAATCTGGATCTGAACTACAAATAACAACCACATTCGAATCTGATTTCGCACTTGCTTCTGCTGCTTGCTCTGCACTCTCGTAACTTTTTTCTTGTAAAACTTCGAAACCGCTTACTCCAATAAAATCGTAAGCAAATGCAGCTCTAGCTTTACGCATGGTAAGATTTCCAAAACTAGCGAGCTCTACAACTGGACGTTTACCAGCTTCTGCAACAATATCTTCAGAGACCTTACGTAAAGCTTCTATTTCTAAAGACGCACGTCTTGGTGTTAACACTTTAGAATTAGGTTCTCCTCCAGTAAATAATACCTTAGGATCTAGTTTTTCCATTAGGTTTGGATACTTATTTACTCCAACCATTGGCAAACGTCTCTGACTAATTAGCTTGATTTTTTTCTGGCGAATTTCTGCAATCTGTTGTTGAATCGTTTCGTTTTCGAAAGCAGTAAAGAACCCACCGTCAGCTTCAATTGCTTTAAATAACTCTAAAGCTTTAGTCGCCACTTTAGAACTCACTTCTTCAACATAATAAGAACCATCTACAGGATTTGCTACTTTTCCGAAGTAAGATTCTTCTCTTAATATAGTTGTAATATTTCCAGAAATTCGACTCGAAAAATCTGAAGGATTATTAAATTCTTTATCGTAAGCATCGACTAGAATACCATCTACGTTTCCTAAAATAGCCGACATCGCTTCTGTTGTAGAACGCAACATATTGGCATGTGCATCGGTTACAGATTTTGTCCAAATCGATGTTTTAGCAGTAAGTGCAAATTTAAAATTAGACACGCCGTAAGTTTCAGCTACTTTATGCACTAAACTGTTTAATGCTCTATATTTACTCATCTCGACAAAATACTCTGATCCGATTGCAAGCTGAATATGTAAGCTATTAAAAACGGTTTCTGCAGAAATATCTTGAGCTCCTAATTCTTCAATCACATAAACCAAAGCATTTAAGGTATACGCAACTTCTTGAACTTGATTTGCTCCAGAATCTAAAAAAGTAGTTCCTGAAATAGTAACTGTTTTAAAGTTTAAAAATCCGGTTCCTAAAGAAATTACTTTAGCTAAGGTTTCAAACATATTCACTTCTAAACTCCCTGTAGTTACATAATTTGAAATAACACCAAGGTCTAAATAACCTTTTAAGTTACTTTTATTAGACACATTTTTTTCAGCATATGAAAAGAAATCTGTTACAAAATCTAAAGCATTTTCAGATAACACAAAAGAGACTGTAATTGTATTTAAATCAATATCCTTTAATAAAGCTGAAGCAGACACCTTTGATTTGATTTGAAAAACCAATCCGTTTATTCCTTCTACAACTGCTTTTTGAGCTAAAGCATTTCCGTTTTCTGCTGAAGTGACCACAACACTTCTATAGTTTACTAATGCTTGCGCGTTTTCTCCAGTGTTTTTAAGATAATCTATAGTGTCTTCAGTGTTATATAAAGGTTGAATATCAATACCATTTAGGTTTTTCCAAACCAATCTTTTATTGAAATCTCCTCCTTTTAAATCTATATTAACTTTTTCCAACCATGCTTCTTTAGTCACAGGGCTAAACTCGGAAAAGAGTGTATTATTTTTAGTACTCATACTATTTATATTTAGTGTGATTAAATCATGATGCTACTTCCAAATCTTTCAAAAATAGCTTTATCTAATTCTTCTCTATAATCAGGGTGTGCAATGTCTCTTAACGCATTTGCACGCTCTCTTAAGGTTTTACCAAAAAATTCAGCAACTCCATATTCTGTAACTACATATCGGGCATGTGCTCTAGTAGTAACAACACCTGCACCAGTTCTTAATGTTGGAACAATTTTAGAAACCCCTTTTAACGTTCTAGAATTTATAGCAATAATAGGTTTTCCGCCTTCAGATAAAGCTGCACCTCTCATAAAGTCCATTTGCCCACCAACTCCAGATAACATTCTCGTACCAATAGAATCTGCACAAACCTGTCCGGTAATATCGATTTCTACTGCTGAATTAATTGCCGTTACTTTAGGATTCTGACGAATTACAGATGTATCGTTTACATATCCAATGTCTAACATTTCAATTTCTGGATTATCGTCCATAAAATCATACAAACGTCGTGTTCCCATGGCAAATCCAGATACAATTTTATTTGGGTTTACTTTTTTCTGAGAGCCATTTACTATGCCTTTTTCCACTAAATCTACGATTCCTTCAGAGAACATTTCAGTATGAACTCCTAAATTTTTGTGATTATTTAAATACGTTAGCACAGCGTTTGGAATCCCTCCAATACCCATTTGTATTGTGGCTCCATCTTCAATAATATCTGCCACATTTTTACCAATTGCTTTTTCTTCTTCTGAAGGTGCTACAAATTGCATTTCAAAAAGTTCTTCATCAACCTCAACACAAGCAGCAAATTGATTAATATTTACTATAGCATCACCAAAAGTTCTTGGCATTTTAGGATTAATCTGTGCAATAATAGTTTTTCCCATTTCAATCCCAGAAATCACAATATCTACAGAGACGCCTAATGAACAAAAACCATGTTTATCTGGAGGAGATACATTAACTAAAACAACATCTAATTTCATATATCCTTCACGGAATAGGCTTGGAATATCACTTAAAAATACAGGGATATAATCGGCTGTAACACCAATCATTTTTCTAATATTTCCTCCAATAAAAAAGGCACTAGTATAAAAACTTTCTTTTAATTCTGGTGCGACATAACCGCACTCACCTTCTGTATGTAAATGAACAATATTCACACCTCTAAGCTCTGAAGCTCTTGCTACCATTGCTTTAATAAGAGACTGAGGAGTTGCAGAACCACCTTGAATTAAGACTCTATCTCCTGATTTAATTAATTTTACTGCATCTGCTGCAGACATTTTATTTGGTATGTTCATGACGTTAATTTTTTAAAATTACATTATGATTAAATGATTTTATAAATCGCTACTACCCTAAAAAGCTTAAGACAATACCTGCCGCAATTGCAGAACCAATAACACCTGCAACGTTTGGTGCCATGGCGTGCATTATTAAATAATTATGAGGATCGGCTTTTAAACCTTCTGCATGTACTACCCTAGCGCTATTTGGTACTGCAGAAACCCCTGCTGCACCGATAAGTGGGTTTATTTTTTCATCTCCTTTCAAGAATAAATTCATGAATTTTGCAAAAAGCAAACCTCCTGTCGTTGCTATTACAAATGATATAGCTCCCAATCCAAAGATTAACATAGAATCTTTAGTAAGAAAAATATCGGCTTGAGTTGATGCTCCTACGGTAACACCTAAAAGAATAGTTACTATGTCTATTAATTTAGTTCGAGCCGTATCGGCAAGTCGTTCTGTTTTGCCAGATTCTTTAAGTAAATTACCAAAGAACAACATCCCTAATAAAGGTATTGCACTAGGTGATATAAATGTAGTTAACAATAACGCAACCACAGGGAAAATCATTTTTTCCTTTTGTGAAACTGCTCTCGGCGGTTTCATTCTAATTAATCGCTCTTTTTTTGTAGTAAGCAATCTCATGATTGGGGGTTGAATAACAGGTATTAAAGCCATATAAGAATATGCCGCAATAGCAACTGGCCCTATTAAATTTTTAACGGTTGTGCCATCTGGTAATATGTTTATCCCATTTGCCAATTTTGAGGATAAGAAAATAGCGGTTGGCCCATCGGCCCCACCAATAATACCTATTGCACCCGCTTCAGGAAGGTTAAACCCTAAATAAAGCGCTCCTAAAAAAGTTACAAAAACACCTACTTGAGCAGCTGCACCCAAAAGCATTAATTTTGGATTAGCTATCAGGGATGAGAAATCGGTCATCGCACCGATACCTAAGAATATTAGTGGCGGATAAATACCTTTTACAACACCAAAATATAAAAAGTTTAAAACTGAACCCTCCTCGTAAATACCCGTTTCATAACCTGGCAAAAATGGAATGTTTCCAATCAGAACACCTAAACCTATAGGAATTAAAAGTAGTGGTTCGTAATCAAATTTAATTCCTAAATATATAAATATAACACCTATAAGTATCATAATTAAATTGCCAGATTGTGCATTTGCAAAACCCGTGAAATGGTAAAATTGTTTTATCCCACCTACAGCCTCTGAAACGAAAGTTTTATCTTCGTTAGAGTCAACAGACTGATTAGTAGTAGCTGTTGTTATGGTTGTTGTTTCAGAACTAGCATTCATACCTAAAAGAGGTCTGATAAAAACTAACAGCGATAAAACTCCAAATATTAATATTATTTTTTTCATTTTTTTAAATTTTGGTCGTTCCAATTTTTTGTGACCTACTAACTTTAATAGATTAGCACTTTAAATATTAAAACGTATAACACTATTTTATTTATTCTAGTTCTATCATTACTTCACTCTGTAAAACTTGTTGTCCAACTTTAACATTTATAGCTGAAACTACTCCAGATTTTTCTGAAACGATACTATTCTCCATTTTCATGGCTTCAAGAACTAATAATAAATCATTCTCCTTAATAGAATCTCCAACTTTTACATTAATTGATAAGACAACACCTGGAATAGGTGCCACAATTTGTACTCTTCCA
This sequence comes from uncultured Formosa sp., assembly GCF_947500765.1. Lineage (GTDB taxonomy): Bacteria > Bacteroidota > Bacteroidia > Flavobacteriales > Flavobacteriaceae > Formosa. The sequence goes on along the minus strand of NZ_CANMTH010000002.1, from coordinate 276,443 downwards.
GAACCAGAATTTGCACTATTTACTTTTAATGGCTCAACAACCGGACTCGCTGGTTTACGTACCAAGGTTGGTGTTTTAATGGTTTTTAACGCCTCCTTCATCTTAACCGAATATGCAGTTCCGTTTACCTCTAAGTTTATCGTGCTATCTTCTTGAGAAACAACTCTAACACTATAACTATTTTCATTTATATTGAATGTGAAATTTTTCATTGTATGTTGTATGTCTTTAAATGTGGAAAAAAAACGAACCCTTAATTACCGTTTATTATAAACGCCGTAAATCTTAGAACTCCAAGGAGAGTACATTTTCCGAGCTTGTTTTATAGTTAATATGGCATTTTCGTTATCGTGCTGTTCATTTAAATGCAAATGAATTGCAGCTGAAATAGCCGCAGCAATTTCTCCTGTAAATTGCTCATTAAGTTTGGGAGATATCTCTTTTATTTTTTTGTCTCTTCCCTTGCTAATTATTTTATATATATAGAGCATTATCGGTAATGCATATTTAAAAAATAACGTTAAAATCAGTAATCCTCCAAAAACAATGGTAAGGCCTGTTACTAAAATAACGTATCCTTCACTTAGATCATTGGTTAATAAAAATATATGTGTCATTATAATGGGATATTTGAATGTTTTTTAGGCGGATTTACTTCTTTCTTATTAGCTAACAATTCTAAAGCTCTAACAATTCTAAATCTGGTATTTCTAGGTTCGATAACATCATCAATAAATCCGTATTTAGCAGCTACATATGGATTAGCGAACTTAGTATTGTACTCATGTTCTTTTTCTGTAATGTAGTGTTGTTTTTCTACTTCATCTTCAATTTTTCTAATGTTAGACCCTTCAAGTACTTCTACTGCTCCTTTAGCTCCCATTACAGCAATTTCTGCAGTTGGCCAAGCGTAATTTAAATCGCCTCGTAATTGTTTACAACTCATTACATCGTGTGCTCCTCCATAAGATTTACGTAGTGTAATAGTTACTTTAGGCACTGTAGCTTCTCCATAAGCGAATAATAACTTAGCACCATGTAAAATAATACCCGCATATTCTTGTCCTGTACCTGGTAAGAATCCGGGAACATCTACTAAGGTTACAATTGGAATATTAAAGGCATCACAGAAACGCACAAATCGAGCCGCTTTTCTAGACGCATCACAATCTAAAACACCTGCATAAAACTTAGGCTGATTGGCAACAATCCCTACTGAACGTCCGTTAAAACGTGCAAAACCAACAACTATGTTTCTTGCATAATCTCTATGTACTTCTGTGAATTCGCCGTTATCTGTAAGAACAGAAATAACATCTATAATGTCGTAAGGTTGATTGGCATTTTCTGGAATAATATCATTTAAAACATCGTCTAATCTATCTATAGGATCATTACAAGTCACTATAGGTGCTTCTTCTAAATTATTTGAAGGTAAATAGCTGAGTAACTTTCTAACTAACATTAAATTTTCTTCGTCGTTTTCTGCTAAGAAATGAGATACTCCAGATTTTGTAGAATGTACTTTTGCTCCTCCTAATTGTTCTGTAGTCACTTCTTCTCCTGTGACTGACTTCACTACTTTTGGACCGGTTACAAACATATAACTGGTTTGGTCTGTCATGATTGTAAAATCTGTTAATGCTGGAGAGTACACAGCTCCACCAGCACAAGGCCCTAAAATTGAAGAAATTTGAGGAATTACACCAGAGGCCATTATATTTCTTTGGAAAATTTCGGCATATCCAGCAAGCGATCTAACACCTTCTTGAATACGTGCTCCACCACTATCGTTAAGTCCGATTACGGGTACACCAATTTTCATGGCCATATCCATAATTTTACATATTTTCAAGGCATACGTTTCAGAAAGAGAACCTCCAAATACTGTAAAATCTTGAGAGAATACATATACAATTCTACCATCAATGGTTCCATGTCCGGTAATAACACCATCTGATAAATATAGTTCCTTGTCTAACCCAAAAGACTTTGTTCTATGGGTAACAAACATATCAAACTCTTCAAAACTATCGTCATCTAAAAGAATATCTATTCTTTCGCGTGCCGTAAATTTTCCTTTAGCATGTTGAGAATCGATACGCTTTTCACCACCACCTAATTTTGCTTTCGCTCTTTTTTCAATGAGCTCATTAATTTTTTCTTGATTTGCCATTAGTACGTGTTTTATTTGTGTATTATTATTCTTGTTTTTCTTTTGAACAAAGTTCGGTTAGTACACCTTGAGTTGATTTAGGGTGTAGGAATCCAATATTTAATCCCTCTGCACCTTTTCTAGACGTTTTATCTATTAATGTTACACCACGTTCTTCGGCTTGCTTTAACGCTTCTGTAGAGTCGTTTACTGCAAATGCGATATGATGCATACCTTGCCCTTTTTTAGCAACAAATTTACCAATGGGTCCGTCTGGTGAAGTGCTTTCTAATAATTCAATTTTGGTTTGTCCTACTAAGAAGAATGCCGTTTTTACCTTCTGGTCTGCAACCTCTTCAATAGAATAACATTTTAATCCCAATACACCTTCGTAGTATTTTATTGATTCTTCTAAATTCTCAACTGCAATTCCGATGTGTTCTATATGTGAAATATTCATTTTAAAATTGTTTATTATGATTATTTATAATGTACTTTACAAATTTACATTTTGATTGCAAGTTAATTTATGATAGTTATCATGTAAAACGGACAGAATCATCGTATAAATTACAACGATTGAAATTATACATTAAACTGAAATACAACAAGTTAAAAACCCTATATTTTCATTATGAGTACAATATTATATGTTAAAAAAAAGTTAACACATTCTGTTTTTCTTGTAATTTTCATTTTTTTAATAAACTACATTTTTGCTTATCATTTAGTCAGAACAGAGTATCTAAAACTTATAATTATGTATTTTTTACTCTGTATATTAAGCTATAAAATAGTAAAATCTAAACTTCTAAATTCGAGTCAATTAATGGGAATTGCATTCGTATCGAGACTTATATTTTTAGTTGCAACACCAAACTTGTCACAAGATTTCTTTCGTTTTATTTGGGATGGGCGTATGATTTTTGAAGGTTATAATCCCTTTTTATACACACCTAATTTTTTCTTTGAAAAAGGAGAGTTCCCTATTTCTGGAGCACAAACACTTTACGATGGGATGGGATGGTTAAGCGCTTCACATTTCACCAACTATCCGCCCGTTAGTCAATTTTGTTATTTTCTTGCTGCCGTATTTGCAAATCATTCGGTATTAGGTGCTATAATTGTTATGCGAATTTTAATTATAATTGCAGATCTCGGAACGCTTTTCTTCGGAAGAAAACTTTTAAAAGCACTTCATTTAAATCCGAATTACATTTTTTGGTATATATTAAATCCGTTTATTATTATAGAACTGACAGGAAATTTACATTTTGAAGGTGTTATGATTTGCTTTCTGGTATTGAGCTTATACCTATTACAAAAACTAAAATGGCAATGGGCTGCAGTAGCTTTTTCTTTATCTGTAGCAACAAAACTAATTCCTCTAATTTTTCTACCCTTAATTTTTAAGCATTTAAAACTAAAAAAAGGCTTCTTATTTTGTTCTATTGTAGGCCTTATAAACATCGTTTTATTCCTGCCTTTTATAAGCTCTGAATTTATTACGAATTACACTGAAACCGTTGGACTTTGGTTTAAAAACTTTGAATTTAATGCGAGTCTTTTTAACATCGCTAAATCTATAGGATACCAGATCACGGGAGAAAACAAAATCAAACTTATTGGTCCTGTTATGGCAATTTTAGTTATACTTTACATTTTATACACCACTTACAAATCGCCTTTAAAAGATATTAAGAACCTATTAATTAATATGCTTTTAATTATTTCTGTGTATTATTTTATGGCTACCACAGTGCATCCTTGGTATGTAAGCATATTGCTAATATTAGCCGTATTTACAGGTTACAAATTCCCTTTAATTTGGAGTGTAACCATTATACTTAGTTATCTCGCTTATGTAAGTTCAGACCATAAAGAAAACCTCTGGATTATTGGTTTAGAATACATCTTAGTGTATGGCGCATTTATTTACGAAGTCATTTTAAAAAAACAATTGAGCAATACACCTATTAACAAATTGAGTTAAGACTGAACTTTTTCTAAACACAAATACGTTTATTTCCAACGATAAAAAAACAACTGTTTTGACACAAAAAAGGGATAAACAACATCTTATTGTTTATCCCTTTTATATATACTTAATAGCTTAAATTTTAAGACAAGATTACCTTAGCGTTACTTTATAAGGAAAGCACACCTCAAAATATTTATAGCATTTAAAACCTGTTTACGAAACGAGTTTCAAACTATCTATTCTATAAATCACATCGTCGTTAGCATCTGGCACTTCAACAAATGTAATTTTAAAGGTTTTTTCGATATAGCTTTCATCATGCTTTAAATCGAATTGTTTTAAAGCTCGGGGATGAATTTCATCAAAAATCATATCCTCACCATTTTCAAACATAAATGTGTACAATCCGTTGGCGTAAGATTGAAAAACAGCAACTCTCATTTTTTAAGTTATTTTTTTAATATTAATCGTTATCGTCGTCGTCAACTTCTTCGGCTTTTACTTCATCGAAATCTACATTTTCATCTGCATCAACATCATCGTCGTCGTCATCTTCAATATAGTTTTCCATAGCTTTAACCAATCTCACACCAACTTTTACTAAGTAAATGGTGTCTTCGGTTTTAACTTCAACAGCCTCAACTATTTCATTTTTAGCATTTCTAAAAGATATGATATCTGAATCATCATATCCATCAGGAAATTTTTCTACTAGAAGATCTAAAATATCTTCATTTAATTTTTGGTAGTCTACAATTACTCGTTTCATTTTTTTGTATAACGGGTTTACATATCTAATAAATAAGCAAAAATTAATGGTGCAACGATGGTTGCATCACTTTCAATAATAAATTTAGGAGTATCAATATCTAATTTTCCCCAAGTTATTTTCTCGTTAGGAACTGCTCCTGAATACGAACCATAACTAGTTGTTGAGTCTGAAATCTGGCAGAAATAACTCCAGAATGGTGTTTCTGGACGCTCCATATCTTGATACAACATTGGGACTACACAAATTGGGAAATCTCCTGCAATTCCTCCCCCAATTTGGAAGAAACCAATCCCATTTTCTGAATTTGCTGTGTACCATTCTGCAAGAAATGTCATATACTCTATTCCAGATTTCATCGTGTTAGCCTTTAACTCACCTTTAAGCACATAGCTAGCAAAAATGTTACCCATAGTACTATCTTCCCAACCTGGGCAAATAATAGGTAAATTTTTCTCTGCTGCTGCATACATCCAAGAGTCTTTTAAATCGATCTCGTAGTATTCTTCTAAAACGCCAGATAATAACATTTTATACATATATTCATGAGGTAAGTAACGTTCGCCTTTAGCTTCTGCTTCTTGCCAAATTTTAAAAATATGTTTTTGTAAACGTCTAAAAGCTTCCTCTTCAGGAATACAAGTATCTGTAACACGATTTAAACCTTTTTCTAACAAATCCCATTCTTCTTGAGGAGTTAAATCACGGTAGTTTGGTACTCGTTTGTAATGAGAATGTGCTACCAAGTTCATGATATCTTCTTCTAAATTGGCTCCTGTACATGAAATAATTTGCACTTTATCTTGACGAATCATTTCTGCAAAGATTTTACCTAATTCAGCAGTACTCATTGCTCCTGCTAAAGACACTAGCATTTTAGCCCCTTTGTTTAATTGATCTTCATACCCTTTTGCTGCATCAACTAAAGCAGCCGAATTAAAGTGTAAATAATATTTTTCTATAAAATTTGAAATTGCTCCTTTAGTACTCATCGTCTTCTATGAATTTAGATGTGTTATTTTTTTGTGTTTTACTCTCGAATGTGTTGTCGTATTCATCATCTATGTTTTCGTCCATAAATTTATAACTCAACATTTTATAATACAATTTTGCGGCTAAAAAATCTGAAGATTTCTCTTTCTTATTCGGACACAGCTCTACAATGTCGAATCCAACCACGTTTTTTTCTGCAAAGACTTTCTTTAAAAAGTCTAAAGTCTCATACCAAAACAAACCTCCTGGTTCAGGAGTCCCTGTGCTTGGTAGTATTGACGGATCTAAAGCATCCAAATCGAATGTGATGAATACATTTCCCGTCATCTGATCTATTGCACTATCCATCCAAAATTCGTTAGAGGCTAATTCGTGTGCAAAATACGTTTTTTCTGTATCCATTACAGTAGTTTCTTTAACATCCATAGAACGAATACCTACTTGTATCAGGTTCGTGGTCTGGCTAGCCTCATAAACTGCACAAGCATGATTACAAGCAGATCCTTGATAGGTTTTACGCAAATCGGCATGTGCATCTATATGCAGAACTGTTAGATTATTAAAACATTCATTAAACGCTCTAATACTACCAATAGAAATAGAATGTTCGCCACCAAAAAGCGTGACAAACTTATTCTTTTTAATGTATTTTTTAGTGGTTTTATGCACGGCATCAACCATAGCTTCTGGCGAACTGTTTTCTGTAACAGCATCTGCTAAAAACACACCTTGTTGGTAAACTTCTGTTTGAGTTTCAATATCGTAAGTTTCCATATTTTCGGAAGCATCTAAAAAAGCTTTCGGCCCTTTATCTGCTCCTTTTTGCCATGTACTTGTCCCGTCATAAGGCACTGGAATTAATACAATTTTAGAGGTTTCTAATTTTGCATATTCTTGAGGAATTCCAGCATACGTTTTATTGCTCATGATATCCTAAAATTTTAAGTAAGTCTTCACTTTTTTGTTGTCCACTAAATAATTTTGTCGAGATATTTCCATCCTCGTCTTTATCTATTAAAATATGTTTTGGTGTCGGAATTAGACAGTGTTGTAAACCTCCAAATCCACCTATAGTTTCTTGATATGCACCGGTGTTAAAGAACCCAATATACAATGGTTTATCTTTATTATACTTTGGTAAGTAAATCGCATTCATATGCTGTTCACTGTTATAATAATCGTCACTATCGCAAGTTAATCCTCCTAACAATACACGTTCATAACTTTCATGCCAGCGATTAATAGGTAACATTACAAATCTTTTATTAATTGCCCAAGTATCTGGTAAAGTAGTAATAAACGATGAGTTTATCATGTTCCACTTTTCACGATCGTTTTGTTGTTTTTGGTATAATACTTCATAAATAGCACCTCCACTTTCACCAACTGTAAAACTACCAAATTCTGTAAAAATATTAGGTACATCGACTTCTTCTTCTTCACAAACCATTTTAATTTGATGCAAGATTTCATCTACCATATATTCGTAATCGAATTCAAAAGCTAAAGAGTTTTTTATTGGAAATCCGCCTCCAATATTCAAACTATCTAGTGTTGGACATATCTTTTTTAAAGCTGTATATACCTTTAAACATTTTACTAATTCGTTCCAGTAATACGCATTATCACGAATTCCTGTATTTATAAAGAAGTGAAGCATTTTAAGCTCGACTTGTTTATTATCTTTAATCTGACGGTTATAAAAAGGCACTATATTCTTGTAGCCAATTCCTAAACGAGAGGTGTAAAATTCAAATTTGGGCTCTTCTTCTGAAGCAATTCTAATACCAACATTAAATTTGCCATCAATTTCTTGAGATAACAAATCAATTTCCTCGTAATTATCAATTATTGGAATTGCATTTTTGTGTCCGTTATTAATTAACCTTGCAATGTTAGTAATGTATTCTGCACGTTTAAAACCGTTACTAATAACATAGGTGTTATCTGTAATTTTACCTTCTTTTTTTAAACTTTCAACAATATCAATATCAAAAGCCGAAGAGGTTTCAATATGAATATCATTCTTTAAAGCTTCATGTAACACGTGTTTAAAATGCGAACTTTTTGTACAATAACAATAGTTATATTTCCCTTTGTAATCGTTCTTTTCAATGGCTTTTGCAAACCAACCTTTAGCACGGGAAATATTATTAGAAATTTGTGGTAAATAGGTAAACTTTAAAGGCACACCATATTCTTCTACCAATTTCATTAAATCTATATTGTGAAATTGAAGGGTTTTGTTTTCTAATTTAAATTCTTCTTGTGGGAAATAAAAAGATTGATTAATTAAATCAATGTATTTAGTATTCATGAGATTTTGATATAATAATTAAAAATAAATAAGATACGCAGAGTAATCTGCATATTGTAATTTAATATGTTAACTATCTATCAAATCTGAATTTGACTATGGGTTGTAGGAATAAAGCCATACACATGTTGGCTTTTTACTATGGAGTATGCGGAAGTTAGCTCTAAAATTCGGTTGCTCATCTGATAAGCTGCTTTTGAATATAACTTCCTAAATTTCAAAAGCCCGAACACACAAACACTTTTCATGATGTTCAGCTAAATGCTTATACAAATGTGCTATAAAAAATCGAAAAAAAAACTTTTTTTTCGATTTTTTTGAAAAACTTTTAAAAACTGACTTACAGCATTTTAAGACTAATAACTTCTTGTTCGGTTAAGTGTTTCCAGTGTCCGCGTGGAATATCTTTTTTTGTAAGCTGTCCGATACTCACACAATCTATCTTTTCAATATCATATTTTAGGTAATCAAAAATGGTACGAATAATTGTACTTCCTGTATTTTTAACTTTTAACCCAATTTCTTTTTTAGATCCTTTATCGATATAACTTATCTCTTCTACAGCGACAAGTTTACCTTCTACTTTAAAACCTTCTTTAATTTTTGTAAAATCTTCGTGCTTTAAATTTTTATTCAATTCGATATGAAATAATCTTGGCACTCCATTTTTAGAATTTGTAAATTTCTTTGCAATATCTTCATCATTCGTAAATAAAATTAACCCTAAAGAATTTCTACCTAAACGTCCTATTGGCTTAATTTTAGAAGATGTTGCATTAGCGACCAAATCCATTACAGTACGTCCTTTTCCTTCACTGGTTGTTGTTGCAAAACCTTTTGGTTTGTTTAATAATACGTATGCTTTCTTTTCTGGGTTAACACGAGATCCATCAAAACGCACTTCATCGTCAAGCTTCACTTTGTATCCCATTTCAACAACAATCTTACCATTTACCGAAACCAAACCTGTAGCAATATGCATGTCGGCATCGCGACGTGAACAGATGCCAGAATTGGCAATATATTTATTTAGACGAATTTCGCCTGGGTTTGATTTTTTAACTTCTGATTTAGGCGTACTCGTAACAACCTGTTTTTTAATAGGCGCATTTCCTCTCGCATAACTTGTATTTCGTGAATTTCCTGATCCGCGTCCTGAAGCTTTTCCTTTTTTATTGCTGCCTTGTTGCTTATTCATTGTGATATATTTATTTTATGCAAAGATATACTATAATTTACGATTTTTTATTTTTATGTAAATCCTTTTAAAAAAGTCGGTTTAACACTAAATCCACGTTAATTAAAAGCAGGCTAAACACACCTGAAAAAATAATAAATTTTAAAATATTATGAAGAATTAAATAATGCTTTTTAGAATCAGAATTCCACAACAACACCATAAAAGCGGAAAGTAAAAACATTGTGAAATAGAAAAAGTAATACATATATCCGATATCGTATCTAGTTAATAAAAAATACGCTGGAATTAATGTTAATAAAGCTAAAACGGTAAGCATTATTTTTGAATACTTTTCGCCGTAAGCAATGGGAATTGTTTTATAACCTTGTACTAAATCTCCTGGAATATTTTCTAAATCCTTAGTTAATTCGCGCATAGAAATAATTAAAAATAGATAAGTCGCATGTACAAAAATAACATGTTCGAAATTCTGATAATACATAAAAATGGCGAAGAAAGGCGTGATTGTTAATACTGCAGAGATTAAATTACCTACGAAAGGCATCTTTTTTAATTTATGTGAATAAAACCAAATCCCGAAAACATAAAATGCAAAAAAGATAACCGCTTTAAACGACACATAACTTGCCATAATTACTGCCAGCAAATTAAGAACAAAGTAAAAGGAGAGTTTTGTATTCTGACTTATTAACCGGTCTAACATCGATTTTTGTGGCCTATTAATTAAATCTTTTTCTGAATCATAAAAATTATTAATAATGTAGCCTCCAGCAATAGTTGCCGAAGACGCCAAAACTAGCATAAATAAATTAAGATCGAAAACAACTTCTCTTACCGGTTTTTCATGTGCCAACATATAGACAGCTGTAACATATTGCGCCACAACAACCATAAGCACATTATACCCTCTAACCACAGAAAACATACTGAAGAATTTCAACAAAATATGTTTATGTTTTCTAGAGAACATAGTTAAAAATTAAAAAGATGGAAATGAAAAACGACGGTTTGGTTTACTAAAAATTGTAAACTACTTCTAATTTATGACCGTGAAGCGCTTGTTTTGCTTTTTCAAAATCTTCTGCAAATCCAAGAATATAACCACCTCCACCAGAGCCACAAAGTTTTAAATAGTAATCGTTAGATTCTAAACCTTTTTTCCATAAATCGTGAAATTGCTGAGGAATCATAGGTTTAAAATGATTTAAAACTACTTTAGACAATTGTTTTGTGTTTTTAAATAACGATTTGATATCGCCTTTTAAAAAATCGTCTACACAAGCATCTGTATGTTTTACAAACTGATTTTTAATCATGTTTCTAAATCCCTCTTGTTTCATGTTTTCCATAAAAATATGTACCATCGGAGCAGTTTCTCCAACAATACCACTATCTATTAAAAACACAGCACCTTTACCATCACTTTTTTGCGAAGGAATACCAGTAGCTTCAATATTATCTTTAGAATTGATTAAAATAGGAATACTTAAATAGCTATTTAAAGGATCTAAACCTGAAGATTTTCCGTGAAAGAACGATTCCATTTCAGAAAAAATGGTTTTCAATTTTAAAAGTTTTTCACGTGTTAAATTTTCTAGAACTGTAATTTTATCTTGTGCATACTCGTCGTAAAGTGCAGCGACTAATGCACCACTACTTCCTACGCCATATCCTTGAGGAATAGAAGAATCGAAATACATACCTGCATCGATATCTGCATTCAATTTTACGACATCAAAAACAACTAAACCTGCATTAATAGTAGCTAAATAGGCAGCATAACGCTTTAGACTTTCGTTAGATTTTATTGTTTTTTCAGTTGGTGTTTCCATTAATTTTAAAGCACCATTATAAAAACTATAAGGAATAGATAATCCCTTGCTATCTTTTATGATACCATATTCACCAAAAAGTAAAATTTTAGAATAAAATAAAGGTCCTTTCATGTATACACAATTCAAAATTGTTGCTGCAAAATTAACAATTAAATTCTTTATATATACTTATTTATACAATTAATCGTTGTACAGCAATTAACGCTATACTACTGACTACTAACACCATTAGACTTTAATAAGTAAATACGCACAACAAATTAAGGGCACAAATCAATTTCAAATGTTAAATATTAAGGATAAATACGTCTCATTTATTTATTATTGATAAGTGCTTTCGCTCCAAACCCTATTTCGTCACAAATAAATTGTCCGTTTTGGCAATGTACTGCTAATTCTGATTTTACAAACTCTAAAATAGGTTCTGCTTCTGCTTTTGGATATAATACATGCACATTTGCGCCTGCATCTAAAGTAAATCCAACATGCAAACCGGTTTCTTTTCTAAATGCCCAAATCTTATTAATAACTTCCAAAGTATTTGGTTTCATCAATATAAAATACGGCATACTCGTCATCATCATAGCATGTAACGTTAACGCTTCACTTTCAATTAAGGCAATAAAAGCCTCTAAATCTCCGGATTCTAAAATGGGTTTTAAAGCTGCTAAATTATCATGAGCTTGCGCAAAACGTTGTGCTGCAAACGGATGGCCGTGCATTAAGTTATGACCGACTGTACTACTCACTTGTTTTTCGCCTTTATCGACTAACAGAATAGTATCTTGATAGCTTTTAAAATTCTCATGAACAGCATAAGTATACTTCACTCCAAACAGATCTGAACTTCCTTTTACGGTTGTATTGGCTCCCCAAACAATTAAATCACCTTCAATACTTCTGCATGCAGATCCAGATCCTAAGCGTGCTAAAAATGATGCTTTTTGATTAAAAAACTCAGACGTCATTTCTGGCTGAAGTTGGTTCTCCAAACTCATTAAACACAACGCCAACGCACTCATTCCACTTGCAGAAGATGCAATTCCAGAACTATGCGGAAAGGTATTTGAGGTTTCAATTTTAAAAGTAAATTCCTTTAAAAAAGGCAAATACACTAAAACACGTTCAAAAAACGTTTTTATTTTTGGCTGAAAATCAGGTTTATGCTTACCATCTAAATAAACTTCAAAATCGAAATCTGAAGTTTCTTCTTTTTTAGTATACGATAAAACCGTAGTTGTTTTACACGCATTTAAAGTAAAACTGATAGATGGATTTTCAGGAATTTGATCCTTTTTTTTACCCCAATATTTTATAAGCGCAATATTGCTTGGCGACTCCCAAGATACTGTGCCTTGACTTACTTTATTTGAATAAGCTTGAGGAATAAATTGTTGTTCGGTCATGATTTTATAAATCTGAGCACAAAGATAACAACTTCTGCATTGTTTTAAAATTTCTTGTGGTTGCCGAGACTTTTAATTTACGTTCGAAAAAATTGTTGTTACATTTTGCTTTACCATAACCGTGTTTTGAATAGGAATACACGCAAGAATCTGTAATCGTAAAAACCTCATCTTTATACGTTTCTTTTGAAACTGATTTTACTAACTCTGCTTTTGGAATTTCACTTAAAAGCGTAAAATAGCTTGCTGGTTTTTCTACTTCCGAAAAGGAATTAAAATTGAATATTTTTTGAAGTTGCATTTCATTTTTCACCAAAACAGGCACTTCAAACCCGAAGGTTTTAAAAATAGATTCTGAAATTTTAGCTTCTAGAATTGATGAATTATTTTCTGAAGATTGAAACACCATGTTTCCGCTTTGTATATATGTTTTTACGTTACTAAATCCCAAATCAGTCATTAGTTCTTGTAAATTTGCCATAGATACTTTTTTCTGCCCCGAAACATTTATCCCTCTTAGTAAAGCAATGTAAGTATTCATTATTTACTGGATATAGCTTTAGCTGCAATGAATGCTCCCGTCCATGCATTCTGAAAGTTAAAACCACCTGTAACCGCATCTATATTTATAACTTCTCCTGCCAAATAGAGGTTTTTAAGCAATTTACTTTCAAAGGTTTTAAAATTAATTTCTTTTAAATCGACACCTCCAGCTGTAACAAATTCCTCCTTAAAGGTACTTTTACCATCTACTTTAAAAACAGCTCGAGACAACTGTCCTGCCAAAGTTTCTAACTGATTTTTATTGATGTCGCCCCAACGTGTATCTTCTGTCATTTCTGAAGCTAAAACCAATTGTTGCCATAAACGTTTTGGCAACTCGAATTGTGGAAATTTAAAAACTGTTTTCTTAGCCGAATCTAATTTTACTTGTTTTAAATGATCTAAAACATTTGTGGTAGATTGTTTTACAAAATTGACTTCCACATCAAATTTATAATCCCGTTGTGCCAATTCTAACGCACCGAAAGCTGATAGTTTTAAAATTGCAGGTGCACTCAAGCCCCAATGCGTCACTAATAAAGGCCCTTCGGAATATAAATCTGTTCCTAAAACTTTAACTTCTACATTCTGAGCCACAACACCTGGAATATCTTTTAACCTTTTGTCTTTTATATTGAAAGTAAACAAAGACGGAACGGGCTGAGAAATACGATGTCCTAAAGACTCTAAAATTGTCCAAATTTTTGGACTACTTCCTGTAGCAATAAGTAGTTGTTCGGACTTAAAATTGCCATTATTTGTTTCTATTTGCCAAGCATTATCTAATTTACGAATTACTTTAACTGCATGATTAGTTAAAATTTCAACCTTATGCTTTTTTGCTTCAAACAGAAAACAATCTATTATTGTTTGTGATGAATCTGAGACTGGAAACATACGTCCGTCGTCTTCAATTTTTAATGCAACACCACGTTCTTCAAACCAAGCCATAGTATCTCCCGTCATAAACTGATGAAATGGTCCTAATAATTCTTTTTCTCCTCTTGGGTAATATTTTACTAATTCTTGCGGAATAAATTCAGCATGCGTTACGTTACAACGTCCGCCACCAGATACTTTCACTTTTCCTAGAACTTCTTTTCCACGTTCTAAAATCGCAACTTTCAATTGCGGGTTTTGTTCAGCAATATTAATAGCTGCAAAAAAACCTGCTGCACCACCTCCAACAATAATCACATCTTTATCCATCATACACAATCTGGTTTATCAGAAATTATAGCATCAACACCGTAATCTTTCATTCGTTTTATAGTCGCTTCATCGTTAACGGTCCACACATTTACCGCATACCCATTTCTATGCGCTAAATTTACATTATCCCGAGTTACCAAAGTAGACCCCGGATTAATAGCTTTCGCATTTATGGTTTTAGCAAATACCATTGCATCATTCATATCGGCATCAATTAACACGCCTAAAGGTATATTTCTATCACTATTAAAAGTAGTTTCTAATTCTGAAAACCGAAAACTAGACACTAAAAAATCTGAATAGTTCCAACCATGATTCTGAATATAATTCTGAATAGTTTTACATGTTGGTTCCGCTGTAAACTTTCCTTTTAACTCAATATTTAAGATACATTTTTTATCAATTAAACTTAAAACCTCATCTAACGTTGGTATTAAATACTGACCATCAACTTTCAAAGCTTTTAATTGTGAAAGAGTATAATGTTTTAATTCCCCTTTCCCATTAGTCATACGATCGAGAGTAAAATCATGAAACACCACCAACTCTCCAGAAGCACAGCAATGCACATCAATCTCTACCCCATCTACATTAAAATCTAATGCTTTTTGTATGGATTCTAGCGTATTTTCTGCAACATAAGCTTTAGCCCCACGATGCCCAATAGACAAGCAATTAGCCTTCATCTATTATTCAGTTTTTTTAATTATTGGTCGCATTAGACCTTCTTGAGCTACACATGCAATTAATTTACCATCGCGAGAAAAAACATTTCCTTTAGCAAAACCACGTGCACCAGAAGCGTTAGGTGTTTCTATAGAATACAACATCCAGTCGTCGAAATCGAAATCTCTAAAAAACCACATCGAATGATCTAAACTTGCCATTTGTGTGTTGCCAAAATGTGCTTTACTTGCATGTGGCAATAAGGCCGCCGCTAAAATATTGTAATCAGATATATAAGTTAATATTTGTTGTTTTGTTGCTAGATCGGCTTTTTTAAGCGGATTTTTAAGCTTAAACCATATATTAGAATAGGGTGGCAAATTTTCCTGCTTTAGCGGGTTTATTACCTCTACGGGTTTAAATTCTATTGGGCGTTCTATTTCTAAAAAGTGTTTTGTAATTTTAGGTAACACACTCCCATATCTGGATAACATCTCTGTCCAACTTAACAACTCTTCAGGTTGTTTTAAATTCGTGTTCATCTGTATTTGATGATCGTAACCTTCTTCCTCTTTATGGAAAGATGCTGCTAGTATAAATATAGCTTTTCCGTTCTGGCTAGCTAACACACGACGTGTAGAGAAACTTCCACCATCACGCACCTCGTTAACATTAAAAACAATAGGAATATTTAAATCTCCTGCTTCTAAAAAATAGGCATGAAGCGAATGTAAAACACGTTTATTTGTAATGGTTCTATATGCAGCATTTACAGACTGAGCTAAAACTTGACCTCCAAAAACATGTGGGCTCCCGATGGTTTTACTAACTCCCTCAAAGTGTACTGAATCTATAGATTTTAAATCTAAAAGTTCTAATAATTCGTTTGCTGATTTCATAAATTATTTCTTATTAATGTTCAAAACTATTAAAATGATTTTTGAGAACCTCACATTAAATTGTTTTTATGAAATTGAATATTGTTTTAACAAAAAAAAGCGCCAAACTGGTGTAATTAATTACACCAATTTAGCACTTAGATTCACTACTAACCAACCTTTTTTATCTATTCTTTTTCATATAAGCTTCATATTTTGAAGCTAAGTCTGATTTTTGTTTATCTGACAAGGTTTTCCCTGCCAATTGAAAAAATGTATGCTCTTCATCTTCTAGATGATGCTCCACTTTATGTTTTAAATTTTTAGCAATTTTAAGCCAAGCCGACGAATCATATTCTGTCTCTTCTAGCTGTTCTATTAACTCATCAATTTCATGATGTTCTGCGATACCATGTCTGGCATGATCTTGCATCATATCGGTCGAAATTAATGGCTTATAAAAATGGCGTTCTTCTGCATTCGCATGTACTTCCAATTCGTTTCTCACCGCTTTAAAAAGCTCATCTCTGTTCTTTGTATCACCAGAGGATTGCACTAATTTATCTAGTAAATCGCGCTGAATATCATGGTCGTGTCTTATGGCTTCAAAAATTGTCATGTCTAAAAATTTAAAAGAGTTTAATACTTATGCTGTTGTAGTCGATTTCTTAGCACCATTTTTGTAATGTCTGTGCTTTGTTTTTAACACTTCTAATTTTTTTTCTAAAGCATCTATTACTTCATCTGATTTATGACTTGCATCTGTAACAACATGTTCTAACTGCTCTTCTAAAGTCGCTTTTTTAACATTAACTGTTTTAGCAACTGTATTTGCTAATTCTGAAGCGTGATCTGAAATTTTACTTTTAGTAGCTTCTGCTTCCTTAGCAATCATTTTTCTTGTTTTACTACCTTTATCTGGCGCAAACAAAATACCCATTGTTGCTCCTAAAGCGGTTCCTGCTACGACTCCTAATATTGTATTTCCTAAACTTTTCATAGTATTTGTTTTTTAATGGTTAAACTTAATACTACAAAGTTAGGTTGGAAGTAAAGGTCTGATTGACTCTAATCGTTTTAAAATTAACCGAATAAATCACTGAAATAATTTAACGCCAGGCAAGAGCACTACGCTCATCCCAATATGCTTTTGATGGCGATGCAAATATTTGAAGTTGATGTATATCTTCTGAAGTTAATTGAAATGTCAATGCTTTTAAATTATCTTGAAGTTGAGAGCTAGTTAATGCTCCACTTAACACATAATCGGGTTGCAAACTATCTATTATAAATCGAAGGGCAATAGCATCTACACCTACATTATATTGCTTAGAAAGCAAATTAAAATAAGAATATGCTGCAGAATAATTTAAGAAATTTTTATTAGGAAACACACGACCATTTGCCAGTGCTTCTTTAATAATTACGGTTTTATTATTACCTAAAAGTGTTTTTAAAATTTTAAATGTAGATTGTTCAAACACATTATATGTGACTTGAAAACTACTAAATAAATCTTCGCCTTCTACTTGAATATTTAAAGCTGTCTCTATAATTTCGGCCTGATTGGCGCCACTAGTAGATACACCAATTTGCATACCCGTTTCTTTCTTTATACGATGTAATTCTTGAAGCACTTCTGTATTTGTAAATATCCCACTTTCTAAAGTCGCAGAATGTACTTGGTAAATTTTCAACTTAGGGAATAATGCTTGAGAGACTTTCCATTGCTCTAATAATTTTGAAAGCGAATGCTCTTTTACCTCATGTTTTCCGGCATATCCCAACTCCCAATTCGCCATATATGTATACCCCCATTTAGTACTTAAAGTAACATCTGGATAATGTCTAGCATTGTGCCAATCTATTAAAAACTGTTCTCCTTTCCCATAAGATGGAGCGACATCAAAATATCGAATTCCAAACCGATAGGCATCATCTAAAACCTGCATTGCGTTTTCCTTAAATACAGCTTCGGTTTGTTTAATATCTTCTTTTTTAATATTGATATATTCTGGACGACCAATGGCCGCAAGACCTAATCCTATTTGGGTTTGTTTTGGCATTTTATTATAATTTAAATTCGAAGGTACTAAACTATATTTAAATTATTGTTCCATTATTTATTGTTTAAAACCTACTATTTTTCCCAAAGACTATCTGTAAAGTAATGCTTACAATCTAAAAAATGCTGATTCGTTTTAAAACCAGTAAGCTTTGCTAAAGTTTCAATACCAGACACACTATATTTTTTAGAAAGCTCTGTCCAAATTAATTCATTTTGTTGAAATGTAATTCTTTCATTTATAGATTTAAAATACACCGTTTGTACTTTTAAACTTACCAAATAACTTTTTACTTGACCATTGGAAGGGTTATAATGACAATAAAAATCGAAATCATCTAATTTAAAATCGGCATCAAATTCGCGATTCATTCGCAAAAGTAAATTCAAATTAAAACGTTTAGTCACACCATGAGAATCGAAATACGCTTTTTGAATGGTTAAAGGATTTTTCTTTAAATCGAAACCAATTAATAATTTATCGCCAACATTCATATTATCATTAAATAAACGCAGTAAATCTGCAGCATCTGCTCTTAAATAATTACCAATATTACTACCCAAAAACAACAATAAATTTGGAATTGTTTCTGTAGACATGCCTTTTAGAATTTCAAAATAATCGCCTACTTGCGGTTGTATATGAAGCCCTGGTAAACGCTCCTTTAATTTTTTGCATAACATGCTAATGGCTTCTTGAGAGATATCTATAGGCACATAATTAAAATGAATATTTTTAGAGACAAAATATTCTAATAATTTGAACGTTTTAAATCCATCTCCAGCCCCTAGTTCTATAATATTAAAGGGTTCTGAAAATTGCAAAGCACAATGAATTTTTTCCGCCTGAAGCGACAAAATTTCAAACTCACTATCTGTTAAATAATAATCTTGCATTTGCATAATTTCTTGAAAAATCCGACTGCCTGCATCATCGTAAAAAAATTTTGAAGAAATATATTTTTGTTCCACCTTTAAGCCTTGAACAATCTCTGGTATAATTGTCGTTTTCATATTATTTTACTAATCTAAGTCCTGAAAATTGCCAACGCATACTGGCATGAAAAAAATTGCGATATGTTGCTCTACTATGATTTTTAACCGTAGCAATCGATGCACCACGAAGCACCATTTGATTTACCATAAATTTGCCATTATATTCTCCCAAAGCACCTTCTGCCTTGGTAAAATTAGGATATGGTGTATAAGCACTGTAGGTCCATTCCCAAAGTTGCCCCCATTGTAACTCATTTGAAGCCACTTCCCATTCAAACTCTGTAGGTAAACGCATCCCTTTCCATTCGGCAAAGGCAAAAGCTTCGTAAAAACTTAAATGCATAACGGGCTCGTCTTTTGGAACTTCTTGAAATCCGTTTAAAGAATAATGATGCCAAACTCCATTCACTTTATGCCAATACAAAGGTGCTTTGATGTCTTCTTGCTGAATAAAATCCCAACCTTCGGCATGCCATAAATTGAAATCTTGGTAACCTCCCGCCTCTATAAATGCCATGTATTCAGAATTACTAACTAAATTTTTTCTGATTTGAAAACCTTGAATATACACCTGATGCACACCTAATTCGTTATCATAACAAAACGATTCTCCCTGATATCCAATAGTATATAAACCTTCAGAAATACTAATATATTCTGTTGAATTTGAAACCTTATCTAACACTAATTCGTTTTGAATGGATGGAAAAGTAGGCTGATTTCCTAAAATATATTTAATATCGTAATAAAACAATTCCTGATGTTGCTGCTCATGATTTATTCCTAGCTCTATAATATTTTGGGCTTCTTCAGAAACTTCTGTTTCTAAAAAGGATAGTAAATGTTTGGTTACATAATCGCGATAAGCATATACAGACTCAACACTTGGTCGCGTCATTAAGCCTCGATTGGGGCGCAATACCCGTTCGCCAGCATTGTTATAATAACTATTAAATAAATAGGCAAAATCTTCACTAAAAACCTTGTAATCGCTATCGAATCTTTGCAAAACAAACTGTTCAAAAAACCATGTAGAATGTGCCAAATGCCATTTGGGAGGCGATACAAAAATAGCGGGTTGCACAGAATAATCTTCTGTAATTAAGGGAGCGCAAATCGTTTTAAAACGTTTCCGTGTTTGTGCAAATTGGTCTTTTAATGTCATGAGGTGGTTATTGGTTACAAAAATGAAAAATAGCCACCAACTTCATTAACTGTATCACATAAAAAAAGTGCTTATTCGATATGTGTTTCGATAACTGTATCACTTTGCAAGGTTCTATGCACAGGACATTTAGAAGCTATTTCTTTTAATCGTTCTTTTTGTTTGTCGTCTAAATTTCCAATAAATTTCAAGGTCTTTTCCAAATAATCAATTTTCCCAGCCGATTTAGTATTTAAGTTTAAATCCTGACTGTGTTTTTTAGAATAAGTAATGTAAACAAAAACCTCTTGCAAATCCCATTTTTTACGTTGGGCATATAACTTAAGAGTCATTGCTGTACACGATGCCAAACTCGCACTTAAATAATCGTAAGGTGATGGTCCAAAATCATCGCCTCCAATACTTGCGGGCTCATCGGAAATTAACGTATGTTTTTTAGTCTGAATATTAGTCGTAAAATTATCTTCTAAAAGATTTAAATGCGCCACCAATTGTTCTCCTTCAGTATCTAGAATATCACTGTCTTTTGCTTCAAAATAACGCTGTACCCAAGTCCCAATTACATTACCAACATATTCACTATCTCTAGAATCTGTCAATAAATGATTGGCTTGATCTAAACTAACGAAACTTTTAGGATGATGTGCTATTTTATACAACCGTTCTGCATTTTCGATAGGTACGACAGTGTCAAAAGGCGCATGCATAATAAGTAATGGCTTTCTTAAATTTTTAGTAATCTCAGGCAAATCTGTTTTACTAAAATCATCTACAAATTCCTTATTAATATTAAATGGCCTTCCTCCAATATTAACCTGAACATCTCCTTTTTCTTTAACATCATCAAATCCATGCGAAAACAAATGCGTTACATGATTGGCAGTTGCCGGAGCACCAACAGTAGCCACTGCTTTTACCGATTCTAATTGAGATGCTGCTACAATAACCGCAGCACCTCCAAGCGAATGCCCAACCAATAAGGACGGTGCTTGATAATGTTCTTCTAAATATTTACTTACCGCCATTAAATCTGAAACGTTAGATGAAAAATGACTATCAGAAAATTCTCCTTCACTCCTGCCTAAACCTGTAAAATCGAAACGCAACACACCAAAATCATGATTAGTTAACGAACGACTAATATTTTTAACCGCAGACAACGTACTCGTACAAGTAAAACAATGTGCAAAAACAGCAAAATAATTCGGATTCTGATTTGCAGGTAATTCTAAATATGCCTGTAATTTTACGCCTTTACTGTTCTCTATTTCTAGTTTCTGACTTTTCATACTTTGATTTTTGTTGATTAAAAAAATTAATTTAAGAACTACAAGATAACATAGAACACCCCACTTTATTCCGTGCCCATTCTGGACGTTTAGCAAACCATTTTTGAGAATCTTCTTGTTCTGAATATGGATTTTTAAGCAAATTGAATAATTCATCAATCAATGCATAATCTCCTTTTTCAGCAGCATCAATAGCTAATTGTGCCATATAATTTCGGAGTACATATTTTGGATTAACACCATTCATTCTCATTGCACGTTCGGCATCAGAAATAGATTCGTTTTGTAAACGCACACCATACTTCTGAAACCAATGTTTCCATAGGTCTTCAAGATCTTTAGTCATTGCCTTCGGATTATAAAATGCATCTTGAATAATTTCCAATCCGTTAGACACATTTTCTTTTTCAATTTTTGATAGATTTCTGAAAAAGATCGTCATATCAGTTTCCGTCATTTGTAAGACATCTTCCAAATCTTGAATCAGTTTTAAGTCATTTTCATCTGCTTGAAAAAGTCCTATTTTCGAACGCATCATCTCCAGAGATTGTTTTTCAAAATCCGATTTATAATCATCTAAAATAGCTTGTAACGCATCTACATCTTCAATTAAAGGATATAATGCATTTGCTAATTGATACAAATTCCAAAGTCCAATATTAGGCTGATTTCCGTAACGGTATCTTTTATGTTCTCTATCTGTAGTATTTGGTGTCCATCCAAAATCAAATCCTTCTAGCCAACCGTAAGGCCCGTAATCTATGGTTAATCCTAGAATTGACATATTATCGGTATTCATAACACCATGTACAAACCCTACACGTTGCCAATCGATAATCATTTTTAAAGTACGTTCTGAAATTTCTCTAAAAAAGGCTAAATACGTCTCTTTAGAAGGCGCTCCTAATTCTGGATAAAACTGTGTTATAGTATAATCTGTAAGCTGTTTTAATGTTTTAGAATCTTCTCTAGCCGCGAAAATTTCAAAACTTCCAAAACGCAAAAAACTTGGAGCTACTCGACTTACTACTGCTCCTGGTTCGTATTCTGGATTTCCGTTATACATAACATCCCTCATCACTTGGTCTCCAGTTAAAGATAGCGATAACGCTCGTGTTGTTGGAACACCTAAATGAAACATTGCTTCGCTACATAAATATTCACGAATAGACGAACGTAAAACCGCCAAACCATCTGCGGTTCTAGAATATGGTGTTTCGCCAGCGCCTTTAAGTTGCAATGCCCAATGTTGATTGTTATAATCGATTTCTGTTAAATTTATAGCTCTACCATCGCCTAATTGTCCGGCCCAATTACCAAATTGATGTCCGCCATAGCACATAGCAAACGGCTTAGTATTTGGTAACACTTGATTGCCTGAGAACACATTTAAAAATTCTTCAGACTGACTTTCTGTTTCAGAAATCCCTAAATTCTCTAGCATGTTTTTTGAAACATGTAACAATTCAGGTTTTTTAATCTGCTTCGGGTTTACGTAGGAGAAACAAGCCTTTTCTACTTGTCTTCTTTTACTTCCTTCAATAGGATCTGCAGGAAGTTGGCTTGTAAACGTGTCTTTTATATGTAATTTAAATGTCTTCAAACGGAAAATCTATTTTAGTTTATCGGCATGCATCTGTCTTAACTTGGCAAGTTTTGGACTAATAACTGCAGTGCAATAGCCTTGTGTTTTATTGTTTTCGTAATAATCTTGATGATAATCTTCTGCTTCAAAAAAAGTTTCTAAAGCACTCACTTCGGTTACAATTTCATCATCAAAATAAGGTTTAATCTTTTCTATAACCGTTTCGGCTATCTTTTTTTGTTTTTCATTCTCATAATAAATCACAGAGCGATATTGCGTACCGCGATCGGCACCTTGACGATTTAATGTTGTAGGATCGTGACTTGTAAAAAAGATAATTAAAATATCTTCTAAAGAAATCACATCTGTATCGAATGTCATTTGAATCACTTCAGCATGCCCTGTTAATCCGGAACATATTTCACGATATGTAGGTACGCCAGGAACGGTTCCTCCGGTATATCCTGAAATTATTTTTTCTACACCTTTTATTTGCTGAAAAACAGCTTCTACACACCAAAAACACCCTCCTCCAAGTGTGATAATTTCCTTTGTATTATTCATGACGCTCTCCTTTCTGTAAAGTAATTGATTCCGAATTTACACAATAACGTAAACCGCTTGGTTCTGGCCCATCGGGAAAAACATGCCCCAAATGCGCATCGCAAGCGTTACACATAACCTCTACGCGAACCATCCCGAAAGCAGTATCTTTTTCATACTTAATAGCGTTCTCTTGAATAGGTTGAGTAAAGCTTGGCCATCCCGAACTAGAATCGAATTTTATTGTAGAATCGAACAATAATGTATCGCAACATACACAACCATATTTTCCTGCTTCATGTGCCGTACAAAGCGCTCCAGAATGTGGTGCTTCGGTTCCTTTTAGTCTTGTAATTCTAAATTGTTCTGGTGTTAATAATTCTTTCCATTCTTCGGCAGATTTTTCTACACGACGATCTGGTTTTGGATTGCCATTCACAGCAAAATCCATTATATTTTTCCATGTAAGCATACTATTTCCTGTCTTTAAATTTATATTAAAAAATAACACTGATGGTTATATGATATCTGTATTAGACTCATTAACGAACTCAATCTTACATACAAATATGACTAATTCCTATTGCCGATAAAAATATCGCTTGTTAATAATCATACAATTTTTAAATAAAATACGATTTAGAACTACACTATAAAAACGAATAAAACCTATCTCAATCAATATACTCGATTAAGATAGGTTTTAGTATTAAATTACAAGTGAATTGCTTTTAATTATGTATTCACTTTTAAAAAATCAATTTCTGTTTCTGATAAAAAAATAATTATTTAGACGCCATAGTTACTTCTAATAACACCATATTAAATTCGTTATTTAGAATAACATTTCCGTTTTCAACAGTTACATCTGTATTAGAATATGCATCATGAACACTCATGCGTTCAGGAAAAACGCCTCCAACAGATATTGTTTTCTTACCTTTTTCAAGATTTAAACCAATAACAACCGCATCTTTATAATTGCCATTAACATAGGTTCTAGAAAACACATAAGGTGATTGAGATATCATTTGATGTCTTCCTGCTCCAACAGCGAGATGACGTGCTCTAAAACGACCTAAGATTTGCCAATGTGCTAAAATCGCTTGTGTTGTTGGATTCGATTTTATATCGTCCCAATTCATAAACGTACGCAAATTAGCATCTCCTACAGCGCCTTCTGCATGTAAAACTCTAGCAGACTCATCTCCATAATAAATCTGAGCAGCACCCTGAGTTAGCAATAATTTATTTGCCGTTTCAAATGGTTTTTCACGCATTGGATCGAAGGGTTGACCATCGTCATGCGAGCTTAAATAATTTAAAACACTATAATCTTTTAAATCGTTATGCAGTATACTATCATATTTTTTAAACATAGATTCGTAATCCATTTGTTCTGCATTCCATTTAAATTCAAAATTGATTAATTGATTAAATGCTTTGTCGAAATAATTCACTTTACGATCTCCAAAATCGAATGCTTTTTCATTACTAATACCATAATTATACACTTCACCTACAAGATAAAATCCGTTATCATCTAAAACTTTATCGGGGTGTTCTAACTTAAATTGAGCAAAAGCTGCATCTACAACTTTTCTAAATTCTCGCCACACGTAAGGTTCTGTATGTTTTACTGTATCTACACGATAACCATCAATTCCAAATTCGGTAATATAATCTGCTAACCATTTCATGATATAAAAACGAGGTGCTCTAGGATAACCTGTTTTTTTAAAAAACGCATCTAATTCTGCTACTTCCTTCTCATATCGGCCTTCCGCTTTCCATTTTGAGATAAGCTGAGGAGGTAATTCTACCTCTTCGTTACTTTCTGTTCTAATATCTGGTAAATTTTCAACCAAAGTACAACTTACGGTGCTATCGAAATCTTGATAATTACAGGCAGGCCCTGTTCTTACCCAACTTTGTGGCCAAACAGGATCTTTATCTGTTACCGGGCCTCTATGATTAATAACGGCATCTAAAACAATACGAATGCCTTTACTGTGCGCCACCTCTATAAGCTTTCTTAAATCTTCTTTTGTACCAAAATCAGGATCTAAATTCGTCCAATCTTTAGTCCAATACCCATGAAAACCATAAGATAGTCCTGTACCTTCATCTGTTCCGCCATGAATTTGTTCTACAATTGGTGTCATCCAAATGGCATTTACACCTAAATTAGTAAAATAACCAGATTCTACTTTTTGTGTTACACCTTTAATATCTCCGCCTTCAAAGCCTCTTAAAACACCTGTTTCCTGATCTCTTCCATAATTAAGATCGTTAGACGTGTCTCCGTTATTAAAACGATCGACTAACATAAAATAAATTGTAGCCGCATCCCATTCAAAGGGTGCCTCTACTTTTTTTTCAATGGATTTATCAGTTTTATTTTGACATCCTGTAATCATAATTCCTAAAATTAAAACTACTATAAAGTTACGCATAATCTATTGCAATTTAAAGATGAAAGACTGTAAAGGTTGAACGGTTATTTTTGCTTCTGCTCCATGTTCTGAAACTTGTAAAAGTGTTTGATAAGACTTATACAATTGATCTTCTAACAGATACTCACCTGGTTTTAATTGCCAAGCATCTACAAGTTCTTTTGGTAATTTTAAATAAAATTCTGTACCATAATTAGCATCAAAATTATTGACTATAATTAGTTTTTCATTCGTGCTCCAACGGGCAAAAGAGAATTGTTTTAAACCGTAATGCTCGGTATTATGAGTATTATAATCATGAAGATCTTGATAGTCTCCCATTAAGGCTTCGTTAGAAATTGTGAAGTTTAATAACCGTTTATAAAAATCGTATAATTCCAACTCTTCTGGAGAAGACTGGCCACCATCAAATTTCTTATCATTCACCCAACGTCTTAAAGTTGGCACACTACCATAATCGAAAATAGATGTTCTAGACGGATCTCCAAAACCTAAATCTTCTGCTCCTGGCTCTCCAAATTCTTGTCCGAAATAAATTAACGTAGGAGACGTGCTTATGGTTGCAGATACAACCATTGCTGGTTTTGCCTTTTGTGCATCTCCTGCGAACTCCGGACTTGCAATACGTTGCTCGTCGTGGTTTTCTAAGAAGTGTAACATATGGTGTTCAATATCTTTTAAATCTTGTTGAATTGGTACAATATCATCGGTTTTACCCCAACCTTGCATAACGTGTTTTAAAGTATCATACAGCTGAACTTTATCGTATAAATAGTCCATTTTTCCTTTACGGATATAATCTCTATATAAACTTGGATTGTATACTTCTGCTAACAAAAACGCCTCTGGATTTTTCATTTTTATAGCCGAATTCATGTAACTCCAGAACTCTACTGGAACCATTTCGGCCATATCGTAACGGAATCCATCTACACCTTTTGCAATCCAATACAATGCAATATCTTTAAACTTTACCCAAGAATCTGGCACTGTTTTATCTTTCCAAAATTCGAAATGTGCTTTATAATCTTTTGCATCAAATCCTTCTGGCAAACTATCAAAGTCATGATGTCCTTCCGGATTTACACCATAATTTATTTTAACTGTTTCGTACCAATCATTAGGATCTGGTTGTGATAAACGCGATCCATTTCCTGTCCATTTCGATGGATTTTCGTCAAACTTACCATCTAACAATGCATTTTCAGAACCTCCTAAAGGCACATAACTGTCGCGACGTTCGGGTACAATAAACGGTTCTCCTGGGTTATAATAAAAATTATTATTAACATTATACACCACTGTTTTATCATCGGTTTCTCCAAAATCGGTAACCCCCTCGGGTTTTGAAATACTCTTGTAATTTCGCGCTACGTGATTAGGAACAATATCTATAATCACTTTTAATCCTGCTTTATGAGAGCGCTCAATTAAAGCTTCAAATTCTTGTAAACGCGCTGCTGGATTTTCTGCTAAATCAGGATTTACATTATAATAATCTTTGACAGCGTACGGAGAACCTGCACGCCCTTTTACAACATCGGGATCGTCGTTAGAGATACCATATGCAGTATAATCTGTAATAACATCGTGATGTGGCACACCTGTGTACCAAATGTGGGTAACGCCCAAATCTTTAATTTCTTTTAAAGCTTTATCTGTAAAATCGTTAAATTTTCCAACGCCGTTTTCTTCAATAGTTCCCCAAGGTTTATTCGTCGGGTTTGTATTCCCAAACAACCTTGTAAATACTTGATAAACGACTTCTTTTTTTGGTGAGACGGCAATTTCTACCTTATCATTTTCTTTCAAAATATCTTTCTTTTTAGAATCACAACTGATTAAAACTAATAAAATCATTGCAATTGACACTATTTGATGTTTAATCATTATAAATTATTTTAATTTCAAATTCAGAATCTGTATCCCATATAACGGGTATTTCTAAAACATGTTTATGTTTATCGTAAGTAAACGACATGTCTTTTCTTCCATTTTTAATATGCTTTGGTTCGGTTTCTAAATTATGAATGGTAAATTGAATAAGTTTTGTTTGCATAGAATAATTTGAACCAATTTGATCTTTAAAGACAAATCGTATTCCCTTCTTATCATTTATATATGAAAAATTAAGCTTTTCGTATTTACCTTTTTCAAAGGCATCAACTGTCTTTCCGTCATCATCATACAACTCATATTCACTATTAAGAATTGAAGCATCGTTATAATAATGCAACTCTAAATTATTCCCAGTATACGCTTTTGTATTTTGCATGCGTTTCGCTATAGGAATAAATGCTCCAGCTTTTACATAGGTTGGAATCTTGTTTTTTGCTACTGAAACGGATTTAGTTTGTCCGCCTTCAATTTTTTCATCTGTATAAAAATCAAACCATACCTGATTCTTCGGAAACACAACATCATGAGACGTTACTCCTGCTTCAAGTATAGGAGACACTAAAAACTGATCTCCCCAATAATAAGTATTTGCTATATTTTGGAGTGCAACATCATCAGGGTTATTAAAAAATAACGGACGCATTAAAGGAGTTCCTTTTTGATTATTCTGAAATGCTAAATTGTAATTATAAGGCAATAGTGCATAACGTAGTCGGATTGCTTTTCGGGCTAAATTCTTCGCTTCTTCACTTCTAAATACAGGTTCACTAGGCACCCCTTCCTGTGCATGAGGTCTGTAAATAGGTTGAAAAACGCCATATTGCAACCAACGCACATACAACTCATCGTCTAGATTATCTCCAGCAAAACCACCCAGATCACTATGCATATATCCTAAACCTTGCATGCCCATTTGTAAGGCGATTTCTGGCTGACTTTGCAATCCTCCCCACGACCGATTAACATCTCCAGACCACGGAATTAATCCGAAACGTTGAGATCCAGAATACCCGGCACGCATTAATATAAATGGTCGTGTATTGGGTTTCAGGCTTAAACTACTTTCGTAAACCAATCGCGCCCAATCGTGCCCGTAAATATTATGAACTTCGTCTGCCGTACCTGTAGCATGGATTAAAGCTTTGGGGTGTACTTCTGGCTCCCCTAAATCGCCCCAAATTCCTGAAACTCCCATTTTAAATAAATCTTTATAAATATTAGAAAACCAATTAAAACCAGATTCACTATATATATCTATAAGGCCTGTATTTCCAAAAAAGAAATCGTATGTATATGGATTACCTACAGAATCTTTAGCTAGTATATTATTATCTACAGCTTCTTGCCATCTGTTTGAAGATGTTAGTATAAAAGGCTCTGTAATTAAAACGGTATTGACACCCTGATTCTCAAAATCTTTAATCATTTTTTCAGGCGTAGGAAACGAATCGGTATCAAAAGCTAAATTTCCCATTGTACCTTTAACATCTTTCCCGAACCAATACAAATCTAAAATCACAGCATCTACAGGAATCTCATCATCCTTAAACTTAGACACAGTCGCTCGTGTTTCTGCTTCTGAATGATATCCAAAACGGCTAGAAAAATTTCCTAAAGCCCAACGTGGAGGCATAGGTTGTTTCCCTGTTAACGCGGTGTAAGCATCTATAATGTCTACCCAAGAATCGCCCGCAATAACCTGATATGTTTTACGTCCAGAAATGGTTTCATAAGTCAGACTATTATCGTGTTTACTATCCAAATCTAAATACCCAATTGGCGCATTATCAAAATGAATCATATATTTTTTTGAAGACATTACAATAGGTAATGTATAATTCATTAACTCGCTATGCGTTTCATAACCGTAATGTGCACGATTGTATAATTGTAAACGGTATCCTCGGCGATTCATCCCTAAAGCGCGTTCTCCGCCACCATACAAAACTTCAGAATCCTCTAAATTAAACTGAATAGCCTCTCCATCTTCAATTTTAGAATAACCTTTTTTTTCAGAAATTATGGGGTGTCCTTTATAGTTATACTGAATTTGAAATGGTGATTTTTTAATTAAAACAGAAAGTCCTGAAGATGCTAAAACAAGATTATTGGGTGTTTCTGAAATATTTGAAAAAGATTGGTTTTCTTTCAAAACCACAGCATGAGATTCCGGTTTAAACTCTTCTCCTTTGGGTACAAAAGTTGTCTCGACTATAGATTGATTGTAAAGTTTAAACAAATAAAAACCATCATTAACAATCACTTTATAACCGCTGTTAGACGGTTCCGATTTCACGAAACTTCTATCGGGATTTTGAGCAAAACTTATTTGAGTAATGCATAGTATGATAAATAAATATATAAATTTTCTCATGGTATTTGGACATTAAAAATGTAAAAGGAATCGTTTTAAGAAAAGCATCTTATAGCATATTCGAGTTAACCTCTAAAACACAACTTAAAACACGGCACAAAATTGTATAACAATTAATTCTTTGTCGTTAATAACAGAGGGCCTTTCTCGGTAAGTTGCAAATTAGTATTCCATATTACAGGATCTCCTGTAATTACATTTTTAAGTGTTTTGCCCTCTAAACCTAGTTCTTGATAATGTGTTAAATCTATATCTATAGGGGCTTCATTTTTATTTAAAATTAATACTATTGTTTCATCATCTTTTATTCTACATAACACATAAACGCCATCTATTGGAGCAAAATGCATTGTTTTTCCATACTTAATGGCGTCACTTTGTTTTCTATAATTCAAGACTTTTCGTACAAAATCTTGCATGCTTGCCTGATTTTCCGTTAAGCCTACTCCTGTAAAAGCGTTTACTGCATCTCCATCCCAACCACCAGGGAAATCTGATCTAATCACACCATGATCATCTGGTTTTTCAGTGTTTTGCATTAAAATTTCTGTTCCATAATAAACTTGTACAATTCGTGGCATAAGAAAAATATAACTCAATGCCATTTTAGTATTTGGTATATTTTCTTTCAACTGTGAAAACACACGATCCATATCGTGATTATCTGGAAAAATTAAAATATCTTCTGGTTTAGTATATGCAAAATCCATAGCTAAACCTTCGTACATTTTTACGAAACCAGTAGCCCAGCCTTCGTCTTCATTTAAAGCATTGACAATATTTTCTTGCATCGGAAAATCCATAGTCGATCTTAAATGCGACTCGAAACCTTCTTTATTTGGTGTCCCCGTTTGCCAATATCTAACAAGTAATGGTTTCACACTCCACTCCTCTCCAACAATACTAAAATTAGGATATTCTCTCATAATAGCACCTGCCCAATTACTAATAAAATTTTTATCGGAATATGGATAAGTATCTTGACGAATACCTCCAAGTTCTAATGTTTCTATCCACCAAATATTATTTTGAATGATATACTTCGCCATGAAGGGGTTTTTCTGATTTAAGTCTGGCATAGAAGGAACAAACCAACCTTCGGTCATGTCCTTTTTATCGATTTCTGAAGCGTATACATCTTGATTAGTTGTACGTCTATGATTTGAATTTCGAAGCGTCCCTTTAGTTTCGAAAGCATTTTGTTGATTTACCCAATCGTCGAAAGGTAAATCTTTCATCCACCAATGTTCGCTTCCGCAATGATTTGCCACCATATCCATAATTAACTTCAAACCGCGTTCATCCATTTTATGAGATAATTCTTTATATTCTTCGAGGGTTCCAAAACGAGGATCGACTTCATAAAAATCTGTCATAGCATACCCATGATAAGAGGAAGAGTTCATATCGTTAGTAAGCATTGGTGTTGGCCAAATGGCAGTAAATCCTAATTCGTCTATATAATCTAAATGATTAATAATACCACGAATGTCGCCACCATGTCTAGCATAATCGTTGTTACGATCTATAATTTGCTCTCTCAGATCTGTATCTATATTATTCTCGGTATTCCCATTAGAAAAACGATCGGGCGTAATTAAATAAATAGCATCAGAACTATTAAAACCAATATAATCTTCAGGTTTTTTATCACGTGCTTTTAATTCGTAAGAATACACTGCAGACTCATCGGTATTTCTGTTAAATATAATATCGAAACGTCCTACAGGAGTTGATTTATCTATAAATAAATCGATAAATAAATAATTCGGACTTTTAGCTTGGTGTATTGCAGAAATCGAGACACCCGGATAATTAATTTCAGGAACGGCACGTCCTATTTCAGGGGCTTTAACTAATAATTGTAATTCTGAATTCTCGAAACCTACCCACCAATTCGGCGGCTCTACATGTGTAATCTGTGCACTTAAATTCAGACTAAAAAATAGTAATACCATAGAAAAAATAGTTTGTTTATTGTTTACTAATCCTTTAAATAATATACGCATATCTATATACATTTTTAGTATAAAAATTATTATTCAGAAAAAACATATTAGCTACTTCACTTCCATAATACTAATAGCATAACCACCCCCAGGAACAGATACTTGAGATAGTTTTGTTTTATTAGTTACCTTTTGTTTTGTAATTTTATAAGCCTGAGGATTCGTTTTGTAGTCGGCATCTTTAGCGTCAGCATAAATAATTGCTTCGTACTTTTTACCGTTATCTAAGAAATCTAAACTGATTTTAGATGTTCTAGATGTGTATCCGTTTACATTCCCTACAAACCAATTACTACTATCTTTTTCCTTTCTAGCTACAGTAATATACTGTCCTGGTTCTGCTTCCAGATAGATACTTTCATCCCAATCTATAGCAACATCCTTTATAAACTGAAAGGCATCCATAAACTGCTCGTAATGTTCAGGGAAATCTGCTGCCATTTGCAACGGACTGTACATGGTAACATACAAGGCTAACTGATTAGCAATTGTACTATTGACGTGTGAATTGTTATTCGGACTAAATTTGCTAATATCCATTTCGAAAATCCCAGGCGTATAATCCATAGGACCTCCAATTAATCGTGTAAACGGTAAAATAGTAACATGATTTGGTTTAGAACCTCCAAAAGCTTGGTATTCGGTTCCTCTTGCAGATTCGTTTCCTATTAAATTAGGATAGGTTCTAGCAACACCTGTTGGTCGCACAGCTTCGTGTGCATTGACCATAATTTTGTAGTCTGCCGCCTTTTCTACAGCATACTGATAATGATTTACAATCCATTGATTGTAATGATTCTCACCGCGAGGTAAAATATCTCCTAAATAACCACTTTTTACAGATTTGTACCCGTTAGCATTCATAAATTTATACGCTTCATCCATATGGCGCTCGTAATTACGAACAGAAGCAGAAGTTTCGTGATGCATCATCATCTCTACACCTTTAGATTTTGCGTAAGCATGAATACCTTCCACATCAAAATCAGGATATGGTGTAACGAAGTCGAAAACATAATCTTTAGAATGTCCGAACCAATCTTCCCAACCTTCATTCCAGCCTTCTACTAAAACAGCATCGAAACCATTTTCAGCAGCAAAATCAATATATTTTTTTACATTTTCTGTGTTTGCAGAGTGTGTTTTATTTGGAGACACTTTAGAATAATCTGTAACCCCTAATTGAACCGACGGTAAATCGTCTGTATAATGCCAAGACCCTTTTCCTGTGATCATCTCCCACCAAACACCTACGTATTTCACGGGCTTAATCCACGAGATATCTTCAATCGCACAAGGTTCGTTTAAATTGTATGTTATTTTTGAAGCCAGAATATCACGTGCATCATCGCTTACCATAATGGTTCTCCAAGGCGATGTTGCTGGCGCTTGAATATAGCCTTTATCTCCGTTAGAATCTGGTGTTAACCAAGACTCGAATACCATGTTTTCATCATCTAAATTAAGATGCATACAAGAATAATTAATTAACGCAGCTTCATGTAAATTGATAAATAAACCATCGTCTGTTTTCATTATTAACGCGGTTTGCACACCTGTTGGAGAAAATGATGTTTGCGATAAATTTGCAGTTACAGCACCTTCTGAATACCCACGAATTTCAGATAATTTAGATTCGGTATAATCGTATTCCTGAGTATCGTAATCTCCAGGAATCCAGAATGCAGTATGATCGCCAGCCATAGCAAACTGTGTACGCTCTTCTTTTATTGTAAAATACACTAAGTTTTTTTGTTCGGGAAATTCGTAACGAAACCCTAAACCTTCATCAAATAAACGAAAACGAATAATAACAATGCGTTCTGTTTCATTTTGAGTTAGTGTTACAGCCAATTCATTATAATGGTTTTGAATGGTTTTCACTTCGCCCCAAACTGGAGTCCATGACGCGTTAAAAGTTGCTGTTTCTGTATTTGTAATTTTAAAATCGTTCAATAAAGATTTTTCATCGTCTTTCAATTCTAATCCTAAACGACTCGTTTTTATAACCTCCTTATTTTTATAAGCTAATTTATAGGTTGGAGTTCCATTTTCATGAAGTTCAAAACTCATAATTAGGTCACCATTAGGCGATTTTAACTCTTGAGCATTAGTAAAATGAATAGACGCGAACAAAACAATTAAATAAGGCATGACATTTTTCATTAATCTGTATTTCAATTTTATTTTCAATTACAAAACAGCAAGCTTTAATATATTAAAGACAAGTGCATTCTGACAATTATTTAATTCTGAATGAAATTGTTATTAACAAACCACCACAATAAGAATTAAACAGCCTAACTATCAAAACGCACTATCTTTAATTTTTTAATCTTCTAACTGAAGTACTACTTTTTCATTATTAGCGATTATTTCTAATTCGCTACCCTTCTCAAGTTTAAATTCAGCACCTTTTTGAGTCACTTTCACTTTTACAACTTGATTTCTAAAATTCACTTTAAATGAATATCCTTCCCATTGGTGAGGAATTTTAGGCTCAAAAGACAATGTATTATTTTTAATACGCATCCCTCCAAAACCTTCAACAATACTCATCCAAGTTCCTGCCATAGAGGTAATATGTAAACCTTCTTCAACCTCTCTATTATAGTCGTCTAAATCTAAACGAGATGTACGTAAATAGAACTCATAAGCCTGATCCATACGGTTTAATTTTGCAGCCTGAATACTGTGTACACAAGGCGACAATGAACTTTCGTGAACTGTAAATGGCTCATAAAAATCGAAGTGACGCTCTAATTCTTCAGTAGTAAAGTGATCTTCAAAAAAGTAAAAACCTTGTAACGTATCGGCTTGTTTTATATAAGGCGAACGTAAGATGCGGTCCCAAGACCATTTTTGATTTATTGGGCGGGAAGCTTTGTCTAAATCTGCTACAGTTATTAATTCTTTATCTAAGAAACCATCTTGTTGTAAGTACACATTATGTGCTTCAGAAAATGGTAAATACATATTTCCTGCAACGGCTTTCCATTGTTCTAATTCTTCAGGAGACAGATTTACTTTATCTTGAATTCTACTAAAATCGTCTTCGTATTCTTTAGCAACTTTCTTAATATTTTCTATTGCATAATCTATACACCACTTTGCAAGATAATTGGTATAAAAATTATTATTTACGTTGTTTTCGTATTCGTTTGGTCCTGTAACACCAAGAATCACGTATTTATTATGTGCTGTAGATAAGGTTGCACGTTGTTGCCAAAAACGAGCAATCCCGATTAATACTTCTAATCCTTTTTCTGGAATGTAACTATAATCGTTTGTATAACGGTAATAGTTAAAAATGGCAAATGCTATGGCTCCGTTTCTATGAATTTCTTCAAATGTAATTT
Organism: uncultured Formosa sp.; assembly: GCF_947500765.1. Lineage (GTDB taxonomy): Bacteria > Bacteroidota > Bacteroidia > Flavobacteriales > Flavobacteriaceae > Formosa. The sequence continues at coordinate 240,747 of NZ_CANMTH010000002.1, read as the reverse complement.
CCCATTCATTATGGCATTCTTCACCATTCATAGTTACCATTGGATATAAAGCTGCACCATTAGTGAAACCTAATTTTCCTGCATTTTCAATAGCACGATCTAAATGATTGTAACGATATTCTAATAAATTACGGGCAACTTCTTGATCTTTTGTTGCCATGTAAAACGGAATACAATAGGCTTCGGTATCCCAATAGGTACTTCCTCCATATTTTTCACCTGTAAATCCTTTCGGACCAATATTTAAACGCGCATCTTTTCCTAAATAGGTATGATTTAATTGCATAATATTAAATCGGATGCCTTGTTGCGCTTTCACATCGCCTTCGATTGTAATATCTGCCATATCCCAAATTTTAGCCCAAGCCAATTCTTGCTGAACCAATAAATGTTGAAACCCTAAACGTAATGCTTGAGTTAAAACATCTTTTGCGGCAGAAACCAAATGTGCTGCATCGTGATTACGATCTACAGTATAACCTCCAAATTTATGAATAGAAAATGTCTGATTTTGTTTTACTGCAGAGGTTTGTTTAAACGTAATGGTTCTGTCTGTATGCGACACCACTTCTTTTACGTCTATTTTCTGATTATCTAAGAAATATTCTGAAGCCATAAACGTACAAGTTTTAAACTCCGTTTTCATTGTAAAAGCTTCAATAAACGCCATATTTCCATCTTGAGTTACCGCAGTAGTTTCCCAAAATTTATCGTCCCAATTGGTATCTTCATTAGTAATTCCAGAATCTAAATACGGTTCGAAGGTAATCTCTACATCACCACTTAAAGGCGTTATGCTATAAGAAATGGCTCCAATTTCATCTAACTCTAAACTTAAAAAACGTTTTGTTTTGACTGCTACTTGAACATCATTTGGCAAGGTTGCTTTAAAAGAACGCGATAACCAACCTTCTTTCATATTTAATTCACGCTTAAAGTCGGACACGGTTTTACACGTAAATAAATCTAAAGGATTTCCGTTTACAAATACATTAATACCAATCCAACTTGGTGCATTTAATACTTTAGCGAAATATTCAGGATATCCATTTTTCCACCAACCAACACGCGTCTTATCTGGATAATACACACCAGCAATATAACTTCCTTGAAATGTAGGTCCTGAATAGTACTCTTCAAAATTAGCACGTTGCCCCATAGCACCGTTCCCGATACTGAATAAACTCTCTGATGATTTAACGCGTTCTACATCAAATCCTTCTTCAATTATCGACCAATTGTCTGGTTTAATATAATCTTGATTCATTTTATTTAAGATAATAGAATACCGTGATTTGTATACCGAAAATGAAATTCAGTTTACATTACGGTTTATATGTATTCTAGTTATTAATTATTTTATTTATAAATTCTGTTGAAATCTCAGTGAAGTCGTTAAAAATATAATCGGCTTCATGTAACACATCTTTACTACCAATACCTATAGAGACCATATGGGCAGTATTTGCGGCTTGAATACCTGCAACAGAATCTTCAAAAACCACACAATCTTCAGGTTTTATGTTTAATGATTTTGCAGCATTTAAAAACACTTCGGGATCGGGTTTTGCTTTAGAAACGTCGTTACCATCGACTATCGTTTTAAATTTTGATAACAAATGCACTTTTTCAAGTATAGTTCTTGCATTTTTACTTGCAGAACCTAGAGACACCCCTTGCTTAATTTCTATTAAATAATCAAGAACGCGAGGTACATCTGGAAGAATCTCTGAGTCGTCCATTTTATTAATAAACTCTAAATATTCTGTATTTTTTAGAGCCATTAATTCTTGAAACTTCTCATCGGAAACGGTTGTGTTTCCCCATGCTAATATTTTTTTAAGCGACTCGACACGACTCACTCCTTTTAATTGTTCGTTTTGAATTTCGGTAAAATCGAACCCTAAACTATTGGCTAGATTTTTCCAAGCCAAAAAATGATATTTTGCAGTATCTACAATAACACCGTCTAAATCGAATATAAATCCTTTTGTTTTCATGAGTTTTCTAATTCTGGTTGATATGATATAGCGTTTTTATCTGTTATTAAAAAGTTACAAAGTCCTGCTATAATTAAACTAAACCCAGCTACCAACATGGCATTAATGGTTTCGTCTCCTAATAGGTTGGACACAAAATTGATTCCTCCTATAGCTGCAATAATTTGCGGAATTACTATAAACATATTAAAAATTCCCATAATAACCCCCATTTTATTTGGATCTACTGCACTGGATAACATAGCATAAGGCATAGAAAGTATACTACCCCAAGCTATTCCGACTAGAATAAACGAGTATTTTAAAAAATCTGGTGAAGGGAAAAAATACATTGATAAAAATCCTAAACCTCCCATAAATAATGAAAACATATGTACATATTTACGGTTGATACGTTTTTTAGAAGTATAAAATGCTAGCACTAAAGCAAAAACCATTGACGATAATCCGTATACTCCCATTGAAGACCCTACTAAATTTGAAGACTTTTGGAAAGCTGTGTTTTCTACATCGAAAGCAGCGGCTTGTTCTGGAATTGAAAAATCGTATGCAGTTTCTATTGGTGCTGGCGTATGGTATACGTGCTCTGTTAATGCTGGATTTGCTAAACTCCACATGGTAAAAAAGGCAAACCAACTGAAAAATTGAATCAGTCCTAATTTTTTCATTGTTGTTGGCATATTTCCGATATTATTTGTGATATCTGAAATAAATTGATTCTTTTTAGCCTTCTCTTTTTCGAAAGCTTCCATGTCTTCCGGAGGATATTCGGAAGTTGTAAAAACGGTATACAGAATACTCGCCATAAAAACTACGGCACCTATAGCAAAAGCAACTTTTACAGACATAGGAACAACTCCCATAGGTGCGGCATCGCTAACTCCTAGCTTAGACACCATCCAGGGTAAATTACTAGCGACCCAAGTACCAATACCAATAATTAAAGTTTGTACAACAAAACCGTAAGACCTTTGCGAATCGGGTAATTTATCGGCTACAAGTGCACGAAAGGGCTCCATAGACACATTAATAGACGCGTCTAAAATCCATAAAAAACCAGCAGCCACCCATAATACAGGTGAGTGTGGGACAAGTAGTAAGGCAATAGAGCTTAAAACAGCACCAATTAAGAAATAAGGTTTACGTCTTCCCCAACGTGGGTTCCAAGTGTGATCACTCATGTAACCAATTATGGGTTGAATTAATAAACCTGTTAAAGGTGCAGCAATCCACAACATTGGAATAGCTTCCTTGTCGGCTCCTAAAGTTTGAAATATTCGAGACATAAAGCCTCCTTGTAATGCAAATCCGAATTGTATTCCTAAGAACCCGAAACTCATGTTCCAAATTTCCCAGAAACTGAGGGCACGCTTTTTCATCATAGTATATTTTAATGAATACCATTGATAAGCGAAAAAACTTATCAAAACTTATTAGTGAGAAGTAAAAGTTTTGATTTTGGTGCTAAGATACAAAAGATTTTAAATTAGTGATGTTAAATTTTATTTGGTAGACTCCCTCTCTATCAATTCGGTTTCAATAACCACTGTCTTAACTTGCTCGTCTTCAACCTCACTCTCTAATTTTTCAATTAATAATTCGGCTGCTACAGCTCCTATTTTTTTTCCGTGCTGACTTACTGTAGTTAAACTTGGCATAGCGTGACGCGATAATACACCGTCTGTAAAACCAATAACCTGAAGTTCTTCTGGAATTTGTTTTCCTAATTTCCTAGCAACTTTCATAGCTGTTATTGCGTACAATTCATTTACTGCAAAAACACCATCTATGTTTGGATTCTTTAAAAATAAATCCATAATCTCTTTCTCTAAAACATCTATATAATCTTCGGAAACCAATTTATCATCTACCTTTAAAATTAAATCCGATTGGCTTTCAATATCATATTCATTTAGAGCTTCAATATAACCTTGAGTACGCAGTCTTCCTACACTAACATAGTCTTTAGTAGTTATTATAGCTATATTTTTACACTTATTCTCTATTAGCTTTATTACTGCTTTTTTAGAGCCTCTTAAATCGTCTACTATAACTTTATCACAAGCAATTTCGTTTACAATTCTATCGAACATCACGATTGGCATTCCTTGACTTATAGTCTCATTAAAATGATGATAATCTTGTTGCATTAATGTTTCTTTAGATATAGATAAGATGAAACCATCTATACTTCCGTTAGCCAACATTTCCATGTTAATAACCTCCTTATCAAAAGACTCATTAGATAATCCTATAATAACATTATACCCTTTTTTATTAGCAACCTCTTCAATACCTTGGATAACTTTCGAGAAAAAGTGATGCACAATCTCTGGAATTAAAATACCTATAGTTTTAGTTTTTCTGTTTTTTAAACTTAATGCAATATTGTTTGGTCTGTAATGATAAAGTTTAGCGAAAGCCTTCACCTTATCGCGTGTATCTTCACTAATTTCTTTACTGTTTCGCAAAGCTTTAGATACTGTTGCGATAGATACATCTAGTTCTCTAGCAATCTGTTTTAAGGTTACTTTCTTTTTCATAAATAAGAATTTGTACTTGTAAAGGTATTACAATCCTATCAATTTTCAATAATTCACAGAATTAAGACCAATAAGCCCTTAATTCTAAAAAAGTTACTAACACGAAAACGTTTACGTTAAGGATATCGCAAAATTAGAATTCGAGTTAACATAAAATTTACATAATTTTAATCTCGAGAAGTAAAAGTACGAACAAACAAACTAAATCAGATTTAATTTAATTCATGTTATATGAAAACAATTTTTAACAGTGTATTACTGGCATTGTTTTTTGCACCATCTTTATTATTGGCGCAAGAAACCGTAACAGGAACCGTATCCGAAAACAGTTCAAATTTACCCATACCTGGCGTAAATATTATTGTTAGAGGAACAACTACTGGGACAGCAACAGATTTTGACGGAAACTACTCCCTCTCTGTAAACGAAGGGGATGTTTTAGAATTTACTTTTATTGGTTACAAATCACAGGATGTAACCTTTACTGGACAAACAACATTAAATATTAAACTTGAAGAAGACGCCGCAGTCTTAGACGAGGTTGTTGTTATTGGATATGGTAGTGTTAAGAAAGAAGACTTAACTGGAGCCGTAGATATGATAAACTCAGACGATTTTAACGAAGGGCCAGTTATATCTGCACAACAATTAATTAGCGGTAAAGTTGCCGGTGTATCTGTAACTTCTAGTGGTGGTGCTCCTGGAGAAGGACAAAACATTATTATTAGAGGACAAGGATCTTTATCATTAGAAAGCACCCCGCTTTATGTAATTGATGGATTTCCTATTGATAACGGAAGTGTTGGCGGATCTAGAAACCCATTAAACTTTATTAATCCTAACGATATTGAAAGTATGGTTGTATTAAAAGATGCGTCTGCAACTGCAATCTACGGATCGCGTGCTGCTAACGGTGTTATTTTAATTACAACTAAAAAAGGAAAAGATAGCGGCTTTAAATTTAACATAAGTAGTTCTGCAACAGTAGGGACTCCTATTAATAAAGTAGATGTTATGTCTGCAGACCAATTTAGAACGCTTATTACAGAAACTGGAACCGCAGAAAATATTGCTTTATTAGGCTCTGAAAACACAAATTGGCAAGATCAAATTTATGGTAATGCTTACGGAGCAGATCACTCATTTAGCGCTATAGGAAATGCATTTGGCGTACCTGTTAGAGCATCTATTGGATACTCTGATCAAGATGGTATTCTAAAAAATGATAATCTTACAAGAACCACTGCGGCCTTAAACGTGAAACCTAGTTTATTAGACGATCACTTAAGATTTGACTTAAATGCTCGCGGAATGTATACTGAAAACACTTTCGCAAATCAAGACGCAATCGGTTCTTCAATCGATTTCGATCCTACACAACCTATTTATGATGCAGATTCAAAATATGGTGGATATTTTTCTTGGATTGATCCAAACACAGGAAACAAACCAAGTTTAGCTCCTACAAATCCAGTTGCATTATTGGACTTGGTAGACGACACATCTGAAGTACGCCGTTTGGTAGCAAATGCTAAGGTAGATTATAACCTACACTTTTTTGAAGATTTAACCGCTACTGTTAATATAGGTATAGATCAACAAAACAGTCATGGTCGAAAAGTAACATCTGATTTAATTCCTACTCCAGACGAAACTTGGAACGGATCACGTACTAGTTATACTCAAGAAGCTACAAATAAATTATTTGATGCTTATTTAACTTACGAAAAAGAATTCAATGATAATAACGATTTTACCGCAGTAGCAGGTTACTCTTATCAATCTTTTGAATACAATAATTTTAATTATGATAGTGAGGATGAAGAAGATGGTGTAGACTACGAATTTATAGATAAATCTAAAAACGTATTACTATCGTATTTTGGTCGTGTTAATTACACTCTAAATGGAAAATACCTGCTTACAGCAAGTTTAAGAGCAGATGCTTCTTCTAAATTAAATCCAGACGATCGTTGGGGATATTTCCCTTCTGCTGCTTTAGCTTGGAACATTAATAAGGAAGACTTTTTACAAGACACTGCTTTTAACGAACTAAAATTAAGATTAGGTTACGGAGAAGTTGGTAACGTAAATGGTTTAGGCGATTACAAATTTATTACAAGTTATACGGGTAGTCAATCTACAGCAAACTATCAATTTGGAAATACGTTTTATCAAACCTACAGACCAGAAGCTATAAACGAAGATTTACGTTGGGAAGTTGCACAAACACTTAACATTGGTATAGACTACGCTTTATTTTCTCGAAGAATATCAGGATCAATTAATTTATACTCTAAGAAAACGAAAGACTTAATTAGCGATTCTTTTGTAGATCCTTTTACAAATTTCGGAAATCAAATCGAAGCCAATATTGGTGACATGGAAAATAAAGGAGTCGAATTTAACTTAAATGTAATTCCTGTTAGAAACGATAATTTTGAGTGGAGCATTGGTTACAACATTGCTTTTAACGACAATGAAATTACAAACCTTCCTGACCAACAATTTGTTGGAGGCATTAGCGGAGGTACAGGAAATACTGTACAAACTCACGTAGAAGGAGAAGCACCTTATAGTTTTTTAGTTTACGAGCAAGTTTATGATAGTACAGGAAAACCTATTGAAGGTGCCTATGTAGATCGAAACGGAGATAACATTATTAACGAAGACGATAAATACATAGATCACGATCCGTATGCAGATATAACCATGGGATTAAACACTAATTTAAGTTATAAAAAATGGGACTTTTCTGTAATAACAAGAGCTAACCTAGGCAACTACATTTACAACAATGTTGCTTCAAGAGCAGGAACTTTAAATAGAGCAACAGAAAACGGTATATTAACAAACTTACATACAGATTATTACGATACCGGATTTCAATCTTTAACAGATAATGGATTGTTAAGCGACCATTATGTTCAAGATGCATCATTCTTTAAAGTAGATAACATTACGCTTGGTTACACACTAACTGAAGCTATTAAAAACACAACATTCCGTTTTTACGGATCTGTTCAAAACGTTTTAACTGTAACAGATTACGATGGTTTAGATCCAGAAGTGTATGGTGGAATTGACAACAATTTCTACCCAAGACCAAGAACCTATGTTTTAGGTGTAAATATTGATTTTTAAAAAAAAGAATTCATGAAAAATATAATAAATAAATTCACAGTTGGTTTCGCTTTAGCGTTGTCTATAGTGTCTTGTCATGACGATTTAGACCAAACCCCTATCGATCCAGATAGCTTTACAGAAGAAGATGTATTTGCTAACATAGATGAAGCTAAAGGTGCTTTAGCTAAACTATATGCAAGTTTAGCATTAACCGGACAAGAAGGCCCTGCAGGTGATGCCGATATTTCTGGTATTGATGAAGGGTTCTCGCAATACACACGTATGCTTTTTAATTTAAACGAACTTACAACAGATAATGCTGTTGTTGGTTGGGGAGACCCAGGGCTACCAGATTTACACAACTTAAGTTGGTCTTCTGGTAACGATTTCTCTGAAGCCATGTATTACAGATTAGGTCAAGAAGTGTCTTTTTGCAACTCTTTTATTGCTAATGCAACATCATTATCAGGTACCGAAGCACAAACATATATAGCCGAAGCGCGTTTTTTAAGAGCATATGCATACTATAACTTAATAGATTTATATGCAAATGTGCCTTTAACTACAGTGGTGTCTACAGAACTGCCTTTACAAAGTGATAGAACTGAGTTATTCAGTTTTGTTGAAACAGAATTATTAGAAATTCAAGATCTATTAGCAGATAGTAACGAATATGGCCGTGTAGATAAAGTTGCAGCTTGGGCATTATTATCTCGTTTATATTTAAATGCTGAAACTTGGATAGGTGAAGACAGATATGCAGATTGTATTACATATTCTAACGAAGTAATTAATTCTTCATATTCAATAAACACCAACGATGTTAATGGAAATGGATCTGCTTACGATGAATTATTCTTAGCAGACAACAATACCAATGGTGCTCAAAACGAGTTCATTTTTACAGCTAATTTTGACGGTGTACAATCTACAACTTACGGTGGTACTACATTCTTAATTCACGCTGCAATTGGCGGCAGCATGGATCCTCTTGCTTATGGTGTTAACGGAGGTTGGTCTGGTCTTAGAACCACAAAAGCATTAGTTAATAAATTTGCGAGTTCTATTACTGTAAAAGACAGCGATGGTTACCCTACAGCTTGGGCAGATCACCGTGCTATGTTTTACACAGACGGACAAGAATACGAGATTACAACAATATCTAACACATTTACTGATGGTTATGCTGTAACTAAATTTTCAAATGTTAATAGTGATGGTAGCCAAGCTAACGATACCTCAGGAGAATTTGCAGATACAGATATTCCTTTAATTAGATTAGCAGAAATTTACTTAAACTATGCTGAAGCTGCTCTTCGTGGTGGTGGTGGTGATTTAAACACGGCAGTAAACTTAGTGAACCAATTAAGAACTCGTGCTTATGGTAATGACTCTGGAAACATCTCTATATCTGACTTATCTTTAAGCTTCATCTTAAACGAACGTTCAAGAGAGTTATACTGGGAAGGTCTACGTAGAACAGATTTAGTTCGTTTTAACCAATTCACAACAGATACTTATGTGTGGCCGTTTAAAGGAGGTTCTAACGATGGTAACGGAGTAGATTCTTATAGAAAAATATTCCCTTTACCTACTAACGTTATTTCTATTAATCCAAACTTGGAACAAAATTCAGGATACTAATATAAAAACATTATAATATGAAAAATATAGTTTCAAAATTATTAAGTATAATGTTAGTAACTCTGGCATTTTACAGCTGTACTACAGACGACACCGATACGGTGTTAAACGACACAGCGACAACAGCACTTACAACATCTACATCAGATATTGTACTACTAAAAGAGAATGAAGGCAACACTGCTTTAAGTTTAAATTGGACAGAGCCTGATTACGGATACAATGCCATACCAACATACATGGTTTACTTTGGCATCTCTGGAAATAACTTCCAAAATGCAGTAAAAAAAGATGTTGGAAGCGATTTAGAATACAGCCTTTTAACTGAAGAATTAAATACTATTTTACAAACTTTAGAAATTGAATCTGGTACAGAAACTGTAATAGATGTTAAAGTAGAAAGCATAGTGGGAACTTACACGATTGCAGCAACCTCTAACATTAGTAACATTACGGTTACTGGTTACGCAGACACACTAGATTTATCTTCTGTATGGGGACTTGTTGGTAGTGCTACAGAAAATGGTTGGGACGGTCCAGATATGCCATTCTATTCTACTAGCGAAGCCGATATTTTTAACGCTTATGTAACATTAACAGATGGTGAAATAAAAATAAGACAAGACAACAGTTGGGATTTAAATTATGGTGATACGGGAGCAGATGGTACTTTAGAAGAAGGTGGTGATAATATTGTTGTTACCGCAGGAACTTACAAAGTAACCTTTAATGCAGGCACCTTAACATATAAAATTGAAGCCTATACTTGGGGACTTGTCGGAGACGCTACACCTAATGGTTGGGATGGTCCAGATACACCGTTAACATACGATTCTACATCAGACCAATGGCGTGCCGTTGTAACGTTAACCAGTGGTGAAATGAAATTCAGAAAAAATAACGACTGGAGTTTTAATTATGGAGACACTGGTGCAGATGGAAGTTTAGATGATGGAGGAGATAATATTGCTGTAACAGCAGGAAACTATCTGGTGACTTTAAACCTAAACGACTTAACGTATTCCCTTGAATCTATTGGGAACCTTTGGGGACTTGTAGGTGATGCTACTCCTAATGGATGGGACGGACCAGATACCGTTATGAATATGGACTACACTACTGATGGTGTATGGTATTTAAATAACGTTACACTTACAGATGGTGAAATGAAATTTAGAGCCAATAACGATTGGGGAATTAATTACGGAGACACTGGCGCAGATGGTATTTTAGATGATGGCGGAGATAACATCGCTATTACAGCAGGCACTTACGATGTTGTTTTAGATTTATCAGATACATCTAATCCAACGTATACGTTAACTAAATAGCAATTAAATACGGGCTGTGACATTAACATCACAGCCCGTATTGTTTTTAATCCATTTATTATGAAAAAAACTTTACTCGCTTTTTTACTTTTAATTGTTACTAGCTTTAATTACGCACAAGTAACTACAAGCCCTACTGCGTTTAACGCGTCAGAAACGGTAACCATTACCGTAGATATTTTAAGTTCAGATACAAATTGTAACACCCTAAGTAGTCCTTCTAAAGTTTATATGCATTCCGGAATCGGGGATAGTTCTGATCCTTGGGGATACAAAGTTATCGGGAATTGGGGCACAGATGATGGTGTTGGAGAAATGACCAATAATAACGACGGTACTTGGAGCATTACCATAACACCTAAAACATATTACGGCTTAACCGATGCACAAGCAAGTTCTGCAACAAAAATAGGTATGGTTTTTAGAAATGCATCCGGAAATCAAGAATTAAAAGCAACTGGCTGTTCGGATATTTTTATTAATGTCGGAACATTTCAAGTTACCCTAAATTCTCCTGAAGAAAACAGTACAACTATTCTAACTACTGGAGAAAACTTAACGGTATCTGCATCAAATACTGCTGGAGATGCAAATTACACACTTACAGTAAACGGAAGTGTATTAGACACTAAAATAGGTACCAGTACCTATACTTACACCCAAACAAATATTACATCTAATCAAGATTATGAGCTAACCGTTACTCAAGGTTCTAATACAACAACCAAAACATTTTCAGTATTAGTAAATCCCGGAACGTTATCTCAAACCATGCCTGACGGACTAGAAAACGGAATTAACTACGATTCTAGCGATGCTACAAAAGCTACTTTGGTTTTAGACGCACCTTTAAAAGACTTTGTATATGTCGCAGGAAGCTTCAATAACTGGTCACCTACTTCGGATTATGCCATGAAACAAGATCCTACTTCAGGAAAGTTTTGGTTAGAACTAAATGGTTTGACATCTCAAAATATAGAAACGTATCAATATTGGGTTGTAGACGAATCACCTATAGCAAACTCACCTGCTATGGTAAAAACGGCCGATCCGTTTTCTACGTTAGTATTATCACCTTTCGATGATCCTGAAATTTCTTCAGACACCTATCCAAATTTACCAGATTATCCTACAGGTCAGGAGCGTGAAGTTACGGTATTACAAACTGGTATGTCTGCATACAATTGGCAAGTCACTAATTTTGAAAAACCTAAAAAAGAAGACTTAGTGATTTACGAAGTCTTAATTCGTGATTTCGATGAAGACAGAAATATTCAAGATTTAATTGATAGAATAGATTACTTCAAAAATCTAAACATTAATGCCATTCAATTAATGCCAATTATGGAATTTGAAGGTAATGAAAGCTGGGGTTACAATACGTCCTTTCATATGGCTTTAGATAAATTTTATGGAACAGAAAACAAAGTCAAAGAATTTATCGATTTATGTCATGAAAACGGAATTGCAGTCATTTTAGATGTTGCTTTAAATCATGCTTATGGCAGAAACCCAATGGTTCGCATGTGGATGGAAGATCCCGATGGCGATGGTTGGGGAGACCCAAGTAGTGAAAACCCCTATTTTAATGAAGAAGCCACGCATAGCTACAGTGTGGGATCAGATTTTAACCATCAACAAGCACGCACACAATATTATGTAGAACGTGTGGTTGAGCATTGGATTACTGATTTTAATATTGATGGATTCCGATGGGATTTAACCAAAGGGTTTACTCAAAACTGTACTTCGGGAGACGAAAGTTGCACTAACAGTTACCAACAAGATCGTGTAGATATTTTAAAACAATATGCCGACTATTCTTGGGATTTAGATGAAACACAATACGTTATTTTTGAACATCTAGGTCAAGATAATGAGGAACAGGAATGGGCAAACTATAAAATTGATGAAGGTAAAGGTGTAATGATGTGGGGAAAAATGACAGATCCATACAATCAATTAACTATGGGATATGCTTCAGATTCTAATATTGAAAGAATGGGAAGTGATGCACATGGCTTCACAGGAAAACGTTTAGTTGGTTATGCAGAAAGTCATGATGAAGAACGTTTAATGTATAAAAATCTTCAATACGGTGCATCTTCAGGAACCTACAATGTAAAAGATTTAAATACTTCTTTACAACGTATGGAAGCCTTGGGTGCAATTACCTTAACCATTCCTGGCCCAAAAATGATTTGGCATTTTAGCGACTTAGGTATGGATAATTCTATTTACACGTGTACAGATGGTTCGGTATCTTCAGACGATTCTTGTAAACTAAGCACAAAACCTCAACCACAATGGTCTGAAAATTGGTTAGGAAACGAAAATAGAACAGCAGTTTACAATACGTGGTCTAGATTAAATGAACTTAAAATTAATGAAGCGGTTTTTGAAGGCGATTACACCATTACTTCTGGAGATTTAACACCTAGAATTCGTATTTGGAATTCAGATTTAGCAGCTTCAGATTTAAATGAAGTTATAATTATTTCTAATTTTGATACCACAATACAAACCGTAAACCCTGACTTTCCTAGCAATGGTACATGGTACGATTTAATGGACGAAACAGGAAACACTTCAATTTCGGCAACCAATGCAATCACTTTAGATCCTGGAACCTTTAAGATTTACGGAAATAATGTACCACAAAATTTAAGTGTAGACGATATAGTTCTTTCAGATACTTTTACAATCTATCCAAATCCGACAAGAGATAGTTTTAAAATTAATATTTCCGCTACAGAATTAAATATTTTCGATATTACAGGAAAACGCGTTAAACAGTTTAAAGGCAACTATAGTACTTCAGATACATTTAATATGTCTCAACTAAAACCTGGATTATACCTAGTTAAAATAATCAATTCAGAAGGACAACAAAACACATCAAAACTTGTAAAAATTTAATATTCATTTTCTTTATAAGTATGAACGCCTAACCAATATATGGTTAGGCGTTTTTTTTATTATTAAAAGCCTGTATTAGCTTAAAATAAATGAAGATTAGAAAGCTTAAAACGGATAATTCCGTATTTTTGAGTAACAACACAATTAGTATATGAAACTTATTTTAAAAGACTACATTCTTGAATTGAAACACACCTTTACAATTTCAAGAGAATCTATAGATGTACAACCCAGTTTAATTGTCGTTTTAGAAGACGATGGTTTTTCAGGTTATGGAGAGGCCACCTCAAACCCGTATTATAATATTACAGTACCTATCATGATGGCCGAATTATCTAAAGTAAAAAGTATTATTGAGGCTACTGTAAACGAAACTCCTGAAGTATTCTGGGCTAAAATGTACCCACTTTTAAAACACAATATGTTTGCACTTTGCGCTTTAGATCTTGCTTACAACGATTTATATGCACGAAAACAACACAAAAAACTTTACGAACTTTGGGGTTACGATATATCTCACAATCCAATAACAGATTACACCATAGGTATAGATACTGTTGAAAAGATGGTAGAGAAAATGAAAGAATTGCCTTGGCCTATTTACAAAATTAAATTAGGTACAAATGAAGATATTAAAATTGTTACCGAACTTAGAAAACACACAGATGCCATATTTAGAATAGATGCCAATTGTGGTTGGGGCGTAGACGAAGCTCTAAAAAATGCAATTGCACTTAAGGAATTAGGTGTCGAGTTTTTAGAACAACCTTTAAAAGCAGACAACTGGAATGGACATAAAAAATTATTCCAAGACTCTGTATTACCAATAGTTGCCGATGAAAGCTGCCAAGTGAGTGAAGATATTGCGAAATGCCATAATCATTTTCATGGTGTAAATGTTAAGCTGGTAAAATGTGGCGGATTAACATCCGCACGAAAAATGCTTATAGAAGCGAGACAACTAGGTATGAAAACCATGGTAGGTTGCATGACGGAATCTTCTGTTGGAATTTCTGCCGTAGCACAGCTTTTGCCATTATTGGATTATGTAGATATGGATGGTGCAATGTTACTCGCTAAAGATATTGCTACAGGAATAACCATTGAAAATGGCGTAACAACTTATAGTGATTTAAACGGAACTGGTGTCTCTTTACTATAATTAGTATGGACGTAATTAAAGCACCCAACGATAAAATATCCTTAATAGATAAAAGTGTTTCCTATTTTGGAGGCACTTCTTATTTAGGGCTAGCTACACTTCCTGAGTTTCAGGATGAGGTAATTAAAGGCATTAGAAAATGGGGAACGGCTTATGGTAGTTCTAGACATGCAAATGTAAAACTGAGTGTTTTTAAAGAGGCTGAAAAATTATTAGCATCCCAACTAAACACAGAAGTCTGTGTTACTGTATCTTCCGGAATGTTAGCAGGTAAATTAGTTTTAGAATATTTAGCACAATCGTCCACACGTTTTTACCATTACCCGAATACACATCCTGCAATTTTAGCACCTAATAGTTTACCTTTATATATTGAAAACTCTTTACCCCCTTCATTACTAACCAATAGTAATGAAGACATTGTTATTTGTGCAGATGCAGTCCCTACAGCAACTGTTAATACTATAGATTTCAGCTTCCTTGAAACCATACCGAAAGAAAAAAAAGTAACCTTACTTGTAGATGAATCCCATAGTATTGGAATTACAGGAGAAGCTGGAATGGGAATTTTTAGTAGTATACCGACAAAACATATTAAGAAAAAAATTCTAGTAAGCTCTTTAGGAAAAGCCATGGGATTACCTGGGGGAATTATCGCAGGAAATTCTTCTTTTATAGAAGATATAAAAGCAACAATCATGTTTTCTACCGCTTCAGGAATGAGTCCGGCATATTTAGAAGCTTATCTGCAGTCTGCAGACATTTACAAAGCACAACAAAACAAACTTAGAACTAATTTAGACTATTTCTTTGAAGGCTTACAGCTAGATAATACTTTTCTATTCAACACAAAATATCCAAATATTTATAATTTCAATCCAGAGTTTTACGAATCATTATTAAAAAAAGACATTGCCATAACTCATTTTAATTATCCAACGCCTAAAGATGTTTTAAGCCGGATTGTGCTTTCAGCAAATCATACAACAGCAGATATAGATCTACTTAAAAAAGCCATCATATAAATACATGAAAAAAGCGTTTTCAATTTAATGAAAACGCTTTTTTAATTACACACTTAAAAATCAATTATTCATCCCACCAAACTGGTGTTACAGGAGTAACTTTATTAGCAGCTACATTGTCTGGATTAGTATATTCTTCAGTCGTAGGGTAAGTTGCTCGTCTAAACCACTCTCCTGCATAATCGCCATCAGAATCTATTTCTTGTCTAATTGATAAACCTTTAAATACATCATCAGAAAAATCGTAACGTCTGTAATCTACAAACGTTTCTGGATTTAAGAAGTTATGAATATATTTCTCTTTCATGATATGTTGTAACATCAATCCTGATTCTCCAACAGCAATTGCTCCATCTGCTAAATAATCAGAACCATCTACATCATATTTAGCTAAACTTGCTTCTACTCCTGCTAAATATGCTTCGTAAGCCACCGTACTTGAACCAACACTTGTTGTAGTACCTCCATTTGCTAAAAATGCAGCTTCTGCTTTTATAAACTGAGCTTCTGCATAACTAATAAGTAATAACGGAGAATCTATACTTGTATAATAACCGTCTTCAGCAAAACCAGTATTTCCTGAGGTACCATCTGGAGATAAACCTCCACCACCACTTACATAACCTTTCCACTCGTCTTCACCATCATTATCACCAAATACAGGTAAACGCGGATCGATAGTTAAAGCATTGCTTTGAAAAGGAAAATAATCGCCATTCATAGAACTTACTAACTGACTAGCAAGATCGTTATGATAGTTTCCTGTGCTTTTTGCTACAACCTCTACAGAATACCAAGGGTTTTGATCTTCATCATCGTAAAACATTTGAAAATCATCGTCATTAGACTCAAATCCGTTTTCTATAGTTGTTAAAACATCGCTAGCAGAAACCGTTCCTTTTCCTACTAAATGTAATTGGTAACGTGCTTTTAATGTATATGCTGCTCTTAACCATTTATCTGTATCTCCAGCATAAATTAAATCGTCTGTTCCTAAATACGTTCCGGAATCATCTGTTTGTTGCAGTTGTGCTATTGCAGTATCTAAAAGCGCAAAAATCTCTGTATAAATACTTTCTTGAGTATCAAAAGTAGGGAACAAATTATCTTCTCCGTCTGTTGCTTCTGTATACGGAATATTATTCCATGTATCTGTGGCAATACCCAGATTAATAGCAGTTAAAATATCGGCTACGGCACTATAATGTATAGCACCTATTTCAGCTGCTTTTTCTTTAATGGTTTCTACATTTGGTAAGGTGTACAAATACACACTAGACCATAAACCAGAAGCTGTTGTTTCTCCAGAGGCCACACCGCCTTCTCCAACAAAATATTGCGTATAGTTACCAAAAGATTGTTCGGCAGAATATTGTCCTGCTAAAGCTCTGTACATTACAGGAGCCATTAAATCACTAACTCGAAGTTCTTCCTCTTCTGCTGTACCTGATGGTGTGTTCACATCAAAATAATTATCACTACAGGCAGAAAGTCCAACTAAAAGCAGTCCTAACATTCCTGTTTTTATTATAAACTTTTTCATCATTTTCATCTTTTAAAATCCTAAATTAATTCCCATTGAAAAACTCTCACTAAGCGGAGTTCCTAAACCTGTAAACCCATATACATTACTACCTGCACTGTATTGATTTCCTTCAGGATCGTAACTCTCGTATGGCGTCCATAATAAAATGTTATGAGCACTTACAGAAAATCCGATACGTTCCATTTTTAATTTCTTTAATAGATCGCCTTTAACGTTATACGTTAGACCAATGTTACGAAGTTTTACCCAAGAAGCATCTTGTACTAAGACCTCTGAAGCTCTGTTGTAATTTGTACTACTTCTATAATAATCTTGATCGATATAAGCTGCTGTTGTGTTTGTAATATAACCACCAGTTCCATTATCCATAACTCCATCCATAACCATAGTTTGATCTCTAAACTCTGTTTCAACCAGAATACCATTTCTTAAACTGTTACGTCTACCTGCATCATATAAATCTCCGCCTTCTTTCCATTCTACTAAGAAATTAAAACCGAAATTTTTATACGTAAAATTACTTCCTAAAGATGTGGTAAAATCTGGGAACGCATTCCCTACTTTTACACGTTCATCTAAATTAATTTCTGGTAATCCATCTTCGTTTATATAACGTTTCCCATCAACATAAGTCCATTTATAACCATACATATCTCCCATTTTATCACCTTCTCTAATTTCTGAAGTGACACCTGCAAAACCAGAATCAGCAAAAATTAATGATTCTACATCGTCTGGTAAATCTAAAACTCTACCTTCGTTAGTAGACCAGTTAAAAACAAGTTCCCATTTAAGGTCTTTACTTCTAATAACATCATATCCGATTAATAATTCGTGACCGAATGATTCAAAATCTCCAGCATTTCTAACAATACCAGACAACCCTGACGAATAAGCAGCATCAACAGTAAATATTTGATCTTTTACGCGTGTTTTATAGTATGCATAATCGAAACGTAAACGGTTATTAAAGAAGCGTAAATCTGCACCAATTTCGTAAGATTGATTACGTTCTGGAATCATATCTGTATCTCCCAACTGTGTACTAGATCTATATCCACCAGCACCTCCAAAAGGAAAATTTCCATCAGACACAAAATAGTGCCCCACTTGTCCAAATAAAGGTCCTTTACCTACTTCTGCCCATGATGCTCTTAATTTACCAAAACTAAAGATATCTGTATCGTCAACTATTAAATCATGAATATCGTAAGCTAAACTTACTGAAGGATAAAAGAATGATCTATTCTCTTCTGGCAAAGTTGATACCCAGTCGTTTCTTCCTGTAACAGTTAAGAATAACTTGTTTTTATAATCCATTTTCAATTCACCAAACACACCTACATTACGTAATTGTGTGATAGATTTTCCGGCGAACATATTAATGGTATTAGAGATATCGTTAATTCCGGGTACATTAAGAGTTTCCCCACGTTGCCATGTATAATCTCTTTTGGTATCAGAAATTTGGTTCCCTACGGTAAGCGTTGTTTTAAAATCTTGGCTCCACTCCTTTTCCATAGCCACTAAAAAGTTAGACTCTAAGCCTACAAAATTTATATTTTGATTAACAATAAAACCACCAACAGCAGCACCAGCATCTAAATCTGCGGCAACAAAACGGTTTCTTTGATCTGAATAATTATCTACTTGTGCCGCATAAGTAACAGTCATCCAATCTAAAGGTGTCCAACTAAATGTTGCATTTCCTACCCATCTATTAACATCGTCTAATAACGGACTCATTTCTAATAAATATCTTGGATTATCGATAACTCCGAAAGAGTAATTTCTTTGTGTTCCATCTGCATTAATATAATCGTTTATAGGAAACGTTGCAGAATAATATGATAATGAACTAAACACAGATTTATCACCACCATTACCTCTAGCACCACCTGCTTTAGTATACGCAATAGATGTATTAATTTTAAAATTATCGGTTACATTATAACCACTTTTAAATCTGAATGTTGTTTTATCGTAATTTGTATTAGGTAAAACACCTTCTTCACTATCGTTACCTGCTGAGAAAAAATAATCTATTTTCTCTGTAGCACCACTAATACTAAAGTTTAATTGTGTATTCACTCCCGTTCTAAATAAATCGTAAGGATCGTAAAATTTATCTCCTGTTAAATCTACAACCGTACCATCATCTAAAGTATAAGAATCGTCACTATACTTCGGCCCCCAAGAATAGAAAGATGTTCCGCCCAATCTTGTAAATCCGCTATCTGTTTCTGGTGTATATAAAGTTCTTGGTGCACCACTATACCCTTCTCTATATGTTTTTTGTAATTCTGGAGTTGTACGAATTTGTCTAAAAGAAGTCGAAGCAGACATGCTTACTTTAGCTTTTCCTAACTTCCCTCTTTTAGTTGTAATTACAATTGCACCGTTTGCTGCTCTTACCCCATATAAGGCAGATGCTGCGGCACCTTTTAATACGTTATAACTTTCAATATCTTCTGGGTTAATGTCCGTAGCTCTATTTGAAAATGAAAACTGCTCTGAACTACTTGGCGAATTAGATCCTGCACTTGGCAACACACTTCCTGAAAAGGTATCGTTATTTAAGGCTAGACCATCTACAATAATTAAAGGTTGATTATCT
This sequence comes from uncultured Formosa sp., assembly GCF_947500765.1. Lineage (GTDB taxonomy): Bacteria > Bacteroidota > Bacteroidia > Flavobacteriales > Flavobacteriaceae > Formosa. Next base: position 220,834 of record NZ_CANMTH010000002.1, on the reverse strand, counting down.
CTATCGGGATTTACTGAAGTAACACCACGAATTAAAATATCTACACCACCTCCTGAAGACCCTGATGTTTGGCTAATTTGTAAACCAGCAACACGCCCCTGAAGTGCAGCTACAGCATTAGATTGTCCTGACAAATCTAAATCTGCTGTTTCTACTTTAGATACTGAATACCCAACTTCTCTTGCAGATTTTTCGATACCAAAAGCGGTCACTAAAACTTCATTTAGCGCTTCACCTTCACTCATAACTAACGTTACATTTAAAGTGGCTCCTTCAACCGATTTCTCTAACTTTTCATATCCTAAAAAGGAAAAAATTAGAATATCTCCTGAACTTGCCTTAATTACATAATTTCCATCAAAATCTGTAGAAGTTCCGGAAGTTGTTCCTTTTAATAGAATATTTACTCCTGGTAAAGGCAAACCATTATCATCTATCACTGTTCCTTTTACATCTATATTCTGAGCAAATAGCACTGAAAACATAGAGGTAAAAAATACAATAAAAGAAAGTACATGTATTTTTCTCATATTTTAGTTGGTTTTAATATTATGTTAAATTAACATAAAATCCTTTAAACACACCTAAACGAGGTGCCGAATTCTTAAAAAACCACCCATTTCTGAGTATTTATCAAAAAGAATTGAATTAAAATATAGATACTCTATATCGCTAACTTATCAGAATTATATAATTGCTATTTTAATAAAATGAGACTATAAAAAATATTCCATTTTGCAGTAAAGCACATCTATTTCTCAGCTAAAACGTGAATTTCTTATGAAGATTAAGATAAAAAACGTCAATTTAAAGAAAACAACCGCAAAAAAACTGCAAAAACAACATGCTATTTCTTGCAAATCTTGTAACCTGTAAAAATTTAGTACATTTATATTAAAAGATTTACGTTCTTGATCATTAAAATACCTTATTCATGTCCCGCATTTCTAGTTTAGACTTAAAACCGATTACTCTTAAAATCTTTTCCCTACTTATCATATCTGTAGTCATACTAAGCTGTAAATCTGCAAAAACGACTAAAGCCATTACAAAAACCATTTCTAGCAGTTTTTACAACAATCAATTTACTGGTATAATGATTTTTAATCCGGAAACAAAAGACACCATTTATAAATACCAAGCAGAAAAATATTTTATTCCTGCGAGTAATACAAAAATCGCAACACTGTTTAGTGCTTTAACATTATTAAAAGATAGTGTTCCTGCATTTTATTATGAAAAAACAACGGATACTTTAATTATAAAAGGGATTGGAAATCCTACATTTTTACATCCATATTTTAAAGATAGTACAGCACTAAAATGGGCTTCAAACTACAAGCATGTAAAAATTATTAACACCACCTTTGCTGATGATAAATTTGGCCCAGGTTGGGCTTGGGAAGACTATGATACCTATTACAGCCCAGAACGCACTGTTTTTCCTATCTATGGAAATGTGGTGAGTATTTCTAACACTGACACATTAGAGGTTAGTCCAAAATATTTTAAAGACAGTATATTCCAAAAAACTAAAAAAATAAGTCGCCTATACAATAAGAATATCTTTTATTACGACACCACAAAAACACGTACTGTAGAAATCCCTATTGTATTTGATAGTTTAACAACTAAAAATCTTTGGAAAAACGTACTTCAGGATAAAGTCAGTTTTACCAATACAGCATTTACAACTACTCCTAAAGTTGCCTATAGTATTCCATCCGATTCGCTTTACACACGCATGATGCACCAAAGCGATAATTTTCTAGCCGAACAAATGTTAGTTATGGCATCGAGCACAATAACAGACACCTTAAATACTGCACTGGTTAGAAATTATATTTTAGATAATTATTTAAGTGATTTAAAACAAAAACCGCGTTGGGTTGACGGATCCGGATTAAGCAGATATAATTTGTTTTCACCCCTATCTTTTGTACAAATATTATCGAAATTATATGCTACTATTCCGCGAGCGCGCTTATTGAGCTTCTTCCCTATCGGCGGAGAATCGGGAACTTTAAAAAATTGGTACGCAGGAGATCCCCAACCTTATATTTATGCTAAATCCGGAACTGTTGGAAACAACTATTGCTTAAGCGGATTTTTAATAACTAAGTCTGGAAAAACATTAATTTTTAGTTTTATGAATAACCACTATAAAAATCCTACAACAGAAGTAAAAACACACATGCAAAATATTTTTGAACGCTTAAGAGACACGTATTAATCTTTAATTATTAAAGCATTTTTTAAAATAATTAAAATATAGAATATCTATCTATTCACTGCAGTTTCAACTCCATATATGTACAATTACAAAAACACCTCTACAACTTCTCTAACTAAATTCTTATCTCGACCATAAATACATCTGGTATATAATTAAAACTAATAATATTGTAAATTGCTAAAAAAACCAAGGCTTTATTTACAACACCTCTATGCCTGTTTTTATTGAGATTAAAACGAAAAATGAATAGAAGATTGGTTAATTTAAAAGAAAGTGGTCTGCACAAATTTATTATAAGGCATAAAAAATACACTCCGATTTTATTCTTTATTGGTGGTTTTATTTTCGACACGCTTACCCTTGGTCGTATAGACAGGTTATACGATCTTGTTGTATTATGTATGCATATGTCTGCTTTAAGTATTACCCTGTATTTATATAATTTATCTGATGATGGCACATGGAAAAACACGATTTTAGAACGTGTTGAAGATTATTTTCCCTTAGCTATTCAGTTCTTTTTTGGCGGACTTTCTAGTGCATATGTGGTATACTTTTCAAGAAGTGTCTCTTTATCTAAAACAGCTTCTTTTTTTACTATTCTAGTTGTATTATTTTTAGCTAATGAATTTCTAAAAAAACGAATTTCAAATAAATATCTTCAGTTTAGTATTTACTTCTTTATTAGTTTTACCTTCTTTACATTTATGATTCCGGTATTCATAAAAGACATGAGTCCCACAATATTTCTAATTTCTGGGCTTATTAGTCTAGCTATTACAGTAACATTAATAACTATTATTTATATAAAAAGCCCAACAACACGTTCTGAAATTCGTATTGGAAAATTGATTACAATAATTTTATCTATTTACATAACCATTAATATATTCTACAATTTTAAACTTATTCCTCCAGTACCCTTAGCCTTACAAACAGGTATTGTTGCACACAATGTAACCGCTATAAAAAACAACTATGTAGTCACCTATGAATCACGTAAAGATTTTATGTTCTGGCGAGATTATAACTCAAAATTCATTTATCATCAAAACAACCCCGTGTATGTATTCTCTTCTATTTTTGCACCAACAGAATTAAAAAAATCTATTATTCACAGGTGGAAATGGTATAACGAAACTACAGATGAATGGATTACGTACGACAATATTAGCTACAATATTACAGGCGGAAGAAATAATGGTTATCGAGGATACACTTACAAAAAAAATATAAAAGCAGGCCTCTGGAGTGTAGAAGTATTAACAGAAGAAGAGTTACTTTTAGGAGTTATCAATTTTGAAATTATTATGGATAACACACAAGAACCACAAAATTTAGTCGAAAAAACATTTTAAAAATAAACCGTTATAATTGATTCTATAATCCGCTTATTCGCATTACCACAACTCTAGCTCTACGTAATTACCTAAATTCTTAAATAGCTTTAAAACAGCTCCAACGTCTTTAATTTTCACATGCAACGTTACATTGTAAATTTGTCCCGTATTTGTTTTAATACACAATATTAAACCAGACCTATATCCTTGAGATAAAATCACTCTTTTTCAACGTCTAAAAATTTAAATATTTTGAGATTATTTTATAAAAAACACATTATTTCGTTTCAGTTGTAATTTAGGCATTATAAGACACATATCACAAGATAACAACCTAATTAGGAAAATTAATAGCACAATAAATGCACTAATAACAAATACAATTAGTATTAAACCAATAGGTGTTTTTTATCCTAAAATTAAGACATAGAAAATCAATAAATCTACAATCGAAACAGAAAGAATCAACACTATAAAACTGGTATATTTCTGGCTTATATAAAATTTTTATAGGCATATCCATATATATTATTCTTACTCAAAGTCTACTTAACCAATAAGAATTTAGACAAAAAAAAACACTCATCCAGATATAAACAAAACTTATCTTTTTAACAACTTTAAACACATTATTTAAAACAAAAAAGTCAACATAAAAGCTATTTAATAAAAAACAGATAAAAAAATTACAAATACAGCATTCAACCATTATAATTAATATACAATTTACAATCTTTTATTATTTTTTATAAGATCTTGAAATTATCGCTTAAAAATCACTTAAATTGTAATGTCTTTAACTGGATTATTTATGGCTTTAAAAATAGTAATTACACACAAAACAAAATATAAGTACGACAGATTAGTATCGTTATCTCCACACATTTTTAGATTACGCCCTGCTCCTCATAGTCGCACACCAATAGAAGCATATTCTATTAAAATTACTCCAGAAGAGCAATTCTTTAATTGGCAACAAGACCCATTTGGGAACTACATGGCTAGATTAATTTTCCCTGAAAAGACGAGAGAATTAACTGTGGAAGTAGAAATTATTGCTGATTTAAAAACCATAAATCCGTTTGATTTCTTTGTAGAAGAAAGTGCAGAAGAATATCCGTTTGAATATACAGAGACCATAAAAAAGGAACTTCTTCCATATTTAGAAATCACTGAAAGAGGTAAACTTTTACAAGATTTTATTAAAACCATAGATACTACACCTAGAAAAACCATATACTTCCTAATCGACATCAACCAGAAAGTATATCAATATTTAAAATATAACATACGGATGGATCCTGGTGTACAATCTTGTGAAGAAACACTAGACCACAGAACTGGTTCTTGTCGTGATTACGCTTGGTTATTTGTACAAACCTTACGTCATTTAGGATTTGGAGCACGATTTGTTTCAGGATATATAGTACAATTAAAATCTGATGAAAAATCGTTAGACGGCCCTTCTGGTCCTGAAGAAGATTTTACAGATTTACACGCTTGGGCAGAGGTATATCTTCCTGGAGCAGGTTGGATTGGTTTCGATGCTACTTCAGGATTATTAGCAGGAGAAGGCCATATTCCTTTAGCATGTACACCTTCTTTTGAAAGTGCGGCCCCAGTTTCTGGAATGACTGATGTTTGTGAAACTGAATTTGAATTTGAAAATTCTGTAAAACGTATTTTCGAATCGCCACGAGTAACTAAACCATACACAGAAGAACAGTGGAAAGCCATTTACAAACTTGGTTTTAAGGTTGAAAAAGAATTAGAAAAAGGCGATGTAAGATTAACTATGGGTGGCGAACCTACTTTTGTTTCTATAGACGATATGGAATCTGAAGAATGGAACACTGCTGCAGATGGACCTCATAAACGTGAATTAGCAAAAAAATTAGCGGCCAAATTATACGACGAATACGATAACGGTAGTGTTTTGCACCAAGCTCAAGGTAAATGGTATCCAGGAGAACCACTTCCACGTTGGCAAATAGAACTGTGCTGGAGAAAAGATGGCAAGAAGATTTGGCATAATAAGAAATTATTATCTCTATTTTCTAACAACCCAGAACTTCCAGAAAATGCTTCTGAATTATTTTTAAAGACCCTAACACAAAAATTAGACATTACAGATAAACACATCATTCCTGCTTACGAAGATGCGTTTTACTTTATGTGGGAAGAAAGTAAATTACCTATTGATGTAGACCCTACTGTAGATGATGGTGCTTTATTAGTAAAAGACAAACTAAAGCAAATTCTTAAAGATGGAAAATCGAAAGCTATAGGCCATGTTTTGCCTTTAAATAATACCTCCGAGACATGGTACACTAACGCTTGGAGTTTTAGACGTAAACATTTATTCTTAATTCCAGGAAACTCGCCTATCGGATTAAGATTACCTTTAGATTCACTACTTAGAGATCCCGAGTTTGGAGAATTCCCACAACAAGAACCCGATAATTTTTCAAAAAAGAAAAAACTTCCAAGTTATAAGAACATTGTTTTAAGACGTTCTAAAAAAATTAAAGAAGAAGGCATTTCTGAAGATGATACAAACTTTTTTATCCGTACAGGTTTATGTGCAGAAGTTAGAGAGGGTAAAATGCATTTATTTTTCCCGCCTCTAGATACTGCTGAAATATTTTTAGATTTAGTAGCTTCTATTGAAGCCACAGCAAAAGAACTTAATATACCTGTTGTTTTAGAAGGTTACGATCCGCCAAAAGACAACCGTTTAGAATCTATGAAAATTACTCCAGATCCTGGTGTAATTGAAGTAAATGTACAGCCTGCTAAAAACTGGGAAGAACTTACACATAACACATTAACCCTTTACAGGCTAGCCAAAGAGTCGCGTTTAGGTACCGAAAAATTTATGTTAGATGGGAAACACACCGGAACTGGAGGAGGAAACCATGTAACGTTAGGAGGTGTAACTCCTAAAGACAGCCCGTTGTTACGTAAACCTAGTTTATTACGAAGTTTACTAACCTTCTGGCAACATCACCCAGGACTTTCATACTTGTTTTCAGGAGCGTTTATTGGAGCGACTAGTCAAGCACCTCGTATTGATGAAGCCCGTATGGAAAACCTATATGAACTTGAAATTGCATTTAGCCAGATTCCAAAAAGTGGTAAAGTTCCATTTTGGTTAACAGACAGATTATTCCGTCACTTATTAACCGATTTAACAGGAAACACACACCGTGCAGAATTCTGTATCGATAAATTATACTCCCCAGATTCATCGTCTGGACGTCTAGGAATATTAGAGCTTCGTGCTTTCGATATGCCGCCACACCCACAGATGAGTTTAATGCAAAACTTACTAGTGAGAACACTGGTTGCATGGTTCTGGAAAAAACCTTACGAACACGATTTAGTACGTTGGGGAACAGAATTACACGATAAATTCTTAACAGAACATTATGTTAGAGAAGACATTAAAGACATCGTTACACAACTTAACAAAGCTGGATATAAATTTAAAGAAGACTGGTTTAATCCGTTCTTCGAATTTAGATTTCCACTTCATGGTATGGTTGAAATAAACAATATAAATTTAGAATTACGTGCAGCAATCGAACCTTGGAATGTTTTAGGTGAAGAAATGACTGGTGGAGGGACTGCTAGATATGTAGATTCTTCGGTAGAACGTATTCAAGTTAAAGTCGCCCATTTCACAGAAGAACGTTACGTATTAACGTGTAATGGTGTAAAAATAAATTTAAACAATACAGGCGTAAAAGGCGAATTTGTTGCGAGTATTCGATATAAAGCATGGAATCCGCATTCTTCATTACATCCAACTATAGATGTAGACACTCCTCTAGTATTCGATATTATTGATACTTGGAACAAACGTGCCATTGGAGGTTGCACCTATTTTGTAGCACATCCAGGAGGACGATCTTACGAAACTTATCCTATTAATAGCTATGAAGCTGAATCTAGGAGAATTAACCGTTTCTGGGACATAGGACACACTCAAGGCGAAATTTTTGAGATAGAAAAAATTGAACAAGATGATAATAATTCAAGTAGAAATGTCGAAATTCACGGCAGTTCTAGAAAGTATAAATATCAGGAGCAACCGGTTAATTCTGAGTTCCCTTATACTCTAGATTTAAGAAAAAAATAAATGATTAATGCCGATTGATAAAAACACATTATTTGAAAATTATTTTTCAGATTTTAAAAATTACGACGAAGTTCTTAAATCAAACATGTCCGTTAATCCTAATTGGAAAAAATTACTAAGTAATCTTACCAAAATGGATACCAAAACTTTAATCTCTAAACAAGAAGAAATGGATTGGTTAATGGACGAAAACGGTGTAACCTATAATGTTTACAACGATCCAAAAGGGATGCACCGCTCATGGCAATTAAATATTGTTCCCTTTCTTATTCACGAAAAAGAATGGGAAACGATTGAAAAAGGAATGCAACAACGTTCGGAATTACTAAACCTAACGTTAAAAGATATATACGGTAAGCGCGAGCTTATTAAAAATGGAATTATTCCGCTAGAAGTTATTTATGCACATCGTGGTTTTTTAAGACAATGCGATCAAATTCAATACAAAACAGCTAAAAATTTATTAATTCATTCAGCTGACTTGGCACGTGGTCCAGACGGTCGCATGTGGGTTGTTAACGACAGAACGCAAGCACCTTCAGGCATGGGTTATGCGTTAGAAAACAGATATGCCACAAGTCGGATTTTACCAGACGTTTTTAATGATATTCATGTAAAACCTCCAACATCTTTCTTTTCAGATTTTAATAAAATGCTTTTGGATGCTGCACCTCAAAATAAAGACAATCCAAACATTGTTATTCTAACACCTGGACCGTTAAACGAAACCTATTTCGAACATGCATATATGTCGTCATTTTTAGGTTATTCCTTAGTAACAGGGAACGATTTAGTAGTAAGAGACGGGAAAGTTTGGGTAAAATCCTTAAAAGAACTCAAACAAGTCGATGTTATTTTAAGACGTGTAGACGATGTGTTTATGGATCCTTTAGAACTTCGTGAAGATTCTTATTTGGGCGTAGCAGGATTACTTGATGTGGTAAGAGAACAACAAGTCACTATAATAAATCCTATAGGAAGTGGAATTTTAGAAAACTCAGGACTTATCCCTTTTATGAACGCTGTGTGTAAGTACTTTTTTAAAGAAGATTTAATTCTTCCGCAAATAGGTTCTTGGTGGTGTGGTCAAAAAAAAGAACGCGATTATGTTTTAGAGAATCTAACTAATTTAGTTGTCAAACGCATTGACAAATCGAATAGAGAAAGTATTTTGTTCTGCGAATTTTTAAAACCAGCACAATTAGAAAATCTAAAAAAGGAAATTCTGACAAACCCTTACGTTTTTGTTGCTCAGGAGAAAATATTATTTTCAACTGCACCAGATTTTGTAAAAGGTAAACTAGAACCTCGCAAAGTTATGTGCAGAGCCTTTTCTATTGCTAAAGACGACGGATATTCTGTAATGCCTGGCGGACTAGTTAGAGTTGCTTCAGAACGCGAAGACTTATTTGTATCCAATCATCGTGGCGGTGTAAGTAAAGATTTTTGGGTCGTTACAGACGAACCTCAAACAAATATTCAAAATTATTCATGGAATAATACTACCAAAACTTCTGTTTCTGGCATCAACGATTTACCTAGTAATACGGCCGAAAACCTATATTGGTCTGGACGTTATTTAGGCAGAGCTTTAGTAACAGCTCGCTATTTACGCACCGTGTTAAATAAAATGAGTAACGAGCAATATAACAAACAAGAAGAGCATTCTGAAAGCTTAATTTGTTTATTAAAATCGGTTACACATCTTACATCAACATTTCCAGGATTTATAGGAGAAAAAGGAAAAGTTGCTCTAAACAATCCGCTAAAAGAAATTCTATCTATTTTGATAGATTCCAACAGAATGGGAAGTTTTGCACAAACACTTTCAAGTTTCAATAACTCATATTATACATTACGTAATTTATGGTCTAAAGACATGTGGCGTGTTTTTGATGGTATTCAGAAAAACTGGAAAATATTTGTAGATCAAGCTGATGAAAAAAGTTCCATTCAATCGCTAATAAAAATATTAGATAAGATTATAACTAGACTTATCGCTTTTATGGGACTTATTGAAGAAAGCATCATGGTAGAACAAGGTTTACTATTATATTTTATAGGCTTACAAACCGAACAATCTATGATGAGTATTGCTAAATGCCGTTCACTATTAGTGGTAAATTATAATGAACAACAACAATACGAAATTCTAGAAGCATTACTCTCTAGCCATGAGAGTTTAAATATATACAGATACAGTTACCGATCTTATTTAAGCACTAAAAATGTAATTAGTCTTCTTTTATTAGATAAAGGATATCCAAAATCGTTAACATATCAGTTAAGACGAATTCAAAAAGACATAGATAGATTACCACATCCTGAAGGTCTAGGAGAAACAACCGACTGTCAGAAATTTATTTCGGCAGCAAACACTAAAATTCAGAGCTTAAAAATAGAGTCCTTATCTGAGTTAAGTTCAGATACCGTTATAAGACAAAATCTAGACGACGCTTTAACAGAATTAAGCGATTTGCTTCATGAAATGTCTTTAGCCGTTTCAGACACTTACTTTAATCACTCTTACCAACAAAAGCAATTGGTTAATCAAAATTTCGAATTATAATTATGAAATTTAAAGTCTCACATACAACTAGCTATGATTATGATAGTGGTGTAACCTTTTGCCATAATATTGCAACCTTGAAGCCAAAAACCATGGTAGGCCAAACCCTTTTAGACTACGAACTTGAAATAAGTCCGAAACCGTCTGAAATTACCGAACGTTTAGATTTTTTCGGTAATACCATTACACGATTTTCAATTCAACAACATCATAAAAAATTAAAGGTTACTGCAAAAAGTATAATTGAAAGAGATTACGAGCTAGAACCAAACATAGAAGATTCAAAAACAGGAAAAACTATAACTTTAAAAGAAGGATTAGCTATTTTAAAGACGAATAACAAAGACTTTATAGACATTAAACAGTTTATTTTAGATTCTATTTTTATTGCCCAAATTTCTCCTGAAGTTAAGGCTTACGCTGAAAAATCATTCAAACCAAACAGATCTATTTTTGAAGCTTCTTTTGAGTTAATGCAGCGAATTTTCAAAGAATTTAAATTCGACTCAGAGTTTAGCACCATTGCAACACCAATACAAGAAGTAATAAAAGCAAAAAAGGGCGTTTGCCAAGATTTTGCGCAAATAGCTATCGCTTGTGTACGCTCTATGGGTTTACCTGCACGTTATGTTAGTGGCTACATCGAGACTTTACCGCCTCCAGGAAAAGAAAAACTGGTCGGTACAGATGCGTCTCACGCTTGGTTTTCGGTGTTTATACCCGAATTTGGTTGGGTAGATTTTGACCCTACAAACAATCAGATCCCTAAAAACCAACACATAACAGTTTCTTGGGGACGAGATTATTACGATGTTCCGCCGTTAAAAGGCGTTGTATATAGCACAGGAAAAAATAAAATGAATGTTGCTGTAGATATTAGACCGGCATAACTTCAATTTCTCAATACATTAAATAAAAAAACGGAATTACAACTTAAATTGTAATTCCGTTTTTTTATGAATACACACGTAAAATTAATTCACATAAGAATACAGTAACGTTAGCGTAGTACTTTCATTAAATCTTAAATCGATAGAAGTCATAACTGCAGATTTTGGGTAATTATCTTCATCGTAATCATAGTTCGCACTTAAAGTAACCAAAGTCTCACCTTCCTCATTTTTATAAATGATTTGAGACGGATTATTTAAAGGAAATAAAAGTTTTGCTTTTACAAGATCTAAAGGCTGTGTTATACTAAAATTTAATTTAACCTTATCTAGCGCATCAATTACACCTGCTGCCGCTAGAGTAGAATAAAACGGATTTGGAGCATCGTCGTACTTAATCTCTGCTGTGTACTCTTTGGTCCAATATTCATCAGTATCATAATCGTATTCGTTTTTTAGAAACATTAAAGTTTTGGGATTACCGTTATTATCATACTCTAAAACTTGTCCAATTTCAAAAGCATTATAAGGCGATTCAAAAAGTTCTTCTACATTAAAAATATTTCCACCTCCAGTAAATGCAGAAAGTTGGTCGTTTTCATAAACTACAGCTCCGGTATCTTCACCATTATTAGCAGTATTTAAACTTCCATCTGAATTATAAGTAAAACTAAAAACTTTATTCTCACTCGGATTCTGAACAGAGGTTTTCACCAAAGTTTCAATTAACTTTTCCTCAACTTTACCATTAACTTCTTCAAACTCATCAGATGTAGAATCACTACAACTCATTGCTAATAATCCCCCTAGACATAGAGACATTATAATAATATACTTTTTCATATTTGTTATTTTATTAAGAGTCAAATATCAAACTTTTAATCGATCATTCCTTCCGGTTAACCGTAATCACATTAGTTATTTTTTAATTTTTTAAAATGAAGAAAATGCTTTTTAACGCACTAAATTCGAGACCAAATATGAAGCGTTATGAAAAAAAAACAGGAACACTCTAAAATAAAAAAGCATCCCGATTTTCAATGGATGAAAAAAGGAAAGCCTTTCATTGGTTTAACAACGTAAACCTTAGATAAACCTTGGCTTATCTAAACAACACAACTACTTTTTATTGCAAAAAAAAAGCTCCAATTAGGAGCTTTAAGCAATATAGCGGTCTGGACGGGACTCGAACCCGCGACCCCCTGCGTGACAGGCAGGTATTCTAACCAGCTGAACTACCAGACCGTTGCATTATTGCGAGTGCAAAGATACACTCTTTTTTAATAACTCAACTATAAAAAGTGATATTTTTTAATTTTTATAGATTTACATGTAAATCTACCTCAATCGTTATAATAAATCAGAACTATTAAAGACATATAATTGTCCTTAAAATAAAAAAGCATCCCGATTTTCAATGGATGAAAAAAGGAAAGCCTTTCATTGGTTTAACAACGTAAACCTTAGATAAACCTTGGCCTATCTAAACAACACAACTATTTTTTATTGCAAAAAAAAGCTCCAACTAGGAGCTTTAAGCAATATAGCGGTCTGGACGGGACTCGAACCCGCGACCCCCTGCGTGACAGGCAGGTATTCTAACCAGCTGAACTACCAGACCGTTGCGTTATTGCGAGTGCAAATATACACTCCTTTTTTTAATACACAAATAAATATTTAAACTTTTTTAAGTTAATATATATTACAGAAAACTAGATCGTGCTACCATAAAGGCTGTCAATATGTTATCGAAATTTTCATTAATATCGGCTTCTACATATTTTATTTTATATTGTGCACATTTTAATTTTAAAGCCTCAAAATAGATTGAGATTTCTTTTTCGTAAGTCTCTTTTATGTTTTCTGCGTATACATTTATATAGGTACCTGTTTCTACATCAACAAATCGTTTTGGTGTATTGTCGAAATTAAAATGCATTTCTTTATCCTTATCAAACACATGAAACAAGACCACTTCATGTTTATTATATTTTAAATGCCGTAAAGCTTCAAATAACTGGTCTTCATTTGCAGACTCCTGAAACATATCAGTAAACAAAACAATTAAAGAGCGTTTATGAAGCTTTTCTGCAATATGATGTAAATAGGTATAAGTATCTGTAGTTTTAGCCTTAGGCTTCGATAAAACCACGTGTTCTAACTCATTTAACAGCATATGATGATGCCTTTCACTGCCCTTTTCTGGTGCGTAATAATCGTAAGTATCACTATACACACTTAAACCAACAGCATCTCGCTGGCGTTTAAGCATATGCATAATAGATGCTGAAGCTAAAGCTGAAAAGGCAATTTTATTTAATTTATGAATAGAAAAATGCTGAAGCTCTGGATAATGCATAGAACTACTATTATCTATAATAAGATGACATCTTAAATTGGTTTCTTCGTCGTAACGTTTAGTATATAACTTATCTGTTTTAGCAAATAGTTTCCAATCGATGTGTTTTGTACTTTCTCCTTGATTATAAATTTTATGTTCAGCAAATTCTGCAGAAAAGCCATGAAACGGACTCTTGTGCATACCAGCTATAAAGCCTTCAACAACTTGTTTTGCCAACAATTCCAGATTAACAAATCCGCCTACATGTTGTAACTCTTCTTTTAAATCCATGAATTGTTTTTATTACCATCTAAAAATAAAAAAGGTTTAGCACTAAGCCAAACCTTTAATTACATGTTATATATTAAATGCTATTACAAAAGCTTATCGATAGCGTCTGTATATGTTTTTTTAGGTGCTACACCTACTTGACGTTCAACAACTTCTCCGTTTTGAAAAACTAAAACAGTAGGAATGTTACGTACACCATATTTTGAAGCAAAATCCTGATTTGCATCAACATCTACTTTTCCAACTACAGCTTTACCATCGTATTCTGTACTAATTTCATCAATAATAGGACCTACCATACGACAAGGACCACACCAAGCAGCCCAAAAGTCTACTACTACAGGTTTGTCACTTTTTAATACAGTTTCCTCAAAGTTTGCGTCTGTTATTTCTAATGCCATTATTTTTATTTTAAAAGTTCTACTTCTTATCTTAATTATACAAAATTAGTCAAAAATTCTGCCAAACCTTACATGGTGACTATTTGTTTTATTTATTGTCAAATTGTCTTAATTGATGATATTTAATAAAGTTAACTTAATTCAGTTTATAAAACACCTCTTTTTCATCTAAAGCATGTAATAATTCTTGAGAAATATTTATTTTCTGTTTCCTACTAACCATAGGTAACTTTACCTTATCTTCTTGATCGTATACAAGAAAATTTAATAGTTTAGTTCCGAAATGATCGTCTAATAACTGCTTAAGATCTTTGACTTTATTTTCGGTTAAATTATTTATATTAAGCTGAATGGATAATTTTTTGGCATATTGATCCATGACATCGTGTAACAACTGAAAACTATTAAACTGGATTCTAGGATCACTTTTCTTTCCTGTATCTTTATTTACCCATCCTTCACGCACATAAGCCTTAACATGCACAAAACTATTTACAACAAAGAAATGTCTGAATTTTAAATAATCTTCTCCAAATATTCTGAATTCAAAACTATCATTATAATCATCTATTGTAAACAACGCCCAACCTTTACCTTGTTTACTTACACGATGCTGAACGTCTGTAATAACACCTCCAAAAGTAAGTTCGGCATTTACACAAGCTTCCAAGTTTCTAAACATACTTAAGTTTGCGTTACAAAAATTCTTCATTTCAATTTTAAAATCGTCTAGCGGATGCCCGGAAATATAAATCCCGACAACTTCCTTCTCTCTAGCCAGTTTCTCCATAGTCCCCCACTCTTCTGCTGGTGGCACTAAAGGTTCTTCTATTTGCACATCACTCGCCTCTCCAAACAAACTTACTTGTGCAGAGTTTTCATTTTCTTGATGCTTATTTCCATATTTAACGGCTTTTTCTAAAAAGGTAATACCATCGCCTTCATCTTGAAAATATTGGGCACGATGCGTTTCTGTAAAACAATCGAATCCTCCTGCTAAAGCAAGACTTTCGAAGGCCTTTTTATTGGCAGCACGTAAATCTATTCGTTTTGCAAAATCGAAAATAGATTTATAATGTCCACCCTCTTTTCTATTATCTACAATAGTCATTACCGCGCCATGACCAACTCCTTTTATTGCTCCCATTCCGAAACGCACAGCATAGTCATCATTCACAGAAAACTTATAAAATGATTCATTTACATCTGGTCCGAGTACACTTAATTTCATTCGCTTACATTCTTCCATAAAAAACGTAACCTGCTTAATATCGTTCATGTTGTTCGATAATACAGCAGCCATATATTCTGCAGGATAATGCGCTTTTAGATAAGCTGTTTGGTATGCAATCCAAGCATAACATGTAGAGTGAGATTTGTTAAAGGCGTAACTTGCAAAGGCTTCCCAGTCTTTCCATATTTTTTCTAATTTTTTAGGATCATGTCCTTTTTCACTCGCTTGATTAATGAATTTAGGTTTCATTTTATCCAGTACAGCAATCTGTTTCTTACCCATTGCCTTACGCAAAACATCGGCTTCACCCTTAGTAAAATTTGCTAACTTTTGCGACAAGAGCATTACTTGCTCCTGATAAACTGTAATTCCATAGGTTTCTTTTAAGTATTCTTCCATTGCTGGTAAATCATACTCAATTTCTTCTTCGCCGTGCTTTCTTCTAATAAAACTTGGAATATATTCCATTGGCCCTGGTCTATACAAGGCGTTCATGGCAATAAGGTCATCAAAAACCGTTGGTTTTAAAGACTGCATGTGTTTTTGCATTCCGGGAGATTCATACTGGAACACACCAACCGTTTCACCACGTTGGAATAACTCGTATGTTTTAACATCGTCTAAAGGAATACTTTCTGGATCGAGATCTATATCATGTTTAGCCTTTATAATTTTTACGGTATCCTTAATTAGGGTTAATGTTTTTAACCCTAAGAAGTCCATTTTTAGTAGTCCTGCATCTTCTACAACCGAGTTATCAAACTGAGTTACATACAAATCGGAATCTTTAGCCAAGGACACTGGAACGAAATTGGTAATATCGTCTGGTGTAATAATTACACCACAGGCATGAATTCCGGTATTTCTAACAGAACCTTCTAAACGTCTCGCTAAGTTTAAGGTTTCTGACTCCAGATTATTACCATCTGCTAAACCAATAAGCTCGTTAACTTTCTCTAAATCTTCTGCTCTAAATTTTTCTTTTAATCCTTTTTCATCCAGACCAAATATTTTATTCAGCTTAGACATATTGGGAATTAACTTCGCAATCCTATCAGCTTCAAAAAGTGGTAAATCTAAAACACGAGCAGTATCTCGAATAGACGACTTAGCCGCCATAGTACCGTACGTAATAATCTGAGCAACTTGATTACTTCCGTATTTTTCGATGACATAATCCATAACACGACTTCGACCTTCATCATCGAAATCAATATCAATATCGGGCATACTTACACGATCCGGGTTCAAGAAACGCTCAAAAAGCAGATTATACAACATCGGGTCGATATTGGTAATCCAAAGACAGTAAGCAACCACCGATCCTGCTGCAGATCCACGGCCAGGTCCAACGGACACCCCCATTTTTCTGGCTGCACGAATAAAATCTTCTACAATTAAGAAATACCCAGGGTATCCTGTTTTTTCAATAACTTCCAGCTCAAAATCTAAACGTTCAATAACTTCTTCAGACAATTCTTCACCATAACGAATTTTCGCGCCTTTAAATGCCATGTCTCTTAAGAAGGCATTTTCACCACGTTTTCCTCCGTCTACATTATCTTCTGCATACTGAAACTCTTCCGGAATATCGAATTTAGGTAATAGTACGCTTCGTGCTAATTCAAAAATTTCAATTTTATCTACAACTTCTTGAATATTAATAATCGCTTCAGGTAGATCCTTAAAAAGGGTCTTCATCTCTTCTGAAGTCTTGAAATAATATTCCTGATTGGGCATACCATAACGGTAACCACGACCACGACCTATTGGTGTGGCTTGTTTTTCTCCATCGCGCACACATAACAAAACATCATGTGCATTGGCATCTTTTTTATCTACATAATAGGTATTGTTAGTCGCTATTATTTTGATATCATGCTTTCTTGAAAATTCAACTAAAACAGGATTTACACGATCTTCATCTTCCTGATTGTGGCGCATTAATTCAATATACAAATCATCGCCAAATTGTTCTTTCCACCAAAGTAAAGCTTCTTCAGCTTGGTTTTCTCCAACATTAAGCACCTTACTAGGTACTTCTCCATATAAATTCCCAGTTAAAACAATTAGGTCTTCTTTATATTTTTCAATCAGTTTTTTATCAATTCTAGGCACATAATAAAACCCATCTGTAAATGCAGCAGACGATAGTTTTGCTAAATTATGATACCCTTTTTTATTCTTTGCAATAATAACTATCTGATATCCATTATCTTTTCTAGACTTATCTAAATGATCTTCACAAACAAAAAACTCACTCCCTAAGATAGGTTTCATTTCATTTAACTCAGGCTTCTTTCCTGCAGCTATAGCTTCTTCGTTTTTTGCTTTAACACCTTTATTATGATTGATAACAGCACGCACAAAGTGAAAGGCCCCCATCATATTGGCATGATCGGTAAGAGCCACACCAATCATATTTTGTTTGGCCGCAGCTGCTACCAAATTAGGTATACTTATGGTAGATTGTAATATGGATAATTGAGAGTGATTATGTAAATGTGCGAAATTAACATCTGATAATTCTGAAATGTTTTGTTTAATTTCAGCAGCCGAGAGATCTGTCGCTTGTGATTTTTGTATACGCTCGTTAATTTTCGCACTCGCCTTTTGTAGGTTGATGTGTTTTAAACCAATAAGCTGGATTTCTTGCGGATTTGCTTTATTGAAGCGTTCGAAATAATCTGGCTGAACATCTAAAGCTTCAATTGTATATTCTTTTCTTCGAATTAACTCAAAGAAACAACGCGTCGTTGCCTCCACATCGGCAGTCGCATTATGCGCTTCTCCAAAAGGCTTATTAAACAAAAACTGATGCAATTCTGTTAACGTTGGCAATTTAAATTTACCACCACGCCCTCCAGGAATCTGACATAGTTTTGCTGTTATCTCTGTACAAGTATCTAAAACGGGAAGCTCTTGCAGTGCATTTGCAACATCTTCTCTATAGAATTCTGCCCCCATTATATTAACATCGAACCCAACATTTTGTCCAACCACAAACTTAGTTTTACCAAGAGCAACATTAAATTTCTCTAAAACTTCAGACAAAGGTATCCCTTGTTCTTCTGCTAGTTCTGTAGAAATACCGTGAATTTTCTCGGCATCATAAGGAATATTAAACCCTTCTGGCTTCACCAAATAATCTTGATGTTCTATACAATTTCCAAGCTCGTCGTGCAATTGCCAAGCAATTTGTATACATCTTGGCCAATTATCTGTATCGCTAATTGGTGCATTCCAACGCTTTGGTAAACCTGTAGTTTCTGTATCGAATATTAAGTACATAAAAATCTATTGTGCTAAAAAAAATGAGGAGGTTAAAATTAAGAATAATAATGAGTTGTTCGACCACGTTTAATAACCTTTTATAAACAAAAAAAAGCAACACTTAATGTTGCTTCCTATAACCGCTTTAAAGTGAATCTATTCCGCAATAATAGGAACCCGATAAAATACGCCCTGATTAAAATCGACTTTCTCCGTACCTAATTCATTGTAAGCCGTAAACCAAAACACACCACTTATGTAACCTTCTGTTGTATTAATTTCTTCTATTTGAATTTCACCTTCTGAATAGTACACGGTACTCTCATCTATATTTGGAGTTGTTAAACTATCATCGGCACTATATAAGGTAGAAAATTCCACACCTGTTGCATTTGTAAATACAGCTTTCGCATTCACCATTTCGTCTCTTGCCTTTCCTACATAATATGTCCCTATTTCTAAAGCAGGTATTTCTAAACTAATTACAGCACCGTTTAGATTACCCGATAATATTACTGCTCCCGATGTATAAAACACTTGGTGTGTTGTTGTTTTCCATAACTCGCCATCTTTATTAGCCTGCAAACTAGGATCGTTAAACTCTAAATCATCTCCACAACCTGTAAACATTAAACAGACTAAAAATACAGCATACCAAGTTTTCATAAATTCAAATACATTACATTAGTAATTCAAAAATAGAATAAAAAACGAATATCATTTCATTTAAATTAAGCTATTGAATATTAATTTTTTATAGTATCTTTGCGCCCTTATTAATAACCGAGGTCGAGAACCTCAACTAATTAATTATTATGCCTGTAAAAATTAGATTACAAAGACATGGTAAAAAAGGGAAACCTTTTTACTGGATCGTTGCAGCTGATGCAAGATCAAAAAGAGATGGTAAATACTTAGAAAAATTAGGTAGCTACAATCCAAACACAAACCCTGCAACTATCGAATTAGATGTAAACGGTGCTGTAACTTGGTTACAAAACGGTGCACAACCTACAGATACTGCAAAAGCAATTTTATCTTACAAAGGTGCAATGCTTAAAAATCACCTTGCTGGTGGTGTTAAAAAAGGTGCTTTAACTGAAGAGCAAGCAGAAGCTAAATTTACTGCTTGGTTAGATGAAAAAACTGGTAAAGTTGATTCTAAAAAAGATGGTTTAGCACAAGCTGATGCTGATGCTAAAGCTAAAGCTTTAGAAGCTGAAAAAGCTGTAAACGACGCTAGAACTGCTGCTGCCGCTGAGGCTGAAGCAGAAGCGAAGGCTGCTGAAGAAGCTGCTAATGCTGAAACTGTAGAAGAAACTTCTAACGAAGAGGAATAAAAAATTAATTTTTTATACTTTTAAACCTGACAACTCGTTGTCAGGTTTTTTTTATTTAAAATATTATGAAAAAAGAAGAATGTTTCTTTCTAGGAAAGATTGTAAAGAAGTACAGTTTTAAAGGTGAATTACTAATAAAACTAGATACAGATGAGCCTGAATTGTTTGAAGACATGGATTCTGTATTTATTGATTTACGAAATAATTTGGTCCCATTTTTTATTGAATCTTCTCAGCTTCACAAATCGGAGTTGTTACGTATTAAATTTGAAGATGTCGACACAGAAGCTGATGCTGATGCCTTAATGAAATCAGATTTATATTTACCGTTAGATTTCTTACCAGAGCTAGAAGGTAATAAATTCTATTTTCACGAAATTATAGGATTTACTGTCGAAGACATTAATTTTGGAAAAGTTGGCACTATTCAATCCATTAACGATTCTACTGCTCAAGCGCTTTTTGAAATTGATCGCGATGGGATTGAAATTTTAATACCAATGAACGACGAGTTTATTTCTAAAGTAGACAAGCCTAACAAAACCATTTTTGTTGAAACACCAGAAGGTCTAATTGATTTATATCTCGAAGAATAAATGTTATCTCGTGCCTAAGTGAAAAATCTCATCATTTATAAAAAAAGATTCTTCAGTCGCATCTCCTTTTGAATGACACCATACAAACTTTATTATGAGTAAACCTTTTAAGTTCAAAGAATTTGAAATTCACCAAGATCGTTGTGCCATGAAAATTGGTACAGATGGCGTATTACTTGGTGCTTGGGCAAGTATAGATCATAATCCGTTTTCTATTCTTGATATTGGGGCAGGAACAGGTGTTATTGCTTTAATGTTAGCACAGCGCAGTTTTGCAGAACTTATTGATGCTATAGAAATTGACGACGAAGCTTACGAACAATGTGTGGATAATTTTGAAAACGCACCTTGGGCAGATCGTTTATTTTGTTACCATGCTGCTTTAGATGAGTTTGTTGATGAAATTGAAGATAAATACGATCTTATTATATCAAATCCACCATTCTATTCTGAAAATTATAAAACAGATAACGAACAACGCGACTTAGCACGTTTTGCAGACGCCCTTCCTTTTGATCATTTAATAGATAGTGCTTCTAAATTATTATCTGAACATGGTAAATTCTGTGTAATTACCCCCTTTAAAGAGGAAGAAAATATTATTAATTTAGCTTCAAAAGTCAACTTATTTCTGAATAAAATACTACATGTAAAAGGCAACCCCAATTCAGAGATTAAGCGCAGTTTAATGCAGTTTTCATTCACTAAAACTGAGATAGAGACTAACACACTTATTATTGAAACGGAGCGCCATAACTACACTGAAGACTACATTAACCTGACCAAAGATTTCTATTTAAAGATGTAATGTTTTGCTGAGTAATCGCTAAATTTGAGAGATTCGATTGAAGATTATTCAACAAAAGACGAAGGCAATCTGCTTTTATCTAAAACAACACTTTATGAAACCAGATCTATTTGAAGCACCAGATTACTACAATCTAGACGAATTATTATCCGACGAGCACAAATTAGTTCGAGATACCGCACGCGCTTGGGTAAAACGAGATCTTTCACCTATAATTGAAGAATATGCACAAAAAGCAGAATTTCCAAAACAAATTATAAACGGACTCGCAGAGATTGGTGCTTTCGGACCTTACATTCCCGAGAAATATGGTGGCGCTGGATTAGATCAAATATCGTACGGTTTAATCATGCAAGAAATAGAACGTGGAGATTCTGGCATACGTAGTACAGCGTCTGTACAATCGTCTCTAGTTATGTATCCCATTTGGAAATACGGCAATGAAGATCAACGTAAAAAATATTTACCAAAATTAGCTAGCGGCGAATGGATAGGATGTTTTGGCTTAACAGAACCAGATTATGGTTCTAATCCGAGTGGCATGACAACCAACTTTAAAGATATGGGCGATCACTATCTTTTGAATGGTGCAAAAATGTGGATCTCTAACGCTCCATTTGCACAAATTGCTGTGGTTTGGGCAAAAGACAACACTGGACGTATACACGGATTAATTGTAGAACGTGGTATGGAAGGCTTCTCTACTCCTGAGATACACAACAAATGGTCGCTTCGTACCTCTGCAACAGGAGAATTATTTTTTGATAATGTAAAAATTCCCAAAGAAAATCTATTACCAAACAAATCTGGATTAGGCGCACCTTTGGAGTGCCTAGACTCAGCCAGATACGGCATTGCATGGGGCGCAATTGGTGCCGCCATGGACTGTTATGATACAGCTTTACGATACAGCAAAGAACGTATGCAGTTTGGAAAACCCATTGGACAGTTTCAACTTCAGCAAAAAAAATTAGCCGAAATGATTACCGAGATAACTAAAGCTCAATTATTAACTTGGCGCTTAGGTGTTTTAAAAAACGAACACAAAGCAACATCAGCTCAAATTTCTATGGCAAAACGTAATAATGTAGACATGGCTATTACCATTGCTCGTGAAGCGAGACAAATGCTAGGCGGCATGGGGATTAGTGGCGAATATAGTATTATGCGACACTCTATGAATCTAGAAAGTGTAATTACTTACGAAGGAACACACGATATTCATCTCTTAATTACCGGATTAGATATTACAGGGTTAAATGCTTTTAAGTAAGCTACACAGCTGAACAATTATTCTATTAAATTACAAAATCATTATAAACAATTATACCCAAGATAGCTTAAATTCAAGCTATTTTGGGTATGATAGGTTTTACGATTATGGTATAAAACGCCTAACTTTCTGGAGCTAATTCTACTTCTAATCCCTCCATTGCAGGTGTCATTTGTATTTGACATCCTAAACGGCTATTATCTTTTACATTAAATGCTTCTGCTAACATCGCATCTTCATCGTCTTGCATTTCTGGCAATTCGGTATCAGATAATACATAACATTGGCAAGAAGCACACATGGCCATTCCCCCACAAATACCAATAGTTCCTTCTGGAGCGAGTTCGTAAGAACGTACAACCTCCATCAAATTCATTGCCATATCTGTAGGCGCTACAACTTCGTGTACAACCCCATCTCGATCTGTGATCTTAATATTTATATCTTGTTCATCCATAGTATACTACAAGTTGGTTGGTTTCTAAAAAAAACTACCAAAACTACAATTTCTTTATTAATTTATCGCTTTAACAACAGCTTTTGGAGATTCTTTTCTAGAACCATCAAAACCATCAATACCACTAACTGTAGTATATTTAAGAACGTATTTTTTTCCTGGATTAATAATCTTATAGGCAGATTGACACATTAGTGTTGCTTCATGAAACCCACATAAAATCAATTTTAATTTCCCTGGATATGTATTCACATCTCCAATAGCATAGATTCCAGGTATATTAGTTTGGTAATCTAAAGCATTATCAACTTTAATGGCATTTTTCTCGATTTCAAGTCCCCAATTTGCAATAGGACCTAATTTAGGAGAAAGTCCGAATAACGGAATAAAATGATCTGTTTCTACTATAAATTCTTTCTCGATATGCTGAGATTGTGCAACCACAACACCTTCAACTTTACCGTCTCCAATAACATTAATGACTTCGGCAGGTGTGATTAAATTTATTTTTCCTTTAGATTTTAATTCCTGAACTTTTTCTACAGAATCTAAAGCACCACGGAATTCATTTCGTCTGTGAATTAAAGTTACTTCTGAAGCTATATCGGCCAAAAAAATACTCCAATCTAAAGCAGAATCTCCTCCTCCAGAAATTACAACACGTTTATCACGATACACTTCAGGATCTTTAATAAAGTATTCTACACCGTGATCTTCAAAAGAACCAATATTAGCAATTAAAGGTTTTCTAGGCTCAAAACTACCTAAACCACCAGCTATTGCAACTACTGGCGCTTGGTGTTTTGTTCCTTTATTAGTGGTAACTATAAACGAACCGTCTTCTTGTTTTTCAACTGTTTCTGCACGTTCCCCCAATGTAAACCCTGGTTCGAATTGCTTAGACTGTTCTAAAAGATTTTTTGTTAAATCTCCTGCCAAAACTTCTGGAAAACCAGGTATATCGTAAATCGGTTTTTTTGGATATAATTCCGAACACTGCCCTCCTGCTTGTGGTAAAGCATCAATTAAATGACATTTTAATTTTAATAATCCAGCTTCAAAAACGGTAAACAATCCTGTTGGGCCAGCCCCAATAATTAGAATATCTGTTTTAATCATCTATAATAATCTTCTAAAAAGTATTACTACTTTTTTATTCTACATTTATCACTTGCTCAATTTGTGGTACATATTTTTTAATAGTCATTTCAACCCCCGACTTTAATGTCATTTGGTTTACGCTACACCCCACGCATGCACCTTGTAATTGTACGCGAACTAATTTGTCATCTTCTATAGAAATCAGAGAAATATTTCCTCCATCACTTTCTAAAAACGGACGGATTTCATCTAACGCCTTCTCTACATTTAATCTTATTTCTTCTGAAGTCATAACTTATTTTTTAACTGATGAGCAACCAGCCATCGTCGTTATTTTAATTGCCTCTGTTGGTGGTAAATCGTCGTTTCTTCTTACCACTTCCTCCACTACATTTTGAGTTAATTTTTCAAAAGATTTCTCTAAAATAGTACCTGTTTGTAATGCTGCTGGACGACCAACATCTCCTGCTTCTCGTATGCTTTGTACCAATGGTAATTCTCCTAAAAATGGTACATCTAAATCTTCGGCTAAGTGTTTAGCTCCTGCTTCACCAAAAATATAATATTTATTTTCTGGTAATTCTTCTGGTGTAAAATACGCCATGTTTTCAATTATTCCTAATACAGGCACATTTATGCTCTCTTGTTGAAACATTGCTACTCCTTTTTTAGCATCTGCTAAAGCTACCGTTTGCGGTGTACTTACAACTACAGCTCCTGTAATTGGTAATGACTGCATGATGCTTAAATGAATATCTCCAGTCCCAGGAGGCAAGTCTAATAACAAAAAGTCTAATTCGCCCCAATGTGCATCAAAAATCATCTGATTTAATGCTTTAGCAGCCATAGGCCCTCTCCAAACAACTGCTTGATCTGGCTTGGTAAAAAACCCGATTGATAATACTTTTACACCGTAATTTTCTACAGGTTTCATTTTAGGTTTTCCATCGATAGTAACCGACAAAGGACGTTCTTTTTCAACATCAAACATTATAGGCATAGATGGTCCGTAAATATCGGCATCTAAAACACCTACTTTAAAGCCCATTTTAGCTAAGGTTACTGCTAGGTTTGCCGTTACTGTAGATTTCCCTACACCACCTTTACCAGATGCGACAGCAACTATATTTTTAATACCAGGAATTTGTTTTCCTTTAATTTCATTTTTAGGTTGAGCAGCTGGTGCTTCAACTTTTAAATTCACTTTAATTTTAGCTTTCTCATAAACTAAATCGTGAATCGTTTTTAAAATATCGACTTCAGTCCTCTTCTTAGCTTGTAAGCTAGGGTTTGCAATTGTAATATCTACAACAACCTCATCTCCAAAAACTATTACATTCTTAACGGCACCACTTTCTACCATATTTTGTCCTTCTCCGGGAACCGTAATGGTTTGTAATGCTTTTAAAACATCTTCTTTTTGTATCTTCATTTTAATTTATTCTTTGTGAAATTATAAAGCTAGAGACGCTTTTAGTAGAGCTAATACAGAAGGTCTTACATTAATTTCAAAAATTATTTATTTAGATTAAATCTAAGACACAAATATACTGTGAATTGTTTAATTATTGAAACACTTATTTGGCAAAGATTTGTTAATTACAAAGCTAGTTTACTGCTTTAACTAAAAACTAAAAAGACTTTAGTTTGAAATCATATCTTGGTAGCGACTTAGATTATCTGTGGCTTGTAAAATTTTAAATTTTAATTGTGGATTTAGTTCTGGATGAGTACTTAAATACATATTTAAAATAGTTTGGGCTTCTTTAGATTGATATTTACCAATGGTTGATTCTAACCATTTTAATGGAAAAAACAAATCGCTAGTATTCTTTACCTCTTCCAACACATCTAAACTTAAAGACACATATTTAATCGCTTCTTTTTGATGTAACGGATGATGAATATAATGATTTGCTGTCTCGACCCAATTAGATTTTTTTCTATTTTTAACATCTTTAAAAGACAAAAACAGTGTTTCACGATCTGCATTATTTGAAGACAACGCTGGTAATAAGAATTTAAATCTATCCATAGCATCTGCACTTGAAATCTGTGTTTCTGCTTTTTCTAAAATATCTTCATGCTTTGGATGATTGTACAAAACCAATGTCATAGCCAAACGCGTAATATCCTTTTCGTTTAACTTTAAACTATCTATCACTACATCTTTATTCCAAATCTTATACAACTGATTTAAACTTTCACCTCCATATGCTATATTAGAGAATGCCTTATACACATTCTTTTTAACAGACGTAGATAACTTCATATTTAAACGTTTCCATAATTTTTTAGATAGAGTTGGCTGAAGTTGTTCCCGTTCGGCATCACTTAAAAAATCCCAATATAAACTTGTAAAATCTGAAGACAGCGTCCCCATAATTAACTCGTTACTTTCATATTGCAAACCATTTAAAAAAGTATTTAAAGCCGTTTTTATAGGAATATTTCCTAACAGTGCATTTTCATAAGTATTAATATAATTTGAAGCTCTTGCAACTTCATCTTTTAACCGATAACTATTTAAAGCTGTTACGGAATCTATAGGAAAAACACCATACCCATAACCGTCGCTATTGTAAACTATTGCTTTTGGTTTAGGCATCCCTTGCAAGCTTTTTATTTCTTGAGATTTCCCTTCAACAAAAACTGTTCTTTTTGCAATAGAATCTAAATAAATTAACTCCATTTCTAATTTCTGCGGCCACAAATTAGCGCTTCCATTTTCTGCTTTCTGATGTAGTGTTAGAGACTTTATAGTATTATTTTCATAAACAATATCGTTTGTAAACACGGGTCTTCCAGATTGATTCACCCAAACATTACTCCATGTCTTGAGATCTGTATCAGACTTTGCATCAAAAATAGCTATTAAATCTTCCCAAGTAGCATTATTATTTGCATAGGTTTTTATGTATTCCTGAATACCTATTCGAAATTGCTCTTTTCCTAATAACATTTCCAATTGATTCATCATTATAGGTGCCTTATTATAAATTATGGCTCCATATAAACTCCCAGCATTATTTAAATTATCTAAGTTTTGGCGAATTGCATTTGTACCTTTCGTACGATCTACATTATATGCTCTTGGTGCTTTTGTAACTAAAGTAAGAAGATCGAAATTTAGCTCTGGAAAGTTTGGATTTACCACTTTGGCTGCCATAAAATTTGCGAATACTTCTTTTAACCAAACATCGTCAAACCAATTCATGGTTACCAAATTTCCGAACCACATATGGGACACTTCATGAGAAATTAAATTAGCACGATTCCAATGCGACAGTTTCGGCATATAATCTTCAAAAAACAGTGAAGATTCTTTATACTGAATTGCTCCAACATGCTCCATGCCTCCAAACTGAAAGAATGGAATGGAAGCAAAATCTAACTTTTTAAATGGAAATTGATAAGCGGTATAATCTTCTAAAAAGGTTAATGATTTTTTATGTAACTTAAAAATAGGATCTAAACTTTCCTTAATTTTAAGAGAATCTTCTTCACGGTATAAAAACCTATGATTGTGGCGAGTAACTTCGTTAAACTTCCCTGCTACAAACGAAAATAAATACGTACTCATGACATTCGATGTTTCGAAAACATAGGTTGAATTATTAGCTGTTTCTGAGGTGATTTGTGGATAAGTAGCACTTAATACATTCCAATCTTTAGGTGCTGTAAGTTCTAAATTAAAGCTTGCTTTTAGATTTGGCTGATCAAAACAAGGAAACAAGGCTCTAGCGTGATCTGGAACAGATAATGTATATAAATACTCATCGTTTCTATATAAATATTGATCGCCAGCTTGGAATTCTATTTGAAAAACATTCTCACCTGTTTTTAAATAATTTTGTGGAATAATAAGATGTTCGTGTTCCTGAATACTTTCAATAGAATCTGAAGCAATAAAAACTTTTGGATTGTATGTATTATTTGGATTAAAATCTAAAACTAAAGGCGCATTTACATCTTTAAGAGTAACACGTAATTCTAGATTTGCTAGAATAGGTTTTAATTTTTCTTCTGGCAAATTAAAGCTTAGCTTATAATTAATATCAGATAGATTAGCTTTTCTGTGCTGTGCTAATTCCCAAGATACTCCAGGTTGTATTTCAGAATAATCTTTAGTTTCTTTTTTACAAGACCACAGACTGCACAGTATTAAGACAGCAACAATATTAAATTTCATAAGTAGAGATTATTAGCCTTACAAGATAACAAAAACCGCTACAAATCAATTTCCTTTTTACACGTCAAGTTGGCTTAAAGCCTCGTTAGGATCCCAGTAATATGTTTCAAGATTTTCTACTTGATTATTTTTCACCTTAACACCCTCGCTTTCTAAGAGTTGTTGCATAAGATTTGTTCCATCAAAATGAAATTTACCGGTAAGAAGTCCGTTTCTATTCACAACACGATGGGCAGGAACATCGTCCATATTATGAGAAGCATTCATGGCATACCCAACAATTCTTGCACTTTTTGCAGCTCCTAAATATCTTGCAATTGCACCATAATTAGTCACTTTACCGTACGGAATTTGCTTAACTACTTCGTAAACACGATCAAAAAACCGAAGTGTTTCTGGCTTCATTACACCTCTTTTATTACATGAATTAAAGTTACCAAAGCAACAACTGCCGTAATACCACCAATTAAGCGGTTCATATTTTTCTGAGACTTAAATTGTGTGCTTTTAATTTTATCAAAAAATATCATATACAGATAAAGCATCACAAAAGACCCCATAGCCGATCCAAAAACGTATGCCAGAATATCTGTTTGTTCGAAAGTTAACCATCCAAAAGAAGCGAGTGTCACACTCATATATGCTTGAAACGGAATAGGAAACATATTTAACGCAGACATTAGTAAACCTTGAAAAAACCGGCTTTTCTTACTTCTAATTTCTGGAATTTTTTCACTAGAAACATCGCCATCTCCTTTTGCTATAAAGAAGAAATACATAGATATTAAAATAAAAATAACTAATGCTACACGTTGTAAAACATTAACAACATCTGGATGTCTTGTTAAATATCTGGCAAAAATAACAGCTATAAATGTTTGTATTAAAACAATAACACAAGCCCCTATTGAAAAAACAATACCACGTGTATATCCTTCTTTTAAACTAATTTTTGCGGCGGTCATATTTAGAAGACCTGGTGGCACTACTCCAACCAAAGACACAATAAAACCTAAAAAGAAGATGAGCGTAATATTCAAACCTTATTTAATTTTAAATCTAATGTACGTTATAGCTTTTCCTTTTACTAAATACTGAGATTCGTAAAACGTTTGTATTTCAGTGACCTCTTCTGGACTTCCTTCTTGCTTATATACATCGTGGTTTGCATATAAAACCTCATGTCCGGCCCCATGTAAAATCCCTAATGTATAACCATGCATAAACTCACTATCGGTCTTTAAATTCATAACACCGTCTGGTTTTAAGATACTTTTATATTTCTCTAAAAACTCAGTGTTCGTCATTCTATGCTTAGTACGCTTATATTTTATTTGTGGATCTGGAAATGTAATCCAAATTTCGTCTACTTCTCCTTCTGCAAAAGCATATTGAATTAATTCAATTTGAGTTCTTAGAAAAGCAACATTAGGAATACCTTCTTCAATAGCTGTTTTAGCACCTCTCCAAAATCTAGCTCCCTTAATATCTATACCTATAAAATTTTTATTGGGAAATTTCTGAGCTAACCCAACAGAGTATTCACCTTTACCACAACCTAATTCTAAAACTAGAGGGTTATCGTTTTTAAAGACTTTTTCGTTCCAATGTCCTTTTAAATCAAATTCTGCATCTACCAATGCTTCACGAGTTGGCTGAAACACATTGCTAAAAGTTTCATTTTCTCTAAATCGTTTCAATTTATTTTTGCTCCCCACTATATAAAAATTTACTTGTAAAATAATTGCGAAAATACGGTAGACTGTTATTAATTTACAATTTTTTCGCCTTTAGTTTTAAAATTTAATAATAATTAAAGATTTTTATAAGAATTAGGACATATTGGATTGAATCTTTTTTATGATATTTAAACATCCTTTTCAGTGATTATAGGACTATATTTATAAATATACTAAAAACGTTTAGCTCTCCTTTTTATGAAAAAACGAATACTTATTGCACCTTTAAATTGGGGACTAGGCCATGCCACACGCTGCATACCTATTATAAATCAATTAATTACAAATCATTTTACTCCTGTAATTGCTAGTGACGGTATTGCTTTAGCGCTTTTAAAAAAGGAATTCCCAACTATTGAAACGGTTGAGCTACCTGCTTATGATATTACCTACGCAAAAAAAGGTCATTTTTTTAAACTTAAACTTTTAAAAGATTCTCCGAAATTGATAAAAGCTATTAAAGCTGAAAAAAAGGCAACTAAAGCAATTATTGAAACGCATAACATAGATGGTATTATCTCCGACAATAGACTTGGTGTACACAGTAAAAAAATTCCTTCAGTTTTTATAACACATCAATTACAAGTTTTAAGCGGAAACACAACTTGGTTAAGCACTAAAATGCATCAGCACATTATTGAAAAATTTAATCAATGCTGGGTGCCAGACCATGAAAACGAACCGAGTTTAAGTGGTAAATTAAGCCATATGAAAGGGATAGAAATTCCTTTAAAATATTTAGGGCCTTTAAGTCGATTTGAAAGACAAAATGTTGAAAGAACTTACGATATCATGATTTTACTTTCTGGCCCGGAACCTCAACGTACATTCTTAGAAGAAAAATTATTAGAAATATTTAAAACAGATTCTAGACGCATTTTATGTGTTCGTGGTGTTATTGAAAAAGAACAAAACACAACAACTGAAGGCAACTTAACCATAACCAATTTTATGACAGGAAAAGCCTTAGAAAATGCACTAAACGCTAGTGAATTTGTGCTTTCTAGGTCTGGTTATACTACCGTTATGGATTTATCTGTGTTAGGGAAAAAATCATTTTTTATTCCTACACCTGGTCAGTTTGAACAAGAATATTTAGCTGAACGTTTAGATAAATTAAAACTTGTTCCATACTGTAAACAATCTGAATTCACAATAGATAAATTAAAAAACATCACAGCATACAAAGGATTAAACGGACAAAATACAACTGCTAATTTTAAAGATTTATTTAGTCTTTTCTAACGTAAAGGAAAATTCACTACCAACACCAAAATCACTTTCAATGTAAATTTTTTCGTCGTGAGCTTCAATAATATGTTTAACAATAGCTAAACCTAAACCAGAACCACCTTCTTTTCTAGAACCACTTTTATCTACTCTATAGAAACGTTCAAACAAACGTGGAATATGATTAGGAAGAATTCCTTCTCCGTTATCTGTAACACGAACAATAACTTTGTTTTTAATTAAATCTTCTATACTTACCTCTGTAGTACCTTTATCATGCCCATATTTTATCGAGTTAACCACTAAATTAGTTAATACTTGCTGGATGCGCTCTTTATCGGCATTTACAAAAATCGGGGTATTATAATCACGATCAAAAGTAAGTGTAATTCGCTTTTTTGCAGCTTTCATTTCAAACATTTCAAACACATTTGAAACTAACTCTACGATATCAAATTTTTCAATCTTTAAACTTAAATCACCAACTTCTAATTTGGTAATCATATCTAAATCATTTACTATATATATTAAACGTTCTACACCTTTACTGGCACGATCTAAATATTTTTCTCTAATATTTTTATCATTTCCCGCACCTTCAAGTAAGGTTAAAATATAACCTTGAACCGTAAAAAGAGGGGTTTTTAATTCGTGAGAAACATTTCCTAGAAATTCCTTTCTATACTCCTCACGAACTTGTAACATTTCTATTTCTATTTTTTTATCTTTTGCATACTTATCAATTTCTTGAGTAAGTGTTGCCATATCTGTAGTTATTCTTTTTTTACGAAGACTAGTTGATTCTAACAATGTTAAATCGTCGTATATTTTTTTCACTCTTTTATAGATAAAAATCTCTACACGATATTGAATAATACTAAAGCATCCCAAAAAGAAGAGTGCAATAAAAACTAATAAATGAAAAACATTTAAAACAGAAAAAATGTATAAATATAGTCCAAAAAGGAAACCTAATAATACGGATGAATATCCCGCAGTTTTAATTGCGAACTTGTATGTTTTTCTCGTTTTTTTCGGCATTAATCTACAAACTTATAACCAACTCCCTTGACTGTTTTGAAACAATGATCACCAATTTTTTCACGAAGTTTACGAATATGAACATCTATTGTTCGTCCGCCAACTACGACTTCATTGCCCCAAACTTTATCTAAAATTTCTTCACGCTTAAACACTTTTCCTGGTTTAGAAGCTAATAAAGATAATAGTTCAAATTCTTTTCTTGGCAGTACAATTTCTTCATCTTTTAAAACAATTTTATATTCGTCTCTATTAATCGTTAAATCACCTATTTTAACTATAGATTCGTTTATAGACTCTTCCTTTAAACGTCTTAATAAAGCTTTCACTTTACTTACTAAAACCTTTGGTTTTACTGGTTTTGTTATATAATCGTCTGCACCTGCATCAAATCCAGCAACTTGAGAATAATCTTCTCCTCTAGCTGTTAAAAATGTAATGATAGTATCTTTTAATTCTGGAATGTTTCTAATTTGTTCGCAAGCTTCAATACCATCCATTTCTGGCATCATTACATCCATAATGATAAGTTGTGGCTTTTCTTTTTTAGCTTTTTTTACGGCTTCAATTCCATTTTCTGCTGTAATGACTTCGTAGCCTTCAGAAGATAAATTATAACCAACTATTTCTAAAATATCCGGCTCATCATCAACCAACAAAATTTTTATGTCCATTTTTAGTTTATTAAAATGTTATTTAATCTTCAAAGATAAAATATATAACAATCATTTATAGAAAACAATTTTTTAATAACAATAACGTAACTTCGAACTTACACTATAATAATTTAAGAACAATAAAAATGCAGTTTATACACTTATGGCTTGAAATTTGTTGTGATTTTATTACCTTTATATATTAATCATGATTACATGAAAAAAAAATACTTACTTACTATTTTATCTTTCTTTTTATTTCTTGTAATATCGGTTACCGCGCAAGCACAAGCCGTAGATACTGATATTACACAAAGCATTGAAGAACTTACAATTTACCCTAACCCTGTTAGTAATGGTAAATTATATATTGTTACTAAAAACAACTTGACTAAGGATATTGAAATTTTTAATGTTTTAGGAAAATCTATCTTACAAACCACTCTTTTTGGCAAAGAAATGAACATCTCTAAATTACATTCTGGAATTTACATTATTAAAATTAAAGAAAACAATATCTCTACAACCAGAAAACTTGTAGTTCGATAACGTTAGTTGTCTTTAAATATTATATTGAAAACATTTTTTTTAAAGCATTGCTCTTGGCAATGCTTTTTTATTTTAACTATTTTTGCCTATGTTTTTTATCTCAAAACTATGATTGATACTCAAGCTATTTTTAATATTAAAACGGAAGACCAATTTAATGAACATGCATTGAACGTATTTCAATTTCAGTTTAAAAACAATCGTACTTACAGATCGTTTTGCGACTTACTATACATTCATCCAAGCGATATAAAGCATTATAAAGACATTCCTTTTTTACCGATAGAATTTTTTAAAACTCGCGACATTTTAAGCAGTTCCAAACCCGTACAATGCACATTTTCTAGTAGTGGAACCACAGGGAGTATAACAAGTAAACACTTGGTAACCGACACATCTATTTACGAAGATAGTTTTAGAAAAGGATTTACTAATGCATATGGGAACATTGAAGATTACGTAGTTTTAGCATTGTTACCTTCTTATTTAGAGCGTAACGGATCGTCTTTAATATATATGGTTAACGATATGATTAACCAATCGAATCATCCTGAAAGCGGATTTTATTTAGATAACTTATCAGAATTAAAATCAAAATTAATCGATTTAGATTCTAGAGGACAAAAGGTGCTTCTAATAGGTGTTTCTTTTGCTTTATTAGATTTAGTTGAAGCGCATCAATTTAAATTAAAACACACCATTATTATGGAAACCGGAGGCATGAAAGGGCGCCGAAAAGAACTTATTAGAACCGAGCTACACAATATTTTAAAAGCAGGATTTGGTGTAAACGAAATACACAGCGAATATGGCATGACCGAACTTTTAAGTCAGGGCTATTCTAAAGGTCATGGTATTTTTAACTGTCCACCCTGGATGAAAATTTTAACGCGAGACCCTGAAGATGCACTAACAATTCAGACTGAAGGAAAAACTGGAGGCATAAATGTTATTGATTTAGCCAATGTAAATTCTTGTGCTTTTATAGCAACACAAGATTTAGGAAAAATTACAGGAGAAAACGCCTTTGAAGTCATTGGTCGCTTTGATAATTCGGATATTCGTGGTTGCAATTTAATGGCACTATAAAGCTATAATTTAGAGCTACATAAATTTAACATATAATTTGCAAAATATACTGAAAGTAAACAGATTAAATACCGACTATAATAAAACCTCCTTGCTTTAGGTTCAGTAGAGAAAGGTTGGTTTTTAATGGTTAGTTGGTTTTTATTGAAGCCGGATTATATATAATCCGGCTTCATTGTTTTTAAATTGCTTTTACAATATATGTGTTACGCTTTCCTTTATTAATAATGATATAACTATCGTTTATTAAATCGCTTGCACTTAATTTATAATCTTCTTTTACTTTTTCTTTATTTACAGAAACTGCATTTTCTTTTAATGCACGTCTGGCTTCACTATTAGATGCTAAGAAGTTTGTTCTAGCAGAAAGTATTGCAATCATATCAATATCTTCTAATTCTGATTTAGAAATTTCTGCCATTGGCACACCTTCAAATACATCTAAAAATGTTTTCTCGTCTAAAGTTTTAATATCCGATTTAAACGATTTAGAAAACAAGATATTGGATGCTTTTTCAGCATTTTCAAATTCTTCTTTAGAATGTACAAATGTTGTTAACTCTTCAGCTAATTTCTTTTGTAACAATCTTAAATGTGGTGTTTCTTTATGTTCAGCAATTAAAGCATCAATAGTAGATTTATCTAAAAACGTAAAGATTTTAATATACTTTTCTGCATCCTCATCGGTGGTATTTAACCAGAATTGGTAGAATTTATATACAGATGTTTTATCGGCATCTAACCAGACATTTCCGCCTTCACTTTTACCAAATTTAGAACCATCGGCTTTAGTAATTAACGGGCACGTCATGGCGTATGCTTTAGCTTCTACACCCGGATTCATACGTCTTACAAGTTCTGTTCCTGTAGTAATATTTCCCCACTGGTCGCTACCTCCCATTTGTAATAAACAGTTGTAGTTTTTATGTAAGTGGTAAAAATCATACCCTTGTATTAATTGGTATGTAAATTCCGTAAAAGACATCCCTACATTTCCTTCATCTCCAGAAAAACGTTTTTTCACAGAATCTTTAGCCATCATGTAGTTTACAGTAATACGTTTACCAACATCTCTAGCAAAATCTATGAATGAGAAATCTTTCATCCAATCGTAATTATTCACTAATATTGGTGCATTTTCTGCTGTAGAGTCGAAATTTAAAAAACGTGACAATACACTTTTAATTCCTGCAACATTTTTTGCTAATGTAACTTCATCCAACAAATTACGTTCGTCACTCTTCCCAGAAGGATCTCCAATCATACCTGTTGCACCTCCTACCAAAGCTACAGGCTTATGTCCTGCTCTTTCTAAATGAACCAATATAATAATAGGCACTAAACTTCCAATATGCAAAGAATCTGAAGTTGGATCAAAGCCTATATAGGCTGTTGTCATCTCTTTATTCAATTGATCTTCAGTTCCAGGCATAATATCATGCACCAAACCTCTCCATGTTAATTCTTCAACAAAATTTTCAGTCATTATTTCTAAAATTTTTAATAATCTCCTGCAAAGATAAAAATCATAGTATAATTACCCCTATATTAAATAATTCTTTACCTTCGATTTATGATTTTAGTTACAGGAGGCACAGGTCTTGTTGGTGCGCATTTACTTTATAAACTAGCAAGCAACAAGGAAAAAATAAGAGCAATTTACAGATCTGAACAAAAACTTGAGGTTGTAAAAAAGGTCTTTTCGTATTATACAGCTACGGTAGACCCGCTTTTTAATAGTATTGAATGGATAAAAGCCGATCTTTTAAACATCCCAGATTTAAACAAAACTTTTAAGGATGTAAGTCACGTTTATCATTGTGCTGCTCTAGTTTCTTTTGACCCCAACGATTATCTAATTTTAAAACGCACAAACACCCAAGGCACAACAAATATTGTTAATTTATGTTTAGCACATAACATTAAAAAACTCTGCTATGTGAGTTCTGTTGCCACTTTAGGAAAGTCGTTAACCAAAGACCCTATTACAGAAGAAACCTATTGGAACCCAGAAGAAGATAATAACGTGTATGCCATTACTAAATATGGTGCCGAAATGGAAGTTTGGCGTGGCACACAAGAAGGTTTACATGCTGTAATTATAAATCCTGGAGTTATATTAGGAGGAGGCAACTGGAACCAAGGTAGCGGGAATTTATTTAAACGTGTTTACAACAACTTAAAGTATTACACGAATGGAATTACAGGTATTGTTGCTGTAAATGATGTGGTTACTATTATGATAGCTTTAATGAAAACAGACGTTAAAAATGAAAGTTACATTTTAGTTTCAGAACACTGGAGTTTTAAACAATTATTACAAACTATTGCGACTCATTTAGGCGTTAATATTCCTAAAAAAAGCGTACAACCTTGGCAAGCAGAAATGGGTTGGCGCTTAGACTGGTTACGCCATAAACTTACTGGCAAAAAAAGAGTCTTAAGCAGACAAATAGCACAGACTATTAATTCGAAATCAACATATAGCTCAGACAAAATAACATCGCTTTTACATTATAAGTGGACACCAATAGAAGATAGCATTCAAGTTATTTCAAAACAATTTAAGGACGACCTTTAATCTCGCTTTTTAAACAATTTTAAACTGTCTAGTTTTAAGTTTTTTTCAGCTTTATTCTTTACCGGTTTCAATTCAGGAACACTCAATTTATCTAACGAATCTTTTTTACGTCTCGTTTCTAATTCGGCATCTTGAATATCTTGAAATTTTTGTTTAAGCGCCTTTAAACTATCATCTACTTTTTCGTATAAAGCTTCGTATTCTTCAATATTATAAGAGTAAAACTCATTACTTTTTGCAAACTGCAAACTATCTATATTATACTTACCATATATATAAGACTTCACAGAAATGCTATTGCTATCCAACTTTTTTTTATCGAAACCTCTAGTTGCAGATAACATACTCATATCAATAATGATATCTACCATCTTATTTTTAGGAATCAGATTTTTTGGTTTTTCGGGCTTCCTAATATCCTGACAAGATATTATACTGAATACGGTTAAAATAACTAAGATTAAACGTTTCATCTATCTGTTAAAAGTTAAACGTTTTGCTGCTTTAACGTTGTTAAATTTAAAATTATGATATACCAATTCGCCATTTAAAAACGTATCTGTAATACGCGATTTAAATGTTGTTCCTTCAAAAGGAGACCATTGGCATTTATATAAAATATTTTCTTTTGTAACTGTCCAAGGATTATTTAAATCAACTACAACTAAATCTGCAAAATATCCTACTTTAATAAAACCTCTTTTTTCGACCTGAAATAATGTAGCAGGATTATGACACATTTTTTCAACCACTTTTTCAAGAGAAATTTTACCACGATGGTGCATTTCTAACATTGCAGGTAAAGCGTGTTGTACTAACGGCCCTCCAGAAGGCGCTTTGGTATAAACATTTTGTTTTTCTTCAAGTGTATGTGGTGCATGGTCTGTTGCCACAACATCTATACGTCCGTCTAAAAGTGCTTCCCAAAGTTGATCTTGATCTTTTTCAGTTTTCACTGCCGGATTCCATTTAATAAATGTTCCTTTTTTCTCGTAATCGGCATCGGTAAACCATAAATGATGAATACACACTTCGGCTGTTATCTTTTTATCTTTTAACGGAATTTTATTTGAAAACAGCTTCGTTTCCTTACCTGTAGATAAATGAAAAACATGTAGTCTTGCTCCTGTTTTCTTGGCAAGCTCTACGGCTTTAGAAGATGATAAGTAACAAGCTTCCTCACTACGAATCTCTGGATGATATTTAATTGGAATATCCTCGCCGTACTTTTCTTTAAATGCTTCAAAATTAGTTTTTATCGTGTCTTCGTCTTCACAATGTACAGCGATTAACATTTTTACTTTTGAAAAAATCTCTTCTAAAACTTTTGGATTATCCACAAGCATATTCCCTGTAGACGAGCCTAAAAATAGTTTTAAAGCAGCTACATTTTTAGTGTCTACTTTTAAAATTTCTTCTAAATTATCGTTAGTTCCTCCAAACATAAACGAATAATTAGCATGAGATGTTTCTGCTGCAATAGCAAATTTTTCGTCTAATTTTTCGATTGTAGTTGTTTGCGGAATCGTGTTTGGCATTTCTATAAACGACGTAATACCACCTGCAATTGCTGCTTTAGATTCTGTAGCTATATTTGCTTTCTGAGTTAATCCTGGTTCTCTAAAATGCACCTGATCATCGATAACTCCGGGTAACACATATTTACCTTCTGCATCAAAAACTTGAACTTCTGAAGACTTGGCACTAATAGACTCTCCTACTTCTTTGATAAATTCACCTTCAATTAAAATGTCGCCTTCAAAAATTTCGCCTTCATTTACAATCTTAGCGTTTTTTATTAGTACTTGTTTTAGCTGCATAATATTACTGTCTTTTAAATATACTTTTCAATTTCATTGAAATCACACCAAAAATTGCTTCAGAAATAATTCCTGAACTTAATTTTGATTCTCCTTTAGTTCTATCGGTAAAAATAACCGGTACTTCTTCTATTTTAAACTTTTTAATGTAAGCTTTAAATTTCATTTCTATTTGAAACGCATAACCAACAAACTTTATTTTATCTAAATTAATAGTCTCTAAAACTTCACGTTTATAACACACAAAACCAGCTGTAGTATCATGAATTTTCATTCCTGTAATTACGCGCACGTATTTAGATGCCATATAAGACATTAACACACGGTTCATTGGCCAGTTTACTACATTTACCCCCTTAACATACCGCGAGCCAATAGATAAATCGGCACCATTATTAGCACAAGCATTGTACAAACATACTAAATCGGCAGGGTTATGAGAAAAATCTGCATCCATTTCAAAAATATATTGATAGTCGTGATTTAAACACCATTTAAACCCATGAATATATGCGGTCCCTAAACCTGATTTACCTTGCCTGACTTCTAAAAATAAACGTTCAGGAAATTCTTTCTGTAATGCTTTTACTTTTAACGCGGTTAAATCCGGCGAATTATCGTCGACAACCAGAATATTAAAGTCCTTTTCTTGCGAAAATACGGCCCTAATTATGGCTTCTATATTTTCAATCTCGTTATATGTAGGGATTATGACTATAGAGTCTCTCACTTAAAATTGCTATTAATATTACAAATGTACATCTTTTAACTACTTCTTTTTTTAAAATATTTCTTAATAATTCAATGTCGCTATTATTATTTTAAATAATTTTGACCCATGCTTCGAGAGGTCACATATAATGAAATATTTACCATTTTAATAATGGTTGGGCTTATTTGCCTGGCTATTGCCAAGACAAGATTCACAAATAGATTTAACGATTTAGCGGCTCTTTTAACCAATTCTAAATATTTTAATATTTATTCTCGAGACCTTAAGGTTATAGACCAATTTGACACACTACTGTTAACGAATTTTATTATTTCTACTGCTATTTTTTTAAGTATATGCTACAAAGTATTATTTGGTGATGCACATATAGACACTAGACTTATGCTTACAATTACATTTGGTATAGCTGCCTTTTTAATTGTAAAAATACTTTTTGAAAAACTTATAGCCAATCTATTTAACATAGATGATATTATTGACAACTACATTTTTCAAAAAAAGAGTTATAAAAATTACTTCGGTATGTTGCTTGTTCCTGTAAATGCTGTTTTAATTTATAGTGTAACTCCATCAAAAACAATTTTGTATATTATAGCGTCAATCTTGGTCACTATATTAATTATACGTTTAAGCACTTCCTTAAAACGTTATCAAAAATTAATTAAATCGAACCTATTTTATTTTATTTTGTATCTTTGCACTCTCGAAATCGCACCTTATATAATTTTGTATAAATTTATTACATTTTACTAAGGTCATCTTAATAAAAAACGCTCATGAAAGTGAAAACAATTTTAGTCTCTCAGCCAGAACCTAAAATAGAAAATTCTCCATATTTTGATCTTCAAGAAAAGCAAAAAGTAAAAATTGATTTCCGCCCTTTTATTCACGTAGAAGGAGTTCCTGCAAAAGAAATTAGACAGCAAAAAGTAGACCTCCATAACTACACTGCTATTATTCTAACTAGCAGAAATGCGGTAGATCACTTTTTTAGAGTTGCTGAAGAAATGCGTTTTAAAGTACCAGATTCAATGAAATATTTCTGCCAATCTGAAGCCGTAGCGTATTACCTTCAAAAATATGTGGTTTACAGAAAAAGAAAAATTTACGTAGGAAAACGCACATTTAGTGAACTAACTCCTTTAATTAAAAAATATAAGGACGAAAAATTTTTATTACCTACGACAGACAAATTAAAACCTGAAGTACCACAAATTTTAGATGGTTTAGGAATAGATTGGAAAGAAGCTGTATTTTACAAAACTGTAATTAGTGATTTATCTGATTTAGCAGATGTACTTTACGATGTTTTAGTATTCTTTAGCCCTTCCGGTATTGAATCTTTATTCCACAATTTTCCAGATTTTAAACAAAACAATACACGTATAGCTGTATTTGGAAATACGACAATTAAGGCTGTAGAAGAAAAAGGATTACGAGTAGATATTTCTGCTCCAACACCAGAAACACCTTCTATGACTATGGCATTAGAAAAATATATTGAAAAAGCGAATAAAGGAAGATAACGCACTTGTTTATTTCACTTTACTGCATATAAAAAGGCGATTCATTTCTGAATCGCCTTTTTTTTGGTTTAAATTAATTGGTACTTTAGATTTTTATGGATTGTAACGTTGTGGTCCTCCACGTCTAATTTCCTCGCTTGCTATGCTTTCAAATTGTTTAAAATTCATTCTAAATGCATTAGACAATTTAAATGCTGTAGTATAATACGCCTCATCATCATTCCATGTTGCTCTAGGGCTTAAAACGGAATCAGGTACACCTGGACATGTTCTAGGTTGTGCTACTCCAAACACAGAATGGATATGATAATCGTGGTGATTATACAGTCCTAAATCTCCATTTAAAACGGCATTAATCATAGCACGTGTATATTTTAATTTCATTCTTGTACCAACACCGTATGCACCACCGGTCCAACCTGTGTTTATAAGCCAAACGTTTACACCAGCATCTTTCATCTTTTTACTTAGCATTTCTGCATATTTTGCAGGGTGTAATGGCATGAATGGTGCTCCGAAACAAGCAGAGAATGATGGTTGCGGCTCTTTAATTCCTGCTTCTGTCCCTGCCACTTTTGCTGTGTATCCAGATATAAAATGGTATGCAGCTTGTGCTGGCGTTAATTTAGATATTGGTGGAATTACTCCAAAAGCATCTGCTGTTAAGAAAAATATATTTTTAGGATTTTTTCCAATAGATGGCTCCTGTATGTTATCAATAAAATTTATAGGATAACTAACACGTGTATTTTGTGTAATGCTTGTATCTGCAAAATCAACATGACCATCTTTATCTACAATTACGTTTTCTAAGATAGAACCACGCTTAATAGCATTATAAATATCTGGTTCATTTTCTTTACATAAGTTAATCACTTTTGCATAACAACCACCTTCAAAATTAAAAACAGTGTTTTCTTTTGTCCAACCATGTTCATCGTCTCCAATTAAACGACGTTTAGGATCTGCAGAAAGTGTTGTTTTTCCTGTTCCTGATAATCCAAAGAAAATTGCTGTATCTCCATCCTCTCCTACGTTAGCACTACAGTGCATTGGAAGTGTATTTTTAAATACTGGAAGAATAAAATTTAAAGCAGAGAAAATTCCCTTTTTAATTTCGCCTGTGTAACCAGTACCTCCAATTAATACGATTTTTTTTGTAAAATTTAATATTGCAAAGTTATGTTGACGTGTTCCATCTACTTTTGGATCTGCCATGAAACCTGGAGCATTTACAATAGTCCATTCAGGATCAAAAGTCTTCAATTCCTCTTCTGTAGGTCTTAAAAACATATTGTAAGCAAACATATTTGTCCAAGGATGCTCGTTAATAACACGAATGTTCATTTTGTAATTTACATCTGCACACGCATAACTGTCTCTAACAAAAACTTCTTTTTCAGATAAATAATCTACAACCTTATCATATAAGGCATCAAATGTATTAGGTGCAATAGGAATATTTATATCTCCCCACCATACTTTGTCTTTTGTGATATCATCTTCAACAATAAATCGATCTTTAGGAGATCTTCCTGTAAATTCTCCTGTATTCACTGCTAGCGCACCTGAAGACACCTCTACACCTTGCCCCTTTTCAATAGTTAGATCTTGTAGTTCGTCTGAAGATAATTGATACTTAACTTTGGCTTTTTTAATCCCATACTTTTCCAACGAGACCGTTTTCTTGATTTGATTATTACTCATAATTTTAATGTGGTTTTTACTGTACAAACATCAAAAATTTAACATTTGCGGTTATAGACTTCAATTAATTATTTGTTTATATTAAAAAAGGATACTATCATAATCCTCCAACCCGTTACTATAAGTACCAATAACTACACTTAAAAATGCACCGTTTAAGTTATATTGTTAAATACATAAAAATCAAACCATTATAACTAGATAGAAGAAGACTCTCTATTGAATCTGACTATTTATTGGTCTTCCAAACGATGTTTCTTTTCATACTTTAATGATACAAAAATCAATACTTAAAAAAAATAAAATATAAAAAAAGGCTACCTTTTTAGACAGCCTTTTTCTTGATATTAAATATACACTTAATTACTATAGGTTTTCGTGTAAGTGGTGATGTTCATCAATTAGTGGTCCACCTTCCATTATTTGTTCTGAAGCTTGTCCAGAGAATTTTTCAAAATTTAAGT
Source organism: uncultured Formosa sp. (assembly GCF_947500765.1). Taxonomy (GTDB): domain Bacteria; phylum Bacteroidota; class Bacteroidia; order Flavobacteriales; family Flavobacteriaceae; genus Formosa. The sequence goes on along the minus strand of NZ_CANMTH010000002.1, from coordinate 177,213 downwards.
GAAATGAGTGAGCTAATTGAATGGCTTTTCCAATATAATCTCCTTTTTTCAACCAAGTATTCATTGGATCTAGGATTTCTGTTGGTACACCTGGACAATATTTAGGCATATGTAAACCGAAAATAAAGTTTTGATCGTAATCAACATTTTCTAATTCACCGTTTAAAATTGCTGTAATCATTGCTCTTGTATATTTTAATTTTATACGAGATCCAACACCGTAAGGTCCTGCACTCCATCCAGTATTAATTAACCAAACATTTACACCTGCTTCAGTCATTTTTTTACTTAACATTTCACCATAAACTGTTGGGTGTAATGGCATAAATGGCTCTCCAAAACAAGCAGAGAAAGACGGTACCGGTTCTGTAATTCCAGCTTCGGTTCCTGCAACCTTAGCAGTATAACCAGAAATAAAGTGGTAAGCAGCTTGGCCAGGAGTTAATTTAGATACTGGAGGCAATACACCAAAAGCATCACAAGTTAAAAAGAAAATATTTTTTGGGTTCTTTGCGTAAAGTGTTTCTTGAATATTATCAATATGATAAATAGGGTAACTAACACGTGTATTTTGAGTGATACTACTATCTAAATAATCTGGTTGCCCATCTTCTTTAATTAAGATATTTTCAAGTAAAGCACCTGGTTTAACAGCTCTAAAGATATCTGGTTCTTTTTCTTCAGATAAATCAATAACTTTTGCATAACATCCACCTTCAAAGTTAAAAATAGTGTTATCTGCAGTCCAACCATGTTCATCATCTCCAATTAATTTTCTTTCTGGATCTGCTGAAAGTGTTGTTTTACCAGTTCCTGATAATCCGAAGAAAATAGCAGTATCACCTTTTTTACCTACATTAGAAGAGCAGTGCATTGGTAATACATTTTTTTCTACTGGCAAAATCATGTTTAAAGCAGAGAAGACACCTTTTTTAATTTCTCCTGTATAAGCAGATCCACCAATTAAAACTACTTTTTTAGTAAAGTTTATAATTGAAAAGTTTCCTTGACGGATACCATATTCTTTGGGTTCTGGACACTCATAACTAGGCGCACAAAGCACTAACCAATCTTCGTTAAAGTTTTCTAATTCGCTAGCTGTAGGACGTAAAAACATATTAAAAACAAACATGTTAGACCATGCGTATTCAGTTACTGTTCTAATATTTGTTCTATATTCAGGTTCTGCACACACATAACCATCTCTTGCGTATATTTCTTTTCCAGAAAGATATTTTGTTACTTCTTTTTCAAGTTTATCAAAATTCTCTGGAGAGATAGCTTTATTTGTTTTTCCCCACCAAACTCTTTCAGAAGTATAATCATCCTTTACAATAAAACGATCCTGAGGAGAACGCCCTGTAAACTTACCTGTATTAACGACTAGAGTTCCGTTTGCCGTTTCTTTACCCAGACCAGCATCAACTGTTATTTTTTGTAGTTCGTCTGAAGATAATTGATACTTGACTTTGGCATTTTTAATCCCGTATTTTTCCAACGAGACCGTTTTCATAATTTGACTGTTATCTACCATAATATTACATGTTTTACTTTGCAAACATCAAAATTTTATTTCTTAACAAGAATCGATAAAATTTCCATGATCGCATTTAATTAAATTGAGTTATGTATTATATTTTTAACCATTATCGCTTTTTAATTTAAAAAGTGATAATATCATAATTAACCAACCTATTATCATTAGCAACCCACCTATTGGGGTTACAAACCCTATGGTTTTAAAATCGAATGTTGTAAGCGCATTCGTTGCTAAACCATAAATAGAACCAGAAAACAAAATAACTCCAACTAATACCAGATAAAAAATCAGTGTTTTTTTTGCTTTCGGCAAAAAAGATGCTCCACCTACAAATAACAATAGTAAAGCATGATACATTTGATAACGTACTCCTGTTTCGAATGTCTGAATGGATTCAACCGAAATTAAAGGCTTCAATCCATGTGCTGCAAAAGCACCAATAATTACACTTAAAAGACCTAAAATCCCTCCTGTAATCATTATTTTTCTTTCCATATAAATTTAATTTTCGAAGATTTTACACTTACAATCTAAATGGCTTTTAAACCAGTTAAAATTACCCTTGTGCAAAACATTCTAATTATAGGTTTATAAAAATCGACATCCTATTTTAAAGCTGGTGTTTCTTAAACAAATTTAAAGCCAAACACCTATACATTACCATTACTAAACTTTGATTAAATCATGAAAAAAACAACCAAAAGCCTTGCTTATGTAACTACTATAAAGTTCGGCATTTTTAACGACTTTTCAATCAAAAAAAGCATTAAAAATGAAGATATTATCATTTCTATACCTCCTGAAAGATTTCTTTTACAAGTTGACAAAGATTCTTTGATATTTAATAAACATTTAGCAAAATCGACTTAGTATTAATAACAAAAAATCAGTGTATAAAACACTGTTAACTAAGGGAATTCATGTATTTATAGAATAAAAATACAAATCTCTATTACAACATTCTTAACAACTAAAACTCGTACATAATCTAAAAGAGAAAGCATAAAATAATTAAGCTATTTTTAGTCGATTTACTGAGTTTAAAAGCAAAAGCAATACATAGAACCATACATATGTAGAAAAAGCTTTAAACGTCTTAAAAGAGGTGATATGGCGGTTTTTAAAACTATTAAAAAAAACACTTATTTGAACAAACGTTTGTTCAGATATAAAATAAAAAACACCTCAAATTAATAAGGCTTAGCACCGCATCTTTCAACATGAACAAAAAGCAACTTTAAAAAGATGAATAAGAAAATTAAAGAAATACTATCACCGATTACAATTCAATCAATTATGAACAAAAAAATCTTTCATATTTAAAGACTTTAACTACTTTTATGTTTTAATTTTTAATAAATGTTTTCATGAAAGTTTCAAATCAAAATATTGAAATTGACGGTATCGACAAAGAAATTCTTCGTGCATTAATGGGAGATGCCAGAACACCTATTTTAGAAATCGCTAGAGGTGTCGGAATTTCTGGCGCTGCAATTCATCAACGATTACGAAAATTAGAAAAATCAGGATTAATTTCAGGCTCAAAATTCACTATAAACCCTAAAGTACTTGGCTATAACACCATGGCTTTTATTGGTATTTACTTAGACAAAGCAATGAGCAACCCTGAAGCCGTAAAACAATTAAACAAAATTCCAGAAGTTATAGAATGCCATTATACTACAGGAAATTGGAGTATTTTTATTAAAATTTTATGTCGAGATAACGAGCATTTAATGCATTTACTAAACAAGGATATTCAATCTATTGATGGCGTATCTAGAACAGAAACCTTTATTTCTCTACAACAACAAATAGACCGACAAATTCCGATATAATCTTAACCATACGATTTGAGTTAGTTTTTAACGTATTTCCATCAATCTCTATGATATTTGTTTTTTAATTTCACCATAAATAATTAAAAATCAACATCATGAAATTTTATAAAACAGCATTAATAGCCTTTTCTATAATCGGTCTTATATCTTGCGATAATAAGAAAAAGAAAAGCGATCCGATGTCAGATCCAACACACACTCCAAATACAGAAAGCATTACTAATAATGCCATGAAAGAGCAAATAGACCAGACTAATATGATTAAAGTCTCTCTGGAAGCCAAAAGCGATAGTAAAACTTCAGGAACTGTTGTTTTTACAGAAATTAACGATACTGTAAAAATGTTAGCAGAACTTGAAGGCTTAAAACCAAGAACAGTACACGCCATACATTTACACGAAAAAGCAGATTGCTCGTCTCATGACGCCAAATCTTCTGGAGGTCATTGGAATCCTACAAATTCGAAACATGGAAAATGGGGAGACACCCAAGGATACCACCGTGGTGATATCGGTAATTTTACAACCGATGAAAACGGAAAAGCAACAGTTACTTTTGAAACCGATGAATGGTGTATAACTTGTCAGGACACCACAAGAACCATTGGAGGTCGTGGTATTATTATTCACCAAGGAACAGACGATTTCACAACACAGCCAACTGGTGATGCCGGAATACGTATTGCTTGTGGTGCTATAAAATAATTTAAAACACACCTATTATATAGGACAAAAAAAAAGGTCGGATTTTTAAAAATCCGACCTTTTTTTTAATATTATAAATTAGTTTTAACTTCTATTTCCTAAAATTTGCATAGCCCAGTATAATAAAGAGGCCAATGCTCCAATTGCAGCAACTAAATATGTACGTGCTGCCCATTTTAAAGCATCTTCGGCACCATCGTATTCATTAGGCGCTAACATATTTTTATTTTTTAACCATGCTAAAGCACGATTACTAGCATCGTATTCTACCGGTAATGTTACAAAACTAAAAATTGTAGCCATCCCCATCATTAACAACCCTACTACAGACACATAGAAACCTAATCCAGCTCCAGAAGCAGCTCCTAAAATTAAACCACCAATTACCAACCATTGCGACATTTTAGACGACACACTCACAATAGGGACTAATTGCGAACGCATAGTTAACCAACTGTACGCCTGAGCATGTTGCACTGCATGGCCACATTCGTGAGCCGCTACCGCTGCCGCTGCTGCATTGGCTTGAGAATATACAGGCTCACTTAAATTAACTGTTTTATTTCTAGGATCGTAGTGATCTGTTAATTTTCCTGGGGTCGATACAACTTTTACATCGCGAATTCCATTGTCTGCTAACATTTTTTCAGCAATCTCCTTCCCACTCATTCCATTTCTTAAATGAACTTTAGAATAGGTCTTAAATTTAGATTTTAATTTGTTGCTAACTAACCAGCTTACTAAAGCAATAGCACCAATAAGTATATAATATGTAAACATTTTTCTAAGTTTTAATCAGGTTAAATTTACTATATTATATCAAATAATGCGCCAAATTAAGATTAAGAAATTTTGTCAGTGTTTATGCATATTGCATACCCCAATCAAAAGCTTCTGTAATTTCGCCGTACACAATTTTACCAGATACTATATTTAAACCAAGAGCTAAGGATTTATCTTCGGCACACGCTTGCTCCCAACCTTTGTTAGCAAGTTTTAGTACATAAGGCAAAGTCACATTTGTTAATGCCAAAGTAGATGTATAAGGCACTGCTCCCGGCATATTTGCTACACAATAATGCACAATATCATCAATAATAAAAGTTGGATCTTCGTGCGTAGTTGCTTTTGTGGTTTCCATACATCCGCCTTGATCTACAGCAACATCTACTAATACAGTTCCTGGTCTCATGTCTTTTAACATGTCTCTGGTAATTAATTTTGGTGCTTTTCCACCTTTCAGCAATACACCTCCAATAATTAAATCATGAGTCTGAATGTGTTTTTTAATATTGTAAACACTAGAATATTCTGTAACCACATGACTTGGCATAATATCGTTTACATACCTTAAACGTTTCATATTAACATCCATAATAGTAACATGAGCTCCCAAACCTGCTGCCATTTTTGCTGCCTGAACCCCAACAACGCCTGCACCTAAAATAAGCACTTTTCCAGGAGTCACCCCAGGAACACCTCCTAATAAAATACCACGTCCTTTTATAGGTTTTTCTAGATATTTAGCCCCCTGCTGAATAGCCATTCTACCCGCAACTTCCGACATTGGTGTTAACAACGGCAAAGTTCCCTCTTCATCTTCAACCGTTTCATAAGCAATACAAATAGCATTACTTTTTAACATCGCTAAGGTTAGCGCTTCGCTAGACGCAAAATGAAAATACGTAAACACAATCTGATTAGGCTGAATTAAAGCATATTCTTCCTGAATAGGCTCTTTCACTTTTACAATCATTTCGCTAGACTGGTACACATCTTGAATGGTCTCTAAAATAACAGCACCAACTTCCTGATACACTGCATCGAGAAACCCACTCCCTTCTCCTGCAGTAGATTGCACATAAACGGTATGACCTTGATTAACTAATTCGAAAACACCTGCAGGCGTCATCCCCACACGGTTTTCGTTGTTTTTGATTTCCTTTGGAACACCAATTTTCATGATAAATTAATTTTATCACCCAAAATTCGTATTTTTTATCGACACCCCCTAAAAAAATAGGGGTCTAGTAAAAATATTTTCATATTTATTACATAAACCCCTTTATAAACATAGGTCACGAAAACAAAATCATGTTTTACGCAACACTTTTATTATTATATAAATGACACCTAACCTACAATATTGATAATCTTTCCTGGTACCACAATAACTTTTTTAGGTGTACGTCCTTGTAATTGCTCTTGCGTTCTTTCGTGAGCCATTACAATCTCCTCAATTTCATCCTTTTTTAAGTCTAGAGATAACTCTAAAGTAAAACGTGTTTTTCCGTTGAAAGAAATGGGATACACTTTACTGCTCTCTACCAAATGACTCCCGTCAAACTCTGGGAACGGTACTTCAGAAATTGATTCTGAATTCCCTAACTGGCTCCATAATTCTTCTGCAATATGTGGTGCATAAGGCGATAATAAAATTAAGAACGGTTCTAACACCGCTTTACTCACACATTTTTGTGCGTTGAATTCGTTTACAGCAATCATAAACGTGGACACCGATGTATTGAACGAGAAGTTCTCGATATCTTCTTGTACCTTTTTAATGGTTTTATGAAGCGTTTTAAGATTGTCTTTTGTTGGTTCTGCATCTGTAACATTTACAGTGTCTTCACCAACATATAATTTCCATAATTTTTTAAGGAAACCATGTACTCCTGTAATTCCTGCAGTATTCCAAGGTTTCGCTTGCTCTAATGGCCCTAAGAACATTTCGTATAAACGTAAACTGTCTGCACCGTATTCTGCACAAATCTGATCTGGATTAACGACGTTGTATTTAGATTTCGACATTTTTTCGACTTCTCTACCTACTTTATACACGCCATCTTCTAAAATAAATTCGGCATCTTTAAAATCTTCTCCAAACTCGCCATCAGTTTTTAATCCTTCAATATCTAATTCATCTGAAGCATTTACATACTGAACTTTTACGTGGATTGGTGAAAATTTAAGTCCTTCTACAACTACCCCAAAATTCTGATTATATATATCTTTTTCAACAGTTTTATATAATTCTTGAAAAGCAATTACAGTTTCTTTTTGCTCGTCGTTTAATATATCAAAAAACACAGTGTCTTCAACAACACTAGCTAAACCTTTGGTGAAGCTATTACCATTTACGAAAGTATTCTTATCCTCTGCGGAAATTTTAGAGCTTAGAATAAAATTATACAAATCTTCAAATTTCTTGACGCTATCATAAGAAACATAAAGAGATTTACTTAAGCTAGGTTCTTTAGACTCTTTTGAAGTTGTAGATGTGTGATGTGAAAAATCAACTCTATACACAAAAGCACTAGTCCCCAAAATCATTCCTTGGTTAATCAGCTTTTTAAAAGGCTCTTCAATGTTTACAAATCCGCGGTCTTTTAGGAATTTCACCCAAAAACGGGAGTATAATAAATGGCCTGTTGCATGTTCGCTACCACCAATATATAAATCGACACTTTCCCAATAGTTAAGTGCCTCTTCGCTAGCAAATACATCGCCTCGTTTTGAAGCTTCTTCCATATAACGGAAGAAATACCAAGAGCTTCCCGCCCAACCTGGCATGGTGTTTAATTCTAGAGGGTAAATACCGTTATGAGATTCGTCGCTTTGCTCTGAATGACAAAGACTGTTTGAAACGACTTCATTTTTATTAGTATCCCAAGCCCAAACATCGGCACGACCTAAAGGTGGCTCTCCGGTTTCGGTTGGTAAATATTTTTCTACTTCTGGCAAACGAATTGGTAAATGTTCGGTTGCAATCATTTGTGGTTTTCCATTTACGTAATACACCGGAAATGGCTCTCCCCAATACCGCTGACGGCTAAATACAGCATCGCGTAAACGGTAATTTGTTTTTCCTTCACCTTGTCCAAGAGCTTCCAAGGCTTCAATAGCTTTTGGAGTCGCTTCTTTATAAGACAAGCCGTTTAAGAAATCGCTATTTGTAAGCTTAGTATTTCCTTTTTCAGCGAATGCTGCTTCAGAAATATCTACGCCTTCAAAAATATTTGGAATCTCGATATCGAAGTGTTTTGCGAAATCGTAATCACGTTGATCACCACAAGGCACCGCCATAACAGCTCCTGTTCCGTAGCTTGCCAAAACGTAATCTCCAATCCAAATCGCAACAGGTTCCTTAGTAAAAGGATGCTCCGCATAAGCTCCTGTAAAGACACCAGAAATGGTTTTTACGTCAGCCATACGTTCGCGTTCACTACGTTTTGCCGTTTTCTCAATATACGCTTCAACGTCTGCTTTTTGAGCATCAGTAGTAATTTTCGATACTAATTCGTGTTCTGGTGCTAACGTCATGAAACTCACTCCAAAAATAGTATCAGGACGTGTTGTAAACACATCTATTTTAGCATCATGATCTTTGACGTTAAACGTCACACTAGCTCCAACAGATTTTCCAATCCAGTTACGCTGACTCTCCTTTAAAGAATCTGTCCAATCTATAGTATTTAAACCTTGAAGTAAACGTTCTGCATAGGCAGAAATTCGCATACTCCATTGTGTCATTTTTTTTCTAATTACAGGATATCCACCACGTTCGGATACGCCGTTAACAATCTCGTCGTTTGCTAAAACAGTTCCTAATTCTGGACACCAGTTTACTTCTGTTTCTGCCAAATAGGTTAAACGGTATTGTAATAAAATATCTTGTTTTTGTTCTGAAGAAAATCCGTTCCATTGCTCAGCAGTAAACGGTTCAATATTATCGTCGCAAACCGCATTTACAGTAGCATTTCCTTCTGCAGAAAACACCGCTTCTAAAGTTGAAATATCTTCAGCTTTAGCGGTATCGTTATTAAACCAAGAATTGAACAATTGCACAAAAATCCATTGTGTCCATTTGTAATATTCCGGATTCGACGTACGCACTTCACGAGACCAGTCGAAAGAAAATCCGATTTGATCTAATTGACGACGATAGGTTGCAATATTAGTTTCGGTAGTTACTGCTGGGTGTTGCCCCGTTTGAATCGCATACTGTTCTGCAGGTAAACCAAAACTATCGTAACCTTGTGGGTGCAACACATTAAATCCTTTATGGCGCTTGTAACGTGCATAAATATCTGAAGCAATATACCCTAACGGATGCCCAACATGCAATCCTGCACCAGACGGATAAGGAAACATATCGAGGATATAATATTTAGGTTTTTCAGATTGATTTTTGGCTTGAAATGTTTGGTGTTCTGCCCAATATTGTTGCCACTTGGCTTCTATGTCGTTGAAATTATATTTCATATTTGTGTATTCCGCTTAATAAAGGCGCAAATTTAAGGTTATTATAACAATGTTGAAAGTTTAAACGTTGTTATCCTTAAGGAAATAGATTTCTTTTATATTTTTACAAACAAATTCACGCCTTATATGAGCTCATCTTTTGAAAATTATCAAAAACGCCGATTAATATCGTCTTATTTTTCTGTAGTATTGAGTATTGCTTTAGTTCTATTTTTACTTGGTTTACTAGGCATGCTTGTACTAAACACCAAAAAACTTGCAGACCATTTTAAGGAGCAAGTTGTGGTTACTATTTACTTAAAAGAAACGGCTAAAGAAGTTGAAATTAAACAACTTGAAAAAAGCTTAACAATGGCCGATTACGTAAAAACAACAGAATACGTATCGAAAGAACAAGCTGCAGAGTTTATGAAGGCTGAAAATGGTGAAGATTTCATGAATTTCTTAGGATTTAATCCATTACAAAATTCTATAGACGTGCATTTAAAAGCTGACTTTGTAACGTCTGAACAGTTAAAAATTATATCTGACGAAGCTTTAACAAAAACTTTTGTAGACGAAGTGCGTTACGACAATGATTTAGTAACCTTAATGAACGAAAACGTAAAACGTATTAGCTTCTGGATTTTAGTAGTTAGTGGTATTTTTACACTAATTGCGGTATTACTTATAAACAGTTCGATACGATTATCTGTATACTCTAAACGTTTCACCATAAAAACCATGCAAATGGTAGGCGCAACTAAACATTTTATTAGAAAACCTTTTGTTTGGAAAAGCGTTAAACTAGGTATAATTGGAGCTGTTTTAGCTTTAATAGGAATGGCCATTGTTTTCTTTTACTTAAATAAAACCTTCCCCGATCTAGAGTTAATGAACAACCCAATTCTAATTGGTGGCTTATTTATAACCATATTTATGTTAGGAATTATTATTACATGGATTAGTACATTTATTGCCACACAGCGATTCTTAAATTTAAAAACCGATCAATTATACTATTAAAAATGATAAAATCCTTATGCTTTTCGTTGCTTTTTTTGTGCGTAATTAGCTGTAAAAAAGAAGTTAAAAACCTACCTGAAGATTTCGATTTCGGAGAAGTAAAAGACAACACGTATAGCAACCCGTATTTTGGATTAACATTTGAATATCCTGCAGATTGGACACAACAATCTAAACACAATATTAAAGCAGTTACAGATAAAGGCGAAAAGTATTTAGCACGAGAAAATACTAAAATGGGATCCATTTTAAAGGCTTCACAAATAAATACAGCCTATTTATTTTCTTTGTTTAGATATCCTATAAAAGAGACTAAAACATATAACGCATCATTAAGTGTGATTGCCGAAAATGTATCTGGAACTCCAAATATTAAACGTGGTCGTGACTACCTATTCAACTCTAAAGAATTATTAAAACAAACCCCAGCACAGTATCAATTTGAAGATAATATAGACACTAAAGCTATCGATGGAGAAACATTCGATATTATGAGAGCTAAAGCAACTTACGGTGCATATAACGTACAGCAAGAATTTTATTGCGTAGTCCGTTATGGTTTTAGCTTATCATTTATATTATCGTACACCAACGAAACTGAAAAAGCAGCATTACACGAAATTTTAAATTCTATTAAATTAGACTAATTTTTAAGTCTGCTTTAAGAATGCGTTTTAAATAAAAACCTTTAATTTGCATAGCTTTCAAAGAGAATGCATTATTACAATATACATGGGAGAACAAAAACAAAAAAAACTATCTAAAGATGAATTCATCTTTGGGAAGAAAAACTATAAATTTATGCTTATCGGGCTTGGTATTATTGCATTAGGTTTTATCTTAATGTCTGGAGGTGGTAGCGACGACCCTAATGTTTTTAGTCCAGATATTTTTAGTTTCAGAAGAATACGATTAGCTCCAACATTAATTTTAATCGGATTCGGAGTTCAGATTTATGCCATTCTTTTAAATCCGAATAAAAAATAATGGAAACTATAGATGCTATTATCCTTGGAATTATTCAAGGACTTACCGAATTTTTACCAGTTTCTTCTAGTGGCCATTTAGAAATAGGTAAAGCGCTTTTAGGCGACCATTCTGTACCAGAAGAAAGCTTATTATTTACAGTAGTACTTCACTTTGCAACAGCATTAAGTACTATGGTTATTTTTAGAAAAGACATTTTTGAGCTCATTAAAGGAGCATTAAAATTTGAATGGAACGAGGATTTACAATTTATTTCTAAAATTGCACTTTCTATGATTCCTGCTGTGTTAATAGGCTTATTTTTTGAAAAACAATTAGAATCTCTTTTCGGCGGAAATTTACTATTAGTAGGCGCCATGTTAATTGTAACCGCTGTATTACTTTTTCTTGCAGACAAAGCTAAAGACACAGAAAAACCTGTAACATTTAAAAATGCTTTTATTATTGGAATTTCGCAAGCCATTGCCATGCTTCCAGGAATTTCAAGATCAGGAGCAACAATATCTACATCAGTTTTACTTGGAAACGATAAAACAAAAGCGGCGCGTTTTTCATTTTTAATGGTTGTACCATTAATTTTTGGAAAAATTGCTAAAGATATTTTAGGAGGTGAATTAAATTTAGAAAACACAGATATTACTGCGCTTTCTGCTGGATTTATAGCTGCTTTTGTGTGCGGCCTTTTTGCTTGTACATGGATGATTTCTTTGGTCAAGAAAAGTAAACTATCGTATTTCGCGATTTATTGTGCAATTGTTGGCTTTATAGCCATTGGTTATACTTTTTTAAAATAATATGAAGAAAACACTAGACGATTACTTAAGCGGAGAAGTCTTACTGATAGACAAACCTTTAAATTGGACCTCTTTTCAGGCTGTAAACAAACTCCGTTGGGAAATACGTCAAGCTTTTAATATTAAAAAAATAAAAGTTGGTCATGCAGGAACTCTTGATCCTTTAGCAACAGGATTATTAGTGATTTGCACTGGCAAAATGACTAAGCAAATAGATACTTTTCAGGGTCAAATTAAAGAATACACAGGAACCATTGTTTTAGGAGGCACAACGCCATCTTTTGACTTAGAAACCGAAATAAATGAAACATTTCCTACAGATCATATTACCCCTGAATTAATACACAATGCTACCAAACAATTTATAGGAGATATCGAGCAATATCCACCAGTATTTTCGGCTATTAAAAAAGACGGAAAACGGTTGTACGAATTTGCTCGCGCTGGTGTAGCTGTAGATATTAAACCAAGAACTATTCATATTGCTGAATTTGAAATAACTACTATTTCTGGAAATAATCTAGAATTTAGAGTAGTTTGTAGCAAAGGGACTTACATTCGATCTTTAGCAAACGACTTTGGAAAAGCATTACAAACAGGAGCACATTTATCGGTTTTAAGACGAACTAAAATAGGAGATTTTAATGTTGTTGATGCCTTAAGCCCGGAACAATTTATAGCCCAATTAAAAGACTAAAACTTCAGAAAAAACGTATATTAGTTTTTATTTCATCTCAACACCTCCTTCTTTTTGAAATTAACAGACACACATAAAGCCGCTTTAATAACTGCACTTATAGCAGGAACAGTTGTACTTATTGTGTTTAATATGCATCTTACAAAACGTGAATCTTTCCTTTCTGAAACATTTTACGATATGCAACCTGAGCAAAAAACAGAAAAGGAATTAGAAGAAAAAGAACTTAGCGAACAATCTGATCAAGCCAAAGCAGAGACCAATAAAGCCTTTAACGAAACACAGAATACCAAGCGTTTTGCAAAAGCATATAATCCTATTGAGCCTCCAAAAGATTACGAAAACTCAAGATTAACACAAACAGAAGATATTACTGAAGCCGTGGATGAGCTTGAAGACACCAATTCGGATGCAGAAGACCGTAATTTAGATAGTGAAGAGTTATCGTCTTTTAATAGTGTAAATAGTATTTTAAAAGCGAGAACTCAAAAAAAGAGTAACTCTAATGCTTCTAACGGAAATAATTCGGGAGACAAAATAGCAATGAATGCTTCTAGCAATAAGAATAGTAGCATGCATTATTCGTTAGTAAATAGAACACACATGTTTATGCCAACACCAATATATTTATGTGAAGCTAGCGGAAAAATAATTATTAATATCACCGTTAATTCTGCTGGCGATGTTACAGATTCTTATGTAAATAATGCATCTACATCTAAAAACGAGTGCTTAATTAGCAGTGCAATGGAGTACGCTAAAAAAGCACGTTTTAATTCTGATGTATCTAAACCTTCTCAAATAGGTTCGATTACATTTTATTTTGAAGGCAAAAATTAAGCCTTTAACAAACCTATTAAATCTGAAATTGTACTCTGCCCTTTATTTAAATTATACCATGTTTGTAACGATTCCTTAAACTCAGCAGTTAAAACACCATGTTCAGCTTTGTAATCTGCAACTAACTTTGTTGCTGTAAGCGGTCTTGGTCCAAATGTATTTACAACTTCCCCTGAAGCATTGTCTATCATGATTAACTTCGGAATTGATTTTCCTCCGTTTGTTAAATACATATTCATTAACTCGTCATTATCATCACGAAGGACAACTTTAAAATTTATATTTTCATTAAGTTCTGCCACTTTATTAATTACAGGCATTACATGCGCAGCATCTCCGCACCAACTTTCAGCAATCACTAACCAAGTAATATCACCATTAAAACTTTTAATAGCTTCCGTATCAGCCTCAGAAACTTTTAAGGTTTTATCCCAACGTTTCATTCTACTCTCGTTCACCTTAGTGTATCCAACGAGAGCTGCAGTTTGTTCATGACCTGTTGCGCCACCAGTTTTTGATAATTCTTTAACCAAATCTCTAAATTCCTGATAAGACATGGCATTATCTAAACTCTTTTGAATCACTTCATTCTTAACAATAGTATGTGTTGCTTGCATATGTTTCTTTATTTTACCTTACAAATTTAATCCATAAATGTAATTTTTAAGGTAACAGTTGTTACATTAGTAGCATTAATATAAATTCCTTACAAGATGAAGAAACACAGATGTGGTTGGTGCAAAAATGACGATTTATACGAAGCATATCACGATCTTGAATGGGGTGTTCCTGTAAAAGATGATGCTACACTATTCGAGTTTTTAATTCTTGAAACCTTTCAGGCGGGTTTAAGTTGGATTACAATATTAAGAAAACGAGAAAATTTCAGAAAAGCGTTCGACAATTTCGATTATAAAAAAATAGCAAATTACACACAAGCGAAACAAGATAGTTTAGCTGAAGATGCAGGAATTATTAGAAACAAACTAAAAATAAAAGCAACGATTAGTAATGCTCAGGCTTTTATAAAAATTCAAGAAGAATTTGGAAGTTTTAGTACTTACATCTGGAATTTTGTTGATGGGAACCCCATAAAAAACAATATTAAAAACTATAAAGATACACCTGCAAATACGCCTTTAAGTGATGCCATAAGTAAAGATTTAAAAACACGTGGATTTAAATTTGTAGGATCTACAGTTATCTATGCACACATGCAAGCAACTGGCATGGTAAACGATCATGAAGTAAATTGCTTTAGATATAATGAAGTTTAATTAAAATTAAAGATAACTAAGATAAGTTTCTCTAGAAATTGAGCGTCCGCCAAGACTCTCTAAATGTTGCGTATAAACCTGGCAATCTATAATTTTATAATTTGTATTTTGTACAAAAGTGATAAATGCAGCCTTACTAGCATTGCTTACCTTAGAGAACATGCTCTCACCACAAAAGACATTGTTACCTAAATCTAGTCCGTAAAAACCACCTACAAGTTCATTGTTTTCCCAAACCTCAACAGATTTAGCAAAACCCATTTTATAAAGCTCGATATAGGCTTCAGTCATATTATTAGTAATCCAAGTACCGCTTTGTCCATTGCGTTTAATTTCGGCACAAGCCTCTATAACTTGAGGAAACGCCCTATTTACTGTTACGGTAAAACTACAATTTCGAAGCACCTGTCGCATACTTTTAGAAACCCTTAGTTCTTCCGGATATAATACAAAACGAGGATCTGGAGACCACCATAAAATAGCTTTATCATCTTCAAACCAAGGAAAAATACCACGCTTGTATGCTAACAACAACCGATCTGTAGATAAATCTCCACCAACAGCTATAATACCTTCGTCTGTTGCCTCTTCAACACTTGGAAACTCTATTTTATTGTTTAAAAATCTCATACCCCTAATTTAAAAAAAGAATCTTACAAAAAGTAAAAACCCCAATATCGTTAGATATTGAGGTTAATCACACTTTGAATTAGTCATAGTATACCTTTACTAGAAAGGTAAGTCGTCGTGATCGTCTTCATTTAAACTAGATGCTGGTTCAAAAGCATCTGCTGGTGGCACTGGAGGAACTGCTCCTCCTGAGGCTGCATCTTGTACGGCTTCAATTCTCCAACCTTGTATAGAGTTAAAATATTTAGTTTCTCCTTGAGGATTAACCCAATCTCTACCTCTTAAATTAATACTCACTTTTACGTTTTGTCCTACTGTGTAACTGTTTAGTAAATCTGTTTTATCTTGAACAAATTCTACTAATATATGCTGAGGATATTGTTCTTCTGTTGTAACTACCAACTCTCTTTTTCTGAACCCATTACTCCCGAAGGTTTGGGTTTCTCCTATCATTTTTACTTTTCCTTGTACTTCCATTACATTTAATTTCTATTAAAAACTCTCTTTATATTTTATCTTTTAAGACAACTACATTTCTATAATTTAAAAATGTCTGTATTAATTATCAAATATTAACACCTTTCTCACATTCAGTACAAATTTAAAGGCATCTAATGTACTAAGTCGTAATTTTCAATGTTAATTACACCCCTTTTAAATATTTTCTAATATTAGCGTATGTTTGACTGAATTATTTTGAATGTGTCTTGCTCGCGAAAATACCAAAAATAGTGGATTTCGCTTCATACATTAAAAAAATAAATAGTAATAAATTCATTTAACATCTGCCTCTACTGTATTCGTAAAAGCTATATACCTTAGAACGAATCCCCTTAACACATTACTTTATAATAAGTTTGATGTTAATGACTTAGGTCTGAATAAAATTATTTTACTTCTTTAAGATAAGGCAAAGGTAAGTATTCTATCAATGAACAAAAAATGATTTGGTCACTTGATAGCACAATATTATTAACAGATTTACATTATATTACCACTAAAAATAGTTTTCATGCTTTTTACCAAACATAAAAACCTCATCCGTTGGATATTTATCGGATTTTCGTTTGTTATTATCTCTCTTATTTTATGGAATACTTATATGTTCTTTCAGAGTTTTAAAGCTGAAGAACGCATAAAGATGGAAAACTGGTCTGCAGCCCAACGCGACTTAATTAAAAGTACAAACTTAGATGGAGACATCGGGGAATTACCACTTCAAATTCTACAAAGTAACACCACAACTCCTATGATTATGGTTGATTTAGGAGGCAATATTGAACATAATAATTTAGATGAAACAAAAACTAAAGACTCTGCTTATATAAAAGATCTTATTTTAGATTTCGAAAAAGAAAACAGCCCAATAGAAATTATTTACGACGGTCGCGTTTTAAATACTTTATACTATGGAAACTCCCCTCTTTTAAATAAACTAAAATATTACCCTATAGCATTTGTACTTATACTTGTGCTTTTTGCAAGCTTAGTGTATGTATTTTATAGGAGCACAAAAATTGCTACACAAAATAAATTATGGTCTGGAATGGCTAAAGAAACTGCGCACCAAATAGGAACACCGTTATCGTCTTTAATTGGTTGGACAGAAATTTTAAAAATTGAAGATGTTAACCCCGATTACATTAAAGAAATTGAAAAGGATATTAGTAGACTTGAAACCATTACCGAGCGTTTTAGTAAAATAGGTTCTGTACCAACACTAGAACAAGCAAATGTGGTTAAGGAAACTATTGATGCTTACGATTATTTAAAATCGCGTTCGTCTAAATTAATCGACTTTAGTATTAACATTCCAAACACCGAAGTTCCTGTATTATTAAACACCCAATTATACAGCTGGACTATAGAAAATTTAGTTAAGAATGCTATTGATGCTATGAAAGGCAGAGGTAAATTGTCTGTAAACATAGAACCTAGCGAACACTATGTTAAGATTTCTATTTCCGATACAGGAAAAGGACTTTCCAAAAATCAATTTAATACTATTTTCGAACCTGGTTTTACAACTAAAAAACGAGGTTGGGGCTTAGGTCTCTCTTTAGCACGACGTATTATTGAAGATTTTCATGATGGAAAAATAAAAGTATCTCATTCCGAAATAGGAAAAGGTACAACCATGCAAATTACTTTAAAAATAGACAAACAATTAACACAAAGTACTTAGTTACATTGCTGCACTAATAGCTTCTGCTACATTTTTAAATTCGTCTTGGGTAAGCGTTGTTTTTTTAGAAAACAGTGCATCTTCCATAGCATTTAATGGTATTAAATGAACATGTGCATGTGGTACTTCTAACCCAATTACAGTCATTCCAACTCGTTTACAAGGCACTGCTTGTTCTAGAGCTTTAGCGACTTGCTTAGAAAAACGCATTAACCCCATGTAAAGCTCATCATCTAAATCAAAAATTTTATCTACTTCTTGCTTTGGAATACACAAAGTATGCCCTTTAGCATTTGGATTAATATCTAGAAAAGCTAAGAAATCATCTGTTTCTGCAACTTTATAAGAAGGAATTTCTCCTGAAATGATTTTACTAAAAATAGAAGCCATAATATTTAATTTAATTACGTAAATATATAAAGATTCCTAGAGTTTTTATGTAAACCGATATCATTTCAGTTTAAAACTTTAGGAATCTTTAGTTTTTAATGATTGAAGAATACTTATCTTGAAATTTCTACAATATCAAATTTCATAACACCACTTGGCACTTGAATTTCAGCTACATCACCAACAGATTTACCTAATAACCCTTTACCAATAGGAGAATTAACAGATATTCTACCCGATTTTAAATCGGCTTCACCATCGGCTACCAAAATGTAATTCATTTCCATACCATTGGTTTGGTTTTTAATTTTCACTTTAGACAAAACTAAAACTTTAGACGCGTCTAATTTAGATTCATCAATTAAACGTGCTCCAGATAAAACTTCTTCTAGTTTAGAAATTTTCATTTCTAACATGCCTTGGGCTTCTTTAGCAGCATCATATTCTGCATTTTCACTTAAATCACCCTTGTCTCGTGCTTCAGCAATTGCTTGAGATGCGCGTGGTCTTTCTATATCTTTTAATTGTTTTAATTCGTTTCTTAACTTTTTTAGCCCTTCTTCAGTATAATAAGATACTTTACTCATAACTTCATCGTTTTAATTAAAAAAAATATGTTTCATAAACCACAGTTCATAAAACATAAAAAATCTCGCAGCACGAGATTAATCACAAATATACAAAATTTTTACAGCAAACTACTTTTTGTTGTAAATTGCAAATCGAATTTTTTACTATGAAAAAACTTTTTTTAGCGACAATAACCACCTTATTGATGGTGAATTGCAGCACAAATGACAGTTATGAAGACAACCCGTATATTCCAGATTACAGTTTTGATACGGGTACTTTAATTAATACCAATTTGCCCAAATATAATGCTTTAAATTTCCCAGGAAATTACATTCTTTTAGATAGTCCTTATGGTGTAAATGGTGTTGTTTTATATTATATTGGAGCAGGTATGTACACTGCCTTCGAACTTACAGATCCAAACCACGCTATTACCTCCTGCTCGACTCTAGAAGTGAATGGAATTATTGCCACATGTGATTGCGACGACGACAATTCTTATAATATTGTTAACGGATATCCTGAATCTGACACTACAGGAGAATACACGTTAAAACCGTATTTTGTTACAGTAAGCGGTACTACAATTAGAGTTTATAATAATTAATAAAAAAGGGCAATTCAATAATAGAATTGCCCTTTTTTATTTAAAATTTTAAAGTTGCTCCTACTAAAAAGTTAGTAGTTGCTTGCGGATAATATCCTGCACCTTCTATTGTTGTTATTGAAGTTGAACTACTCCAATCATCATCATAAGTGTAATAATAGCCATTAGACACATATTTTTCGTTAAAAATATTATTGACAACACCACTTAAAATAATTGACTTAAAAATAGATTTCATTTTAAATTCGTAAGTAATATTTAAATCATTTACAAAGTAACTATCTAATTTAGAAGTTTCAGAATCTGTGTTTCCCATATATTGTTCGCCCACAAACTTACTTAGCAATGAAACTTGAAATAAGGTATTAGGTTGAAAAACAATAGCATTTCCTAATACAATATCTGGAGAAAACGAGATATTTGTAGATCCAAAATCTTTCAGCACACCATCAAACGGAACATAAACTGATTTATTTTTATTGGTACTAAAAGTAATATTTGGCTGAATAGAAAATGCTTTAGTAATCCCTATGGCAGATTCTATTTCTAATCCTAAACGGTAACTTTCACCACTGTTTGTTCTAATTGGATTCCCAACATCGTCTATTCTGCCAGACAACACCAATTGCTCATTATACTGCATATAATACACATTTGCATTGAATTTAAAACGTTGTTTTTCATGTCTCCACCCTAATTCAAAATCGTTTAATTGTTCTGGTTTAATATCTGAATTATTCTGAAAATCGTCTCTATTTGGCTCTCTATTTGCACGTGCATAAGAAAAATACATATTATTATTTCCATCTAACTCATAAGTTACACCTGCTTTAGGATTAAAGAAATTATATTGTTCGTCTATATTTAAAGGTAAGAGATCAGAATCTATTCCGCTCGTTTTATAATCTACAAAACGCATTTGTAAATCTCCAAATAAACTCCATTGCGTATTTAATCTAAATGTTGCTTTTGCAAATACACTTAAATCTTTTTTCTTCCCATTACCATCGTAATAATGATCTCTTATTTCACTATTACTAGCATATTTAGACCAAATTATTTCTCCAAAATGGTCGCCATCATAGGTACTAAACGATCCTCCAAAAAAAGCATTTATATATTCATTTTTAAAATTCGCATTAGCATTAATTACATAAAAGTCATTATCTAACCAACGACGACGAATAATATCTGTAGCTTCAATGGTTTCTCCTCCAATGGTTACATTATTTAATCCATAATCTGCAAACTCTGCATCTTCTTTATATTGCTCAAAATACCCACTCCCTTTGGTATAATTTAAACCTAAATTAGTAGACCAATTGTTATTGTAACGCTCGTTCCAATGTAATTGATAGTGATCTTGTTGGTAATCGTCTACTTCATTATCGTAAAATTTTACGTTCCCCTCATCATCAGTGTAAATTCCTGCAGAATTATACGTTCTATCGTCTTTAAGCGTCTCTTTCTCAATACCATTCCAAGATTGATATGTGTTTTCATGCCCCCCAAAAACTACGGCTTTGATTAAGGTATTATCGTCTATATAAGACGCTTGTAAGAAATAAGATTTTAAATCTGTCGAGGCACGATCTACATAACCATCAGATTTAATAACAGATAAGCGTCCTGCAATTTCAATATGATTGTTTAATAAACCCGTGCTGAATTTTGTATTGTGTTTTCTCGTATTAAAACTACCAAAACTGTTAGAAATTTCTGCACTTGCGACTTTAGATACGGCATCTGTTAATACGTTTATACTTGCTCCAAAGGCTCCTGACCCGTTAGTAGAAGTACCTACACCACGCTGTAATTGAAGACTCTCTACAGACGAAGCAATATCTCCTAAATTAACCCAAAATGTACCTAAAGATTCTGCATCGTTATACGGAATTCCGTTAATGGTAACATTTGTAGATTGTGCACTTACACCACGAACACGAATTCCTGTGTATCCAATTCCTGCACCAGCATCACTGGTAGTAACTACCGAAGGCAAATAGTTTAATAACATTGGAAGATCTTGACCAAGATTACGCTTGGCCAAAGTTGCTTTATCTACGTTAGAGTGTGTAATTGGAGAAGTTGCCTGCACTCGAACTGCAGTAACCAAAACTTCGTCTAAAGTTTCGGTATTAACAGTTGTTGAATCTTGTGTTTTCTCTTCTTGAGAAAATGCTGAAATACCTGATATTAAACAGCATGCTAAAACAAAAAAATGTTTCATTCGATAATGTGTTAATCGAATAAAAAGAGGTCCTTATTCTATATTTTTAGATTGATTTTAATTTTGAGCACTTAAACTTATACGATATTGAAACTGTTATTTTTGATTTTAAATCATGACATGAGTAATGCATAACACGTTTAGATTTAGAAGTACAAAATAACATTGATAACTTTATCGCACTAGCTAAAATGTTTGTTAGACATTTTTTAATGCTCGATTCCTAAACAGCATTACCTGTTCTAGGTTCAATGGGTATGATCTCAGCCGATAATAGGCACCCCTTTATGAGAACGCTACAAATGTAGTAACAATTCTGGATAAATTAAATTTTTTTTATGAATTCTAATCTAAGTTTGGCTTACGTCTAGATGTTTTTCGCTCCGAGACCAGGCGCTTACTTTTAAGACGCTTTTTAATTGCAGATTTTGGAATTTTTGTAGTTCGTCTCTGTTTAGAAACTTTCAACCCTTCCTTTAAAATATATAAAAAACGACTGATAACCAATTCCTTGTTTTTATGCTGACTACGGCTTTCGCCACACTGTAATAATAACACCTGATTTTTAGTTAATCGAGACTGAAGTTTAGTTATGAGTCGTTCTTTTTGATTGTCATTTAATACTGATGATTCTAAGATACTAAAACTTAATTCTACTTTTGAAGCGACCTTATTTAAATGTTGCCCACCGGCACCAGAGCTACGTACGGCTTTAAAAGATAATTCTGAAATAAGCTGAGCATTATCAATCATAATTACATTTGATGAGCAGGTTTTAATAAATCTGCAACTGTTTTTACAGGATTAAAAGTCTCTAAAGGGACTTCTACAAAAACCGTATTCCAATTTGCCATAGCTCCATTCCATAATCCAGGTAATTCAAGAGCTAAAAGATCTTGTCCGCCTTTTGTTTTCTGAGTAATAAAACCTGTTTTAGGATCTACAAATTTCAACAAATTAAAAGTATTACCTTTATAATCTTTAGTACCGCAAACCAAATCTACTGGATTAAAATGGGTAGCCCCATTTAAGATATCTTTTTGAATGCTGTTATTTAAATCAATTTGTGCAGATTCTACAATTTGAAGCGATAGATTACCTCTGTGATCTTCTACCCAAAATGGACCACCTCCTGGCTCTCCCTCATTTTTAACCATCCCGCAAATTCTAATCGGTCTGTTTAATTTTTCTTTTAAATATTCAACCTGATATTGTAAAGCATATTTCTCAAATTCAATAGAAATATCAACATTTAATTTACGTCGTAAAAATTCGGCAATTTCAACCAATTCATTCTCATTTAACACGTTATTATCTAACTGTTGTAAATAAGTAAATACTTGTTCTTGAAGCTCTAAAAGCACCCCTGCAAGAACCTTTTTATATTCAACAATATTTTCCTTGAATTTAGAAACCACTACGTTGTCAATATTTTTTATAAAAATAACATCGGCATCTAAATCGTTTAAATTCTCGATTAAAGCGCCATGTCCAGAAGGTCTAAATAGTAAACTCCCATCATCTTCACGAAATGGCTCTTTTTCTGGAGTTAATGCAATTGTATCTGTTGATTGTTTTTGAAATGAAAATGAGATATTATAATCTAATCCAGTTGCCTTTTCTACTCGAGACTTAATCTTCTTAAACTCTGCTTCAAACTTATCATTATGAGTTTCTGAGATTGTAAAATGTAAATGTGCATTATTATTTGTTGATGCATAAGAAGCCGCTTCGAACAAATGCTCTTCAAAAGCCGTAGAAATATGATCATCGTATTTATGAAACGGCAACAATCCTTTTGGAAAAGCCCCGTAATCTAAATATTTTTCACCTAGCATCACGTTTACAAAAATCCATTTTTGTTTATCAGCATTGAAAGATTTATATTCAGGATAACTTTTAAGTATAACCTCGATTACTAAATCGTAAAAAGGTAATTTTTCTAATCCATCGAAAAATGAAATTAGATTTTTATCGTTGTTTTTTTCAGCATAAGCACTGAAAGACTCCTCACTTTCTGGATTGAAATTAGCAACAAAATTGAATAAATTTTTAAACATTCTAGTTGCAGCTCCAGAAGCAGGAACAAATTTTAAAACAGATATGTTATCGCGTTTTCCATCGTAAGCATCGACATAGTTTTTACGTGCTACTTCATCAAATTTTAAAATACCATGATTTAATATCGCTGGTGATTCTAAATCTATAAAAGGAATACCATTTTGAAATTGCTCTATTTGCGAATCTATTTTCTGCAAGGTTAAGCCCTTATTATCTATTTGTTTTAAATCTTGTTCTGAAAAGTTCATGTTTGCTTTAATATTAAATTGTCTATATGTTTTACGGCTAAATCGAAACGCTCTTTATACGTTCCTTTCAATAAAACATAGGGTTTATTGTAATCGATTAACGCTTTTTCAAAAGCATTAAACATAGTTTCTCTTTCGTTAGGTTTATCTCTCACATCATCTGCTACCCAAGGCATGTCAATATACGTTAAAAAGTATAAATTATAATGATTTTTAATTGCCGAAGCTGTTAAAACTTCATTATAAAACCCTTTGTAATAGAGTTCTGCATAAACCTTTGTCTCTAATAAATTGGTATCGCAAATTAATAGCTTTTCAACAACTTGGGTTAACTCATTCTCTAAAAAAATTTGCCCTTTTGCAATAGGCATAACATCTGCGGCGGTTAGCATTTCGTTATTTTTTAATTTTTCGAGAGCATATGTTCTTGAATATTCTGGTACAAAAACAGTATTATAATGCGTTGCTAATTGTTTTGCCAACACGGTTTTCCCTGTCGATTCTGGTCCAAACAAAACTATTTTTAAACTGTTTGAAGGTCTTTGCCTAAGGTATTCTTCCATGCGTAATATCCTGAAATTGCTATAAATGTAAATCCTAAATATTGTAGGCTTGTAAATGTAAATCCTTTATAAAAATAGAGCGGAATAGAAATAACATCGGCTATAATCCAAAAAATCCAATTCTCTAATTTTCGTTTTGCCATAAGCCACATTCCTACAAAAAATAAAGCTGTAGTGAGCATATCTACCCAAGCCGTCCAACTATTTAACTTATCAAAAACAGTATAAACCACATACACAAATACTATTGTAGCAAAAAATATTGCTACTCCTATTTTTTGTTCTTTAGCTGTCATTGTAGAAATAGGAGTTAATTGGTTTTCTCCTGTTTGCCGTGTCCAAACGTACCAACCATAAACACTCATTATAAAATAGTAAGCATTTATCATCATGTCTCCTAAGAGTCCCCAATGCAATAACAGGTACACAAAAATAAGCGTACTAACCATACCTGTTGGAAACACCAATATGTTATTCTTTTTAGAATACCACACCGATAAAAAACCAAAAATAACGGCAACAATTTCTAATACTATATTTATGGTTTGATAGCCTTCATATTGGCCAAAGAGGAAATTAAAAATTTGGGACATAGTCGCTTCTATCGCTCTTCACAATTTTCATATTTGCAATAACACCCTCTTGTTTTTCAAAAGATGTTCTTAAAGCGTCTGTTAGAAAAGGCATAACTTTATCAAAATCTCCATACACTTGAGTACTTAAAGGGTTTTCTAAAACCGTAAATTCTGATGCTCTTAAATCCTTTATAAACTCTTGTATTGGTGGCTCATAATCTGCATTTAAAGGCATTAAAGTTAATTCTACTGATATTTTCATGATATTTTAATTTTGATTAATTTATAATGAACAAAGATGTCATTTAACAATAACCAAAAATACTAAGGATTTTAGTTTATATGAATTAATTCCTATAATTATTTAAATGCTTACCAACGTTTTAGATCGTTGAATAGGTCTTCATTTTTTTCTAAAGCAGTACCAATAACAACAAGATTAGCGCCAGCATCAAAAGCGAGCTCCATTTGTGCTTTAGTTTTAATACCACCTCCAACAATTAAAGGAATACTTAAATCGTTACTTACGGCTTTTATTATTTCAGGAGAGACTGGGCTTTTAGCTCCACTACCCGCTTCTAAATACATAAGTCGCATGCCCAACAATTCTCCAGCTAAAGCAGTATTAACAATATTTTCGACATGCTTACACGACATAGGTTCTGTTTCAGTCACTTTTTGAACCATTGTAGTGACTCCATTTTCGATTAAAAGATATCCGGTTGGAATAATCTCTAAACTAGTTTCTTTTAATCTAGGAATAGCTTCTACGTGTTTACCTATTAAATACGCTGGATTTCTACCAGACAATAATGATAAGAATAATAAAGAATCGGCTTTATCTGTAATTTGTGCTACATCTCCAGGAAATAATACAACAGGAAGTTTTGTATGTCTTTTAATTTCTAAAACTAAAGGCTCTGTAAGGTCTATGGGAACCGTACTCCCACCAACAAAAATATAATTGGCAACAGATTGATTAATTTTTTTAACAAATTTCTCAACATCACTCAATCTAATTTTTTCGGGATCAACTAGTACTGCTAACTGTTTCCTGTTATTAAAAATGTTATTTAAAATATGATTTAATACGTTCATTATTTATGTCACGGTGTATACACAAGTAAAATCTTCTATCTCTAAAAAATAGATGTCGAAGCGCCTCTTGTTTTCTTTATAATCTATCCAAGCAATTGTTTTGCCTTCATTTAAATCAAAAGGTATCACCAAAATATGATTATGAAAACTTAATCCTGGTGTCGCATACAATTTATATAATGCTTCCTTTGCTCCCCAAATAACGGTAAGTTTTTTAACATAATCAATTTCATCTTCATTTAAGTAGCAAAATTCATAATTTGAAAATTTATGGGCTATTAATTTTACTTTTTCTCGATTTTTCTCAATATCTATTCCTGTTTTACTATCACTAATAATAACTCCAGAAAAATTAAACGAATGCGTTATCGAAATATATTTACCATCTTTTAAGTGTGGTTTACCATTTTCGTCGTAATACAAATCGAAATCTGTATATCCAAAAGCAGCTAAAAGATGTCTTACACTTAAAAACCCACGCCTATGAAGTTCACTTTTCATACCAAATACACGCAATAAACTATCGGGTTTCATCTTAACTCCTTGAAACAATTCATCATAAGATTCCGTGATCTTCCATATCTTAACAGTAGTTTGTGAATTAGGATGTAGTGTTTTATATACTGGCATTTATATTTCTCGTACTTATTATGTAACTTTGCGCTCTTAAATTTAGAGACAAATATACAATTATGAATACAAAAACGATTCCTTACGTACCATATAAAGTAAAAGACATGTCGCTTGCGGCTTGGGGAAGAAAAGAAATAGAGTTAGCCGAAGCTGAAATGCCAGGTTTAATGAGCCTTCGTGAAGAGTACAAAGAAAGCCAACCTTTAAAAGGTGCAAGAATTGCAGGATGTTTACATATGACCATTCAAACTGCCGTTTTAATAGAAACTTTAAAAGCTTTAGGAGCAGAAGTAACTTGGAGTTCTTGTAATATTTTCTCTACTCAAGATCAAGCTGCTGCTGCAATTGCTGAAGGCGGCACAGCTGTTTATGCTTGGAAAGGATTAAATGAAGAAGAATTTGACTGGTGTATAGAACAAACCTTATTTTTTGGTGAAGACAGAAAGCCTTTAAACATGATTCTAGATGATGGTGGAGATTTAACCAACATGGTTTTAGACAAATACCCAGAATTAGTTGATGGTATTAATGGTTTATCTGAAGAAACAACAACTGGAGTTCACCGTTTATACGAACGTATGAAAAATGGGACATTACCAATGCCAGCAATTAACGTAAACGATTCTGTTACAAAATCTAAATTCGACAACAAATACGGATGTAGAGAAAGTGCTGTAGATGCTATTCGTCGTGCTACAGATGTTATGCTAGCAGGAAAACGCGTTGTAGTTTGTGGTTATGGAGATGTTGGTAAAGGTACAGCGGCATCTTTTAAAGGTGCAGGAAGTATAGTTACTGTTACAGAAATAGATCCTATTTGTGCTTTACAAGCCTCAATGGATGGTTTTGAAGTAAAAAAATTAGAAACTGTAGTCTCTAATGCAGACATTGTAATTACCACTACTGGAAACAAAGATATTGTTCGTGGCGAACATTTTAAAGCTATGAAAGACAAAACAATAGTTTGTAATATTGGCCATTTCGATAATGAAATACAAGTAGGTTGGTTAAACGATAATTACGGAGATACTAAAAACACAATCAAACCTCAAGTTGATAAATATACAATAGACGGAAAAGATATTATTTTATTAGCCGAAGGTCGTTTAGTAAACTTAGGTTGTGCAACTGGTCACCCTAGTTTTGTAATGAGTAACTCATTTACAAACCAGACCTTAGCACAAATCGAATTGTGGACTAACAGAGACGCTTACAAAAACGAAGTATATATGTTACCAAAACATTTAGATGAAAAAGTAGCAAAATTACACTTAGCTAAAATTGGTGTTGAACTTACAGAGTTAAAAGCAGACCAAGCAGAATACATTGGAGTAACTGTTGAAGGACCGTTTAAACCTGAGTATTACAGATACTAAATAGAAGCAAGTTGCACTATTAAATTAGCAACTATTTTATAAATATTAAAAATCCCAAGCGTATTTCGTTTGGGATTTTTTTTATGGGTTATACTGAAGTTGATTTAATTTAAAAAAATATAAATAAACCGAAACACAAAAAGTCCTTGCAAATAATTGCAAGGACTTTAATATTGTAAAGAAAATTATTTCTTAAACCTCGAAAGGAACTATAGAAACGTAAGACTTGTTGTCTTTCTTCTTTGTAAATTTCACAACACCATCTACTTTAGCATGTAATGTATGATCTTTACCTCCATACACATTTTCACCTGGGTGATGTGTATTTCCTCTTTGTCTTATGATGATATTTCCTGCGATTGCGGCTTGACCTCCAAAAATCTTAACACCTAAGCGTTTTGATTCTGATTCTCTACCGTTCTTAGAACTACCTACCCCTTTTTTGTGAGCCATTGTCTTAAGGTTTTATATTGTTAATAATAATGAATTTGAAAATTACTTTTCAATTCCACCGTCTAATTTGTCTTGTAATACTTTTAACTCATCCCATTTACCATCTGCAGCTAACTGAGCTTGTTTAGGCCAAGTTTCTGTAACGATGTGAGATAATCTTGAACTAGCAGCAGTTAATACTTCGCTTAATTTCTCAGCTGGTGTATTTGCTACTTTAGCGAAAGTATCGATTCCTGCATTTACTAAAGCTTCAGCAGCCTTAGGTCCAGCACCTTCGATTTTCTTTAAATCATCTGCTTTAGTAGCAGTTGCTTTTTTAGCTTTTGTTGCTGGTGCAGCTTTTTTAGCTCCAGAAGCAGCAATGCTTTCAATTACGATTTCAGTAAGAGCTTGACGGTGACCATTTTTAACACGGTAACCTTTACGTCTCTTTTTCTTGAAAACAATAACTTTATCACCTTGAAGGTGTTTTAAGATTTTTGCACTTACTTGTGCTCCATCTATAGCCGGGGCGCCTAAAGTAATATTGTCACCGTCTCCTATAAGAAGTACATTATCAAATGATACTGCATCTCCTTCTTCAGAAGCTAAACGGTGAACAAACACTTTTTGGTCTTTTACAACTTTAAATTGTTGCCCTGCTATCTCTACAATTGCGTACATAGCGTAACGTTTTATTTATTAATTTTATTCAAAAATGAGTGCAAATATACTCCTAATTAATTAAACAACAAATGTTTTCTATAAATAGAAACAAAAAATATGCTCTTTTTAAAAATTTTGCATTAAAAACAAGACAAGTTTCTTAATATCAATATTTTGTTATCTTTTATTACAAACAATTAGCTACTTAAAATAGTTATTCTTTACAGAATTAATAAATGTATCCTTCATATTTACCAATTCATAAAAATATATATTTTTTTAACAGATTACACTTCTAAAAAGTAATCATTCCTTATTTTCGCTTAAGTATGTAACTATTACATATGCTATTAGACATATCAATAAATCAAAAATCAACTTAACACAAACTCACAATGAAAAAATGCTTATTTTCTTTAGCTTCTTTGTTGCTTGTAGGTCATTTGGCTACAGCTCAAAAAGTTGAATTTGAAGAGTACGATTTGGACAACGGACTGCATGTTATCCTACACCAAGACAATTCTGCTCCAGTTGTAACGACTTCGGTAATGTACCACGTAGGAGCTAAAGATGAAAATCCAGAAAGAACAGGATTTGCCCACTTTTTTGAACACCTATTATTTGAAGGTACAGAAAATATTGAACGTGGAGAATTTATGAAAATTATCCCTGCAAACGGTGGTAAATTCAATGCTAACACTACAGACGACAGAACCTATTATTACGAAGTTTTCCCTTCTAATAAAGTAGAACTAGGCTTATGGTTAGAGTCTGAACGTTTAATGCATCCTATTATTAACCAAATAGGTGTAGACACACAAAACGAGGTGGTAAAAGAAGAAAAACGTATGCGTGTAGATAACCAACCTTACGGAAAGTTTTTAGAACAAGTAAAAGTTAATCTTTTTAAAAAACACCCATACCGATGGACAACTATTGGTAAAATGGAACACTTAGATGCTGCAACGCTTCAGGAGTTTCAAGACTTCAATAAAAAATATTACATTCCAAACAATGCTGTCTTAGTTGTTGCTGGTGATATAAATAAGTCTGAAGTTAAGAAAATGATTAAAGATTACTTTGGTCCAATTCCAAAAGGAACTCCTATTGTAAGAAACTTACCAAAAGAAAATCCTATTACCACAGAAATTGATGCTAAAGCTTACGACAGCAACATTCAAGTGCCTGCTATTATTGAAGCTTACAGAACACCATCTTACAAAGCCAAAGACTCTTATGTTTTAAATATGATTTCTCAATATTTAAGTGGCGGAAAATCGTCTAAACTATACAAAAAACTTGTAGACGAAAAAAAGATGGCTTTACAAGTTGGAGCGATGAATATTAGTCAGGAAGATTATAGTGCTTACATTATTTACGGACTTCCGTTAGGAGATATAAAACTTACAGATTTAACGAAAGAAATCGATGAAGAAATTGTAAAAATTCAAACCGATTTAATTTCAGAAAGAGATTACCAAAAACTACTTAATCAATTTGAAAACCAATTTGTAAACTCAAATTCTAGTGTCGAAGGTATTGCAAGCTCTTTAGCAACTTATTATCTACTTTACGACGATGTTAATTTAATTAATAACGAAATTAATATTTACAGATCTATTACCAGAGAAGATATTCAAGCTGTTGCTAAAAAGTATTTAAACACTAACCAAAGGTTATTATTAGAATACTTACCGGAAGAGAAAAAGCAATAACCAAAAACGTATACAAAATGAAAACAAAAATATCAATATTATTAGTATTGTTTTTAATGTCTGTTGGCGTTCATGCTCAAATAGACAGATCTAAACAACCCGAACCAGGACCTGCTCCAAAAATTACTTTAAAAACACCACAAGAATTCCAACTAAAAAACGGAATTAAAGTACTTGTGGTAGAAAACCATAAATTACCTAAAGTAACTTACTCTTTAAGATTAAACAACACACCTATTACCGAAGGCAACAAAGCAGGCGTTTCAAGCTTACTTTCTGACATGTTAGGTAACGGAACAACATCTATTCCTAAAGACGAATTTAATGACGAAATAGACTTCTTAGGAGCTCGTTTAGGATTTGGATCTCAAAGTGGTTACGCATCATCTTTAACAAAATATACTGAACGTATTTTAGAATTAATGGCAGATGCAGCAATCAATCCATTATTTACTGAAGAGGAATTTCAAAAAAGTAAAAAACAACTTATTGAAGGTTTAAAATCTCAAGAAAAAAGTGTTGATGCTATTGCTTCTAGAGTTGGTGATGCATTATCTTACGGAAAAGACAATCCTTACGGAGAATTCACTACTGAAGAAACAGTTAACAATGTAACACTTCAAGACGTTAAAGATTTTTACACCACTTATTTTATTCCTAACAACGCATACCTCGTTGTTGTTGGAGATGTAGACTATAAAAAAGTAAAAAAAGCCATTACTAAAGATTTTGGTAAATGGAAAAAAGCTGCTAAAATAACCACAGCAACTCCTGCTCTAACAGCAAATGTTAACAGCACACAAATAGACTTTATAGACGCTCCAAACGCAGTACAATCTAACATTGTTGTAACAAATAATGTTGATTTTAAAATGAATAATGCCGATTATTTTGCTGCTAAACTTGCAAACTACATTTTAGGTGGTGGTGGAGAAGGTTATTTATTTAAAAACCTTCGTGAAGAACATGCTT
Source organism: uncultured Formosa sp. (assembly GCF_947500765.1). Classification (GTDB taxonomy): domain Bacteria; phylum Bacteroidota; class Bacteroidia; order Flavobacteriales; family Flavobacteriaceae; genus Formosa. The sequence goes on along the minus strand of NZ_CANMTH010000002.1, from coordinate 145,309 downwards.
ACACGTATGGTGCTTATTCCTCACTTAACGATAGCCGTTATAACGCTGGCCGTTTTGAAGCAAGCTCTCAAGTAAGAAACACAGTTACAGATAGTGCCGTTGTTCAAATTTTAAATGAAATTAATAGAATTAAAACAGAACCTGTAAACCCTAAAGATTTAGAAAGTGCTAAAGCAAAATACATTGGTAGTTTTGTTATGGCTTTAGAAAAACCTGAAACTGTTGCAGGGTATGCTTTAGACATTAAATTAAACAACTTACCAGAAGATTTCTACGAAACGTATTTACAAAAAATAAATGCTGTAACGGCAGAAGACATTCAAAAAGCAGCGAACAAATATTTTGAATCTGGAAATTCACGTGTTATTGTTGTAGGTAAAGGAAGTGATATTTTAACTAATCTTGAAAAAACAGGACTTCCAATTAAATATTACGATAAATATGCAACACCTATAGAGAAACCGGTTTACGAGATTGCTATTCCTGAAGGCGTAACTGCAGAAACTGTAATTCAAAACTATATCACTGCTATTGGTGGAAAAGAAAAAGTAGGTACTGTAAACACGCTTTTAATGCAAGCTGAAGCAGAAGTACAACCAGGGGTTATGATGGTTTTAGAAATGAAGAAAACATCTAAAAATCAATTTGCCCAAGAAATTACTGCCATGGGACAATCTATAATGAAAACAGCAATGAATGGTAAAACTGGATACGCCGTTATGCAAGGTCAGAAAAAAGACATGACAGAAGATGAGGTTAAGAAAACTATAGCAGAATCTGCTCCTTTTCCTGAAGTTGGCTATTTAGACAGCGGTGTTACTTTAGAAAAAATTGAAGCCGTAGATGGAGAAAACGCCTATAAAATTAAAGTAGACGAGGAATTATCTTTATTCTTTAGCGTAGATTCTGGACTAAAAATAAAAGAAGAAAGAACAACTCCTATGGGAAGCTCTTCATTATTTTATTCAGATTATAAAGATTTAAACGGTATTAAATTTCCTTATAAATTATCTCAAACTATGGGACCTCAAAAATTCGATTTTACAGTTACAGAAATAAAAGTTAACGAAGGTATTTCAGACGAAGATTTCAAATAATCAGACTAAAATATTTCAGATTAAAACCGAAGTTCACGCTTCGGTTTTTTTATGCCTTTTTATTAGCCAAATACACGCCTAACAAAATAATTAAAGAAGCAAAACCTTGTAATAAACTAAAACCTTCTCCATCTAAAAACCCCCAAGTTAACGCAACAATAGGCATTACATAGGTTACAGAAGAGGCAAATACAGGCGTAGATATTCTAATTAATTTATTAAATAACACTTTAGCCAATGCTGTTCCAAAAAAGGATAAAATAAAAATATAAACTAAAGCCATTTTAAGTGCTGGTTGATGCAAATTAGAACTTTCAAAAAAACCAGTAAACAACAATATTATAAACGCAGGAATTACCACCACCACATAATTACCAGTCGCAATGGTTAGTGGTTTTAAATGCTGTAAATGGCTTTTAATAATATTTACATTAAAGGCATACATTACAGTCGCTAATACAATGTAGCCCGCGTATAAGTAATTCTGATGTGGATTTAAATCGGCTCCTTCCATAACTAACAAAGCAGTTCCTATAAACCCTAAAACAACACCAAAAATCTGACGTTTCGTTGATGCTATTTGAAACACCGCAAAACCAACTAATATGGTTTGAAGCGGCACTAAAGAATTTAAAATAGAAGCAATAGCACTATCTATTTCCGTTTCAGCAATAGCAAATAGAAAAGCAGGTATAAACGATCCAAAAACTCCAGATAACGCAATCCATTTCCAAGCAGTTTTATCTATAGTTTTAATATATTTTAAACCTACCGTAAATAAGATTAAAGCTGTAAAAATATTTCTTAAAGCTCCCAATTGAAAAGGAGTCACTCCAATAAGTGCTTTTTTCATTAAAATAAAGGAACTCCCCCAGATTAACGACAATACAAAAAGATAGGCCCATTTTGAAGTGTTTTCGCTCATATAACTTATTCTAACGCTACAAAAATGAAACTTTTAACATGAAAAATCACTTAAATCACTAAATTTGTTCACCTATAAATTTTTGACTAAATGAAACATTTTAAAATTATTTTTGCTGTAGTATTACTTTCAGTAGTATCTTTTTCATGTAAAAACAAATCAGCTGAACCTGAAATAAAAACAGTAGAAGCGGCTACTCCTATAGAAACTGTAGCTAAAACTATAGATCCAAATGCAACTTATGCCAAAGCAGAATTCACTATTAAAGGAATGACTTGCCAAATTGGTTGCGCTAATACCATAGAGAAAAAATTATCTAAACTTGATGGAGTAAAATCTGCAACAGTAAGTTTTGACAAAAAATTAGCTATGGTAGAATATGATGTCTCTAAAGTAAATACAGCAACACTTGAAGAGACTGTAACTGGATCTGGAGATATGTACAGTGTAAATGACATGAAAACTGTAGATAATTTTGAAACAACAAGTACAAAAGAAACAAGAAAATAGATAACTCTGTAACGGAAACTTTAAAAGTAAATTTGAAGGTGTTACGATGGCATATTCTGCAGACAGAAAAGAAAGATGTTGTACGACTTAAAAAGCATGAATTTAAACGCTGTTACATAAATAAATATAAAAGCATCTCAAAAAGAGATGCTTTTATATTTTACACATGACTTAATAATAATTATTCATTTTAACACGAACATACTCTTAGTTGTATTTAAATAGATCTACAAAACAGCTCGTGTCTTAATTTTTAATTTGAGTCACAGTAACATGTTGTTTTATTGTATGAACAACAGGTCCAAACTGATTAAAAATAGCCACGTCGGCTGCATCTAGTCCGTAGCCTACAGACACATATCCGCCTTTTACTCCTGATTGTGTGGCATCAAAAACATACCAACGTCCACCAACATAAGCCTCAAACCAAGCATGCATATCCATGGGTTTTAAATTATGCAAATACCCAACCACCATACGCGCAGGAATACTTAAACTTCTGCATAACGCAATTCCCAAATGGGCTAAATCTCGACAAACACCAGACCCTTTTTGATTTACCTCTATAGCTGAGGTTGGATAAGCACTACTCCCTGGAATATAACTAATCGTTTGGCGTAGCCACTCTTCTATAGCATACACTTGTTTATAACCAAGCATTTTATTTGCTGTAATTGTATTAGCCAGATCATTAAAGCGATCGGACTCACAGTATCTGCTAGGCAGTAAATAACAAAGTACATCGTTTGGTAAATGCTGTATTTCTACAAAAGGGGCTTCAAAATCTACATCAACAAATTCAGACGTTTTCACATCTGAAGTCGTATAAATAGTCAAATCTCCTTTTGGAGCAACAAATCTTTGACACAGATTCCCGTAACCATCTGTAAATTCTATGATTGACACATTGGGAGAGATTTTAAATTCATCGCGCTCAACCCATTGTTCCGCACCACTACGAGGCCGTAACATTAAAATAAAAGGCGTTGGAGTTTCTACATCGAAAGCCAAATCACAACTAACACGTAACCACATAAGTGAATTTTATTAAAAGTAATTTATGTTACCAAAATTGACAACTATTAAATATAGATGATTATTAATAAAGACGTATTATCTAATTTGTTTTAATTATAGCATAACCCTGAATAAACGATAATAAAACACGGCCTTTAAAACACATACCCATTTATACACAACACAAAAAACATCACAAATTATTAATCAATAAAAAAGCACCTCTTTCGAAATGCTTTTTTATTATTTTATATTTAAATAACTTAACTACTTCAAATTCTCTTTAAAGAAAGAAATCGTTCTGTTCCATGATAAACTTGCTGCAGCTTCATCATACCTTGGTGTTGTATTATTATGAAAGCCGTGATTAACTTCTGGATATACAAAAGCCTCATATTGCTTATTATTAGACTTAAGAGCGACTTCATAGTCTGACCAACCTGCATTAACACGTTTATCTAATTCGGCATAATGCAACATTAGAGGCGCACTAATTTCAGCGACTTCTTCGTCACTAGGCTGACTGCCATAATACGGCACTGCAGCCCCCAAATCAGGTATTCGTACAGCCATCATATTGGAAATCCAACCTCCAAAACAAAAACCAACAACTCCTATTTCTCCAGTACAATCCTCATTATTTTTCAGATAGTTAAAAGCAGCAATAAAATCTTCTAACATATCATTCTTATCCCGTTTCTTTTGCAATTCTCTACCAGCATCATCACTTCCTGGATATCCACCCAAAGGAGTTAACGCATCTGGAGCTATAGATATAAACCCTTCTAAAGCTGCACGTCTTCCTACATCTTCTATATACGGATTTAAACCTCTATTTTCATGAACAACAATAATCCCCGGAAGTTTCTTTGTAACGTTTTTTGGTTTTGAAAGTAGTGCTTTAATACCTCCACCTCCTCTAGGAGAATTATAAGTAATATAACTTGAATCTAGTCGAGAATCGTCTGTATTAACTAAAACCGAATCTATATAGTTTGGAGAAATAAAACTAAGCAAGGACGACAAGGTAATCCCTCCCACAGCATACAACGATAATTTTTTCAAGAATTGACGCCTTTCAATTTTACTATGCACATAATCGTCATACAAATCAAAAACCTCTTGATTTATATCTTTTTTTTTCAGTTTTTTCATAGCCTTAAATTAGTCTTTTTTTTGAAAACTATTTTAAACTTATAAAAACTTTAAGGAATTAATATAATGAAACATACAATACTTAAAAGCTAATTTTACTTCCAAGACACAGACTCCATGATCTGTTTTATATCTTTTTCTAGATATTTTGCTGCTGGTAAAATAGAGTCGTAATTAGGTTTAGCGTAGAAATACAAAGACCCTGTTAAAAAATGTTTTACACTATCTGTAATGTAAAACTGAGATTGTGAAGCTGCATTTCCGCCTACTTCATAAAACATACCATACACTTTTCGCTCATCGTTTATATACACTTGCTCTGCAATTTCGTCTGCTTTAATAGTGTGTTTTTGGGTGAAATTTTGAGCATCCTTAATAAACTCCATTAAATTTTTAGAGTCTTCATTAATGTTTTTATACGTTAAGTAAATGGTTCCTTTTAAATGAGAATATTCAATATTAACACCATAATTTTCTTTACCTACCATTTTCTTAGCCTCAACATTAGTTGAAAATTTATTTTTATTAAATGTAAAAGGCACATCTAAATCGGTTTGAATATAATGCGCTTCTGGGTAACTTAACCTTAAATACGCATTAGGTTTTGGAGTAGGATCTTCATCACAAGAGATCACAAAAATTAATAAAATAAGTATAAGACTATTTTGAATGTATTTTGACATATTATGAAATGGTAACTTTTACGCGTTTAATACGCTTTTTATCTAAGGCTTCTACAGTAAACAAATAGTTTTCGAAACTAATTTTCGCTCCTAATTTCGGGAAATTCCCAGAATGCTCCAACACAAAACCTGCAACAGTTTCTGCTTCTCCTTTTTTTTGTTCAAAATTAGAATCGTCTTCAATCTTAATAATTTTATAGAAATCTTTTAATGGAGTTTTTCCTTCAAACACGTAATTATGATCGTCTAACTTAGAATACACTAAATCTTCATCATCAAATTCATCACTAATTTCTCCAACAATTTCTTCAATAATATCTTCTAAAGAAATCAGTCCAGAAGTTCCTCCATATTCATCTACAACAACTGCTAAATGGACTTTTTTCTCTTGAAACTCACCCATTAAATCGTCTAATTTTTTGTTTTCTGGCACAAAAAACGGCTCTCTAATTAAAGAAATCCAATCAAATTGTTTTCTATCTACATAAGGCAACAAATCTTTAACGTAAAGAATCCCTATTATATTATCGATATTATCTTCGTAAACAGGAATTCTTGAATACCCGTTTGATACAATTTCAGAAATAATTTCGGAATACTTTAAATCTTTATTTAAGGCAAAAATATCTATTCTTGGACGCATAACCTGCTTGGTATCTGTATTTCCAAAAGAGACAATACCTTGTAAAATTTTATGTTCTTCTTTAGAAGTATCTGCCTCACTCGTTAGCTCTAAAGCTTGGGATAATTGATCGATACTGAAATTAGATTTTTGCTTCCCTAATTTGGCGTGAATTCCTAAGGTTATACTACGCATTGGTATGCTTAAAGGAGAAAACAACACATCCATAACCTGTAATGGTATAGCCATAAATGTGGCAAATTTCATTTTATTTCTACTGGCATAAACCTTTGGTAATATTTCTCCAAATAATAAAATTAAGAATGTTACTAAAACAACTTCAAGAATAAAACGAACTACTTCAGAGGTAATACTATTAAACATAATATCGCCTAAATAAGCAAAGAGAATAACAATACCTATGTTTATAAAGTTATTGGCAACGAGAATAGTTGCTAACAATTTTTTAGGACGTTCTAATAATTTTGAGATAATTTGAATGGCCTTAGAATCGTTTTCTATGCCTTCATCAATATCTGTAACTGTAAGAGAAAATAGAGCAACTTCTGCTCCAGAAATAAGTGCTGAACAAATAAGTAAAACACACAAAAGCACGACACCAATAATTAATGGAATATTTATCGCGGGAATTAGAGCTAAAAAACTCGAGGGGTCAGGGTCCAATTGGAATAAATTTAGTTAAACAATTAAAACGGCAAATCGTCTTTTACACTAGATGTATCTTGACTTGCTGTTGATTTATTTTCTGTAGGTTTTACTTCTTGCGGCAATTGTTGCGCATTAGCTAAACTTTCTTTTTTTGTTGTTAAAAAGGTAAAATCTGTACATTGTATTTCTGTGGAGTAACGTTCTTGACCAGATTCGTCTTGCCATTTTCTAGTTTTAAGACGCCCTTCAACATAAATTTTGTCGCCTTTACTTAAGTACTTTTCACAAATTTCGGCACCTTTATTACGTACCACAATATTATGCCATTCGGTATTTGTAATACGCTCGTTAGTTTGCTTACTCATGTAAGTTTCATTGGTTGCTAGAGGAAAACGACCAACACAACCACCTCCTTCAAAATAGTGCATTTTAACATCATCTCCTAAATGCCCAATAAGCATCACTTTATTTAACGTTCCAGCCATAAATTGTTTTTTAACGAACTGCAAAATTACACTTTGTAGTTCAACTTTTTTAAAATTAACAAAAAAATTATAAGATATAACTATCCGAGACTAAAAATTGAAATCTGCTATAAAATTTCCAATTAAGATAGGTACAGGAAAATCTTCTACATCAAACACAGAAATAGCACCGTCAATGTTAGCATCTACCTCTACAATCCAAAATCTTGTATATAAATGTTGATGTGATAATTTATGAATAATTTCTTCTTTATTATATAAAGACACCTCGAAAGTTTTTCCTTGTAACACCTCGAAAGACTCTAACTCCAACTGTAATTGCTTATGATTTAGCGCCTTTTCTGACTCAATTAAAGGAAACTGATACAGATTTTGCCAAATCCCTTTACCCTGACGTTGTTCTAAAACAGTAGTTTGATTAGGTGTTAAAAACACTAAAAAATTAAAATATTTCTTAGACACTTTTGCTGCCTTTATTTTTACAGGTAGTTCGTTTATAACTCCCTTACCAAAAGCATAACAACTCTTATTAAAGGGGCACACAGAACAATCTGGACTTTTAGGCTTACACTGTATAGCACCAAACTCCATTACAGCTTGGTTAAAAGTGGCAGGATCTTTTTTATCGATTAATTCCTGAGCTAAAGCTTTAAATTCTTTTGCGCCTTTAGACGAATTTATTGCAGTATATATTCCAAAATACCGCGATAATAAACGATATACATTACCATCTACAACAGCAGAGATTTCATTATAACAAATTGAAGCAATAGCACTCGCCGTATAATCGCCCACACCCTTTAATTTTAATAAATCTTTATAGGTATTAGGGAAGATACCCCCCAACTCATTTACAACATATTTTGCTGCAAAATGCAAGTTTCTAGCTCTAGAATAATAGCCTAAACCTTGCCAAAGTTTTAAAACTTCAGCCTCATTTGCACTCGCTAAGTCGAAAACTGTTGGAAATGTAGTAACAAAATCTTCATAATATGGTAAACCTTGCTTAATTTGAGTTTGCTGTAAAATTATTTCAGACAACCATATATAATACGGATTAGTTGTCTGTCTCCAAGGAAGTTGACGCTTATTGACTGAATACCAATCTGTTAAAGTTTTACTAAAAGTCATATATAAAAATTAGGTCTGGCAAAAATAATCGTTTATAATCTTAAATTTTAATGAATTAGGTTTGAAATATTGAATTTTAAATGACTATATTTGCATCCCTTTATAATTAATTGATAACTTTAAACATAATAAATAATGACTAAGGCTGATTTAGTGGCGAAAATTTCTGAGAAATTAGGAATTGAAAAAGGTGACGTTCAAGCAACTGTGGAGACATTCATGGAAGAAGTTAAGACATCTTTAGAAGCTGGTGATAACGTATATTTAAGAGGTTTTGGTAGTTTTATAATCAAAACTCGAGCGGAAAAAACTGGTAGAAACATTTCTAAAAACACTACTATTAAAATTCCTGCACACAACATTCCTGCATTTAAACCTGCAAAAGTATTTGTAGAAGGTGTAAAAACCAATGTAGACGTTAAAGAATAACAAAAAACTAAATATTAACCTAAAAAAAAACAGATCTATGCCAAGTGGTAAGAAACGTAAAAGACATAAGGTAGCGACGCACAAGCGTAAGAAACGTGCTCGTGCTAACCGTCACAAAAAGAAAAAATAATCCCAAAAAGTAGTTTTATAACTACTTTTTTGGTTTTTATCAAATTGTTCTTTGACATGAGTTCCCCCGCGATATACCTTTCGCAAAAAAAGGAAACTCCACAGATTAAATCCTGTGAAAAAATAATGTATAATCCATCTGTACAGTTTGGTTATTAGTTAAAGGTTAATAGTTTTTAAGTTTTACTTTCTAACTATTAACTTAAGGCTATAAACTTAATAGTATGGATATAAATTAACGAAATGGATAAAGAATTGATCGTAAGATCTGGTCCCCAACATGTTGATTTTGCCTTATTAAAAGATGGAAAACTTATTGAATTACATAAAGACGAAGGAGGTAACAACTTTTCCGTTGGCGACGTGTTTATCGCCAAAATAAGAAAAACTGTTCCTGGACTAAATGCTGCTTTTGTAAATGTTGGCTACGAAAAAGATGCCTTTTTACATTATCACGATTTAGGTCCGAAGCTCCCTTCACTTTTAAAATTCACAAAACGTGTAAGCACAGGTAAACTAAACGATTTCTTTTTAAAAGATTTTCCGTTTGAAAAAGAGATTGATAAGAATGGAAGCGTCATAGACGTCCTTAAATCAAATCAATCCCTACTCGTACAAATTGTAAAAGAACCTATTTCTACAAAAGGCCCTAGAATAAGCTCTGAGCTTTCTATAGCAGGTAGATATATTGTTCTTGTTCCTTTTTCTGATCGCATTTCAATTTCTCAAAAAATTGAAGACAAAGAAGAAAAAGATCGCCTAAAACGTCTGGTAAAAAGCATTACGCCTCCAGGTTTTGGTATTATTGTACGTACAGTAGCAGAAGGCAAAAAAGTTGCCGAATTAGATAAAGACTTACAAAATTTGCTTGGTCGTTGGACTGCAATGTGTAAGAAACTTAACAAAGCACATCACCCTAGTAAAGTTTTAGGAGAATTAAATAAAGCCTCGTCTATTTTACGAGATATATTTAATGATACTTTTACAAGTATACAGGTAGATGATGAAGAACTTTATCACCAAATTAAAGATTACGTGCAACTTATTGCACCTAACAAAGAATCAATAGTTAAATTGTATCAGTCTAATGTTCCTATTTTTGAAAAATTTGGAGTAGAAAGACAAATTAAAACGTCGTTTGGAAAAACGGTTTCTATGGCAAAAGGCGCCTACTTGGTAGTAGAACATACCGAAGCCCTTCACGTTGTAGATGTTAACAGCGGTAACCGCTCTAACAAAGCCAATTCTCAAGAAGACACAGCACTGGAAGTTAATATGATTGCTGCCCAAGAGATAGCTAGACAGCTTCGTCTACGCGATATGGGAGGAATTATAGTTGTCGATTTTATTGACATGACTAATGCTGAAAACAGAAAAACGCTATTCAATTACCTTCGTGATGAAATGAAGGATGATAGAGCGAAACACAAAATATTACCTCCAAGTAAATTTGGATTGATACAAATTACAAGACAGCGTGTTCGCCCAGAAATGAACATAAAAACCCGTGAAGATAATCCTAACGGAGTAAAAGGCGAAGAAGTTGAAGCACCAATAATATTGGTACAAAAAATAACGCAAGAGCTTGAGCGACTATTAAAAAAAGACTATAAAAAGGTGGTTTTAAACACACATCCTTTTATAGCGGCCTTCTTAACAAAAGGCATTCCATCAATTCGTTCAAAATGGTTTGTTGAACACAAAAAATGGGTAAAAATATTACCCAGAGATGCTTACACATATCTAGAATACCACTTTTTTGATAAAGATGGTAATCAAATCAACTAATAAAAAAGCCTTACTTGAATAAAGTAAGGCTTTTTTTATATTCTATTATTAAAATAAAAAGATACACTTTTTTAATCTTAAATTATTTAATTAATTTAGAGATCTTATAATCAGTCTTCTTCTGGTCGTATTCTACTTGAGTAATAATTTTGGTGTTCAATAACCAGTTTAATTGATTCATGAATGTATCTTCTGGTAAGTCTAAATCAATTCTTGAATATTTTTCTCTTATCCGTTCTTTAGACAATTTTATTAATTTATCTACAAATTTCCCCACCTTTTCACGAGAAGGAGAGTCTAAATAAAACGTTAGAGAAGCATAGCCTCCATTTAAAATTAACACATTATTGAGAGGTGCTTTAAAACACGTAAACCCTAATAAAAAAAAGAATAAACTGCCCCAAATTAACACATCTAATTCTGGGTTAGAATTCATTTCAACAAAAAACGTTACCAAACATATAATTGCAATTAAAACAAAGCAGCTTCCTACAATTTTCAATCCATTTCTGGAATATGTTTGTATAAATTTTTGATGCCCAATAGATTCAATATCAATAGTCCATTGTTTAGAACTTAAAAACCCTGTTTCTTTAATAATTAATTCGGTCTCATTCACAAGCTCGAATTCTTTTTTTTTAGAACCTCTTTTCTGTGTAATTTTCATTACAAATTAAATTTTAAAACATATTAAAACGAACTCCTTCTTATGTAGCGGGGTTAGGAATTTCTTCATGTACTTTATTAATTTCGGCTATAATATCGTCACTTAAATTTACATGAATACTATCAATATTCTCTTTTAATTGCTCCATTTTAGAAGCTCCAATAATATTACTAGTCACAAAAGGTTGTTGAGTTACAAACGCTAAAGACATTTGTGCTAAACTTAAACCATAATCTGATGCTATTTTTAAATATTGTGTGGTTGCTTTTGTACAATTTACACTACTGTAACGTGAAAAACGCGGGTATAAATTTAACCTAGAATTGTCTCCCGCAAGTCCTTCTATATATTTACCAGACAACACCCCAAAAGCCATTGGCGAGTACGCTAATAAGCCTAAACCTTCTCGCATAGCAATTTCTGCTAAGTCACTTTCAAATCCCCTATTTATTAAAGAATACGCATTTTGAATGGTTATCATTCGTGGTTTATTGTTGTATTTAGATTCTTCTATATAACGCATCGCACCCCAAGCTTTTTCGTTAGAAATACCAATATTACGAATCTTTCCTGCTTTAATAGCTTTATCTAAACTACTTAAAACTTCATTAAAATTATCTATCCAAGCATCATCTGGATTATGCTTATAATCGCGTGTCCCAAAAAAATTAGATTGTCGTTCTGGCCAGTGCAACTGAAATACATCTAGATAATCGGTTTGCAAGCGTTTTAAGCTTTGCTCTATAGCATTTTCAATTGCTTCAGGAGAAAACCCATTAGTTCTAATATGTGCTGTATAATCGCCTGGACCTGCTATTTTAGATGCTAAAACAATTGTACCACGCTTACCCGATTTTTTTAGCCATTTTCCAATAATTCGTTCCGTTTCTGCATAGGTTTCTTTTTGTGCTGGCACCGGATACATTTCAGCTGTATCAAAAAAATTAACACCTTGTTCTACGGCATAATCCATTTGTTTAAAACCTTCTTCTTGGGTATTTTGATTTCCAAAAGTCATAGTTCCCAAACAGATTTTACTTACTTTAATATCTGTATGTGGTAATGTAGTATATTTCATTTTGTAAAATGTGCTTTTATTGATTGTTTTGGCTAGCAGCTTGTAAGGCTTGCATAATTTTACTACTCGCTTCTATTTTTCCTTGATCGCGATAAATTAAAGCCAATAGATATTGATAATCTGGGTTACTAGCTTGAAGTTTTAATGCCTTCAAAATTATAGTTTCGGCATTAGACCATTGTTTATTTTGATAATAGAATGTTGACAAATTATACATTGATCTTGTATCTGTTGGATCAATCTTAATAGCTGTTTTCAAATCAGACACAGCCAAATTGTTCTGTTTTAATTCAAAATATAAAAGCGCTCTTAAATAATATGCTCGACCTTGGTTAGGCGCTTTTTTCATCCATAAATTTAAAGTACTTAAAGCGGAATTAGAATCTCCTTTTAAACTGTAAGACGTTGCTAAATTTGAATACACAGGTAATAATAAACTATCTTTCTTTAACGCTAATTCGTAATTTTTTATAGCATTATCTAAATCATTATTCTGAAGGTAATAATCTCCTAATTGTAATCTTCCAGTCGAAAAATCGGCATTAGTAAACATCATCGTTTCTAATTCATGTCTTGCCTTACTTAAAGCCGATTGATTTACAGAGGCTAATGTTTCTGTATCGATACCTGTTAACAATTGTACAGCTCCTATTCTAACTAAACGCGTACTATCACTTAAAAGTTTAGACGCTAAAGCGACTCGATCTTGTGGACTTAAGCCTCTAAATTTTTGAAGCGCATTATAACGTACCATTGCAGAAGGATCTTCTAAACTTTTTAAAACCGCTTCAAATTGTGCATTATTTGTAATCTCTAAATTTCCAATAACTGTAGATCGTGCAATTGCAGGATAGTTTAAGTTGTTTATAAATTGATCTAATCTGGCACGTTCTTGATCGTTTATATTCGACTTATTACTAATTAATAAATCGTCTGAAAAATGATCTAATCTATCTGGACCATACCAGTCTACCACTTGATCTGCGGCCCATTCATCAGATTTATCTTGGTGACATTGTGTACATGCATTTGGTGTACCATATTCTACACTTTGGTCTGGACGTGGCACTCTAAAACTATGATCACGTCTAAAATCGTTACCCATATATACTGCTCCTGTCATGTGACAATTTATACATTTAGCTTCATTAGTGTCTTGAGTATGAAAATGATGTGAAGGCTGGTCGTAACTTGGTGCATGACATTGCAGACACAACCTATTGTCCTGAAACTTTACTTTTAAAGTATGAGGATCGTGACAATCTGAACACTTAACACCATCGTGATACATTTTGCTTTGAAGAAAAGAACCATATACATAATCTTCATCTTCTATTTGACCATCTCCATGATAGAATTCTGAAGAAATATTTTGAAGCATATATTGATCTTCAAAAGCCGTTCCTGGAATCATTTTTTCGGTTAATCGAGACCGTCTTGCATGACAAGGTGCACACATATTCATTTGGCTTAATTGAGAATTACCCGGGATAATATAAGTATTTTCGGTATGTGTACTATCTTGAATGTGTTCTGCCCAAAATACATGACGCTCTGCGGGACCATGACAGCTTTCGCAACTTACGTTAATAATGGAATACGTTGTATTGTAAGAATCGGTTTCTACATCGTAATCTTTTTCTAAGTTAGTAGAGTGACACTCTGCACACATGGTGTTCCAGTTCTGAGCTGTTTCTGTCCAATGCAGCCAATCGTGCGGATCGATTTCATCTCCGTGATATTGATGAAACCAAACATTTTTTTCGGAATCCCAAGTGACACGCAGTACTTGTTTTTTCCCTTTATCAAAATCTATTAAATATTGCTGAAGTGGTCTTACTCCAAATGCATAACTTATTTCATAATCTACTTCGCTATCGTCAATTTCTTTAACGTGAACCATAAATTTATCATCTGCCTTTGTAAAATGATAAGACACACCATCTATAACCGTTTTCACATCATTAAAATCTCCTAAAATAGTAGAATCATTTGCAACTTGCATTGCTAAATCATGATCAGATCCTGTCCAGTTATCATATACACCTTTATGGCATGCCATACATTGTGAATCTCCAACAAAACCATCTTTATGTTCTGATTTAAAATCTTCTATCGCAACATAATCTGATTGTTTAGTTTTAGAATTACAACCTGTAAGTACAACTAAACAAACCACCCAAAACAAATGCTTCATACCTTTTAAAAATGTAGAATTAACTTAAGCTACTAAGTTAAAGTTAATTTCTACGTTAATAAAAAAAAGAACCGCTAAATGTATTTTGAATTAGTATAAATTACTAAATACATTTAGCGGTTTGTATCTTAAATTATATGATAAAAAGCCGTATTAAATTTCGTTTAAAAGTTTAGAAATCTCATCTAACTTAGGAGTTAATATCACTTCTATTCTACGGTTTTTAGCACGACCTTCGGCAGTTGTATTTGAGGCGATTGGAGCAAATTCTCCGCGTCCAGCTGCTGTTAAATTTTCTGGATTTATATTACTATTCTCTCTTAAAATATTTACGATTGCAGTAGCCCGTTTTGTAGATAAATCCCAGTTTCCTGACAATTGCCCTGTACCTTTATAAGGCACATCGTCTGTATGTCCTTCTATTAAAACAGCAATATCTGGATTTTTAGACAACACAGTTCCTAATTGATTCACTGCACGACGACCTTCTGTACCTACTGCCCAACTTCCTGAACCAAATAGTAATTTATTTTCCATAGAAATATAGACTTTACCATTACGTTGCTCTACAGTTAACCCTTTACCTTCAAAATCTGTTAAGGCTCTAGATATTGCATCTTTTAAAGCATGCATACTGGCATCTTTCTGAGCTATTACACGTTCTAATTCTGCTACACGTTGTGAGCGCGATTGTAATTCTTTCTTCAACTCTTCTAATCTGGTATTCTCTGCTGCTAATGCTTGTTCTTTAGCTTCTAATTGCGCCAACAACTCTCTGTTTTGTTGCACATTTTTCGCAATAGACGCTGAACTATTTTTCTCTAAAGCATCGTAAGATGATTGTAAATTATCGTAATTAGATTTTAATGCATTGTATTCGTTCTGAAGCTTATCTCGCTGAGCAACTGTTTCTTTATAATTCTTATTAAGTACATCTAATTCGGATTCTAATTGCATTTTCTGATCAGACAACTCTGAATTTTCATCCATTAAAGATTTATTTTCCTGCTTTAAAACCTCATGTCTAGCTTCTAAATCTTTGTAAACTCCAGGAGCTACACAAGATGTTGCAACAACAATAGATAATGCCGATATTACTAATTTACAATTCATATTAATCAAATTAAAAGTTATTTAAATATGTTAAGCAATCTCTACTAAAACAGGACAGTGATCGCTATGTTTTGCTTCGGGTAAAATCACAGCACGTTTTAAACGATCTTCTAAGGGATTCGCGACCAAACAATAATCTATACGCCAACCTTTATTATTATTTCTAGCATTAGCACGATAGCTCCACCAACTGTAATGATCTGGTTCTTTATTAAAAAACCGAAACGAATCTATAAATCCGCTATCCATAAATGCACCAATCCACTCGCGCTCTACAGGTAAAAACCCAGATACATTTTTATTTCTTACAGGATCGTGAATATCTATAGCCTCATGACAAATATTATAGTCGCCACAAATAACTAAATTAGGAATGTCTTTCTTTAGTTCTGTGATATAATCCTGAAACATGGCCATGTATTCAAACTTATGTTCTAATCGTGCAATATTTGTTCCCGAAGGCAAATACAAACTCATAACAGAAACACCATCAAAGTCTGCTCTAATATTACGCCCTTCAAAATCCATTGTTTCAATTCCCGTGCCAAATTCGATATGATTCGGTTTTGTTTTACTTAAAATTGCAACACCACTATATCCTTTTTTCTGAGCACTATACCAATAATTGTAAGGATATCCTGCTTCAGCAAAAATATCGAGATCTAATTGATCTTCATTAGCCTTAATTTCCTGCAAACAAATAACATCTGGATTTGCACTTTTTAACCAATCTATGAATCCTTTTTTTAAGGCGGCACGAATACCATTTACGTTGTAAGAAATTATCTTCATTTTTGCTATTTTATTGCACAATCTATTCAATATTTACAAACAATATGCGTTTAGTAAACTTGATGTGCTTATTTTTTTATAGAATTTCAGCTAAAATAAATAATACGTTACTTTTACACTATTAATTTAATGACCTTTTAACAGAAAGCAACATGAATAACCTTAAAGGAAACTCTTAATACCTTTTTATTAGACAATAATCTTATTTCGATGTAAAAATCGAAGCCTTTAAAACACTCTTAATGAGTAAAATATTTTAAACGCTACACTGTTTAAATACTACATGAAATTTATAATCGCCTTTATTTGTTTTTGTTTTAGCCTTTGTGTCTTTTCGCAAGAGCCAAACTCTAATTACAAAACAAAAAAACTGGCTATTAAAGACTCTATTATTATAGACAGTGTAAGTATTAACCCGAGTTGGTTTACTATAAAAACAACCGCAAACACAAGTATTGACACGAGCTTATACTCGATTAATTTCCCTAAAGCATTATTAACATTTAAACAACCAATTGATACTGATTCCATTCTAGTTTCTTATTTAAAATACCCCAATTTTTTAACAAAAACGTATAAATTGTTAGATGAAAACATTATTCTATCTAACACCAATAATCAACAAAAATTATACAAACTATCACAATCTAAACGCACGACAAACTACATCCCTTTTGACGGGCTAACAACTTCAGGAAGCATTTCTAGAGGTGTTACAGTTGGAAGTAACCAAAACTCGGTATTAAACAGTGAGCTAGACTTACAAATTACAGGTAAACTGAATGATAAAATATCTTTGCGCGCCTCTATTCAAGACGCAAATATACCTTTACAAGAAAGCGGTTACTCCCAACGTTTAGATGAATTTGATCAAGTATTTATTGAAATTTTTAGTGACAATTGGAATATTAGAGCAGGAGATGTAGATTTAGAAAACACAAGTACTTATTTTGCTAATTTTAGTAAGCGTGTTCAAGGTTTATCTTTAAATGCAACAATTAATCATGACCATTCTAAAACTAATGTTTATGCTGCAGGTGCAGTGGTTAGTGGACAGTTTACACAGAGTACATTTACAGCAGAAGAAGGTAATCAGGGGCCTTATAAACTAGATGGTCCGAATGACGAACTTTATGTACTTATAGTATCTGGTAGCGAAACAGTTTATGTAAATGGCATTGCCTTAGAGCGTGGTGAAAACAATGATTATATTATTGATTATAATGCTGGTGAAGTAATATTTAATTCGACTTACCCTGTAACTTCAGAAATGCGAGTTACCGTAGATTTTCAATATAGCGAACTTGATTATTCTAGAATTATTGGCTATGGTGGTAGTCGCTACCAAAGTGATAAGTTTGATATTGGCATTTCTGTGTATTCTGAAAGCGATTCTAAAAACAGCCCCATTCAACAAAACTTATCTACAGATCAAGTAGCCATTTTATCTGAAGCGGGAGACGATACTACCAAAATGATTGTAGCTTCAGAAACACCAGAAACCTTTAGCGATAATCAAATTTTGTACAAAAAAGAAAATATTAACGGTGTTGATGTTTATGTGTTTTCTAACGATCCGGATGACGATCTTTATAGTGTTACCTTTAGCGCTGTAGACGATAATTATGGCGATTATGTATTAAGTAGCATAAACGCAATTAATGATATTTATGAATATGTCGCTCCAATAAACGGGATTTCTCAAGGTAGTTATGCCCCAATTACACAACTTGTTTCTCCTTCTAAATTACAAATGGCAATAATAAACGGAACGTACAAACCATCTTCTAAAACGAATATTTATTTTGAAGGAGCAGGAAGTATAAACGATTTAAACTTATTTTCTGATTTAGATGATGACGATAATAACGGCTTTGCAGGAAAATTAAAAATCAGTCAAAATATAATTAAACAGAAAGATCTTTGGACTCTAGATGTTACAACCGACTTAGATTACATTCAACAGAATTTTGAATCTATAGAGTATATTTACAATACAGAATTTGATCGAGACTGGA
Source organism: uncultured Formosa sp. (assembly GCF_947500765.1). Classification (GTDB taxonomy): domain Bacteria; phylum Bacteroidota; class Bacteroidia; order Flavobacteriales; family Flavobacteriaceae; genus Formosa. Next base: position 126,804 of record NZ_CANMTH010000002.1, on the reverse strand, counting down.
ATATTGATAACACGATAGGTGACCAAACATTATTAACTAGTGGGCTTGAATTACGATTAGCAGGAAAAGCCTTATTTAAATATCAATTTGAGCATTTAAGTTTTCAAAATAATTTTAATGGAAATAGGCACATTGCAACAGGATTTCTTCAATTAAACAAGTTTTACTTCTCCTCTAATTCTAGTTATTTAGATTCTAAATCGGACACAGATACCTCAACATTCTTACGCTCTTCTAACACAATAACTTACAGCTTTACAAAAGGTTGGATTGGAACAAAAATAGCTTTAGAAGATAATCAGCAAAAAGACAAAACCACAGATTCTTATCTGGAAGACAGTCAGAAATTTAAAAGCTACGAAGTATTTACAGGAATTGGAGATAGTTTAAATTTGTTTGCAGAAGTAGGTTTTAAATACCGTGTAAACGACAGCATAAGAGATAATAACTTACAACATGTAAACACATCTAAAACCTATTATTTAGATTCTAGATTAATTCAAAACACAAGTACAAATCTATCGCTTTATGTAAATTACAGAACGTTAGACAATGTAGATCAAGAGAATGAAAACTCTTTAAACTCTCGCCTTATTTACAACCAAGGCTTCTTTAAACAAATGGTACAATGGAATACTATTTTTGAAACCAATTCTGGTACTCTAGCAGAACAAGAATACACTTATGTTGAAGTTGAAGCTGGACAAGGTTCTTATACTTGGATTGATTATAACGCAGATGGCATACAAGAATTAGAAGAGTTTGAATTGGCACAATTTGAAGATGAAGGTATCTATTTACGTGTATCTTTACCTAACCAAGTGTATCTAAAAACACACCAAAATAGATTTAGCCAAACATTAACTTTAAACCCTCAACAATGGGTAAATTCTGAGCTAGGTTTTAAATCTTTACTCTCAAAATTCTACAATCAAACATCATATTTAATAGATAGTAAAACAGAACGTGATGGTAATAATTTTCAAATCAATCCATTTAAAACCAATCAAAAAAACCAGGTAGGTTTACAATTAAATGTTAGAAATGTACTTTATTTTAATCGCGGAAAACAACATTACACAACCTCTTATACATTCTTAACAAACAAGGTACGTAGTGTTTCTTCTATTGGTTACACTCAAAATAACATAGACAGCCATCAATTAAATTTTAATCACAAAATTGCACAAAGTTGGCTCGTTACACTTTTAAGTAGTTTAAGTACAACAGAAAGTATTAGCGAGAATTATGTGAGTAAAAATTATAATATAGATGAAACGCAGTTTAACCCGAAATTAACCTATTTATTTAACGAAAACACACGGTTTGATATCTTTTATCAATTTACCAATAAAGAGAATACTATTGATAGTTTTGAAACTCTAGAACAACAAAAATATGGCACATCTTTTTCTATTTCTAATCTTCAGCAATCTGCCATAAGTGGTGAATTTAATTATTTCTCGAACACCTATTCTGGAGATTCAACCACGCCTGTAGCATACGAAATGTTAGAAGGTTTACAACCTGGTAAAAACTTTACTTGGACGCTTTTAATACAGAAAAAAATAACTAAATTTTTAGATTTAAACCTCTCGTATTATGGTCGTAAAACAGAGACAAGTAATACCATTCACACAGGGACAGTACAATTAAAAGCCTATTTTTAAAATAAAAATAAAGCCTAAACATTTTAATGCTTAGGCTTATAGGTTCAGTAGATTTGAAAATTGTAAAATTAACCACAACAAATTTAATTCATTTATTAATAAGACTGGTTATCTACATTTTATACCGTAAATTTAAGTAAAATTTATTATTTCAAGTTGCGGGAAAACCGTACTTTTTGAAGAAAAATTAATCTTCTAAAAACAAAAAATCCTTAAGTAAAAAACTTAAGGATTTTTAATTATGTGTAAACTACCTGTTACATTTTCATTAACCAAGTACGTACATCTACTTCTTGTTTAATAATATTACGAAGGTCTTCAATTTTAACACGAGTTTGTTCCATAGTATCTCTATGGCGAATAGTTACCATATTATCTTCTAAAGTATCGTGATCTACAGTAATACAAAACGGTGTTCCGTTTGCATCTTGTCTTCGGTAACGTCTTCCAACAGCATCTTTTTCATCGTAAACCACATTGAAATCCCATTTTAAATCTTCAACAATTTTTCTTGCAACTTCTGGTAAACCGTCCTTTTTAACCAATGGTAAAATGGCCGCTTTAACTGGCGCTAAAACTGCTGGTAATTTTAAAACTGTACGCGTTGTATTGTTTTCTAATTCTTCCTCAACTAAAGAATTCGAGAATACAGCTAAAAACATACGATCTAAACCAATAGAGGTTTCTACAACGTAAGGCACATAGCTTTTGTTTTCTTCGTGATCGAAATATTGTAGTTTCTTACCAGAAAATTTTTCGTGCTGACTTAAATCGAAATCTGTACGAGAATGTATTCCTTCTAATTCTTTAAATCCGAAAGGAAATTTAAACTCTATATCTGCTGCTGCATCTGCATAATGTGCTAATTTATCATGATCGTGAAAACGGTAATTTTCTTCCCCCATTCCTAATGATAAATGCCATTTTAAACGTGTTTCTTTCCATTGCTCGTACCATTCTTTTTGAGTTCCTGGTTTTACAAAAAATTGCATTTCCATTTGTTCAAATTCACGCATACGAAAAATAAACTGTCTTGCAACAATCTCGTTTCTAAATGCTTTTCCTGTCTGTGCAATTCCAAAAGGAATCTTCATTCGTCCACTTTTCTGAACGTTTAAAAAATTCACAAAAATACCTTGAGCTGTCTCTGGTCTTAAATATAAGTCCATTGCAGTATCTGCAGAAGCTCCTATTTTTGTACCAAACATCAAATTAAACTGCTTAACTTCTGTCCAATTTTTAGACCCTGTAAGCGGATCTGCAATTTCTAATTCATCTATAAGTGCTTTAACATCGGCTAAATCTTCATTTTCTAAAGATTTCCCCATACGTGCTAAAATATTGTCTATTTTTTCTTTGTACCCAACTACACGTCCATTAGTACTTAAAAATTCTTCTTTATTAAAGTCATCACCAAAACGTTTTGCTGCTTTAGCAACTTCTTTATCTATTTTATTCTCTATTTTAGCACAATAGTCTTCAATTAAAACATCTGCTCTATAGCGCTTTTTTGAATCTTTATTATCGATTAACGGATCGTTAAAGGCATCGATATGCCCGGAAGCTTTCCAAGTGGTTGGATGCATAAAAATTGCGGCATCTATACCTACAATATTTTCATGCATTTGCACCATGGCTTTCCACCAATAGTCGCGTATATTTTTCTTTAATTCCACACCGTTTTGTGCGTAATCGTATACTGCACTTAAACCGTCGTAAATCTCACTACTCTGGAACACATAACCGTATTCCTTTGCATGTGAAATTACCTTCTTAAATTGATCATCTTGATTTGCCATGCTACAAAAATATAAAACGCTAGAAAACTACACGTATCTTTTTTTCAAAGTATTACGTTTTTTTTGTAATTTATAAGTTTTAGGTCTTATGCTTGAAGCGTTATTTAATATTTTCTTCCCCAAAGTGTGTTACATCTGTCAGAATATTTTAGCAGATGGAGAACAAACGCTGTGCACAGACTGCAGACACCGCTTGCCTGTAACTCAATTTCATTTTAATAACGACGCTAGTGTTTCTAAAATTTTCTACGGAAGAGTAAAAACTGAACAAGCTACAGCTCTTTTTCGTTTCGAAAAAAAAGGGATGACACAAAAACTCATTCATCAGTTAAAGTATAAAGGAAAAGAACCCATTGGTACCTTTTTAGGCGATTGGCTTGGCGGAGATTTACAAACTTTAGATGTTTATAAAACTATTGATATTGTAATTCCTGTTCCGCTTCATAAAAAGAAACTCAAAAAACGAGGATATAATCAAGTCGCAAAATTTGGACAACAATTAGCAAAGGCGCTAGATGCCGAATATATGGATAATGTGTTAATAAAAGTTACCAATGCAAACTCGCAAGTAACTAAAAACAGACTAAGCAGATGGACAAACTCTGACACCATTTTCAGTGTACAATCTTTAAATAAAATAAGCAACAAACACATTTTACTTGTAGATGATATTATTACCACGGGAGCCACAATGGAAGCGTGTGCAACCTTACTTTTGCGAGGTAAAAATGTTAAAATAAGCATAGCAGCAATGGCAATTGCTTAAACTGTTTTTTGTTACTGCTAAATAAGTTGTTTCTTTGTGTAAACTTTAAAGTAGAAATGAGTAAAACGCTTTCAAATTTTTTGTTCATAAGTGTCTTGTGTTTATGTATCGCAAACTGTGCCAATAGAGGAACTCCTACTGGTGGAGAAAAAGATGTAACCCCTCCAAAAATTCTAAAATCTGTACCCGAAAATTTCTCGATAAATTTTAATAAAAAAGAAATTAAAATCTATTTTGATGAGTACATTAAAATTAACGATTTAAGTAAGCAGCTTATTATTTCGCCACCAATGAATACGACTCCTGAAATTACACCTTTAGGAACAGCGAGTAAAACTATTACTATAAAAATATACGACACCCTTGCCCCTAACACGACTTATGCTTTTAATTTTGGAAGTAGCATAGTAGATAATAATGAAGGAAATCCGTTTCCGTATTATAAATATGTATTCTCTACAGGATCTTATATAGACTCCCTAACTGTTGCAGGTGTTATTCTAGATGCCACTTCTAAGAAACCTGATAATTTTGTTACCGTAGCCTTATACGAAGTAGATTCTACTTTTACAGATTCTATTATATATAAAGAAAAACCAAAATATGTAACCAATACTTTAGACAGTATTACCACATTTGTTTTGCAAAATCTAAAAGCTGGAAAGTATCTTTTAACTGCGATGAAAGATGAAAGTCAAGATTATATTTTTCAGCAAAAAACTGATAAAATAGCATTTAATAAAACATTTATAGAACTTCCTACAGATTCTATTTATCACTTAACTTTATTTAAAGAAGATTTAGACTTTAAGTCGTATAAACCACGCTTACTTTCTAAAGGAAAAATAGCGTTTGGATTTGAAGGAGATTATAAAAACATGAAAATTGATGTGTTAACTCAAACACCTTCAGACTTTGAACATGCTATAATAAAAGATAAAGAAGCAGATTCTTTAATGTATTGGTATAGACCAAAATTAGAAACCGATTCGCTTCGTTTTAAAGTAAGCTACAAAAACACGGTAATAGATACGTTTGATGTAAAGATTACAGATAAACTTCAAGACTCCTTAATTATAAAAGGCGAGCCTTCAGGACAAATTAATTTTAAAGACAATTTTATATTATCGGCTTCTACTCCTTTTAAATCTTTAAACCCTTCTCAAATTTCACTTATTGATAAAGATTCTACTGTAGTTCCGTACACCACAAAAATGGATACGCTTAACAACAATGTTACCTTTTTCTTTGATAAGAAAGAAAACTCTAAATATCGTTTACAATTTTTACCAGAAGCAATTACAGATTTCTTCGACAATAAAAACGACACATTACAATATGTAATGCAAACAAAGGCTTACGACGATTATCCTAATGCGCGTATTATTCTTAAAAATGCACAATATCCAGTCATTGTACAATTAACAACCGAAAAAGGGGACGTCATAAACGAAATATATAGTACAGAGCCAGAGCCAATAGATTTCAATTACTTAAAAACTGGTAAATATTATCTTCGTGTGATTTACGATGAAAACGGTAACAAAAAATACGATACAGGTAATTACTTAAAAAAAATACAACCAGAACGCATTAGCTATTATCCAGAACTTATAGAAGTACGTGTAGGATGGGATTCTGAATATGAATTTATTCTAAAATAAAAACATCTCTATCATTTAGAAACTTAAATTTATTTCGGGTATTTAATACCTCATCTCTATTTAAAGCAACAATACGATAGCCTATTTCGTTTTCTACGAAAGCCGATATGGTTTCTCCCAAAGGATTATAGACTGCAGAATGGCCTGAATATTCATGGCCTTTTGCATCTGTACCCACACGGTTAACACCAACACAATAACTCATGTTTTCTATAGCACGTGCTTGCAACAAGCTATCCCAAGCAGTAATTCGTGTTTTAGGCCAATTAGCAACATAAAGCAACACATCGTAATCGTTATTATACCTCGCCCAAACAGGAAAGCGTAAATCGTAGCACACTAAAGGGCAAAGCGACCACCCTTTATAATCAATTATTACACGTTCTATTCCGGCTGTATAAACGGCATCTTCTCCTGCCAATGTAAACGTATGTCTTTTTTTATAAGACTTTATATCTCCATTAGGATATACAAACACTAATTGGTTGTAATATTTGTTAGCTTCAGTTATAATAAGACTTCCCATAACAGCAGCATTTTTATAGGCTGCTAATTGTTGCATCCAAGCGACAGAATTCCCTGTAATGGTTTCAGCACATTTAGGTGCATTCATAGTAAATCCTGTAGTAAACATTTCAGGAAGTACTATAATATCTATCTTGTCTGAAATAGACTCCACAATATCTTTTATATTATCACGATTTGCTTTTGGCGATTCCCATATTAACTCAGTCTGAATTAACGCTATTTGTAATTGATTTGTCATTAAAATATTAAAAATTTCTTCTTTTCTTTAGCTTCGTTTTTAGCCTTCTTTTCTTTCTTAGACTGCTTACGTGCTGCTTTAGCTTCTGCCTTGTCTTTGGTTTTATTCTTTTTTTTAGCTTCGCGAAAGGCTTTTTCATTAGCTTCATATTTATTACGAATATTTCGCTGATCGTCTAACGTTAAGCTTTCAGTTACATTGTAACCTCTTAATAAAATGGAGTTTCCTTTTACTTCATAAACATTGCCTTTATACTCAATTTTTTGAGCATTTATTGCAATTATAAAAAACAATGAAAAAGCAACTGTAAATAGTAGTTTTTGTTTCATATAAATAAGAATTGGGATTACTAATTTACTAAAATTCAATGTATTTGTCTATAAATTTGATTCTTATACTAATTTTAATTATTTATATCCTTTAAAAATCGAACTATAATAAGACGTAAATACACAACTAAAAGTGTACATATATATTTGCTTTTTTATCTTTGCAGGAACTAAAAACAAACTCATGAAATTATTCAAAATTCTACTCCTTTTTTTAACACTTCAAGTCAGTGCACAACAAGGAGGTATGTGGATTCCTTCGCTTTTACAAGGCATGAACGAAGACGACATGCAATCTTTAGGAAGTAAACTTTCTGCAGATGATATTTACGATGTTAATCATTCTAGTTTAAAAGATGCTATTGGGCATTTTAATGGAGGCTGTACGAGTGAAGTCATCTCTAAACAAGGTTTATTATTAACCAATCATCACTGCGGATACAGTCAGATTCAGTCACATTCATCTTTAGAAAACGACTATTTAAAAGACGGATTTTGGGCTAAATCTTTTGATGAAGAACTACCTAACAACGGACTCTATGTTGAATTCATTGTACGTATTGAAGATGTAACTGCACAAGTTCTTGAAGGGGTTACTAAAGATATGACAGCTAAAGAAAAACAAGCTAAAACAGATGGAAATAGTAACCGAATTCAGGCCGCTACAAAAAAAGAAGATTGGCAAAACACGAAGATAAAATCATTCTTTAAAGGCAATCAATATTTCTTATTTGTTACCGAACGTTTTAACGATATTCGTTTAGTTGGAGCACCTCCTACAAGTATTGGAAAATTTGGATCTGACACAGACAACTGGGTGTGGCCTAGACACACTGGAGACTTTTCAATTTTCAGAATTTATGCCGATAAAAACAATCGTCCGGCAGAATATTCTAAAGACAACAAACCTTACAAACCAAAACACTTTTTACCAGTCTCTTTAGACGGAATTAGCGAAGGAGATTTCACTTTAGTTTTTGGTTTCCCTGGAACTACAGAAGAATATTTACCTGCAGTTGCTATTAAAGAAATTACAGAGCAATTAAACCCAAGCAACATTGCTATTCGTGAAGCGGCTTTAAAAGTGATAGATGCAAAAATGAAAGAAAGCGATGAAATTCGTATTCAATATGCCTCTAAACAAGCACGAATTGCAAACTATTGGAAAAAATGGATTGGCGAAAATACTGGAATAAAAAAGAGTAATGCCATCGCTAAAAAGAAAGCCGAAGAAGTAACGTTTACTGAAGCTTTAAAAGCAAAAAAACTTGAAGAAGAATACGGCCACATTCTTCCAGACCTTGAAACACAATACAATGCTTTTGCTCCTGTAGATATTAAGCGTAATAATTTTGTTGAAATTTTTATAAGAACAAACGAGTTGATGTCTATGATGTTTAGATTAACACAGCTTGAAGCTGCCGCATCTAAAGACGAAGCGACTTTTAATAAAGCGAAAGAAGCCATGCAAGGCAGGATTAAGAGCACTTTAAAAGACTTTAACACACAAGTAGATAAAGGTGTTTTCAAAGCAATTATGCCGTTCTACACTAAAAATGTCAATGCTTCAATTTACGATAATACAGCATTTACAAATTTAGATAGCGCTTTAGCTGTACTTGAGGGCACTCCTATTGAAGTGGTTGAAAAACTAAATAAAGATGCGGCTTACGCCTTTGCAAAACCATTTATTGAAGATTTCTACACAACTATTGAGCCTGATTTCCAAGAAAAAAACTCAGCAATTAATGCTCTAGAAACTCAATATATGAAAGCTCTTATGGAGGTTGTTCCTAATGAACGTTATTATCCAGATGCTAACAGTACGCTTCGTGTGACTTACGGACAAGTTCGCGGCTACGAACCTAGAGATGCGGTATATTATAATCCGGTGTCTTATTTAGATGGTGTTATGGAAAAATATGTACCTGGCGATTACGAGTTTGATGTTCCTCAAAAACTTCAAGACTTATATACTTCTAAAGACTACGGACGCTACGCAGATGCAAACGGAAAACTTCCTGTGTGTTTCTTAGGAACAAACCATACTACTGGAGGAAACTCTGGAAGTCCTGCTATTGATGCTGAAGGAAATCTAGTAGGCTTAAATTTTGATCGTGTTTGGGAAGGCACTATGAGTGACATGAATTACGATCCAGAAATTTGTAGAAACATTATGGTCGATGTACGTTATGTATTATTCATAATCGACAAATACGCTGGTGCAGAACGCTTAATTAAGGAAATGAAATTAGTTCATCCTAAAAAGTAAGATTTCAATTCGAATATATATTTAAACAAAAGCCCCTTTTCTATCTCAGGAAAGGGGCTTTTATTTTCAACAAACACAGCAAAAAGGTGATGATAAAGTAATATTTAAATAACATTGCGTTTTTTAATTTTGGCCATGATTACACACAAAATTACCTTCTTTTTTCATGAGCTTAAAAATTATTTCTCAAGTAAAACTTTAGCCCTAGTTCTATGTCTTCTTTTCAATACAGTTCTTCTTAAGGCTCAAGAAAAAAAATATAGCTACCTAAAAAAAATAGATTCTGTGTTTACAGAATTAAAAAACCAATTAAACCATGCTGAAAGCACGAATAACAATACAGAAATTGTTCATTATCATATTCAATTAGCAAATTTCTACGAACATTTAGGGATAGAAAACGAAGCCATAAAAAATTACCATAGTGCTTTAGAACGTCATACACAAACAGACACAACTTCGGTTTATATTAGTAATAAAATTGGAGCCATACACCTGTCTTTAAAGCAATATAAAAATGCATTACAATATTTAAATAAAAGTTTAAATATTACAGAACAAATTAATTTTGAAAAAGGAAAAGCAACCAGTTATGCCTTATTAGGTAGTGTAGCCGAAAAAGAATCTAATTATACGTTAGCACTACAGAATCAAGAAAAAAGTTTAGCCATTTTCGAAAAACTTTCCGACAGCACAGGCTTAGCCTTTACATACGAAAACATAGGTAGTATTTACGAAGATTTAGGACAGTTTGATAGTGCTTTAAATTATTTTCTAAAAGCCAATAAATACGCTATTCACATCCCCTCGAATAATAGAATAAATATTATTAATAATCTTGGAGATGCAAATCGAAAAATGGGAAAAGCAAATGAAGCGCTTCCATACACGCAATTAGCTCTCCAAATGGCTAAAACTGAAGAAAACACACATCAAACAGAAGCTGCTTTTAAAGATTTAGCTTTAAATTATGCAGATTTAGGCGATCATAAAACCGCTTTTAATTACATGATTAAATACAAAGATTTAAATGCTAAAGAAAGTGAATATAAAAACGCAGAATTAGTTAGTATCCTACAAATCCTTTATGAAGTAGAAGAACGCGAAGCCGAAGTAAAATTACTTAATAAACAACACGAATTAAATCAAGTCAGGCAACGCATTATTTTACTATCTAGTACATTCCTTATTCTTATGTTAATTGGTTGGCTTCTTTACTTTAGAAAACGCAAAAAACAACAATCTAAAATTCAAGATTATAAAAATAGACTTTTGCAATCCGATCTCGAAAAAAAGACAAACGAAGAAGCTGCCTTACAAAGAGAAATTGATTTTAAAATATCGGCACTTACAAATTACAGTTTGCATTTATCTCATAAAAATAAAATGCTGTCAGATATTTCTAGAACACTAACAAATTTAAAAGATAGAAATACCGTTTTAATAAAATCGAAACTTAAAACCCTTATTAAAGACATAGATTTTGACTTAGCACAGGAACAAGAATGGACAGAATTTATTGGTTTTTTCGAGCAAATTCATCCAAATTTTTTTCAAACCCTAAAAAACAGTGTTACAAAAGAATTATCGCCTTCTGAGCTACGATTATGCATGTTATTAAGACTTAATTTATCATCTAAAGAAATCGCTGCAATACTCCGAATAACCCCTGATAGTGTACGTATTGCACGTTATCGTCTTCGAAAAAAACTTCCTATAAGCGCAAAAGACGACCTTCAAATCTTTATTCTCAATTTATAAATTCAATGTTTCTAAACTATTACCTACATGTAATACCAATGTTAATGTTGCTTTTGAATATAGGCAAATTCGGGTTGTTTATTACATTTTGTTAACGCTTACTTTAGATAGAAAATCTATTCTGCATCTAAATTTGTCTCAAACAAAAATTGACAAAAAATCATGAAAAATTGGATTACATTAATGATGCTAATCGCAACAACTTTTAGTGCATTTGCCCAAACTGGACAAGTTCAAGGTCTCATCACAGATGAAAACAAGATCACAATTCCTGGAGCTTCAGTATTAATAAATGAACTTAATAAAGGAGCTGTATCAGATTTTAACGGAAACTTCACACTTGTAAATGTTGAAGCCGGTACCTATACACTAATTATAAAATATTTAGGGTATACAGAATATCGTCAACAAATCGTTGTTACCCCTAAACAAACAACAAACTTAAGAATTACACTTGCAGAACAAACTACAGAATTAGACGAAGTACAGATTGTATCTTTTGGTTTTGGAAGTCAGGCAAGAGCGCTTAACACTCAAAAAAACAAAAAAAACATTACCAATATAGTATCTACAGACCAAATTGGTAAATTTCCAGATGCAAATATAGGCGATGCCGTAAAACGTATTCCTGGTATTACTATGCAAGTAGATCAAGGAGAAGCTCGTAATATTATTGTTCGTGGTTTAGCACCACAATTAAATTCGGTAACATTAAACGGAAGTCGAATTCCATCTGCAGAAGGCGATAATAGAAATGTACAAATGGATTTAATTCCGTCTGATATGATTCAAAGTATCGAAGTTAACAAAGCCGTTACTCCAAATATGGATGCCGATGCCATTGGTGGCTCTGTAAACTTAATTACAAGAACATCTCCACAAGGATTTAGACTTTCTGCTACAGCTGGTTCTGGTATTAATTTAATTAACGACAAACGTATTTTAAACGGGGCGTTCTTAGTTGGAGACCGTAGTAAAAACAACAAATTCGGATGGGTAGTTGCAGCATCTTATAACGATACTCAATTTGGATCTGATGATGTTGAAGCAGAATGGAGTGACGAATTTGAATACAACACGGGTCTTACAGATAGTGAAGGAGATGATATTATGCAAAATGTAGTCGTTAATCCTTATGCAAGCGTTTCAGAAATTAGAGAATACCAAATTCAACGTATTCGTCGTAGCTTTTCAGCAAATTTCGATTACAAATTAAACAGCAATAATACGCTTTACTTTAAATCTATATACAACTGGAGAGACGATCGCGAAAACAGATTCCGCTTACAACAAGAAATTCTTGATGGTGAAGACATCTCTATTGGAGATTTTAATGTAGATGCAGACGGAAATCTAACAGCATTCCCAATTGAAGCAAAACGCCAAACTAAAGGAGGTATTAACAACAATCGTTCTAAAAACACACGTTTAGAAGACCAACGCATGCAAAACTACAGCATAGGTGGTGAACATTTAATAAACAACTTACAAGTAGATTGGATGGCATCTTACTCTAAAGCTTCTGAAGAACGCTTAAACGAACGTTATTTAGAATATGAAAATGAATTTGGTATAACCTTTAATAACAATTCAAAAAAGCCAAATTTCACACCTAGTAATCAAGATGAAGCTGATTTTAGCCTTTATGAATTAGGAGAATTATCTGAAGAAAACCAATACACAGATGAAGAAGATTTTAACGCATTAGTAAATTTTGAAGTGCCTCTTCATATTTTCGATAAAGAAAACGGAACTTTAAAATTTGGTGCAAAAACCAGATTAAAATCTAAAACACGTAATAACGACTTTACAGAATACAGCCCTGAAAATAATGACTTAGAATTTTTAGGAGACATTGCTACCAAAGATTACACAAGATCTGATTATAGTGCAGGATCTCAATACCAAATTGGATATTTTGGAACACCTGAATATTTAGGAAATTTAAATTTTTATAACAGTGAATTATTTGAAGCAGAAGATAAACCCGACGAATATGCGACTGCAAATTACGATGTAAAAGAAAACGTATATGCAGGTTATATTATGACCGACCAAAACATTACAGATAGATTAAGCTTTCTTTTTGGGATACGTTTAGAACACACAAATGCAGACGCAACTGGGAATGAAATTATTTTTGATGCAGATGGAGATTATTTAGAAACATCTCCTGTTACAAGCAAAAACAATTACACCAATATTTTACCTGGGTTACATGTAAAATACGACGTTACAGATAATACCGTTTTACGTTTTGCATGGACAAATACTATTGCAAGACCCAATTATGTAGACATTGTACCATTTAGAGAAATTAATAATGAAGATGAAGAAATAATATTAGGAAATGTTGATTTAAACCCTACAACCTCTATGAACTTCGATATTATGGCTGAACACTATTTTTCTTCTGTAGGATTACTTTCTGGAGGTGTATTCTATAAAAACATCGAAGATTTTATCTATACATTTCAATATGAAAACGCAGACGGCTATGAAGTTTACCAACCATTTAACGGAGACAAAGCTAATTTATTCGGTTTTGAAGCAGCATTCCAACGTCAATTAAATTTCTTACCTGGGTTCTTAAAAAATTTAAATATCTATTTAAACTACACTTATCTTAAATCTGATGCTTCTGGAATTAGAAATGAAGATGGAGAAGAGCGTGACGATTTAAATTTACCTAACACTGCCCCAAACATGTTTAACGGATCTCTGGGGTATACAAACAAACACTTTAGCTTACGTTTATCTGCCAATTATTCTGATGATTATATTGATGAAATTGGAGGTCGCGCATTCGAAGACAGATATTACGACGAGCAGTTCTTTTTAGACCTTAATGCTCGTGCAAACCTAACTAAACAGCTAAGTTTATATATAGATATTAATAACATTACAAACCAACCATTACGTTATTACCAAGGCGTGAGCTCTAGAACCATGCAAATGGAATATTATAAAACACGAATTACTTTTGGATTGAAATACGATTTATTTAAAAAATAAGATATGAAAAAATATATATTTAGCATTTTAGTAGCCGCAGCTTTAACAGGTTGTAAAAACAGTTTACCAGAGATTAAACCAACGTTAGTTACAGAAAAAACACCTCACGACACAGACGATCCTGCCATTTGGGTTAATAAAAAAAATCCGGAACAAAGTATAGTTTTCGGAACGGATAAAGATGAAACAAATGGCGGTGTATACGCTTTCGATTTAGACGGAAAAATAATAAAAGATAAAAGTATAACCAACTTAAGCTATCCTAACAATGTGGATATTGAATATGATTTTGCTTTAAACGACTCTACTAAAATTGATATTATGATGTTTACGGAACGTGAAAAACATCAAATACGTTTATATTCTATTCCAGACATGACGCCTTTAGATAATGGCGGATTCCCTGTTTTTGAAGACGAAACCGATTTAGAATTAAGACGTCCAATGGGAATTAGTCTATATAAAAATCCAGAAAACGGCAAAGTTTACGCCATTGTAGGACGCAAAAAGGGACCAATCGAAAATTATTTATACCAATATAAGTTACAACCAAACGCAGGAAAGGTAACCGCAAAACTGGTTAGAAAGTTTGGTGCATTTAGCGGAAATAAAGAAATTGAAGCTCTAGTTGTAGATGATGCTTTGGGACATGTATATTATTCTGATGAAGGTGTAGGTATTCGTAAATTTTATGCCGATCCAGCCAAAGGAAATAAACAAATCTCGATATTTGGAAGCGATCTTTTTAATCGCGACATAGAAGGTATTGCACTTGCAACCTATACTAATGGAGATGGTTTCTTAATAGTCTCAGATCAACAAGATCATACTTTCAATATTTTTAAACGTGGTGACAATAGTTTTGTAAAAACATTAAATCTAGGCACGCTAGAAACAGATGGTTGCGACGTAACAACAGAAGCTTTAGGACCAAAGTATCCGAATGGTTTATTTGTGTCTATGAACGACGAAAAAGATTTCTTCTTTCACAGTTTAGACTCTTTAAAATTGAGATAAATCTGTTTAAGATTACTTAAAAATCCCGCTTTTAAAATTAATAAAAGCGGGATTTTTTATATATAATTGGTGTTATAAAGAAACGTTCAACAACTCTCCACTTAACTGAAGCAAATATAACTCTGCTAATTTGGCTTCATATTTAGCATTATTTTTACTAAACTCTGCTGTTAACAGGTTTAATTGTGCTTGTCTAAATTCTATTGAGGTTGCTTGTCCTAGTTTAAATTTTTCTCGAGTACGATCAAAATTATTTTGAGATGTGATGATATTATTCTCTTGAATGTAATAAATCTTCAATTTGTTTTGATAGTCTCCCCAAGCGTTATTAAAATCACGATCTAGACTAATAAATATCGATTCTTTTTCTAACTTTTGATTATCTAAATTTAGTCTTGCATTCCTAACGTTTGTCATTGTACTTCCACCATCAAATAAATCCCAACTTAAAGTTACTCCACCGCTTAATCCTGTATTGGTAGACTCCGACAAGAATGAAGCTGCATTATTGTTGTTTTTATTCCAACCATAAGAACCTGTTAACCCCACTGTTGGTAAATATCCCGATGTATTCGCTTTAATCGTAAACTCATTAATTACAATGTTTTTATCTACTTGTAATAGCGACACATTATTAGCTCTCATCTTTGCATGTAAATCTTCTTTATTGATATCTAAAATAAAAGTAATTAAAGTATCTACTTCAAAATTCAGTTCTAATTCTGTACCTAAAACAACATTTAAATCACGTTTAGTATTCAACAAATTTTGTTCAGAATTCATCAAATTAATACTATCGTTATTAATGTCTACCTGAGCATTTAAAACATCTAACATAGTGCCTTGCCCATACTCAAACTGATATTTAGCTCTTAAAATACGATCGTTAGAAATTTCTAATGTTTGTTTTAAAGCATTTGCATTTTCAGAAACCTGTGCCACATTGTAGTACACTGTAAATAATTGCGCAATAGTATTCTCGATAGTCTCTCTAGCTTCGAGTTCCGATAATTTATATTCCTCTTTTAATTGCTTATAATCGTAATAGCGCCCTAAACCATCAAAAAGCGTGTAATCTAAGTCAATTGAAGCATTATAATTAGAACTTTCTGCTCCGTTTAATTTGGTAACACTACCATCTGAAAATACGGCTTCGGTATTATCTAAATCATATCCAGCACCAGCATCTCCTGTTAAGGTTGGTAAATAACCCGAGTTTAAAATACTCTTATTATTTTTGGCTATTTCTGTATTATTCTTAGCTATTTTAATACCATAGTTATGATCTAAAGCAATGGTAGCTGCTTCGTTTAAAGTTAAAACACGTTGTGCTGTTGCCGATGTAAACACAAACAACATGAGTATAACTATTTTATATTTAATGTACATCCTCTTCATTTTCTTCTTTAATAGCACGTTCTACTTCTTCTTTTGTAACATGTTCTCCTGTAATTAACCATTTTGTTTTCTGTTTAATACTATTACTAAACGATAAGAATAGTGGCAAGACAAGTAATGTTAATATGGTTGCATAGGCAATACCAAATGTAATTGAAATGGCCATAGGTTTTAAAAACTGAGCTTGTCTACTTTTTTCCATAAGTAAAGGTGCTAAACCAGCCATAGTGGTAATTGTAGTTAAAAAGATAGCTCTAAAACGTGATTTACCAGCTTCTTTTAAGGCATCATCGAATTTTAAACCTTCTTTTAAATTGGTATTAAACTTACCAATAAGCACCAGACCATCGTTTACCATAACACCAATTAAAGCAATAATACCTAGTAACGACAATACGTTTACAGGAAAACCTAAAAGCCAATGTCCCCAAGCTACTGCGGTTAAACTAAAAGGGATTAACAGTATTAAAAGCAATGGCTGACTTAAACTTCTAAAGGTAAAGGCAATGGTGATATATATTAAAAGGATAATGATTAAACCTGCACTTTTAAGTGATGTATTTAATTTTGAAGCTTCTCGGTTCTGACCTTCATAAGAGGCTGAAATTGTAGGATATTTTGCTGTTAATTGAGGCATAATGGTCGCTTTAATATCATCTAAAATATCTGTTACACTTGTGTTTGGATCTTTTAAATCTGCCGACACTTCAATCTCTCTACGCCCTTCCAAGTGATTAATTGCAACATCACCACGCTCTATAGAATAGGTTGCAATATCTTTTAAGGTAACGCGCTCTCCTGTTGGTGTTACAATGCGCATATCGTCTAGATTATTAATAGACGCTCTATTTTCTTTATCGTACCGTACCCAAACACGTATTTCATCTTGTCCTCGCTGAAAACGTTGTGCTTGCACTCCAAAGAAACCTGATCTAATTTGAGTCATTACCGTACTTAAATCTAATCCTAATAAATATGCACTTTCTTTAAGCTCTAATCTAATTTCTTTAATACCTGCAGGGTCATTATCTGCTACATCTTTTAACAACGGGTTCGTTTCTAATATAGATTTCAGTTCTACTTTAGCCGCTTTTAATTCTTCAATATTATTACTTAAAAGAGAGACTGCAACTGGGCTACCACCAAAATTACCTCCAGATCCAAAAATTAAACTTTCTACGCCTATTACTGGACCAACTAATTCGCGAACACGATTAGCAACCAAAGAAGAGTTAATCACATCTGGACGTTCTTCTCCTGGCAACATATTTATATTTAAGGTTGCACTAGATGCACTATTAATATTTTTAATAGTGTTTTCAAAAAGTATTTTATCTGTACCTCCTAAATATTTTTTAGTAAATTCTTCGTTCACCACATGTGCCTTTTCTTCAATGATAGCCATAATAGAATCTGTAACACGAACATTTGTACCATTTGGCATTTCTAATTCTATTGACACACTATCACTGGCAATACTCGGAAAAATAGTAACACCTATAACACCTCCACCAATGGCTCCGAAGGTCAAAATTAATCCACCTAAAAATATACCAAGTGCTAATATTTTAAACTCGAACATAAAGTCTAACACAGGAACATAAATTTTTTCTCTTAAGAAAATCATGATACGATCTCCGAAGGCATTAATACCTCTCATTTTAGAGAAAAATAAACCAGCCTTAGTTTTAGGATTATTCTTTCTATCTTTATGTCTTTGCAGTGCTTTAGAATGTGCTAAATGCGCTGGTAAAATAATAAGTGCTTCTATTAAAGAAACTACAAGTGTTAAGATAACAATAACTGAAACTTCACTAAAGAATTCACCAATACGACTTTCTAAAAACAAGAACGTTGAAAAGGCTAATAAGGTGGTTATAATAGCTGAAACAACTGGAGGAATAACTTCCATGGTCCCGTCTATGGCAGCATTAATCGGATCCTTTCCGTTTTCAAAATGCTGATAAATATTTTCGGCAATTACAATACCATCATCTACTAAAATACCAATTACGATAATCATTCCAAATAATGAAAACTGATTTATAGTAACTCCAAATTGACCTGCAAAAATAAGCATACCAAGAAAGGAAATCGGTAATCCGAAAGCTACCCAAAATGCTAATCTAGTGTTTAAGAACAGAGATAAAAATAATAGTACTAACAACATTCCTGCAACGGCATTCTCTGTTAGTAATTGCGTACGTTGTTTTAATGTAATAGATAAATCCCTAACCACATCTAATTTTACGTTATTATGCGACTGATTATATTGTACAATATATGCGTTAACGAGATCTGCAGAAGATAATAAATCTTCGGTATCTGTACTTGTAACACTAACATTAACAGATAATTGATCGTTAAAATATGTTGCCTTGGGTGTTTCTGAAAACCTATCTCTTAAGACAGCAACATCTTTTAAACGAATTGTTTTTCCGTCTGCAAATGCACGGACCACCACATTAGAAAGTTCGTCGCTATAATATGAGCGATTATTTGCACGGATAAGAAACTCTTCAGCGTCTGTTTTTATATTTCCACCTGTGACTAAAATATTAGAATTACTTACAGCAGAAGCGACTTCACTAAATGTTATATTGTAAACTAAAAGACTATTTTCATCAACAGCAATTTCAATTTCCTCTTCAGGATATCCTGAAACTTCGACTTGCGAAATTCCTTCTATTGCTCTCAGGTCATTTTCAATCTGCCTTCCTATTTGTTTTAATGTTGCTAAAGGAATATTTTCTCCACTAATTGCAAACGAAATCGTCTCTCGAACATTTTCGGTTTTTGCAACAACAAGAGGCTCCATACCAGAAGGAAAACTTGGCACACGATCTACAGCATTTTTAATATCTAAAAGCATGAAATCTATATTCTCGCCTTTTTCAATTTCAATAGTAATGGTACCACTATCTTCTGATGATGTAGATGTTACACGATCTACCCCCTGTAATCCTTTTAAATTATCTTCTATTTGAAGTACAATACCTTCTTCAATTTCTTGAGGAGATGCTCCTGGATAAGTAATTTGTACAGTAATAATTTTAGATTCTATTATTGGAAAATAAGACGATTTTAAAGATAACAATCCTAATATTCCAAAAATGGTAAATGCCAAAATGAATATTGTTACAGCAATATGATGCTTTATAAAATAAGCTATTATTTTTCTCATGTGGCGTTAGTTCTTTTTAGACTCTTGTTCAGTAAAAATTTTCACTAACATGCCTGAATAACCTCCTTGAATAGGTCGAGATACAATAACACTACCATCTGGCACATCTTTTAAAACAACTTTGGTATCACTAAAATGTATTGGTTTAACAGGAATAACATCTAAAACTGAATCACGAACAACAAATATCTCTTTAGTATCTAAAAGTAAATTCCTATCTATTTCTATAGCATTTTCCTCATCTTTAGCCTCTACATTAGCCTCTAAATACATGCCTTCTTTTAATTTTTCATCTTTTACTTCAATAAAAACTTGAATGGTTTGAGTTGTAACATCTACGCTTCCGTTAACACGAGATACTTTTCCTGTGTAAGCTTCAGTACCTTCTAAATTATTTAAAGCAACAGATTCTCCTACTTGCAATAAACTTGCAAAAGATTTACTGATAGCTACTTCCATTTCGTAAACAGATGGATCTATAAATTCACCTAATTTCTGACCGCTTCTAATAAGTGTACCTTCATTTACCAATGCTTCAGTTAAAATACCGTCAAAAGGTGTTCTAATCATATATTTTGATAAACGTTGTTCTAAATTTTTAACATTGAAATAATTAGAAACAATACTTCTACCTGTTATAAAGTAATTTTCTTTTTCTGAAGACATTTCAGGAAGCTTTGGTGTTGCTTTATTTAAATCGAAACTACGTAAATAGGCTTCCCACTTCGGAAAAACTTCAGGAAAATCTAATCTTAAATCGGCCATTATAGCCGCAATAGAATTATACAAATCACTTTTCGCAGATTGTACACTTGCGTAATACTCTGAATCTTCAATACGAATTAAGGTTTGCCCTTTTTTATATGGTTGTCCTGCTTTAAACAAAACAGAACCTGATTTAAAGATGCCTTCCACTTCTGCATAGAGTTCAAATCTTCTCTTTGCTGTTAAATTTCCATTAGCTGGAATTACAATTGGAATTGTACTATTTTTAACTGTATCAGCAAAAACTAATTTAATTACTTTTGGTGCTACAGGTTTAACTTTGTTTTTATTATCAATTAAGAATTTTGCTACAAAAATTGCGGCTACTATAAATAGTACGCCTAGAACTGTAAGTAAAATTTTTCTCATAAGGTCTTATATAAATAGTTTAGACCTTATATATGTCGTGTAGTTTAGTCTAACCTTGTTAAATAAAACACAAAATACAACATTTTAATTATTATAAAATTAAGGACACATCATTAATCAATGAAATTAAGACACTTACAACCTATTTCAATCATATTAATATTTTAATTATTTATTAAAATATTAATAAATCTTAAATGATTTCCATCTTTTTTAGCAAGAAACTCGCATTCATATTCTGACAAATTCCGTCTTTAAATGTATAGTCAAAATGTAATTCATCATTGATAATTTCAGCATCGAAATAATGATTTTTAACCTCTGGTAATTCATCTGAAATCTCACATAAACTTAAATCGTGAGTTGCAATAATTCCAGTCGCATTTGAGGCTACTAATTTCTCGACAAACTTGCGAGAACCAATGGCTTTATCTGTACTATTTGTTCCTTTTAAAATTTCATCTAAAACAATAAAATAACGATCGGTTTGAATGGCATCTACAATATATTTTAAACGTGTTAATTCTGAAAAGAAGTATGAACTATCGTCGGTTAACGAATCGCTTGTACGCATACTCGTAATTAACTTAATCGGGTTATAGGTACTTGTTTCTGCACATACAGGCAGACCAACATTAGACATTACAATATGAAGCGAAACCGTTCTAAGAAATGTACTTTTTCCCGCCATGTTTGCTCCTGTAATAATAAAGAATTCTTCGTTTTTAATATTTAGGTCATTATCTATACGCTTTTCTGTTTTTAATAAAGGATGACCTAAGTTTTTAGCAAGAATTACATCTTCATTTTCCTTAATTTCAGGGAAGATAAATTCAGGATTATTGAAGGTATAATTTCCTAATGAGTTATAAGCATCGAAAAATGAAATGACATCGAACCAATCTGTGGTTTTATGAGCGTATTTTTTAATCCATTGCTCGATAGCATAGGAATTTTTAATATCTAGAAGAAAAAGTCCATTCCCAAAAATGGCTGAAATTAAATTATTTCTATTATCTAAACGATCTAATAATCGTGATAATTCTGAAAATATTTCTGAAGCCTTCTCTCCTTCTTGAGTAATTTTTTTTTGTTTTTCAATCAACAATTCTGATTGAAATGTTTCTTGTTCAATTTTATCAAGTAAAGCCGCATACTGTTTAAATGTCTCCTTTAATTTTTCGGTCTGAGAAGCAATTACATTAATAGATTTTAAAAATACTCCAGTTAACAAAACACCAATAACTAGCCAAATGCCTAACACATTTGCAGACACTATATTCACATACACTCCCACAAAAATAAGAATAGAGACAACTGTAAAAAGTAAAGGTAAAAATTTTAAGAAGCTTTTAAATTTAGGTTTGTAATTAGACAACCACGAGTTAATACTTTTAGCAGGTGTTTCTACTTTAATTAGACTGGCTATAGCACTATAGTTTTGTCTCCAAATCGCTTTATCTGCTAATTCTTTTATCGCTTGTTGTCGTTTGGTTATATTACTAATATCATTTGCTTTAAATGCTTCAGAGAGCTTCTCAGTGCCTTCTTTAACATATGTTCTGTTTATATTCTGAAAAAAAGAACCGCGGCCAAACAAATCGATATCTAAGCAATATTCATGTAACGGATCTTGGAATTCTAAACCATCTAAACGATCGAAAAAACCGTCATTGTTAATTTTAATTTCATCTTCATTAATCGCTACAATTGCTTTTTCTAGATTCCGTTGTTGTTTTATATTTGTATACTTCAGCAATAAAAATAAAAATAAAGCAATTCCAACAACAGCAATAGCTACAGCAACTTGCCAATTAGAGAACGTTAGATACACACCATAAGCTACGCTTAAAAACACCAATAAACGTAATATACTTAATAGTCTCATTTGCTTATTTAAAGCTGTCGCTTTTACTTGATGGCTTTGAGATTGCTCTTTATAGAAAGTTATAGGAGATTTCATCTGAGTGAATTATAATAAAATTAAAAAACGAATAAAACTAAACAAAAAATCCCAAGCTGTGCGCTTGGGATTCTTAATATTATAATAATTAAAAGAGTTTAGTTCCCTTTTACGTTTGCCTTAACAAATTCTCTGTTCATACGTGCAATGTTTTCTAAAGTAATTCCTTTAGGACACTCTACCTCGCATGCTCCAGTGTTTGTACAGTTACCAAAACCTTCAAGATCCATTTGTGCAACCATATTCATAACACGATCTGCAGCCTCTACTTGTCCTTGTGGTAATAACGCATATTGCGATACTTTTGCACCAACAAATAACATGGCTGAAGAATTTTTACAACTTGCAACACAAGCTCCACAACCAATACATGCTGCAGCATCCATAGCTTCATCTGCTGCGTGTTTAGAAATTGGTAACGAGTTTGCATCTTGTGTGTTTCCAGACGTATTTACAGAAATATAACCTCCTGCTTGTTGAATACGTTCGAAAGCCATTCTGTCTACAATTAAATCTTTAATTACAGGAAAAGCTGCCGCTCTCCATGGTTCGATTGTAATGGTATCGCCATCTTTAAACATTCTCATGTGTAATTGGCAAGTAGTGATTCCACGATCTGGACCGTGTGCTTCACCATTAATATATAGAGAACACATACCGCAAATTCCTTCGCGACAATCATGATCGAAAGCTACTGGTTCTTCCCCAGAGTTTACTAATTGTTCGTTCAAAACATCCATCATTTCTAGGAAAGACATATGCTCTGAAATATCATTAACTTTGTAATCGACCATTTGACCCTTTGCATTCGAGTCTTTTTGTCTCCAAATTTTAAGTGTTAAATTCATAATGTCAATCTTATTTGTATGAACGTTGTTTTAGTTCAATATCTTTAAATTCTAATTCTTCTTTATGTAAAACTGCATCTGCAGGTTCTCCTTTATATTCCCAAGCTGAAACAAAAGCAAAGTTAACGTCATCACGTTTCGCTTCTCCTTTTTGTTCTCCGTCTAATTCTACAGATTCTTCTCTAAAGTGTCCACCGCAAGATTCTCTTCTTACTAAAGCATCTTTTGCAAACAACTCTCCTAATTCTAAGAAATCTGCTACACGTCCAGCTTTTTCTAATTCCACATTCATTTCATTTGCAGATCCAGGAACCATCACATCTTTCCAGAACTCTTCACGAATCTCTTTAATTTCTGCCATAGCAGCTGTTAAATCTTTTTCGTTACGCGACATTCCTACTTTATCCCACATTACTTTTCCAAGACGTTTATGGAAATGATCTACGGTTTTAGTTCCTTTATTATTGATAAAGAAGTCTATTTTATCTTTAACTTCTTTTTCAGCTTCCTCAAATTCTGGAGTATCTGTTGGTATTTTTCCTGTTCTAATATCATCAGATAAATAATCTCCAATAGTATAAGGTAACACGAAATAACCATCTGCTAAACCTTGCATTAAAGCAGAAGCTCCAAGTCTGTTTGCACCGTGATCAGAGAAATTTGCTTCACCAATACAGTATAAACCTTCAACTGTAGTCATTAAGTTATAATCAACCCAAATACCACCCATTGTATAGTGTGTTGCAGGATAAATCATCATTGGAGTTTCGTAAGGATTTTCAGCGATGATTTTTTCATACATCTGAAATAAGTTTCCATACTTACTTTCTATAATTCCTTGACCTAATTTTTTAATTTCTGCGTCAGAAGGGTTTTTAATTCCATGAATTTTTGCTTGTTCTGTACCATAACGTACAAAAGCAGATGCAAAATCTAAATATACAGCTTCTCCTGTTGCATTCACACCGTAACCAGCATCGCAACGTTCTTTTGCTGCTCTAGATGCAACATCACGTGGTACTAAGTTACCAAACGCAGGATAGCGTCTTTCTAAGTAGTAATCTCTATCTGCTTCTGCAATATCAGTAGGCTTTAATTTACCTTGTTGAATTGCTTTAGCATCTTCTAATTTTGCAGGCACCCAAATACGTCCATCGTTACGTAATGATTCTGACATTAACGTTAACTTAGATTGGTAATCTCCAGAACGTGGAATACACGTTGGGTGAATTTGTGTGAAACAAGGATTTGCGAAATACGCTCCTTTTTTATGTATTTTCCAAGCGGCAGTTGCGTTAGATCCCATCGCGTTAGTTGAAAGGAAATATACATTTCCATAACCACCTGTTGCAATAACAACAGCATGCGCAGAATGACGCTCAATCTCACCAGTAATTAAATTACGAGCAATAATACCTCTTGCTTTACCATTTACTTTTACAACGTCTAACATTTCATGACGATTGAACATTTCAATCTTTCCACGAGCAATTTGACGGTTCATTGCAGAATAACATCCTAACAATAATTGTTGTCCTGTTTGTCCTTTAGCATAAAATGTTCTAGACACTAATACACCACCAAATGAACGGTTATCTAATAATCCACCATAATCACGTGCAAAAGGAACACCTTGAGCAACACATTGGTCTATAATATTTCCTGACACCTCTGCTAAACGGTGAACGTTTGCTTCACGAGAACGGTAATCTCCACCTTTTACAGTATCGTAAAAAAGACGATAATTAGAATCACCATCTCCCATGTAATTTTTTGCTGCATTAATTCCACCTTGAGCAGCAATAGAGTGCGCACGTCTTGGAGAATCTTGGTAAGCAAAAGCTTTTACATTATATCCTAGTTCAGCTAACGTTGCTGCTGCCGAACCTCCAGCTAAACCTGTTCCTACAACAATAATATCAATATTACGTTTGTTCGCTGGGTTAACAAGATTTATATGATTTTTATATTCTGTCCATTTATCTTTAATTGGACCTTCTGGTACTTTTGAATCTAAAGCCATTTGTATTTAAGATTAATGGTTAAGGAAATGAAAAACTGCAACAATTATAAACCCTAAAGGAATAATAACTGAATACGCTTTACCTATTTGTTGTAATGTTTTTTTACGACCTGCTGTAGATCCCATAGATTGAAAAGCAGAGGTAAAACCATGTGCTAAATGCAATCCTAAAAATACGAAAGCAACTACATAAGCACCAACTCTTAATGGGTTATGAAACTTCTCTACTAATTCATGATAATATCTGAAACTACCATCATGTAATCCAGACATATCTCCTACAACATATTTTGTGTTTAATTCTGGAATCCAGAAATCGATAAAGTGAAGTACAATAAAAGCAAGAATCGCAATTCCGCTATATATCATATTTCTACTCATCCATGTAGAGTTAGCTGCACCATTGTCTTGCACATACTTTACAGTTGTTGCCTTTCTGTTTTTTATTTCTAATACAAATCCCATTACAAAGTGAAATACAACACCAAATACTAATACTGGTTGTAAAGCAAATTGTACTAAAGGATTGGTTCCCATGAAATGAGATAATTCATTAAACATATCAGGACTAAAAACAGACGTGATGTTTACTGCTAAATGAATTATTAAGAAAAACATAAGGAAGAATGCCGAAAGTGCCATAGCAATTTTTCTTCCTATCGAAGATTTAAGAAATCCGCTCATTATTTTTAATGTTAGTTTTATTCCCAACAAATTTAAACTAGAATAGATTTATAGACAAAAACTAAGTCACTTTAATTTATATTTAGAATCATTTTAAAGAGCCTAATAAAACACTAACAATAAGCATATTAAAAACATATTCTGTTTTGAACAAACGATGAACCAAAAAGATTTATTTTTTACAATTACAACAAAACCGAATTTAGACATAAAATGATAAATTCTCAATAAACACACAAAACAGCTCTCAATCGTTGTAGTTTCAACAAAAAAAGATGTTAAAAAACCTTTAACATCTTTTTAAGGTTTCTATTTATAACAATACTTATTATATATGTAATTTTGAAAAAACTTCTCATTTAAACTTCAAATTAAAATGAAATACCATCCTATTAATTCCGATTTATTCATACAAAATAGAGCTCATTTTTCGGCTCAAATGAAACCTAGTAGTTTAGCCGTTTTTAATTCTAACGACATCTATCCTATTGGCGCAGATAGCGCATTACCTTTCCAGCAAGATCGCAACATATTTTACTTAAGCGGTGTAGACCAAGAAAGTAGTATTTTAGTATTGTTTCCTGATTGTCCAAACCCAAAACATAGAGAAATTTTATTTTTAACAGAAACAAACGAACATATTGCCGTTTGGGAAGGCGCTAAATTAGATAAAGATGCCGCATTTAAAACTTCAGGGATTAAAACCGTGTACTGGTTACAAGATTTCGAACGTGTTTTTAAAGAAATTATGACACAATGTAATACCGTTTATATTAACACTAACGAGCATTACAGAGCACATGTAGAAACCGAAACTCGCGAAGACAGATTCAACTCTTGGTTAAGAAAAAAATACCCAGCACACAGTGTAGCAAAAAGCAATCCTATTTTACAACGCCTGCGTGCTGTAAAAAACCAGATAGAATTAGACATAATTCAAGAAGCATGTAACATTACCGAAAAAGGATTCCGTCGTATTTTAGAGTTTGTAAAACCAGGCGTTATGGAATACAATATTGAAGCAGAGTTCATGCACGAGTTTTTAAATAACCGATCTAAGGGATTTGCTTACACTCCTATTGTTGCATCAGGAAACAGCGCTAACGTATTACATTATATAGAAAACAACAAAGAATGTAAAGCTGGCGATTTAATTTTATTAGATGTAGGAGCAGAATACGCAAACTACTCATCTGACATGACACGTACCATTCCTGTTTCTGGAAGATTTACAGACAGACAAAAAGCAGTTTACAATGCCGTAAACCGTATAAAAACAGCAGCTACTAACATGCTTGTTCCTGGAACAATCTGGGCAGACTATCATGTTGAAGTTGGTAAAATAGTAACCTCTGAATTACTTGGCTTAGGACTTCTAGACAAAGCCGATATACAAAACGAAAACCCAGAATGGCCAGCATATAAAAAATATTTTATGCACGGCACATCTCATCATATGGGATTAGACACTCACGATTACGGAATTCTTACAGAACCAATGAAAGCTAACATGGTGTTTACCGTAGAACCTGGTATATATATTCCAGATGAAAAATTCGGAATTCGTTTAGAAGACGATGTTGTTATTCAAGACACTGGATCTCCTTTTAATTTAATGAGAAACATTCCTCTAGAAGCAGACGAAATCGAATCGCTTATGAACAAGTAACACTTATTTTACATACATAATGTATTTAAAAAGCAGAATTTATAAATAAATTCTGCTTTTTTTATGATATTTGACTCACAACAAGTTATTTAATAAACAATTTACAAGCTGTATGAAAAACCACTTAGCATCGTTCGCTTTTTTTATTATTTCCATAACAGCAGGGTACGCACAAACAACTTCTGTAGAAGAATCTATTTTTAGTGCACAAACTGGTTTTCTTGGAATGTATTTTAATCATGAATTACGACTTACAAACAAAATTGCATTACGCAGTGAAGTAGGTTTAGATGCAGGATTTTGGGGAAGCGATGTAAATGACATTAACGGCTATTTACTAGCACCTGTTTTTACATTAGAGCCAAGATGGTATTACAATCTAAAAAAACGCACCAATAAAGGTAAACGCATTGCAAATAACACAGGGAATTTCGTATCGATTAAAACGAGTTATCACCCAGATTGGTTTACAATAACCAATGCAGATCATCTTAATTTTATTGGAGATTTCACCATAATACCTACTTGGGGAATCCGAAGACATATTGGCAATCATTTTAATTATGAAACAGGAATAGGTCTTGGTTACGGACGCTATATTACAACTAAAGAAGACTACTATTATGGAGATAAAAATGTATTGGCTGCAAATCTTCATTTACGAATAGGCTATACATTTTAAGTATCGACGCTCCATATAAAAAAGAAAAACGACACCTAAAAAAGGTGTCGTTATCAAATAAAGAACAGTAAAAATAAAGACAATATTTAGATCCGTATGCTTTAAAATAAAAAAGCATATCGGTTTAATTTTTTAGCAATTATTCCATTCGTAATAATTTGAATTATTATTTAAATTAAAACCTGTTTTTGGGTATAATTTATTTCCAATTAAGTTAGACTTACTTGTCTCTAAAAACATTCCACAAGCTCCCGTATCTTTCACTAATTGTTTCGCGTTCTCAATTAAGTTTATAGACACGCCTTTGTTTCTATATTTTGGACTAACAAATAAATCATTTAAAAGCCATAGTTTCTCCATTCTTGTTGAAGAAAATAAAGGATATAACTGAACAAAACCTACAAGTTTGTTATTTTCATTTTCAGCAATAAAAATTTCAGAATCCTTATTTTCAATTCGCTTAATTAAGAAGTTTTCAGCACGTTCTAAATCAGACTCTTTTTTATAAAACACTCTGTAATCATTAAATAATTCAGACACAGATTTTACATCTTCTTTTAAAGCTTTTCTATAAATCATTCATAAATTTTATTTTAATTCTACAGATAAAATATAACTGTATTATTTATTACGTTTTATACTAACGAAGTTTCAAAAACGTATCGATGTAATTTTTGTAGTGTTTCTAATTTATCGCTTGTATTTATTAACAGAGAAATATTATTATTACTTCCTCCATAAGAGATCATTCTAATGTTTATATCTTGTAAGATCTGAAACAATTTATGTGTATCCGGATGATGCACTATATTGTTTCCTACCAAACACACAATTGTTCTATGAGAATCTACACTTACATTTGAAAACTCTTCTAATTCGGTTACAATATCATGTAAAAAAGTAGCATCGTCTATGGTTAAGGATACCGCAATTTCCGATGTTGTAATCATATCGATTGACGTGTGATATTTTTCAAAAATTTCAAAAACTTTTTTCAAGAAACCAGAGGCCTGAAGCATACGTGCAGACTTGATTTTTATTGCCGTAATCCCATCAATGGCAGCAATAGCTTTTATGCCTTCACCCTCTGCAGAATCATCTATTAAAGTACCATGAGCAGACGGATCCATTGTGTTTTTAATACGTACTGGAATTTTTAAATCCCGTACCGGCATAACCGTTTGTGGATGTAAAATTTTTGCTCCGAAATATGCTAATTCGGCAGCTTCATCAAAAGACAAATGTGAAATTGCATCGGTGTCATGTACAAATCTTGGATCGTTATTATGAAACCCATCAATATCTGTCCAAATTTGCACTTCATCAGCTCCTACAGCAGCACCAATTATACTTGCAGTAAAATCGCTTCCACCACGTTCTAAATTAGAAATATTACCATCTGCATCTAAACAAATAAATCCCTGAGTAATAAAAATTTCAGTCTCCGTATTCGCTTCTAAAATACGATCTAAATTTTGTTTTATATAAAATGAATCTGGCTCATGCAATCTGTCGGTACGCATAAAATCGAAAGCCGAAATTAATGTTGCTTTTATACCATCTTGTTGTAAAAAACGACTAAACATAAACGTAGATAACAACTCCCCTTTTGCAACGATTTTATTATATAAAAAAGCAGAATGTGGTTGCGATGTTAATTCTCTTAATTCTTTAAAAACCGCATCTATGTACTCCAAAGATTCATCTATAAAATCTTTTTCAGTAAACAATTCATTTATAACGGTAATGTATCTAGTATTTAAAGTCTCTACTAAATTTAAAGCATCAATAGACTTACCTTGTGTAATCGTATTCGATATTTCAACTAAAGCATTTGTAGTTCCAGACATCGCCGACAACACCACTATTTTTCTACCACCTTCTGATACGATATTTTTTACGTTGGCCATATTTTCTACAGACCCTACAGAAGTTCCTCCAAATTTTAATACTAGCATAATTTCTAAATTTTAAAGTTCAAATATAAATAGAGTTGAATGAATTAAAATAAAAATGAAAAATTTGTTCTAAATTTACACAAAATGTTAAATAATTAACAAATGAGAACCATTGCCTCTTGTGTTGAAGAAATTCTGCTCGCCCAACCTTTTTTAGAAGAAGCCATTTCTAGAAACATTGTAAACTATTCGGCACTTGCTAGTGAATTAGTTGAACCTATTTCTGAAATGCTAAGAAAACCTGTGAAATCAGGTGCGATTATGATGGCCTTACGCCGATATTCGCCTCCTAAAGATTTAGGAAATTCGGTACGATTAAAACGCGTTTTAAATAGTTTGGGAGATATTACTGTACGCTCCAACCTATCTAATTACACCTACAAAAACTCAACGACTTTGTTTGAGAGTCATGCCAAAGTCATTCAAAAAATAGGCGATAAATCGAATATATTTTATGCGTTTACCAGGGGAATACATGAAAGTAACATTGTAATATCAAGTTCTGAACAAAAACATATTGAAGACTTATTCACTAACGAAACCCAAATCGGGCTTCAAAACCATTTATCTGCTATTAGCATTAGTCTTCCGGCAGATAACACTAAAATCGCAGGATTATACTATCAGATCTTTAAACGTTTAGCTTGGGAAGGGATTACACTTTACGAAGTGGTTTCTACAACGAACGAATTTACAGTTTTAGTTGAAGATCAATTTGTAAACAAAGCGTTTTCAGCCATAAAACGCCTACACAGTTAAAGATTAAACAAATATTCGAAACCTATAATTATTAATTAAAAAACCGTTGTTTAGAAACATTTCAGAGCAACGGTTTTTTTGATTATTATGTACTTCTAAATCATTTTAGACTGATGCATGCGGTATGTGCTTGTTTGGAACTTCAATTTTATCACTATACATCTCCCAAACTTTATAGCCACCTCCAATATTAAAGATATCCGTAACACCATTATGTCTAAGAATTGACTCCGCTAAATATCCACGTAAGCCTTTTTGACAAAACACAATTACTTTTTTTTCTTGCACAAGCACGCTATCAATATTTTGTCTTAAAGTATCTAGCGGATAATTAATCGCTCCAGGAATAGTTCCTTTTTCATATTCATTCTCATTTCTAACATCCAATAACAGATATTCGTCTTTAGGCGTGTTGTCCATAAAACGTTCTAAATCTTCAACCGAAATTTGATCAGTTTTATTGTTTAAAATATTTTCAACTACATATCCCGCAACAACCACAGGATCTTTAGCCGGCGAAAAAGGTGGTGCATATGCTAAATCTAATAACGGTAAATCAGAAACTTTCAACTTGGCATAGATTGCTGTACTCAACACATCGACCCGTTTATCTACTCCATATTCACCAAAAAGCTCTGCGCCTAAAATCTTATCTGTTTTTGGATTGTAATACAATTCTATAATTAAATCTTTCGGATTTGGGTAATAACTAGGTGTAGAACCCGCAACCACTAATACGGATTTAAAATCTATACCGTTTTTATTTAAGGCTGTAGCATTCATACCTGTTCTTGCCAATGTATAATCGAACACCTTAACTATTGCAGTTTTATACCCCCCTTTAAACGCTATATTTCCACTTGTAGCATTCGATCCTGCTGCACGACCTGCTTTATTGGAATGCGTTCCTAACGGAAAATAATCATCTTCGTTAGTTTGTACGTTTTTAATTGAAATATTATCGCCAGCAGCAAACACGTCTTTAATAGAGGTTTCCATAAACTCATTTACTTTTAAAGCGCAATTACCAATAGCTTCTGCACCTTCATCTAAAAGTAATTGCGTGTTTGGCTTAATTCCAGCACTTAGAACTACAAAATCGGTTGGAATACGTTTTCCATCGCTTGTAATCACTGCTAAAATTTTACCATCTTTATCGATATCAAATTTAGACACAAAAGTGTTAGACAAGACCTCTACCCCTTTTGAAATTAGAACCGCCTCTCCAAATTTCGCAAACTTTTTCTCCCACATATTTAAAATAAATGGAGCGCCTTCTATTAAAGTGACATTTTTCCCTGCTTCTTTTAAATTTTCAGCAACTTCAACACCTATCAATCCACCACCAACAACTGTAATATGTTTTGAATCACTAGTAAGTGCTTCGTTTGTAATCTTATCAAAATCGACCATAGAGCGGCACGTAGACCAACCATGTGCCAATTTCACATTATCTATTGGTGGCACCACAGAACTTGCTCCTGTTGCAAAAACAAGCGTATCATATCTGTAACCATCGGTTTCGGTGTAAACAATTTTCTCCTTGGTATTTATTCTTATGATTTCTTCGTTTAAACGGACATCAATATTAAATCGTGTTTTAAGCAATGCTGGTTTTACGACTAATAAATTATCTCTGCTTTCTATAACTCCAGAAAAAACATAAGGCATACCACAAGTCGCATAACTTATATTAGCCCCTTTTTCGAACAAAATAATTTCGGCTTGTTCATTTTCTCTTCTTGCTTTCGCTGCTGCAGATGGTCCTGCAGACAACCCACCAATTACTATAATTCTTTTCATTGTACCTCTTAGTTTCTACACAAATTTGAACCAAACTCTTTTAATAAAATGTAACGTTAGTCACTCAACCGATTTCGTAATCCAATAAAATCTAATTAATATGTAAAAGACCACCTACTTTAGATTATTAGATAAAAATTAGGCAATGATTACTACCTTTGTTTTAACATTAATTACATATGATTTTACAACATAAAGGCTCTCCTATATATTATAGCGATCAAGGCAAAGGCACTGCTATTATTTTACTTCACGGTTTTCTAGAAAACAGCAGCATGTGGAAACGCATTGCTCCAGAACTTGCTAAAAAACATCGCGTAATTTGCATTGATCTATTAGGTCATGGAGATACGGCATGCATAGGATACATTCACACTATGGATATGATGGCCGACGCTGTACAAACTGTTTTAAATCATTTAAAGATTAGGCGCTATTATGTTATAGGACATTCTATGGGCGGCTACGTCTCTCTAGTTTTAGCAGAGCGCTTACCAGACAATATTAAAGGATTAATATTACTTAACTCGACAGCTAAAACAGACTCACCTGAACGTATATATTTACGAAATCGCGCTATAGAAGTGGTAAAGCACAATTACGAAGGCATGGTTAAAATGTCGATCGCTAATTTATTTAGACCCGAAAACACTAAAAAATTTAGTAAAGATATTGATTGGCTAAAAGAAGAAGCCCTTAGAACCTCACTTCAAGGTTACATTGCCGCACAAGAAGGCATGAAGGTAAGACAAGATTTAGAAGTTTTATTTCACTTTTCACCTTATAAGAAGATGATTATTTACGGTAAAAACGATCCTGTTTTAGACCCAAAAACGTTAATACAACAAACATTAAATACTGAAGTAAAACTAGTAGAATTAGCAGGAGGACATATGAGTTTTATTGAAAATGAAAGCGAAACCCTACATGAAATCATGCATTTCATCGAATAAAAAGGTTGTTTTATCGAATATTAGCTTATTTTTTTTAAGTTTAAGTCCTTAATAAATTAATAAATGAAAAATTCGACTCAAAAAAAAGGAGGTTTACCTAAACTGTACTGCAATCTTTTTGGCCATAGCTACGAAGTTACCAAACAAGTTACTTACCACGTTAAAGAGTACAAATGCAAACATTGTAATCGCGAATTAACAACGTATAGCAATGGACATTTAATAGAACTAACACCTAAATTCAAAGAAATTAATTCAATATTAAACAGAATACATAGCTCAAAACAAGCCCGACTTAAAAGCCGAGCGTATTCTGAACCATCTTTTCATTAGTTATTACGACTCTTTATTAGTTTGATTATTTAAAGCATTCCAACCTTGTGCTTTTAAAGGAATTTTAGTTTCTGCACGAGTTACTAAGTTCATTCCTGAGTTTTCTTCGGTCATAAAACCAATGACTGTTAAATTAGGATTGGCTTTAATTTTAGGAAAATCTTCTTGAGAAATAGTGAACAACAATTCGTAATCCTCCCCACCACTTAGTGCGACAGTAGTTGCATCGATATCAAACTCTTCGCAAGTACTAATTAACTGTGGATCTAAAGGTATTTTGTTTTCATATAAATCGCAGCCTACTTTACTTTGTTTACAGATATGTATAATTTCTGAAGATAAACCATCACTAATATCAATCATAGACGTTGGCTTAACACCTAATTCTTTCAATAACTTCACAATATCTTGTCGCGCTTCAGGTTTTAACTGGCGCTCTATAATGTAGGTATAAGGTTCTAAATCTGGCTGACTATTAGGATTCACTTTAAACACTTCTTTTTCTCTTTCAAGAATTTGAAGCCCCATATATGCACTTCCTATATCTCCAGTAACAACCAACAAATCGTTAGGTTTAGCACCATTTCTATACACAACATCGGCTTTAGAAACAGTACCTAAAGCAGTAATAGAAATTAGCAACCCTGTTGTAGACGATGTGGTATCTCCACCAATAACATCTACACCGTAAAGTTTTGCTGCAGTTTCTATTCCAGCATATAATTCTTCAATAGCCTCTAAAGGAAAGCGATTAGACATTGCAATAGACACTGTAATTTGAGTTGCATTAGCATTCATTGCAAACACATCAGATAAATTTACAATTACAGCTTTATACCCTAAATGCTTAAGTGGCATATAACTTAAATCGAAATGCACACCTTCAACCAATAAATCTGTTGTAATAACAACTTGATTGTCTTTAAAATCTAAAACCGCTGCATCATCACCAATACCCTTTACTGTTGTTTCTTGTTTTATTTCAAAATGTTTAGTCAAGTGATCGATAAGTCCGAATTCACCTAATTGACTTAAATCTGTACGTTCTTGATTTTTATCTTCTATCATGGTACAAAAATAAGAAGCTTATTTATAATTATAACTAAACAACTCTTTGATTTTAAAATTACCATGATTAATTAAGACACAAAACAAACAAATCACCAAAAACACTTACAAACAAATATCAATACAAAACTATGATATAAGTCATGTTTTAAAACTTCAAATAGACATCTATTCCTTATTACAACCAAAATAAACCTCAGAACAAAGCAATAACAATTGCAATCAAGCTAAAAAAAGACACAACAATTATAAAGACTTCAGAGAAAACAAAACTGTTATAAAATTTTAATTCATCTAAAAAAAATCAACAAAAAAATAATTAACAAAACGCTCAACACCAAACCTTTAACATAAATAAAAATTAACAAAAAACCATTAACAAGAAGTGATAAAAAACAAAAAACACCAGACAAAATAGCGATTAAGAGAACTATTCGCATCCATTCCGGCCTTTAAAAAACAATAATTAAAATCGATCACATCATTAGTTAATATAATGTAAGGTTGTATGGTAAAACCCTACTTAAATTGTATATTTGCAGTCACTTTAGAATTAATCTATTTAATTTATGATAAAAGTATCAGATACAGCCAAAAAGAAAGTCATTGAACTAATGACAGATGATGGTTATGACACAGCTACCGACTATGTACGTGTAGGTGTAAAAAGCGGTGGTTGTTCTGGATTGTCTTACGATTTAAAGTTTGACAAAGAACAACAAGAAGAAGATAAAGTCTTTATAGACAATGGTGTAAAAATTATTGTAGACAAGAAAAGCTTTTTGTACTTAATAGGAACTACTCTTGAATATTCGGGAGGGTTAAACGGTACAGGCTTTGTGTTTAACAACCCAAACGCAAACAGAACTTGCGGTTGCGGAGAAAGTTTTTCACTATAACAAAACAAGTTTAAAGTCACTAAAAGGCATACGCGTTATGGCTTCAAACTTTTACACTTTATAATATTAAAACAAACATGAATAAGTATACAGAGGACGACTTAAGAGAAGAATTAAAAACCAAAGAATACGAATATGGTTTTTATACTGATATTGAATCAGACACTTTTCCTATTGGTCTAAATGAAGACATAGTAAAAGCTATTTCACTTAAAAAGGAGGAACCCGTATGGATGACCGAATGGCGACTTGAAGCTTTTCGAGCTTGGAAAGAAATGGAAGAACCAGATTGGGCCAATGTCAATTATGCTAAACCAGATTTTCAAGCTATAGCATACTATTCTGCACCAAAATCGGTAGATCCTAATAAAACATTAGACGATGTAGACCCCGATTTATTAGCCATGTATAAAAAGCTAGGGATTTCTGTAGACGAACAGAAGAAGATGAATAACGTGGCTATGGATATTGTTGTAGATTCTGTTTCTGTTGCAACTACATTCAAAAAAACGCTTTCGGAAAAAGGAATTATATTTATGTCTATTTCTGAAGCAATAAAAGAACATCCTGAATTAGTTAAAAAATATTTGGGTACAATTGTCCCACAAAAAGACAACTATTACGCAGCTTTAAATTCTGCAGTATTTAGTGATGGTTCTTTCTGTTATATTCCTAAGGGCGTTCGTTGTCCGATGGAATTGTCTACATATTTTAGAATTAATCAAGGTGGTACCGGACAGTTTGAGCGTACACTTCTTGTTGCAGATGCAGGGAGCTATGTAAGTTACCTAGAAGGTTGTACAGCACCAAGTCGTGATGAAAACCAGTTACACGCAGCCGTTGTAGAACTTATTGCAATGGACGATGCCGAAATAAAATATTCTACAGTACAAAATTGGTACCCTGGAAATGCTGAAGGAAAAGGTGGAGTTTACAACTTTGTAACCAAACGTGGTTTATGCGAGAAAAACGCTAAAATCTCTTGGACACAAGTAGAAACTGGTAGCGCAGTAACATGGAAATATCCTAGTTGTATTTTAAAAGGAGATAACTCTGTTGGAGAATTTTATTCTATTGCAGTAACTAACAATTTCCAGCAAGCAGATACAGGAACTAAAATGATTCATTTAGGTAAGAACACTAAATCGACCATTATTAGTAAAGGTATTTCTGCAGGTAAATCTCAGAACTCATACAGAGGATTAGTTCAAATTGGATCAAGAGCAGAAAATGCACGTAACTTCTCGCAATGCGATAGTTTATTAATGGGTAACGAATGTGGTGCACACACGTTCCCGTACATTGAAGCTAAAAATAAAACAGCACAAATAGAACACGAAGCAACAACCAGTAAAATTGGTGAAGACCAAATTTTCTATTGCAACCAACGTGGTATCGATACAGAAAAAGCTATTGCTTTAATTGTAAACGGGTTTAGTAAAGACGTGTTAAATAAATTACCAATGGAATTTGCTGTTGAGGCTCAAAAACTATTGGAAATTAGTTTAGAGGGATCTGTAGGATAATCTGACTAGAACAGTATAAAAATGAAAAACACACTTGTTTTATTACTTTTTATTACTCTTTTTATAAGTTGTAAAAGTGAAAACAAATCGGCTTCAGAATCAATTCAGACAGCACAAAACAACGCTGTTCAAATTATAGAAGGAGACTTTGTGTATTATGCAGATGCTGCTGTTTTACAAACTAAAAAAGATATTTATGGTGTTATAATTAATGCCAAAATGCACGAGTTAAACACAAAAGCAAAGGTGTTTAAAAAAGAAAACACAGATATGGTTCCTGTACAAATTAAAGGCATCATAAAATCAAAACCGGAAGGTAAAGAAGGTTGGCCATTACAAATTGAAATAACAGATATTATAACTGTTAGTCAACCCAAATTACAAGACGAAAACACAATAAAAATTTAGAACATCAATAACTAAGATATAGAGTAATGTTAAAGATTAATAATTTACACGCAAGCGTAGAAGATAAAGCAATTTTAAAAGGAATTAACCTAGAGGTTAAAGCTGGAGAAGTTCATGCTATTATGGGACCTAACGGATCTGGTAAAAGTACATTATCATCAGTAATCGCAGGAAAAGAAGAATATGAAGTAACCGATGGTGAGATTTTCTTTGACGAAGAAAATATTGAAGAGTTATCTGCTGAAGAACGTGCACACAAAGGCATCTTTCTATCGTTTCAATACCCAGTAGAAATCCCTGGTGTTTCTGTAACAAATTTTATAAAAACAGCAATTAACGAAACGCGTAAAGCTAAAGGTTTACCAGATATGCCAGCTAACGAAATGTTGAAGTTAATTCGTGAAAAATCTGAATTATTAGAAATCGATAGAAAATTTTTATCACGTTCACTTAACCAAGGATTTTCTGGAGGAGAGAAGAAACGTAACGAGATTTTTCAAATGGCTATGCTAGAACCTAAATTAGCTATATTAGACGAAACAGATTCTGGATTAGATATCGATGCATTACGTATTGTTGCTAGTGGTGTAAATAAATTAAAAAGCAAAGACAATGCTGTAGTGTTAATTACACACTACCAACGTTTATTGGACTATATCGTTCCAGATTTCGTGCACGTATTGTACAACGGTCGTATTGTAAAATCAGGTGGTAAAGAATTAGCACACGAATTAGAAGAAAAAGGATACGATTGGATTAAAGAAGAAGTGAACGCTTAAACATTAGTTAACCGTATTTAATAAGTATTTATCCTTTTAAAAACTTACTAAAAACAAAGACTAACAACAAAAGACAAATGAATTTAAAAGAAAAATTAGTGTCTTCGTTTATGGCATTCGAAAATAAAATCGATGTCGATGCGCCAGTGCATGAAATACGAAATGAGGCTATTAAAATATTTGAGACTAAGGGATTTCCTTCAAAAAAAGATGAAGCATGGAAATATACTTCGCTAAATAGTATCTTAAAAGAAAACTATAGCGTGTTTCCTAAACAAGAAAATGCCTTAGAATTTAGTGAGGTAAGATCTTATATGTTACATGAAATGGACACCTATAAGATTATTTTTATAGATGGCAAGTATTCTTCACATTTATCTCAAACAACTCACGACGGATTCGATATTTGCTTAATGTCTAGCGCTTTAAACAACCCTAAGTATCGTTTAGTTATTGAAAACTATTTCAATAAAATTGCAGAAAAAGATGGCCTAACCTCATTAAATACAGCATTCGCTACAGAAGGAGCTTATATTCACATCAAAAAAAATAAATTGGTTAATAAACCAATTCAGATTTTACATTTCTCTACAGGTTCTGAAGAAGCCGTAATGCTTCAACCAAGAAACTTAATTGTTGTAGACGAAAATAGTCACGTACAAATTATAGAACGCCACCAAAGTTTAACAGATAATCCTGTTTTAACAAATTCGGTAACCGAAATTTTTGCAAATAAACGTGCTATTGTAGATTATTATAAACTACAAAATGATAACAAAAATGCGACACTTATAGACAATACGTTTGTAAACCAAAAGCAAGAAAGTCATTGTTTTGTACACACGTTTTCTTTTGGAGGAAAATTAGTTAGAAACAACCTTCACTTCTACCAAAACGGAGAACGTATTGATTCTACACTAAATGGAATCACTATTATAGGAGATAAACAACATGTAGACCACAATACGTTAGTACACCATATCGAACCAAATTGCGAAAGTCACCAAGATTATAAAGGTATTTTTGCAGATAACAGTACAGGTGTCTTTAACGGTAGAGTTGTTGTAAATAAAGAAGCACAAAAGACAAACGCATTCCAGTCTAACAATAATATTTTATTAAGCGACAAAGCAACAATAAACAGTAAACCACAATTAGAAATTTTTGCAGACGATGTAAAATGTTCTCATGGGTGTACTATTGGTCAATTAGA
Source organism: uncultured Formosa sp. (assembly GCF_947500765.1). GTDB lineage: Bacteria > Bacteroidota > Bacteroidia > Flavobacteriales > Flavobacteriaceae > Formosa. The sequence goes on along the minus strand of NZ_CANMTH010000002.1, from coordinate 86,461 downwards.
CGAAAGCGCTATGTTTTACTTGCGTTCTCGTGGTATTCCAGAAAAAGAAGCTAAAGCATTACTTATGTATGCCTTTAGTAATAACGTCTTAGATTCTGTAAAAATACCTGAAATTAAAACACGTATTACTAAAATTATAGCAGAGAAATTAGGTGTAAACCTAGGTTTCGATCTTTAAAATTAGAAGCTAATTCCAGCTTTCGGCAGTCGCTTTTTTCTCGCATACTCGAAAAAGAGCTCCAACAACTGCCTCTATCTGGGCTAAAAAAAACATTATGTTTAACGTTGAACACATCAGAAAAGATTTCCCTATACTTAACAGACAAGTAAATGGCAAACCTTTAGTGTATTTAGATAATGCAGCAACATCACAAACCCCTAAACAAGTTATAGATGTTATTGTAGATTACTATAGCAACTATAACGCAAACATACATCGTGGTGTACACCGTTTAAGCCAAGAAGCTACAGACGCTTACGAGCAAGCACGTATAAAAATTCAGAAGCATTTTAATGCTAAGTTTTCTCATGAAATTATTTTTACTGCAGGAACAACACATAGTATTAATTTAGTAGCAAACGGATTTTCAAGCCTATTAAAAAAGGGAGACGAGATTATCGTTTCGGCTCTAGAACACCATAGCAATATTGTGCCTTGGCAAATGTTATGTGAACGCACTGGAGCGACACTTAAAGTAATTCCGATGAATTTAGAAGGTGAATTAATTATGTCAGAATACGACAAACTCCTTTCTAAAAATACCAAATTGGTTTTTGTTAATCATATCTCGAATGCTTTAGGAACTATAAATCCTATAGAATATATTATTGAAAAAGCACACGCTGTGGGTGCTGCTGTATTAGTAGACGGTGCACAATCTTGCCCACATATTAAACCAGATGTTCAAGCATTAGATGTAGACTTTTATGTAACATCTGCTCATAAAATGTGTGGACCTACTGGCCAAGGTATGCTTTACGGAAAAGAAGAATGGTTAAAAAAATTACCACCATATCAAGGTGGTGGTGAAATGATTGCCGAAGTCACTTTCGAAAAAACAACTTATGCAGATTTACCTCATAAATTTGAAGCTGGAACACCCAACATTTGTGGAGGAATAGCTTTTGGAGCAGCCATAGATTATATAAACGCTATCGGGTTTGATGCTATTGCAAAATACGAGCACGAACTTCTAGATTATGCAACCGAGAAACTTTCGGAAATTGAAGGTTTAAAAATTTACGGAACATCTAAGCATAAAACATCTGTTATTTCATTCAACCTAGACGGAATACATCCATACGATGTCGGTACCATTTTAGATAAATTAGGGATAGCTGTAAGAACAGGTCACCATTGTGCACAACCTGTAATGGATTTTTATAAAATACCAGGAACTGTAAGAGCATCTTTCGCTTTTTATAATACTAAAGAAGAAATTGATACCTTAGTAAATGGTGTTAAAAAAGCTAAAATGATGTTATCTTAAATACAGGTAGACTCCTTTTTTTGTAATTTTCTAATATCAATTTTATACTATGAAATATTTCACAATCTTAGTAACTATTATATTATGTACCGCTTGCGGAATTACTAAAAATAGTGCTGTAACTGCTCAAAATGATGTCTTAATAGAATACAAAGCAATTACTAGAGGTTATTTCTTAGAAATAAAAATAGAAAATCAAGAAATTCTTGTTAAAACACAACAACAAGGTCCAGATAAAATTATAACTATTTCTAAAACAGAATGGGATATTTTAATGGATAAATTACATGCTATAGATTTAAAGACACTACCTACTCTAGAAGCACCTTCCATGAAACGAGCACATGATGGAGCAGCTTCAGCAAGGTTAAAAATCATTGAAGAAGATACTGTGTATAGTACTACAGAATTTGATCATGAGAATCCTAACAAAAAAATTAAACCTTTGGTAGAATATATTTTATCTCTTTCTAAAAAGGTTGAATAACATACTTACAATTAGTAATTTTGATAAAAAATTAAGCCGTGGCTATACAAGATATACAAAACGAAATTATTGACGAATTTTCAATGTTTGAAGATTGGGAAGAACGTTACCAATATATGATTGATTTAGGTAAAACGTTACCTTTAATCGAGACAAAATATAAAACAGACGACAATCTTATTAAAGGTTGCCAAAGTAAAGTTTGGGTACATGCTGAGATGAAGGATAATGCAGTGATTTTTACAGCCGATAGTGATGCTATTATCACTAAAGGAATTATTGCTATTTTAATCCGTACATTTTCTAATCAACACCCTAAAGACATACTAGACGCTAATACCGATTTTATAGATGAAATTGGTCTAAAAGAACATTTGTCACCAACGCGTGCTAATGGATTAGTAAGTATGATTAAACAATTAAAAATGTATGCCATTGCATACCAAACACAATTGAGCTAAATGAGTACAGAACTAGATACAGCCGTATTAGGCGAAAAAATCGTTAAGGTATTAAAGACCATTTTCGATCCTGAAATTCCAGTAGATATTTATGAATTAGGATTAATTTACGACGTATTTGTAAATGAAGATGCTGAGGTTAAAATATTAATGACGTTAACAACACCTAATTGTCCAGTTGCAGAAACTTTACCTTTAGAGGTTGAAGAGAAAGTAAAATCTTTAGATATGGTTAAAGATGCAGAAGTAGAAATTACTTTCGATCCACCATGGAGTCAGGATTTAATGAGCGAAGAAGCAAAATTAGAATTAGGCATGCTTTAATTATATGGCAGAAGACATTATAAATAGAGTTGCGAGTAGCAAGCTTAAAGTTTTAGACCTAGAAGACTATTATCCGTCTGGTGCTAGAATTTTAATAGATATCAAAGATTGGCTTCTAGAAGGCTTAGTCCTTCGAGAAACCGATTTCAGGACTCTAATTGCTGCACATAATTGGAAGCAATACCAAAGCACATATGTTGCATTAACGTGTAGTACAGACGCTATCATACCATCTTGGGCTTATATGTTAATTACATTAGAATTAGAACCTTTTGCTAAAAAAACAGTTTTAGGCAATTTAGACCAATTAGAAACATCTATTTATCAAGACATTATAAATACTCTAGATGTTTCTGATTTTAAAGATGCTCCTGTTATTATAAAGGGCTGTTCTAAAAAACCTGTACCTGATAGTGCATATGTCATGATTTCGAACAAATTAAAACCTATTGCACGATCCATTATGTTTGGAGAAGCGTGTTCAAGTGTTCCGCTTTATAAAAGAAAATAAGATTTTGCTTTCATTTTGAGAAACTAGGTTATAAGTTTGCAACTTAAATTATGAAAATAATAAAATTATGAAAAGAATTTTAACAATTTGCCTTTTATTGGTAGCTACAGTATCTTTTTCTCAAACTAAAGAAGAATTACAGAGTCTGAAAAGTGTTAAACAGGATTCTATAAATGCACTTCAATCTGAAGTGAATGCATTGAAATCACAAATTGATGCTTTCCCAGGATGGCATTATGGTGCTTTTGGAACTATTGGTGCTAACTTATCAGAATTCAGTAATTGGTACCCTCAAGAAACACCAAACAATTCTGCAGGTAACATTACAATAACTGTTAATCCTTACGCTAAATTAAACAGAGATACTTTTTTCTGGTACACTAATGCAAACATTAACCTTAGCTGGGTAAAATTTGATGACAAAGATGACAATACCGACAATGATGACTATAGTCAAGCAACAGACGTATTTACAATAACTTCTCTTTATGGTTATAAATTAAGTGATAAATTAGCTGCTTCTGGTTTAGCAGAGTACAGAACAACTCTTTTAAACAACTTTAATGATCCAGGTTACTTAGACTTAGGTGTTGGTATTACTTGGACACCAATTTCAGAATTAGTAGTAGTTGCTCATCCTTTAAACTACAACTTTGTATTTAGTAATGGTGATTCAGAATACGAATCTTCTTTAGGTGCAAAAATTGTAGCAGACTACAATAAAGCTTTTGGAAAGTTAAAAGTAAAATCTAATTTATCTTTATTCCAATCTTACGAAGATTCTAATTATTCAAACTGGACTTGGACAAACGGACTTTCATACACAGTTTGGAAAGGAATTGGACTTGGTTTTGAATTTGGATTAAGAGGAAACAGACAAGAAGCATATAATTATGCTATTACAGAAGGAACAACAACTACATTAGATGATGTAGATAATGATTTACAATCGTACTGGACATTTGGTCTTAGCTACGGTTTCTAATCTAAAAGAATATATTTATTTCAAAAAAGGGCTTCAATATAATATTGAAGCCCTTTTTAATTTTATTAAAAAAACAAATTAAACTTCTGTAAAACAAAATAGTCTAACACTTATATTAACATGATAAAAAAACAACACATGAAACTAATTAAAATCAGTGCTTTAGTGCTAGTCCTATTAAGCTTTTCTAATATTAGTGCACAAGAAGAAAAACAAAAAAGAGATCCGAAGGTTGCTTTTGAAAGACTTGACACAAATGAAGATGGTAAACTAAGTTTAGAAGAATTAGAAGCTAGAGAAGTAAGAGTAAAAGAAAATGATGAAAACAAAAAACCACCTGTAGATACTAAGAAAATGTTCGCAAGAAAGGATAAAAACTCTGATGGTTTTCTTGATTTAGAAGAATTTTCTGCCAGACCTCCAAAGAAATAATAAATTACACTTTGTAATTACAGAAAATCTTCAATATTACATTGAAGATTTTTATTTATAATGTTACGCTTTTCTCTACTGTAACTTTTACAGATTTACTTATTGGCGTATTACTTTTAACAGCATATTCATCTATAGGGATTAACGGGTTCGTTTCAGGATAATAGGCCGCTAAATTTCCTATTGGAATATTATACGGAATTACTAAAAAATTAAAGACTTTACGTTCTTTCCCTTTATAATTACTCGTTAAATTAACAACATCGAATTTTTTATATTGATATTTCTCCATATCGGTTTCATTCATAAACAAAACACGTCTTTCATTAAACACTCCTCTATAACGATCATTTAAACCATAAATAGTTGTATTAAATTGATCGTGAGAACGAATACTCATCAATAAAAATTCGTCTGCTTTTAGATTGTGACTAGGTAATTCTATAACCGTAAATTGTGCTTTTTTATTTGGTAACCTACTAAAATCTAAATCACGTACATTGTTAGGTAAATAATAGCCTCTACCTTTCGATTTAGAATTCACATCTTCAAAACCACGGACAACTTGCCCCATTTTTTCACGAAGCAAATCGTAATCTGCACTTAACAACTTCCATTCTACAGGATGATTACCTTTAAAATAAGCATCTGCAATACCTCCAATAATATCTGGTTCACTTTTAATATCTTCAGAAATCGGATTCAAAAATCCTTTAGATTGATGCACAACACCCATACTATTTTCTACAGTAAAATGACGTTGTTTACCTGCTGTAAAATCTTGATCAGACCGTCCTAACGTTGGTAATATTAAAGCCGTTGTACCAACAATACAATGACTTCTATTAAGCTTGGTACTAATTTGCACAGTAAGATCACAATTTTGTATCGCTTGGGCTGTATACGCCGTATCTGATGCTGCAGAAACAAAGTTACCTCCTAATGCCAAAAAAACTTTAGCTTTCTTATTGTACATAGCTTGTATCCCTCTTACAACATCGTACCCCATATCTTCTGGCGGATTAAAGCCAAAGGTGGTTTTAATCGCATCGTTAAAAGATTTGGATATGTAATGCATAATACCAACTGTGCGGTCTCCTTGTACATTACTATGCCCCCTAACAGGACACGTTCCTGCCCCAGGTTTACCTAAACTTCCTTTTAAAAGTAACAGGTTAACACATTCTTTAATATTGTTTACGCCATTTTTATGTTGAGTTAACCCCATGGCCCAACAAATAATTATTTTATCAGACTTAGCAAGTAGCTTAACAACTTCATCGATATCTTTATTATTAACACCACATAGATTTAATAACTCATCATCGGAATGTGTATCTAACTGAGACATAATAGACTGATAACCTTCTGTATACTTTTCTATAAATTTATGATCGAAAACATTATGATTTATAGCATCTAATGTTGCTAATCTTTTCTGTATCAATTTTAATAAAGCAACATCTTGATTTATTTTAACCTGCAAATGGTAATCTGCTAATTTATGTCCGTTGCCAATAATACCAGAGATTTCTTGTGGGTTTTTAAATCGCACCAACCCTGCTTCTGCTAATGGATTTACACTCACAATGTATCCGCCATTAGCTTTACATTTTTCTAAAGCCGATAACATTCTGGGATGATTGGTGCCTGGATTCTGACCAATAACCATAACAACCTCGGCCTTATCAAAATCTTCTAATTTAACAGATCCTTTTCCTATGCCTAGTGTTTCAGAAAGGCCTACACCACTAGATTCATGACACATATTAGAACAGTCTGGCATATTATTAGTACCAAAAGCTCTCGCAAATAAACCATATAAAAATGCAGCTTCATTACTAGATCTTCCTGAAGTGTAAAAAATGGCTTCGTTAGGATTATCTAACTCGTATAAATGTTCTGCAATAACTTTAAAAGCATCTTTCCAACTTATAGGTTCATAATAAATCGCTCCAGGCTTTAAAAGCATTGGTTGGGTAAGACGACCACTCTTTCCTATTTCATAATCTGTCCATGTAGAAATTTCTTCAATAGAATATTTTTTAAAGAAATTAGCATCAACTTCTTTATTTGTGGCTTCCTCAGACAATGCTTTTGCACCATTTTCGCAATATTCTCCTAACTTAGAACGCTTTGCAGGATCTGGCCAAGCACAACCTGGACAATCAAAGCCATCTATCTGATTCATATGTGATAAGGTTTTTAAAGACCTAACTACTCCCATTTCCTTAAAAACATGCCCTAAAGCTACTTTTACAGCAGTTAGTCCTGCAGCATGATCTTCAGCTTCTTTTAATTCAATTCCTGTAAAAGCATTAGAACCTTCAATCTCAACATTCCTATGATTTAGTTTAGACATATACTATTAATTCTTTTCTACTCACAAGTTAAATAAAATTATCTACGTTAGTTTCAATTTTAAAAAATGTGCTTGAAAATTAACATAAAAAAAAATGCGCTTAATAGCGCATTTTTTTATTCTTCTTCACTTAAATCTAGATCGTCGTAATCTGGATATAAAAATTTATTATAAGGAAAACGCGTAACGTGAATTTCTCGAACTTCATCGTACACTCGTTTTTTAAAATCTTCTAAGTTTTCTTTATTTAAAGCTGAAACGAATAATGCATTATCGCCTAGTTTATTCATCCAAGTACGTTTCCATTCCTCTATAGAATAGTGTGTTGAATTTCGAACTTCTTGTAAATCGGTTTCATCAAAAGGCTCTGCTTCATAGGCATCAATCTTATTAAACACCATTATTGTAGGTTTATCTGCACCTTGTATTTCTCCTAAAATCTTTTCTACAGATGCAATATGATCTTCAAAATTAGGATGCGAAATATCTACAACATGTAGTAACAAATCTGCTTCGCGAACTTCATCTAAAGTACTTTTAAAAGAGTCTACCAATTGGGTTGGTAACTTTCTAATAAACCCAACCGTATCACTTAATAAAAATGGTAAATTATGAATAACTACTTTACGAACTGTTGTATCTAAGGTTGCAAATAATTTATTTTCGGCAAATACGTCACTTTTACTAATAACGTTCATTAATGTCGATTTCCCAACATTGGTATACCCAACTAAAGCCACACGAACCATTGCACCACGATTTCCACGTTGCACAGACATTTGCTTATCTATGGTTTTAATTTTAGCTTTTAATAGCGCTATACGTTCTCTTACAATACGTCTATCTGTTTCTATCTCGGTTTCCCCAGGACCACGCATTCCTATTCCCCCTTTTTGGCGTTCAAGGTGTGTCCACATTCCACGTAAACGTGGTAATAAATACTCGCATTGTGCTAATTCTACCTGCGTTCTTGCGTAACTAGTTTGTGCACGTTGAGCAAAAATATCTAAGATTAAATTAGTTCGATCTAAGACTTTACAATTTAATATTTTACTTATATTTCGTTCTTGAGCAGAAGACAATTCATCATCAAAAATTGCTGTCCCAATATCATTATCTTCTATAAATTGCTGAACATCGGCCATTTTTCCTGTCCCTATAAAAGTTTTAGGATTTGGCACTTCCATTTTCTGAGTAAATCGTTTCATTACTTCACCTCCAGCAGTAAAGGTTAAGAACTCTAATTCATCTAAATATTCTTTAGACTTCTCTTCGTCTTGATCTTTAGTGATGACACCTATTAATACTGCCCGTTCTAAGTTTATATCCTTTTTTTCTAGCATAAATTGATTTAAAGCACAAAGTTACATAATTGTACGCTGATTAATTTTTATATTTTTAAGATTCCTTATTACTTTTTGAAGTCTTATCTTGCCATAGAAATTTACACCATTACATGAAAACTATTGCCTTTTTTAATTTAGAAAATTTATTCGACATCACCAACGATCCAACTATAAACGATAATGATTTTTTATCGACATCTGAAAAGCGCTGGAACTTAAAACGATACGAAAACAAATTGTTTAAATTAGGGTTTGCAATATCTAATATTGGAAAAAACGAAACGGGAACACACCCTGCAATTGTTGGTGTTGCTGAAGTTGAAAACGCAAAAGTGATTCAAGATCTTTTAGATTCTGAACATTTAAAAGACATTCCCTATGGTTTTGTTCATTATAATTCTCCCGATGAACGTGGTATTGATGTCGCTTTTATTTATGATAAAACACAATTTGAAGTTACAGATTCTGCACCTTATTCTATTGTTTTAATGGATGATAATGGTCTTGCTGACTATACTAGAGATATTTTACGTGTTTCTGGTATTTTTGATGGCGAACCCATGCATTTTTTAGTAAATCACTGGCCTTCTAAAAACGAAGAATCGAACGCTCCAAAACGCATGGAAGTTTCTAATAAAGCTACTGAAATTATTGAAGGACTTAAAGCTGAAAATCCAAATGCAAAAATTATTGTGATGGGCGATTTTAACGATAATTCTGCAAGTGAAAGTGTGCAAGCTTTGGTAAATAATAATGCACTTTTTAATCCGATGGAAAGCCTCACTTCTTTTGAACGTGGTAGTATAAATTATAGATTTAAGTGGGATGTATTCGATCAGTTTATGTTAACTCATAATTTTCTTGATCACAAACCGGGCACTCATAATTTTGATACTGCAGATATTTTTGATGCCGATTTTTTAAAACAATACAAAGGAAAATATAAAGGCCAGCCATTTAGAACATATGTTGGAAAAACCTACAAAGGTGGTTATAGTGACCATTTCCCAGTGTATTTATTATTAAGAAATGTTCCCGTAGTTATTTAACTATTTTTCGGTTAACACTCTAAGATCATCTAATTGATAGGAACCATCTAATGCTTCATTAGTTCCTGAACCTGTGACTTTAAATGCGACATATAATGTTCCTTTATATTGAGAAATATCGATCAATCCAGAATCTTTAAACGCATACCATTCATCGTATTTAGTTGGTACTTTTGCGTCTATTTCAGTCCAAGTAGCATTAAGCACATCTACACCGTTGAAGTCTGTAGACACTAAAACTTCAATTTTATTTCTTACAGATGTAACATGGTGTTGTCCCATTTTAAAGTTAAGAAATTCATTTAAATACAAATCCATATTTATACTAGGAGAAATTAGCCAAGCAACATTCTGAGTATCGGTTGCGCCAAAAGTTCCAAATTCGGCATAACCATTTTTACTATAGATTTGCTCTGTCCAAAGCACTTGTCCACGTTCAGAAAAGTTAATCCATCCTTCGGTATCTAGAATATCTTCATCTACGGCATCATTAAAAGTTTCTTCGAAGATTATAGTAAAACCGTCTGCATTTAAAGGTGTACAACGCGGATTATTTAGAATAACGTCTTTGGTATCATTTAATAGAAGAACAAAATCATCACCTCCATAACTTTTAGAAATTATACCTTTTATTGTGCCGTTTAGAGTTGGTAAAATTTCATTTTTAAACGAAGAAAACGAACTTGTTTCTAAAATAAATTCCTCGTAACCAAAACCTTCACAACGTTGCATTTTTAGTTGGGTATCAAAATCATCTATAGCATTAAAATACGATTGCCCTTCTAGATTTTCTGGAAATTCCACATTATCAATGGCTATAAACATACCAATATAATTCTCATTAATATCTGAAAAATTCAAATTCAGAGGTGTTATTTCAATAGTTTCTGAAGACCTAAACACATGCGTTTTAATTTGATTTTCGGTTAATAAACCGACTCGACTACCATCTTCTGCACCTCCAATAGCTAGAACCTCTGAGGCTGTTTCTCCTAAATATAAATCTTGTAAAGACACATATATTTCTCTACCTAGATTAAACTGATTATAAGAATCGACCTGATTTAAAACAATATTTATTGCTGCCGTTGGATTACTAGGCTGATCTTGAATATATACTTCCTTATAGAAATTTCCTGTTTTATCAGACGATGTTACATAACCTTTCACCACACTATTTGATACAAACGGAATAACCTCACCAGCGACAAATTGTTGTTTTAAAGAGGCAATAGAAATTTCGGTAATTGTTCCTTCTTCTATACCCTCAAGTATTGTATTTAAAGCTTCGTTTTCATCTTCATTTAAATGTTTTGGCACAGAAAAATCATCGTCTTGAACACACGACATTAATCCTACTAAAAGAAGAACAGTTAAAATCCGATTTATATTTCTTATCCTTTTCATCTTCAAAAAATTTAATATTTATTAAAATCTAATATTTACATTAGCAAAATACGTGGCGCCACGACCATACCAATATTTAGGGCCAAACACACGAATAGGGTTTTCATTATCGGCTTTCAACTCTCTATAATTTGCATTTCTACCTTGTTCAAACCCGCCAGTTTTATAGAGATTATCTAATAAATTGTTAACGCTTACAAATAGGCCGAGGTAATATTTATCAATCTTCCACGATTTTCCACCAATTAAATTCACCACCAAATAATCATCAAATCGTTCTTGTTTTAAAAGTTGTTTGGCCACATTTTCATCGTAATCATTAAAGGGCAAGCCGTCGTCATCTAAATAAAAATTTGACGTTCTTGTTAGCGGACTCACATCTACGTAAGTATTATTCATATAATTAATAGTTGCACCAAACCACCAATAATCGGGATCACTATATTCAAATCCAAAAGAAATTGCCGATTGCGGTCCGCCTGCAACTTTATAATTTTTAAGGTTAGCAGCTCCAAAATTTATAGCACCATCTTCAGTTACAAAACTAGACGAGGTTAAATATAAATTTGGATTGTTATTATAAGTGTATTGCCCAGAAGATGCAGCTGCTTTTAACTTAAAAGATGAAGTTAATTTCGCTTCTATTCCAAATTCTAAACCAAAATGAAGTGTATTTACATTGTGGAGCACTTCTTGTACAAAGGCAGATGTTTCATTAAACTCGATTCCTGCAGATGTTAGTCCGTCTGCATAATAAAAACCAATTTCATTGCTTCCTCTTTTATCAATATAAAATCCAGTTAGCTTAGACGTTATAATACGAGATCTGTAAATATAATTTATATCGGCAGCCATTATATGCTGTTCTGAAATTCCTTTTACTACATTATTATTCTCTCTAGGATTAGAAAATGAATTTTGAATATTTGGAGCTTCAGTAAGATAAGCTGCATGAAAATCTAGAACATGTTTTGCCGAAAACTTATATGTTACACCTCCCTTAATTCCATAACCTAAAAAACTTAAGGCTTCACTTTTACCCAAGGAATTATCCTGAAAAGCTTCATTTTGAAATAATCCTTCGCGTTGATAATTAGTATGACTTGCATTAATCGCTAGAAAATAATCGAGCGTTTTATATTTAAATTGTGCTTGAGCAAAACCAGAAAAGACGTTAGCATGCATGTTATAATTATACTTAATCTTACCGCCTTTACCAACTAACGCATTTGGATTTTGTAAATTGTATTGCCAACCATCAAAAGCATCTACATTTAAATAATTTAAAGCCCCTAAAAGATCTAGTATCTCAGCAAAATTAGCAGATTGCAATTGAGAATAATTCAAAGCGCCACTTAGTAAAATATGGTCATTAATTTCTGTGTTTAAAATAGAATTTATAGTGAACTGATTATCATCTGTACGATCTTCGTACAACACAAAAGCAGCTTCTATACCTTGATTGGCATTGGTTGAATTAGCATCGTACATCCGATTCCAATCTATTTGACCATTATTAATAAACTCCTGTTCTGCGAGATAAGCATTGGTATAATCAGGTCCGGAAGCTTCTGCTAAATAATAACTTGGTAATTTCTGATAGTATGCAGCACTCGGGTTTCCGCCACCAGGATAATCTAAACGACTATGCCCTTGTTTTCCAAATGTATAACTCATATTTGTTTGAAGTTCTGTATCTGAGTTTATATCCCAATAATGACTCAGCATTAAAATGGGTTGGGAGATATCTTTAACTCTAGAATTTCGTTTTTCACCATCCTGATAGCCCCAATATTCGTTATATTTAATATCTCGTAAATCGAAAACCTCTTGTGTATTTGGCGACGATTTACCGCGACGATTTGGTGTATAAAACCCAGTAAAATTTAGACTTTGTTTTTTGCTTAATTTCTTTTCAACCGAAACAAAAAAAGAATTGGCATCATAAAACGTAGCATCTTGGTATCCTTCTTTTCCCCAACGCCTACCAATAGAAAGCGCATACGCCCAACCATTTTTAACCAAACCAGAAGCATAGCTAGCCATTAATCGATTAGAATAACTTCGGTTGGAAGAGGTATAAGTCAGTCGGCCACCTTGACGATATTTCGAAGCGCGAGTACTAATATTTGTAGTTCCTAAAACACCTCCAAAATTAAGCGTAGAAGCTTCTAAACCATAATTAAATTCCTGATTTCTTAAGACATCGTTTATTCCGCCCCAATTACTCCATTGCATTCTCCCATTAAACATAGAATTCATTTCTATGCCGTTTATTAAAAGGTTACCTTCACTAGAGTCTAGGCCTCGTATTTTAAAGAAAGAACTACTAAACTCGAACGCTGCTGTACGCTGAAAAACATCTTTAGACGCTTGTAATAAGCCTGAAATATTATCGGATGCACTTGTATCATCATTCAATTCATCGTCTGTTAAAATAATAGTATATACATCTAAATTAGAAGTTGCATCAACTTGCAGAAACATATCGTCTATACGTAATGGAACACCTTCATTTATTATGATTGGATAGCGTTTATCAACATACCCTACTTTAGAGAGTTTAAGAATATAGTCCCCAATAAGATTTATCTGCTTTAATTGAAATTGACCTAAACTATCTGTTTCTGTATTATAAATAGTGCTTTCAATTTCAATTGAAACATGATTAAGAGGATGTAAAGACACAGCATCTTTTACGCTTCCAGAAACGTTTTGATTTTGGGCCAAAACAGATTGAAAAGACAAAACAAAACACAAACTTGCTAGAACAAAAACCTTCATAGAATCAATTTAAAATCTATTACTTTCTAGCTATCAATTACTTAAGGAGTTATAATTTATAAATTTTATTAATAAAAACCTATCTTTATGTTTATATTTTTATTTATGAAATCAAATTTTAAATCTATTTATCTTCTAACATGTATTGTTTGTTCTTCTTTATTATCTGCACAAGACAAAGCATTTACAATACATACCGTAGCGTTTTACAATCTTGAAAATTTATTCGATATTGAAAACAACCCTATAACTTTTGATGAAAGTAGTCCAATTATGGAGTTAGCAGACAACCGGGCAGAAGTATATGCTATGAAAATAAAAAACATGTCTAAAGTTATTTCAAAGATTGGTTTTGAAACCACTCATAATGTACCAGTGATTTTAGGAGTTTCAGAGGTTGAAAACAAGAACGTTCTAGAAGATATTACAAACGATTCCTTACTGGTTAAATATAATTATGGTATTATACACTTTGACTCACCTGATCGTCGTGGTATTGATGTTGGATTATTATATCAGAAAAAAATATTTACCCCAACGGCAACATCTAATTATGCTTTACATTTAAAAGATGAAATTACAGGAAAGCCAATTTATACTAGAGATCAATTAGTTGTTAGCGGACTTTTAGAGACTGATTTAATTCATATTATTGTGAATCACTGGCCTTCTAGACGCGGTGGAGAAACAAAAAGCAACACTAAACGTATTGCTGCGGCTAAACTTAATAAACACATTATAGACTCGCTACAAACCATAAATCCATACGCGAAAATAATTAGTATGGGTGATTTTAATGATGACCCAACAAACGATAGTTTTAAAAAAGTATTAAACACAAAGAAAAAGAAACGAAAAGTGGGTTTAAAGGGCATTTACAATCCTATGGAACAACTTTATAGTGATGGGTTTGGCACAACTGCATATCGTGACAAATGGAGTCTTTTCGATCAAATTTTAGTAACTAAACCGTTATTAGAATCCGATTTTAGTTCGTATCGATTTTATAAAGCTGGTATTTTTAATGCTCGGTTTCTAATTACTAAAACGGGAACTTATAAAGGATATCCATTTAGAAGTTTTGGGTACGAAGGTTTCACTAATGGTTATAGTGATCATTTTCCAGTATATATCTACGTTATAAAAGCAAAAGATTAAACACAAAAAAAGCGACTAAAAAGCCGCTTATAATTTATAATCCTAACCATATACTCCATGGAATTCTTGATAACAAGAGAATTAAACCAATAGCATAAAATATAGAAATAGTTTTAAATTTTGCGTGAGACGATAATTTCGCTTTATGTTTAGAATAGCCCATTGTAATAAATACAAGTGCTATAATATTAATAACCGGATGTTCTATTAAATACAATCTACTAATAGAATCTTTCATAACTCCACCAATACCTAATTCACTAAACAATGATAATCTTGGAGACACTACATATAAAATGATTCCGATTAATAATTGAATGTGAGATACAATTATGGTAAACAAAGCCAGTCTAAAATCTTTAGGACCATATTCCTTTTTACCAACATATTTAACAATACTATTAACTGTAGCAATAATTAAAACGGCTAAGACTAAAAATGCCCAATAGGAATGTAAATTTAGAATTACATTATACATGATGATGATTTTTTATTTTATTAAAAGCAAATGTAAGCAATTTAACGGCATAAAAAAACCATGTATTTCTACATGGTTTTAATTTATATAAGTTGAAAATTGGATTATTCATTAATTACCCAAACTCCATCTGTTTTTATTAAAGACATACTTTCGGTAGTATTTGTACCGTTGTAAATATCGTAAGTCATTAAGTATTTTTGATCATCTGCGGCACTAGGATCATTATTGTCTAATAAGATAGCCATTGCTGTTTCAATCATATCTAAGCTCCAGTAATTTGAGTTACCTTCTCTTCTATCAAAGTTTCCGTAGTTACCCATACTTTCTGCTGGACCTTCAAAACCTGATACAGATATTAATTGAGAAGACATATAAGTGTAGTCTGCAGAAGCTACAGTATACTTAATTGTATTGTCTGGCACCCAAGTATCACCATCGTGACCAAATTGTAAAGATGATGAAACTACAGATGAAACTGCATTCCAAGATGAACCGTCAAATACATAAGGAACTAAGTTCATTTCGTTATCAGCTCCACTTACATATAATTCATACATAGTTACAACACTATCATCTTCCATAGCGTAAGGAAATAATGTTTTTAAGTACACAGAAATGTTAAATTCTGCAACATCCTCATTTGAGAAGTTAGCATAGGTTTGTTCCATTGCATTATAATCTTCAATAGAAAACTGAGTAATCATCTCCCATGCATCTAAAAGAATAAAACTATTTGTTACCTCTGTTGTAGATCCTGATGCATAGTATAAGTAAGTTAACTCAACTAAATCACCTCTTACTGCATCTGGATACTTGTACATAAGTAATGTTGTCATATCTCCAGCACTATCAAAGTTACCATAAGTAAATCCTAATGTATCGTAATCATCTTCAGTTACTGTGTAAGCTGTAGTAGATTTAATGCTGTTAGACTTGTACAAATCGTAAGTTACTAATACTGAAGATCCTTTTCCCCAGATAGAATATGTATCAGATAAAAATCCTGGTATTAATTCTTTAGCTTGATCTTCTGTATCGAAACTGCTAAAACTTAAACCCATTGCTGTATAATCGTCAGCAACTAATGTATAGTCTTCACTTCCAACTATAGGAGTCTCAACACTATCAAGGTCGTTGTAAATATCTTCCATAGGATCACAACTCGTGAACATTGCACCTACAGCTAATAATAAAAATATTAATTTTTTCATTTTATTTTTTTTTAAAAGTTAAGCTTAGCTCCAATACTAAACGTTCTTCCTGCACCATAATATACAAGAGCAGTGTTTGCTGTAGAACCTGTACCATCGTTAGCATCAGATATGTACTCTACATTAAAAATGTTGTTCATTCTAGCTAATAAACGCACATCAAATGGTCCCATATCAAAATTATGAGATAAACCTAAATCGAATAATGAGTAAGCGGGAGCTTTCCATGCATCTGGAGCACCTGCAGTACCTCTATCACTAGGATCATAAGCAGCATATAAATTATCGTAGTAGTTATAATCTAACATTAAGTTAGTTCTCTCCATGATTTCGTAATTAGCACCTAAAGCAAAAGTTGTTTGAGCAGCATCACCTACATGTAAGTCTTCAATGTATAAATCTACTGTTTCAATTAAGTTTTGTTCTTCATCATAGATTTCAACACCTTCTAAGTTGTTATCCCATCTCCAGTCTCCTAAAGACATCATACCTGTAACTCTTAATCTATCAGTTGGTCTGTATGTGAAATCAACTTCAATACCTTGGTGAATAGCATTTACTCCTAAAAGGTTAGCAGTAGAGCTTGTTCCGTCTGGTTGATTGAACGTATACGTTTCTGTTCTATCATCCCAAGTTGTTCTGTATAAGTTTATGTTAGCAGTTAATTTTTGAGATCTGTAACCATAACCTAATTCCATACTAAAGATTTTCTGATTTTCAGCATCTGGATTAATGTTTTCATTATCAAAACCAATAAATACACCGTCAAAACCAGCAGCTTTTTCGAAGTAACCAATGTTAGCAAACACATTGTGGTTGTCTGTTAAGTTGTAGTTTGCACCCCCTTTAGCCATATAGCCAAAAAAGTCGTACCAGTCTGTTTCTTGATCTGGATCGCTATCTAAATAGTTAAAGTAATCGATACGTTTGTAAGATGTATTAGATCCTGAAAGCGAAACGAAAGCAGAAAGATCATCTTTAGAATATTCTACTTGACCAAAAACTCCTAACCAGTTTACTAAACCATCGTTATTGTAAGACCATTTGTCTCCTACTTTGTATGTTGCATTTGGGTTATTTACATCTGCATCATCTGCATAAAACTGACCTCCTAATAAATCTGTTACTTCTGAGAAGTGAATTCCTTTGTACGTTCTTAAATCTACACCTCCAATTAACACAATATCGTCAGTGATTTGAGTATCTAAAGTAGATAATAAACCGTACCAGTTATGGTCGTTACGAGATGCTCTTAAAATAGTTTCAGAACCATAAGCCCCTTGAGCCTCATTTTCGTCTACAATTTTATCGAAATCTACAGGGCCATATAATCCAGTTCTGTAATCACTAACACCATCAGTTCCAAGTCCGAATTTGTTAGTTCCAGAGTAACCACCTCCACCACCAGATCCGAATGATGCGTATAACACCGTAGATAAAGTTGTTTTATCAGAGATATTCCAATAGTGATTTAAAGATATTTGTGGTTTGTGGTAAAAGTTATCTTCTTGATGCGTTACCTGACCATTTTTATAACCCCAGTCTGCGTTAAAACGCTTACCACTATCTGTTGCTCTATAAGTAGAGATTAATTGTCTATTTTGTCTTTGTCCGTGACGTTGAGTCGCTCCAAAAGCAGTAAAAGATAATTTATGATCTTCACCAATTTGTTTTGAAATGTTTAAGAAGTAAGACACAGCATTAAACTCTGTACCATCTACATAACCATTACCGTCTGTTTTATAAGCAGAAACCGTAGCAGCAAAACCATTATCCATTAAACCTGTTGAATATGTTGCTCCGAATTTTAAGTATCCATCGTTAGCAACAGATGTCCCTATAGAACCACCTTCTTCAATATCAGTAGTTTTAGAAATAATGTTAATTGTACCTCCAATAGAAGGAACCGCTACTTTAGAAGCACCTAAACCACGTTGTACTTGCATAGAACTAGTTACGTCTGAAAGACCTGCCCAGTTACTCCAGTAAACAGCACCATTTTCCATGTCGTTTACAGGTACACCATTAATCATAACAGCTACGTTGTCTGATTCAAAACCTCTTAAGTTAATACGACCATCACCAAAACCACCACCGGATTTAGTTGCGTAAACTCCAGGAGTAGATTTTAAAATTTCAGGAAATTCTTGAGTTCCTAATTTTAATTCAATCTCTTCAGATCTAATAGTAGATACTGCAACAGGAGTTTTTCTGTCTACTGCTACAGAAGCAATAATTTGAACTTCATCTAAACCAAATTCGCTAGATTCTAATTTAATTTTACCTAAATCTACATTCCCTGAAACAGGAACTTCTTTAGATAAATAACCGATGTAAGAAATAACGATTACAGCATCTGTTTTAGTTGTCTGTAAAGTAAACTTTCCATCGAAATCACTTGAAACACCATTTTTTGTTCCTTTTTCCACGATGTTAACACCAGGTAAAGGCAAGTTGGAATCAGGATCTACTGTAGTTCCTGTAACAATACTTTGAGCAAAAGACACAGTACTAATCACCATGAAAATTGCAAAAAATAAGTTTTGTTTAATGTTCTTCATTTTTGTTATTTGAGATTAATTTTACATCTGCAAAAATAGACCTATTTAATAATCTATTATTACCTAAATGTTAAGATTTTTAACAGAACGCAATGTACTGATAATCTAACAAATAAAAAAAACGAAGAACTTTTAGGATAAAATTTGCGTCTTTATAATTTATTGACGCTGTTTTTTATAATAATTTAAAAGATTAAGAGTAGAGCTGTCATGTTCGTAATTTTCGGCATCATCAAACTCTTTCAAAATTTTATTTGCAAGCTGTTTTCCTAGCTCTACGCCCCATTGATCGTAGCTAAAAATGTTCCAAATCACCCCTTGAACAAAGATTTTATGCTCATACATAGCTATTAATTTCCCTAAACTTTTAGGCGTAAGTTTCTTAATAAAAATGGTATTTGTAGGTTTATTCCCTTCAAAAATTTTAAATGGAAGTAAGCTTAATTTTTCTTTTTCAGATAAATTTTGAGTTTCCATTTCTGCTAAAACTTCATCTTTAGTTTTACCATGAAGAAGCGCTTCGGGTTGTGCTAAGAAATTAGACATTAATTTATCTTGATGATCTGTATTGCCATGTAAAGATTCTACATATCCAATAAAATCTGCAGGAATTAATTTAGTTCCCTGATGAATTAATTGAAAAAATGCATGTTGAGAATTTGTTCCTGGTTCTCCCCAAATCAAAGTACCTGTTTGGTAATTTACACGATCTCCGTTTCTGTCGATACTCTTACCATTACTTTCCATAATACCTTGTTGAAGATATGTAGCAAACTGTGTTAAGTATTGGCTATAACCAATAACCGCTTCACTTTCTGCTTTAAAGAAATTGTTATACCAAACGCTTAATAATGCGAGAACAACAGGTATATTTTTATCGAATTCTGTAGTTCTAAAATGCTCGTCCATATCGTGAGCACCTTCTAATAAACTTTCAAAATTCTTATAACCAACTGCTAAACTAATAGTTAAACCAACCGCACTCCATAAAGAGAAACGACCACCAACCCAGTTCCACATTGGAAAAATGTTTGCTTCGTTAATTCCGAATGCTTTTACCTTTTCAATATTAGTAGATACTGCTACAAAATGACTAGCAACGGCGTCTTGATTAGCATGTTCTAAAAACCAAGTACGTAAGGTATTTGCATTAGATAATGTTTCTTGAGTTGTAAATGTTTTAGACACGATTACAAATAAGGTAGTTTCTGGATCTAAAACTTTAATAACTTCGTTTACATGATCACCATCTACATTACTTACAAAATGCGTTGTTAATTGATTTTTATAATATTGTAATGATTCTACAACCATCGCAGGACCAAGATCCGATCCTCCAATACCAATATTAACAACATCTGTAAACGGTTTTCCTGTAAACCCTTTTAATTCACCATTTACTACTTTATTAGTAAACGTTTCAATTTCTGCTTTTACACGGTAAATTTCTGGCATTACATTTTCGCCATCAACCATAACTTTAGCCGATTCTGGAGCTCTTAATGCGGTATGCAATACAGCTCTGCCTTCGGTTTCGTTTATAACATCTCCAGAAAAATAACTTTTCATCGCATCTTTCAGCTTCACCTCATCTGCTAATTCTAGCAAAAGCGTCTTCGTTTTTTCTGTAATTCTATTTTTTGAAAAATCTACAAAAAAGTCATCCCATATAATGGTATTATCACTTGCTCGATTTGGATCGTTAGCAAATAAATCTTTCATGTGTGTGTCTTGGATGTCTTCAAAATGCTTTTGAAGATTTTTCCATGCTTGGGTTGTTGTTGGGTTAATTGTTGGTAAGGCCATAATTAATATGCTTGTGTTATTAAATTTTGCTCTTCTTGTAATTTGTTTCCTTCCGAAAAAGGTATCGCATCCATCTGAACTTTAATAGGTTTAATATATTCTAAATATTCTTCTTTTAAGTCTTCTGAAATAGGTTCTGCAGCCGGCAATTTCTGTTTAAATGGATCTACTTGCTCTCCATTTTTCCAAAAACGATAACATACGTGAGGTCCAGAGGTATTTCCAGTCATACCAACCCAACCAATAACATCGCCTTGTTTTACAAAATCGCCAACTTTAACTTTACGTTTTTGCATATGAAGATATTGTGTTTCATACACTTTATTATGACGAATTTTGACATAGTTTCCGTTTCCTCCGGTATAACTAGATTTAGTTACTTTACCATTTGCAGTTGCAACAATAGGTGTACCAATATTAGCAGCAAAGTCTGTTCCTTTATGTGGACGAACTCTATTACCATATAAAGCAATACGTCTGTTTAAATTATAACGTGATGAAATACGCTTATATTCTACAGGTGCTTTTAAAAATGCACGGCGTAATGTTTTGGCTTGATCATTATAAAAATCTGTAGTACCAAGAACGGAATCTGTTTCAAATTCGAAGGCGTAAAAAGGCTCTGTATTATGTTCAAAATAAGCCGCTTTTATTTTATCTATTCCTGCATAAATGGTATCGTCTATATATTTATCTGTATAAATAACTTTAAAACGATCGCCTTTTTGAAGTCTTGTAAAGTCGATAGTCCACGCATAAATATCAGACATTTTATATGCTAGAATTAAACTTAAACCATCGTCGGCTAGTGTTTGAGAAATATTACTATTAATAATTCCTGAATATTCCTTCTCTACATATTTAATGGGTTTTCTACTTGTATAGGCATGAATAGTATCCTGAAAGTTTACTACAACATATTCTTCTTTACTAGGTTGATATATGAAACACTTTGGAGTTTCTAAAGAATCTTTAGCACAAAGTAATGTATAAGGTTTTCCGATTTGAATTTTTCTAATATCGAAACTATCTCTTGCTTTTTCTGCAATTTGATAAATTTTAGAAAACCCAATATTATTGCGTTCCAAAATCTGACCAAAACTATCTCCCGACTTAATGGTATCTCGTTTTACAATAAAGTCGTTTAAATTAAAACCAAATTCGTAAACATCGGGGACTGCTATATTTTCGGCTACGGCTAAATCTGTTTTTAAATCTTGTTTAGGCTCGTCTTTACAACTTGTTACCCCTAGTGTAGCTGCGAAAATAATTACACACCCTTTCACCAATCTTATCATTCTTGTTTGGTCCATAAATCTGGAAAAATATTTTTTTTATTTTTTTTGTTTGCTTGAGTATTATTACTCTTCAAAATTCAGGCTAAACCTAAAGCCTCTTTTAATAACATATATTGTTATTTACCAGCATAAACAACAGCATAAAATTGCACAAAGATTATGCCTGTTTTACAATTCTGCTAAATTAATAAATTCATTGTGGTTACAGTGTTCTAAAACTGTTAATAAATAAGTAAGCACAGGTAATAATCCTTTTTATTACCATGTATTTAAACTTATACTTAAAAAGATTATCTCTAGCCCTTACACCTTAAGCCAACTTAATACCTTTTCACCTAGGAAGACTTCAGAACTTAAAAAAATAAAAAAAGGATATTAACTATGGTTTTACAATAATATTAAACGGATGTATAAGTCCTTTAAACGCTGTTAAATCTGCACGTAAAGAACCAACCGCTAAATCTGCTTTTACGCGTAATGGTAATTTATTTTTATCGTTAGAAACCCAAAGCGTTAAACTTTCTTCTTCTTTAAACACACGACCTGCCATAACATACGGTCTGAATTTTAAAGATGCGATATTACCAAACTCGGTTTCTATAACTTCTTCTCCTAGATATTTTAATTTGAAAGCATAATTTTCTTCATCAAAAAACATATTTACCTCAACCTCATCATTTTTTTTAAGATTTTTTATATCGAGTTCATTACGTAAATAATAAAATGTCGAGACCATATCTTGAACATCTGCCTTGGTATCTATAGTTTTATGTGTGTTCTTTTTTTTATTGTGAACGAAAGCTTTGTTCTGAGATTTATCAAACTCAATTTCTATATTTTTAGTATGCCCACCTTCATCAATTTTTCTAACAAATTTATAGGGAGAATAGTCTTTTTTATCAATGTAAGTTTCATAGCGATCATCGACCATAAAAAACCATTTTATAGGGCCTGTAGTCCATCCTTTACCAACAATATGATATACGGGTTTGCCTTTATAATAATTATCTTTTACTTCTATAGTTGCATATCCTGCTTTGAAAAAACCACTATAACTCATTTCAAATTTAAACCATTCGCCTGCATCGAAAGCACTTTCATTCTGCGCCCTAAGATTAAGAGTCGCACTGCTAACTAAAAATAAAATGATATAAAAATTTCTCATACTTGTTTTCTAAATTGCAACTAAAGGTTCTGCTATTTTAGTTGTTGTTGAACCACCTAATAACAATTTCTATTCCAAATGTATTAAAAGATAAAAACTCCGTCAAAATTAACTATAGTCTTTTCGTTTTTAAATTATTATATTTTTGTTAACTCAGTCTTCTTAATTTACTAAGATTCCAAAAAGTGTATTAAAGTATTTCTTTTAAAACTAATTATCAATACTAAAACCAAAATCCGATATTAAAAAACCACACACTTTGTTTTGTTTCTGGAGAATACGAATAGGTCGCCTCTATCGGGCCTAAAAAAGAATCCCAACCATAACCAAGAGCGTAACCTGTATAATCTGGAGATGTAAGCCATTCGCCTGATGTAAAGAGATTGTCTTCTATATTTGCAAAATTAGCAGCAGCAATTAAATGATGTTTTTTAGAAAACTCATAATCTATTTTAAATGTAGTTTTCACAAAACCATCTCCTGAAACAGACAACCAATCGTAACCATAAAAGCTTTTAATATTATTAATTAAGTTTCCTCCATACCCTCCTATAGCAAAATTTAAAAACGGACTTTCGTTACTTCCTATACTAAACCCGCCTTCAGACAAAATACTTGCAGAGAATTTATTACTAATTTTAAAAGCATAACCAAGATCTGCTTTAGCTATAGAAAATTGATCAAAATCTGTATCACTTTCAGACGCATAAAAATACAGATGAAAATCGCCATTAAAATAAAATCCATTCTTAGGGAAGTATTTATTATCATAGGAATCGTAATTCATTTTTGCAAACCCACTAAAATAATTACGGTTTTCAAAAGTACTTTCTGATGATTCCGGTGTTTCTATAATTGTTTCAGAAGAGATTTTTAAATATTTATGTTCTGCTCCTAAACTTAATGCCATGTCACTCAAGAACTGAGTTTGTATGTAAAATTGATTTGTAAAATCTTTTAATTCTGTATCTATTTTATTTATACCGGGATCTGCTTCTCTTAACAGAATATCTGCTGCAACATTTTTATTAAACTGGTTATAACGCGATCGCAAACCTATACTCCAATAAAATCCTTTATCTATATAATATTCAAAATTATAACGCAAATTATCTCCTAAAATAAGATCAAAAGACATTACGTCGTTATTGGTTAAAAGGCGTTTAGTTGTAATATTTACCAAGGCTGCACTTTTATACAAATCGTCGTAATGCAATGCCAGTTTAAGTGCTGTTTTCTTAGTACTTTCTTTAATATTTGTAATTAAATCGAAACCATGTTTATTTTTAGAAGGTCTTAAATCGTAAGTAAAACTATCAAAGTTATTTGTTGCTATTAGGTTATTTACACCATCAGAAAAATCAATATAACTTACACGTGTATTACTTTTTAATTTTAACTTACCTAAAATGTAAGCCCGTGAATAGGTATCGTTTCCGTGAATTTGAATACCATTAATAGAAATAGAATCTAAATGTTTTATTGGAGGCATTTCTTTTCGTTTAGCATGTTGTTTTCTTGCTAAATCCTCTAACTCACTAAGGTGTTTTTTTGCTGCTAAAGCCCCATTTTCTATAATTTCGGCACCTTGATCGAAAGAAATTACATTGAAATTTTTAATATCTGGCGTGATATAGATATCGGTTGCTTCGATTTTTTTAACCATATCACTCAGTGTTTTATAATTCTGTATTTGATATAAAATCTCTGTAGCAGACTTTAAGTCTTTACTTTTAGACAAACCATCCTGCACGTCTACACCTATAATTATATCCATCCCTTTGGCTTTCATTTCACCTAACGGATAATTATTAACAACACCTCCATCTATATACACATTATCATCCATATAAACGGGCTGAAACAAGGTTGGCAATGCACCACTAGCCATAACTGATTGCGCCAGATTACCACGCTCTAGCTGCACGGCCTTACCTGTTTCCATATCTGTGGTCATACAGAAAAACGGAATAGGCAACTTACTAAAATCTGTAGTGTTTTTTACGTGCAACGTAAGTTCCGATAACAAATTAAAGGTATTCTGACCTCGAGACAAAGCAGTGGGTAAACGCAGCTTAAAACCATCAAACGGTAATGTTAAGGCATAACGTTCTGAGTTTTCACGTTCATAAAATGTTTTCGCTTCACGCGGAATATTATCAATAATAATATTATCGAAATTTATAGTCTTAAAAATAGAATCAATTTCTATTCCAGTATACCCAGAAGCATATAACGAGCCTACAATAGCCCCCATACTTGTTCCCGCAACATAATCTACACGAACACCTAAACTATCTAAAACTTTAATCACACCAATATGTGCTAATCCTTTAGCTCCTCCTCCACTTAAAACAAGTCCGACTTTTAAATCGGTAACAGATGGTGTTTTTTGTTCTTGAGCATGAACAAAAACACTCATAAAAATGATACTAAAAAATAGAATTACGCGCATGTAATTATGGAGTATGATAATAATTAAAAATTTTATTTGCTCTCGAGAAACCTACTACAGCTTCTAAATCTTTTAAAGACGCATTAGAAACCCGTTTTACAGATTTAAAATGACTTAATAATTCTACAATTGTTTTTTCACCAATTCCAGGAATGGTTTCTAATTCTGTATTTAGAGCACTTTTGCTACGTCTATTTCTATGGTGTTCTATACCAAATCTATGTGCTTCGTTTCGTAATTGCTGAATAATTTTTAAAGTTTCACTTTTCTTATCTAAATATAACGGAATTGGATCTTCTGGATAAAATAATTCTTCTAAACGCTTTGCAATCCCAATTATTGCAATTTTTCCGCGTAATCCTAAATCATTTAATGCATTTAACGCCGAAGATAATTGCCCTTTCCCTCCATCTATAATTATTAGTTGCGGCAAAGGCTGCTCTTCTTCGACTAAGCGCTTGTAACGTCTAAATACAACTTCTTCCATAGATGCAAAATCGTCAGGACCTACAACTGTTTTTATATTAAAATGTCTATAATCTTTTTTACTTGGTTTTCCGTCTTTAAAAACTACACAAGCTGCAACTGGATGCGTTCCTTGAATATTTGAATTATCGAAACATTCAATATGGCGAGGTTCTTCATGTAAACGTAAATCTGTTTTCATTTGTGCCATTATACGATTTACATGCCTATCTGGATCGGTAATTTTTATTTGTTTAAAACGCTCCATACGATAGTATTTTGCATTGCGTAAAGACAAATCTAAAATTCGTTTTTTATCTCCTAACTGCGGAACAGTTACTCTAACATTTTCGCCTATACTCACTTTAAAAGGTACGTATATTTCTTTTGAATTAGAATGAAAACGCTGACGAATTTCTGTAATTGCTAATTCTAATAGCTGCTTATCTGTTTCGTCTAATTTTTTCTTAATTTCTAAAGTATGAGAACGAATAATAGAACCATACGATAACTGAAGAAAATTAACATACCCAAAACCCTCGTCGCTCATAATAGAAAACACATCTACATTACTAATCTTAGGATTCACAATTGTAGATTTTGCTTGATAATTTTCTAAAACCTCAATTTTTTCTTTAACTTTTTGAGCGGCTTCAAAGTGTAAATCGGCTGCCAATTGTTGCATCTGATTTTTAAATTGGTGCAAAGAATCCTTAAAATTACCTTTTAAAATCTCTCGAATGGCGATAATATTTTTATCGTATTCCGCTATCGATTCATAATCTTCACAAGGCCCTTTACAATTCCCTAAATGATATTCTAAACAGACTTTATATTTACCGGAATCAATTTTAGATTCAGATAAATCGTAATTACATGTTCTTAACGGATACACCCCTTTTATTAAATCTAAAAGGGTATGAATGGTTTTAAAATTTGTGTACGGACCAAAATATTCAGAACCATCTTTTATCACTCTTCGTGTAGAAAATACACGCGGAAAACGTTCTTTTTTTATACAAATCCAAGGGTATGTCTTATCATCTTTAAGCAGAACATTATAACGTGGCTGATGTTTTTTTATTAAATTATTTTCTAACAACAAAGCATCGGTTTCTGTCTCGACCACAATATGTTTAATCTCTACAATCTTTTTTACAAGAACTCTGGTCTTTCCGCTATCGTGATTTTTGGTAAAATACGACGACACACGCTTCTTTAAGTTTTTGGCTTTTCCTACATAAATAATAGTACCATTTGCATCAAAATACTGATATACGCCTGGCGAACTAGGCAACGTTTTTAACTTAATTTGTAATGCGGTTTCATCCATAAATCAAATATACTATAACAATATTAAAACCAATTTTCATTATATAAATTTTATCATATTATATAGTACTTTTTATTCAACATTAAATATCTTTCGCCCTTTTAACACCAACATGGATAAACGATATATAGGTCGGGTAGATAAATTTGATTTTCCGAAATTAAATTTATTTAACATAGATGTAAAAATAGATACAGGAGCATATACTTCTGCTATACATTGTTCCGAAATCAAAGAAGAAAACAACACTTTACGTTGTACTTTTTACAGTAAAGGCCACCCTAATTTTAGCAGTGAAGAAGTTGTATTTACAGAATACACATTTACAAACGTTAAAAGTAGTAATGGCATTAAAGAAAATAGATATAAAATAAAATCTGAAGTCATAATTTTTGGTAAAACATACAAGATAAACTTAACTTTAAGCACTAGAGACGATATGAGGTTTCCTGTACTTATTGGAAGACAATTTTTAAAACGAAAATTTCTAGTCGATGTCGATCTTCAAAACTTATCATTTAATTTAAAAAGCTAATGAATATTGTAATTTTATCAAGAAACGCAGAACTTTACTCTACAGACAGATTGGTTGTTGAAGGAGAAAAACGTGGCCATAAAATAGAAGTTATAGATCCACTAAAATGCGACATTATTATAGAAAAAGAGAAACCTACTATTTTCTATAAAAATCGTTATTTAGACTATGTAGATGCGATTATACCGCGTATTGGTGCTTCGGTTACCTTTTATGGTTGTGCAGTAGTACGCCAGTTCGAAATGATGAATGTGTTTACCATTGTAACCTCAGACGCCATACAGCGTTCTAGAGATAAACTGAGATCGTTACAACGTCTTAGTAAAGCAGGAATAGGCATGCCAAAAACGGTGTTTACCAATTACTCTAGAGATGTTGAAGAAGTGATTGCTCATGTAGGAGGCACACCTGTAATTATTAAATTATTAGAAGGTACTCAAGGTTTAGGTGTGGTTTTAGCCGAAACTAAAAATGCAGCAGAATCTGTACTTGAAGCTTTTAATGGTTTACAAGCTCGTGTTATTGTTCAAGAATTTATTAAAGAAGCAAATGGTGCCGACTTAAGAGCCTTAATTGTAGACGGGCAAGTTGTTGGAGCCATGAAACGCCAAGGAAAAGAAGGCGAATTTAGATCTAATTTACACCGTGGTGGATCTGCAAATATTATAAAATTAGATGAAGCCGAATTAAAATTAGCAATAAATGCAGCCTCTGCTTTAAAACTCCCTGTTTGTGGTGTCGATATGCTACAATCGTCTCGAGGTCCATTACTTTTAGAAGTAAACTCTACTCCTGGACTAGAAGGCATAGAAGCTGCTACAGGTAAAAATATTGCCAAAAACATCATTACCTTTATTGAGCGTAATGCAAAACGATAACGAATGAATAACAAGGATGTTTTACACGTTTTAGGTAAAAAAATTCTCCCTGGAGAAAGTGCCGAGATCAGTTTTGATGTCGCCAATTTGCACACCTCTTCTAGTGTAGATGTTCCTGTTTTTATAGAACGTTCTAAACGCCCTGGACCAACCGTTTTATTTACAGCTGGAATTCATGGAGACGAAGTAAATGGTGTAGAAATCGTGCGCCAACTTATA
The DNA here is from genome assembly GCF_947500765.1 of uncultured Formosa sp. GTDB lineage: Bacteria > Bacteroidota > Bacteroidia > Flavobacteriales > Flavobacteriaceae > Formosa. The sequence goes on along the minus strand of NZ_CANMTH010000002.1, from coordinate 57,258 downwards.
GCAAAAGGCATTAATAAACCTAAACGCGGAAGTATTATTTGTATTCCAGTAATTAATATTTTTGGGTTCATAAACTTAAAACGAGAATTCCCTGACGGCCGTGATTTAAACCGTGTATTCCCAGGAAACGACAACGGATCGCTTGCAAGCCAAGTTGCCTATAAATTAATTCACGAAGTTATTCCATCGGTAGATTATGTTGTCGATTTCCATACAGGAGGTGCAGGCCGTTTTAATGCCCCGCAAATTAGAATTGAAAAACAAAATTTAGAATTAGACGAATTAGCGAAATCCTTTGGCGCTCCTTTTGTAATGTATTCTAAAAACTTAAGTAAATCCTTCCGTTACACCTGCTCTAAATTAGGTATTCCCATGCTTTTGTTTGAAGGAGGAAAATCTATTCATTTAGATGCAAATGTAACGAACACAGGTGTAAATGGAGCAAAGCGTGTTTTAGCGCATTTAAACATGCTTAATGCAAAATTTAAAATCACTCCCCCAAAGAAACCATGTGTATTTATTTTAGAAAGCAGATGGCAACGTGCAAATTACTCTGGATTGTTTAGACCTACACTAGATTTAATGTCTTCAAAAGTAAAAAAAGGAGATATCTTAGGAAATATAACAGACCCATATGGTAAGTTTAACGATTATGTGAAAGCAGAAATAAGTGGTTATATTATTAATGTAAACGAATCTCCAATTGTTTATCAGGGAGATGCTCTTTTTCATATCACAAGAAAACTGAAACAATAATTCATGACTAAATCTGAATTACGCACATTATATAAAACAAAACGCAAAGCCCTATCGCTAGACGCTTGTGATGATCTAAGTTTAGAAATTTCCAATCAGCTTTTAAAGCTTCCCATTTGGAACAAATCGTTCTATCATATTTTTTTAACTATTGAAGAACAAAAGGAAATAAACACAGAGTTCATCCTGAATATTCTTTCAGGGAAAGATAAAAATATTGTAATTTCTAGAAGTGATTTCAAAACTGGATTGATGCACCAGGTTTTACTTACAGACGCAACAACCATTAAAAAAAATGCGTATAATATTCCTGAGCCTATAGATGGTATTCCTATACCAAACTCAAGTATTGAAGTTGTTTTTATTCCGCTTTTAGCATTCGACAAAACAGGGAATAGAATTGGATATGGCAAAGGTTTTTACGACCGTTTTTTAGAATCCTGCAACCCTGAAACAATTAAAATTGGACTTTCTTTTTTTGAAGCTGAAACAGAAATATCTGATATTTACGAAAGCGATATCCCTTTAAATTACTGCATCACACCAAAACATGTTTACACCTTTTAAAACAAAAAGCCCGCAATATTATACTGCGAGCTTTTGTTATTATTAGTGAGTTATCTTCTTAATCTATTAAGCCTCTATTTTTTAACATCGGTTCAATTTTTGGGCCCTGACCTCTAAAATCATGATACAGTTTTTCAAAGTCTTCAGTGTTTCCACGAGATAAAATCATATCACGAAAACGCTGTCCGTTTTCAGGTGTTAAACCACCATTATCTTCAAACCAAGCATACGCATCATGATCTAACATTTCTGTCCATAAATACGCATAATATCCAGCAGCGTAACCATTACCCCAAATATGTAAGAAATATGTAGAACGATAACGTGGTGGCACAGTCTTTAAATCTAAATGTGTACGTTTTAACGCTTCTTTTTCAAAAACATCTGCATCATCAATTTTAACATCTTTAGAAATAGTATGCCATTGCATATCTAAACTTGCTGCAGACACAACCTCCGTTAACGCATACCCTTGATTAAACGTAGATGCTTTTTTAATCTTATCGATTAACGTTTGTGGCATAGGCTCTCCAGTTTCATAGTGCTTAGCATAATTGTTTAGTATGGTAGGATAAAGTGCCCAGTTCTCGTTAAATTGAGATGGAAACTCAACAAAATCACGTGGTGTGTTTGTTCCTGATAAACTTACATATTGTTGATCTCCGAAGAAACCATGTAAAGCATGTCCAAATTCATGAAACATTGTAATAACATCGTCAAAACTCACTAAAGCAGCTTCCCCTTCTGCAGGCTTAGTAAAGTTACACACATTATATATTACAGGCTGTGTTTCTAAAAGTTTAGATTGGTCTACAATATTACTCATCCAAGCACCACCAGATTTATTATCACGTTTATAATAATCACCATAAAATAATCCAATTTGACTACCATCTTTATCTATTACATCGTAAACACGCACATCTTCCTGATATACAGGTAAATCTTTACGTTCTTTAAATGTTAAACCATATAATTGATTCGCAGCATAAAACACACCATTTTCTAATACATTCCATAATTCGAAATAGGGCTTAATCTGAGTATCATCTAAATCATATCTTTCTTTTCTAACTTGCTCTGCATACATATTCCAATCCCAAGCTTCCAGTTCAAATCCACCTTTTTGCTTATCAATTAATGCTTGAATATCGGCAGCCTCTACTTTAGCTTTAGCTACTGTAGCAGGAACCAATTGATCTAAAAAGTCTTGAACAGCCTTTGGCGTTTTTGCCATTTGGTTTTGAAGTTTCCACGCTGCATAATTTTCATATCCCAAGATAGAAGCTTGTTCTGCACGAATTACAGCAATACGTTCAATTATTTTTCTAGTATCGTTTTCATCTCCTTTCGAGGCACGTGTCCAAGAATTAGTAAATAATTTTTCACGTGTTTCGCGATTAGTCAAGTTTTGTAAGCTTGGCTGTTGGGTTGTGTTTTGTAAAGGTAGAGTCCACTGAGTCTTTTCCTCATTAGCAGCTGCACTAATTTCTGCTTCAGACAAACCTGCTAAAGCCTCTTTATTATCTACAACCAAAGCACCTGACTTTGCTGCTGCCAATAATAGATTAGTAAACTTAGCACTTAACGAGGCTACTTCCCCATTTAATTCTCTTAGTCTTAACTTATCTGTTTCTTTTAAATTAGCCCCTGCTAACACAAAACGCTGATAATAATACTCTACCAGATGTTTAGATTCAGAATCTAATTTAAGAGATTCTCTAGAGCTGTACACTGTTTTTACTCGTTCAAACAATTGAGAATTTAAATAAATAGCATCGTTATGTTCTGCAAATTTTGGCGCTAACGCTTCTTCAATAGCTTGTAACTCTGGATTAGTATTTGCACCAGATAATAAGTTAAACACATTTCTAACTCGCATTAATAACTGACCACTTTTTTCTAAGGGCACAAAAGTATTTTCAAAAGTTGCAGCTCCAGGTGTTTCTACAATTGTTTTAATTTCTTTTAATTGTGCTTTCATACCTGCATCCATAGCGGGCAAAAAGTCTGTGTTTTTAATTTTATCGAAAGCAGGTGCTTGAAAGGGTAAATCGCTTGCCGCAAAAAATGGATTTGTTGCTGGTAATTCGTCTTTTATTTCTTCAACTTTTTTACCTTCATTTTGGCAAGAAGTTGTTAAAATAACAACGGCGAATAAAGCAAACACTGATAATTGTCTCATAGTTTTAAACTTTATTTATATACTTAAAATTTGATTTTAAAAACGTTAAATCATATCTGTTTTCATGAATGTAAACCACCTTCTTTAAAACAATAATGAGTTAAGTTATTATATTTTTTTTTTAAAATTAATCTTTTGGAAATCCTTTTTTATTAAACAACAATAACATAACAAATCCTGTACTAATAGCTACATCTGCAACATTAAAAACAGGCTCAAAAAAGGTGAAAAATTTTCCGCCCCAAATCGGCAACCATTCTGGTAAATAACCTTTCCATATAGGGAAATATAACATATCTACCACTTTACCATGAAGTAAAGAATCGTAACCACCTTCTATTGGCATAAACGAAGCTATTTGCCCGTGACTGTCATTAAAAATAAGACCATAAAATACAGAATCAAGAATATTACCTAAAGCACCTGCAAAAATTAAAGCAATTGCTATGGTGAGTAAATAATGCCCTTTATTTTTTATGGTGGCATATAACCAATATCCGATACCAAATATGGCAAAAATCCTAAAAACAGTAAGTGATGTTTTAGCAGTTCTGTCTGTAATTGACGAGGTAAAATCACTAATTTTAGTTCCCCAAGCCATACCCTCATTTTCAATAAAATAAATTCGAAACCAATTAAAAACAGTAACATCCTCTCCTAAAATAAAATGTGTTTTAATATATATTTTACTTATTTGATCGATTAGTAGAACAACAAAAATAAGTAAACTGGCTTTTTTTAAGGACATGCTTTGACTTTTGAACAAAAATAAGAATATTATTCTGTTTTAATTACACTTATATCACCTTGAATAGACTTTAAATTTAACTGATTTTTTCCTAAAGCCAATGGCTGAAGGTTTACTACCCCATGTCTTGAAAAAGCATTAACAGTCGCATAATTAGTTTCTACATAAATAGAACCATTTATTGTATTAACGCGGGCTGAACCTAAAAACGACAATAAATTACATTGTCCTTGATTTAACTCGATAAAAGCAGACTTAAAAACGCCTTCTGCCACGACACTAGCGATATCACTTTTTATATTAAAATTTATATGTTTTGGAACCTGAATATCTAATTCTATAGACATAAGTTTATGTGCACTTAATTTATCGTTATCAGCTTCAAATAATGGTTGAAATCTTGTAGAAATGAAAAGGGTATCATTACTTTTTCTTGCAATCACAATCATATCCTCGCTATGTTCTCCATCTATTTTGGTCTGAATTGAGATTTCACTAGTTTTTAATGCTCGAACATGTATTTTAAAACAATTGGCTCCATTAATTTGAAGTGTAGAAATATTTTGAGCATCAATTATTTTATCGACCCGTTTTTGAGCGCTCAATACAGAACAATATAAGCAGATAATAATTAACAATATAGATTTCATAAAAAAGCAGAAAACGCCTTAACATATTCATGTAAGGCGTTTAATTTTTTAAATTTAAAAGTACTTTTATTGCATATTCTTAGCTTCGATACTAAGTGTCGCGTGTGGTACTAATTTTAAACGTTCTTTACTAATTAATTTACCTGTTACACGGCAAACTCCGTACGTTTTATTTTCTATTCTAATAAGCGCGTTTTTAAGATCACGAATAAATTTTTCTTGACGAATCGCTAATTGCGAATTCGCTTCTTTACTCATTGTCTCACTACCTTCTTCGAACGCTTTAAAGGTCGGAGATGTATCGTCTGTCCCGTTATTTAAATCGTTTTGGTATGCACTCTTTATTAAATCTAAATCACGTTTAGCTTTTACAATTTTATCCTGAATTAACTCTTTAAATTCGGCTAGATCCTTATCGGGGTATCTTACGTTTACGTCTACGCTCATAATGTTAGTGTTTTTCAATAAACAACTTGGTTTCAATATCATCAAAAGTAATATCAATTCCGTTATCTATCAGGTCCATAATTTCAAGTTCGGCTGTTAGGGTCTCTGCCTTTATATATTCTAAATTTGTTGCTACAGCCTTTACAATATCATCATGTTTTTGAAGCTTAACAGTTATACGGTCAGTAACTTCAAATCCTGAATCTTTTCGTAAATTTTGTATTCTATTTATTAATTCTCTTGCAATTCCTTCTTTTCTTAATTCTTCAGAAATTGTAATATCTAATGCAACAGTTAAATTACCTTCGTTAGCAACTAACCAACCTTCAATATCTTGTGATATAATATCTACATCTTCACGTCCTAAAGTAATACTTTTTCCATTAACCTCAACGTCTATACTACCGCTTTGCTCTATTTTTTTAATATCTTCTGAAGTCATTTTGGCTATTTCACTAGCTATCAACTTCATATCTTTTCCAAAACGAGGGCCTAAAACTTTAAAATCTGGTTTTATTTGTTTTACTAATATATCTGATGCATCTTCAAGAAGCTCAATCTCCTTAATATTAACTTCATGCTTTATTAAATCGGCAACTGCTAAAATCTCTTCTTTCTGTTCCTTAGTATCTATAGGAATCATGATTTTTTGCAATGGCTGGCGTACTTTAATTTTTTCCTTGGCACGTAACGATAATACCAATGATGAAATAACCTGAGCACGTCCCATTTTACGCTCTAAAGACTTGTCTATAATAGATTCATCAAACACAGGAAACTCAGCCAAATGTACACTTTCAAATGTTTCTTTTTGTGTCACTTGTGTTAAGTCTCGGTAAAGTTTATCCATGAAAAATGGAGCTATTGGAGCACCAAGTTTTGCAATGGTTAACATACACGTATATAATGTTTGGTACGCCGAAATCTTATCTTGTTCGTAATCGCCTTTCCAGAAACGTCTTCTACTTAAACGCACATACCAGTTACTTAAATAATCTTGTGTAAACTCTGAAATAGCACGTGCCGCTTTTGTTGGCTCGTATTCAGCATAATACTCATCTACACGTTGAATAAGTGAATGTAATTCTGATAAAATCCAACGGTCTAATTCTGGACGTTCGGCTAATGGAATATCTGCTTCACTATAGCTAAATTTATCTAAATTAGTATATAAACTGAAGAATGAATACGTATTATAAAGTGTTCCGAAGAACTTACGTTTTACCTCTTCTATACCTTCACTATCAAATTTTAAATTATCCCACGGATTTGCATTTGCAATCATATACCAACGCGTAGCATCTGGACCGTAAGCTGTAAGTGTATCAAAAGGATCGACAGCATTACCTAAACGCTTCGACATTTTTTGTCCGTTTTTATCTAACACCAATCCATTAGACACCACATTCTTATAAGCTACAGAATCGAATACCATAGTCGCAATCGCGTGAAGTGTATAAAACCATCCACGTGTTTGATCTACGCCTTCTGCTATGAAATCTGCTGGATACGATTCGTTTCCGTCAATTTTTTCTTTGTTTTCAAACGGGTAATGCCATTGTGCATATGGCATAGAACCAGAATCGAACCACACATCTATCAAGTCACTTTCACGTTTCATTGGTTGGCCTGAAGCAGAAACTAAAGTAATTTGGTCTACAATGTTTTTATGTAAATCGATTTGTGCATAGTTTTCTTCAGAATTATTTCCAACTTCAAAAGTTTCGAAAATATCTTTTTCTAATACGCCAGCTTCAACAGCCTTAGCCATTTCTGCTTTTAATTCGGCAACAGATCCTAAACATATTTCTTCTTTGCCATCTTCGGTTCTCCAAATTGGTAACGGAATTCCCCAATAACGTGAACGCGATAAATTCCAGTCGTTAGCGTTTGCTAACCAATTTCCGAAACGACCTGTTCCTGTAGATTTTGGTTTCCAGTTAATGGTGTCGTTAAGCTCTACCATACGTCCTTTAACGTCGGTTACTTTAATAAACCAAGAATCTAGTGGGTAATATAAAATAGGTTTGTCTGTTCTCCAACAATTTGGATAACTGTGCTTATATTTTTCAACCTTAAAGGCTTTATTTTCTTCTTTTAAACGAATAGCGATTTCAACATCTACAGAACGTTCTGGAGCTTCACCATCGTTATAATATTCATTTTTCACATACTTACCAGCATATTCTCCCATTTCTGGTCTGAATTTACCTTGTAAGTTTACTAACGGTACTAAGTTTCCGTTTTCGTCTTTTACCAATAGTGGTGGAATTTCTGGCACGGCTTGTTTTGCAACTAAAGCATCGTCTGCCCCAAAAGTAGGTGCAGTATGTACAATTCCTGTTCCATCTTCTGTTGTTACGAAATCACCTGCAATAATTCTAAAGGCATTTTCAGGATTATCGTTAGGCAGTGCATAAGGCATTAATTGCTCGTACGTAATTCCAACTAAATCTTTTCCTTTAAATTCTTTTACAACGTAAAACGGAATTTTCTTATCACCATGCTTATAATCTAACAATGCTGGTTTAGCATCGACTTGGAAAAACTTACCTGCAAATTGTTTTGCTAATAATGGTTTTGCAAGCACCACATTCATCGGTTCGAATGTATATTGGTTATAAGTTTCTACTAAAACGTAGTCAATTTTATTTCCAACAGTCAAGGCCGTGTTACTTGGCAATGTCCATGGCGTGGTTGTCCAAGCTAAGAAAAAGATATCGCCTTCGTCTTGTAAAAAGTCTGGTAACGAATCTGCATTCGCTTTAAACTGCGCCACGATGGTTGTGTCGGTAACATCTTGATAGGTTCCTGGCTGATTTAATTCGTGAGAACTTAAACCTGTTCCTGCTTTAGGAGAATACGGCTGAATGGTATAGCCTTTATATATTAATTTTTTATCGTAAATCTGTTTTAACAACCACCATACACTTTCCATGTATTTTGGTTCGTAAGTAATATATGGATCGTCCATATTTACCCAATACCCCATTTTACGGGTTAAATCGTTCCAAATACCAGTGTAACGCATTACGGCAGTACGGCAAGCAGCGTTATAATCTTCTACAGAAATGGTTTTACCAATATCTTCTTTGGTAATCCCTAATTCTTTTTCAACACCAAGTTCTATAGGCAAACCATGCGTATCCCAACCTGCTTTACGCTTAACTTGAAACCCTTTCATGGTTTTGTAACGTGGAAAAATATCTTTAATAGAACGCGCTAAAACATGGTGTACACCAGGTAAACCATTTGCAGATGGTGGTCCTTCAAAAAAGACATAAGGTGCCTTTCCTTCTCTAGTTGTGATACTTTTTTCAAATATATTTTTCGACTCCCAAAAATCAAGAATTTCTTCTGCGACATTTGGTAAGTTAAGACCTTTATATTCAGGAAATCTCATGCTCATCGGTTCTATTTTCTTATAAGAACGCGAAATTAATGAATTTTAAGAAAACAGCGGTGTTAAACCACAAAAAAACCGATTGAATTTAATCGGGGTTAAAAATTACTTTTTTACTTATTTTTATATTCGTTTTGAAAGCGTTTGGCCTTTATTAAAAGTAAGTCTTGTTCTTTGTAATCTATATTAGAAGTAGATATGATTTTACCATGATTAAGATAGATTTTTTTATCCTTCGCAACAGAAGATCGAACTGTTACAGCAACCAATTTATTATCCTTAAAATAATAACTTTCTATTCTCGAATTTCCAGTTTCTTCAATATTTTTTATGCGATACAAATTATTAGTATTCGCATTGAAATTAATGTAATATTTAAATGTCCCTAAATCTTCTTCTCCATTTACATCTGTTAAAGCACCTTCTACGAATGATTCTTCTAAGGATTTATCCTCATCAACTTTAGACATATAACTATCTAAATTACTCACCAATTTGTCGTCATTAACATGTTTAGACGTTCCGCAAGACCACAATGTGATACATAATAAAATTAATAAAATTCCTTTTGTTTTCATGTTGGTTTTGTTTTTTAAAATTGCAAATACAATTCTATACTAAAGCCAAAGGTAAAAGGAAACCCCCGAACACATTGTCGGGGGTTTAAAAATTATTAACTCAAATGAATCAAATTACCAGATTTTAACTCTGTTTTCTGGTGCGATATACATTTTATCTCCTTCTTTAATACCAAATGCATCGTAAAAAGCATCGACATTTAAAAGTGGTTGTACTGCACGATTCATTCCTGGAGAATGTGGATCTGTTTTTATTTGATTTTTTAAAGCATCTTCTCTAGATAAACTTCTCCAAACCGTAGACCAAGACATAAAGAAACGTTGTTCTGGAGTAAATCCATCAATATTTTCTGGTCTTCCATTCTTTTTAAAACTCATTTGTAAAGCATCATAAGCAGCATTTACACCACCTAAATCTCCAATGTTTTCACCTAAAGTAAATTCACCATTAATATAAGTATCAGGTAACACTTCTATTGCGCTGTATTGATCTGCTAATGCTTTTCCCAACTTAGTAAACTCTTCTAAATCTTTATCTGTCCACCAGTTATTTAAGTTTCCATTTTTATCGTAACGTGCTCCAGAGTCATCAAAACTGTGAGAAATTTCATGACCAATTACGGCTCCAATTCCACCATAATTTACAGCATCGTCTGCTTGGTAGTTGTAAAAAGGAGGTTGTAAAATAGCTGCAGGAAATACAATCTCATTATAAGATGGATTAAAATATGCATTTACCGTTTGTGGAGACATTCCCCATTCTGTCTTATCTACAGGTTGTCCTAATTTATCGATATCTTCTTGAAAATTCCAAACTCTAGCATTTTGTATATTTTGAAGATATGTACCTCCGTCTTGTGGACTTGTAATTTCTAAAGCAGAATAGTCTTTCCATTTATCTGGATAAGCTATTTTTATTGTAGTTGCTTTAAGTTTTTCAATAGCTTTTGCTCTAGTGTCTTCACTCATCCAAGGCAATACAGAGATTCTATTTTCAAATGCTTTAATTACATTTTTAATCATTTCTTCTGCTTTCACTTTAGCTTCTGGCGGGAATTTTTTATCTACATATAATTTCCCTAATGCTTCACCTATAGTACCATTAACAGTTTGCAAAGCTCTCTCATTACTTGGGCGTTGTTTTTTCGCTCCACGTAATGTTTTATTATAAAACTCCCAATCTGCTAATTCTATATCGCTACTCAATAAACCAGCGGCACGATTAAAGGCAGACCAACGTAAATATGCTTTCCAATCGTTCACATTATTTTTTGCTAGAATAGATTGTAATGCTTCTATATATTTTGGCTGACTAACAATTACCGTATCTAATTTTTTAGCACCAATTCCATCAAAATACGCTGTCCAATCTATAGCTGGAGCCATTTTTTGCAAATCTGAAACTGCTGTAGGATTATATGTTTTTCTACGATCTCTTAATTCTACTTTATCCATTTTAGGCTCCGCTAAACTGGTTTCGAATGCCAAAATTTGTTTTGCTTGTGCATTAGCAACATCTTCTGTATCTCCCAAAAACTGAAGCATTTTAGTAATATGTGCTACATACAAATCTCTTTTTTCTTTAGAATCGGTATCGTCTTTAACATAATAATCACGATCTGGAAGACCTAAACGCCCTGTTCCTAAATATGCTGCGTTTTTATTACTGTCTTTTGCATCTGCACCTACACCAAAACCAAAGAATCCAGCTCCGCCTTTAGGTTCCATTTCTATTAAATAGCTTTCTAAATCTTTAACATTATTTATAGCATCAATTTTAGCTAGAATAGGTTTTAAAGGCTCTATACCTGCTTTATTTCTAGCAACGGTATCCATTATAGTTTCGTAAAGAAAAACTGCTTTTTCTTGATCTGACCCAGGAAGCAATTCTATTTTATTAACATCTTTATCGTCAGACATTGCTGATTTTAAAATATCTAAAACATCTTCATCTGTTTTTTGTCTTAATTCATCGAAACTCCCCCATCTTGATCTATCATCAGGAATTGTGTTATTTTTTAACCAATTACCATTTACATATTTAAAAAAATCGTCATTAGGCTTCACCGAATCATCAATATAATTTAAATTGATTCCGGGAACAACTTCTTCTTTAACGGCTACCTCTGCGGCTTCCTTTTTAGGCTCATCTTTACAAGCTGTTAAGCTTCCAAAAGCTATGGCACTAAGCACAGATAACTTTAAAATATTAGTTTTCATATATTTAAGTTTGAATTGAATTTTTTAATTATTTAAAAAAGTGAATACATACAAAGTGTAGTCTTCTTTTTCCTTAAAAAGTTACTATATATTTGAAATATTTACTAAAATCACACAATTAGATCTACTAAATCTTCAATTTTAGAAATCAATTGAATTTTAATCGCCTTTGGTTTAAGAGAAATTTTATTATACTTAGATACAAATATGGTTGAAAACCCTAATTTTTCGGCTTCCTGAATACGCTGCTCTACACGTTGTACTGGACGAATTTCTCCAGACAAACCTACTTCTGCAGCGAAGCAATAATCTTTTGCCAAGGCTTCATCTTCATTAGAAGATAAAATGGCAGCAACAACAGCTAAATCAATCGCAGGATCGTCTACTGTTATTCCTCCTGTAATGTTTAAAAACACATCTTTTGCTCCTAGTCTAAATCCAGCTCGCTTTTCTAAAACAGCCAACAACATATTTAATCGTTTTGCATTGAAACCGGTTGCAGATCGTTGTGGCGTACCATAAACAGCAGTACTTACCAATGCCTGGACTTCAATCATTAACGGTCTCATACCTTCTAAAGTTGCAGCAATTGCATTACCACTTAATTCTTCATCTTTTTTAGAAATTAAAATTTCTGAAGGGTTAGAAACTTCTCTCAAACCAGAACCTTGCATTTCATATATACCAAGCTCGTTGGTCGATCCAAATCGATTTTTATTAGCTCTTAGTATTCTAAATACATGATTACGGTCGCCTTCAAATTGAAGCACCGTATCTACCATATGCTCTAAAATTTTAGGTCCAGCAATATTACCATCTTTAGTAATATGCCCTATAAGAACTACAGGTGTTGATGTTTCTTTAGCGAACTTTATAAGTTCTGTAGTACATTCTTTTATTTGAGAAATACTCCCCGAAGACGATTCTATATAATCACTATGTAGGGTTTGAATAGAATCTACAATAACAATATCGGGCACTAAAGCTTCAATTTGCTTGAAGATATTTTGTGTTTTTGTTTCTGTTAAAATGTAGCAGTTGCTATTATTTGGATTAATGCGTTCTGCACGCATTTTTATTTGCTTCTGACTTTCTTCACCAGACACATAAAGTGTTTTGTAAGGTAGTTTTAAAGCTACTTGTAGTAATAATGTACTTTTTCCTATTCCGGGTTCTCCTCCTAAAAGTGTTAAGGAACCTGGAACAATTCCGCCACCCAATACACGATTAAATTCTTCATCAAATGTATCTAATCGTGCTTCTTTTGAAGCATCAATTTCATTTATTAAAAGTGGTACAGAAGACCGTTTTGTATGGCTTGAAGCAGGTATTTTCCAATCGCTTTTTTCAGGCGTTTGAATCACTTCTTCAACTATAGTGTTCCATGCTTTACATGAATTGCATTGGCCTTGCCATTTCGCATATTGGGCACCACAACTCTGACAAAAAAATGTAGTTTTTACTTTCGCCATTAATATCCAAAATCTGCTTTAAGTCGGTTTGCACGTTCAATCATATCGTCTTTTGTTAAACCTGCGATTTCATCGAAAATATAAGACGATTGGTATGTTTTCATTGCTTTTTTAGGCTGATTTGTTTCCTCATAATAACGTGCTAAATAATATTGACCTAGCAACGTTTCTGGGTATGATTTTCGAGCCATTTTACCTAACTCTTCAAAATCTTCAAATTCAGATTTCTTTTCTATTGCCGCAGCAACCGCTTTAAAATCGTTTATTAAAATTGTTTTTTCTACCCCGTATAATTCTTGAATAGATTTGTATTTATTTTTAAGATAATCGATAGCAGGCTCATCCGAAGCCATAATATCTTTTTCGAATTCTCCAGAAGTAATTGGCTGATATACATAAAAAATACTTTCCAATGCTTTTGGAACCGCTTGTGCGACTACAGAATAATGAGTTAATCCATCAAACTCTTTATAGTCATATTGTAAGTAATCATTTTCAATGTTTTTAATCGCTGTATTTAACAAGTATGTTCCTTTTTTCACAGACTTAAGATCGTCTGTAGTTGTTGCTAAATAATAAAACGTTTTTTTATCTATTTTACCTAAACGATCTGGAATGTATTTAGTCATATTTGGAGCCAACTCTGGACTAATTACTATATATGCCTGAAATAGAGGATTAGATTTTAACAAAAAGTAGTTTATAAAATTAGCCGTTTCCCCATGCCCTATAGCCAAACTAAAATCTTCTGTTCTATAGTTCTGTTTAATATATGGTAACAATTCCATACCAATAAACTCATAAAATTTCGCACTACTATCTAAAGGCAATGAGTTTTGTTCAGAGAACATTGTATCGTTATATCTGCTTTCAACTTGATTAATTCCAACAACGATAACTTCAGGAACATCCTCCCAATATGAATAATAATCTATATTTCCAGCAACAACTTCAAATAAATAATCGCCATCTAAAACAACTACTATTGGATATTTTTTCTCGGTATTCTCGCTATAATTTCTTGGCAGCTGAATTTTTAATTTTCTTGTCGCATCAAGTTTCTCTGATCTTATTGTTTCATAAATAGCTTGGGCTGAAACAAATTGACATGAAAATAGTAGTATAAATAGGTAAAGTAATCTTTTCATTTTTAGCAAGGTTAGTCCTACGCAAGGTATGAAAATACTTTTTTTGTTGAAAAAAAACTTCTACGTTAATTAGATAATCTTTTAAAGGCCTATTTTATATTGAATTTTCTGTTAAAAACAGGAAGAAATAAAAGGGAAAGGCCTCCGCAAATAATGATTAATAACGTCTGTGAAGACCACATAATCCAGCCAAAGGCGATACTTGGACCTTGTGCAATTCCGAATAAAGAAAATGCGGCATACACAGCAACAGGATAAGAACCAATTCCGCCATTTGTAGCTGCAATACTAAAACTTGCAGAAATAAATCCGACCAAAATTGCACCTAAAGCGATAGGTTGCAATCCTTCAATCGCAAAAGTGGTGATGTAAAACATTAAAACATACATGGTCCAAATGAATAAAGTATGAACTATAAACATCCACTTTTTCTTCATTTTAAAAATACTTAAAACCCCTTCTATTAAACCTAAAACAAAGGTTCTAATTTTTATAGCCAACACCGAATTACTTTTTCTAATATAAATAAGAAAAGCTAGCCCCAAGACACTAAGTACTACCATTGCCATGATAACTTTTGGCAAATTAAATTTTGAAAGAAAAAAATTAAAAATAAAATCGAATTGTAAAAAGAGTGTCACCAATATAATACTAAACATAACAATAAGATCTGCAATGCGCTCTGCAACCACAGTACCAAAACCTTTATCGAAAGGCACGCCTTCGTAAGTAGTAATTACAGAAACACGAGCAACTTCACCTGCCCTTGGAAGGGTATAATTTATTAAATAAGCTGCAAAAACTGCCATCACACTATTAGGCAGTTTTACATGATACCCCATTGGTTCTAACATAAATAACCAACGATATGCGCGTGACAAATGACTAAGCAAACCTAATATGGCGCCTAGTAAAATCCACCAATAATTGGCATTTTTAAAGTACACTAGAAGTTCACTTATCGAAACCTTGGATAGCGAATATGCTATTAAAAAAACTCCCAATAAAATTGGGAGTGAAATTTTTAATATTTTAGATATTTTTGGATTCAATAATTAAATGAGCTTATTAGTTGCCTCGTCTGGAAAAACTAACGACGGCTTAAATGTTTTGGCTTCTTCCAAATCCATTATACCATAAGTAATCAAGATTAACACATCTCCTGTTGCTACACGTCTTGCGGCCGCACCATTTAATGTAATTTCACCACTATTACGTGGCCCTGGAATAGCGTATGTCTCTAAACGTTCACCATTGTTATTATTTACAATCTGAACTTTTTCACCTTGAATAATGTTCGCGGCATCCATTAAATCCTCATCAATAGTAATACTACCAATGTAATTTAAGTCGGCACCGGTACATTTTACCCTGTGAATTTTCGATTTTACTACTTGAATTTGCATGTGGCAAAGATAATTAATTTAGTGCTAAATTGTCTATTAATCTTATATCGTCGGCATATACTGCAACAAACGCACGATATAAGGTGTTTTCTATTTTATTTTCTATGGTTTCTAAAGTTTTAATATCTGCAATTACAAAATATTCCAACTTTAATAAGGGATGGTTTTTAAACTGATTCTCAACCCATTCTGTTACTTTACTAGCACGTTCTGTGCCAAACTTCACTTTAGCTTCTTGTAATGTTTTATAGATAAACGGTGCTGCCTCAGCATATTCTGGCTTTAATCTTACATTTCGAGAACTCATAGCCAAACCATTAGACTCTCGTAAAATCTCACAAGGGACAATATTTACAGGAATATTGAAGTTATCAACCATCTTTTTAATTATGGTTAATTGCTGAAAATCTTTTTCTCCAAAATAAGCATGATCAGGAGTTACAATTTCAAACAATCGTTTAACAATAGTCCCGACACCATCAAAATGGCCTGGTCTAAACTCCCCTTCCATTTTATGTTCAAGCCCATCAAAATCATAGTGTACAGACGCTACATCTTCTCCGTAAACATCTGCCACTTCTGGTGCGTATACTAAAATAGCATCAGACGCCGTTTGTAATAATGCGACATCACGATCTAAAGTTCTTGGATATTGCACCAAGTCGTCTGCGTTATTAAACTGGGTAGGGTTTACAAAAATGCTTACAACAAGTGCATCATTTTCTTTTAAAGCTCGTTTTACAAGAGACAAATGTCCTTCATGTAAAGCTCCCATAGTTGGAACTAACCCCAAGGTCTTACCTTGAGATTTTAATAGTTCTATTTCTTTTTTTAATTCCGATTGTACTGTTATTATCTTCACCCTAAATAAAAAATTAACGGAGGCAAAGTTATTATTTTACTCGCAATCTGCATAAATTTTTGTAATTTTGCTTGTTTTTTATTTTGAATTCTCAAAAGCCCAGTAATTTATGAAAGATAAGAGGATATTATATGTATCATCTGAAGTAGTTCCTTATTTACCTGAAACTGAAATCTCATCTATGTCGTTTGAGACGCCTAGAATGGTAA
Organism: uncultured Formosa sp.; assembly: GCF_947500765.1. Classification (GTDB taxonomy): domain Bacteria; phylum Bacteroidota; class Bacteroidia; order Flavobacteriales; family Flavobacteriaceae; genus Formosa. Next base: position 40,607 of record NZ_CANMTH010000002.1, on the reverse strand, counting down.
ATCAACAAGGTGGTCAAATCAGGATATTTATGCCTAGATATGGAAACATTAACGAGAGAAGACATCAACTACACGAAGTTATTAGATTATCTGGTATAAACCTAGTAATTAACGACTTAGATATGCCACTTATTATTAAAGTAGCATCAATTCCTAAAGAACGTATTCAAGTATACTTTATAGACAACGACGAATACTTTAAGCGAAAAGCAACACTAACAGATGAAAATGGCGCCTTATTTTCAGACAATGACGAGCGTGCTATTTTCTTTGCAAAAGGTGTTATAGAAACAGTTAAAAAACTAAACTGGGCGCCAGACATTATACATGTTCATGGATGGCTAGCCTCTTTACTTCCTTTATATTTAAAAGAATATTTTGCTGAAGAACCATTATTTAACGACAGTAAAGTTGTAACTTCTATCTATAATCAAGGTTACGAAGGTACTTTAAATAAAGATATGGGGACTAAGGTTAAATTTGACAACATTAACGATGATGTTGTTAAAACGTTAAGCGAACCAACTTATAATAACCTAATGAAGGTTGCCATAGATTATTCTGATGCAATTATTATTGGTTCTGAAGACATTCCTGAAGAATTAAAATCGTATTTAGAAACCTCTAAGAAACCTGTGTTAGGATATAAAAACAAAGAAGAATTTGGCGAAGCGTATTCTAACTTCTACATGACAGAAGTTTTAAAATAATTCGCTTTATTTCATAAAATACATGAAAAAAGGTTTAAGAACCATTACATTATCTTACTATTTACTGTTATCACTAATCGTTTTTACAGCCTATTACAGGGATTATTTTTCTGATTACGGGCTAAAAACAAATGCAGGCATAGTTTTAAAAATGGTTTCTAACACCAATAATACTCCTTGGGAGAAGAATAATAAAAGTGAATCTAACACAATAACTATTTATAATATCTCCTTGTCTACCAAAATAGATAAGGATGATACTATTTTATGTAAAATAGATTCTTCAATTAAATATTTCCCTATAAAACTCCCTGATTATAAAATCAACTATTTTTTTAATAGTTGTAATACAAAGCATGTAAATGCAAGCATATCACGCTTCAAGCAACAAACAGAGAGTCAAATTACGCATACGTACAAAATAAAAGCAACAGAACATTTTAAAAATATTCTAATAAAAGATTTTACTAATACAGAAAATGATTTAGTTTTATCAACAAACGCAAATAATGCATTGAATACTATAGTATATAGTAACACTATTAATTCGCGTATAACATTAGATATTTATTATTCATAATCGAAAAACTAAAAATTTATGTGTGGCATTGTAGGATATATAGGTTACAGAGAAGCTTACCCAATTGTTATTAACGGACTTAAACGCTTAGAATATCGTGGTTACGATAGCGCAGGTATTGCAATCTATGACGGCGAAGAATTAAAAGTCTGCAAGACTAAAGGTAAGGTTTCAGACCTTGAAGCGCGTGTTGAAAAAGAAATTTTAACCAAAGGTCACGTCGCTATTGGCCATACACGTTGGGCAACACACGGAGTTCCTAACGATGTAAACTCGCATCCTCATTATTCTAATTCTGGTGATTTAGTAATCATTCACAATGGAATTATTGAAAATTACGAGTCTTTAAAAAAAGAGCTTATTACTAGAGGATACACTTTTAAATCGGATACTGACACTGAGGTGTTAATTAATCTGATTGAAGATGTCATGAAAAAAGAAGAAAATCTTAAACTAGGAAAAGCAGTACAAATAGCTCTAAACCAAGTTGTTGGCGCATACGCTATTGCTGTATTTGACAAAAACAAACCCGACGAAATTATTGCTGCTAGACTAGGAAGTCCTTTAGCTATTGGTGTTGGTGAAAACGAGTTTTTTATAGCCAGTGATGCTTCTCCATTCTTAGAATTTACAAAAAATGCAATCTATCTTGAAGATGAAGAATTAGCCATTATTCGTTTAGGAAAACAAATTAAAGTTAGAAAAATTAAAGACGACTCGATGGTCGATCCTTATGTTCAAAAACTTCAATTAAATCTTGAACAAATTGAAAAAGGTGGTTACGATCATTTTATGTTAAAAGAAATTTACGAACAACCTAGTGCAATTTTAGACACATTTAGAGGTAGACTTCTAGCTAATGAAGCTATAATTAAAATGTCTGGAATCGAGGATAATATGAAGAAATTTCTAAATGCAGACCGTATTATTATTGTTGCATGTGGAACTTCTTGGCACGCTGGTTTAGTTGCCGAATATATTTTTGAAGATTTAGCACGAATTCCTGTTGAAGTAGAATATGCCTCAGAATTTAGATACAGAAACCCAATTATTACAGAAAAAGATATTGTAATTGCTATTTCTCAATCTGGTGAAACAGCAGATACTTTAGCAGCAATTAAATTAGCAAAATCTAAAGGTGCTTTTGTTTTTGGAGTCTGTAATGTTGTTGGATCGTCTATCGCTAGAGAATCTGATGCTGGTGCATATACACATGCTGGCCCCGAAATTGGTGTAGCATCTACAAAAGCATTTACAACACAAATTACCGTATTAACATTAATGGCGCTAAGATTAGCAAGAGCTAAAGGAACCATTTCGAGTTCAGATTTCCGTCATCATTTAATTGAATTAGAACTTATTCCTGATAAAGTAAAAAAGGCATTAGAATCTGATGCTTATGTAAACACTATTGCAGAAATTTATAAGGATGCTAAAAACTGTCTTTATTTAGGTAGAGGATTTAATTTCCCAGTTGCATTAGAAGGCGCTTTAAAATTAAAAGAAATTTCTTATATCCACGCTGAAGGATATCCTGCTGCAGAAATGAAACACGGACCTATTGCTTTAATAGACGAGCAAATGCCCGTTATAGTTATTGCGACTAAAAAAGGACATTACGAAAAAGTAGTGAGTAACATCCAAGAAATTAAATCTAGAAAAGGTAAAATTATAGGAATCGTAACAGAAGGAGACGAAAGTGTAAAAAATCTTGCAGATCACGTTATTGAAATCCCTGAATCTTCAGAGTTTTTATCACCTTTATTAACAACTATTCCGTTACAATTATTATCGTATCACATAGCTGTTAAATTAGGTAAAAATGTAGATCAGCCACGTAACTTAGCAAAATCTGTAACCGTAGAATAACAACATTTTTAAGATTATATATAAAGGCATTTGAAACTTCGGTTTTAAGTGCCTTTTTTTGGGTTCATACATTTTCACTCCACTTTCAAATTCACGTTATTTCTAATTATGATATTCAATAAAAAACACAATCTTAAAACTGATAAATAAAACACAAGTAAATAGATAAGGAACATTTCTAATTTATTTAATCAAATTGAGAAACTTAGAGAAACATTCCAAAACATGAGAATTTCCCAAGAAACTAGTCATCTTTACCTCAATATGATAAATACACTAAAAAAAACTAAATATCATCAATTTAAAGGCATTTGTTTTACGTAAAAAAGAGAAAAACATATTTCTTTTTAAATATAAACTATTATATTTGCAGCGCGAAAAAATAGTTATTTTTCAAGAAAATTAAGCAAAAATCTATAAACATTTAAGTAATGTCAAAAGTTACAGGTAAAGTTGCACAAATCGTTGGTCCAGTTATCGATGTTGTATTCGACTCAGAAGGAGCTCTTCCAAAAATTTACGATTCATTAGAAATTACAAGACCTGATGGTACACTTCTAATATTAGAAGTACAATCTCACATTGGTGAGGATACTGTTCGTACTATCGCGATGGACTCTTCAGATGGATTAAGTAGAGGTACAGAAGTAGTAGCTACTGGATCTCCAATACAAATGCCTATTGGAGGTGATGTATATGGTAGACTTTTCAATGTAATTGGAGATGCTATTGATGGTTTAGGAAACTTACCAAAAGCTGGTGAGTCTGGATTACCAATCCACAGACAAGCCCCTAAATTTGAAGATTTATCAACATCTACAGAGGTTTTATTCACAGGTATTAAAGTAATTGATTTAATTGAACCTTACGCAAAAGGAGGTAAAATTGGTTTATTCGGAGGTGCTGGTGTTGGTAAAACAGTATTGATTCAAGAATTAATTAACAATATTGCAAAAGGTCACGGTGGACTTTCAGTTTTTGCTGGAGTTGGAGAACGTACACGTGAAGGAAATGACCTTTTAAGAGAGATGTTAGAGTCAGGTATTATTAAATACGGAGACGACTTTATGCACTCTATGGAAGAAGGCGGATGGGATTTATCTAAAGTAGATAAAAACATCATGAAAGAATCTAAAGCAACTTTCGTATTCGGACAAATGAACGAACCACCAGGAGCACGTGCACGTGTTGCATTATCTGGATTATCTATCGCAGAATATTTCCGTGATGGTGCTGGAGATGGTCAAGGTAAAGACGTTCTTTTCTTCGTAGACAACATTTTCCGTTTTACACAAGCTGGTTCAGAGGTATCTGCATTATTAGGCCGTATGCCTTCTGCTGTAGGTTACCAACCAACATTAGCAACAGAAATGGGTGCAATGCAAGAACGTATTACATCAACTAAAACAGGATCTATTACATCTGTACAAGCGGTTTACGTACCTGCGGATGATTTAACTGACCCTGCTCCTGCTACAACCTTCGCTCACTTAGATGCAACAACTGTATTATCTCGTAAAATTGCAGAACTTGGTATTTACCCTGCGGTAGACCCGTTAGATTCTACTTCTAGAATTTTAACAGCAGATATCTTAGGTAAAGATCATTACGAGTGTGCACAAAACGTAAAAGAGTTATTACAACGCTATAAAGAATTACAAGATATTATTGCAATTTTAGGTATGGAAGAATTATCTGAAGAAGATAAATTAGCCGTAGGTAGAGCAAGACGTGTACAACGTTTCTTATCTCAACCATTCCACGTTGCAGAACAATTTACAGGTATCCCAGGAGTTTTAGTAGATATTAAAGAAACTATTAAAGGATTTAATATGATTATGGCTGGTGAATTAGATCACTTACCAGAAGCAGCATTTAACCTTAAAGGTTCTATTGAAGAAGCTATCGAAACAGGAGAGAGAATGTTAGCCGAAGCATAATAATTGGTTATAGTAAATTATTATTGATTGCACATTTTACCAACAATTATTTACTACTAACAAACAACTATAAACTATGTATTTAGAAATTGTATCGCCAGAAGCGACTTTATTTAGTTCGGAAATAGATGCCGTTAGTGTACCAGGGGCAGATGGAGAGTTTGAAATGCTTAATCATCACGCTGCTATAGTATCTCTTTTAACAGCTGGAACTGTAAAAATTAAGGTACATACTCAAACTCATTTAGATTACGAAAAATTACATCCTGAGGTTACGCCTCATATGTCAGACAATAAAGTATTAATGCTTAAAATTAAGTCTGGTACTTTAGAATCTAAAGACAATAAAATTATAATCTTAGCCGATTAACAATTTTATTACTCATATAAAAAACGCCTCAAAAATTATTTTTTTGAGGCATTTTTAGTTTTATATCAAGGTTAGTTAAAATTACAATGCTAACGCTTTTAAATAGTATTAGAAAATAATCCCTTATACGGATATTAAATCACACTCTTTTTATCACATTAGTTACTATTCCCCAAATCACAAAATCGTTAGCATCTGTAACATGAATAGGCTCGTAGTTAGGATTTTCTGGTTGCAACCACACTTCTCCTCCTTCAACTTTTAAACGTTTTACTGTAAACTCACCGTCTAAGAAACATACAGCAATTTTATTATGGGTAGCAGATAAACTTCTATCTATAACTAACAAATCATTATCATCAAGTCCAGCTCCAATCATAGACTGCCCACTAACACGAGCAAAGAAAGTCGCCTCTTTATTTCGGACCAATTCAACATCTAACGAGAGTCGTTCTTCTTTAAAATCGTCTGCAGGTGAAGGAAATCCTGCTGAAATTCCAGAATCTACAAAAACAGCCCCAGAATCTGGAACAATTTCAGGAGTAAAAAAGGTTAAATTTTGAGTTTTATGTAGCATCATTTTACAATAATAATATCGTTAATATTGGTGGTGTATTTAGGAGACAAACGTTCTTGTTTCATTTTCCATGTACGTTGTAAATCCTGATTTCCTAATTTTATGGTATGCGTTCTATACTTTTTATTTAAAGCATCTATAACATGCATTAAAGGTTTATGTTTCGGGTTTTCTGATGCAAATAAATCTAATTGAAATGCATTATTAGGCACTAACCCTGTAACAACAACACCAGCTCGTTTATATTTTACTCCACCTCGAAATAATTGCTTTGCAGCAGCTACAGCTTGCGTACTTATTATTAAAGAAGAATCGGTTGGATACGGCAAGGTAATCATTTTACTACCATATTCATGTACTTGATCTTTATTATGCCTATCGCTACTTAAATGTACGATAATCATATGGCAACTACATTTCTGTTTCCGTAATTTCTCTGCACAACTTGTTGCAAACGTAGAAATACGTTCAGTAATATTATCTATATCAGCATATGTACTTTCAAAACTACGCGTGGTTGCTATAGATTTTTTAGGAGACGGTTCTTCAAGTCTTAATGTTGGTTTCCCTAATAAATCTTGCTTTAATCGCCATTCTACAATAGAAAATTCTTTTCTAATATAATCGTCGGGAAGTTGTGTAAAATCGTATGCTGTATGACAGTTTTTAGATTTTAATCGCTTTGCTAACCGTTTACCAACGCCCCAAACATCTTCAATTTTAAACCATTTTAAAGCTTTAATACGGGATGCTTCAGAATCTATTAAAAAAACCCCTTTAGTGTGTTCTGGAAATTTACGTGCAATTTTATTGGCAACTTTAGATAATGCTTTTGTAGGAGCAATTCCCACACAAGTTGGGATTCCTGTCCATTTTAAAATACGTGTTCGCATCTCAAGACCGCAATTAGCTAAATTAAAATTTTCATAACCTTTAAACTCTAAAAAAGCTTCATCAATACTATATACTTCAACATCTGGAGTAAACTGTTCTAAAATACGCATAACACGCGTACTCATATCCCCATATAAAGGATAATTTGAAGAAAAAACATGAATATTATGCTGCTTAAAAAAGTCTTCAAATTTAAAAGCTGGTGCTCCCATAGGAAGTCTTAATGCTTTAGCTTCGTCGCTACGTGCAATTACACAGCCATCATTATTAGATAAAATGGCTATAGGTTTCCCCCTTAAACTAGGATTAAAAACCCGTTCGCAAGAGGCGTAAAAATTATTACAATCGACTAAGGCATACATGGGGATAAAGGTACATTTTTTTCATATACACGAATCAAAATGCACAAGCGTTAGGATGTTAAACTTTAATAAAGCATCTTGCTTAAAATTAACATCCTAATTATAAATTATATAAATTTATGTTTTTTCAATCCTATTTTATGTCCATGAATTGCAAAAAACAGAATAAATATATAACACGGAATTAAAATCCAATATCCAGAAGTTGCAGCTTGAGCTGTTGCTGTAGCTTGATCTAGACCGTGAATAATTAACTCTTCTTTTTTAGAATCGACTAAAGCGCCATATAACGGTGGTATAATCGCACCTCCAGAAATAGCCATAATTAGTAAAGCTGAAGCTGTTTTAGTAAATTTTCCCATACCATTTAAAGCCAACGGCCAAATTGCTGGCCATACTAAAGCATTAGAAATTCCAAGTGCTGCTACAAAAAGTACAGATGTAAATCCGGTAGTTGATAAGACACAAATAGCGAAAAAGACACCTAGAATAGCACTTACTTTTAAAGCCAACACTTGACTTACGTATTTAGGTATTAAAAGCACACCTAAAGCATAGGTTCCGACCATAGCAAAAAGCGTCATTAAAGTAAACGATTTGGCTTGTTCTCCTGGCATTCCCAATGCTAATCCGTAAGAAATAATAGTATCACCAGCAATAACCTCGACACCAACATATAGAAATAAAGCCAACACACCTAACCATAAATGTGGAAACTGGAAAACACTAGTTTTTTTAACAATAGCATCACCTTTTATTGCTTCTTCTTCTGCCTCATCTGCCTCTACATGTGGTAAAGGAGCTTTTGTTATTAGTACGGCTAGAATAAATAACACAACAGCCATAATAACATAAGGCATTACCACACTATCGGCCATTTCATTTAGAAGTATTGTTTTTTCATCTAAAGAGACGGTAGTTAATTTATCTTTAATTTCATCTATACCAGAAAGTAAAATTGCTCCAAAAATAAGAGAACCTAACGCACCTGCTACTTTATTTGCTATACCCATAATAGCGATACGTTTAGCAGCACTTTCCATTGGTCCTAAAATAGTAATATATGGATTAGAAGCGGTTTGTAACAATGTCATCCCTAAACCTTGAATAAAAATCCCTGTTAAAAACAATGTATATGTTCGCGCTTCTGCTGCCGGAATAAACACTAAAGCACCAATTCCCATAAGAACTAACCCAAAAGACATTCCTTTTTTATATCCTACTTTTCCTATAATATATGAGGCTGGTAAAGCCATAACAACAAATGAAATATAAGATGCTGAAGCCACTAAATATGATTGTGCATCTGTAAGCTCGTTTATCGTTTTCATAAAGGGAATTAATGCACCATTAATCCAAGTGACGAATCCGAAAATAAAAAATAATCCAGCAATAATTAATATTGGCACTAAAGAAGAATTCTTCGGTGTCGCATGAAGTTCTGAGGTATTAGACATAATGTTTTTAGTAAGTAATTTTAGTTAAAAAGGAACGCTTTGAATCTTATAATTCACATAAAAACATTTAATTTTTTGACTATCAATCAATTAAAACATGCTTAAAGTATAAACCATAAAACAACTTGAATACAAATTACGAGAAATCATTGAAAGTTGTATCATAAATTTAAAAAGTACAGTTTCAAACACATCAAAAACTATAAACTAGAATTTTATGACTGCAAAATAACAGTATCATATATCCGTTTTAAAGTACTTACCACTTCTTCTATTTCTACTTCATTTAGATGCCCAAAACCGAAACGAATAGCACATGTATTTCTATCTTGATACAGAATGGTTGTAGGTATAAAAACATTCTGTTTTTCGGCTTCTTCAGCAAGTTTTAATAATGAAATTTCCGGCTTAAATTGTAACCAAATGGCTAATCCGCCAGAGGGCAATTCCCAATAAATATTATTACCAAAATGCATATTTAGACTTTTGCATAAACAATCGCGACGTTGTTTATAAATGATTATATTCTTCTTAATTAGTCTATTAATTTCACCTTCGTAAATTAATTCGGACAACATTTGTTCTTGAATTAAATCGCCTTGTTGATCTAACAATTGCAAATAATTTTTGGCTTCAGAAATTAAATTTTCTGGAGCAACGACAAATCCTGTTTGAAAACTTGGAAATAATGATTGCCCTAATTTTCCTAAATATATAACAAGCCCATTTGCATCTGAACTTGCTAATGGTAACATGGCAGATCCTTCAAACTGAAAATCGTAATCAAAATCGTCTTCAATAATTGCAAACTTATACTGTTTTGCCAACTGCAAAAGTTTCAATCGTCGCTCTGCACTTAATGTAATTGTAGTAGGATAATCTCTATGCGCGCAAATATAAATGCACCGAATAGATCCTTTTTGGAAATGCGTTTCAATGTAATCAATATCTAATCCGTCTTGATCTACAGGAATGGTTTTTATAGAAGCACCAACTTGCTGAAAAATCATATTTGCCGCATAATTACTTAAGTTTCCCACGAGAACAACATCGTTCTTTTTAATAAGCAACTGAGAGACTATGTATAAACTCATCTCTGTACTTCTTGTACTTATTAAGTTCTTAGGCTTAATATGAAAACCACGTGTTGTGTTTAAATAATTACACAACTGATTTTCAAATTCTGAATAAGAACCATCTCCTACACGATTCCATTTTTTAATTAGAGGTTTCCGTTTCATGGCACTACTGTACCATCTAGAAAACTGAATGGTTGGATGTAAACGTAAATCGGGTTTTCCATCATTAATTACATATTCTGCTTTAGTGACTTTTTGCGTAGAAGCCAAATGCATTGAGTTTTGAAATGGAAAGCCTGTAGTTTTAGAATAGACATATGCCTGATTAAACTGTTGTACGGTCGCTTTAATTTTAGCTGTTGTTTGCTCTGGAAACAACACAAATGTACCTTTGTTTGGAATAATTTCTACCCAACCTTGTGCTGCCAATTCATCGTAAATAGCAACTGCCGTATTTCTATGAATTTGTAACAACTGACTTAAAACTCGAGTTCCAGGTAAAAGTGTTCCTTTTAACAAATACCCACGTTGAATTAAATTTACTATTTGCTCAGAGACTTGTATATATACTGGTTTAGATTTCGTTTTATCAAAATCTATTAATTTTATAAAAAGCGCTTCAACCGGACTATTCATTGTTTTAAAACTGGACTAGTTTAATAGTCCGTAAAGTTACGACATTTGTAACGTTTTTATAATTTTTGAACATGACACCAACTAAATTTTTATCTGTAATTGCAATTCTAACTACAACATTAGCAATATCTCAAGAAGATATGCCTCAAGAAAAGTTAGACGAAGTTATTATAACCTCTAGCAGAATAGAACTTCCTTTTTCTAAAAACTCTAGATCTATAAACATTATTACATCTGAAGACATAAAAGCGTCTGCTGTAACAAATGTTGCCGATTTATTACAGCAAGTTGCAGGTGTAGATATTCGCCGTAGAGGTACTGCCGGCATGCAAGCAGATTTATATATTCGCGGTGGAAGTTTTGACCAAACATTATTACTTATTGATGGTATAAAAGTAGACGATGCACAAACGGGACACCATACGCTAAACATGGCTTTACCTATTGATGTTATAGAACGTATTGAAATTATTTCAGGACCTGCCGCTAGAGTTTTTGGTCAGAATGCATTTACAGGAGCTGTAAATATTGTAACTAAAAAACAAACAGAAGATCTTTTAACTGTAGACACGCAAGCTGGTTCTTTCAATACCTTAAATGCGGCCGTTACTGGTGGCGTAAATTTAAAAAATTCTAACCATATCGTACATGTCTCTAGAAATACGTCTGAAGGTTATAGACATAATACAGATTACGACAATCAGAATTATTTCCTTAAAAGCACATTCAATAAAAGCAAACTCCCAATAAATGTACTGGCAACCATGTCTGAACGTAAATTTGGAGCCAACGGCTTTTACGCTACACCAAGTGCAACAGAACAATATGAAGAAACACAAACAAGTTTAATAGGTGTATCAACAAAAATAAAACATAACAATTGGGTATTTAAACCACAAGTATATTGGAGACGCAACCAAGATATGTATTTATACACCAGAGATCAGCCAACAGGATACAGGAACTTACACATAACTAATAAAATGGGCACAGAGCTTAACGGTTCGTACACTTCTGATTTAGGAATTACAGGTTTTGGTATTGACTTATCTAAGGTTTATATTGTAAGTAATAATTTAGGAGATCACAACCGTTTTATGTCGTCTATGTTCTTAGAACATCAATTTAAAGCTATAAACGACAAGTTTGATATTACACCTGGAATTGCGGTTACTTATTTTTCAGATTTTAAATGGCATGCATTCCCTGGTATTGACTTAGGTTACGAGATTAATTCTAATTTTAAAATCTACGGAAATGTAGGATACACCTATAGAATACCCACATATACAGATTTATACTATAGCGACCCAACAACCCTTGGAAATGAAAATCTAGATCCGGAAGAAGCCATAGCAGAAGAACTTGGAATTAAATATAACCATCAAAATTTCTCTGCATCTCTTGCCCTTTTTAACAGAGATTCTAGAAACTTAATAGACTATACTAAAGCAAATGAAGATGATTTATGGGAAGCCTCAAATATTAGAGAATTAAACACAAAAGGGATAGATGCTTACTTAAATTACAACTTTGAAATGGGTGTTTTCAGTCAAAGTGTAAACACATCCTACACTTATATTAATGATGAAGTTCAGGATATAAATTCCGATTTCTCTAAATATTCTATAAACTCTTTAAAGCATCATTTTGTAGCAAGATACAAATCTCAATTTATAAAAAACATGTCCCAATCTATCATTTATAAATACGCAGAACGTACATCTGGAGACAGCTACTCTGTAGTAGATGCTAGTATAAACTACACCATAAAATCTTTAGAACTATCTGTTATTGCAAATAATATTTTGAATGAAGAATATACAGAAGCAAACCTTGTACCAATGCCTAAAGGTAACCTTGTATTTGGACTAAAATACACCTTTAAATAATATAATGAACTAACATTTTATTAACTTGCACGTTTAATTATTTTTACTTTTGACTTTAAATCTACAAGACATACCTCGTGTAAAAACAATTACAAAGGAGGACTTTATAGCTACGTATTTTAAGCAACAAAAACCTGTGGTTATAGAGCATTTTATAGACGATTGGCCAGCATATTCTAAATGGAATTTAGAATATATTAAAAATATTGCAGGCGATAAAACCGTACCTCTTTACGACGATAGACCTGTAAATTATAAGGATGGTTTTAACGAACCACATTCTAAAATGAAAATGGCAAATTATATTGATTTGCTAAAACGCGAACCTACAAAGTTTAGAATTTTTCTGTGGAATATTTTAAAGGAAGTACCTCAACTTCAAAACGACTTTACGTTTCCTGATTTTGGTATACGCCTCATGCAAAAGTTACCCATGCTGTTTTTTGGCGGAACAGATTCGTATACCTTTATGCATTACGACATTGATTTGGCTAATATTTTCCACTTTCATTTTGAAGGTCAAAAAGAAATTATATTATTCGACCAAAAGCAAAGTAAATACTTGTATAAAGTACCTTATGCATTAATTACTAGAGAAGATATTGATTTTCATAATCCCGATTTAAAAAAATGGCCTGCATTAAAACATGCGCAAGGATATAAAACAGAATTAAACCACGGAGAGGTACTTTATATGCCTGAAGGTTATTGGCATTATATGCGTTATATTACTCCTGGATTTTCTATGAGTTTACGAGCTGTAGCAAGACATCCTAAAAATTTAAGTCGAGCCATTTACAATGTATTTATAATGCGAAATTTCGATAATTTAATGCGAAAAATTAAAGGTCAAAAATGGATTGATTGGAAAAATAAGAAAGCAATAACGATAACTTCTAAAAATAATTCCTAAATTTCAGTATAAAACCTATATTTGACCAAAATTTAAAACCCATGAAAAATCTACTATTAATCGCATGTTTATGCGTAGTTTCATTCGCTAATGCACAAGCTTTCAGAGGCAACGGTGATCAGAAATTTCAAATTGGCGCTAGCTTTCAAGACAATGGTACAGGAATTAATGGTACTTACGATGTTGGTGTAGGCGAAAATATTTCGTTTGGAGTTTCTTCAACTTATGTTCTTGGTGTAAACGACGATTTAGACGCTGACTTTGGTGACCGTTTTGATATTAAAGCCCGTTTTAACGCAAACTTATCTTCTGTAATCGGTATGGATGAATTAGATGTGTACCCAGGATTAAGTTTTAGCACTAAAAATTTTGGAGGTCATGTTGGTGCTAGATATTTCTTTACTGATGGTTTCGGAGTGTATTCTGAAATGAGTTTCCCAATCGCTAAATATGATAGTGGAAATTTAACCTCTGCCGAAAAATTAAACAATCAATTTGTTTTTAATATTGGAGCGTCTTTTAATTTATAAGCCGCACATTATAATTTACAAAAAAGAGCTTCAATAGTATTGAAGCTCTTTTTTTATGGTATTAACTCTTTTACTTTTTCGAAAACCATAGGCGATTCCCAGCCGCGATATAGTAAATAATCGGCTAATTTTTTTCGTTTTTTGTAGGCATTAGACTCTTTAATCGCTTCGCATCTGCGTGCAGCTAAAGCATCAAAAGTGCCATAATAATCTAAAGCATCTAATTCTTTAAGCCCAGTTTGTATATTAAATCGACTTATTTGTCTGCGCTTTAACTCCATAGTTAACCGGTTTCTGCCCCAATGTTTAAATTTAAATTTTCCACGCACATAGGCTTTTGCAAAACGCTCTTCATTTAAAAAATTATGGTCTAATAAATGTACAATTACAGCATCAATAGCATCCGGAATCATGCGCATGCCTCTTAGTTTATCTTGTACTTCTTTATGGCAACGCTCTTGGTAAGCACAATAATGTTCTAAAGCTCGCTTGGCTTCATCTACGGTATATGTTTTATGTGTTTCGATATTCAATTCAAAAAAATTATCACTAATTAAATAGTATTATTTTAATAAAATAAACTCAATATGCGCAATAAATTAACTCAATACATATTGTTTTTACAACAAAACGCAATTTTATTACAAATATTTTACGTAATTTGTAAATACCAATTTCACGTGTATCTTACAAAAGACACCATAAAAGTAACTTATTTCCTCCCATATGAAAAAAAACTACTACTTAACCTTAGTACTAATTTGCTCTATCTTAACTTTTGGTTACGGGCAAATATTTGATAACGACTGTTCCTCTCTAACTAATGATTGGACTTTTAATAATGTAACACAAAACACGAATACGAACACTTGGCGCTTAAATGACGACAGTGCCTATGTTATAAGTGAAACTTTTGGAGCTTATGAAAATTTAGAATTAGTCTCGAGCTTAAGAGGTAATGGAAATAACTCAATCGCTCCAACTTGTACAATCGAAATTTCAGATGACGGTGGATCGACTTGGACCGCTGGATCATATATAGTAACTCCTGTAGCTATAAACAACACCGATTACACCTACAACATTGGTACGCTATCTGGAACCAATAATAAAATAAGATGGAAGGGAACTTCTAGAACCAGACGACTACAGATTAACCAAGTAACCCTAACGGGAGATGCAATCACTACTGGTGGAGATTGTGCTAGTGAATCATTTTCTAACATCGGAGATTCAAGTTCTTATATAACAAGAAATTGGACAGGAGACAACGGTATCGATTGGACAGCTACAGATGCAAGATCTGATCAAGACTTAAATGGTGATGAAGCTATAATGTTAAGAAATGGCTCTTTAACTAATGATAGTTCTTTCCCTGGTGGCTGTGGAGTTGTGACTTTTGATTATGCAAGAATATATACAGGAAATTCAACCCTAAAAGTTTTTATTAACGGCACTCAATATGGAAGTGATATTTCCGTGACTCTTTTATCAAGCACAACCATTTCTACTACAGTTAATGTAAATGGGCCTATAGATATAGAGTTACGCAATAACGGAAACAGAACTTTAATCTCAAATTTAAGCTGGACCTGTTATTCAGGAACCCCTAATCCAGAACTACAATTAGTAGATAATACATCTACAAATCAAAACTGTGGTTACACTATAGATTATGGTAGTCAAGCCATATCTACAAATACAGATCTTACTTTCGATATAGAAAATAATGGTAGTGCAGATTTAGATGTAAGTTCATTAAATATTACAGGAGATTATACTATTGTTTCGCCGGCAACTCCATTCAGTATTACCTCTAGCAGCACACAAACTATGACAATAAGGTTTACACCTTCTACAACAGGTACTAGAACAGGTACAGTTACCATAAACAATAACGATTTAGACGAAGGATCTTGTACCGTAAACTTAACAGGAGAAGGGTACACACCAACTCCAGAGATAGATATTGAAGGCAATACAGGTGCTTCCATACCAAATGGATCAACTGCAAGTGTAGGACATAACACGCTGTTTGCAACAACTGTAATGGGCAACTCAACCGCACCAAAAACATACCATGTGAGTAGTGAAGGTACAGCCGATTTAGATTTAACAAGTATCACCTCATCTAATGCTTCAGAATTTTCAATTTCTTTAAATCCAGGAACAACATCAATCACATCGGGTACTGAAGAAGATTTTGAAATTACATTTTCACCTAGCGGTGTAGGCACCAGAACAGCAACAATTACAGTTATTAGTAACGATGCAGATGAAAACCCGTATACCTTCGAAGTTCAAGGAACTGGAGATTGCGCTGCTGGCACACTAACACTATCACCAGACACCGGACCAATAGGTACTGTAGTCAACATAACATCTACAATTGGTAATTTTGGAGGAGCTACTACAGCAAAAGTTAATGGAATTTCAGCTACCTTAAATGTAATCTCTACATCAGAATTAGAGGTTACAATCCCTGCTGGTGCAACTACCGGAAGTATAGAAATCACAGACGATTTAGGCTGTTTAAGCTCTGATTTATTTACAGTTATAGATCAATTAATTTCTAGTTGTGAAGGTGGTTCAGGAACAACAAGAGACTTATTTATTAGTGAAGTTACAGACCATGGATCTGGATCACACTCTTATGTCGAAATTTATAATGGTACAGGTTCAAGTGTGAGTTTAGCAAACTACGAAATTAGAATACATAATAACGGTAATTCTTCTCCAACAAGCTCTATTGCTTTATCAGGAACTGTAGCTAATAACGATGTATTTGTCTTTGCCTTCGGAAGCACGGATGCCACAACAGCATATGCAAGTCATGGTTATGATCAATCAAGTAATGTAAGTGGTGTTAATGAAAATGATAATATTAGACTATACAATACGCTAACGGGTGACTGGATAGACCTTTGGGGAGATACTTCTGGCACCACCTTTACTGTAGCTAGTAAAAATTACACCTACAGAAGAAAAAACACAGGTATCACAGTACCTAGCACCACTTGGAATGCTAGTGACTGGGATAGTTTTACACCTGTAGACTATACAGATATTGGGGTTTATGATTATTCTACAGGAGCACCTCCGGTTATTAATGATATTACAAGTACAGCAACAGCCTGTAACGAAGCTACAATTACCGTATCTGCAACCGAAGGATTTGCTGGAGGAAATGCACTACAATATGTATGGTATGTATACAAACCAGAAGAATCGGGTTTAGGGTGGCAGACTATTTCTAATGGTGGTATTTACACCACCTCTAGCGCTTCTCCCGATTTAATTATTTCTGATGCGAGTAGTGTTTTAGACTATCAGTACTATTGCGAAGTTAGAGAAGATGATGCTTTGTGCTACGAAGCTTCTAATGCGATACAAGTACTTATAAGCGGAGCCATATGGAATGGTTCTAATTGGGTTTGGGATGATGGTACAGCAACAAATACAGTACCAACTATAGGTACAAATGTTATTATAGACGGAAATTACGACACCTCTACAGGTGGCGCAGAAACAAGTTTTGAAGCCTGTGAATGTACTGTAAATGCAGCAAGTACTTTAATTATAGAAGACAACACTTATGTAGTTATCGGAAACGATCTTACAGTAAATGGTAACATTATTGTTAAAACAGATGGTTCTTTTGTACAAGTTAATGATGATGCCATTGTTGATGGTGATGTATTAACTGATAAAAGTAAAATTGAAGTTGAAAAAGAAACTTCTAATTTAGGTTCATTTTTTGAATACACCTATTGGAGTTCACCCGTTTTAGGAGAAGTTATCGCTGATGGCTTAGCTGAAGCTCATGCTTCTAGAATCTATTGGTTTAACGGACAAAACTTTTTAGATGCAACAAGAGAAGTAAACAATGATAACAGCACACTAGTAGGGCAAGATGATGTTGATGATAATGGTGATGACTGGCAAATTGCAATGGCTGCGACTGTAATGACTCCAGGTATAGGTTTTGCTGCTACCCACAACAAATCTAGCACGTTTCCTAATCAATTTATTTACACTTTCGAAGGTCCATTTAATAACGGCGTTTATAATATACCAATATACAGAAATGACTCAGAAACTAACGACAACAACTGGAATCTTATAGGAAACCCCTACCCTTCTGCCTTAGATGCCGATATATTTTTAAATGCAAATACCAATATAAATCAAACCATTGGCGCTACTAATGGTGCCATTTACTTATGGTCGCAAGCAACACCTGCAGAAGCATCTACAAATGGTAATCAGAATAATAACTATGCACAGAGTGACTATGCTATTATAAATGGTACAGGACAAACTATGGGAGGCGATGGTGTAATGCCAACAAGACATATTCCTTCTGGTCAAGGTTTCTTTGTATCTATGGATAACGGAGCACCTTCTACTATCGTTTCTGGAGATGTTAAAACTACAGATGTTCTTTTTAATAATAGTATGAGAGTTACAGGAAATAACACCCAATTTTTTAGAACAACTACCGCAAATGATGCTAATAAATTATGGGTAAACTTAACAACAGATAATGGTGTCTCGAACCAAATTCTTGTTGCTTATTTAAATGGTGCAACAGATCATGATGATGGCACATATTATGATGCAAAACGAGGCACTTACGAAAATATAAATGCTGTAATATATTCTTTTATACCAACGGCTCCAGAATACAAATATGTAATACAAGCGAAACATTCAAGCAGTTTATCTTTAGAGGAAGTAATTCCGTTAGGTTTCAAATCAACTATTTTAGAACCGACAATTTACACCATTTCCATTCCCCAGTCAGAAGGCGATTTCATGACTGGAAACTCAATATATTTAAACGATAAGTTCCTTAATGCCGTACAAGACCTTTCTGAAAACAATTATTCATTCACCTCTGATAATGGTGTATTTAATGATCGTTTCGAAATTTCATTTACACAAGCAACACTTTCTATAGACGATGTTAGTATTTCATCTAACGACATTAGTATTATAGAATTAGCAAATGGTGAAGTCAAAATTTCAACAAGTAAAAATACAACTATTACAAATGTTGAAATTTTAGATATGTTAGGTCGACGTATATATAGTTTAAAAGGAAATAGCTCTAGCGAAGTGTACAACTTATCTAAACTTAGTCAGGCTGCTTATATAGCAAAAGTGAGACTATCTAACGGACAAACAATTAATAAAAAAGCGGTTAAACAACGGTAACTGTTTAATATTATAAATAAAAAAAGCCTCATTTAAAAATGAGGCTTTTTTTATAAGGTATATTTTAAGGCTAATATTAAATTTCTACCAGGTGCGGAAATACCTGAAGAGTACGGACGATAACGTTGATCTGTTATATTCTCTAAACTTACAGTAAATAAAAATTCAGAATTAAATTTATATTGAGTGCGCACATTTAAAGTATACCAAGATGGCGAGTATGGGTTGCCATCAGAATCACTTGCATAGATATAATCTTTACTTTGTTCTGAAGGCGCTAAATCTGTATACGACATTTCATCATTATACGTAGCAAACGCATCAATAGTAATCTTGTTATATTGCCAAGTAAGATGTGTATTTCCAAAATTTGGAGCTGCATGTCTTAATGGATAATGTTCGCCTTCCTCTACTTCGTAACCACCTATAACATTGTATTGCGATGTCAATTTTAAAGCTTCAGAAAAATAAATCTGTATACCCGCTTCAAAACCATAAATACGAGCTTCGGCTGCATTTTGCATGGCTTGCACGCGACTTTCTTCACCATTATATTCGATATAAGAATCACCATTTAATTCGAAATCACTTCTCACCAAAGCATCATCTAAAAACGTATAATACGTTGCCGCATCAATAATTACTTTATCATTTAAATTAAGGCGCACACTTAAGTCTCCAGTATACGCATATTCGGGACTTATATCATCGTTCGGAACCACAACAGCTCCAGGTTCAGAATCGAAAACCTTACCAACATCATCTATATTAGGTGCTCTAAAAGCTGTAGAAAAATTCAATTTCCATTGTATAACTTCAGCTGGAATCCAGCTCACTCCTGCGGCACCTGTTAATGCTCCTGTATTAATATTGGCTGTATCGAAAGGTAAATTTAAAAACACATTATTTTCTGTAAAATCTGCATGAGCCAACACGTGATTGTAGCGTAAACCTGTTTGCAGAATAAACTGATCACTTGGTTTGTATTTGAAATTAGCGTAGGTAGATATTGACGACCAATCGGAACCATTTGGATATCTTGAAATGGCATCTACAATTGTATTGTCTTCAATATTTTCTTCTTCGCCATAAGAATGTACTTTATTATACACATACTCTAAACCATAAAAGAATTCTGTTTTTTGACTAAGCTGTTTTTCAAAATCTATATTTGCTGAAATAGCATCGACGTGTTCTTTTGTTGAGTTTCTAGTGGTAGATTGGTAATCTCTATCCGTTCTACTTTCTTGAAAATTTTGATAAGCCACATTGGCTTGAAACTTGTCATAAAATGAAGATTGACTACTTAATTTTGTAACTTGAAAATTAGACATAAACCAACGTTGTGGACCGTAATTCCATTCGGCAGAACGTAAATGATCATCTTTATATCTAATCAATCTATCGTATCTTGAATAATCTGACGTGGTAGAGTAATACAATCCTAAATCGTAACTTAAGTTTTGTTTAGGTTCAAATCTTACTTTTTGCATCAGGTTAATTTGGTTATAACCTGTAGGATTTTGGACTTTAGGGTTTGGATTCTCAACAATACGATCTACACCATTTTCTGTAACTACATATTCTGTACGCAAATACTCATCAGGACCATGACTTCCCATTCTTAAATCGTCGAAATCTGTATAACTAACACTACTTAAAAACGCCCATTTTTTCAATCCAATATTAAAATCTAAATGCCCTGTTTTTTCATTATTAGCCGTAGCATAACGGACTACAGAATTTGCAGAAAACTCCTGATTATCTACAAAAGCGAGTTCTGGCTTTTTAGTATAGAAACTCATAACTCCACCAATAGCATCACTTCCGTAAACCACAGACCCTGCCCCTAAAATAACTTCGGTATGGTGAATACTAAAAGGATCTATTGAAATTACATTCTGAATATTTCCAGATCTAAAGATGGCATTATTCATACGCACACCATCAACTGTTATTAATAATCTGTTAGTAGATAGGCCACGAATCATAGGGCTTCCTCCTCCTAACTGGCTCTTTTGCACATATACATTTCCTGTGTTTTCTAAAAGATCTGCACTTGTTTGAGGGTTATTAATAGTAATTTCAGAAGCAGACATTGATAGTACTTTTTGAGGTATATCGCGTTTCATTTGTCCAAATTTAGACACTGAAATCAAAACCTCATCAAGCCCTTCTGTTGTAGGTTCTAAAAATAATTTTGAGTCTGTATTTAATTGAGATTTTTCTATAGAAAACGCTTCAAAAGCTAAGTGTTTAAAAAAAATTGTATCTGTACTTACAAAAGCTTTTATAGACACAACCCCATCTATATTAGAGATTTCACTTTTTGTTTTATCTACATTAAATACCACAACTCCAGATATAGGTTCTTCTGTTTGACTATTTAAAATGGTAATATTTTGAGCTTGTATAGAAAAGGATACAAGAAAAAGTAATCCAAATAGTAATTTTATATTCATATAGAATTTTAGGTCGGTTATTAATTAAATACTTGAGTAAAAATGGCTAGCGATTTTGGTTTTCTAAAATGTCCAAGGTGTAATTCGTAATATAACAACAGCGTATCTAAGAAGGATTGTCGCTGTTTTGAATTCATTTTCATCGCCTGTAAGTCATCAAAAAGTATGCCTAACGAAATCTTAAAATACTTTAAATTATCTCCAGTTATAGAATATATACTGGTAGATTGTTTTTCGAATTGTCCTGTAGATAAATTGAAGTAATTATAATCGCTAGAAGATGTATCTGGAGAGATTCCTAGAAACCGTGTTAACTGCACTAAAAACACCAAATGAAAATTTGCAGGATCTGAAGTTTCATCTAAAAACAGTAGTGCAGTTTCTAAAAACTCGAACAATTCTGTATCTGCTTCCTCTTCTTTTAACACGATGGCCAAAACATCGGCTAAAAACATAACAATAGTACTTTTTACAACTTGTGTGTGCAAGGTTGAATACAGTACATTTATTTTAACATCTTTTAGCGTCTGTAAAGATCTGTTTTGTTTAAAATCGGCATCTATTTGAATTTGAGATAATAATTGAAAATAAGCCACTCTAGCTTTACCTTTTCTACTTTTAAGAACACCACGTAACAAGAAACTTACAACTCCAAAATCTTTGGTGTAACAACTTACAATAAGATCGTTGTCGCGATATTTAAGTTTAGATAGTACAATAGCACTTGAAGAATAAAACATTACCGGATTATCATTAATTTAAGCACTTTTGTTTCAAACGTTTCTGTATCGGACAACATAATTAAATATACACCGGAGTGCACCACATTATTAGCCAAATTTCTGCCATTCCAGAATGCTGTTCCTCCATCAATTTCTAAATTATAGCCACTATACCTTGAGTTTACATTAGATTGTGCTTCTGCAACTAAATTACCTTCAACATCTGTAATTTTTATATTTACATTATCTGTAAGCCCTTTAATCTTTACTAAGTCTTCTGTAATATTAAATGTTGGTCGTACAGGATTTGGATAAACATAAGCATCTTCATAAGAATCTTCGGTAGACGAGCTTCCTGAATTATAAGCTACAAGACCACTTTCTGTTGCAATAAATACTTTTCCTGTAGAATCGTCTATACTAATACTTGTAATATTGTCTGAAGGCAGTGGTGAATTATCTTTTGTAAAATGAAAAATAGTTTCTTGTCCGTCTGAAGAAAAATAAAACACACCAGAACCAAAAGTTCCAATCCATTTATTATTAGAGCCATCTACTTCTATACTCGTAATATATTCTAAAGCCAACAACTCACTCGCAACACCGTCGTCTAAAACAACTATTTCACTCGCCTCTACTGTACTCGCTGTAAAAAAAGTAGAAGTATTATAAAGCACTCGCAAACCTCTAATTGTACCAATCCATATCTGATTTTGATTATCTACAGTTACAGCAGTTACAACAGTAGTGGGCATATTCTCAGACTCTTCACTTAAACTCCTTATCTGTGAAGTTCCTGATTTATAATCGTAACCAACTAATCCATTTACATAACCACCTGTCCAAACCACCCCAGAATTATCTATAGCTATATCTGAAAAGCCCCACTCACCATTTAAACCATCTGAATATAATCCTTCAAAGCTATAAGATTTCCATTGTTTTGTATCTAGGTCGTAAGATTTTAACGGACTCGACACACGACCACTCAAGCTCCATAATACCCCATCGCTATCAAACGTTGATGGATTTAAACGAATATCTGTAGATCCTGCAATCTCAATAGGTTCTATGCCACTATTAGTTTCATCATGTAATACTGTAGCAACATCCGCTTCTACTTCTAAAATCCCATCAAAAAAAGAACTAATAAACACTTGGTTAATCTTATTTGGGTTTATACTTATGTTTGTTAGATTTCTGGCTCCAAAAATACTATCTATAGGAATATTTTTCCAAGCTCCATTTTTTAAATGACTAATACCACGTGTTCTTAACGGATAAGGATTGTAACTCACGGTAAAATCTCCAAAAGTAACCCAAACGTTATTATATTCGGCTTCTACAGAAAAAGGTATATTTAATAAAGGACCATCTGGAAGAACGTCTTCAAACATCGCAGTATTACCTATTGGTGTTTTTAAAACACCATAACTATCTGAACCTATATAGAAATCATCTACCGTAGTAATAGCCGAAGTATAATTGGTATTAAAATTAGCATTAATACCTACTTCTTCTAGTAAATTAAAAGTACTAGAATATAAATAGATATGGTTTTTAGTCGTAATTATAAGCTCATTATTAGCAGATTTAACATCTAAAGGAGTGTTAGGAAAAACATTTAAACTTGTAAGATTTGCTCCTTGAACTCTAAAAATTGTTCTATAATTATTTATAACATATACATTATTAGACACCGCTTCTACAGCAGTAAAATTACCATTTGCCAAGGTAGTCCATTGCTTATAATCTATTAAATTACTATTATTTATCTCGGCTCGTTTTAATCCCATTGAATTCATGCAAGAAGCATAAATATACCCATCGGAAATTGTTGTTTGCGTAACTATAGTTTGCACGCCTTCATCTCCTATAAAATAGGTGTCGCCAAACTCTAGCCGACTTAAATCATATACAGAAATACCATAATTTGTAGAAATATAAAGTAGTCCATCATACTCATTAAAATGATTAATCTGTTTACTTATTGAAGGGATAGTAGACTTGTCTACAATATCTACAACGCTTAATACTTCAGAATTTTCGTCTAGAACAATTTCTATTAAACCGTTTTCATATCCCACAACTAAAGCGTTATACTCGGCACTATAATGAAGAGTTGAAATTGTTTCTCCAGCAAGACCTTGTATGGTAGAAAACGTACTCATTTCTTGAGTTAACATATCGTATACATAAACAGCATTCTCTGCAGCTACATATATTTTATCTGTACTTGCCGTTACATCTTTAATATTATTATACGAAAAATACCCTTCCCAAGAATCGGAATAATCCTGTCCGATTACAATTAAAGGGCATACTGCCAAGAAAAGGATAAGTAAACGTTTAAACATAGATGATTTTTAATGTTTCAAATATATTTATAAGTAACGAGTTTTACAGCAAAATAATATATTAAAGAAAAAAAGCTTCTTGTAACAAGAAGCTTTTTAAAGTTTTACCCTTCAAATCCCATTTCATCATCACCTCCATCTACATTTTCTCGACGGTCTTGACGACTTTTTTGTTGATTGAATCTGTAAGTAAATGCTAAATTAAATGAGCGTTGTCTATATTGAAATTCACTGTCACTAATATACGTTTCTGTGGTTGAAAGCATGGATCTTTTCATTGAATTAAAAACATCACTTACATTAAAAGTTATAGACGCATTTTTGTTAAACACCTCTTTACTAAACGCTAAACTACTATAAAACATACCGTCTGTTTTATTTTGAGCATCTTCTGAAGGTCCGCGATACATAATTCGTGTTTGCCAATCTATTTCTCCTGGCAAGGTCACTTTATTATTAAATCTTATAAACCAACTTAAATTATCTGCATCAAAATTAACGCCTTTATAATCTCCTCTTGTAATAGAATTATAGAAATTAAAATTCGCATTCATATTCCATTTTTTACTTGCTCTATATGTAGCCGTAAGTTCAAAACCATAACGATCGTTTGTTGCTAAGTTAATCGGAGTACTTTTAATTACCGGTATATCTGTACCTCCAACAACAACAGTTTCTCCTGTAGCTTCTGTAATAAACGTAAATACATCTGTAGCATGTTGATAATAAACAGACGAGTTTAAAGTTACATCTCCTAATTTATTTAAATACCCTAAATCTACTGCAGACGAATAACTTGGATCTAAATCTGGATTTCCTTGAAATAAATTTGTTGTACTACTTCGTGAAGGAAATGGATTTATAAAACGAGATCTTGGTCTTCTAATACGTCTATTATAACCCAACATGATGCTTTGATCTTCAGAAATTTCGTATCCTAAGTTTACTGTAGGAAACAATCCTAAATAATTTTTATCATCATAATCATCACTTGTTTTTTGGTCTATAACTATTCCCGTATCCTCCATTCTTAACCCTAACAAATACGAAAACTTATCTTTAATTTTATTTCCATATTGTGTATACACGGCATTAATACGTTCTTTATAAATTAAATTGTTACTTACATCTGTATCTGTAACAAACTCATCACCTTCATAATAAGCCAACGTATAATCTGTATCTAAAGTATTGAAATTTCCACGGTAACCAAATTCAAACTGACTATCATCACTTAAAGGAAGCACATAATCTGCTTGTAATAACAAACGGTCTTGATCTTCTAGAGTTCTAACTTGTTCTGAATCTAATCCGTTTTCAGTAATAAGTGAGTTTTCATCTTCTGATGTATTTTCATACTGAAAATCAAACGTTAACTTATGACCTGGTTTGTCTGGAAACTGCTTATCAAAGTTTAAGGCATATTGAACCGTTTTATCATCTTCAAATTCTGGATCAAAACGAAAAGTTTCATTTAAAATATTACCTACGTTATCGATTTCAAAAATATCGTTTGTTGTTTTCGTACTATTGTCGCTATCTTTATAAAATACAGATCCTGTAAGCGATGTATTATCGTTAATATACCATTCTACTCCTAAGTTAGTATTGATTCCTTTTCTAACTCTATCGTAATCTCTATATTCATTTAAATATGTGTTTTCAAGATCGTCTGTAACATTCCCATCATCATCATATTCATAATTAAAATATTCTGTTTTTGTAGTCGATTCTCCTGGAGATTCTCTGTATGAATATCCCGTAGTATTAAAAAAATTAAAATCGCCTGTACGATAATTAATATTTCCTGAAATACCTGCTGCATTTGGATATCCTGTATTTGCTGTTACAGAACCGTTAAGTCCTTGTAACTTGCTTCGTCTTAAAATAATATTTAAAATTCCACCTGTCCCTTCTGCATCGTATCTTGCCGATGGAGAGGTAATAACTTCTACCCGCTCGATAGCATCTGCAGGCAACTGGTTTAGCGCCTCATTAGAACTCAAACCAACTAAACCTGAAGGTTTTCCGTTAATAAGAATAGTAACATTATCATTTCCTCTTAAAGCTATATTTCCTTCAACATCTACAGAAACTGAAGGCACATTATCTAAGACATCGCTTACTGTACCACCACTTACTGTTAAATCTTGACCAACGTTGTAAATCTTTTTATCTAGTCTGATATCTACAGTGGTTCTTTCTGCAATAATTTCTACTTCATCCAAAGATTCTGTATCTAATGCTAAACCAATATTACCTAAATCGGTATTTTTTAATAACTCTCTATTTAAAAGTGATTGCTTTTTAAACGAAATATACTCGAAAGACACATTGTACTTCCCTGCCGGTACTGTAATACTAAATTTACCTTTAGCATCTGTAATCCCTCCTGTTATAACACTATTATCTTTACTGTCCCTAAAGGCAACTGTGGCGTATTCAAGAGGAAGATTTGTTTCCTTTTCAATAACATGTCCTGTTATAGTAACATCCTTAACTGATTGCGCTTGTATATTAAAGCAAAACAAAAAAAGCAGTAGGCTAAATACTACTTGTTTGATTAAATTCATGAATTGTTGTTTTAATTAAATAAGACCGCAAGAAACGAAATTGGTTTAATCTTTAGTAGTTAAAAGATTGTTAAAAGAAAAAAAGCCTCTAAAATTTTGAATGAATTAGAGGCTTTAATATTTATAATATGTTTGTAATATCTTGCGGTGGCCTGCCAATTACAGCACGCTCTCCGTTTACAACAATTGGACGCTCTATTAGTTTAGGGTATTGAATCATAGCATCAATAATAGCATCATCTGTTAGATTAACATCTCTAAAGTTTTCTTTCCAAATCGATTCATTTTTACGCACCAAATCAATTGGCATAATATCTAACAACTCAATAATATGAGTTAGTTCTTTTTTTGTTGGAACATTTTCTAAATATTTTACAACAGTAAATTCTTTTCCCGAAGCTTCAAGAATATGAAGTGCTTCACGCGATTTACTACATCTGTTATTGTGATAAATTGTAATCATGTTTAATTGTGATTATAAGTTATTAGTATCTTCTGTTTTTTGCCCCATCATCATTAGATAAGCTTTCAAAAAGGGTTCGATTTGTCCATCCATAACAGCATCTACATTTCCTGTTTCATGGGCTGTTCTAACATCTTTTACTAATTTATAAGGATGCATAACATAGTTTCGAATCTGACTACCCCACTCTATTTTCATCTTTCCAGCTTCAATATCTTCACGTTGTGCTAATTGTTTTTGCAATTCAATTTCGTACAACTGCGACTTTAACATTTGCATTGCTCGAGATCTGTTATCATGTTGCGATCTGGTTTCTGAACACGAAATCTGAATACCTGTTGGCTTATGTGTTAACTGAACCTTAGTCTCTACCTTGTTAACATTCTGCCCACCTGCACCACTAGAACGCGCTGTAGTAATTTCTATATCTGCTGGATTTATATCTATTTCAATAGTATCGTCTACAAGTGGGTATACGTAAACGGAAGCAAAACTAGTATGGCGTTTCGCATTACTATCAAACGGAGAAATTCTCACTAATCTATGTACGCCATTTTCACCCTTTAACCAACCAAAAGCAAAGTCGCCTTCAAGCTCTAAAGTGACGGTTTTTATTCCCGCAACGTCGCCTTCTTGATAGTTTAATTCTTTGACTTTAAATCCGCTTTTTTCGGCATACATTAAATACATACGCATAAGCATACTTGCCCAATCGCAACTTTCTGTACCACCTGCACCAGCTGTAATTTGAAGCACTGCACTTAAACTATCACCTTCTTCAGACAACATGTTTTTAAACTCGATATCTTCTAAAAGTGTTTGTGCTTTTTCGAATTGCTCGGTAACTTCTTCTATAGAAGAATCGCCTTCTTTGTAGAACTCGTATAAAATCTCTAGATCTCCCACAAGTGTGGTTGCAGTATTAAAATCTTCTACCCACTTCTTTTTAACACGAAGCGATTTCATGATTATTTCTGCGGCTTTAGAATCGTTCCAAAAATTAGGGTCGAAGGTTTGTTCTTCTTCGTTTTGTATTTCTATAAGTTTGACATCTATGTCAAAGATATTGCCTTAACGAGGTAAGGCGGTGTAAAAGATCTTTAATTTGATCTGCTGTTATCATATTCATTTTATTTTACTCAAAAGTACTACACTTTTTTTCAAGAAATAAATATGCAAGCAAATTATTGCTCATACGTGACTTCAACAACGCATTTAGATTTTTTCTCTCCATAAGAAAACAATAGTTGTTTTAAAGGCTCACAGTCTTTATAATCCCTACCATGTGTGACTTTAATATGATTATGATCTGTAAGAATATTATTTGCAGGATCGAAACCAATCCATCCTAAATTAGGTACAAAAATTTCTGCCCAAGCATACATTTGTGAATCTCCAAAAAAACCATCTCCTTGGTGCAAATATCCTGAAACATAACGTGCGGGAATTTTATTAACACGTGCTATAGCACATAACAAATGTGTGAAACTCGGACTTAGCCCCTGTTTTTTTTCTAAAATTTCTTCTAAAAGTGTTTCTGATGTTGTCTCGCCTTCTTTAAAAGCAATATACTCATGCACCCAAGTATTTAATTTTTTCAAATTATCTAAAATACTTTTTGACATATCAAAATCAAAAAGGTCTGCATGCGCTTTTGGCAAAGTAGTAAGCTCCGTTGTACTTAAAAAAGCCTCATAATCTACTTGAAAATCAAGAACACTAATCGCTTTATAATCGTCTTCGATTGTAAATTTAGGATCTATCTTAAACGGATCAGCCTTTGTTTTTGTTAATTTAAAAACTGCTTCAAATGCAATAGACTCAAAAGGTTTCTTGGTGTGAATCCTTGTGGTTTCAAAATTATAACCATTTATAGATTTTTCTACTAAAGCATCCTCAGACACTGTAAACAAACCTGAATTTAACTCTTGAGTTGAATTATTTTGAGGCGTAACGATATACTGCCAAAAGGATTCAAAAACAGGGTTTTCGTAAGTGTTTTCGGCAGTATATTTTATGGTATAATTGTACATCTTTTAGAATAAATTAGGGGTTTCAAAATTAGAATAATTTATCAATACAAATTTCTTTTAATGATAAAAATATTCGTCTTCTATTTTATCACTTAATTCAACTAAACTTGAAAACGTATGCGCTATAAATTCTTTAACATCATCTTGTATATCTTCTACCGTTTTATACTCATATTCACACCTCATTTTTCCAATTAAAAACAATGCCGTACCCTTTTCATGAACCTTTAAAGGATCTAACATTGCAATATGAAGCTGCATCTGATTTAAACAATACAACACCGTTCTTGGGCTTTTGGGATTAAGCATTAAAAACTCTATAACAGTACTTTGAGTTGGTGGTTTTCTATACACCCTACGATTAATATCGAAAGAATCTACACATTTTAACAACGTAGTCCATTCGTAACTCTTTTTTAAATGTTTGGGTTTACTTAATGTAACTTGTTCTGCTGCGTTATATTTAATTTGTAAGATATGTGTAACCTGTGTAGCACGCTCTATGTTTATACCTAATTTAATAAGCGCATACACTTCGTCGTGCAACATGGTACCACGAATTTTACCTTTTAAGATAGTAGATTGATGCATGATAAGACTCGTAAAATCATGAAGTCCGCGTGTTACAAAATATTCTTTAGGGTAATTTATTACCGAATGATAAAACTTATTGATTGTTTCGTAACAATCGTTAGATATTAAATCTCTAGAACTATTCGCATTCTCGCGCGCATATGTTATACACTTTAAAATTGAATAATGTTTATCGGGGTTTAAAGCGATATTATAAAGTACATCTTGTTCTACTAAAACCTCATCTTGCTCATCTTCTTCACCCACCATTTCATAGATAGACTGAAGCACAAATTGACGGTCTCTAGATAATTTATTGGGTGCATCTAACGACGAAAAGTAATTTACATTTGTAAAACGTGCAGTATGCTCTGCGCGTTCAATATAACGACCCATCCAAAATAAGTTATTGGCTATTCTTGCTAACATATATTATTATTTTTTTAAAACCCAAGTATCTTTTGATCCTCCTCCTTGAGACGAATTCACTATTAAATTTCCTTTCTTCAAGGCGACTCGTGTTAATCCTCCTTTTAATACAAATTCTTTATCCTGACCAAGTAATGTAAAGGTTCTTAAATCGACATGACGTTGCTCGAAAGACTGACAATCTTCAATATAAGTTGCATGTACAGAAAGGGACATGATAGGTTGTGCTATATATTTTCTTGGATTTTGAAGGATAACTTTCTTAACGGCTTCTATTTCTGGTTTTGTTAATCTATTACCAATTGAAATACCATAACCTCCTGCTTCATCTACAGGCTTTATAACCAAATTATGAATGTTTTCTAAAACAAACTTTAAATCTGTTGGTCTGCTACAATGGTATGTATGTACATTATTTAAAATAGGTTTTTCTCCTAAATAAAATTTAATAATTTCTGGCATGTAAGTATAAATTGCCTTATCGTCGGCAACTCCTGTTCCTGGAGCATTTACAAGTGTTACATTTCCTTTTTTGTATGCCGCAAATAATCCTGGGACACCAATAGCCGAATCCTTTTTAAACTCTAAAGGATCTAGGAAACCATCATCTATACGTCTATAAATAACATCAACTCTTGTTAAGCCGCTAATGGTTTTCATATACACAAAATCGTTCTCTACAACTAAATCACGACCTTCCACTAATTCAATCCCCATGGTTTTAGCCAGATAAGAATGTTCAAAGTAGGCCGAATTATACACTCCAGGCGTAATAACAACACAGGTTGGCACATCAACACCCTTTGGTTTAACAGATTCTAAAATTTCTAATAAATTCTCAGAATAATCAGTAACTGTATGAATATCATAATGATTAAAAACACCAAACAAAGAACGCTTTAAAGCATTACGGTTATAAATAACGTAACTCACTCCAGAAGGACATCTAATATTATCTTCTAGCACATAATATTTACCATCGGAATGCTTAATAAGATCTGTTCCTGAAATATGATTATAAATCCCACCAACAGGATCTAAACCTCCCATTTGCCTTAAATAATTAGCTGAAGAACTAATTAGCTCCATAGGCACTAATCCGGCTTTTATAATATTTTTATCATGATAAATATCCCAAATAAATGCATTTAAGGCTTTACATCGCTGAAGCACTCCTTGCTCTATTATTTTCCATTCGTTTGCATCTATAATTCGAGGAAACAAATCGAAAGGGAATATTTTTTCTTGTGCTTTATCATCACTGTAAACCTGAAATGTAATACCTTGATTGAAAAAGGATGTTTTTGCTTTGTTATTTAAATTGATGAATTCTTCAATAGATTGATCATTATATATATCAAATAATTTCTGATACACTTTTCTAACATTTTGCTTTTTATCGAAAATTTCATCGAACAAATTTTCATTCCCATCATATGAAGAAAAAAGATGCTTAAAATTGGTTGGCTTCATGCATTTTACGTTTTTTCTAAATTAGTCAATATTTCCTATCTATTTGATGAAATAAAAATATTAATTTCACACTATTAACTTATTTTTAACAAAAAAACAGACATCCTAATAGAAATTTCACAATAACAATACTCCAAAATTAAATCTGAGTTTTTAAAAAGTAATTTGGATAGAATCTCTTAACTTTCTTCCTTAATTATTTTGTAAACACAAACTCATGATTATTGATTTAAGAAGCGACACCGTAACAAAACCAACTTCAGAAATGTTAGACGCGATGATGTCTGCAAAAGTTGGAGACGATGTTTATAAAGAAGACGAAACCATAAATCTTCTAGAAGAAAAAATTGCTAAACTCTTCGGAAAATCACACGCCATGTTCTTCCCTAGCGGCACTATGGCTAACCAAACAGCTATAAAACTACACACAAATCCTGGCGAACAAGTTATTTGCGATAAATACGCACACATATATAATTACGAAGGAGGTGGCGCATCTTTTAACAGTGGTGTATCTTGTAAATTAATAGACGGACATCAAGGCATGTTTACGTCTAAAGATGTTATTAACTCTATAAATCCTCCAGATTTTTATCACAGTCCGCTCTCGTCTTTAGTTGAAATAGAAAATACGACCAACAAAGGAGGAGGAGCTTGCTGGGATATTAATGAACTTAAAAACATAAGAACCGTTTGTAACGAACATAATCTAGGCTACCATTTAGATGGTGCTCGTTTATGGAATGCTTTAGTAGCAAAAGAAGAAACACCTAAACAATACGGAGATTTATTCGACACCATTTCTGTATGCCTAAGCAAAGGTTTGGGGTGCCCAATTGGATCTGTACTCACAGGAGACGAACAGTTTATGACTAGAGCTTTACGTATAAGAAAAATGTTAGGAGGAGGCATGCGCCAAGGCGGATTTTTAGCAGCTGCGGGAATTTATGCTTTAGACCACAATATTGAGCGCTTAGCCAATGATCATAAAAAAGCAAAAGAATTAGGTGAACAATTAAAAACATTACCGAGCATAAAACATGTAGAACCTTCAGAAACTAATATTGTAATTTTTGAAGTGCAGGACAACATAGATAGTAATACATTTATCTTAAAACTAAAAGCACACAATATATTGATTAGCGATATGGGGCAAGGTAAATTACGATTAGTAACACACCTTGATTATACAAACAACATGCACGATACCGTTTTAGATTTACTCAACACCATTACATTTTAAAATAAAAGAAGCCTTCAAAAATTAACTTTTGAAGGCTTCTATATATAATAAGGACTAAAACTTAAACTACGCCTTGTGCTAACATAGCATCTGCGACTTTAACAAATCCAGCAATGTTTGCTCCTTTCACATAATCTATATACCCATCTTCTCTTGTTCCGTAATTAACACAAGAAGCATGAATATCATTCATAATTTGATGTAGTTTAGCATCAACCTCATCTCTTGTCCAATTTAAACGTAATGAATTCTGACTCATTTCTAACCCTGACGTTGCAACCCCACCTGCGTTAGATGCTTTCCCTGGAGAAAACAATAATTTAGCACCTTGAATAATTGCAATTGCTTCTGGTGTTGTTGGCATATTAGCTCCTTCTGCAACAGCGATTACGTTATTTGCTACTAATTTTTCAGCATCGGCAGCATCTAATTCGTTTTGTGTTGCACATGGCATTGCCACATCACAATTTACAGACCAAGGTCTTTCCCCTTCAAAGAATTTTGCTGATGTGTACACTTTAATATATTCATTTATACGTCCGCGCTTAACATTTTTAAGATCCTTAATAAACGCTAATTTTTCAGTATCTATACCTTCTTCATCATATATATACCCTGAAGAATCTGATAACGTTACGACTTTAGCTCCAAATTCCGTAGCTTTTTCACATGCATATTGAGCAACATTCCCTGAACCAGAAATAACAACTGTTTTTCCTTTAAATGATTCGCTACGTGTTTCTAACATATTTTTTGCAAAATAGACAGCACCATAACCTGTTGCTTCTGGTCTAATTAAAGACCCGCCATACTCCATACCTTTACCAGTTAACACACCGGTAAATTCGTTGCGAAGTCTTTTATACTGACCAAATAAATAACCTATCTCGCGACCTCCAACACCAATATCTCCAGCAGGAATATCTGTATTAGGACCGATATGACGACATAATTCAGACATGAATGATTGACAAAAACGCATTACTTCATTATCACTCTTTCCTTTAGGATTAAAATCACTTCCGCCCTTTCCTCCGCCCATAGGTAGCGTAGTTAAAGAATTTTTAAAAGTTTGTTCGAATCCTAAAAACTTTAAAATACTTAAATTCACAGAAGGATGAAATCGCAACCCACCTTTATAAGGGCCAATAGCCGAATTAAATTCTATTCTAAAACCTCTATTAACCTGTATTTCACCTTGATCATCAATCCAAGGCACCCTAAAAATTATAGTACGTTCTGGCTCTACCATACGCTCCAATAATTTTTTACCCTTATATTTTGGATTGTTTTCAATAAACGGAATTACAGTTTCTGCAACTTCGTGAACAGCCTGAAGAAACTCTGGTTCGTATCCATTGGTTTGCTTTACAAGCTCTAAAAAAGTATCTATTTGTTTTTTCATTTTAAAAAAATTACGATAACACTAAGCAATCATTAGTTTTGAAGTACAAATATACGTTATCTATAAATATTACGCTGTTTTCAAAGCTATTTCGTAATTATTTTCTTGCTAAATAAATATTAACACTTAATTTAAAATTTATTTTTTTGATAAAAATCATTTTATATATTTGTAACTGCTATTAATGCTACTAAACAGCATCTGTTTAATAAAAATGCAATGCTCTATAAAAAAAACTTACTCTTTTTCTTAATATTTTTTAGTTCAATTAATTTGTTTTATTCCCAAATGACGGGATATGAGATAGGATTATTGGCTGGGCCTGTTCAGATGCGTTCTGATTTCGGTTTAAAAGGCGATTCAGAAACTAACTCTGGAAACATTGGTTTTGGAGCAGGATTAATGTTAGACATCAACCCTATGGATTGGGGATCGAGGCGTGATTATGCTTACGATCACTTTAAACTGCGTTTCGACTTCTCTTACAATCAAACCAATTTACAACACTACGGTAAATATGTAGCAGCAGATCAAACTAGCGAAGATGCTAACAGATTAAGAAATCAACGTGGTGAGTCTAAAAATTTTAATATTGGTGCTGGACTTGAATATTACCCATTAAGTTTAAGGAATTTCTATTATGGCTTTTTCGACTTTACACCTTATTTAATACTAGGAGCTCAATATACTTATGCTAATCCAGGATCGAACATAACAGATTCTGATCAACTTTTTTCACCTTGGGAATCTGGTTCTGTAAATGTAGATTCTTTTTACACAGCTGCACTAAATACAGGTGTTGGTTTAAGATATAAAGTAAGTGAATATTCAGATTTTTTAA
Source organism: uncultured Formosa sp. (assembly GCF_947500765.1). Lineage (GTDB taxonomy): Bacteria > Bacteroidota > Bacteroidia > Flavobacteriales > Flavobacteriaceae > Formosa. The sequence continues at coordinate 5,004 of NZ_CANMTH010000002.1, read as the reverse complement.
TTGAAGCAAAATGGCAATTTTTTAATAGCGATTGGGTAGACGGATTAAACCATCAATTAGAATATAACAAAAATAACGATTCTTTAATTTGGATCAATTTTGGTTATGTATACTATATAAACTAAAAAACAGTATTACACGTTTTTACTTCTTTTTCGCCTTTTATTAAAGTACTTTTTATTCAGATAAAGTTTAAAATTATCTTCAATTATCAAACTTCAATATGTACCTTTATTTTCGAATAATAAAGTTACATTATGTGCCCTAAATCACACTCATTTTTAATCATTTTCAGCCTTTTTATTTTAGCTTCATGTACAGAAAATAAGGAAATAACCTTTTCAGAACAAGCTATTACCACACCAAACAATGCTATTGTAGATATAAACATCCCAAAAGCAGAAGGAAACAGTCAAGTTGCCATACACATAAATGAAAGCTTAAAACAATACGTTGCTACTGCTTTACAATTTAATCAAGACGCTAAGACGATAAATTCTATTGAAAAAAACATTAATAACTTCAATACAGAATACACTAATTTTAAAAATCAATTTCCAGAAAGTGCTCAAGAATGGGAAGTCCAAATTGATGGGGAAGTAATGTTTAAATCTCCAGAAGTAATCAGTATATCATTAACATCCTACACAAATACAGGAGGAGCACATGGCATTTTAGTTATTACTTTTTTAAATTTCAATGCACAAACAGGTGAACTAATAAAAAACGAACAACTATTTAAAAACGAAGAGCGTTTCACAGAATTTGCTAACCCGTATTTTAACGATGAAATTGCAGAGAAAAAAGATATGTATTTAGATACTGAAAACTTTGTTCTACCACAAAACATAGGCTATAGCGAAGATGGTTTAATATTATTATACAACACTTATGAAATTGCACCATACACTACAGGCATAACAGAATTTGTTATTCCTTTTGATGAAGCAAATTCTTATTTAAATATAAATGGACTTTAATAACAGTTTACAAACTCTAAAGCATACATTATGAAAAAAATATATTATTTAAAGACTTGTAATACCTGTATGCGTATTATTAAAGAATTAAACTTACCTCAAGACGTAATATTTCAAGATATTAAAGAGACACCTATTACTGTTATTCAACTAGAAGAAATGCATAAATTATCTAATAGTTACGAAGCTTTATTTAGTAAACGCGCTAAACTATACAAGGAAATGGATTTAAAAAATCAGACTTTGGTTGAAGCAGATTACAAAAACTATATTTTAGAACATTATACATTTTTAAGTCGTCCTGTATTAATTTACAATGAAGAAATTTTTATAGGAAACAGCAAAAAAACCGTTGCAGCAGCCAAAGCAGCTTTACATGAATAAACGGATACTAGCCTTAATTGCACTTTTTTTAGTTCAAGTTTTTTACGGGCTAAATTATTCATTCGCTAATGATGTTATAGACGCTGGTTACATAAAACCATTTGGATTTATTTTACTTCGATTAATAGGAGCGACTACACTTTTTTGGTTTTTTGGGTTATTCATGCCTAAAGAGAAAATTGACAAGAAAGATTATTTAACTTTTCTAGCAGCGGCATTCTTTGGAATGTGCCTTAATATGCTCTCGTTCTTTAAAGGTTTAGAATACACCACACCAATACATGCTTCTGTAATATCTACAATTACACCTATTGTTGTACTCGTACTTTCTTCAATATATCTAAAAGAAAAAATAACATCTCTAAAAATTATTGGAATATTTTTAGGCTTTTCTGGAGCCATTATTTTGAGTGTATACGGAAAATCTGTTCATCCAGCCGACAATATTTTACTAGGAAATTGTTTAATTATTCTAAACGCCACAGCTTTTAGTATTTACCTTATTATTGCTAAAAGATTAACAGTAAAATACCATCCTTTTACTATTATTAAATGGCTTTTTCTTCTAGGATTAATAATGACTATCCCTTTCGGCTTCCAAGAATTTAGAGCAGTACAATGGCACACCTTTACGCCTTATATTGCTTTTTCTGCATTTTTTGTAGTGTTTTTCGCAACCTTTGGAGCCTACCTTTTTAACATACTAGGACTCACACAATTAAAAGCCTCTACAGCAAGTACATTTGTATATATACAACCAGTAATAGCTGCGATCTTTGCTTTAATTATAGGAAATGATAATCTTAATATGGTAAAAATAATAACCGCTGTTCTAATTTTTACAGGAGTTTATTTGGTAACAAAAACACCGGCTAAATAGCTTTTGTTTTTAAAGGTTTTGGCACTTTATTAAACGCTCGAGTATCTGCTTTTGTTAGCACTTTAAAATCTTCTGTTTTCGGGAATGAATTCGCTAATTGCATCAATACATCAGGAAGTGAGGTTAATTTTCTTTCCTTTAAATTAATCCAACCACCCAACATTTCGCAATGCGCAATATTTTCGCCAGTTTCGTTATAAAAATTATGTTCGAATTTAAAGAACCTCCCATCCTCACTTATTCCAGAAACCTCAAGTCCAACAGTAATTGGCTGACCCAAAAATGCTTCTTTAAAATAATACATATGTTCGTAAAAAACAACAGGACCAATATTATGTTGCGCCATATCTTTAGCAGAAAACCCACTTTCTAATAAGAATGCCATACGTGTATGACTCATAAAATTGGTGTAAGCAGAGTTTGCTAAATGACGATTTGCATCAATATCACTCCAACGAATTTCAAATTGCTTTGTATACATATTTATTAATTTATTTCAAAAGTAAAAAAATAAAACGGTGTACTCTTATCAATTTTAGAATTTTCTATACGCTTAAGTTTAACTACCTTTGCATAACTTTTAATTATAGTTTATGATATATTCAATGACGGGTTACGGTAAATCTGTAATACAATTGCCTACCAAAAAAATTTCTATAGAAATAAAATCACTGAACAGTAAAAACTTAGATTTGAATACGCGAATGCCTTCTTTTTATAGAGAAAAAGAATTGAATTTACGCAAACTTATTGCTGATAAACTAGAACGTGGAAAAATAGATTTTTCAATTTTTGTTGAAATTACTGGTGAAGAAACTTCTACACAAATAAACAAACCTGTTGTAAAACAATACTTAAAGCAACTTCGAGATATTGTTGATGGTGATGAAACCGAATTACTTAAAATGGCTGTTCGTTTTCCTGATGCTCTAAGTACAGAACGTCAAGATATGGATGAAAATGAATGGGCAACCATTTTAAACGAAATCCACGCGGCATTAAATCATATTAGTGAATATCGTTTAGACGAAGGTAAAGTTTTAGAAGCCGATTTTAAGAAAAGAATAGCAATTATAGAAGACCTTTTAGAACAAGTAATTACAATAGACCCAGAACGTATTGAAGCCGTTAAAGAGCGACTACGTAAAGGTGTAGAAGAGTTAAAAGAAAAGGTTGATGAAAATAGATTTGAACAAGAATTGGTCTATTATATTGAGAAATACGATATCACAGAAGAAAAAGTACGATTAAAAAATCATTTAGAATATTTCATGTCTTCTTTAAATTCTGAAGACTCTAATGGAAAGAAATTAGGTTTCATTGGACAGGAACTTGGGCGCGAAATTAACACCATTGGTTCTAAAAGTAATTATGCACCTATGCAAAAATTAGTCGTGCAAATGAAAGACGAATTAGAAAAAATTAAAGAACAACTTTTAAACGTTTTATAGTATGTCTAAAGGGAAACTTATCGTGTTTTCAGCACCATCTGGTTCGGGAAAAACAACCATAGTGAGGCACCTTCTAGGAATAGAAAAATTGAATTTAGAATTCTCAATTTCGGCAACCTCTCGCGAAAAACGCGGTACAGAAGAACACGCTAAAGATTATTATTTTTTATCATTAGAAGAGTTTAAAAACAATATTAAAACAGATGCTTTTTTAGAATGGGAAGAAGTCTATCGCGATAATTTTTACGGCACTTTAAAAAGTGAAGTAGAACGTATTTGGGCTCAAGGGAAACATGTTATTTTTGATATTGATGTATCTGGAGGACTACGTATAAAACGTAAATTCCCAGAAGAAACCCTTTCTATTTTTGTAAAACCACCAAGTATAGACGAGTTAAAAATTCGTTTAAAAAAGCGTAAAACAGAATCTGAGGACAAAATAAACATGCGTGTAGCAAAAGCATCTGCAGAATTAGCTACAGCACCTCTTTTTGATTGTATTATTGAAAACGACACACTAGAACATGCACTTGCTGAAGCAGAACAAGTGGTCTCAGATTTTATAAATAAAGATTAATATTTTATGAAAATCGGTCTTTATTTTGGCACTTTTAACCCTATTCATGCGGGGCATTTAATTATTGCCAACCACATGGCAGAATATAGCGACTTAGACCAAATTTGGATTGTCGTTACCCCTCATAATCCATTTAAGAAAAAAAGTAGTCTTTTAGACAATCATCATCGGTTAGATATGGTATTTCAGGCTATAGAAGATTACGACAAGTTAAGTGCTTGCGATATTGAATTTAACTTACCACAACCCAATTATACTATTGATACACTAACGTATCTTATAGAAAAACATCCAAATCATAACTTTTCATTAATTATGGGTGAGGATAATTTAAAAGGATTTCATAAGTGGAAGAATAACGATATTATTTTAGAAAATCATGACATTTATGTTTATCCTAGAATTTCGGAAGGTAAAACGGAACATGAGCTTATAAAGCATCCTAAAATACACCGTATCGATGCTCCAATTGTTGAAATATCTTCAACTTTTATAAGAAAAGCTGTACGAGATGGCAAAAATTGCAAGCCTTTACTAGCAAAGTCAGTTTGGGACTATATAGACATTATGAATTTTTATAAATAAAAAAATCGAGGCTAATACCCTCGATTTTTTTTTTATTTTAAATTTAGAATCCTATTAAAAAAGCCATCTCACAAAGGCTTCCATAGCAGCGTAATGAGACAGTCCTAATTGATGATACACCTCTGCGGTTTCTTTATTTCTATCTTC
>NZ_CANMTH010000001.1 GCF_947500765.1 uncultured Formosa sp. | reverse complement strand
TTAAGTGTTTCCACTATTACTTTTAACAACTAATGGAATTAAATTTGGTACTCAAAATGGTCTATTCTTTTTGTTGACATTAACCGTTTCCAGTTAATATCTACGCTGTCAATTCAATATGTTAATGAACTTATTTCTCTATGTTTCTCAACTCGTTGCCTCGTTAAGCGGGTGCAAATATAAAACCCTTTTTTATTCCTCACAATGTTTTTTTGAAGTTTTTTTTAGTCCAGTTTCTCAACTTTTCCTAACCCCATAAAAACAATACTTAAAGAACTTTTCTTTCTAAAAACGTTGCCGTTTTTAGCGGCTGCAAACATACAACCTTTTTTATTCCTAACAAGCTTTTTTTTATCTTTTTTAATTCAAAACTAAATCCGATAAATATAACTCTGTTAATGAACATTTTACCTAGCTTACTACCGTAGTTGCGTCGCTAAGCGGGTGCAAATATACATACTTTTACCGTAACTGAGCAAGGTTTTTATGTAATTATTTTCATAAAAATCTTAAACCATAAACTATCAGGTAGTTAAGTGTAATGTTTTTTTTACAAGGCGTCACAATTCATAAAAATATGCCTTTATTTACTTCAGCAATACAGAAACGAACCTTTATGATAAGATCTAAACATAGTCTTATTACATAAAGAAATTCCATACAATACCAAAGCGTAATGTTAAATCACGATAGGGATAGTTAGGAGCCGAATAGTAATCGTAGCCTGTAAACGACGAATTAAAGTGTTCTACTTTAAAGTAAACACGTGTTTGTTGAATTTTAGCATTTAAAAAAAAGTCTAACCTTGGAAAGCTCCCATACTCTCGATCTGTTTGCATATAGAATTCTGCTAATAAAGGATCGTAAGCATCCATGTAGTAATCTGTAAAGTAATTAAACGTAACACCTGTTTCTAGCAACAATGCCTTTTTAAAAAATTCGTTTCTATAATATAAGGTATTACGAGTTACAAACTCTGGCACATTTAATACTTGATTATCATCTTGTACATTTTGATACATGATACTATTATCTAGAGCAAAGTGCCCAAATCTTATTTCTTTATCTAAGCGCACTCTTAAATATGTAATAGTCTCACTGTTTTGAAAAGGTTTTACACCTCCAGCATCTTCGTCTTCTTTAAAGTATGCATAATCGCTAATCGTAGAATAGTCTACTGTTATATTTGCTAGCTTTTCTGATTCTAACTTAAAACTCAATTGCTGTGTCTTCTCTGTACTAAAATTAGTTTGCCAATTATAATTTAAATAGTCACTCTGAAACAACAAGAAGTTATAATTAGGCTGTGAGGCATTATGATTAATTTCTGCACTCATTAATATATCGTCTGTGAATTTGTAAGATGCTTTTCCTGTAATGTAATTACCACTAAAATCGCCAGTAACGTTTAAACCTACATCTCCATAAATATCGAAGCCACCAAACTTATTATGATACTTCCCTCCTAGAGCTATAATATTACCTTTTAATCTATTGGTTATTTGTTCTTCATCTATAATTACAATTTGATCGTATCCGTAATTATAATTATCGTGACTTACATTAAATTGTAAATCTCCTAAAAGTGAGTTACTATAGTTAAGTTGAAATTGATTATAAAAATTTTCAATCGTACTTCTATCTTCTATATCACTAGACACAAAGGCATCTCCAAAATAATCATTTTGATCATCCTGATTAAATTGATAGTACTGATCATCAAACGTCATAATATGGTTTACATTTAAACTATGTTTGGCTAAAGAATCTTTTGGCTTTACAATATAGTAGCGATGGTCTAAATGAAAACGCTTCCCTTTTAAAGTATTATCTGCATCTTCAAAATTCACATCAAAAACACCACGATCTAAGAAATCGGGATCTCCTGATTCAAAATATTCAGTATTATCATCAGACAAACCACCATTTTCTTCATTATTAATATCCTGGCCTACAAAATGCACTTTAGCAATATAACGTTCGTCTTTTGTTTTGTAATTGGCAGAAAACTCGAAGTTTCCTATACTGGCAAGAATATGTTGGTAGTTTCCTAAAGATCTTAGACCTTTATAGGAAATCGAAAAATTAAACTGATCGGATGTATTAACCGTAAAGAAACCTTGAGCAACTTGCCCTTGTTCAAAACCCGTTTTATAAAACAACTCTGTTAAGGGCGTTGGTACATGGTAGTAACTAACATCTTCTATTTGCTTAAAAGCAAAAAACTTAGATCGTGCTCCTAAATCAGGCATTAAACGTTCCGATTTAAAATTATAGCTTAACGTATTATACGTTTGCCCCATATTAGAAAACGCAATTAAACCAAATTCATCCTTTCTTATAGAATTAAACTTATATTCCTTTTTAATAGACAATGTCGTATCTACATAAGTTGTATCGTTTAAATGAGACACTATAAGATATTGTTCTATCTTGGCTACTTCTTTCTCATCTGGTTTTGATTTGGTAGTATCTGATGATTTTTCGGTAAGTCCTTTTTCAGTTGTAGCACTATCACTTTCAATTTTCTTGTCTAGTTTTGGCACAACTTGCGAAAAAGCCAGATGAGTAAAACTCATTAAAAAGAATAACAGAATGATTTGCTTCATAATTATTTTTTAGATCTTGCAAATGTAAATACAAAATATGATATCCATACATAACAAAACTATAATTTAAATGCTTGCCCTTAACTATTCTGAATACGAATTTGAATGCGGCACAGACGAAGCAGGCCGTGGTTGTTTAGCCGGACCCGTTACTGCTGCTGCTGTAATTTTACCAAAAACATTTAAAAACACAATATTAAACGACTCGAAACAATTATCTGAGAAGAAACGAGATTTATTAAAACCTATAGTAGAACTGGAAGCAGTTGCCTTTGGTGTCGCTCATGTTTTCCCTGATAAAATTGACGAAATAAATATTTTAAATGCATCTATACACGCCATGCAATTAGCAATTGCAAAATTAGACCCAGAACCGGAATTTATAAGCGTAGACGGAAACCGGTTTAAACCGTATTTAAAAGTGCCTTATGCAACCATTATAAAAGGAGACGGAAAATATTTAAATATCGCAGCAGCTTCTATTCTTGCAAAAACATATCGCGATGCATATATGAATATGATTCATGAAGAATACCCCATGTATAACTGGAAACAGAATAAAGGATACCCTACAAAAGAACATCGTGCAGCTATAAAAAAATATGGTCCTACAAAATACCACCGTTTATCTTTTAGATTACTACCAGATCAATTAAAATTAGATCTATAACTTCCTATATTTGTAAAAAAAAATCTTTTTTATGAGAGCGCTTTTCTTAGCTATAATTTTTAGTGTATTCTTAATTAGTTGCGATACTACGACAACATCGCACCAAAGTTTAATTGAATTTGTTCCAGAACATACGTCAACTTTAATTAAAACGAATAATATTGAAGATTTAAAAAGCAGTTTAACGAACAACGTTTTAGTTCAGGAATTTAAAACTGCCAAATTCTATAAAGCTTTAGATGCTGTATTTAAAAATACATCGGCTTTTAAACCTAATCATGAAACTTTATTTTGTTTTTCTAAAGATGAAATAGATAGTACACAAATTACACTGATTACAAAATACACTTCAGATTTTTTTCAATTCGATTCTATTTCTAAACCAATACAAGAAAGTATTAAGTTTAAAAACAGCACCATTACTAAAACAAAACTCAAAACTGAAACATTTTTTAGCGTTGTGATTGACAGTGTTTTTATAGGTTCGACTTCAAAATCTATTATTGAAAAAAGTTTAAAAACAAAACCAGTAAGTGCAGAACTTCAAAAAATATACAACACAACAGCTACCGAAAAAACATTTGCTGTTATATTAGACACTGAAGACATTAAAGAATCTACATTGTTTTTTAGCTCAGACTCTATTCCTCTTCAAAAATTCACCAAATATCTTGCACTAGACACAGACATTACTCAAGATCAGATCACATTAAACGGTATTACGAAAGCTGAAGATTCTACAAACCATATCATCAATATTTTTAAGAATACAATTCCGCAAGAAAACAAAACGGCACAAATTACACCTGAAGACAGTGACGGTTTTATGAGTTTAACCTACCAAGACTTTAGTAATTTACAAGCAAACTTAGTTGTTTTAAATAGCCAAGAACCTCCAGAAACGACCTTGTTTGATAATACAGATGAAGTTGGTGTAATATATAATAAAGACTCGCGTGCAATTGCTTTACATAGTTTAGACGATATAGCAACTAATGAAGCCTTATTAGATTCTCAAGAAATTTTAGAAACATTTAGACAAATAGACATTAAACGTTTCGAACATCCAGAATGGTTTGCTATTAATTTTCAGCCTTTAATAAAAACCAAGACTGCTTCTTTTTATGCCTCTATAGATTCTTTCTTTGTATTTTCAGACAATTTAGAATTACTACAAAACATAATTGCCTCACATCAAAACAAAGCAACATTAAGCAATCGCGATTTTTACAATAACATTACAGAAAACTTAAGCGATGCATCTTCATTAATGTTAGTAGGAAATGCTACACTTCTTAACGGTGTGCTACAAGCAAACTTTAAAACAACTTCAAACACAAATGCAAATGCCTTTAAAATTTCGGCTATACAATATATATACGATCATAATTTTGCACACGTGAATGCTGTTATAAAAAAGAATAAAACAAGAGTTACAGAGAATGCAGTAAGCGAAGATTTAAATATAAAATTAGATGCTAAATTATTAAATAATCCACAGTTTGTAACCAATCACACTTCTGGACAAAAAGAAATTGTGGTTCAGGATGTAAATAACAATCTGTATTTAATTTCTAATAAAGGTAAAGTCCTTTGGAAAAAAGAACTTGACGAGCCTATTCTGGGCAATATTTCTCAGATAGACATGTACAAAAATGGTCGTTTACAACTTGCTTTTACTACAGCTCATCATTTATATGTGTTAGATCGTAATGGTAAATCTGCAAAAGCTTACCCTAAAAAATTTAAAGATAAGGTTACGCAGCCTTTAGCCGTTTTTGATTACGACAATAATAAAAAATACCGCTTGGTAGTAGTTCAAAACAAAGGCGTATTAATGTACGATGCTCAGGGCAATAAAGTAAAAGGGTTTACTTATAAAGAAGCCAACCAATCTATTATTCACACACCACAACATTTTAGAATTAACCGCAAAGATTATTTAGTATTTAAAACAAGTGACCAAATTTATATTTTAAGTAGAACAGGAGAGGTGCGTGTAACCCCTAAATCTTCTTACTCCTATTCTAAAGAGGGCGTTTACGTATACAACGACAAATTTGTTACTACCACAGACGAAGGCGATTTAATACTTATAAATACAAGAGGCGGCGTGTCTAGCGAAAATTTAAACCTCGGAGAAGATCATCATTTATATGCTACAAGTCGTACTTTGGTTACACAATCTGGAAATAAATTAACCATTAGAAACAAAACCTTAGAATTAGACTTTGGCACATACTCTCCTGTAAAGTTATTCTATATAAATAATAAAATATACATAACCACTACAGATGTACAAGCACAAAAAGTTTATGTATTTGATAGCCAAGGCGAGAATATTTCTAATTTTCCTGTTTACGGCACAAGCACTATAGACTTAGCCAATTCAGACCAAGACAACCTTATAGAAGCGGTCACTAAAGGAGGAGATAATGCCATAATTATTTATCAGATAAATTAAAAGAAAGAAACAATTAAGACCTTATTTTTTATTATTAAAGCTGAAGCTAATTTAGTACTTTTGCAGCCCTTATTTTTAAGATAAAAAAAACATGATAAAACGTAACATCGCCACAATTTCTAAATTTATAATTCATAAAGTTGGAAATAAATTTAACGATACTAAAAATGCCTTTTCAGAAAACGAAGTACAGTTTGACGAAGCGAGTTACGACTTAATGCTTCCGTTTTTATTAAGACCATTTGGTAGTGTGGTACAAAGTCACCGCTTTAATCACCATGCCAATATTAAACTGAATGAAATAAACACCTATGCTGCAGATATTTTTGCAGATGAAGCTAACTTTATCGAGGTTTCTAAAAATATTGTTAAGCATTTATACGAGCAATCCAATTCTGTACAAATAAAAACAGGAGATGTTATTGTCGCGATTTTTGAAGGGATAGAGTTTAATGAAATCGTAACCAATGCAATTGGAATCTTTAAAATTGAAAGTAAATCTAATTTCTTTCAAACCTATTTAGAAGGCAACAGTTACGATGTCGCCGTACAACAAGGTATAAACACAAAAAAAGTAGATAAAGGATGCCTAATTTTAAACCAAACAGATGCAGAAGGGCCTATTGTTTTAACAGTAGACAATAATAATTACGATGCACAATATTGGATCAATCATTTTTTAAATATTAAATATGCAAACGATTTTAATTCTCACACCCAGAATTATATCGAATTATGTAAAGAGTTTTCTACCGAGATATTAAAAACCAGTTACGGAAATCAAGAGCAAAACATATTTTTAGCAAAAACGGTAGATTATTTTAAGGAACATGAATTTGTAAATATTGAAAACTTTAAAGAAGAAGTCTTTGAAGACGACAATCACAAAACACTTTTCGACGATTATAAAAAGTCGTTTGAAGGCGAACAAGATCTTTTAATACTAAATCAGTTTGATGTTGCCGAACCTGTAGTGAAGAAGCAAAAAGCAAAAATTAAAACTGAAATTAAACTCGATACACAAATTCAAATTAAACTAGATATTGATGCTCCAGATGCTGCTAGTGAATATTTAGAACGCGGATTTGACGAAGAAAAGAAAATGTATTATTATAAGGTATTCTTTAATACTGAAGGATAGTAAAGTTAAACATAAATAAAACACAGGAAGATAGATTAAACGCAGTATTTCTGTATTGAATTAAATAAGATACTAAAACCCAAAGGAAATGACACAAGAAGAATTTTTAGAAAAAAGTGTATTTACAGGATTACAAAAGAATGAAGAAAACAATGATAGTTATTTCTCTGAGGAAGATTTTTCTGAAGTTTTAAAACAATGTGAGCATTTCGGAATTGCTGTATACGAGATTAAAACCACATTAGATGGTGAAGCCTTTAAGACCATAAACCACGAAACGTTTAGAAAAAAAGCGACCGATGTAAACTGGTATAATAGAGAATTTAGCCACTTAAAACGCGAGCAAGAAGGATTGCAGTATGCTGCGACTTATAAAGTGTCTAAAAAATTATTGGCAAGATAAATTAAAGATAGTATGGTAACACTGTTACTATTATACTAAAAAAGAACTCAATACTTGAGTATTATAAATTAATGTACAACAACTAAAACTTAAAAACCATGTTTAAAAAAACAATGAAAATGATGACTGTAGTATTTGCATCATCAATGTTATTAACATCTTGTTATTCTTACACAACTGTTGTAGGAGCAGGAGCACAAGGAAACTCTCAAACCAAAGAATGGAATCATTATGTGATTTACGGTTTAGCACCAGTTGGAGTTTCAGATGCTAAAGAAATGGCAGGTGGAGCTACAGATTATACTGTAAACACTCAACAAACGTTTGTTAACGGTTTAGTTGCTGCTCTTACTTTTGGTATCTACACACCAACAATGACTACAGTTACAAAATAGTTTTTTTTAACTAAAAAAGCGAGGTTGTTAGTAACAACCTCGCTTTTTAATATTTTTAATAATGAAAAAAATAGTATTCTATATTTCTTTAATCATTGCTCTTCTATTAGGTATTAATATTGTGCAAATTGTAGCAACAGACTTAGACCGATTAACAGAATATGGTTACGGATACTTAATTGGAAAAGTAATACTTTTCGTAATATTTACATCCATTGCTTTTTTAACAAAAAGTAAGACCGTTAAAGAATAGCGTATATATTTACTCTAAGACAAATTCCGACTCGAAACATTCACTAAAATGTTTCTGAAGTTTAGCTCTTACTTCAACTTCATTAACTTCTTTTACTCCCAATTCTACATTAAGAGAGGTTACCGCCTTACCACGAATACCACAAGGAATAATATTATCAAAATAGCCTAAATTAGCATTCACATTTAAAGCAAAACCATGCATGGTTACCCAACGACTAGCGCGTACACCCATGGCACAAATTTTTCTAGCAAACGGCGTTCCTACATCTAACCAAACTCCGGTTTCTCCAGGACTACGCTCTGCTTCTAATCCGTATTCTTTTAACGTTAGAATAATAACTTCTTCTAAAAAACGAAGATACTTGTGTATATCTGTAAAGAAATTATCTAAATCTAAAATAGGATAACCTACAATTTGACCAGGACCGTGATAAGTAATATCACCACCGCGATTAATTTTGTAAAACGTTGCCCCTTTTTCTTTTAACTGCTCTTCGTTTAGTAACATATTAGACATATGTCCGCTTTTACCCAAAGTATATACATGTGGGTGCTCTACAAACAGAAAGTAATTAGGTGTTGGAATAGTTGTATTCTCTCTTCTGTTCTGAATTTTAAGATCTACTATTTGTTTAAATAATTCCTCTTGGTAATCCCAAGTATCCTTATAATCTCGTAAACCTAAGTCTTGTAATTTTATTTTTTTATTCAAAGTAATTAATCTTCTAATATAACTTCTACATTCAAACTTTCAGGATCTGTTAAATAGTCCTTAAAGCTAAGTTCTGCAGAAAAACTCTTGTGATCTTGACTAAACATGGCATTTTCTAACGATACCGATTTAATTTTCTTCGGAAAATGGTAATTTAAAGTATATGTTGAAGCTGCAAGTATCATTTCTGCATCTGCCAAACTATCTTTTGTTGCCTCTAAAAGTTCAGGATTTGTAACCTTTACAATACGTTTAAACACTTTTCCATTATAAGTATAATGTACCTCACTAGATTCCGTAGTTCCCATTTGTGCTAACGGGCTTGTTTGTTGTACTTCATTTGTTTCCTTTAGTTCATTTGCTTTATTTAACACTTTAAACATATCTTCAAGTTCGTTAACATCATCAAAATCGGTATTAACATCAATTACCATTTTTTTGGTATTGGGGTCCATTAACATATGCATTTTAAAACGTTCTAAAGCTTTAAGTTGCTCTTGCTCTTCTTTTGGAAGTGTAGCGATACTATCTTTTTTTGCTTCTAAAAAATCTTTAAATACAATTATAGAATCTAACGTTTTTTCTTCAGATTCTCCTAAGTTATCTCCTCCCATTTCCATAAACTGAGAGCCATCAAAAGAAAAAGACATCGTTCCGCTACCATCATCTGTAACATGAATCGTTTCAGAAAATTTACAACTACTCAATAAAAGTAGCATAATACAAACGCTTAACACATAGATTTTTTTCATAGGTTGAATTCATTTATTAACTGTTGCAAATATACTTACTTATATATAAAAAGTAGCCTCAATTTAACCTTAAGACACCTTTAAAGAGTAAAATCACGGTATTCAGGGAAGTGTATAAAACAGAACTTATATTATCGTTTTGGATTATTTAAAATGACTAAAGCGGCAATTACACCTGGCACCCAGCCACAAAGCCATAATAAAAAAACGATTAGAACAGATCCGCAGCCTTTACCTATAACAGCTAATGGCGGACATATAATTGAAAGGATTACTCTCCAGATACTCATTATGATTGATTTTTTTTAAGATTGATTATGTATAAATAAGACGCTACAAAAAAGCAATTGTTACACCTCTAAAAATCTATTTTGTTTTTCGATAATATATATTGATATACTAACCAATAGTAATTATCTTTGTCAGTTAAAATATTAAATAGAACACTACTAGTATGTCGCAATTATCAGAGCAAGAAATCGTAAGAAGAGAAAAGCTTAGCAAACTTCGTGAGTTAGGAATTAATCCTTATCCAGCAAATCTTTATCCGTTAACACACACAAGTAAACAGGTTAAGACAGATTTTGAAGAAGGTAAGAAAGTGATAGTTGCCGGACGATTAATGTCACGAAGAATACAAGGAAATGCAAGTTTTGCTGAAGTACAAGACAGTGAAGGTCGTATACAAGTATATTTTAATCGTGATGAAATTTGCTCTGGAGAAGATAAAACCAAGTACAATACAATCTATAAAAAATTATTAGATATAGGGGATTTTGTTGGAATTGAAGGTGAATTATTCACAACCAAAGTTGGAGAAAAAACCATTATGGTAAGAGACTTTACCATTTTAAGTAAATCGTTACGCCCATTACCTCAACCGCGTGTAGATACTGAAGGTAAAGTACACGATGCGTTTACAGATCCTGAACAACGTTACAGACAACGTTACGCAGATTTAGTGGTAAACCCACATGTAAAAGAAGTATTTGTTAAACGTAC
The DNA here is from genome assembly GCF_947500765.1 of uncultured Formosa sp. Classification (GTDB taxonomy): domain Bacteria; phylum Bacteroidota; class Bacteroidia; order Flavobacteriales; family Flavobacteriaceae; genus Formosa. The sequence goes on along the minus strand of NZ_CANMTH010000001.1, from coordinate 712,835 downwards.
AAAATTATTTAATGCCATGCGTGGGTTCTTTAACGACGCTGGATATTTTGAAGTAGAAACTCCTGTTTTACAACCTATTCCTGGTGGTGCAGCAGCACGTCCGTTTATTACACACCACAACAGTTTAGACATTCCCTTATATATGAGAATTGCTAACGAGTTATACCTAAAACGTTTAATTGTTGGTGGTTTTGATGGTGTTTACGAGTTTTCTAAAAACTTCCGTAACGAAGGTATGGATAGAACGCACAACCCAGAATTTACAGCCATGGAAATCTATGTCTCGTACAAAGATTACAATTGGATGATGGATTTCTGTGAAAAACTATTAGAACATTGTGCAATTGCTGTAAATGGTACTACAAAAGCAAAATTCGGAGAACACGAAATAGACTTTAAAGCACCTTATGCTCGTGTAACCATGGCCGATTCTATTAAACATTTTACAGGATTTGATATTACTGGTAAAACAGAAGCAGAAATACGTGAAGCCGCTAAAGGCTTAGGTATCCAAGTTGATGAAACTATGGGTAAAGGAAAATTAATCGATGAAATTTTTGGTGAAAAATGTGAAGGCAACTACATCCAGCCAACTTATATTACAGATTACCCTAAAGAGATGAGCCCGCTTTGTAAAGAACACAGAGATAACCCAGAATTAACTGAACGTTTTGAATTAATGGTTTGTGGAAAAGAAATTGCAAATGCTTATTCTGAATTAAACGACCCTATAGACCAACGCGAACGTTTCGAGCATCAATTAAAATTAGCTCAAAAAGGAGACGATGAAGCAACTGAGTTTATAGATCATGACTTTTTACGTGCTCTAGAATATGGTATGCCTCCAACATCTGGAATGGGAATTGGAATGGATCGTTTAATTATGTTTTTAACCAACAATCAATCTATTCAAGAAGTATTGTTTTTCCCTCAAATGAGACCTGAGAAAAAACAAGTAGACATGTCTGAAGACGAGAAAACTGTTTTTAATATTCTAAAAACAAATTCACCTATAGAATTAAATGCATTAAAATCAGAATCTCAACTAAGTAATAAAAAGTGGGACAAAACCATAAAAGGATTAACAAAATTAGGCGTAGCCAAAGTAGATAAAACAGACGACGGTTTGTTTGTCACGCTAAATGAATAAAAAAGCATGATTCAACTCCTTTTTAAATACAAAACAAAAGCATACATTCTTTTTTGGTATGCTTTTTTGTTGCTTATACATTTTGTAATAAAAGATAGGCTACAACCTTTTGTGTTTATTTTTAATGCTTGCTCATTACTTGTTATTATTATTTACGGTATTGTAGTTGCCTTGTTTTTATACAAACACAAGGCTCTACTTATATCCATATTAGCTATTAACTGTTTACTAGGTGTGTATTGGTACAATAATTACCATTATAAAACCGACGATATTACAGTTAATACTGCTTCTATAAATACAAAATCCATATTATTTTGGAATATTTCACGTCCTAAAAACTTACCCTTAGAAGATATTTCTAAAAAAATAAAGGCTTACCGTCCTGAAATTTTAGCCTTTGTTGAAGCAAAAAACATCTCTGAAGATGATCTCTCTGCCTTTAAAAAACAGCACCCTTTATATAACATACAACAATTAGAAGGAGAAATGATGATTGCTGTTAAAGGAGAAATAAACACGGTGGTATATAAGAAAATTTCTAGAGGATCTAAAAACAATTTCGTTACTGTTACTATTAACAATACACAATTTAAAATTCTTATTAACGATTTATTTGCAAACCCAGCTTTATCTAAAAAAGCCGAATTTGAAAGTATAAAATCTCTTGTAAAATCTGAAAACATTGATTTTATAGTAGGTGATTTTAATACGCCTTACGAAAGTTTATTCTTTAAAACTTTCAAGTCAAATTTTGAAAGTTTTCACAAATACAACAATGGCTTTACCGCCACTTGGCCTAGTCTTTTTCCTATATTAGAAATAGATCATATTTGGATTTCTAAAACATGGCAACCCATAATTTTACATAAAGAATTTAATAACAATTCTGACCACGGTTTGTTAGTCGGAACGTACCAATTAAGACCTTAATAAACTCCTCTTGCTAATCTCTCTACGCGTTAATACGTTGTTAAAATAAGTTTTAATATTAAACCTTTTAAAAATCTACTGGTCATAGAGGTATAATTTAAAACATAATTATCATGAAAAAAATAATGATTTTAGCTTTAGCATTTATTTCTTTAAATGCTATGGCACAAGAAAAAAGAGGAGACAACAATAGACAAGACAAAAAAGAAATGCGTATGCCAGGTTCTGATTTTACTCCAGAACAACAAGCCACAATTCAAACTAAAAAAATGGTTTTAAGTTTAGACCTTACTAGTTCTCAACAAAAAGAAGTCTATAACTTAACTTTAAATCAGGAAAAAGAAAAACAAGCAAATCGTGAAGCCTTTAAAAAAGCTAAAGAATCGGGAGTAAAACCGACTCAACAAGAACGTTACGACAACATGATTGCGCGCTTAGACAACCAGATTATAATGAAAACTAAAATGAAAAGCATTTTAAAAAGCGAACAATATACAGCGTGGATAAAAAATATGGAAAATCGTCCAAATGGTAGAAAAGATAGAGGTGGTAAAAAAGAAAATGACCGTAATGATAATGAAAGACGCGGATAATAGACGTTGTTTCAATTCAAATAAAAACGGCAAACCTAAATTGGTTTGCCGTTTTTATTTATATAGCACTCAAATTATAATTCATTTGAATTATTATAACATAGAGTGATAATAGTTATATTATTTATCTAAAGTCGGTGCTACTTTATGTACTGCATTTATGGTTGCATCTAAATCTGCATAGGTTAAAGCATCTGTAATAAACCACGTTTCAAAAGCACTTGGTGCAATATAAACACCTTGCTCTAACATGCCATTGAAAAAAGTTTTAAAATTCTCGTTATTCCCTAAAGCAGATGTTTCAAAATCGACTACAGGAGTTTCAGTAAAATGCACAGAAATCATAGAGCCTACACGATTTATAGTATGCCCTATTTTATGATCTGATAATACTTTTGTAATGCCTTTATGTAAATATTCAGTCTTTTCTGCCAAACGATTAAAAATTTGAGTATCTTTTTCTAATGCTTTTAACATCGCTAAACCAGCAGCCATCGCTAATGGATTTCCACTTAAAGTTCCTGCCTGATATACTGGTCCTAAAGGCGCAAGATAATTCATAATCTCTTCACGTGCGGCAAAAGCACCTACTGGCAATCCGCCTCCAATTACTTTTCCAAAGCAAACAATATCTGCTTTTACATTAAATAATTCTTGAGCTCCTCCTCTAGCCAATCTGAAACCAGTCATGACCTCATCAAAAACCAAAAGAATATTATTAGCATCGCAAAGTAATCTCAGTTCTTCAAGAAAATTAGCTTGTGGTGGTACACATCCCATATTTCCAGCAACTGGTTCTAAAATAATACAAGCAATATCATTAGGATTTGCTTCTATAATAGATTTTACGTGATTGATATCGTTATATTTTGCCAACAATGTGTCTTGAGCCGTACCTGCGGTAACACCTGGACTATTTGGACTTCCAAAGGTCATAGCGCCACTTCCGGCTTGTATTAAAAACGAATCACTATGGCCGTGATAACATCCCGCAAATTTTATTATTTTTTCTTTTCCTGTATATCCTCTTGCTAATCGAACGGCACTCATACAAGCTTCCGTTCCTGAATTTACAAAGCGTATTTTATCAATATTAGGTACCATAGATACTGCCAAAGCGGCAATTTCTGTTTCAATTTCTGTAGGCGCACCAAACGATGTTCCTAATTTTGCTTTTTCAATAATAGCATCGACAACAGGAGGATAGGCATGACCTAAAATCATAGGTCCCCAAGAATTTATATAATCTATAAATGTATTGTTATCCTCATCAGTTAAATACGCACCTTTAGCTTCTTTTATAAAAATAGGAGTCCCTCCTACTGCTTTAAAAGCACGAACTGGCGAGTTTACTCCACCAGGAATAACTTGCTCTGCATCAGCAAATAATGCACTACTTCTTGTATATTTCATTATATTAATTTTGTATTTAGGACTTGACTAGCAATTCTTGTCCGATAGAAAGGTTAGTGTCCCTTAATCCGTTTATTTTTTGAAGTTCTTGTACCGAAATATTATAGCGTTTAGAGATCGAATACAATGTATCTCCCTTAACCACATAATGCACATCTTGACTGGATCTAGACTGAACACGCGTTGGTGTATTTACTACACTTCCATTATCGTAGTTGTACAGTTTATAACGTTCTATTAGTGCTATTAATTTTTCAGGATATTTTCTATCTGTAGCATAACCAGCAGCACGAAGCCCTTTTGCCCACCCTTTATAATCGTCTATATCTAATTCGAATAAACCAGCATAACGCTTTCTTTCGCTTAAAAATAAGGAGTGATCGCGATACGAATACTTGGCGTCTTTATATTTTCTGAAACATTCTTGATCTTCATCGTCGTCGTGATGAATACTTGCACCTGTCCAATCATGACATTTAATTCCAAAATGATTATTGGCTTCTACAGCTAACCTTCCTTGACCAGAACCTGATTCTAAAATGCCTTGGGCCAAAGTAATACTTGCAGGAATATGATAAAAATTCATTTCTTCAACCGCAATAGGACCAAATACTTGAATATATTCTGAAGTATTAGTTATCACTAAATGGACAACTTCTTCTTCTGTTTCTTCAGGAACATCTGCCGTTTTACTCTCGGTTTTCTGATGACGAAATTTTCTACTTTTTAAATATTCTGTATGTTGTTTTGATGAAGACGATGTTTTTCGCTTTCGAGAACCACAACTAACCAACACACTCATTACTAATAAAAGGACAACTATTTGTTTCATATATTTATGTAATTAGAGGCATTTTCTTTTTCTTTAATTGGGTATTCATACCTTCTACACCTTGTAAACCTCCTGTATGTATAACTAAAATTTTAGACTGGTCAGGAAAATATCCTGACGTTATTAAATCCATAATACCAAACATTACTTTTCCGGTATATACTGGATCTAAAGGAATACCATGTTGCGATTTAAAAGAGTTAATAAACTGAATTAAATTAGAATTTATTTTTGCATAACCTCCAAAATGATAATCCGTTATCAACTTCCAATTGGTTTTGGTTACAAATTTACTAATATTGTGTTGTAAAAAATCACCTTTTAATGCAGGAAATCCTAAAATGGTTTGATTTGATGTACTGCTATTTATAAGTCCAGAAATAGTACCTCCTGTACCTACGGCACAACATACATAATCAAAACTAGAATCTTTGGGTGTTAAAATATGCTCACATCCTTGTACTGCTAAGCTATTAGTACCACCTTCTGGGATTAAATAAAAATCGCCAAAAACATCCTGTAAGCCTTGTATAAATTCCGGAGTTTCTTTGAGTCTAAAATCTGTTCGCGTTACATATTTAAAGGTCATGCCACAAGCTGCAGCAAATTTAAGCGTAGGATTTAAATTCGTTTCTAAAGCTAATTCTTCACCGCGAATAATACCTATAGTTTTAAAGCCTGACATTTGCCCCGCGTAAGCAACAGCTGCTATATGATTTGAGAATGCACCTCCAAAAGTTAACAATGTGGTATGTTCTTCTTCTTTTGCTTTTAAAATATTATAATGAAGTTTTCTGTATTTATTACCACTAACAAACGGATGAATCGTGTCTTCCCGCTTAATAGAAAGACTAATATTATAATCGGTACCTAAGTGGACTAACTGATTATTAATATTTGGGGTTGCAGACGAAAAGAGCATAAAACGCCAATTAAATTAAAACATTGACTTACAAATGTAAAGCAATTAAAAGGTAGAACACTAATTTTTATTAAAAAATAGATAACATATTGAAGATATTATTGTTATCTAAGAGCTAACACACATCAATTCATCTACAGTTTTTAGCTTTTAAACGTTTTACATTCAACACCCTAGTAATAATTATATAAAATTAGTACTTTTGCACCCGCAAATTATATAGCTATTAATCTTATGCAATTTAACACTACAATGATAAGACTATTTTATATGTCTTATAATATGAAACGCCTGTATTTATTTATAATTTTTGGAGTATTAAGTATTACCACTTTTGGGCAGACCTGGACAGGTAACTCGGATACAAATTGGAACAACACGAGCAATTGGAGCTCTGGCAGTTTACCAACTAGTAGTACAGATGTAGTCATTAATTACCCTTCTCGATATCCAATTATTGATGGAATTAATGCAGAGGCAAAATCTATCACGATAGCTTACAATGGTAGTTTAACCATCCAAAATGGAGGTGAATTAACCGTTCAAAATAATTTCTCCACGAATTCTCCTATTTATATCTCTGATAGTAAACTTACAATAGAAAAGGGATACTTTAAAGCATACCAAAAATCAGTAGATGTCTACAATAGCACAATTAGTGCTAATGATTTTGAGTGTGGTTTTTTAAACGCTGTATATACAGAAAATTTCAAACCTAGCGAAGAATATTTAATATCTACAGAAAATTTCAAAACAGAAACCTATGCAGATAATTCAGGTACTAATGCTAGAGTACACTTGGTAAATGCAAGAATGAATACAGATAACTGGACTTCATACGATCTGGAAGCTACAGGATCTAAAATTTCTATTAGTGGAGACTTAAATAACAATGGAGATATTAATTTAACAGATTGTATTGTGGATACTGATTCTTGGATATCAGACCCTATAAATGCAACAAGTTCGTCTATTACTTCTAACGGAGATTTAACGATAGGCAATTCAGACTTAGATAATTATTTCGACAACACTAACGTAATAGTTAGTGGGCAAATTGTAACAAAAGAAGGCGGAATTATAAAAAATAACTGTTATTTTTCTGCTACAGATTTAATTTTTGACAATGCAGGTGGTAATAGTCTTTATATTTATGAAAGTGAATTAGAGTTCTCTAATCATGTTGATAATTTTATTGGAGACTTAGTGTTAAATAATCAATCTAAATTAAGCTGCTTAAGTTTAACCGGAGCTAACTCAGGTTCTAATCTAGAAGTAAGAGGAGAGTCTGTTTTAATTATTGAGAATAAATTCACTAATTATACTACTATATATATTGATAGTGGTTCTAGTTTAATTCAAACAAGTGAAACAGATTTAAATGTTTCCAATGCCTGGAACGATACAGATCAATTTACTATAGACAGATCTATTGATATTGAACGCGATATAGATTATGTGTATTGGTCTTCTCCTGTGCCGGGTTATTCTATAGATGATATTGGGGATACAACCTACCGTTATGAATGGGAAGCAACCAAAGATAATGGTGGAACTTATGCTAGTAATTTTGGAAATTGGAAAAAAGCTTCAGGAGAAATGACACAAGGAAAAGGCTATATAGTAAGAGGTTTTGTTGATGAATTAATCCTTGATGATGGTAATAGTATTTATCAACAAAGATTTCAAGCACAAAAACCATACAATGGAAATATAACAGTTCCAATATACAAAGGCACTTATACAGGAGCAAATTACACAGGTCCTTCTTCTCAAACATTAGTAACTAGTAATGATGACAATTGGAACCTTTTAGGAAACCCATATCCTTCAGCAATAAGTGCACAAAAATTTTTAGAATTAAACAAATATTTAGATGGTAACGTCCGTATTTGGACACACACAAATGGGCTAAGTGCAAGTAATGATGATCCATTCTATGCTAACGAAACTTTTAGTTATAATGTGAATGATTACATCACATACAACTTATTAGGGAGTAGTACAGGGCCATCTAGCTTTAATGGTTACATCGCATCTGGACAAGGGTTCTTTGTGTTATTTGAAGACGTAATTCCCAGCACCGAAGAAGAAGCCTATTTCACAAACGACATGCGTACTTATGATACATATTATACCAATACAGAATTTTACAGAACAGATGAGACGTCTCAAAAATCGCGTATTTGGTTAGAATTAATCGCAGACGAAACCAAGAGTTCTAACACCATGCTTTTAGGATATACAGATGGTGCAACAGAAGAAAAAGATAGATTGTATGATGCTGTAGCTATGGATATAAATACAATGGGAATTTATAGTTTAATAGACAATCAACCTATGGTTATACAAGGTCGTTCGTTACCATTTCTAGATACAGACCAAGTACCTTTAAGTATTATTACAACAACTAAAGATTTATATAGTATAGGTATTAAATATGTAGATGGTAATTTCGAAAATAATCAAGACATCTACTTAGAAGATCTTTATGAAAACACTATACATAATTTAAAAGACTCTGCTTATACGTTTTCATCAGAAGCAGGAACGTTTAACGATCGTTTCATATTACGTTATCAAGATAAAAGCTTAAGTATTGATGATGCTATTATAGATTCTGAATTTAAAATTATAGCAACTCAAAACTTTATCAAAGCAAGCACTACTTCTAATACTATTAACAGCATTATAGTATACGATATATTAGGTCGTGTCTTATATCAAACTAAAGGTTTAAATACTACTGAAGTAAAATTAGATCAGTTAGCTCCAACGCAAGGTCCTTTAATAGTTAAAGCCACCTTAGCCAATGGCACAACAAAAACTCAAAAAGTAATATATTAATTATTGCTTATTTTTTTAGTAAAAGCGATACTATTATAATATTATATCAGCTTTAAAATTTCGGCTCTTAACACTAATATGTTAAGGGCTTTTTTTTTACCATATCCTTTTTAAGTTTAGTATAATTAGCAAGCTTGTTTATGATTCAAGAAACAGTATACGACTAAAAAAGAACAAGATATATAGATTATAAATCTTGTTCTTTTTTATTTAATTAGCTGAGAATTAACACAATATTTATTCTAAAAATTCTGTTAAATCATTTTAATATTTATTTTTGCAAAGAAAAATCCAAATCTAAATTGTATGACAACAATAACTACCTATAAAAATATTAAAGCGACACATTCTTTTAAAGCCTCTTTTTTTAAGCAATTTACTTTAGTTCTATGCTTTGCATTAATAGGAGTTAATGGATTCGGACAGACCGTAGTCAATCTAAGCACTCCAGGAACAGGAACTTATGAAATACCATGTGGTGTTACTAAAATTGATATTGAAGTTTGGGGATCTGGTGGTGCCGGTGGTGGTAGTACTATTAAGAATGCTGGAGGTGACGGTGGAGATGCAGGGAAATATGCTTCAAATAGTAATATTAGTGTGGCTGAAGGGGAAATATTAAACTATACTATAGCTGCAGGAGGAACAGGAACTACTGGAGGAAGTAATAATGGTGGTCAATCTTTTATACAAGCACAAGGGCCTACATCATATGATTGGGTCGGAGCAAATGGTGGTAATGGAGGAGACAAAGCGAATAACAATAGTGATACTGCAAATGATGGTATAGATGCCCCAAACGACAACAATGGAATATCTATCGGAGCTGGAGGCCTCGCTAACAATGTGGGAGATGGTTCTAATGGCGGACCTGGTGCTGGTGGTGGCGGTGGAACTAGAAGAGGTAATAATAATGCCACGGGAGGCGATGGTGGTGACGGGTACATTCGCATTACTATGTATGGAGATAGCGGCTCTTCAAGTTATTGTACTACAAGCTTTACATCTGTAGAACCTATTACAAATGTTACCTTTGCAGGTATTAATAATACTACAGATGACACAATAAATGGTAGCCAAGGTCTGGAAACCTTTTGTGATATATCAGGAACAGTTACTCAAGGAGAGACTTACGAAATAACTATAAAAGGAAATACAAACGGTAATAATAAAAATTTCTTTATGGCTTTTATCGATTGGAATCAAGATGGTGTATTTGATGACGATGAAGATGCTTATGAAGAGCAAAAAATAGGAGATTTCAGAAATTCTACAGGAGTAGATTCAAATACTGTTATAGGGAATATAATAGTTCCTGATAATGCTATATTAGGAACAACTCTTATACGTATAATTAAGACAGAAGGTAGTTCTGCTACAGATGCATGTAGTACTTTTGATGAAGGTCAAGCCGAAGACTATACTTTAATTGTTGAAGAGGAAGAAGCGAGCTGTAAAACGTGGGTAGGAGATAACGGTATAGGTTGGTTTGTTTCTAGTAATTGGGAACCTAAAGGTGTACCTACAGCAGACGATTGTGTGACTATAAATACATTAAGTGGTAACAGCAATCCCAAAATAAAAGGATATGAAACTACAGGAAATAGTAATGGTATTGCCTACGCTAAATCTATTACCATTTTAGGAGATGACTCTCAATTAACATTATCTGTTCAAGCAGAATTACAGGTTTCTGAATTTATTTCATCCAATTCTCCAATTTATATTACAGATGGTAGCTCATTAATTATAGAAGATGGGTATTTAGAATCTAGTGCCAATGGTACTATTGAAGATAATAGTCTCTTAACTGTTAAAAATTTCTCTTTAATATCTTCAAATGCTTCATGGGACGTTAATGACACTTCTGTGCTTGTAATTGATGAAACATTAACGCTAGACGGAGATATAACACTTAATGATGATGCGAGTTTAGTTCAATCTAGCGAGGATACTAATTCATCTTCGGGAACATTTACCGTAAACAGAACCTCTACAACATCATACAATACAGATTATACCTATTGGTCTTCTCCTGTTCAAAGCTTTAATATAGATAATATATCTACCTCCTCATATCGTTATGAGTGGCTACCAACTATAAATAATAAATACGGAAACTGGTCTAAAGTATCAAATACAAATATGACTGTTGGAAAAGGGTACATTATAAGAGGTAACAACTATACCGCATCCTACCAAGACGACAAACCTAATAATGGAACAATAAACACAACCATCACTAGAGGGACTTATAACGGAAGTGATTACATTGATATTTCTAGTACTGCTGTAACTAAAATAGACGATAACTGGAACTTAATAGGAAATCCTTACCCTTCAGCTATTAATGCAGATGATTTCTTAACAGAAAACAGCGGTTCTTTAGATGCTGGCGAATCTGTATCTGGAGGAACAGTTGAAGGAGGTGTTCGCGTTTGGACTCATGCTTCAGAACTTAGCTCTGGAAACGATACGCCTTTTTATGCAAACGAAATTGAAAGCTACAACTCAGACGATTATATTACGTATACATTAGCTGGTTCTTCTCCTTCTGGATTCGATGGTTACATTGCTTCTGGACAAGGCTTCTTTGTTTTAATGAAGCATGCTGCAAGTACACCAAACACTGTAACATTTACTAACGACATGCGAAGCTATACCTCAGAATATAGCAACTCCGAATTTTATAGAACTAGCGGTGAAAAAAATAGAATTTGGTTAGATTTAATCGATAGCGAAGAAACATCTTCAAGTATGCTTTTAGGTTATTTTGATGGTGCAGTAAATGCAAAAGATCCACTTTACGATGCTGTAATTATGAATTCAAACACCACTTCTCTTTATTCTATCATAGAAGATGAAGCATTTGTTATTCAAGGTAAAGCCAATCCATTTTTAGAAACAGACAAAGTGCCTTTAGGTCTAATTAGTACAAAAAAAGATGTATTTACCATTGGAATCAATAAAGTAGAAGGTGTGTTTGAAAATGATCAAGATATTTATCTAGAAGATCTTTATGAAAATACAATACATAATTTAAAAGACTCTGCTTACTCATTTTCATCAGAAGCAGGAACGTTTAACGATCGTTTTATATTACGCTATCAAAATAGTACCTTAGGTATTGAAGATGCTATTGTGGATGCTAATTTTAAAATTATCGCAACTAAAAACTTTATTAAAGCAACTAGTACCACAAGTACAATAAACAAAATTATTGTTTACGACATAATAGGACGTGTCATTTATCAAGCTAATAAATTAAATGCTTCTGAAGTAAAATTAAATCAGTTAAAACCAACCAACAGTCCGTTAATTGTAAAAGCTACTTTAACAAACGGAACGACTAAAACACAGAAAGTTATTTATTAAGCTTATAAATACTTCAAAAAAGAAAACCAAGACCTTAACTTTAAATAGTTAAGGTCTTTTTCTTTAGCATAAGCTTCTCGCTCAAAAGAAATATTTCTATAAGCAGTATGCCTGTCCTTATATTGAATTAAACGCACCAAAAACTCAATGCCATACCAGGTATAAAAAGGTAAAACCAATAACTCCAATTGTTGTTTTAAATGAATACGTTCATGATTAATTAAAACACGATCGGATTTTAAAGCCGAGTCTCTTAAAAAAACAAACGGGTACAAAGTTATGCCTAGACACCATTTAGGAGTAATATATTTTGAAATTAAAATCATAAATAGCCTGTTTCAAAAATCAATCCAAATTACAGTATCTTTGCATATCATGAAAAAAATAATTCCAGTAGAAGAAGGCGATTACTATTTAACTCCAGAAGGATATCGCTGTTTTACCGAAAAATACCACCTAAAAAGAGGCTATTGCTGCAAAAGTGGTTGTAGACATTGCCCTTATGGTTACGATAAAAAAACAGATAGCTTCAAATCTTAACCAAATTTGAAATTAGACAGATAACAATGAAAGGTGTATTCAAATAATCTTACTAATTATAGTATAAACAACAAGCTATACATTGGTACGATTATTGTTAATAAAACAATAATTACGCATTATATATCGTTTTATTTTAACTTTTAAAGATTAAAAAGAACACACGCATAGGGAAATCACAATAACATAAACCCCTTTAATTGTTATCAGGTTTACTTAACCAACTTGTTTAATCTTTTTTTAACTTAGTAAATAATAATATATTAATTTCTTTTAAATCATACACAGATGAAAAAAATTATTCCAATATTACTGCTACTTCTAGTAATAACAGCATGCAGCTCTGTAAAGGTAGCTTCAGATTATGATAAAACTACAGAGTTCGATCAATACAAAACTTTCGCCTTTTACAAGACAGGCATAGATAAAGCTGAAATAAACGATTTAGATAAACGTCGTATTTTACATGCCATTGAGGCAGAACTGACAGCTAAAGGCTTTGTGAAATCTGAAAGTCCAGATTTACTAATAAGTATTTTCACAAAAGCTAGAGAGCAAGTAAACGTATATAATAACAATATGGGATTTGGCCCTTATGGTTATGGTTGGGGATGGAGTCCATATTATAACAATTACAACAATACATCTGTAACACGATCTACAGAAGGTTCCTTATACATAGATCTTATTGATGCTAAGAAAAAAGAATTAGTTTGGCAAGGTTTAGGTTCTGGAATGTTAAATGACAATATAAACAAGAAAGAAGAACGCATCCAAGAATTTGTTGCCGAGATTCTATCAAACTATCCGCCAGAAGTAAAAAAATAATATTTCCTTGAAAAAGAAAAATAGTGATTAGAACCTAGAAATAGGTTCTTTTTTTATGGTATGTTTCCTCCATTAGCTAAGAAAACGCCCATCCTAAGACATAGCTTAGCTATAGATACTCCATAGATAAGCCATACATAGTATATGAAAACCATATAAAATTCTTACAAAAAAGAGTTAAGATGTTTTATACTTCTGTAATACCTCTTTTGTAAAGGCGCTTAAAACCAAACGCCCACTAATTGTAGCACGTGCCATAAGTAAATCGTCCCAGTGCGAGGTATGAGCCCACATTACCGTTTTCATAGCTTGCATTGCTTCAGGATTATAGGTTTTTAAGTTCTCAACTAATAATTCAGTAGCATTATCTAACGCCCTCTTCGATTCAAAAACAGTAGCATATAAACCTTTTTGCTCTGCCCATTGTGCAGTGTAAAACTGTTTTGCATTAATGGTCATTTCAGACATTGCACCAACTCCTATTTTTCGACTTACAGCAGGTTCTATAACAAAAGGGCCAATACCAATACTCAATTCACTCAGTTTTATTGATGCATATTGTGTTGCCAAACAATAATCTGCAGCAGCAGCAAGACCTACACCTCCACCAACAGCCTTACCTTGCACTTTACAAACTATAAATTTCGGACATTTTCGCATGGCATTAATAACCTTAGCAAAACCAGTAAAAAACAATTCCCCTTGGGCTTCTGTTTCTATATTTATTAATTCATTAAAACTGGCTCCTGCACAGAATGTTCTATCTCCACCGCTTTGTAAAACCACAACTTGAGCGGCATCATTATTAGCTGCCAAATTAATCTCCTTTTCTAAATTAGAAAGTAAACCACTAGGTAACGCATTATGCGACGGATTGTAAAAAGTAATAGTGCTTACGCCGGATAAAACGACTTGTTTTACGAAAGGTTTGTTCATGTTTTAATTGCATAAATATTGAAAATCGAAGATACTGATTTTTTTAAGTTGCCTAATCATATCCTTTATTTTTCCTAATAAAACTCGTATTTTTATAAAAAAAGGGATGAGTTTATTAGATTTTTTATTCAGAAGGCAAAAACGAAATATTGAAGATTTCAAATCTAGAGGTGCCATAATTTTAGATGTTCGCTCAAAAAAAGAATATAAAAACGGACATATTATTGGATCGGAAAACATTCCTATAGATGAATTACATCAAAAAGTTAAAACGTTAAAAGCAACACAGAAACCTTTTATTGTGTGCTGTGCTAGTGGAGTCAGATCGGCTAAAGCTGTTAAATATTTACTCATAAATGGTATTGAAGCCACTAACGGCGGAAGCTACAGAACATTAAAAAGTGTACTATAGTTTTAAATCGTCTAGATTCTTTTCGGCTGTAATTGGCGTATCATTATACTGCAACGTCCACCCTAAAGAATTGGTTAACACATAAAACTTAGCCAATTCACTTATCAATCTATTTTTTGAGTTTTTCTTAAATTCTGAAGCTTCAACTTTTTTCATCAAAGAAGCTTTCACTTTATTTTTAATCTTATTATAATCTTTTGCTTCAAACTGATTTAAAAAATCGGCTTGAATATCATAATATTCAAATTCTGGACTAATCTTTACTTCTTCTTTTGGTATATATGTAATATTTAAAACCTTATTCACCTCATCAATATCATAAACAATCTTACTTAAATCGTAAGCAATAGTAACATCTGCATTCACCACGACTAAAGCTTTTTTTTCTGCTGTTACTAAATACGGAAATACATCTCTAGAATCTTTGTACGAAAACACCTCACTAAAATGACCTTCGGTAACGACTAATTTACCAACATTTTTAATTTGCTCCTGAATTAACATCGAGTTTTCTATAAGCTTAGCTTCATCTGCTTTCTTGGTATTAAAATACTTAAAAGAGAAGAATAACACTATGGCAACTAGAACTCCAAAAATTATATTTCGCATTAATCCATTTTTTATTTAAAGGTATAAAATATGATCTTTAACACGGTACTTTTAATCATAAAAAAGCATCAACTCCTTGCGTATATATGCATTACGCATTATAGAGGTTGATGCTCTTATCAGATTGATTAATAGCATGTGTAAATTAGAATTTATTTAAAAGTAAAGCTATTATTTTAGACAACTAGCTCAAATAATAGTCGTAATGTGCTGAAAACAAATATTTAACAATATTTTCTTACACAGAAAAATTAATACCACTAATTTTTTCTTGTATAGCAGTAATTCTCTTATTTAAGTTAACAAGAAATTTCTGATGTTCCTTAGAAGATGCATTAAAAGGCTTATGTTGTAATCCGCTTTGAATGATTTGCACCTCTTTCATAATAGATGTCGTTGAATTATTAAACCAAGATGCTGTAAATTTTTCCCAAATATAATCGATAGCAATTTGATTGGGGTGCACTAAGTCTGTTGCATAAAATCGATAATCACGAAGTTCATCCATCATAATCTCATAAGACGGAAAATAATGCAATGTATTCATAGCAGACTCCTCTAAAAGCTGATGAATCGCAGTAATTAAATGAGATTTACTTCGTGTATTTTCTACAAACCCATCTTTTGTATGTCGGATTGGAGATACCGTAAAAATAATGGTTGCATTAGGATTAACCGAAGCAATTAAGTGTTGTATATTTTGTAAAGAATGTAAAACGTCATCACTACTTAATAACTCCTTTTTAAATGCTTTTTGAGGCACTTTATGGCAGTTCGCTACAATTATATTAGAATCTAGATGTTTATACACCCAAGACGTTCCTAAGGTAATAACAACATGTGTAGCCGTTTCTAAAAACTGTTTTGTTTCTTTTAAAGCTGAATTTAACCCGTGTAATACAGCCGTTTTATCTAACCCACTTAATTTAGAATGCGCTTCAAAACAATGCCAAATATCATGTTGCTGAAACACATCTTTATCTGTATAAACGTTTCCATGTATAGCATGTTTAATTAACTGTTCTATAGCTTTTGGCTGAAATAAGACTCCAAACGGATTTTGAAGATTTTGAAATTTAAAATAATCAAACTTTTTACCTATGTTTTCTACAAAACAAGATCCCAATAATAACATTTTAGACTGATAATCAATTTGACTTTCGGTTTGGTGTTTTATTGGGATCTCGATAAAAAGTTTCATAAGTTATGCTTTTACAACATAATTTTTAGCAGCTAGTAAAGCCTCTTGAATGCCTTCTGGTTTTTTACCTCCAGCTGTAGCAAAAAAGGGTTGACCACCGCCACCGCCTTGAATATATTTTCCTAATTCGCGAACCACTTGCCCTGCGTTTAATTTATCACTTTCAACCAACTCTTTAGAAATGTAACAAGACAATAATGCTTTTCCGTTTTGTTCTGTTCCAAATACTAAAAATGCATTGTTTAAAGTTCCTCCTAATTCAAAAGACAAATCTTTAATACCCCCAGCATCCAAATCAACTTGTTTGGCTAAAAATTGAATCCCATTTATAGTTTCAATTTTATTTTTAAGCTCGCCTTTTACATGTTTTGCTTTCTCCTTTAAAAGCACATCTACTTGTTTTTTAAGACTTGTGTTTTCTTCTTGTAATGAAACCAATGCTTTAATAGGCTCTTGAGCATTATTAAGCAATTCTTTCATTTCGAAATATATCTTACTATTATCTGTATAGAAATCTTTTACAGCATCTCCTGTTATGGCTTCAATTCTACGTATTCCAGAAGCAACTGCACTTTCCGAAGTAATTTTAAAATGCCAAAGATCGGCTGTATTTTGCACATGAGTACCTCCACAAAGCTCTATAGATTTACCAAAACGAATGGCTCTAACGGTATCTCCGTATTTCTCGCCAAACAATGCCATTGCACCTTCGTCTATCGCTTTTTGCATTGGAATATTGCGTTGCTCTTGTAAAGGTAATTTTCCTTCTATACGTGCATTTACAAAATCTTCTACATCTTGTAACTGCTCGTTAGTTACTTTAGAAAAATGTGAAAAATCGAAACGTAAATTTTTAGAATGCACCGCAGATCCTCTTTGTTCTACATGTTCGCCTAAAATTTCGCGTAAGGCTTGATGTAACAAATGCGTTGCGGTATGATTACTAGACGTTCTGTTACGTTGTTTAGCATCTACTCCTGCTTTAAATATTTTATTTAAGTCTTCAGGAAGTTCTTTTACTAAATGGTAAACAACATTATTCTCTTTTTTAGTATCTAAAATATAAGAAATGTTTCCGTTAGGAGATTCTATATAACCTTTATCTCCTACTTGCCCTCCGCCTTCAGGATAAAACGGTGTTAAATTAAAGACTAATTGATACATAGTACCATCTTTTTTAGAAACTACTTTTCTATATCGAGTTATTCTTACTTGTGCCTCTAAGAGATCGTATCCAACAAATTCTTGAACGGCATCCTCTATTAAAACGGTCCAATCGTCTGTAGACATTTCACTAGCAGAACGAGATCTGGACTTCTGTTTTTCCATGGCTGTATGAAAACCAGCTTCATCTAACGCCAATCCTTTTTCACGAAGAATTAAAGACGTTAAATCAATTGGAAATCCATACGTATCATATAATTCGAATGCTTTCTCTCCAGAAATAACTGATTCTGAAGCATTCTCTATAATACCATTTAATAAGACTAAACCTTGGTCTAAGGTTCTTAAAAAAGACACTTCTTCTTCTTTTATAACATTTTGAATTAATTGTTTTTGAACTTTTAATTCTGGGAATGCATCTCCCATTTTACTACTAAGTACATTTACCAAACGATAAATAAACGGTTCTTTCTGATCTAAAAATGTAAAACTATAACGTACAGCACGACGCAAAATACGACGGATAACATAACCTGCCCCGGTATTACTTGGTAATTGCCCATCTGCTATAGAAAAAGCTACAGCACGCACGTGATCTGAAATCACACGAATGGCAACATCTACTTGTTCATCTTTTCCGTATTCTGTTTTAGAAATGGTTTCAATTTCACGAATAATTGGAGTAAACACATCTGTATCGTAATTAGACTGCACACCTTGCATAACCATACATAAACGCTCGAATCCCATACCTGTATCGATATGCTTATTAGGTAACGCTTCTAAACTTCCGTTTGCTTTACGATTGTATTGCATAAAGACCAAGTTCCAAATCTCTACAACTTGAGGATGATCTGCGTTTACTAAAGATTTACCATCTATTTTAGCCTTTTCATCTGCAGAGCGAATATCTACATGTATTTCACTACAAGGTCCACATGGTCCTTGATCTCCCATTTCCCAAAAATTATCTTTTTTGTTTCCTTTAAGAATACGGTCTTCCGAAACAATCTCTTTCCAAAAATCGTAAGCTTCTTGATCTATTGGTGTACCATCTGCTTCATCGCCTTCAAAAATGGTAACGTATAAAATATCTTTATCTATACCATATACTTCGGTTAATAACTCCCAACACCAGGCAATAGCTTCTTTTTTAAAATAATCTCCAAAACTCCAGTTCCCTAACATTTCAAATAAAGTATGATGATACGTATCGTATCCTACTTCTTCTAAATCGTTATGTTTTCCAGAAACACGTAAACATTTTTGTGAATCTGTTAAACGATTATTTATAGGTTTAGCTTGACCTAAGAAGTATTCTTTAAAAGGAGCCATTCCAGAATTAACAAACATTAACGTAGGATCATTTTTTAAAACCATTGGTGCAGAAGGCACTATGGTATGACCTTTACTTTTAAAAAATTCTAAATATTTAGATCGAATGTCTTGAGATTTCATATTATATGTAACAAACTGTTATTAAATTGACTACTTTTAAAAAGTCGCTTTTTGGTTTTAAAGTGCAAATATATTGTTAAATTAAGGTTTGACTAAAGCTAGACGCAAAATATTGTCATTTGTTTATTAAATTTGCAACGAAAATATTTTTTGTAGGTTTGCCACAAAACCTGTGATTTAACACCATGTGTTACACTACACAATTGCAAAAATAGTATAAATTAGATAATGAGTAAGGTAAAATATTATTATGATTCTGAGACGCTTTCTTACCGTAAAATAGAGCGTAAAAAACGTAATACATTTAAGTTCATAGTTGCTTTTTTAACAGCTGCGGCTTTATTTGGATTTTTAACCGTTTCTATAAGTAGTCAATTTGTTGAATCTCCCAAAGAAAAAGCTTTAAAGCGCGAATTGGTCAATATGCAATTACACTACGACATGCTTAACAAAAAGATGAATGAAGCCTCTGAAGTTTTAGCTAGTCTTGAAGATAGAGACAATAATATATATAGAATATACTTTGAAGCAAACCCTATACCTGAAGAACAGCGTAAAGCAGGTTTTGGAGGTATAAACCGTTATAAAGGACTAGAGGGTTACGATAATTCTAAACTTATTATTGAAAGTAGTAAGAAGTTAGACATTCTTCAAAAACAAATTGTAGTACAGTCTAAATCTTTAGACGAAATAGCAAAACTTGCAGAAGATAAAGAGAAATTATTAGCTGCTATTCCTGCCATTCAACCTGTAAACAATGTAGATTTAACTCGTATTGCATCTGGATATGGCTACCGAACAGATCCTTTTACAAAAGCACGTAAATTTCATTATGGTATGGATTTTACAGCTCCAAGAGGCACACCTGTATATGCCAGTGGAGATGGTATTGTTAGTCGTGCAGACAACCACTCTACAGGTTATGGAAACCACATTAGAATAGATCATGGATACGGCTATACCAGTTTATATGCTCACCTTTACAAATACAATGTTAAAAAAAATCAGAAGGTTGAACGTGGAGATCTTATAGGTTTTGTTGGAAGTACAGGACGTTCTGAAGCGCCACACTTACACTACGAAATTTTTAAAGATGGAGAACGCATAAACCCAACTAATTTCTATTATGGAAGTTTAACTCCAGAAGAATACAATAATCTTTTAGAAAAAGCTTCTTTAGAAAATCAATCGCTAGATTAATGCATATAGATTTACCTGAAAAACGATATTATGGTATTGGCGAAGTTGCCAAAGCATTCGATGTTAATGCCTCTTTAATCCGCTTTTGGGAAAAAGAATTCGATGTGCTTAAGCCTAAAAAAAATGCTAAAGGGAATAGAAAATTCACTCCCGAGGACATAAAAAATCTTAAATTAATTTATCATTTAGTCAAAGAACGAGGATTTACGCTAGATGGCGCAAAAGTCCATTTAAAGGAAGAAAAAAAGAAAACTTTAACTAACTTTGATATTATTGAGAAATTAGAAGACATAAAAAGTCAACTCATAAGAATTAAAAATCAACTTTAAAAACCAACAATCATGAAAAAATGGTTAATTCCAGTTATTATTATTGCCGTTATAGTAATGGGCTTTTACAAATGGGGCGTAGGCTTCAATAATTCTGCGGTAAGACTAAACGAAAACGTAGGAGAAGCTTGGGGTAATGTACAAACATCTTATCAGCGTAGAAACGACCTTATTGGTAACCTGGTAAAAACCGTTCAAGGTGCTGCAGATTTTGAAAGATCTACTTTAACAGATGTTATAGAAGCACGTGCTAAGGCAACATCTACAACAATAAATCCAGAGAATATTACACCAGAACAATTAAAACAATTTAATGAAGCGCAAGGTGGTTTAAGTAGTGCTTTATCTAGATTATTAGTTTCTGTAGAACGTTATCCTGATTTAAAAGCAAATCAGAATTTCTTAAAACTTCAGGACGAATTAACAAGTACAGAAAACACAATACAAACGGCTCGTGTTCGTTATAACGAAACCATAAAGCCTTATAATAATCATGTAAAAACATTTCCTAATTCAATATTAGCGGGACTGTTTAACTTTGATGCAAAACCATATTTCGATGCTGAAGCTGGAGCTGAAAAACCGGTAGATGTTGAATTCGATTTTAATAAAAAATAATGGATTCTAAAGTAGAAAAATTTCTTACCCAGAAAGAAGAAAGTGAGATTGTTGAAGCCATTCGACAGGCAGAAAATCAAACTTCAGGTGAAATCCGTATTCATATAGAAAAAACAACTTCCATTGACGTTTACGAACGCGCTATGGAAGTTTTTCACATGCTTAAGATGAACACCACCAAACTTCAAAACGGAGTGCTTATTTATGTTGCGGTAGAAGACAAAACTTTTGTAATCTATGGAGACAAAGGCATAAATGATGTGGTTGACGATACATTCTGGGATACTACTAAAGATGTTATTCAATCCTACTTTAAACAAGGTAAATTTAAAGAAGGTCTTGTTGAAGGTGTTTTAAGAGCAGGAAAAGAGCTTCAGGCTAATTTCCCTTGGGACGCTTCAGATATAAATGAATTACCTAACGAAATTTCAAACGGATAGATCGTGCAAAAATTAAAAAACACTTGGTTATTTTTATGTTACTGTATTATTTTTTGTTTCTCACAATTTGCTACAGCACAATTTGATATTCCAGCAAAACCCGAGTCTAAAGAATCTCAAACCAGTGTTTACGATTATATCAACTTATTATCCCCTACAGAGAAAAGTGCACTCGAAACCAAACTCATTAAATATTCAGATACAACCTCTACGCAAATAGTTGTCGCTATTATTGCTACAACTAAAGGAGAAAATATTGGTTTATTAGCTCCTAAATGGGCTCAAAAATGGGGTGTCGGACAAGCTAAAGAAGATAATGGTGTATTTATATTATTAGCTAAAGACGATCGCAAAATTTGGATCTCTCCAGGTTACGGTGTAGAAAGCCAACTCACTGCAGGAGTTGTAGGAGAAATCACAAGAAATGTTATTATTCCAGAGTTTAAGACAGGTAGTTTTTATAGTGGTTTAGACAAAGGGTCTGACGCTATTTTTCAGCTCCTTATGGGAGAATACCAAGGAACAAGACAAGCTAATAAAACGAATGACTTTCCTGCTGAGAAAATCATTTTCATGATCTTTATATTTATTATTTTCGTGATAGCTATATCTAAAAACAATCGCGGTGGCGGTGGTGGTGGAAACGGAAACAACCGCAGACCAACAAGTATTTTAGATGCTATTATTCTAAGCAATATGGGACGTGGAAGTTACGGTGGAGGCTTTGGTTCATCTTCTGGAGGCGGAAGCTTTGGAGGTGGCGGCGGTTTTGGCGGCGGCTTCGGCGGTGGTGGCTTTAGCGGAGGTGGTGCTGGCGGAAGCTGGTAAACTTACCATTATCAGATATTCAATTTATTTCTCTTATTTTTTATTAATCTAATTTCTTATTAGATCCATACTACATACTTTTTTATTTTCTCTTTTTTTAACTAACTTGAAAACAAAAGCTATGTTATTCTTCTACACAGATATTTTCTTCAGTGTGCAACTTTGTTTTCCATAGCTATATCTAACGAGACATGTTTTTATTTTCAGAAAATATAAGCCCTATGAAAACACATTCAAAACTTATAATAAGTATTATTACATTAATTCTAGTATCTCTTTTACAACCTATATCTCAATTATTAACGCGTATAACACGTTTAGATTTTTCTTTTTTAGCGACACAAAGACAAAACTTCTTAATTGCTGCTGCTGCTTGGGTAAGTATTGAAGTATTGCGTAAACTGAAAATTAGATTTTTAAAACGTTACGATATCTCTAAAGAAGATAATCTGCATTCCAGAAAAATATATACTCAGGTTAACATTCTTGAAAAAGTAATTATTTTTATCATTATTATTGGAGCTGTAGGATTAATTTTATTGTCTTTTGATAGCATCAGGAAATTTGGTGTTGGGTTATTTGCTTCAGCCGGAGTAGCTGGAATTATATTAGGTTTGTCTGCACAAAAAGTGGTAGGTGCTTTGCTAGCAGGAATACAAATTGCGATTACTCAACCTTTCAGAATTGATGATGCTGTTGTAGTTGAAGGTGAATGGGGTTGGATTGAAGAAATCAACTTAACGTATGTTGTGGTTAGACTTTGGGATAAAAGAAGATTGGTACTCCCCTCTTCCTATTTTCTTGAAAAACCATTTCAGAATTGGACCAGAAATAATGCAGACATTATAGGAACCATATTTTTATATACAGATTACAATATTCCTTTTGATGATTTAAGAACAGAATTAACACGTTTATTAAACGCTACCGATTTGTGGGATAAAAAGGTAAACGTACTTCAAGTAACAGACTCTAAAGAAACCACCGTAGAATCTAGAATACTTGTTAGCGCAAAGAATTCTCCAATCGCTTGGGATTTACGTGTACATATTCGAGAAAAGATGATTGAATATATTCAGAAAAATTATCCTGAAAGTCTACCTAGAACACGAATTGTGATGGAAAATAATAATTTAGATCAGCAAACCAAAATCTAATATTAGGATCCTAGGCTATTAAATTTCCAACTGAAACCTAACATAAAATATTGTTGTAATACATTACTAGAACTATCTTCTATATAATCCTGATTTACAACACGCCTTGCATTGGTATTTTGGTTTAAAATATCGTATGCTTTAAGTGTAATGTAACCATTTTTGTTTAAAACAGAGTAAGATATTGTACTATTTAAGAACCATGAACTTTTCTGAAAATCGTCAGAAATATTCGAATTATAGTTGAAATTTAAATTATTACGCCATTCAAATCCTTTTAGAAAATACGTTGCCGTATTCAATCTTAAATTATGGGTTGTATATTCTGTATCATCAAACGACTCGATGCTATATGTCCCTTTTGAAAACTGAGCAGAGTAACGCGTTTCTACTTCTATAAAATCTGGAATTTCGTAAACAACACCTAAAGAAGGAGACATGGCTTGAACTGTACTGGTATACTGTAAAGCGTTATTAAAATTTACTTTACGTTGTAAATTAGGTCCTAAACCAGCTACAAACTTTAAGGTAGATATTGAATCTAATTTTAATTTTTTAGACACATTTAAGCGCACATTTAAACTATAACTTCCATCTACATTTATATAGGTTGTTGTTTTAACTAAATTCTCGTCTATAACAGACTGACTTACCACATCATTATCAAGAATACTTAAATTTGCATACCCAAAGAAACCAAATTGCTTATTATAATTATTTGTATTAAAACGAACTTGCATTCTATGGTTTTGAGTCATCTCTAAGGCTGGATTACCTTTTACAATATGTAGTGGATTACTAATATCTGTATAAGGTTGTAATTGAGAAATACTTGGAGCTTCGTTTCTTAAACGGTATTGAAAGCGGGCAGATAACTTAGATTTTATACGGTAACCAAATGTGGTACTCATTTTTAATTTTGTAAAATCCTGATTAAAATTGAGTTCTGGACGTAAGGCATCTTTAGAAGACAATTCAATAATATCGTAACCAGCTTCTGTATTAAAATACCACTTATTCCCGTTGTATCTAAAACCTAATTCGGGTGAAGAGATAACATTATCGTTATCAAAATCGGTACTCTGATCTAAATTAAAATTGGAATACGCACTATCTCCTTCATTATAATCGAATGTAGATAATTTACTTTTTGAGAGCACGCTTCTATAATCGTAATTAACATCGAACATTAATTTTTTTTCTATTAAAGGCAAACGAAACCGTAAGGAAGAATTAATTTGTGTTTCATTCTGCGCTCCATTTTCATATTGATTTCTAATCTCTTCACTAGGATTATCTCCATAATAATTAGTTTCTGACATTGCGTATTTATCAGAGTCGTTATGATTCATTTCACCCCCCATGGATAAACGCAAAAAACTTCCTTTTGTACCAATACGTTTTGTCGCTCTTACATTTGCAGAAAATTCTTGAGATACACTCGTACTGCTAATCTGACTAACAGATTGATTAGTTAAACTTCTGTCGGCGTCGAAAGACTGTGCTTCATTAAACCACTTACTATCGTTTTTATTAGCCTCAAATTTTGGTCTGAAAGAAATCATGAAAGTAGAATCTAATTGAGTTTCGAATGATAAATTGGCTTTATGACTTTGATTTGTTTTAAAATCGCTAGACTCTTCTGCGGTGTAATACTTAGAATCTGGTAAAAATATTTCTTTATTAGTTTTCTGGTTCTGATCAGAATCACTTCGGGCATAAAAATAATCTGTACTAAACTCTTTTGCTCTTGAAGGTGCATCTGTATAATTAGCACCGACATTTTTAGATGTTATAATCCCATCGCCATTACCGCTATACTCCCGACTTCCACCACGACCAAAAGTGTCGTTAAGTTCAGAATTGCTAAAACCCGGTGCGTTTATATTATTTCCTCCTGCTAGTATGCTTATACGACGTGTATCGTTAAACCGATTATAAATACCAGACATTTCGTAACGATCGTCTGTACCTCCTGCTGCAGAAACACGTCCAAATTGGCCTCTATTCTTATCTTCCTCTATAGTTAGATTAATGGTTTTATTTTCCTGATCTCCAGCTTCACCTGCAAATGCTTGATCTTTTGTTTTTGTATCTACAATTTGAATTTTTTTAATAATATCCTTTGTCAGGTTGCGAGTTGCTATAGTCGGATCGTCTCCAAAAAAAGAATTTCCATTAACCAAAATATTATCAACTGTAACTCCGTTTACAGTAATCACACCATCTTCATCAATTTCAACACCAGGTAATATTTTTAAAACATCTTCTACATTTGCATCTTGTTTTGTTTTAAAAGACTTTACATTATATTCTAAAGTGTCTGTTTTAAAAGTTACTGGTGCTGTAGATTTTATTAAAACCTCATCTAACGTATTATCTTCTATTTCAAGTAAAAGTGCTGGAAGCTGAATTTCATCTGATGTCATATCTATCACCTTAGCATATGTTTTATACCCTAAATACGACATAAAAATATTTAACTGCTCATCTGGTGTTTTACCCTCAATATTAAATTCTCCTTTCTGATTGGTAATACCATAAGCCACCAAAGAGCTATCCTGAATACGTTGTAAATATACTGTGGCTGCTTCTAAAGGCTCATTAATATCTCCAGCGATTAACGTTCCAGATATTTCGAATTTTTTAGATTGAGTATAAGAAAAAGTTGTTATTAGAAAGAAAAATAAAATAAAAATATATTTCATAACAATTGGTTTCAGAATAAAGAATGCTTGTTTTTCTAAAAGAACAACAGAACATGCGTTCCCTTAATTAATTAGACTTTACTAAATGCAAAAGGTTTAATCTTTAAAAGATTAAACTAATATTATTCCTTTTATAAAAAAAACAAAGCCCGCTCTAATAAAGAACGGGCTATTCCAATTAAGGAAATTTTTAATTATTTTTTACGCATATATACACTTACAGGTACTCCATTAAAATCGAAACGCTCTCGTAATTTATTTTCTAAAAATCGTTTATACGGATCTTTCACATATTGTGGTAAATTACAGAAAAACGCAAATTGTGGTTGTGGTGTTGGCAACTGCGTAATAAACTTAATTTTTACAAATTTTGCTTTATAAGCTGGTGGTGGATAGCTTTCAATAATTGGCAACATTACCTCGTTTAAAACACTTGTTTTAATTTTCTTAGATCTGTTTTTATAAACCTCGACAGCTGTTTCTATCGCTTTAAAAATACGTTGTTTGTTTAAAACCGAAATAAATACAATTGGCACATCTGTAAAAGGTTCCATCTCGCGACGAATTTGTCTTTCAAATTCTTTAGCAGAATTGGTTTCCTTTTCAACTAAATCCCACTTATTTACAAGAATAACAATCCCTTTTCTGTTACGTTCTGCTAGCCAAAAGATATTCTGAACTTGTCCGTCAAAACCTCTAGTGGCATCTAACACAATGATACAAACATCACTATGCTCTATGGCACGTACACTACGCATTACTGAATAAAATTCTAAATCTTCTTTTACTTTAGACTTACGACGAATTCCAGCCGTATCGACTAAATTAAATTCAAATCCGAAACGGTTATATTTGGTATCAATAGAATCACGAGTTGTTCCCGCAATATCTGTAACAATGTAACGTTCTTTACCTATTAATGCATTTATAAAAGATGATTTCCCTGCATTAGGACGACCAACTACAGCAAAACGAGGTAATGCATCTTCTTCCTCTTCTTCTACTTGCTCTGGTAATGCTTTAACAAGTGCATCTAATAAATCTCCTGTTCCACTTCCGTTTATACTGGCTATGGTAAAATATTCACCTAAACCTAAAGAATAAAATTCTACAGCATCTTCGGCACGTTTTCCGTTATCTACTTTATTAACAACTAAAAACACAGGTTTAGAAACTTTACGCAACAACTTCGCGACATCTTCATCCATTCCTGTTACTCCAGTCTCGACATCAACCATAAAAATAATGGCATCTGCTTCTTCGATGGCTAAAACCACTTGTTTATCAATCTCTGCCTCGAACACATCATCGCTCCCTTTTACATATCCACCTGTATCGATTAAAGAAAACTCTTTCCCGTTCCAATCGCTCTTTCCATAATGTCTATCACGAGTTACTCCACTAACGGCATCTACTATGGCTTCACGTCGTTGTATTAAACGATTAAAAAATGTTGATTTTCCAACATTTGGTCTTCCTACTATGGCTACTATATTACTCATACACTTTTAATTGTCTGCAAAGGTAGTGTTTAGATATTTAAGAAAAAACTGTATTTTAACCCATTCTTTTTAAACATCATAAAAAACATGATATTAGATAACGACATTGTGCTTCGGCCAAGATTTAATTTGAACTTACCTGAACACAATGAAGCTGTTTTGTCTGTTTTTGAAAATTTAAAAAATACTCAAACTGAATTTGTTGTATCTCGAGTAGACGACCATGTTTTTATTCGAATTCCGAAACATAAACAGCACTTTTGGTCACCTCAACTTCACCTTGAAATTAATAAACTTGAAGACAAAAACTGTAGTATTCACGGGCTTTTCGGACCAAACCCTACAGTCTGGACGCTTTTTATGTTTCTACACTTTGTTGTTGTTATGCTTTTTATTGGTTTTGGTATTTGGGGGTATTCTAATTGGGCACTAGACCTAACTTACGGTATGCAATTGGGGGTTTGCATTGCCATGTTCATGCTCTGGTTTGTACTCTATTTTATTGGACGTGCTGGCCGTGCAAAGGGTAAAAACGACATGATTTTATTACATCGTTTTATGACACAAAACCTAAATTTATAAGATTTTACTTCTGATTATACCCAAAACGACGTAACTGATTCGAGTTTGAACGCCAATTCTTATTCACTTTTACGTATAATTCTAGATGAATTTGCTTACCAAAGAATTTTTCTAAATCTTTTCTAGCTTCAACTCCTACACGTTTTAGTGCAGATCCTTTATGACCGATAATAATACCTTTTTGTGTTTCGCGTTCAACCATAATTACAGAACGTACACGTATAATTTGTTCTTCTTCAAAAAACTCTTCCGTATCTACTTCTACAGCATAAGGAATTTCCTTTTTGTAGTGTAATAAAATCTTTTCACGAATAGTTTCGTTAATAAAAAAACGTTCTGGCTTATCTGTTAACTGATCTTTTGGGTAAAATGGTGGTGAATCTGGAAGTAACTCAATAATACGGTTAAATACTTCAGACACATTAAAACCTTCTAAAGCAGAAATTGGGAATATCTCGGCATTAGGCACTTTACTACTCCACAAACCAACTTGTGCTTCAAGTTGGTTCTGATCGGATTTATCAATTTTATTTAATAATAGTAAAACTGGAATTTTAGCACTTGTAATTTTATTAAAAAAGGATTCATCTTTCAACTCTGTCTCACCAATTTCAACCATATACACTAAAACGTCTGCATCTTCAAAAGCCGATTTTACAAAATCCATCATAGATGACTGTAATTCGTAAGCTGGTTTAATAATTCCCGGCGTATCTGATAAGATGACTTGAAAATCGTCTCCGTTTACGATACCTAAAATACGATGACGTGTGGTTTGTGCTTTAGACGTAATTATGGATAATTTCTCACCCACAAACGCATTCATTAATGTTGATTTCCCAACGTTTGGATTTCCAATAATATTTACAAAACCTGCCTTATGATTCATCTTTTACTGCATTTTAGTAGTTGCAAAGTTACAACCTTGGTTTATTAAATTCGCTTTTACAAACATAATACTTCATTTTAAACGAAAAAAAAGCGATTAAGAAGAACTTAATCGCTTTTAATATCTGAATTTTTAATAAGATTACATTCCTACTAAACTCAATGCTTGTTTTAAAACGTCTGAATTACCAGAAATCCAACTCATTACTTTAGTTGTTAATTCAGGGTTACTCATAGCGTACTGTAATAATTTAGCTTTGGTACCAGAACCTGATAAATAATTTGCAACCTGAGTTTTAGTATCAGAACTTGTTGTTAAATAATCTGTAACTTGTGTACTTAATGAAGAACTAGGATTTGAAACTATAGCATCTTTTACTTTAGTTTGTGTTTCAGAGCTATTTAAAAAGTAAGACTGCATTTGATCTGTTGCCATACCTGAAATTAATGAACTCGTTGAAGAACTTGAACTTTCAGTACTACTTGTTGTTGATTTTGTTGAATCACAGCTATAAAACGCTGTAAAGCTTAAGGCTAATGCCAATACTATTACTGATTTTTTCATAATATTTATTTAAATTAATTTTTATAAGTTTAATACTATAGGCTAATCTTTTTTAGAGATCATCTTTAAATACATCTGTTCTACTTTTGTTCTTGCCCACGGTGTACGGCGTAAAAACTTCAAACTCGATTTAATAGATGGATCTTGTGTAAAGCAGCGAATATTAATATTAAAGCCCATGTATTCCCAACCGTAATGCGCTTCCAGATCGACTAAAATCTGTTCTAATTTTACACCATGTAATGGATTATTGGGTTGACTACTCATATCTTAATTTCTTCTATCTCGTGATCTGCGACCAGAATTTGCCGTACCTCCTTTACTTGAATTTTTATTACCGCTTTTATTTCCACCTGCATTCGCTTTAGGACTTCTACTTCTAGAACGCCCTTGATTTTGCTTAACAGGCTCTGTAGATGCGTTAGGATCTGGTTCGAAACCTTCAATAACTTCAATAGGAATTTTCATCCCTATTAACTTTTGAATATCGTTTAAAAACGATGTTTCATCTGCACTAACTAGAGAAATAGCTTCTCCGCTTGCTCCTGCTCTACCTGTTCTACCAATACGGTGAACGTAATCTTCAGAAATATTAGGGATTTCAAAATTTATAACGTGTGGTAATAATGGAATATCCAACCCTCTGGCTGCAATATCTGTTGCCACCATTACACGAATACTTCCATTTTTAAAACCTTCTAACGCTTTTGTTCTTGCTCCTTGACTTTTATTTCCATGAATAGCTGCTGCTGTGATACCTGAAGAAATCATTTTTTTAGTCAGGTTATTAGCGCCATGTTTTGTTCTAGTAAACACTAAAACTTGTTGCCAATTTCCATCAGAAATTAATTTAATAATCAATCCTGTTTTTTTCGCTTTTGCTACACGAAATACTTTTTGATGAATAACTTCAACAGTTGTATTCTCTGGAGTGGCTTCAACATAAACGGGATGTGTTAATATACCAGTGGCTAATTTTTTAATGTCCTTAGAAAACGTTGCTGAAAACATTAAGTTCTGACGCTTTTTAGGAATTAATTTAATTATACGTTCTATATCTCTTACAAATCCCATGTCTAACATACGGTCTGCTTCGTCTAAAACAAATATTTCTACACTCGCTAAGGATAATATGTTTTGATTGCATAAATCTAACAATCTACCTGGAGTTGCTACTAAAACGTCTACTCCTCGTTTAATCTGTGCTGCTTGCGGGCGTTGATTAACACCTCCGAAAATTACAGCAGATCTTATATCTAAAAATTCGCTATATTCTTTAACATTTTCAAAAATCTGTGCTGCTAATTCTCGTGTAGGAGTAAGTATTAAAGCTCGTACTGGACGATTTCTTTTAGTGGTTCCTTCACTTAAAATTTGAAGTAATGGCAATGTAAAACCTGCTGTTTTACCTGTACCTGTTTGTGCCGATGCCAATACATCCTTCCCTTCTAAAATGGGTGGAATTGCTTTTTCTTGTATTGGAGATGGCTTGTCGTATCCTTTTTTATTGATTGCTTTCAATAAGGCATCAGAAAGGCCTAGTGAATTAAATGACATACATTATTATTGTAGAAAATGACATTCTATATTGTTAATGCCATTCTTTATGAAGTTGCAAAAGTACGCTTAATTTTTCATGAAAAACATCATTTTAAGAAGAGTTACTAAAATTAGAGTTAAAAAACACATTTAAAACAAAACCATAACCTTCTTATTTTTAGTCATTTCGTTATTTTAAACATTACTTTACACTTGTTTCTATTTAACAATTAATACATCTCGTATACGAACATGTTTATATTGATTTTGAAATATTTACAAACAATATATAGTTAAAATCCCTTATAAACATGAGAATAATCTATTTATAAGTGATGCTTTACAATAATTACAAAAGAATAAAACAACACCTAAATAAATCGTATTTTTACGCTCCATTTATCAGTTTTAAGAAACACCGCTTTCTGAAATTAAAATTTATAATACAATGCATAATTTAATTCAAAAATATAATATTCCAGGACCTCGTTATACAAGCTACCCAACCGTTCCGTATTGGGATGAAACTGGGATTTCTAAAGAAAATTGGATAGATACTCTTAAAAAATCTTTTAAAGAATCAAATATATCAGAAGGAATTAGCCTATACATTCACTTACCGTTTTGCGAAAGTTTATGCACATTTTGCGCATGTAACAAACGTATTACCAAACAACATGGTGTAGAAGTACCTTATATAGATATGGTTTTAAAAGAATGGAAAATGTATTGCGATATCTTAAAAGACAAACCTAATATTAAAGAAATACATTTAGGAGGCGGCACACCTACATTCTTTTCTTCAGAAAATTTATCAAAGCTGATACAAGGCATATTTAATACAGCAACTAAAGCTGAAGGTTTTGAATTTAGCTTTGAAGGTCACCCTAATTTCACCACAAAAGAACAATTACAAACCTTATTCAATTTAGGATTTAAACGTAATAGTTTTGGTATACAAGATTACGATCCTAAAGTGCAAAAAGCAATTCACCGCATACAATCTTTCGAGACCGTAAAACGTGTTACTGAAGATTCTCGTGCTATAGGATACAACTCGGTAAGTCACGATTTGATTTTTGGACTACCTTTTCAAAACGAAAAAGGTATTCGTGAAACCATAAAAAAAACAGTTGAATTAAAACCCGATCGTATTGCGTATTACAGTTATGCACATGTGCCATGGATTAAAGGTAATGGACAACGCGGATTTAAAGACACCGATTTACCTAAGGATAACGAAAAACGTAACTTATACGAACTAGGAAAGCAATTATTCTTTGATGCTGGTTATGTAGAAATAGGCATGGATCATTTTGCTTTACCAACAGATAGTATGTATGTAGCCATGAAAAACAAAACGTTGCACCGTAATTTTATGGGATATACGTCTGGAAAAACAAAACTCATGATTGGTTTAGGTGTATCGTCTATTAGTGATTCTTGGTATAGTTTTGCGCAGAATGAAAAAAACATAGACGATTATTATGCACGTTTAAACGCTGGCGAATTACCCATTTTTAAAGGGCACCTACTCTCTAAAGAAGACTTAGTGGTTAGACAACACATTTTAAACATTATGTGTAATCTAGAAACCTCTTGGAAAAATTCTGATATGCAACTAAAAACACTTCCTGAAATTTTATCGCATTTAAAAGAAATGGAAGCCGATGGTATTCTAAGTATTTATGATGATCACTTAGTTGTAAAAGAAGAAGGCCGTATGTTTATTAGAAACATTTGTATGGCATTCGATCTAAAATTGCATGAAAGTAAACCAGGAACTAAACTATTCTCAATGACTATTTAATAGACTTTTGTTTTAACCACATTCAAAAATTTTGATATCAGCATATATTTTATTAACTTGTTTTTAAATAATGTATCATGAAAACAAAAACTACTTTTATTTTAGGAATATTACTTATTAGCACTGGAATATTTTTAGTTTATTACCTTCAAAATGATATTTTCGACTTTTTTAAGGGGCTTACATTTGGTAGCGGAATTTGTTTATTATTAACGAGTCTTATACTTAAAAGAAAACAAGCATAAATAACCATATATTTATATAACTCACAAAAAAGGGAAGCAAAAAGCTTCCCTTTTTCTATATAACAATGGTTCATTTCAATTCAAAATAATAAAACACGAACATTAAATAGGTATACTTATTAAAACGATATAATAGGCATATGCTTTCAGGTTAAAAAAAGTTGTGATACAAATACATAAACTACACAATATTCAATAAAATTACTGCTTGCATTTAAAACGGAACTCCTAACTTTATGTTCAATATTAAAACTATTAAAAATGAAATATTCAAAACACATAACACATACTACACTTCTAATAATTATGGCTCTTGTATTCACTTCTTGTGCTACAATCCCAGAAAAAGCAGAAGCTGTAAGTCCGTTTAATAAAGAAGAATACTTAGGGAAATGGTACGAAATTGCCCGTTTAGATTTTAAATATGAAAAAGATTTAAATAACACTACAGCCAATTATTCCATAAATCCAGATGGAACAATTAAAGTTGTGAATAAAGGTTATAATTATGTAAAAAAGGAATGGACTGAAGCTAACGGAAAAGCAAAATTTATAGATAGTGATACTATTGCAAAATTAAAAGTATCCTTTTTCGGCCCTTTTTATTCTGGTTATAATGTAATCGCATTAACAGATAATTATAAATATGCTTTGGTTGCTGGTAAAAACTTAGATTATTTATGGATTTTATCTCGTGAAACAACAATTCCTGAACACATAAAACAAGATTTTATAAATCAAGCCAAGGCAATAGGTTACAAAACTCAAGACCTAATTTGGGTAGAACATACTAAGCCTTAAAGGTTAAAACGACTAAATCTTAAATTTTTATTAAATAACTACTAAAGTTTTTGCATATTTATTGAATGAAAGCTGATTTATATTTTTATTAATCATTTTACAAATAAAATCAGCTTCACAACTAATCAATAAAAACCAACTTTATGAAAAAATTAGTAGCAGAATTTATAGGCACAATGTGGCTTGTATTAGGAGGATGTGGTAGCGCTGTATTAGCAGCTGGATATCCAGAATTAGGAATTGGATTTGTAGGAGTCGCAATGGCTTTTGGTCTAACCGTTTTAACAATGGCTTATGCTATTGGGCATATTTCAGGTTGCCATTTAAATCCAGCGGTAACAATTGGACTTACTGTTGGAGGACGTTTCGATAAAAAAGACGTTGTTCCTTACATTATTGCGCAAGTACTTGGTGGTATTTTAGGAGCAGGAATTTTATATTTAATCGCTTCAGGGAAACCAGGTTTCGAATTAGGAGGGTTTGCGGCCAATGGTTATGGAGAACATTCTCCTGGCGGTTTTAATATCATATCGGCATTAACTTCAGAAATCGTTATGACGTTTATGTTTTTAATGATTATTCTAGGAGCAACACACTCTAAAGCACCAAAAGGTTTTGCTGGACTAGCAATTGGTTTAGGTTTAACACTTATTCACTTAATTAGTATTCCTGTAACAAACACTTCTGTTAACCCTGCAAGAAGTACTAGTCAAGCCCTATTTGTTGGCGACTGGGCCTTAGGTCAATTATGGTTGTTTTGGGTTGCACCTATTGTTGGTGCTATAATTGCTGGTTTAGTTTATAAATTTATTTCACCAGAAAAAGAAGACTAAATCTCAAACTCTTTAATAAAAACATCTACTTTTTAACTCACAAAGCGTAAGTTAGAAAGTAGATGTTTTATTTTTACACCTTTCCATCATTAAAATAGAATAAACATGGGTAAAAAAACAGATCATATTGCACCACATATAGCAACGTTTATTAAAAATCAGCATATCTTTTTTGTTGGTACAGCTGCAACAGAAGGTCGTGTTAATATCTCTCCTAAAGGAACCGATAGTTTTAGAGTCATTAATAAAAATAAAATTGTGTGGTTAAATTTAACTGGAAGCGGTAACGAAACTGCGGCTCATCTTTTACAAAACAACCGCATGACCATTATGTTCTGTGCGTTTGAAGGCAAACCGCTTATTTTAAGACTTTACGGCAATGCAACTATTTTTCACCCTAGAGATGAAGCTTTCCAAAAGCATAGTGCGCTTTTTCCTGATGCAGTTGGATCTAGACAAATTATTGAAATGAACATAGATTTAGTACAAACATCTTGTGGATTTGGAGTTCCGTTTATGGATTACAGTTCGGAACGCACTACGTTAGACGATTGGGCCAATCAAAAAGGACAAGATGGTATTGAACAATATTGGATAGATAAAAACACTAAAAGTATAGACGGTTTCGAAACACAAATTAGTAAGTAAAATGACACATACACATATTGCTATACGTTATACCAGAACGCCAACACCAGAGGAACACTTACAAATTATAACAACCTCAGAGCATCCTCTATTAACTAATTTAAAAGGCAAGCAAGGCACTTTTTTATCGAATACCACTTTAGATGAATATGTGAAGGCTGAATTATTACACGACGACTTCACCTTAACTCAAGACTCTAAAAGACAATTATTAACGCTTTCTAGTGGTGAGCGCAGAAAGTTATTATTCGATCATTTATTAAAAGGAAATCCTCAATTTTTAGTCATTGTAAACCCATTTGACTCCTTAGATGTAAAAAATGTAGCTGAATTAAAAGCGCGTTTAACAACTCTATCTAAAGATATTCCTATTATTCAGTTTTTTAGTCGAACAGATGAGATCATGCCTTATGCACAATATCTTTTAAAACTTGAAGATAATACATGTGTAATACAACCCATTTCAGAATTTTTACTTGAAGTACAAAACAAACCAACATTAAACTTTAATAATCCGTTACCAAAACCTATTTCAGAATCTAAAAACACGCTACCTATAGAATTAATAGATCTTAAGAAAGTTAATGTATCTTATAACGACAAATCCATTTTAAATAACATTACTTGGTGTATTAAACAAGGTGAATTTTGGGAATTAAAAGGCGAGAATGGTACTGGTAAATCTACGCTTGTTACTATGATAATTGGAGACAATCCGAAAGCTTATGGACAGAATGTATTTTTATTTGGAAAAAAGAGAGGTTCTGGAGAAACGGTCTGGGATATAAAGCAAAACATTGGGTATTTTACACCAAGTATGATGCATTTATTTAAAGGTCAACACTCAGCCTTAAACATGGTAATTTCAGGATTAAAAGATAGCATTGGCTTGTATACAAAACCAACAGATTTAGAGGTTAATTTAGCAAAGCAATGGTTACAACTAATAGGATTAGACACTATTAAAAACACTAATTACTATTATCTATCTGAAACCAACAAGCGATTAATTTTAATTTGCAGAGCCATGATTAAGCACCCGCTTTTACTAATTCTTGATGAACCTACAGTTGGTTTAGATGATCAAGGAGCAAGCATGTTTATCAATTTAGTTCAAAAAATTTCTAAAGAAAGTAACACGGCTATTTTATATGTATCGCATAAAACAGAACCTGAGCTAAAACCATCATTTATTTTCCAATTAGAGCGCACTGAAAAAGGTTCTATAGGAAACATAATAATACCTAAGTAGTTAGCAAAACATGTAAATGACAAACTCAAAACAAAACCAAACAGAACAGATACCGAAAAAAATTTTACCGTTAATTATTATCTCTCAATTTTGTTGTACGTCGCTTTGGTTTGCTGGAAATGGCGTTATGGATGAGCTTATTCTTGTCTATCAACTAGATCCGTCTGTATTGAGTTTCTTAACATCTTCTGTGCAATTTGGATTTATTATAGGAACATTTGTATTTGCTTTATTTACAATTGCAGATCGGTATTCCCCTTCTAAAGTTTTTATGATAAGTGCAGTCTTAGCGGCTGTTTTTAATCTTGGAATAGTCTTAAAAGGGCAATCTCTAACCGTGTTATTATTGTTACGATTTATAACTGGTTTTTTCCTTGCCGGAATTTATCCTGTAGGCATGAAAATTGCCGCAGATTATTACAACACAGGCTTAGGTAAAGCACTTGGTCTTTTAGTAGGCGCATTGGTTTTAGGTACTGCATTCCCTCATCTTTTAAGCAATATTACCCAACATCTACCTTGGGAAATTGTTATTTACACCACCTCTTTTCTTTCTCTATTTGGAGGACTTATTATTTTAACCTTTGTACCAAATGGTCCGTTTAGAAAACACAGTACCAAAATAGATCTTTTAGCACTCACTAAGCTTTTTCAAAACCGAGCTTTTAAAGCTGCTGCTTACGGTTATTTTGGGCACATGTGGGAATTGTATGCCTTTTGGGCTTTTACACCAATTATGATAAAAACATATAACAGTCTACATCCTGATGCCCATTTAGATATTGCATTATATTCTTTTTTAATTATAGGAATAGGAAGCTTAGGCTGTATTATTAGCGGTTGGTTATCTTCTATTAAAGGCTTAAAACTATCAGCGTTTTTTATACTATTAGTTTCTGCTATATGTTGTTTAATTTCACCATTAAGTTTTCACCTAAACTCTAGTCAATTTTTTATTATTTTCATGATAATTTGGGGTATGTTTGTTGTTGCAGATTCTCCTTTATTTTCCACATTAGTGGCTCATAACACAGCATCTCATGCCAAAGGTAGCGCTCTAACTATTGTAAATTGTATTGGATATGCCATTACCATAGTAAGTATACAAACTTTAGGATTCTTACAGTCTATAATAACGCCTACATACGTATATATCGCATTAGCTGTAGGTCCTATTTTAGGATTAATTGCTTTAAAAAATGAACGTACGACAGTTTAGTACCAATTGTTATTCATCCTTTTTGTAAACGTGTGGATTTTCAACAATTCCCTTTTTAAATATTTTTCTAAGACTCATACGTAAAAATGAATCTAGCTTAAGAATCTGATTGGTTATTTTTTGTTCTGGTCTCCCTCTAAATGTGGTTACATGAAATGTATCTGTAGTTTGTAACGGACTATTTGAAAAGTAATAATTAGACACACATTGTCTTGATGCATTTGCAGTAACGGGGCTTACAGAATGCCATGATTTTTTATGAGTAGCCATAACAACCAATCTGTTACATTTAGAATGCACTATAGTTTGAGGCGATTCTAGTCCGTTTGGCCAAAGTTCTAGGTGCCCGCCATTGTTATCATTCCAATCAGGAGACACGTAATACAATAAATTTAAAACACGCCAACGATTTCTATCTTTATCATGAGAATTATCTAAATGCGGATTTAAAAACTGTCCGTTTTGCATAGCTGAAAGTCCTCCTGCATATAAATTTTCATCAGGATATAAATCATCAATACCACAAATTTCGCTTATCAGTTTCACTATAGCCTTATCCTGAAAAGCATAAATAGCTTCTTCCAAGATCGGATTATATTTATCCATTTGTGCAGCTACATGTTTGTATTCACGTAAGCTTTTTTTTAGCACCATCTCTTCTGCTAAAGGAAATTGATTGTGAATCTGTTCGACAAGTTCCTTGGGTAAAATATCGTCTAAATAAAAATATCCGATTTTATGTTTTGACACTTCATATTGATGTTTTAAAGCGTCTTTCTCGCCAGTTAATCTTTCTAGAATTAGTTTAGACAAACTGTTTCTATCCATAGCATATTCACTCATTTTAATTCAATTTAAGCTGTCTAAAAAAGTTTCAAAATACTTATTCTTAAAGCGGATTAGCATT
Source organism: uncultured Formosa sp. (assembly GCF_947500765.1). Taxonomy (GTDB): domain Bacteria; phylum Bacteroidota; class Bacteroidia; order Flavobacteriales; family Flavobacteriaceae; genus Formosa. The sequence continues at coordinate 673,551 of NZ_CANMTH010000001.1, read as the reverse complement.
AAATGTATCGCCTTGAGACACATCTCCAGATTCGAATCCTTTTTTAAACCAACGCATACGTTGTGCAGACGTACCATGTGTAAACGAATCTGGCACGACACGCCCAGTAGCTTGTTTTTGTAAACGATCGTCCCCAATTGCATTTGCGGCATTTAAGGCTTCTTCTAAATCTCCGCTTTCCATCATTTGTGTCATGGCTTGAGAATGGTATGCCCAAACACCTGCAAAAAAATCGGCTTGAAGTTCTACGCGTACAGAATATTTATTATACTCGGTTTCACTTAACTGACCTCTTAATTGTTGCATTTTATCTGAAATACCCATAATTTTCTGAATATGATGACCAACTTCATGAGCAATTACATAAGCTTGAGCAAAATCTCCTGGAGCATTCATCTGGCGTTCCATATCATCAAAAAAGCTAAGATCTAAATATAATTTTTCATCTCCAGGACAATAAAAAGGTCCTGTTGCACTAGATGCAGTACCACAAGCAGAAGTTACAGATCCTGTAAACAACACTAGAGTAGGTTCGCGATAATTTGTTAATAATTGATTCCAAACATCTTCAGTACTAGCAAGAATTGTCTTACTAAATTCGGCAAGTTCTTCATCTTTAGCTGTGGGTTGATATGTTGATGATTCTGTTTGAATTAGTCCGCCCCCAAGAAAACCACTCACTAAATTTAAAGGATTATATCCCGTAACAAAAGAAAATACAGCTACAATTGCAACAACTATTAATCCTTTTTTAGAGAATAGCATTTTTACTAACGGTATCAATAACATTGGGCTTATACCTCCAAACCCACTTCCTGATCCTGATCTACCTTGACCTCTTCTATCCTCCACATTAGAACTTTGCCTTCTGCCTTGCCATTTCATAATTGTACGTATTATTTAGTTTAAAAAATCAATCAAATGTAACCTACTCTATTTAAATGTACAATATAAATTTAGTGTTGGTTTTCCTTAAAATTCGGAACACTAAATCTTAGTGTTTTCACGAACGTTTCTATTTACTTATAAATCCGACTATTTTAGCTATTTAACAGTACCTAAAGGCATAAGTGTTCTGCCATAAACTTCGTTTAGCAAAGTACCAACACCCGCATAAATTGCCGAAGCCCCACAAATAATGCCTTCTATTCCTGTAATGGTTTTAATGGTCTCATTTCCTGTATAATCTCCTAAAGCTAATAAGAAAAATAACACGGCTAAACTCGCAAAAACAAACTGTAAGGCTTTATTTATTTTTAATGTACCAATAAAAAGAAGTCCCGTAAAAATGCCCCACATAATTAAATATGCGACCATCCCTCCAACAGAGGGTCCTTCGAACACCCCCATCTTTGGCATTAAAATTAACCCCACAAGAGTGAGCCAGAAAAATCCGTAAGAAATAAATGCAGTCATCCCAAAGCTATTATTCTTTTTAGATTCTAAAATACCTGCTACAATTTGCGCCATACCTCCATAAAAAATTCCCATTGCTAAAATCATAGAATTCATGTCATATAGCCCTGCATTATGTAGGTTTAATAATACGGTTGTCATTCCAAAAGCTAAAAGCCCTAAAGGGCCTGGATTTGCTGAATTGTCTTTAATTGTTACTGTAGTTTGTTCCATAAATTTGTTTTGTTTTAATAGTATTTCTTTATTCAATATTTAACAATTCACATTAAAAAAGCATCATATTCTACAAATACGTTGATAAAAATTATATATTTAAAAGATAATCATAAAAAATAAGGCTAAAAATTACGAAATTTTCACACACATTGTTATGAATTATAGTTTTTTTCTAATTGAAAAAATATATCTTATAAAAAACTTATAATCAAAATGCAAAACATAAGTATTTTAGGCTGCGGATGGCTCGGTTTCCCTCTTGCTGAAAGGTTGATAAAAGAAAGCTATAACGTAAAAGGATCTACAACACAAACAGATAAATTGCCCAAACTTAAATTGGTTGGTATAAGGCCATATCTAATCAATATAAATGCGGAATCATTAAATATTGAATTTCTCGATTCAGATATTTTAATCATCTTAATTACCTCTAAAGACATAGAAGCTTTTAAAAAGCTTATAAATCACATTGAAGCTTCTAGTATTAAAAAAGTTATTTTTATTAGCTCAACTTCGGTTTATCCTAGTACAAATACTGTAGTTACAGAAGAAAATGAAACAAACAATAATCCGCTAGCTCAAATTGAAACTCTGTTTAGTAAGAATACAAACTTTGAAACGACTATAGTACGGTTTGGAGGGTTGTTTGGATACACTAGAAAACCTGGAAATTTTATTAGATCGCATAATACGATTCCTAATCCTGAAGGTTTTGTAAACCTTATTCATCAAGATGATTGTATTCGTATTTTAACATCTATAATTAAACAAAATATTTGGAACGAGACCTTTAATGCCTGTGCACACTCTCATCCTAAACGCTCAGACTTTTATATAAAAGAAATGGCTAAAGTTGGTAGACTACATCCCATATTAGATTTAAAAGCTTCTAATGATTATAAAATTATAAGTCCGAAGAAATTAATATCAACATTAAATTTCACATTCAAATATCCTGATTTAATGGATTATTAATTCAGTAATAAAAACACTAATCCTATCATTTAAAAAAGTTAACTTATTATTATAAAATGAAAACACTCACACCAAAATTAGCACTAATAATGGTTCTATTATTAGTATCACAGCTTTCTTACTCTCAAGTTTATAAAGATCAATTCGCACACACATTCTCTATTGTAGCTAGAGATGTAAAAACAGGTGAAATGGCCGTTGGCGTGCAAAGCCATTGGTTTAATGTAGGAAGTATTGTGGCTTGGGGAAAATCTGGAGTTGGCGTTGTTGCCACACAATCTTTTGTTAATCCTGCATATGGTCCGAACGGATTAGAATTAATGCAAAACGGAACATCTGCTAAAGACGCATTACAAATTTTGGTTAAAAAAGATGAAGGTCGAGATTTTCGGCAAGTGGCTATGTTAGATGTTAATGGAGCTGTAAATGCATTTACGGGAGCAAATTGTGTAGAATCTGCCCATCAAATTGTAGGCGACAATTTTTCTGTTCAAGCAAATATGATGTTAAACGACAATGTTGTGCCTGCCATGGAAGGCGCTTTTAAAACATACAGTAATTTACCTTTAGCAGAACGTGTAATTAAAGTTTTACAAGCGGCTCAGGCTGCAGGCGGAGATATTCGAGGCAGACAATCGGCCGCACTTATTGTTGTAGGTCCTAAATTGACAGAAAATACTTGGCAAGACAAATTAGTAGACTTAAATGTTGAAGATAGCGATAATCCTATAAAAGAATTAGACCGCTTACTAAAAGTACATAATGCCTATAATTTTATGAATGAAGGCGATTTGGCTGTCGAGCATGGAGACATGAAAAAAGCAATGACTGCCTACGGAACTGCACAAAACATGTTTCCTGAAAATTTAGAAATGAAATATTGGACGGCAATTGCCATGGCAAATTCCGGACAATTAGATGAAGCATTACCGCTTTTTAAATCTATTTTTGAGAAAGATAATAACTGGAGAGAAATGACTAAACGTTTAACTAAACCAGGTCTTTTAACAGTTTCTGAAGCCGATTTAAATCGTATTATAAAACTCTAAAATCATACTCGTATTTACTTCATAAAAAAGCCTCCATTATTAAATATAATAATGGAGGCTTTTAATTTTTTAAACGAAACTTAAATCAAACAGGTTTCTATTTTTTAAACTTACGAAGGCCTTCTTCTAACCAATTTTGATACAATTCTGCATCAGGAAGATAAGCCACAGGTTCTACTAATTTGTCTTCGGCATGATCTATAATCACATAAAAAGGTTGCGAATTAGACTTGTATTTAATGGTTTGCATCTCACTCCATTTTTGTCCAATATATTTTAATGTCTTACCTGGTTTTAATTGAGATTCTACTACATCGCCTTCTGCTAACGGACGTTTATCATCTACATATAACGAAATTAAAACCACATCGTTTTTCAAAATACTTAAAACACCTGGTTCTGGCCAAACCTTTTGTTCCATCTTTCTACAATTTACACATGCCCAACCCGTAAAATCTAGCATGATTGGTTTTCCTACTTTTTTAGCATAAGCAACACCTTTATCATAATCGTTAAACGCCATAATATCGTGAGGAGCTAATAAATGTGCGCCATCAGGCAATTCGCCATGAGCTTCGGCCCTTGCTGCACCTCCACCAATTTTAGAAAACCCAACACCATAAGGCGATTCGCTATATTCTTGTGGTGGCGGGAATGCACTAATAATATTTAAAGGCGCCCCCCAAAGCCCTGGAATCATATAAATAGTAAATGTTAACACGATAAGACCTAAACTTAATCGACCAACAGAAATATGAGGCAACGGAGAATCGTGTGGTAATTGTATTTTTCCGAATAAATAAAACGCGAGGGTTCCAAAAATGGCGATCCAAATAGCGATAAACACTTCACGTTCTAAGACATGAAGTTGTAATACTAAATCGGCGTTCGATAAAAATTTAAAAGCTAAAGCCAGTTCTAAAAATCCTAAAACCACTTTCACTGTATTTAACCAACCTCCCGATTTTGGTAAAGAATTTAACCAGCCTGGGAATGCTGCAAATAAAGCAAATGGCAAAGCAATAGCTAAAGAAAATCCGAACATTCCAATAATTGGAGCTACTCCTCCTTTAGAAGCCGATTCTACTAAAAGTGTGCCTACAATAGGTCCCGTACAAGAAAAAGAGACTATTGCTAACGCTAAAGCCATAAAGAAAATCCCGACTAAACCACCACGATCGGCTTGAGAATCGACTTTGTTTGCCCATGAATTTGGTAAAACTATTTCGAAAGCCCCTAAAAATGAAACTGCAAAAACGACTAATAACACAAAGAAAATAACGTTAAACCACACATTTGTAGATAATGCATTTAAAGCACTTGCACCAAAAATTCCTGTTACAGCAGTTCCTAACAATACATAAATAACAATAATACTAACACCGTAAATAATCGCATTTTTAATTCCAGAAGCTTTGTTTTTACTTTGCTTAGTAAAGAAGCTCACCGTCATAGGAATCATAGGAAATACGCATGGTGTTAATAGCGCTGCAAAACCAGATAAGAATGCGATAAAAAAGATAGACCAAAGCCCTTTATTGGTCGCTGTTTTTTCTTCTTTTTCAATATGTTTTTCTGAAACTTTTACAGGAGTTTCTTTTGCTTTTTCTGTAATTGTAGCAGCTCCCTTTGTATTTCCGTCTAAAATAAATTCTAATTCAACTTCTGTTGGAGGCATACATTGAGCATCATCACAAACCATATATTCTACAAATCCTTCAATTTTTTGAATGGCAGAAGATATTTTTATATGTTGCACAAACTGTGCTTGACCTTCAAAAAACTTAATCTCCATTTCAAACACTGGGTCGAATATGGTATGCCCTTTTCCTTCTAATGTATTGCCTTCTAAAGTAAATGTCTCTTCAGAATTATCATAAATAAAGGTTGTTGGAATAGGACCATTTTCTGGTACAAATTGCGAGTATAAATGCCAACTTGTATCTATGTTTGCAGTCGAAATTAATTTATATTCTGTGTCTGAAACTTTTTCTACAGCTGTAGACCATTTTACAGGATCTAAAATTTGAGAAAAAGCAGATAGACTAATTGTTAATAATAGGGCAAAAAGAATATGCTTCATAGCAAATGAAAATTATAAGGGGTTGATGTATTATTCTTAAATAATTATTTTTAATTTTTTCAATATCCAGCAAATATACGTTGCCTGTTAAAAAATCATTCCATTCTTATAGAACTATTAACGTAAATCTATAAAAACATTCAATAGATAATTTGTAAAAGATAACTTTTAGCATTAAATCTAATTAGTTATTAAACCTTGTGTGTGTGTTCCGAAACGCCTTAATCGTTATTCCTTTATGTTTTTTATAAAATTTATTGATATGACTTTCATCTATAAAACCAAATTCATCTACCAATTCGGCAATGCGTTTATCACTATATTTTAATCGATGTTCTATTAGTTTAATTTTATAATTAGCTAAATAATTTTTATAATTCTCTCCTGATTGATGCTTAAAATAGGTACTAAAATAATTTGGAGAAATACCAAAGGCTTCACTAACTACTTGCGTTCTTAATTGTGAAGGATTATATATGTTGTGTTCTACATAAGTCAGAATACTTTCAAATTTATTATCTACTTTCTCCGTAAATCCATGTGGTTTCTTCTCCGAAATATTTCGCGCAGCAATAACCGTTAAAGCATTAATGTAATGTAGATTTAAATCTTGATGGTACAGTTTTTTTTCTTTTAAACTTAACATTAAAGAATTTGCAATATGCTTTATTAGTATTTTGTCTGAACTATTGGTAATTATAGTTCCTGAAATCTGACTAGAAGAATACAGTAACTCTTCAAGATAATCAATAGTTTTCCATCTATAATCTCTAACATAAGACACATGGACTTTCATGATTAAAAATTCTGTTTCTCCGTGTAGTTCAAAATAATTGTCTTTATCGGGAGTTAAAAGCACCAAATAATCGGCTTTAAAAGGAATAGAATTACCACTGTAATTATGGATTCCATTTCCAGAAATAACATACACGAATTGAAAAAAGCTTAAATATTTTTTCACTTCCCATGTCTTTGTTTTAAGATAATAGGCTTCTACGGCTTCATATTTCTGATCTTTAATCATGCTTTAAAAATACAGTTTTATAAAAGAAATATACCTATTTAGCGCTCTATTTTGTCTATAAATTTGCACATAAATCAAGACACAAGTTAAGGTAAGTTGATAGTTTGGGGGAAACAACCGACTAAAACAGCATTACATTTAGCCAGATAATAAGTACAAATCGTATATTAAACTTCGAAATAATACATCATATGAAATCATCAGAATTAAAAAGCATCATACAAGGCATTCCTAAAACAGAGCTACACTTGCACATTGAAGGTAGCTTTGAACCTGAACTGATGTTCGAAATAGCCAAAAGAAACAATATCTCTTTAGATTATGATACTGTTGAATCACTAAAGAAAGCTTATAAATTTAATAACCTTCAAGAATTTTTAGACATTTATTACCTAGGCGCTAAAGTGCTTCTTTACGAACAAGATTTTTTCGATTTAACTTGGGCGTATCTAACAAAAGTACACAGCCAGAATGTAGTACATGTAGAAGTATTTTTCGATCCGCAAACCCACACAGAACGGGGTGTTCCTTTTAATGTTGTTATTAATGGAATTAAAAAAGCGCTTGAAAAAGGTAAAGATGAATTAAACATATCGTACAAGCTTATCATGTCTTATTTACGTCATTTAAGCGAAGAAGACGCTTTTAAAACATTAGAGGAAGCTATTCCTTTTAAACATTGGATTGATGGTGTTGGATTAGATTCTTCTGAGGTTGGTAATCCGCCAAGTAAATTTATTAATGTTTTTGAAGCCTCTGCAAAACACGGTTTTAAATTAGTAGCTCATGCTGGAGAAGAAGGTCCTGTAGAATATATATGGGAAGCCCTAGACCATTTAAAAATTGATAGAATAGACCATGGAAACCGTTGTTTAGATGATGAAGTCTTGGTACAAAAACTAATTAAAGATAAAATAGCTTTAACCTTATGCCCTTTAAGTAACCTTGAACTTAAAGTGATTCAAAAAATGGAAGATCATAACATTGTTGAAATACTTGACAGAGGCATTCTAGCTACAATTAACTCCGACGATCCTGCCTATTTTGGAGGTTATATGAATGAGAATTATTACGAAATAGCAAAGGTTTTTAATTTAAGTACAGATCAATTATTACAATTGGCAATAAATGGTTTTGAAGCCAGCTGGTTAAGCCCTGAAGAAAAGGAAAAACATATTTTAAACGTAAAGAATTATTTCAGCTCTTTAAACTAATTAATGAAATAAAATTTGAATTTTAGGGAGTTGTTTAAAATCATTGCACATGATATATCCAACTCCCCGCAATTCGGCTATTAACAAACAAATCTATTTCAAGTCACTCCATTTGGGGTAACTTTTTCTTTTAACTAATAAAGCACACTGCATTAGTTAATACGTATTTTAATAGTTGCAGACATACTATTTGATCCATTTCCAACATAAATTATATAATCTCCTTTTTCTAAACTCCAATCAGAAATCGTTTCATCGTAAAAAGCTAAATCGTTTGGATGTATTGTAATAGTAAAATCTTTATTTGCTCCTTTTTCAACATTAATTTTCTGAAATCCTTTCAACTCTTTTAAAGCTCTTTTGACTTTAGATTTTGGTTTACCTACATAAACCTGCACAACTTCTTTACCATCTATATTTCCAATATTAGAAACGTTACCTGACACTATGATCTCATCAGTTTTAGAATACGTTTTTTTATTCGTTTTTACATTACTGATTTTAAACGAAGTATAAGACAGTCCTTCTCCAAAGGCAAATTGAGGTTCAATTTTTTTAGTGTCGTGCCAGCGGTAACCAACTAATATGTCTTCTTTATAGTATTGGTTTATGCTATCGCCCGGATAAGATAGTTCTCCAAAAGTATGAGCTGCATTATCTTCTAACTTTTTAGGAAACGAAAACGGTAATTTACCCGACGGATTTACATCGCCACTAACCACATTTGCAATAGCATGTCCAGCTTCACTACCCAAATACCAAGCCTGCATAAGCCCTTTTACTTTTGGTAACCACGGCATTTCTACAGCATTACCACTAATTAAAATAACACCAAGGTTATTGTTTACTTTTAGAATGTTATTTAATAGCTCATTTTGATTAAAAGGCAATTCATAACTTTGTCTATCTGCACCTTCACAATCTTGAAAATGATTTTTATTTAAACCGCCAACAAACAAAACAACATCTGCTTTTGAAGCAGCATCAACAGCTTCTTGTTGAAGTTTTTTAGCATCTAAATCTGAAGGAATTACACGTCCGTATGCAGAAGGACCTGATGCGTAACCTAACGCATGAATTATAGTCGCATTTTTAAAACGTGCTTTAATGCCTTGAAGCGGACTTATTTCAGATTTTGCTTTCAATTCTGAAGAGCCTCCACCAAGTGTCATGCTTTTTGTTGCATTTTCACCTATTACAGCTATTGTTAATTTTTTAGTTGGATTAATCGGGAAAAAATTATTTTCATTTTTTAATAATACAATACCTTCTGTAGCGACTTCTCTTGCTACAGTTAAATGTTCTATGTTATTTATGCGTCCGTAGGGTTTATTAGGGTTCATATTTGTTCTGAGCATTAAACGTAAAATTCGTTTAACTTTATCGTTTAAATAGTCTTCACTAACTTCCTTATTTTTTAAAAGTTTTAAAAACGGGTTGGCTAAATAATAACTATCGTAAGCATTTTTGGTACTTGTCGTTAAACCATCGGTTCCAGTACCCATTTCTATATCTAAACCATTAAAAATGGCTTCTTTAGTATCGTGAGCACCACCCCAATCTGTAATTACAACTCCATCAAATTGCCAATCGTCTTTCAAAATTTTATTAAGAAGTAATTGGTTATGGCAACAATACTGTCCTCTAAATTGATTGTATGCTCCCATAATAGACCATACGTTTCCTTTTTGAACAGCCGCTTTAAAAGCGGGTAAATAAATTTCATGCAACGCGCGATCACTCACTTCAACATTTATATGATCTCTCCATAACTCTTGATTATTTAAAGCATAATGTTTTACACACGCAGCGACCCCATTTTGTTGTACGCCCTGAATATATGGCACTACCATTATTGAGGCTAAGTAGGGGTCTTCTCCCATGTATTCAAAATTTCTACCGTTTAAGGGTGTACGATACATATTTACTCCAGGCCCCAATAACACATCTTTTTTACGATAACGCGCTTCTTCACCAACATTTACTCCATAATCTTTAGATAATTCTGGGTTAAATGTGGCTGCTAAACATGTTAATGCAGGAAAGGCTGTAATGGAATCATTAGTCCAATTTGCATACTCCCAATTATCCCAATTAAGTTCACTTCTTACACCGTGTGGACCATCGGACATCCATAATTCAGGAATTCCTATGCGTTCTACACCTGGAGTACTAAATTTGGATTGCGCATGGCACATGGCCACTTTTTCTTCTGTTGTTAATAACGCTATAATACTATCAATTTTTATTTCTATTTTTTCATTTTCATCACTTGCTTTCTGAGCATTTATCATCGTTATACTGCAGAAGATTATAACGATACTTAAAAAAGTGTTCTTTTTATTACTACACATATGATCTATAATTTAATTCTTAAAAGAAAACAAAAGGCAGCGTTTAAATTAAACCACTGCCCCTTCTCTAAACAAAACTAATTACTAATTTTTAATTAATATCCAGGATTTTGATCTTCCTGGTTAATTAACGTATTTCTACTTATTTCATTGGCTGGTATTGGAAAAACTTCATTTTTAGATGTATAACCTAAGCTTGAAAGTTCAGTATCCGCTAATCCCCAACGTATTAAATCCCAAAAACGTTGACCTTCAAAAGCTAATTCTAATTCTCTTTCCTTAACAATGGCATCAAAAAGCGCTGTTCCTGTTGCAGTAACATCGGGAAGATTGGCTCTGTTTCTTACTTTATTTAATTCTATTAAAGCTTTAGAGTCTTCATTATTTTTATTGTAGGCTTCAGCAGCCATTAATAACACATCTGCATATCTTAAAAGTCTCCAGTTAATACCGTAATTTAACTCAGTAGTTGGGCCAGCAGTATCTTCAGGTCTTGTTGTGTATTTTAATCTCACGTAACCTTCATAATCATGAATTCCTGTATCTGGAGGATAAACATTACCCCCTGCCGCTACTAAATCGGCTTCTGAAATTAATGTAGCATTTTTACGAGTTACATCGCCTGCAGCATCAAATGCAGTACCTATTTTAGATGTAGGTAGATTGAATCCCCATCCGTTAGCAACTCCAATAGCAGCAACATCAAAAACATCTCCTCTAGGTCCCATTAATTGGGCATGAATATTACTTTCTGGTCGTCCACCCCAAGGGAAATTACCCCAACTATAAGCTTCTGTACTTACATAAGTTAACTCTATTAAAGATTCTATTCCGTTTTCTGAACTAGAACTCCAAACATCTGCAAAATCTGGTTCTAAATCAAAAACTTGAGATGAAATCACGTTTTCAAATTCAACGGCTGCTAAATCATATTTTTCTTGAAACAAATAGACTTTTCCTAATACTGCTTCGGCAGCTTCTTTTGAAATTCTAAAAGGTTGTGCTATTGCCGATTTAACAGGTAAGCCGTTAATTGCATCTGCTAAATCGTTTTCAATTTGTGCATAGACTTCACTTTTAGTAGATCTTGCTAATGCAAATTCGTCAATAGATGTTGGTGTTGAAATTCTTAAAGGCACACCACCATATAGAGTGACTAATTCTAAATAACTATACGCTCGTAAAAATTTAGCTTCAGCAATAAATTTATCTTTTGTACTTAGTTCAGAAATTTCTAATTTTTCAATTAAAACATTTGCTAAACCTATGGTTTTATAATATCCTTCCCAAACCCCTGTAATTACTGGATTATCGGCAACATATTCAAAATCGTCTAGTTGTTGTAATGCGGGTTGATCGCCTATAGTACTTCCTGCATTTGCAATATCTCCGGGTAGAACTTTTATAAAAAAGGCACTATTCCAGTCTCGGTTATAATTCCATGCCATGAGGTCGTAAATACCATATATTACAGATTCTGCTTCTGCATCTGTAGATAGAAAATCGACTTCATTAACCTTTCCTATAGGTTCTACTTCAGTAAAATCACTGCTACAAGAGGTATAATTAAAAAGTATTAGAATACCTAGTGTTATAATTTTTATATACTTTTTCATTTTTTAATGATTTAAATTAAGATTATAGGTTTACAGATAAACCGAAAATTATTTTCCCTGGTATTGGGTATACACCTCGATCTATACCTTGACCTGAATTATTCGTACTTCCAGCTTCAGGATCTAAGCCTTCGTAGTTAGTGATCGTGAAATAGTCTTCAATTGATAAAGAAAGGCGTAAGCGATCTAATCTCAATTTTTCTAATATTACTGGCGGAAGAGAATAGCCTAATTGAATTTGTTTAATTCTCATGTAAGATCCATCTCCAACCATTAAATCACTTCTGTATAAGTAATCACTGCTAACATCTGCTTTTGGGTATGAAGCATTACTTCCAGAACCTGTCCATCTATCATCATATAAAAATGCAGGTTTATTAGAGTATGGTCTATCTGTTCTATTCCATAACATATATATTTCATTACCATGAACACCTTGGAAATTAAGATTAAAATCCCAATTTTTATACCCTAAGTTTATTTGCCCACCGTATAAAAGGTCTGGATGCGGATCACCTATATTTGTAATATCATTAGCAGTAATATCTCCACTACCATCTACATCTACAATTATAACTTCTCCAGTAGCATCATCTATACCATTGGTTTTATAACCTCTGTAGTACCAAATTGGTTCACCTTCTTCAAAACGTGTTGTATCAAAACCTCTAACATTTACACCGTCTATTGGAGAATCTACAGCTAATTCTGTAACTTCGTTTTTAAGTGTCGATAAGTTTAGGTTTATACCATATGAAAAATCGCCTACTTGATTATTGTAACCTAATTCAAATTCCAAACCTTTGTTAGAAACGGTACCACCATTAAAGCTACCAAAATTACGACCTACAGACAACGGTATTAAACCATTCCCACTTACAATTAAGTCTTTTGTTTTTTTATCGTAGTAATCTGTTGTAAACGTAAGCTTTCCATCAAACGCTCTTAAATCAATACCTAAGTCTAATTGCTCAGATGTTTCCCAAGTTAAGTCTGGATTTGGAAGATCATCGGCCTCGTAACCAGACAAGAACCCTCCGTTACCATCTGGAATTTTAATACCTTCACTGGTGTAGAACTGTAAATCTTCATTTCCATATAAATTTTGATCGCTACCTACTTGACCCCAACTTGCACGAAATTTAAAATAGTTTACTTTAGAATCTTCTCCCCAGAAATTTTCATTAGACATAACCCAACCTGCAGATATTGAAGGAAAATAAGCCCCTTTGTTTGCATCTGAAAACGCACTTGACTCATCGTAACGCAAAGTCCCTTCTAAAAGATATCTATCATCGTATGAGTAAGAGAATCGTCCAAATACAGATCTTTTCTTTCTTTCCACATAACTCCCTCCTGTTTTATCAAGATCATCATCTTGAGAATAATCGTGATATGCATAATTATCACCTTCTTTAGGCATAGGCCCTGAGAACAGATAAAAATTAGGAGATTGATATTTCTCTGCTGTTGTACCTAATAGAACCGTGTAGTTGTGTTTTTTATAATTATTAGTATATGTTGCAAAATTCTCCCATAGCCAAGAACTTGTTTTTACAATGTTATCATCTATAGTTGCTAAAGAATTTTGTCTTTCTGCAGAAACGTAATAAACAGGATCCCAGTTATGTTGTATAGAGTAGCTTACGTCTATCCCTAATCTTGATGTTAATACCAAACCTTCAAAAGGCGTTACATTGGCAAAAAATGTACCTAATATTTTATCCGTTTTAATATTTCTGTTTTGAATGGTTAGCATAGCTACAGGATTTGCAATTTCTCCCGTAACATATTCAGGCAAACCATAATAGTTTCCATTTTTATCTGACAGAACAGTTAAACCACTATCTACCAAGTTGGTTACTTTAGTTGGCACACCATCTGTATAAGTTACAGGTGTTAATGGATCCATTAATAACGCATTGTTTAAAATACTTCTGTATTCATCATCTTCGCTAATCACATCTCTACTGCTATTAGAATATGAAAGATTATTACCAACTTCTAACCAGTCGTTAATTTTATGTTTAGAGTTTAATCTGGCAGTATAACGTTTGAAATTTGCGCGATCACCTCCTACAATACCGTCTTGATTGGTATAAGAACCAGAAAGCAAATAACTAGATTTTTCTGTTCCTCCTGCAAAACTTAAGTGATGCTTTTCTAGCCAAGCCGTTTCAAACACCTCATCTAACCAATTTGTATTAACACCATTTGATGGAATGTTTTGAACACCTGCTTCATTTAAATACGTTCTGTATTGCGATTCATCCATTAATTTTATTTGTGTACGCTCTGACTGAAAACCAAATTGCGAATTGTATGATAATACTGGTTTATCGTAATTGTTACCAGATTTTGTGGTTATCAGAACAACTCCGTTAGCCCCTTCTGTACCATAAATTGCTGATGATGCTGCGTCTTTTAAAATTTCTATAGATTGAACATCTCCACTATCAATATTATCGATACTACTTGTTTTCATACCATCAACAATATAAATAGGATCTGAGTTTCCGTTCGAACCTGTACCTCTAATTCTTATTTTTGACGCAGATCCTGGAGACCCCGAATTACTTAAAACAGAGATACCAGATACTTTTCCTTGCATAGCTTGTTCTACTCGTGTGGATCCGTTGTTTTGAATATCATCTGATTTTATACTAGAAATAGCCCCAGTTACCAAGCTTTTCTTTTGAGTTCCATATCCAACAACAACAACCTCATCTAATAAACTAGTATCTTCGGCTAAAACAATATTAATGGTGGTCTGGTTATTTACCATCACTTCTTTTGCTGTGTAACCAACATAACTGACTTTAAGTATAGCGTCAGTAGCTAATCCCTCTAAGGTAAATTTACCATCAAAATCGGTAGTTGTACCATTGTTTGTTCCTATTACAAGAATTGATGCACCAGGCAATGGCCCATTTACATCAGATACTGTTCCTGAAATTTTTTGCGCTTGCACATAGGTGCAGAAAGAAAAAAAGAAAAGAAAAAAAATATTTCTTAAAATTAGAATTTTCATAAATATTTAGTTTAGTTAGTGTTAATAATATGTTTGTATATTTAAAATAGGTATGACCCTTCACAAAGCTACATCACTTGTTAAATAGTTGTTAATATTAAATTATCATTTATTAGTATATTTATTACATCTATTAATATATTTATTACGCATAAAATAAAAATAAATCAACATGGTTAAAAATGCGCACAGAGAAATTACAAGATTAATACCTGAGGATAGTTTTTTGGTAGAAGAAAGAATAAAAGACGATTTTGATTTCCCTATACATTTTCATCCAGAATACGAACTAAATTTTATTTATAGAGGAAAGGGCGTTAGAAGAATTATTGGAGATAGTGTAGAAAACATTGACGATTTAGAATTAGTACTCGTAGGCCCTAATATTGTACACGGTTGGGAGCTGCATGAATGTAAATGCAAAGAAATTTACGAAATCACAATGCACATTCATGATGATTTATTAAATGAAAAAACATTATCTCGTAAAATTTTTAAGCCCATAAAAGACATGTTTAATAGATCTAAACATGGTATCTTATTTTCAAGAGAAACTACAGTGAACATTATGCCAAGGTTAATGACACTTCCAAAGATTATTGGTATTAGATATTACTTAGAGTTTATTTCTATACTAGATGAATTGGCTAAATCTGAAGGACAAAGATTGCTTTCTAATTCTTGTACAGAACATATTGATTTTCATAATAGCGATAAAATAAAAAAGGTTTACGAATACATTCAACACAATTTTAGCAGAACCATTACGTTAGCAGAAATCTCTGAATTGGTAAATATGAGCCCAGTTTCATTCAATAGATTTATAAAAAAGAGAACTGGAAAAACGTTTATTTCTTATATAAATGACACTCGAATTAGTTTTGCAAGTAGATGGCTTTTAGAAACAGACCAAAGTATTGGAGAAATTAGCTTTAAATGCGGATTTAATAATATTGCTAATTTTAATAGACAGTTTAAAAAAGCAAAAAAATGTACACCTAAAGAGTTTAGAAATGAATTTATAGGAACAAAAAGACTTCTATAAAAAAAGCTTCAATACATGGTATTGAAGCTTTTAAATAACATAAACAAATAATTTTAGCCCATAACTACTGTTACAAAATGGGTTTTACCTTCTTCTAGAATTGGGACAATAGGTGTATTTATAACATTACCATTTACTAAAATTTGTTTGATGCCTTTACTTACATGATTTGGATTTTTTACTTCAATATTATAAGTAGCGCCTCTAAATGCTCTTTCCATTTTAAAACCATTCCATTTTTTTGGAATACATGGATTTATTGAAAGGCCATTATAATCTGGTTTTACCCCCAAGATATATTGCGTAATGGCATAAAAATTCCATGATGCTGTACCAGACAACCACGAGTTTTTAGCTTCACCTGGTTTAAAAGCTTCCTTACCAGCAATCATTTGGCAATACACATAAGGTTCTACTTTATGTAACTCAGAAATATCTTCTAAAAAACTAGGCGCAATTTTAGAGTAATAATCATACGCTTCGTCACCACGACCAATCATGGTTTCACCAATCATAATCCACGGGTTATTGTGGCAAAACACCCCTCCGTTTTCTTTATATCCTTTAGGGTAAGTCGATATTTCACCATATTCAATATAATATTTTGAAAATGCAGGACTGTTTAAAACAATTCCATAATCTGAATCTAAATGTTTTTTTACAGCATTTAAAGATTTTTCAACCATGCCATCTTCCTTACCAATTTCGGCCATGGTACACCAACCCTGAGATTCTATAAAAATTTTACCTTCTTCACTCTCATGTGTACCTACTTTATTTCCATAGTAATCATAAGCACGTAAATACCAATCGCCATCCCAGCCGTCTTTTTTTACAGCTTCAATCATATTGTCTATATGAATTTGTGCCTCAGTAGCTTCTGTAGTTTTACCTATTTGATGACATAATTTTACATATTCTTTTCCATAGACTACAAAAAGGCCTGCTATCATTAAACTTTCTGCTTTTCCATCTTTTTTGTTTCCTGTGGTTTGAAAAGATTCATTAGGATCTTTAGAAAAACAGTTTAAATTCAAACAATCATTCCAATCGGCTCGTCCTATTAACGGTAAGTTATGTGGTCCTAAATTATTAACAACATGATAAAAAGAGGCTTTTAAATGATCGAAATGTGGTTTTGCTCTTGTAGTATCATTATCAAAAGGCACAAGGGCATCTAACAAAGAAAAATCGCCTGTTTCTTTAATATACTCTGTAGTTGAAAGGATTAGCCATAGCGGATCGTCATTAAAATTTCCTCCTAAAATAGCATTTCCTTTTTTTGTTAGAGGCTGATATTGATGATAACAAGAACCATCTTCAAATTGTGTCGAAGCAATATCAACTATGCGTTCACGGGCTCGTTCAGGAATTTGATGTACAAAACCAATTAAATCTTGATTGGAATCTCTAAAGCCCATACCTCGACCAATTCCAGATTCAAAGAATGAAGCCGAACGCGACATATTAAAGGTTACCATACATTGGTATTGGTTCCAGATATTTACCATTCTATCTAGTTTTTCTTCTCCAGATTGAATATTAATTTTCCCTAATAAATTATCCCAATACGCACTTAATTCATTAAAGGCAGTAGTGACTTTATCAACCGTATCAAATTTTGCAATCATATCCTTTGCAGGCTTTTTATTGATTACAGATTTGCTTTCCCACTTGTTATCGTCTTCAACCTCTACATAACCTAGCATGAAAATATAGTCTTTCTCTTCTCCTGGTTGAAGTTCTACTTCTATATAATGCGAGGCTACTGGAGACCAACCGTGCGCTTCAGTATTTTTCGATTGTCCTTCTGCAACCACATCAGGAGCATCAAAACCATTGTATAATCCTAGAAACGATTCCCTATCGGTATCAAAACCATTAATTTGGGAATTAACCGAATAAAATGCATAATGGTTTCGTCGTTCTTTAAACTCTGTTTTATGGTAAATTACAGCATCTTCAATTTCTACTTCACCTGTATTAAAATTACGTTGAAAGTTCGTCATATCATCTTCTGCATTCCATAAGCACCATTCTATGAAAGAGAATAATTTTAGCTTTTTTACTTTAGAAGACGTGTTTTTGATACTTACTTTTTGAATTTCTCCCCAAAAACCAAGCGGTATAAATTGAAGCACTTCTGCTTGAACACCATTCTTAGAACTTTTAAATTTAGTATAACTCATACCGTGGCGGCATTCGTAACTATCTAACTCGGTTTTTACGGGTTTCCACCCGGGGCACCAGGTTGTATCTTCGTCTTTAATATAAAAATATTTACCACCATCATCAATAGGTACATTATTATATCTATAACGTGTTAATCTTCTAAATTTGGCATCCTTATAAAAAGTATAGCCACCAGCAGTGTTTGATGTTAAAGAGAAGAAATCTTCATTTCCAAGGTAATTAATCCACGGGTAAGGTGTTTTTGGATTTGTAATTACATATTCTCTGTTTTCATCATCAAAATGTCCGTATTTCATATAGTGAAAATTTAATTTTAATAGTTTACTCCTTCAGTCTTCTGGACTGTAATTCTAGAGTGATCTCATTAATTTTAGCTTGTGTTAATGGATATAATAACATTAGGCCAGCAGCGATTAAAGCGATGACTAATGGAATCCAACTCATTAACATAATAATACCTGGTATTGCGCCTTGAATAGACACAGCATCTTGCCCATTGTAATTAAAAGCACCTAGAACAAAACCAATAATAGCTCCAGCAATACCGCCTCCAAATTTGGTTGCAAATGATCCTGCCGAATATATAAGTCCCGTAGCGCGTCTCGTGTTTTTAAACTCAGAATAATCTGCAACATCTGCCAGCATAACAAAAAATAGTGTTGCAAAAATGGCCGAAGCTAATTCGGAAAGCATTCCTAAAAAGAAAATAATTTCTATATCTCCTGGTCCACAAAAAAACAGCAAAGCGTTAACGCCACCCGAGAACAGTAAGGCCGTTATAAACACACTCTTTTTTCCGAATCGTTTTCCCAAAGGCGCTGTAATCATGGCTCCTGCAATAGATGCAAACATGAGTCCGATTAAAAATGAAGCCGCAAGTATTTGATTATTTAAATAATGTGAAAAATAGATAATGACGATACCTTGTTTTATGGAATTATAAATATTAAATAGAAGTCCAACTCCTAATAAAATTAACCATGGCTTATTTTTAAGTAAATTTTTAAAATCTTGTTTTAAATTATTTTCTTGTGCCTTGGGAGGGTGCACTCTTTCTTTAGTTGTGTAGAAGGTGATAAACATAAACAAGGTTAGGAATACAGACATGAAGTATATAGAATTACTATACCCTCGTTTTTGATCTATAATTGAAAAAGATTCTGCTGTTAAATCGTTTTCTCCCGTTACAATAAATTCGTAATTTTTATTAGCTTCGACTGAAAAACTTTTTTTAATAGATGCTATAGAGTCTTGCTTTTTTTGAGGGCCATCTGCCCAAGAGAACATCGCAATACCATGTTCAGTTTTAATATTTACGTTTTCTACACTACGAGGAACAGAAACAGAAACATGGTAGGCCTTATCTTCTAATTTTTCGAGTGTAATATTCGGATTTACATTTCCAAAATAAATAACTAAAAACAATAACGCGCCCTGTACAAACATACCGCCGCCAAAGGCACCAACCATTCTATAAGATCCTAAAGAGGTTCGCTCTTTATCATCGCCTGTCATAACAGCCATAAGAGCACCGTAAGGAATATTATTGGCGGTATATATTAATGTAAAAAGTATATAGGTAGTGTATGCATATACTATTTTTCCTGAATCGCTTAAATCGGGAGTTGTAAATAATAACGACAAAATAACGCCAAGCGGAATGGCTGTCCATAAAATCCATGAACGAAATTTACCATGTTTTGATTTGGTTCTATCTCCAATAATCCCCATTAAAACATCGCTAATTCCATCACTAAAACGTGCCACCAAAAATAGTACACCTACTGTTACAGGACTCAAGCCAAATACATCTGTATAAAATATGAATAAAAAAGTAGCAACACCTCTCCATGCAATATTTGCGGCTCCATCACCTAA
Source organism: uncultured Formosa sp. (assembly GCF_947500765.1). GTDB lineage: Bacteria > Bacteroidota > Bacteroidia > Flavobacteriales > Flavobacteriaceae > Formosa. The sequence continues at coordinate 653,457 of NZ_CANMTH010000001.1, read as the reverse complement.
GGCATAACCTATTTTCTCTGAAATTGATATTTTGGTATTTTTCAACAACATGTGATTTTTGTTTTTTCAAAATTAGAAAGTCCTTTAAGAATTAATTGAACTTTTATTGTCATTTATACATTCAATTATTTCAACAATACATTTTATAACAACATATTCTTCGTTTTTATAAAAACAAAAAGGTAAGGATGAATTAAACATACTTCGCAAACTTATCATGTCTTATTTATAGTACTCAAGCGAAAATGAGGCTTTAAATCATTAGATTAATCATAGAGAATTAGACATTCCTGAAATTGAGGATTAACCCAAGTTATTATTTTTAAATTTTTTGCCAAATGGATTTAAAAAATTAGAAACTTATACCTGAAAAAAATATCTCTTAGTATGCTTTTGGAAATTCTTAATTATTTAAAAAAGTAATATCTAAAAAAAGGGAGCTAAGTAACAATCATTAACCATGATGTATACTCAACTCCCTTTTTTATTAAGATTCAGTGAACCTTTCTAAATTTTAAGTAAAAAAAACTATGCTTTAAAATTAAGAAATTACATTTAAAACTTTACCTACTTTAATAAATGCATTAATAGCTTTATCTAAATGATGACGATTATGACCAGCAGATAATTGTACACGAATTCGCGCCTTTCCTTTAGGAACTACAGGATAAAAGAAACCAATAACATAGATACCTTCATCTAAAAGCTTAGCTGCAAAATCTTGAGCTAAGGGCGCCTCTCCCAACATAACAGGTACAATAGGATGGTCTCCTGGTATGATATCGAACCCTGCATCTGTCATTTTTTTTCTAAAATAAATTGTATTCTCTTCTAATTTATCACGTAAATGTGTAGAAGAATTTAAAATATCTAAAACTTTAATTGAAGCTCCTACAATAGATGGAGCTACAGTATTTGAAAACAAATATGGTCTTGATTTTTGACGTAAAATATCTACAATTTCCTTTCTTGCAGCCGTAAATCCTCCTGAAGCACCACCCAAAGCTTTTCCATAAGTCCCTGTAATAATATCTACTCGATCCATTACGTTATGATGTTCGTGTGTACCTCGTCCTGTTTTTCCTATAAAACCAGTAGAATGACATTCATCAATCATTACTAAAGCATCATATTTATCGGCTAAATCACAAATTTTATCTAATTGAGCAATGGTTCCATCCATAGAAAACGAACCATCGGTTACAATTAACTTTCGTCTTGATCCTTCGGCCTCTTGCAGTTGCACCTCCAAATCGGCCATATCATTATGATTATATCTAAAACGTTTAGCTTTACATAAACGAATACCATCAATAATAGAAGCATGATTTAATGCATCAGAAATAATGGCATCTTCTGCTGTTAGTAAAGGTTCAAAAATACCGCCATTAGCATCGAAAGCTGCAGCGTACAAAATACAATCTTCCATACCCAAAAAGGAAGCTGTTTTATGTTCTAATGTCTTATGAATATCTTGAGTCCCGCAAATAAAACGCACAGACGATAAACCATAGCCATGTGAATCTATAGCATCTTTTCCAGCTTTTATAACATCTGGATGTGCAGACAATCCTAAATAATTATTTGCACAAAAATTTAAAACTTCTGAGGCTTGTGTTGTAGAAATTTCTGCACTTTGTGGCGTTGTAATAACACGTTCTGTTTTATATAAACCAGCGGCCTTAATTTCGCGTAATTCGTTTTCTAAATCAACTTTTATATTAGAATACATATTCTTATTTTTTTAAATTTAAATCTTTTTTAATCTCTATACCAAATCGGTTATATAATAAGCTTTCAATTCCTTAATCATGGTTTCCGTCATCGCTTTTAAATTAAATTTAGGTTGCCACCCCCATTCTTCTCTAGCAGCAGAATCGTCTATAGATTTCGGCCATTTATTTGCAATTTTTTGTCTAAAATCGGGCTTATAGCTCACCTTAAAATCTGGGTAAATATTTTGTATTTCGGAAGTAATTTCTGCTGGAGAAAAACTTACGCCTGTTAGGTTATAAGATGTACGCGTTTTTATGCTTTCTTTTGGAGCATCCATTAGCTCTAAAGTTGCTCGAATAACATCGTCCATATAAATCATAGGCAATGTTGTATCTTCGCTTAAAAAGCAATTGAAAGATTCTCCTAAAACGGCTTTATGGTAAATATCAACAGCGTAATCTGTAGTTCCTCCGCCGGGTAAGGATTGGTATCCTATAACACCAGGATAACGAATAGAACGTATATCTAATCCATATCTTAAAAAATAATATTGTGACCAATTTTCTCCAGACGCCTTACTTATACCATACACCGTTGCAGGATCTAAATACGCATCGTTCGGAGTTAAATCTTTATCTGCTCCATCTCCAAAAACAGCTATAGAACTCGGATAAAAAACTTTTTCAATATTATTAAGTCTTGATACTTCAAAAACATTAAACATCGTTTTCATATTAATATCCCAAGTTTGTAATGGATTTTCTTCTCCTTTTGCAGACAATATTGCCGCTAGGTGATAAATTTGAGTAATTTTATATGTCTTTACAATTTCCTGAATACGATCAAACTGGGTTGCATCTATAATTTCGAACAAACCATTAAATCCTTCTTTAGTTCTTAAATCTGAGGCAATAACATTATTAATTCCAAATTTATCTTGCAGACTCTTCACTAAAACAGAACCTAATTGACCATTTGCTCCGATAACTAAAATAACTGTATCCATATTAATGTTTTTATAAGTTTTAGCACAATACACTTACAAAACTATGTTTTATGATTTTTAAATAGAAATAAACACAATAATTAAGTAATATTTACTGTGTTTTACATTTTTAAAGTTATTTTTACTTATAACTATATACAATAGTTAACTTATAGAGTAATTATTATTTTAATTTATGATGCAGTTAGACAATATTGATAAAACGATTTTAAAAATTTTACAAAAAGATTCAAAAAAAACAGCAAAAGAAATAGCCATAAGGTTAAACCTTACAGCTTCTCCTGTGTACGAGCGTATTCGAAGATTAGAAAAGCAGGGCATTATAAAAAAATATGTTGCCATTTTAGACAAAAAACTAATTAATAGATCTGTAACAACCATTTGCCAAGTATCTATGCGCTATCATAACGAAGCCTTTATAGAGAAATTCGAAGAACAAATTCAAGATCTTGATGAAGTTCAGGAATGTTATCATATGGCGGGCCAAGTGGATTTCATCTTAAAAATAAACACAATAAGCTTAGAAGATTATCATAATTTTGTAAAATACAAACTATCTAAGATTGAAAACATAGGTGTCTTAAACAGTACATTTGTTCTAAAAGATATTAAACAAACTTCTGAATTTAGCATATAGTTAGACTGCCTTTTTAGGGAAAAATTCAATTTGTTAATATTTTTAATAAAACCAAACTTCTTATTGAAATTGAATATAGAGCAAACTTAACCTCTAATCTGTCATTGAAATCAAATTTGATCACTTTCCTTTTAACTCGAGAATACACAGACACGTAAAATAAAAATTGAAGCCTTGAGATTGTCTATAATCCTTTTGTTATAAATAAGAAAAGGACCGATTAGAACAGTTATTCTACCATCTATAAAGTAAAACCTAAATACCATAAGTTTTAGCTTTAAATAACATTAAAACAAATAAGAAGACGGATAAAACATTTGCGTCACTTATGGTGATTATATAAAATTAAAAAGGCTTCACATTTTTGTGAAGCCTTTTAACTCTAGTAGCGGGAACTGGACTCGAACCAGTGACCTTCGGGTTATGAGCCCGACGAGCTACCTACTGCTCTATCCCGCGATATAATTTCAAAACAAAAAACTTAGCTTTTAACTCTCAGTTCATAACTACCGACCTTGTTGTTTCGGACTGCAAATATACGACCCTTTTTCGATATAACAAGTATTTTTGAAATAAAAATTTAAATTATTTTTCAAACACTTGACTATCATTCATTTATATCGATAAATAAATTTTATCTTTTATCTTTAAAACAGTTAAAGCAACCAATTTATACATAACAAAAGCTTAGAACAATGTTTATTCTAAGCTTTTGGTTTAAATGAATGATATAATATTGAATCTATTAAATTAATAATCTGTTACCACAGTCCCAGATTCTATAGCCAAATAGTCTTTTGGCATATGGTCTGTAAAGCTGTCATATTCTTTATTAAAATTGTTTTTACTCAACATTAATGTTGTAAGATTTTTTAGCTTGCTTAAAGATAATGGTAAATACCCTGTAAATTTATTATTGGTAATAATTAACTCTTCTAAACTAGTTAAGTTACCTATTTCGGTAGGTAATTCTCCTTCAAATAAATTATCATGTAAACTTAAATGCTCTAAGTTTTTTAATTCACATAATTGAACAGGAAAAAAACCTGAAAAATGATTTCTTCCCAATTGCAAAATTTCAAGTTTTTCTAACTTCTTAAAGGTTGAAGGAATTGGTCCTCTAAATTTATTGTAATATAAACTTAAGAATTCTAACTGTTCTAGATTTCCGATTTCAACAGGTAGAAAACCAACAAATTCATTTAAAAACAATTCTAAACTAGTAAGATCTCTTAATTCACCAATTGATCTAGGTAATGGTCCTCCTAATTTATTTGCTGCCAAATTTAGTGTCTTTAAGTATGCTAAATCACTAATACTAGCTGGTAGTTCTCCTATTAAATTATTATTATGTAAGTTAAGAGAAACCACATGATCATCACTAATAGTCACACCGTACCACGTTTCTACGGGTGCATCTAAATTCCAAGGAATATTCCAATTTTCACCAGCGGTTGCATAGTATATATTTACAAGCGCTTTTTTCTCGCTAAATGGAATTTCTGCATAAGTAAGTAGGGATGAAAATAAACAAATTAATGGGAGTAGGATTGTTCTCATGTAGATAATATTTGGGGGTCTATTAGACAACAATGTTAACAAAACCACTGATTAAAGACAAATATTTTCGACCAACTACATCTTTTGTTAACGTTCTAAAGTATCTAATTCCATCTGTACATCTTCCCAATCTGACATTAATTTACTAAGCTTCTTTTTCTTATTATTATAAGATTCGAAAAAATCTGGTTTAGCAGCCAGTTCATCATAATTTAAAGCCAAATCAGAATCTAATTTTTTAATATCTTTCTCCAACTCGTTTATCTGGGATTCTATTTTACTTAATCTATTATTTAATGATTTTAATTTTTTCTGATCTTCATAAGATGCTGTTTTTTTCTCTTTAGGTTGTTCTTTAACCACATTCCTTTTTTCGACTTCCCTTAGGTTTTCAACATTACGTTCTTCTAAGTAAAAATCTATATCTCCTAAATATTCTTTTATTTTATGATCTTTAAATTCAACCACTTTATCTGTTAAATTTTGAAGAAAATCACGATCATGAGAAACTAATAATAAAGTCCCTTCAAAACGTTTTAAAGCTGCTTTTAATACGTTTTTAGATTTTATATCTAAGTGATTTGTAGGCTCATCCATTACTAACACATTAAATGGTTGTAACATTAATTTTGCCAATGCCAAACGGTTTCTTTCCCCTCCAGATAATACACGCACATACTTTTCGGCCTCTTCTCCTCGAAATAAAAACGATCCTAAAATATCTCTTACTTTACTTCTATTTTTTTCATTTGCGGCATCAATCATGGTATCTAGAACAGTTTTATTTCCATCTAAATACTCTGCTTGATTCTGTGCAAAATATCCTATCTGTACATTATGCCCTAATTTTAAATCGCCTTCGTATTCTAATTCTCCAACAATAATTTTTGCTAAGGTAGATTTTCCTTGTCCGTTTTGCCCAACAAATGCCGTTTTACTGTTACGTTCTATATGTAAACTTACTCCTTGAAGTACTTGCTTATCACCATATTCTTTAACAATACTATTGGCTTCTACAACCACTTTTCCTGGCGTGACAGATACAGGGAAATTTAAAGTCATTACACTATTATCGTCTTCATCAACCTCAATACGATCTAGTCTATCTAACTTTTTAATTAGCGATTGTGCCATAGTTGCTTTAGATGCTTTGGCACGGAATTTTTCAATTAGTTTTTCAGTTTGTTCAATTTGCTTTTGTTGATTCTTTTGAGAAGCCATTTGTTGGTCTCTAATCTCTTGGCGTAATACTAAGAACTGAGAATAGGCTTTAGGGTAATCATAAATTCTTCCTAATGATATTTCTATAGTTCGGTTTGTTACATTATCTAAAAACATTTTATCGTGAGATACAATTGCAACTGCTCCTGGATAGTTTTTTAGAAATCCTTCTAACCAAATTATAGATTCTATATCTAAGTGGTTTGTTGGCTCATCGAGTAATAAAATATCATTGTTTTGTAATAATAATTTAGCTAATTCTATACGCATACGCCAACCTCCAGAAAATGTGTCTGTTAGTTTTTCAAAATCTTCACGCTGAAATCCTAAACCTTGTAAAATACGTTCAGTGTTTCCTTGATAGTTATACCCACCAACTATTTCGTATTGATGTTGTAAATCGTTTAAATCAATCATTAATTGATGATACGATTCACTTTCATAATCTGTACGTGTTACAAACTGTTCGTTTATGTATTCCATTTTAGCTTCCAGATCTTTAATCTCTGTAAAAGCTTGATAAGCTTCATCTAAAACGGTTCGTCCTAAAACAAAATCTATGTCTTGTCTTAAAAACCCTATTTTTAAATCTTTATCAGCAGATATTTGTCCAGAATCTGGTTCTAAATCTTTTGAAATGATTTTCAGCATGGTAGATTTTCCGGCACCGTTTTTACCAATTAAACCAACGCGATCGCCTTGACTTAATTTAAAGGTTATTTCTTCAAATAAATATTCACCCTGAAATGAAATAGATAAGTTATGTATATTAAGCATAGAATTGTTACAAATGTTACCAAACATTAGATGATTAAATCTTAAGTTTGTAATTTAAATTAGGTTGTAAAAATACATTAAATAAAATGTTTACAAAAGGATCGAAAGTATATAGTATGTTAACGGGTGTTTGCCCTAAATGTCACCAAGAATCTATGTACGTTACAAAAAATCCGTATATTCTAAGCGACACATTAAAAATGCACGAACATTGTTCGCATTGTCATACCAAATACAAAATTGAACCATCTTTCTTTTATGGTGCAATGTATGTTAGCTACGCTGTAGGTATTGCCTTTGCTGTAGCTGCTTTTGTTATTAGTTATTTATTTTTAGGAACTGGATTAGTCACTGCTTTTATAGCTATTGTTTGTACTTTAATAGCATTTACGCCCATTATAATGCGATTAGCTCGTAATATTTGGATCAATATGTTTATGAGTTACGACAAGAACTTAGTTAAAAAATAGATTTTTATCTTTTTAGAAATCGAGTGATGTTAATTTCTGGATTTAATTCTGCCCCCTTTTCAATAGTATTAAATAGTTGTTTAGATACGTAAGGTCCTATTAAAACACCTCGCGTTCCTAAACCATTTAGAACATACATATTTTTATATTCGGGATGTTGACCTACTAATGGACGTCTGTCTTTAATAGTTGGCCTAATACCTGCAAGATGTTCTACAACTGTGAAATCGCACTTTAAAAAGGCATGTAACTTTGTTAACAGCTCTGTTTTTCCTTCTTCAGTAAGTGTATTTGTTTTGTCTGTCCATTGGTAAGTGGCTCCAACTTTATATAAATCGCTTCCTAACGGAATTAAAAACAAACTTGCTTTTAAAAGAAATTTCATCTTTAAATCGGGTGCATGAATAACTAATAATTCCCCTTTAGCTCCTACCATAGGTAAGTAATTAAAATATGGGTTATGTATTAACCCAAAGCCTTCTGCAAAGATGATGTGTTTTGCTTTTATATTTTGATATAAGAAACCAGATGCTACGACTTCTAAATCATTGTATTGAAAATCACTTTCGTCCAACTCATCATGCGATTTTAAATCTTTTTTATAGGCTGAAATTAATTGCGCTGTATCTATTCGGCCAGAATTAAGGACTTCACCATATCCAAAATCAGCATCGATACCTGTATTTACATTTTTAATTAATTGAGTTGAAATAAACTCGCCTAAATTTGGTTTATCGGAAGCAGTAAACCAATCGTTTTGCTCTTCTGACGATAAAAAACGTCTATAAACAGGTGTTTTATAATCTAACTTAACACCTAATTTTTCTTCTAACTGACTGTATAAAGGCAATGCAATTTCTAACTGTTCTTTAACTCTCCAAACTGCTGTAAATCGATTTAAAACTACAGGATTATAGACACCTCCTGCTACTGTAGAAGATTTCTGAGATTTATTATCGAAAACCATAACAGATCCGTTATTCGTCTTTATCTCTTCTGTAAAAGCTATACCTGCTAATCCGCAACCAACAATTAAATAATCTACTTCTTTCATGCCTCAAAGATACGATGTTAAAATCTGAGCAAACAAAAAAGGCTCGCAAATTGCGAGCCTTTTTTATAATATTATATAGTGGATACTAGTAAGACCACATATCTAATTCAAAATTTCTGATGTTTTCTTTAATTCTATCAGATTCTAACAACTGCATTAAAGCGTTATCGGCAATGTATTCTTCAACTTCTCTGTCTCCGAAAACATTTTCCTCTTTAAAGATATATCCATTAAAACGTCTCGAGTTAAGAATATGATCGAAAGAAAAAGGAACTGCACTATTATCGTCGTTAAACGCTTTAGCTTCATGCAATACTTGTCGAGCATCTGGATAGAAAATCCAAAATAAAGGGATTAATTCTTTAGTTTCTGCATTAAGAAAGTTAACATCTGGTGCAACAGGTGCAATACCTAATAAACGGTATTTTAACTCAGATTGGCGCTTATCGAAATACCATAAACCTTTAATCCAATATTCTGAAATATTGTATGCAGAAATCTCTTGTTTATTAATATACTGCTGATCTACAACACCTTCAGCATTATATTGCTCATACCCCATATCAGTAGTATCAACTAAAACTAAGGCATCTTGTATATCTCCTAATGTTCTTTTTGTTGTAAAGTAAGAATCGTCATAAATATTTTCAATTTTACCTTGCTTAATAGCTTTTAAAAGAACATCGTAAAGAGAACGTCTATTACTTCCAATATTATTTGTATCAACAGGATAATATAAAGGAAAGTTTACACGTTCGTCTAACACAACTTTTTCCCAAACCATTTTAGAAAACAAGAGGTCACGATCGTCTACATAACCATACTCTAAAGGTTTGTCATTGTCTAATGCTTTTTGAGCATCAGTTCTTAAACCGATTTCGTCTGGACTTTTCGCATTTAAAATGTTCGCTTGTGCAAAAGATGCAGTTGCTACAAAAATGCTACATAGGGTTAATAAAAAACTTTTATAATTCATTGTTTAAAAAATTTTAAAATGTTGTGCTAATCTATTTTTAAGATGACTAATTTTTTAATTAGTTAGAAAGCTCTATAATAATTGGAGATACTTTTTTCAATTTATAAGATGAATTTCCATTAATCTGAGCCGAAATATCGAAAATAGTAACATCTTCTCCTCTTTTTGCTTTACGTAAGGCTGCTGCTGCTCTACTATTAAGTTTAGTTCCTCCCACAGTAATAGTAGGTTGTCCAGGAATTTTAATTTTAAAAGACGTTACTTTTAAAGGTAAGTCGAAATCAAAATCATCTAATTTAGCTCCAATAGTCGCAGATGATAAACTGTTACGTTGCATAGAAACACTTCCAGACTCTCCACGTATTGTTCCCGTTGGACTTGGAATATCTTTAATTCTAAACGTAGCTTTATCAGATACTTTATTTCCATCAGGCAAAGTTCCACTTACATTAATAGTAACTTCTCTTCCTGAGCCCGGATTCATAATATATTTACCACTTCCAGTACCTTTTCTTAAACCAGATGCAGTAGCGTTAACTTTACTATCTGCAATACCTGCAAAAGTAATAGTCATTGGGTTAGCAACACCACGGTATACTACATTCATTTTGTCTGCAGAAATAGTTGCTGCATTTGGTTTAGAAATAGTAGCGAAAGTTGATTTTACAGGAACTTCTACAGACTCACCATCTTGTAAGAATGTTAATTTCCCTTCAATAACGTGTTCACCAGCACTTCCTGTACCAAAGTTTAATTTTACTTTACCGTCTTCAACAGTATATTGTTCTGTTGTTAATGGTCTTCCGTCTAAAGTTAATTCAACTTTATTTGGTTTAGTAGATCCATCTTTACGACCTAACACAATGTTACCATCAAAAGTTTCACCGTTAAAATAAGCCGATTTTGATGTTTCTAATAAAGTAGTGTAGTTAGTCATAGAAGCTTCTGCTGCTAAAGACCCTGCTAACATATTATTTAATACTTCTGAAGCTGTTGTTTTAACATCAGATTGTAATTGAGTAATTTTTGTTAAAGAAGCAACTAAAGGATAACCTTTATAGTTGTATTCTAACCAATCTACTTTAATACCATCTCTGTTTTCTACTTTATCTGTACTAAATTTCTTTTTAACATCAGCAGCCATTGGTGCTAATTTTGGGTCTGATTCTAGAATTGCAACAGTTTCATCTCTAAATTTAGCAATTTCACTTAAGAATTTTTTCCCTTCTGCTTTATGAGTATCTCCTAGAAAGAAATGATTGTCTAAGAAATCACCTTTATCCATGGTTTCATAGTCTGTATCATCTTCTAATTTAGCAGTCATTTGTGATTTTAAATCATCAAGATATGAATTAAAATCATTCCCTAACGATCCAATTTGATCTGCTTTTTGTTTAAGTGGCTTAAACTTTTCTGGGTTCTCGTCTGCTTTTACAGCTAGATTTGATAATAAAGCTTGATTACGTGACGTTGCTAATTGGTTTGATTCTACCAATTTTTCGTTCATTAATCCAAATGCTGAAAGCACTTCTTTTGACATATTCAACGCTAACATCGCGATGAAGATTAAATACATCAAGTTAATCATTTTTTGCCTTGCGGATAAATTTCCTCCTGCCATTTCTAATTAGTTTTTAAGTTAATAATGTATAGAACTTTATATTCTAATTAGTAATTATTTTTTTACCATTGCAGAAAGCATTCCACCGTATACACCGTTTAAAGATGATAAGTTAGACGCTAATGATTGCATTTGATCTTTTAATTTTTGAGCGTTTTCTACAGACTCTTTATTGATTGAAGTTTGACGACTAGCGCTTTCTAATTGTACTTTGTAAAGGCTATTTAAAGACTCCATTTGAGATGCAGCGATAGACATTTCTTCACCATATTTTTTAGTTGAAGCGATAGAGTCTATAGTTGGGTTAATTCCCTTAGCAGCACCTTCGAAGTTTTTAATACTAGTTCCTAAGCTAGCCATTAAATTAGCATCGATTTTAGCATCTTTTAATAAGTTATCTAATTTTTTAGATAATAAACCTTCTGCATCTTTAGGCTCTTCTTTTTTACCTTTAGTTGCACTAGGAGCTCCTCCTGCTAATTCTGGATAAACTTTAGACCAGTCTAATTCATCATCTACTGGTTCGAATGCAGAGATTGCGAAAATAATTGCTTCTGCAACAAGACCGATTGTTAACATCAGGTTACCTGTAATTGGTCCAAATTCAATATGAGTAATCTTAAAAAGTGCTCCAATAATTACTACTGATGCTCCAAGACCATAAGCCATGTTTATAAATCTTTTTCCTGCTTTTGATTGTGCCATAATTTCTAATTTTTATTTTACTTAAGGGTTCGACCCTTAAAAGGTTGATTAATAATGATTTATTTAGGTTAAGTTAAAAATAATTAAATTCCTGAGTTACTTGTAATATCTGTTCCCATATAATCTTGAACAGTTCTAAATCCAATGTAACTTCTTGCTGAATCAGCGTATTCGTAATCTCTTGAACTTACTTGTAAGAAGTAAGCAACATCTTTCCAAGAACCACCTCTTACCACTTTACGTTGGTTAGTATTGTCGTTAACAATTGGGTTAATAGAAGAAGAATATTCGTAAGATGAAGGATCGTAAGATGAGTAAACCCATTCTGATACGTTTCCTGCCATATTATATAAGTTAAAATCGTTAGGCTCGTAAGATTTTGCTTCTACAGTATATAATGCCTGATCTGCTGCATAATCACCTCTTAAAGGCTTAAAGTTGGCTAAGAAACAACCTCTGTCGTCTTTTGCGTAAGGACCTCCCCAAGGAAATGTCGCTGCTTGAAGACCTCCACGAGCAGCATACTCCCACTCTGCTTCAGATGGTAATCTGAAAGAGTTTACATATTGTCTTCTTTTATCTTTTTGATAAGAATTTTTGTATAATGTTCTCCATTGACAAAATGCATTTGCTTGTTTCCAGCTCACGCCTACTACAGGATATTCTCCATAAGCATCATGCCAGAAATAATCGTTATGCATTGGTTCGTTATAAGAGTATGCAAAATCTCTAATCCAAGCTGTAGTGTCTGGATATACTTGAACTTCTTCTTGCATAATAACGTCGCTACGTTTAAGGTTTTTATCCTTAGCTGCTTTTTGTATATCTAAATACGTGTATTGAAACTTGAATTTATTCACATCCCAAGTACGTTGTCCATTGTAAGATTCTTCCAAAGGAATATGCATAGAATCCATTACCTCAGCATAATACTCATCTGGATAATCGGCTTCATCATAAATAAGGTCTACACGCTTATTTAATTTTCTTCCTTCATTTCCTGTTGGTCCTAATCCGCTATAATTGTCTAACATATACTTTTCGTACACTGTCATACTAGCTGTATCTGCATCAGTGAATGCAAATTCACCAACACCTCCATCTTCTGGAGTTTTTCCAACTTCGTCTGCTAAAATGGCTAAACGAGTTCTTACTATAGAATCACGTACCCAATTCACAAACTGTCTGTATTCACCATTTGTGATTTCTGTCTCGTCCATGTAGAAAGCACGGACTGTTACTGTTTTAGAAGGCGCATCTTGAATGCCTGCTAAATCATCATCAGCTTTACCCATAATAAAAGATCCTCCTGGAACTAATGCCATTCCATAAGGCTTTTCTGGGTGCCATCTTTTACCCTGAACTCCAACAAGTTCGCCTCTGTCTCCAGAGCCACAACTCATTACTACTGTTAAAACAACTGTTAATAAAAATAATTTTTTCATATCCATAGAAAACTTGAGGTTATAATTGGTACCTAAATTTTAAGAGTGTAAACATATTTATATATTTTCTAAAAAACAATTTTTTTGAAGAAAAATTCATCATTTCGTCGTAAAAAAACGCATTTAATCGATGAGCACTACGTTTCATCCAATTTTTTTAGCATTTAAACGCAGTTTTTTTGATATGCTTTGTACCAACGTTGGGGAATTTGATTATTACATGCATCTAAATAATCTTGATGCATACATGGTAATAACGTGTGTCTTTTTAATTTATTATTGATTTCATTTAAAAAAGGGATCTCAATCCACCAGCGTCCAGTTTTGATGCTTTTGTAAAAATTGAGTTCTTGGGAGTCGACCAAGGTAATGAATTTTTGGTAAACATGCTCATCTTTAAAATCTGTATCTTCTACTCTACAATTCAGTCCTTCAATAAAGTACCAAATCATTTGAGCTATTAATACGCATGTAATTTCATCGTCTTGAGATGGTTTGTATTCAAAAACACCTAAAGCATTTACTTTATTACTTATACCAGCGTACCTTGTGATTGCACATATTTCTTTACCATCTAAACCATTTGGGGAGACTTTCTGGTTTAAACTAACTTCTGAAGCTTTGACAGATCCTAGATCTATAGTTACTATATTGGCATCGCGCATAACAGGTTCTACCAAAGTAATATCGCTAGAAACTTGTCCTAAACGATAGGCCTCAAAGTATAATGTTTCCATCAAATCTATCTGTTCTTGCGAATTAAAATAGGTTTGATAGCCTATTGTTGCGTAATTAAATAGATTATAAGGTTCTTCTAAAATAATTTTTCCTACAAAACTATCATTTTTTATAGGCTGTGTTAAATCGCCTAAATCGAAATTACTATCTACATTCACAATGTTAACCATTGGAATTAGCGAATCGAATGCACGATACATTGGATAGGTAAGATCTTGACTTCCGCCAAGTACAATAGGAATAATATTTAATTTCACTAATTCTGAAACCGTTTCTTTTAAAGCATAATAAGTGTCTTCTACCGTTTCTCCTTTATATATATCTCCTAAATCGGCCATTGAAGTGCACCAATTTCCTGGATATAATTTATAAAAAGCATTACGGATTTCGTTTAAATTAAAATCTTCACCTATATAATTAATATCATTTCGGTTTTCTAATACACCAATTATGGCTACATCTACACCTTCTAGGTCTGGAATACCATCTTGTTTAGAATGTATTTTTATTTTTTTTCCGATGGCTTGTTGCGACAATAACTCGTTATACGCTAAAACAACATCGGGTACTGGAGCCAAAAAATTAAGGTCGGCCATGAATTATTTCTTTTTTGCTGTGGTTGTCTTTTTTACTGTAGCTTTTTTAGCAGGAGCCTTTTTCTTAGCTGGCGCTTTCTTTTTAGCCGCAGTTTTTCGCTTTGGAGTTTTAGCTTCAATTAAAGCTTTTGCTTTATCTAAAGTAATCTTCGTTGCATCGACTGTTTTATCTAATTCAACCTTTATTTTTCCTTTGATTACATTATGCCTTCCCCAACGTGCTTTTTCTACACGAATACCTTCTTCTTCCCAGTTGTGAATGACTTTATCTATCTCTTTTTGGATTTTCTCTTCTATTAACGTCACAATATCATCATCAGACAAATTATCCCAATCATATTTTTTGTTCACGTTAATAAACATATTATTCCATTTAATAAATGGTCCAAAACGTCCTTTCCCTTTTTGTACAGGTAAATCTTTATATATATATATAGGAGCATCTGCTTTTTGTTTCTCTTTAATTAAAACAATAGCATCATCTAATTCTACATTTAAGGCATCTACACCTTTTGGTAAAGACACATAAGCTTCACCAAATTTAACATAAGGTCCGAAACGTCCATTATTTACTACAACAGGTAAATCTTCATAAGTTCCTAAATCTTTTGGCAGTTTAAATAAATCTAATGCTTCTTCAAAAGAAATAGTGTTTAATTGTTGCTCTGGAGATAAACTAGCAAATATTTTATCTTCTTCTTCGGCTGCTCCTATTTGAGCCATCGGTCCGAATTTACCTAATCGCACACTAACTTGGCGTCCTGTTTTAGGATCTGTCCCTAATATACGTTCACCAGATTCACGTTCGGCATTTTCTTGAACATCTTTAACATGAGGATGGAATTTCTCATAAAAATCCTTCATCATTTTAGTCCAATTCTCTTTCCCTTCAGCAATATCATCAAAGTCTTCTTCAACTTTTGCTGTAAAATTATAATCTAAAATACTTTCAAAGTGGTTCACTAAAAAGTCTGTTACAATTATTCCGATATCTGTCGGAACTAACTTCCCTTTATCTGAACCTACTTTTTCTGTAAGTAATTTATCTTTTACTTCACCTGCTGTTAAAGTGATTTGCGTATACTCACGCTCTACACCTTCTATTGTACCTTTTTCTACATAATTTCTATTCTGAATTGTAGAAATGGTTGGCGCATAAGTAGACGGACGACCAATACCCAACTCTTCTAATTTCTTAACCAAAGAAGCTTCTGTATATCTGTAAGGAGGTCTTGTATAACGTTGTGTTGCTGTAATATATTCGTTAAGAAGTGTTTCTTTTACCTTCATTGCTGGCAACATACCTTCTTGTTCAGAATCTTCATCATCTGTCCCTTCTAAGTACACTTTTAAAAACCCTTCGAACGTAATAACTTCTCCGTTTGCAGAGAATAATTCTTTATGTGTTGAGGCTGAAATTTTAACGCTTGTACGTTCTAATTCTGCTTCACTCATTTGAGATGCAATAGCACGTTTCCAAATCAGTTCGTATAAACGGGCTTGGTCACGATCAATATCGACAGAATGTAATGCAAAATCTGTTGGACGTATGGCCTCGTGAGCTTCTTGTGCACCTTTAGTCTTCCCTTTATAATTTCGTTCTTTAGCATATTTTTTTCCGTAAGCATTCTCAATTTCTGCTTTAGCTCCTTTTCTTGCTTGGTCGGATAAATTTACACTATCTGTTCTCATGTAAGTAATTAAACCGGCTTCGTACAAACGTTGCGCCATAGTCATGGTTTTACTTACTGAAAAATATAATTTACGTGCGGCTTCTTGTTGAAGAGTTGACGTTGTAAATGGTGCTGCTGGAGATTTTTTAGCTGGTTTTTTCTCTAAATCGGCTACTTTAAAATCGGCTGAAGCATTACTTTCTAAAAATTTAAAAGCCGCTTCTTTTGAAGCAAACGTTTTTGGTAACTTCGCTTTAAAAGATTGTCCTGCCTCGTTAGAAAATTCAGCATCAATTCGATATGAAGCTTCTGCTGTAAATTCTTGTATTTCGCGTTCGCGTTCAACAATTAATCTAACAGAAACAGATTGTACACGTCCGGCAGATAAACCACCTTTAACTTTACGCCACAATACTGGCGATAATTCGTAACCAACAATTCGATCCAGCACACGACGTGCTTGTTGCGCATCTACTAAATTGTAATCTATTCCACGCGGATTATCTATCGCTTTTAGAATTGCTGTTTTAGTAATTTCATGAAAAACAATACGTTTAGTTTTGCTTTTGTCTAATTTTAAAGTTTCGGCTAAATGCCAAGCAATAGCTTCACCCTCGCGATCCTCATCACTTGCTAGCCAAACCATTTCGGCTTTCTTAGATAGATCTCTAAGCTTTTTTACAACTGCTTTTTTATCGGAGGAGACTTCATATTTTGGACTGAAATCACCTTCAACATCTACCCCCAATTCTTTGGAAGGGAGATCGGCTATATGACCAAAACTAGACTCTACTTTATAATCTTTACCTAAAAATTTTTCGATCGTTTTCGCCTTTGCAGGTGACTCCACTATTACTAAATTCTTCGCCATTTTTATTTTTTTGGTGCTGCAAATGTATATCAAAAAAGCAACATCATCCTAATTTTATCAGCATTCAGTACGATGAAAGGTTAAAATCGTCGATTTTTAACCTAAAAATATTCAACTTAATTATTAATTTTTTAAGAATTACATCAAGGTTTCTACAGAAACAGTTTCGTCTTCTGAATTTTCGAACCCAATTATTTCCTTATAAATTATATATAAAGGTATGTATGTAAATGATACCGTTACTAATAAACCCACACAGCACATTACAAACCCTACTATTTCGGCTAAAAAGCCACATACAATTAGTAACGCAAAAGATAACAACCACTTTTTATGTCCTATTTTAAAACTAGCTTTAAGTATATCAGAAACGCTACGCTCGGGATTAAAAGCAAAAACAACATTAACAAACGATAGCGGAATCATGACGTAAATTAAAGGTAGTACAAACACCAATGTTGCAACAATAGAGATCCCCATTACAATTACAGATAAGAGAATTAATTTCCCTAAATATTGTTTTTTAAAATAGTAGAAATAATCATCTCTAGTGCTGTCTTCAAAATCCTTTTGTTTACAAATTCTATAAAATGCAGATTTCATACCTAGGCTTACAACAGATGCTACAATACCAAAACAAATAAGAAACAATACCATTCCTAGTATAAATAAAATGTTCACTTGTTCGTTTTGATTAATCATATCAGGATTTACCCCCAATGCTAACAGAGGTATATATATAATAAAGTAGAAGGGTACAATTACAATTGTAGTTAGAAGTAGTGTTATTAGCCCTTGTAGCCATACTTTTTAAAAAAGCGCTAGAGATTGACTAAAAATAAGACCGAAATCTAACGCCTTGGCGTGATTTACTTTTTTTTCAAATTCTGATATAAACATGTTGGAGTTGGTTTAGTAATGGTTAAAGGACGTATTTTTTAACAAAATTACAAGAAAAATTAAACTGACACTTTGTCAGAAACATAAATTTAATTGTATCTTTGCAAACTTATTGACTGATAATTATTTTCAGCAACACTATGGAGAAGACAATTGACGAAAGTAAACAAGGAGAAAGCCTTGTATTAGAAGGAAAAAAAGAAAATTCACGCAAACTTTTTATAGAGAGCTATGGCTGTTCTATGAATTTTAGTGATAGTGAAATAGTCGCATCAATATTACATAAACAGGGGTATAACACCACCCAGAACCTAGAAGACGCAGATTTAGTGTTAGTAAACACCTGTTCTATTAGAGATAAGGCCGAGCAAACTATTCGAAAACGTCTTGAAAAATACAATGCCGTAAAACGTATAAACCCAGGAATGAAAGTTGGTGTTTTAGGTTGTATGGCCGAACGTCTTAAAAGCAAATTTTTAGAAGAAGAAAAGATTGTAGACCTTGTTGTAGGACCCGATGCTTATAAGGATTTACCTAATCTTTTGGCAGAAGTAGAAGATGGTCGAGATGCAATAAATGTAATACTTTCTAAAGAAGAAACTTATGGAGATATTTCACCTGTACGTCTAAATAGTAATGGTGTAAGTGCTTTTGTGTCTATTACAAGAGGATGTGATAATATGTGTACTTTTTGCGTAGTACCATTTACACGTGGCCGTGAACGCAGCCGTGAACCTCAAAGTATTTTAGAGGAAATTAACGATTTATGGACCCGTGGTTTTAAAGAAATTACACTTCTTGGCCAGAATGTAGATAGCTATTTATGGTATGGCGGCGGACTTAAAAAAGATTTCGATAAGGCTACAGACATGCAAGTTGCAACGGCTGTTAATTTTGCTAAACTTTTAGAATTATGCGCAAAAGCATATCCAAAAATACGCATTCGTTTCTCGACATCAAATCCACAGGATTTAACTTTAGATGTTATTGAAACTATGGCCAAGTACAAAAACATTTGTAACCACATTCATTTACCCGTACAAAGTGGAAGTAATCGCATACTTAAAGCCATGAATCGTTTACATACGCGTGAAGAGTATTTTGAATTAATAGATAATATTCGTCGGATACTTCCAGATTGCTCTATAAGTCAAGACATGATTACTGGTTTCCCTACAGAAACAGAACAAGATCATCAAGACACACTTAGTTTAATGGAACACGTGAAGTATAACTTTGGCTATATGTTCTATTATTCTGAACGCCCAGGCACATTAGCAGAACGTAAAATGGAAGACGATATTCCGTTAGAAGTAAAGAAAAAACGTCTAGACGATGTCGTTCAATTACAACGTAAACACAGTGAATTTAGAACCAAAGCATATCTAAACACAGTCGTTGAAGTCTTAATAGAAAGAGAATCAAAAAAATCTGATCAACATTGGTCAGGAAGAACATCACAAAACATTGTAGCAGTATTTCCAAAAGAAAATTATAAAGTAGGAGATTTTGTAACAGTAAAAATAAACGAGTGTACAAGTGCAACTCTTATTGGAGAAGCCCTTGCGCTTTCAAACATTTAAAGAGATAAGCATACAGAATTTAGACCAGCAATTAAAAGCTAAAAACAATATTATATGGAATCAGTTCAAGCCATAAAACAACGTTTCGGAATTATTGGTAATAACCAAAAACTTAATCGTGCTATTGAAAAAGCAATACAAGTTTCGCCTACAGATATTTCGGTTTTAGTTACCGGAGAAAGTGGTGTTGGGAAAGAAAGTATCCCTAAAATTATTCATCAGCTTTCTCATAGAAAACACGGTAAATATATTGCAGTAAACTGCGGAGCTATTCCTGAAGGCACCATAGATAGTGAACTTTTTGGTCACGAAAAAGGAGCTTTTACAGGAGCTACTCAAACCCGTTCGGGTTATTTTGAAGTTTCGGATGGTGGAACTATTTTTTTAGACGAAGTTGGAGAATTACCCTTAACTACTCAAGTCCGTTTACTTCGTGTTTTAGAAAACGGAGAATTTTTAAAAGTAGGTTCTAGTCAAGTTCTAAAAACAAATGTACGTATTGTGGCTGCTACAAACGTTAATATGTTTGAAGCCATTAAAAAAGGAAAATTTAGAGAAGATTTATACTATCGCCTAAGCACTGTTGAAATACACCTTCCACCCTTACGCGATCGTCAAGAAGACATTCATTTGTTATTCAGAAAATTTGCTAGCGATTTTGCTTTAAAATATAAAATGCCAACTATAAAGTTAACCGATGATGCAACACGTGAACTATTAAAGTTTAGATGGAGCGGAAATATTCGTCAATTAAGAAATATTGCCGAACAAATTTCGGTTTTAGAAGAAAACAGAACTATAAATGGGCAAACTATTCGTGGCTATTTACCAAATACGGCGACTAATTTACCTGCAATAATATCGAATACAAAATCTGAATCTGACTTTAGTAGTGAACGTGAAATACTCTATAAAGTATTATTCGACATGAAAGCAGATTTAAATGATCTTAAAAAATTGACTGCTGAATTAATGAAAAACGGCACCGATAAAGACGTTCAGAAAAACAACGAAAGTCTAATTCAGAAAATCTACGGTGACGAATCTGATGCCGAATACGACGACACTGAAGACGACTTAGAAATACTTCCTATTGCAGAACGAAGCTCTACATCTTTGGTAGATCCTTCAGTAAATCCTTTAGACAAATATCATTTTGCAGAAGAAATTCAGGAAGAAGAAACATTATCTTTACAAGACAAAGAATTAGAGTTAATAAAAAAATCGTTGGAACGCCACCAAGGAAAACGTAAATTGGCAGCCGCAGAATTAGGAATTAGCGAACGCACATTATACAGAAAAATTAAACAGTACGACTTATAAATCATGACTTTAAAACACTTTCTCATACTTTTAGTAACTTCAGTTAGCTTAACAGCGTGTGGTTCGTATTCATTTACAGGAGCAAAAGTTAATCCAAACACAAAAACATTTCAGGTTAATTATTTTCAAAATAATTCAGCTTTAATAGAACCTGGATTAGATTTAGATTTCACTAATGCATTAACAGATTTACTAATAAATCAGACTAATTTAGATAATGTAAAATCTAATGGAGATTTGGTTTACGAAGGCGAAATTGTAGAATATAGAATTTCTCCAACTACAGCCACAGCAGACGATACTGCTGCGCAAAACCGTTTAACCATTTCGGTAAATGTTCGTTTTTACAATAAACAAGATGAAGAGTCTGAATTTGAAAAACGTTTTTCGTTCTTTTATGATTACGACGGAACATCTCAACTTATTGGTTCGTTAAAAACAACAGCAATAGAAGAAATATTCGATCAAATAACTCAAGATATTTTTAATGCGTCTTTAGCGCAATGGTAATAATGACACGCACAGATTTTACACATATATTACAATACCCAGAAGCTTTAGTCTCTGAACAAGCTAGGGATTTAAAAAGTATTATAGAAGAATTTCCATACTTTCAGCCCGCACGTGCGTTATATTTAAAAACTCTAAAAACAAACCAAAGTTTTAAATATAATCAGGAATTAAAAACAACTGCAGCCTATACCACAGATCGTAGTATTTTATTCGATTTTATAACCTCTGAAGCATTTGTTCAAAATGAAATTTCTCAATTTATAAAACAAAATTCAACACATTTAAAACATATTAATGTTGATGTAGACGATATATCTGTTACCTCGAAAACACCAGATAATTTATTTAACAAGAATACTAATGTAACGGAAGATGAAATCAATACAGAATTCATTCAACCAAAAATAACACCCGCAAAACTTTTTCATTTTACAGAAGACCCTTCAGAAGCACTAAAAAACACTCCAGAAGAGGACAATATAAATAAAAAAGGAATCGGAACTAAAAAGACTAGCCATACAGATATGGCTCCTGAGACGATATTAGAAATAGGAAAACCCTTAGACTTTAATGCTACAGAAACTCATTCCTTTAACGAGTGGTTAAAACTAACATCTTTCGACCAAATAGATAGATCTATCTCGGCTCCTAAAGAAGAATTGAAGTCAGAATCTGAGAATATTGGACCTAAACCTGAAGAAAAAACAGTAGCGACACCATCTCCAGAACAAGCTAAAAAGTTTGCTCTAATAGATAAATTTATTTCATCTAACCCTAAAATTGATCCTAAAAGATCTTCTGGCGTATCTCAGAATTTAGCAGAATCCCACATGCTACAACCAGAATCGCTAATGACTGAAACATTAGCTAGGATTTATGTTGAACAAAAAAACTACAAGAAGGCAATTCAATCTTATAACATATTAAGTTTGAAATATCCAGAAAAAAGTGGTTTCTTTGCAGACCGAATTAAAGCGGTAAAGCAAATACAAGAACAAAATAAGAAAA
Organism: uncultured Formosa sp.; assembly: GCF_947500765.1. Lineage (GTDB taxonomy): Bacteria > Bacteroidota > Bacteroidia > Flavobacteriales > Flavobacteriaceae > Formosa. The sequence goes on along the minus strand of NZ_CANMTH010000001.1, from coordinate 631,064 downwards.
ACTAATGAGTACGTTTACAATATTTTTATTCCTAATCGTTGTAGTAGCATTTTTATTAATCGTAGTAATTATGGTGCAAAACCCTAAAGGAGGAGGATTATCTTCATCTTTTGGTGGCGGCGGTTCTCAACAAATTGGTGGTGTAAAAAAGACCACTGACTTTTTAGATAAAAGTACATGGACATTAGCAGGGTTAATGTTAGTTTTAATTCTATTATCTAATGTAGCTATAAACAGAGGTTCTGAAACTTTAGAATCTAAAGCTTTAGATTCTGAAACTACAGCTCAACCATTAAGCACTCCAGCTCCAGTTACTACACCTGTTACACCAACAGAAGAAGCTGCTGAGTAAACACAACAACTCATACATACCATATTAAAATGCCAACTTATACAGTTGGCATTTTTTGTTGCTGAAAGTTTGTCAGTTTGATAGACGTGGCACAATTTTAGAAATAGAACATATCGTAAATCATAAACTATTTAAAACATATAATAACATGAGTAAAGTAAACATCACACCACTTGCAGACCGCGTTCTGGTTGAACCACTTCCTGCAGAAACTCAAACAGCATCAGGATTATTTATCCCGGATTCGGCTCAAGAAAAACAACACAAAGGTATTGTTGTTGCTGTTGGTACAGGTAAAAAAGATGAACCACTTACTGTAAAAATTGGAGACAAAGTTCTTTACGGAAAGTACTCTGGTTCAGAATTAAAATTAGAAGGTACAGATTTCTTAATGATGCGTGAAGACGACATCATGGCTATAATCTAAATTTCAGATTATACTAACTAAGTTTTTAAAACAAAACGCATAAAAAAACAAAAGAATAAGTTTAAAACAAACCGCTTAAAACTTATTATAAAAATCAATAAAAATGGCAAAAGATATAAAATTTGATATTGAAGCACGCGACGGTTTAAAACGTGGTGTAGACGCTCTAGCAAATGCAGTAAAAGTAACTTTAGGACCAAAAGGTCGTAATGTAATTATTGGACGTTCTTTCGGAGCACCTATTGTAACAAAAGATGGTGTTTCTGTAGCTAAAGAAATCGAATTAGAAGACCCTTTAGAAAACATGGGGGCACAAATGGTTAAAGAAGTAGCTTCTAAGACTAACGATCTTGCAGGAGATGGTACAACTACTGCTACTGTTTTAGCTCAAGCTATCGTTAAAGAAGGACTTAAAAATGTTGCTGCAGGAGCAAACCCAATGGATTTAAAACGTGGTATCGATAAAGCTGTTGAAGCTATCGTTGCAGACCTTGCTAAACAAACACAACAAGTTGGAGATTCTTCAGAAAAAATTAAACAAGTTGCTGCTATTTCAGCTAATAACGACGATGTTATTGGAGATTTAATTGCATTAGCTTTTGGAAAAGTTGGTAAAGAAGGTGTTATCACTGTAGAAGAAGCTAAAGGAACAGATACATATGTAGATGTTGTTGAAGGTATGCAATTTGACAGAGGATACTTATCGCCTTATTTCGTTACAGATAGCGAAAAAATGATCACAGATTTAGATAATCCTTATATTTTATTGTACGATAAAAAAGTATCTACAATGAAGGATTTATTACCAGTGCTTGAGCCAGTTGCTCAGTCAGGTAAACCTTTATTAATTATTGCTGAAGATGTAGACGGAGAAGCGCTTGCTACTTTAGTAGTAAACAAATTACGTGGATCTCTTAAAATTGCTGCTGTTAAAGCACCAGGTTTTGGAGACAGACGTAAAGCCATGTTAGAAGATATCGCAATCTTAACAGGCGGTACAGTAATTTCTGAAGAAAGAGGATTTACTTTAGAAAACACTACAATCGACATGTTAGGTACTGCAGAACGTGTAACAATAGATAAAGACAACACAACAGTTGTTAATGGAGCTGGAGATAAAGACATGATTAAAAACCGTGTGAACCAAATTAAATCTCAAATCGAATCTACTACAAGTGATTATGATAAAGAAAAACTTCAAGAGCGTCTTGCTAAATTAGCAGGAGGTGTTGCTGTACTTTATGTTGGTGCTGCAAGTGAAGTTGAAATGAAAGAGAAAAAAGACCGCGTAGATGATGCTTTACACGCAACAAGAGCTGCTGTAGAAGAAGGTATCGTTGCTGGTGGAGGTGTTGCCTTAGTTAGAGCAAAAGCAATCCTAGAGAACTTAGCTACAGATAATCCTGACGAAAGTACAGGGGTACAAATTGTAGCTCGTGCTATTGAAGCACCTTTAAGAACTATTGTTGAAAATGCTGGTGGAGAAGGTAGTGTTGTTGTATCTAAAGTTTTAGAAGGTAAAGAAAACTTTGGTTACGATGCTAAAACAGAACAATATGTAGACATGCTTGTTTCTGGTATTATCGATCCTAAAAAAGTAACTCGTATTGCACTAGAAAATGCGGCTTCGGTTGCTGGAATGATTCTTACTACAGAATGTGCATTAATAGACATTAAAGAAGACTCTCCTGCTATGCCTCCAATGGGTGGTGGTATGCCAGGTATGATGTAATCTTTAAAACATCTAATAAAATTAAAAGCCGAAGTCATAAGACTTCGGCTTTTTTATGTATTAAAGTATCAATTAAACTTATTTTTTAATTTGCTTCTGATAATAAAAAGCAGGTAAAAGCAGTAATAATAATATGGGCTGAATTAAAAAACGACGAATATTAAAAAGAATAAAATAATCATCTTGTTTCGCATGTAATATTAAATACAAAAACACGAGTATTAAAACAAAATAGGCAATACCATAAAATATAACCGAAAATTTTAATGCCTGCCTATCTGTAAATACAAAATAAATAACTCCTAGAGATAATAACGTATTTAAAACGTAGCGTAACGTTGTAAACCCAATCAATTTAAAAGTATCGAAAACAGGTGCATCAAGAAACAAATAATCATTTTTAAAAAAATCTAAAAACGGATCGTAAAACAGATTTGCTTCATAAGCACGGATTAAAATCAAACCAAAAACAAATAAAACAATAAGACTATAACGTTGAATTTTCTGCATCCTTCTTTTTCAATTTTACAAAATAATTCACCCAAATTACCCATAACAAAAATACCATTCCGTAAATAATTAACGGAAATACAACGCCATGTATTAGATGTTCTGATTCGGGATAATAATACAATGCTACAGATATAAAAGCAATACGCAATACATTAACCAAGTATATTAAAATTCCTCCTGCCAATAGATATAATACCGTTTTCTTAAATGTTGAAGCAAAAGCAACTATAAAAGCCATAAAAAGAATAATAACACTTACAGCATTACAGCCTTCAATAACCCGAATAATATAGGTCTCGTTTAAATATAAACGCACCCACTGTTCTCCTTCAGACAATGCAATCCGAGACTCATATCCAAATACATTTAAAAGGTCTTGCGACTGTTTTGCTACTTGGTACGTAATGTAATCTGGTTGAGACGTAGACGTTTTAGAAAAATCTAAATACCATTTATAACTTAAAGACATTATAAAGTATACTGCCAGAAACGTAACGATAAATCGAATTACATGTTTATATGTTTGATATAATGTTGCCAATAGTAGTAAATGTTTAAGTTGATAAATTTATAAAAATGAAGTTCCATTATCGTTGCTTTTTAAATACTTTTACCAAAAAAATAAAAATATGCCTTTAACGTCTTTAAAACCTCAAGTAGAAACTATACTTTCTAATTCCGACCTAACATTAGACGAACGTCTATTGTCGGTTTGCCAACTTTTAGAACAACATGTAACCTATTATAATTGGGTTGGGTTTTATTTTAAAAACGGAGATAAGGACGAACTTAAGTTAGGGCCTTATGTAGGTGCACCTACAGACCATACTATTATTCCGTTTGGAAAAGGTATTTGCGGACAAGTTGCTGTAAGTAATGAAAATTTTGTAGTTCCAGATGTAGCAGCGCAAGACAATTATATTGCATGTAGCATAACAGTAAAAGCAGAAATTGTTATTCCTATTTTTGTAAATGGCGAAAATGTTGGCCAGATAGATATCGACTCAAACACACCAGACCCGTTTACGGCAGAAGACGAACGTTTCTTAGAGTTTGTTTGCGAACAAGTCGCTAAACAAATCGCATAAATTAAAACATAATCCAAAAAAAGTTTCGACTTGTATCTATTATGATTCAAGTCGAAACTTTTTTATTATAAACTGTACTCTTAAATGAAATCGGAACAGGTTTCAAATATAAAATTAAATGTTACATTCCTGTACGAATAGCTTCAACAGGATCTAATTTAGATGCAGAAAGCGCTGGTAACACACCAGATATTAACCCAATTAATGTAGATAGAGAGAATCCTATTAACATGTTCCAAAATGATAATACAAATTCAAAATCATCTACAAACTGAGAAGCGATTAAGGAAATAATCCACACGAAAGCGAGACCGATTACCCCACCTATAACGGCTAAAATAATAGCTTCGAATAAAAACTGAAACAATATAAATCTGTTTTTAGCACCTAAAGATTTCTGAATTCCAATTAAATTGGTACGTTCTTTTACACTTACAAACATAATATTTGCAATACCAAAACCACCAACTAAAAGAGAAAATCCACTAATAATCCAACCAACAAGATTCATTACGCCTATTATATTATCTATAGCATCTGTCATTCCCGACAATTTATTTACAAAAAAGTTGTCAGGCTCATCGGCTTTCAAACCTCTATGTATTCTAAATTTTTGTCTTAAAACTTGTTCAAAAGCAGCAATATCTACTCCTGCTTCTGGCTTAATTACAATAGCACCAGGAATACCGTCTGAACCTCCATTTGTAAATTGTCTAACAAAATTTGAAGGAACAAAGGCTTTCTCATCCGGAGAATCAAAAAGTGAAGATCCTACTTTTTTAAGAACTCCAATAACGGTTACTTTTCTACCAAACATTCGTACTTGCTTACCTAAAGGTTGTTCACTTTCAAAAAGATTTTCTGCTAACCCTGCACCAATAACAACAACCGATGCCCCTGTAGACGATTCTGATTCTGTGTAAAACCGTCCCTCTCCTATTTTTAAATCTTCTATTTCGTAAATACCATAAGAAGCCGGAGACACATCTACATTACTAATGGCATTGTCTTGGTATTTTATAGTTTCAGAATTTCCAAAAATTACATAAGCACTCGATTTTATATTTGGGATGTTTCTGTTTACAAATTCGTAATCATCATTTTCCGTTTGCGGATAATTGTCACGTTGCCATCTCGGGACTTCCGTTGGTCCAAAAGAATATTTGGTTAAGTAAATTGTATTTTTATCTAAACCAGACAACTGGCTCTTAATACTTTGATCTAAAGAATCTACAGCTGCCAAAACAGCTATAATGGAAAAAATACCAATAGTCACTCCTAATAAGGACAAAAATGTTCTTAATTTATTATTTCGTAGTGCATTTATAGCAAACGCAAAACTTTCTTTAAAAAGTCTTAAATACAAGATCATTTAGAAGTGCTTTTATTAAAAAATTGATAATTTAAAGATAGGACGTTTTAATTATACTTTTGTTACAAAAAAAATAAAAACAAAACACGAAACAAACTATAAAAATTTTATTCTAAATCCTTACTTTTGCGCATTAATATAACACAACACTAATGAGTAACGAAAAAACAATCAAATCTGCATTAATCTCTGTATTTAGCAAGGATGGTTTAGAACCTATTATTAAAAAGTTAAATGAATTAGGTGTAACCATGTATTCTACTGGTGGTACACAGGCATTTATAAACAATTTAGGAATAGATGTTGTCCCTGTAGAAGACGTAACTTCTTACCCTTCAATTTTAGGCGGACGTGTAAAAACATTACATCCAAAGGTTTTTGGAGGAATTTTAAACCGTCAAGATAATGAACAAGATCGCGCTGAATTAGCAGAATTTGATATTCCTCAAATAGATTTAGTTATTGTTGATTTATATCCTTTTGAAAAAACGGTAGCTTCTGGAGCTAGCGAACAAGATATAATTGAAAAAATAGACATAGGTGGAATTTCGTTAATTCGTGCAGCTGCAAAAAATTATGCAGATGTCGTTTGTGTGTCTTCTGTAACAGAGTATGCTTCGTTTTTAGAACTTATTTCTGAACAAAACGGAACACTTTCTTTAGAGCAAAGAAAAGATTTCGCAAGAAAATCTTTCAACGTATCGTCTCATTACGATGCTGCAATTTTTAATTACTTCAACAAAAACAATGAAGAAACAGTTTTAAAAATTAGCGAACAGAACGGAAAAGTGTTACGTTATGGAGAAAATCCTCACCAAAAAGGATTCTTTTTTGGAAAATTTGAAGATATTTTCACAAAACTTCACGGTAAAGAATTAAGCTATAACAACCTTCTAGATGTAGATGCTGCTGTAAATTTAATAAACGAATTTAAAGGCGACAAACCTACGTTTGCTATCTTAAAACACAATAATGCATGTGGTGTTGCACAACGCGATACTTTAAAACAAGCCTACACAGATGCACTTGCGGGAGATCCTGTCTCTGCTTTTGGTGGTGTTTTAATTAGTAATACTGAAATAGATTTAGCTACTGCTCAAGAAATTCACTCATTATTTTGCGAAGTCGTTATTGCCCCTTCATTTAGTACCGAAGCTTTAGACCTATTAAAAGGAAAGAAAAACAGAATTCTTTTAATACTTCACGATATCGAATTACCTAAAACCAATGTAAGATCTTGTCTTAACGGTGTTTTAGTTCAAGACAGAAACAATATTACAGATCGTTTAGAAGATTTAATAAACAAGACACACAATAATCCAACAGATAGCGAGTTAAATGATTTAATATTTGCTTCAAAAATTTGTAAACACACAAAATCTAACACTATTGTATTAGCAAAAAACAATCAATTATGTGCAAGTGGTACAGGGCAAACAAGTCGTGTAGATGCACTTAACCAAGCCATACATAAAGCACAATCTTTTAATTTCGATTTAAAAGGAGCTGTTATGGCGAGTGATGCGTTTTTTCCTTTTCCTGATTGTGTAGAAATTGCTAAAAAAGCAGGAATTACAGCTGTTATTCAGCCAGGAGGTTCTATTAAAGATCAATTAAGCATCGATTATTGTAATGATAATGATGTGGCAATGGTATTTACAGGTACACGTCATTTCAAGCATTAATTTCACTACTTTTACAACACTTATTTTTAATTAAAGCAAAAAAAGACATATAACGCATGGGATTTTTTGACTTCCTTACAGAAGAAATAGCTATTGACTTAGGAACAGCCAATACACTTATTATACACAATGATAAAGTTGTTGTGGATAGCCCTTCAATAGTTGCTCGCGATCGCGTTAGCGGTAAAATTATTGCCGTTGGAAAAGAAGCAAGCATGATGCAAGGAAAAACGCACGAAAACATTAAAACAATTCGCCCGCTTAAAGATGGTGTAATTGCAGATTTTGATGCGTCTGAACAAATGATTAGTTTGTTTATTAAAAACATCCCCGCTTTAAAGAAAAAAATGTTTACACCTGCTCTTCGTATGGTTGTTTGTATTCCTTCTGGTATTACAGAAGTTGAAATGCGAGCGGTTAAAGAATCTTGCGAGCGTGTAAACGGAAAAGAAGTCTATTTAATACACGAACCTATGGCTGCGGCCATAGGTATTGGTGTAGATATTATGCAACCTAAAGGAAACATGATTGTAGATATAGGTGGTGGTACTACCGAAATTGCAGTAATTGCTTTAGGAGGTATTGTTTGCGACAAATCTGTAAAAATTGCAGGAGATGTTTTTACAAACGATATTATATATTACATGCGTACGCAACACAACTTGTATGTAGGAGAACGTACTGCTGAAAAAATTAAAATACAGATTGGTGCTGCTACCGAAGATTTAGAACTTCCGCCAGACGACATGAGTGTTCAAGGACGTGATTTACTTACCGGTAAACCAAAACAAGTACAAATATCTTTTCGCGAAATTGCCAAAGCATTAGACAAATCTATTCTTAGAATTGAAGATGCTGTAATGGAAACCTTATCGCAAACCCCGCCAGAATTAGCTGCCGATATTTATAATACAGGTATCTATTTAGCAGGAGGTGGCTCTATGCTACGTGGTTTAGACAAGCGTCTGTCTCAGAAAACAGATTTACCTGTATACATTGCAGAAGACCCATTACGTGCCGTAGTTCGCGGAACAGGAATTACACTTAAAAACTTACCTAAGTTTAAAAGTGTCTTGATAAAATAGCCTTAAAGCATGCAGCAAATTTTAAATTTTATTATTCGCAACAAAAATTTTTTGTTGTATTTGCTGCTCATGGCTTTAGCTATGTTTTTTACTGCACAAACACATTCTTATCATAAAAGTAAATTTATAAATTCTGCTAATTTTTTAAGCGGTAGTATTTATACACATCTAAATAATGTTGATCAATATTTAGATTTAAAAACACAAAATGACAATCTATCTGAAGAAAACTCTAGACTTCGTAATCTCCTTCAGAATTATCAGCTTTCTGTAAAAGAAAATTATATAGACACCACAAGTTTTAAGGGTTCATACTTATTTAGACCTGTTCGTGTAATTAAAAATAGTTATTCTGCTTCTACAAATATCTTAACAATAAACAAAGGTCGCAACGACAGTATTCAAGAAGATTTCGGGTTAATAACATCTAAAGGTATTCTTGGAATCGTAGATCATACAAGTAATAATTATGCTACAGTTATTTCAATATTAAATACAAAAAGTAAAATTAGTGCACAATTAAAAAAGACGAATCATTTCGGGACTCTAACTTGGGATGGAAAATCACCAAAATCAGTACAATTAGTCGATATTCCTAAAATTGCACCTATAAAAATTGGAGATACTATCATAACCTCTGGCCGATCTGTAATTTTCCCTAAAGGCATCCAAATAGGTACTATTGAAAGCTATAAATTAGATGATGCTGAAAATAATTTTGAAATAAATGTGAAGCTGTTTAATGATATGACAAATATTGAACACGCTTATATTATAGAACATTTAGATGCACCTGAGATTAATAACTTACTAAACCTATCTAATGAACAGTAACGTTATATCTCAAATACTCAAATTTATTGCACTCGTATTAGTACAAGTTCTGATCCTAAATCACATTAATTTTTTAGGTTATATCAATCCGTACTTATATATTATATTCATTATACTTTATCCTATAAAAAATAACCGTTTAGTACTTCTTCTTTTAAGTTTTTTGCTAGGTATTATTATCGATGTCTTTTCAGATTCTGGAGGTATTCACGCTGCTGCCTGCGTCACAATAGCATACATGAGACCTTTAGCTTTAAAATGGTCTTTTGGAACAGTTTACGAACACCAAACGATAAAGTTTAACAATGTAGATTTTGGCGCCAAACTCATGTATATAAGCATTCTAACAGGAGTTCATCATTTGGTATTATTCCTTTTAGAAGTATTTAACTTTTCTGAAACACTTTTAACACTCCAAAAAACGTTATTTTCTAGTATCTTTACCATTCTCCAATGTGTTATAGTTACTATTATTTTCAGCAAACGTTCTAAATGAGACAATTTTTATTATTTTTTACCATTATTACAGTTGGGCTTGTATTTATTTCTCGGCTTTTTTATCTTCAAGTTTATAGTTCGCCAGCAAATAATTTATACGATGATAATGCCATCCGTAAAGTATATGATTACCCTAAACGTGGATTTGTTTACGATAGAAACGGCACCCTTTTAGTATCTAACCAATCGTCTTACGATGTTATGGTTATTCCGCGTGAAGTAAAAGCCTTAGATACAATTGAATTCTGTAATTTATTAAAAATCGATAAAGAGAAATTCATAAAAACGTATAAAAAGGCATACCATTATTCACCCAGACTACCCTATGTATTTGTATCTCACTTATCTAAAGAGGACTATGCCGTACTTCAAGAAAAAATGAGAAAGTATGAAGGTTTTTATATTCAAAAACGTTCACTTCGTCATTACGAGGCTTCAATTGGAGCAAATGTGTTAGGAGATATTGGTGAAGTAAATAATGCTATTATAAAAAAGGATCCCTATTACAAAATGGGAGATTTAATTGGTAAGCAAGGTATTGAATTATCTTATGAAGATGTTCTAAGAGGAAAAAAAGGAATCAAGTTTATTCAAAAAAACAGATTCAATAAAAATATTGGTCCCTATAAGGATGGTAAATTTGATACTTTACCAGAACCAGGAAAAGATATAAAAATTTCGATTGATGCTACACTTCAAGCTTATGGCGAACAGCTAATGAAGCATAAACACGGTGGAATTATTGCTATAGAACCAAGCACAGGAGAAATTTTAACCATGATTTCTGCTCCAACTTACGATCCAAATTCATTAGTTGGAAGAAAACGTTCTCAAAATTTTACAAAATTATACAACGATTCTATAGCTAAACCAACATACGACAGAAGTTTACTTGCACAATATCCTCCAGGTTCACCCTTTAAAGTATTAAATGCGCTTATTGGCTTACAAGAAGGTGTTGTTACTACCGAAGACAAATTTACCTGTAATCATGGATATAGTTACGGAAATAGAAAAATGGGATGTCACGGGCATCCAAGTCCGTTAGCAATGAACATGGGGATTTACGAATCTTGCAACTCTTATTTTGCAAATGTTTACAGACGTATTATTGAAAAATACGATACACCTTACGAAGGTATGAATGTTTGGAATAAACATGTAACTAGTTTTGGATTGGGAAATTATTTGGGTTACGATCTTAAAATTGGTAGTCCTGGACGAATTCCTAGTGGCGATTTTTACGACAAATGGTACGGGAAAAACAGATGGAGAACTACATTTACATTGTCTAACGCAATTGGACAAGGTGAAATTGAAGCCACACCTATACAATTAGCAAATATGGTCGCTGCCATTGCAAACCGCGGTTATTTTTATACGCCCCATATTATAAAATCTATTGAAGGCCAAGAAATAGATGCCAATTTTACCACACCAAAACACACCACTATAGATAAAGAAAATTTTGAACCTGTAGTTCAAGGTATGTTCGATGTGTATAACAAAGGAACAGCTGCTGCCTTACAAGTAAAAGGCATAGAAATTTGCGGAAAAACAGGAACCGCAGAAAACTTTACAAAAATTAATGGCGTAAAAACACAACTTACAGACCACTCTATTTTTGTCGCCTTTGCCCCTAAAGACAATCCTAAGATAGCGATTGCTGTATTTGTAGAAAACGGATATTGGGGAAGTAGATTTGCCGGTAGAATTGCAACTTTAATGATTGAGAAATATTTAAGCGGTACAATTACAAGAACCGATTTAGAGAAATGGATATTAAGTCATAGCTTAGAGCATGAATATGAAAAACCTTATTCAGGAGAGCCATTCTCAATTAACAGAGGATCTACTTTAGAAGTCGTAGAACCAACAATAATTAATCACGACCATTTACTTCCTGCTAAACCCTAAGTATGATTAGAGTAACTAACAGACATTTTTCTTTCGATTGGATAACCATCATCATATTTATGTTGCTGGTAGGTTTTGGTTGGCTTAACATCGTATCGTCTTCTCATGTTGGAGAAACATTAGACTACTTTGATTTTTCTCAACCTTACGGAAAACAGCTTATATTTATTGGATTAACAATTGGATTAATTATTATTATTTTATCTATTGAAGCCAAGTTTTACGAACGCTTTTCTAGTGTAATTTACATTATATCTATGCTCTCTCTAGTGGGGCTTTTTATATTTGGAAAGAATGTAAATGGAGCAACCTCTTGGTACGGAATTGGAGGTATGACATTTCAACCTAGCGAATTTGCAAAGGCAGCAACAGCCTTGGCCATAGCTAAATATGTAAGTGATTTACAAACAGATATTCGTCGATTTCCAGATCAGATTAAAACGTTCATAATTATCTTAGTTCCAGCATTTTTAATCTTATTACAAAACGATGCTGGGAGTACTATTGTGTATGGTGCATTTTTCTTTGTATTGTATAGAGAAGGACTTCCACAAATATATTTAACGTTAGTGTTAAGTGTGGTATCTATATCTATACTGTCCTTAAAATTCGGGCCGACAATTACATCCATAATCGCTACATTAATCATATTTACCCGATATTTTTTAAGCAAGAAAAAACCTATTATTTTTCAACCAATAATCATTACAATCATAGCAATTGCAATGTCTGCTAGTGTTCATTTTTTCTATGACAATATCCTTCAAGCCCATCAAAAGGATAGAATAAGTTTATGGTTGAGATTAGAAAAAGATCCTACAAAAATTGCTGAAATGCGTCGGGATATCTTATACAACCTTTACGAATCTGAGAAAGCAATTAGCTCAGGAGGGTTTAAAGGAAGAGGATTTATGGAAGGAACAAGAACAACTGGAAAATTTGTACCTGAACAGCACACAGATTATATTTTTAGCACAGTTGGAGAAGAATGGGGATTTATTGGCAGCTCTTTAGTAATCATTTTATTTGTGTTACTTATGCTACGTGTGCTCCATCTTGCAGAACTACAAAAATCACAATTCAGTAGGATTTATGGTTATGCTGTAGCATCTATAATGTTTTTCCACTTTATGATTAATATAGGAATGGTAATGGGGCTTATACCTACTATTGGTATTCCACTTCCATTCTTTAGCTATGGAGGTTCTGGTCTTTGGGGCTTTACTATTCTACTTTTCATTTTTATAAAATTAGATTCCAATAGAATTAACGAATGGTAGTAGTTTATTAATTTCTAAAGTTTTAACACTTATTTTAGATAATACAAATTAATCAGCTAAAAAAAACAATAATTTTTAATTGTAAGTTAATAGCAATGTCTTAATTTTAAGACATCCTAGAAACAGGATTATTGTTTTATAAAAGCACTATTATGAGCAGAAAGCTTAGGTATTTTTTCTTCTTTTTATGTATTTCTTTCCAGATTCAAAGCCAAAATCAATCTTCAGAGATTACTATAAAATCTCAATCTGAAAGGTTAAACATAGAACAAGCCCTTAGTAAATACATTCAATTCGAATCGGTTAGTGGAAACGAAAAAGAAGCCGGTACATGGCTAAAATCACTATGTGAACAAAACGGATTGTATGTCTCGCAAATGGGAGATGCTAATGGTAATTACAATTTTACAGCATCTATTTATCCTTTAAGCAGCAAGCTTCCTAATATTATTTTACTAAATCATATTGATGTTGTCCCTGCTGGAGACATCACAAAATGGAAACATGCTCCTTTTTCTGGAGACATTACAGATGCCGAAATTTGGGGAAGAGGTGCTTTCGACAATAAAGGCAATGGTATCATGCATCTCTTTAGTATTATAGAAATTTTAAAGAAATATGGCGAAAAGCAAATGCCATACAATGTTACTTTACTTGCTGTATCGTGTGAAGAAAAACAGTGTGAGAATGGTGGAGCCGAATTTGTAATAGAAAATTATTTAAAAGAGTTAAACCCTGCTGTTGTATTAGGAGAAGGCCCCCCTGGTTTTAACGGAATTTTAAAATCCAACCCTGATCAGAATTTATTTGGCATTTCTGTAACTAACAAAAGACCTTTGTGGTTAGAATTATCTCTTAAAGTAAAAACATCTGCACATGGTTCTATAACACCTATTAACTATGCCAACAAAGGCATGATAAAAGCATTGGATAATCTTATAGAAATAAAACAAAAGGCAGTTTATAACGAAACAAACCTGAATATATTAAAACAATTAGGAGAATTAGAAAACGGAGTAAAATCCTTAGTGCTAAAACATCCAAGATTATTTAAAGTCATACTTACACCTATTCTTAGACATAAACCGGAATTATTCTCATTATTCTCAAACTCTATAACATTAACTAGTGTAGACAGCCACAATAATGTGATTAATGTGATTCCTGATGAAGTTACAGCATTATTAGATTGCAGATTATTACCGCACCAAACTAATGAAGAATTTGTCACGACTGTTAAAAAGCAATTAAAAAACAAACGCATTAAAATTAAAGTAATCAAGGAATCGCCTATCGTGCCGCCTTCCGATGATAAATCTATGTTTTTTATAAATATAAAAAACGCCATAAAGAAGAACTATCCTAATGCTTACACCTTAAGTGTATCTGTACCAAACTATAACGATGCAAGCCTTTTTAGAGAAAAAGGGATAAACTCTTATTGTTTTACACCAATACAATTTGACCGTAGTTATTTAGAGCATATTCATAATATTAACGAACGTATTCCTCGTGGTGTTTTAACTATTGGGAAGCAAACTTTTGTCGATTTTATAGAGAGTTGCCTTATTCAATAAACATATCTTTTAGTATTCTCATTTTTAATTAAAAAAATGTTCTAAACCCCTTAGAAACATTAGTAATATAGCTAAATCGCAATAGTTAAGTTAGCCTTAAATCTGGTTTAAAAGTGGTGTTTTTAAACTATCTTTATCACTTCAAAGTTTAAAAATTCATACACTATGAAAGTAGCCTTTTTCAGCACAAAATCCTATGACATTGCTTCCTTTGAGAAACATAATAATGGGACACATGAAATTATCTTTTACGAAAGTACTTTAAATACAAAAACTGCAAAATTAACTCAAGGCTGTGATGCCGTCTGTGCCTTTGTAAACGATCATTTACATGAGCGAACGATTAAGCTACTTAGTGAATATGGTGTTAAACTTATTGCCATGCGTTGCGCGGGGTTTAATAACGTAGACTTAAAAGCAGCTGAGGCAGCAAATATTAAAGTTGTTCGCGTGCCGGCCTACTCACCTATGGCTGTGGCTGAACATGCTACTGCTTTAATTTTAACCCTAAACAGAAAAACGCATAAAGCATATAACCGTGTACGTGATGGGAATTTCTCTCTAGAACGTTTAACAGGTTTCGACATGTATGGCAAAACAGTAGGAGTAATAGGTACAGGTAAAATTGGTCAGTATTTTAGTAAAATCATGATGGGTTTTGGCTGTAAAGTTATTGCTTACGATTTATATCCAAATGCAGATTTAAAAGCTCTGGGCGTTACCTATGTTACTGTAGATGAATTACTAAAAGCTTCAGACATTATTTCACTACATTGCCCTTTAACAGAAGACACTCACCATTTAATAAACAAAAAAGCGTTTTCTAAAATGAAAAAAGGAGCCATGTTAATTAATACAAGTAGAGGTGCATTAATTAATACCATTGATGCTGTTGAAGCTTTAAAAGATAAAACCCTAGAATACTTAGGAATAGATGTGTACGAGCAAGAAGAAAAATTATTCTTCCGCGATTTATCTGAAAACATTATTATGGACGATGTGATTTCACGTTTAATTTCGTTCCCTAATGTTTTAATTACATCTCACCAAGGGTTTTTAACACGAGAAGCTTTAGATAAAATTGCTGAAGTAACCTTTAGTAATCTCACCGCCTTTGAAAACAAAGATGTACTAGAAAACGAAGTTAAAATCTAACTTCTCACCTTTATAAAAAGCTTATAAAAACCCTGAAATATTCAGGGTTTTTTTATTATATTTTTACAATACAATTTAAAATTACAATTATGTCTCTAGGAGCCTTTTCTATCAGTTTAAACGTAAAAGATATTAATGTATCAAAACTATTCTATGAAACTTTAGGATTTACAGTTTTTGGTGGTGATATCGAAAAAAATTACCTCATTATGAAGAACGATCAAACACTAATTGGATTGTTTCAAGATATGTTTGATAAAAATATTTTAACATTTAATCCTGGTTGGGATCAAGATGCAAAAACATTAGATACGTTTATTGATGTTAGAGATATTCAAAAAGAACTTAAAGCAAAAGGCATTACTTTATCATCAGAAGTTAATGAAACTTCTAAAGGTCCCGGAAATATTATTATCATGGATCCAGATGGCAATCCCATTTTAATAGATCAACACATTTAGACAATTAATAAAATGTTAAAAACCAACAAATCAATCCATTAAAAACATATACTCACTACCTTGTAAAGACCTATAAAACCATTAAATACGTTAGTATATATGAGACAAAACTATATTTCTAAAGATTTAGTTAAACAACGAAGCATCGTTTCTTTATATCTATTTTGCTTATGTATTTCTACTAGTTTATTTGCACAAAACACAGAATCTGAAAATATTTCTGAAGGAGCTACAATTTATAATCCTTTAAATTATCTAAGCTATAAACAGCAAACTAACACTCAAAAACATTATGCTTTAGGTCAGTATTCCGTTTATAGTAATGCATTTACATTAGAACCTTTAACAGATCTAAAAATAAGTGTAGAAGGAGGCACAGTGCTACAACAGTCTTTTTTTAGTCCGTTACCACCAAACGTACACCTCTATTATCGCGCTGAATTATCGTATGCACTAAACGATTATCTACAACCTTATATTTACAACCAACATTTAAGTAAACCACTTGGAGAGAACCCAGATAATTTACGTCTGAATCCGTTTTTTATACAATCAGAATTTGGAACAGGAGTGAAAACTAAAATGAAAAACTATCTTTTAGAAACGGGAGTAAAAACCATGACAAATCCTAATATTGGAGAGCAATCCATGCAAACACAAGTATTTTCAAAACTTAGTAAAAGCTTCTAAAACACATTAATTAAGCTTGTTTTTTAAGTTATATCGTTAAAAACATAGCTCCTTTTCTCTTATCTTTATAAAACTCTATAAAAGAGTCAATCTCATTTTTTATACCTTTTTATGAAAATACTTTTAACAGGTGCTACTGGATATATTGGAAAACGTTTACTACCTGTTTTGGTCTCGCAAGGTCACCACATTGTGTGTGGTGTAAGAGACCCTAAACGTTTTAATCCTCCAGAATCTATTACACCTAAAATTAGTGTTATTACTATAGATCTTTTAGATGAAGACAGTTTAAAAAACATACCTAAAGACATAGACGCTGCTTATTATTTAGTGCATTCTATGTCTACATCTAGTCGTTATCAAGACTTAGAAAAACAATCGGCTATACTATTCCGAGATGCGATTAATAAAACACAAGCCAAGCAGGTTATTTATTTAAGTGGTATTGTAAATGATGATAAATTATCTGAACATCTAAATTCACGTCAAACTGTAGAAAAAGAATTAGACAAAGGAACTTATAGTTTAACAACCCTAAGGGCTGGAATAATTATTGGTTCGGGAAGTGCTTCATTTGAAATCATTAGAGATTTAGTCGAAAAACTACCTGTAATGGTTACGCCTAAATGGCTAGACACCAAATGCCAGCCTATTGGCATTACAGATGTCATTTCATTTTTAAGTAAAACTTTAAACAAAGAAGAAACCTTCAATAAAAACTTCGATATTGGTGGTCCAGATGTACTGTCTTACAAGGACATGCTTTTACAATTTGCAGAAGCTCGCGGACTAAAAAGACATATATTTATCGTGCCAGTCATGACACCTCGATTGTCTTCTTATTGGTTATATTTTGTAACATCAACCTCTTATAAACTTGCTATAGCACTTGTAAACAGTATGAAAGTTGAAGTGATTTGTAGAGACAATCAGATTAATAATATTTTAAACATCACCCCCATTTCGTACAAAGAAGCCCTTAGCAAAGCCTTTAAAAAAGTAGAGACTAACGAAATTGTATCAAGTTGGAAAGATGCTTTAAGCAGTGGAAAAATGAATATAACTATGTCTGAATTTATACAAGTGCCAACACATGGTTGTTTTATAGATAAACGTGAACAAGCATTTTCTAATAAAGCAGAATGTATAGACCGAATTTGGCGTATAGGAGGAGAAACAGGTTGGTATTATGGAAATGGTTTATGGAAATTAAGAGGTTTTGTAGATAAACTATACGGAGGTGTAGGCTTACGCCGTGGGCGCACAAACATAGATGAACTACACCCTGGAGATGCTTTAGATTTTTGGCGTGTTTTATATGCAAATAAAGAAGAAGGACGATTACTTTTGTTTGCCGAAATGAAATTGCCAGGAGATGCATGGTTAGAATTTAAAATTAAAAATAACACCTTAGTACAAACTGCTACTTTTAGACCTGTTGGGTTATCTGGCCGTTTATACTGGTATAGTGTATTACCTTTTCATGGCTTTATTTTTAAAAATATGCTAAAACATCTCACGGCTTAGAAACACAATTATTATAATTTATTTTTTATGACACATACCATATTCTGGTTTAGACGCGATTTAAGATTATCAGACAACATAGGCCTTTTTCAAGCTTTAAAAAGTAACACAAATGTACTTCCTGTTTTTATTTTTGATGAACATATATTAGATGAATTAGAACCTGATGATGCACGTGTACAATTTATTCATAAAAGACTTGAAGTTATAAACACCGAATTAAAAAAACATAAGTCTTCTGTATTATGTTTAAAAGGAAAACCTTTAGATGTTTGGAAGCAGCTCATAAAAGATTACACCATACAAGCTGTATACACCAATACAGATTACGAGCCCTACTCAAATCAACGTGATACAGAAGTTGAATCTCTTTTAACCGATAACAAGATTTCATTTCTCACATATAAAGATCAAGTTATTTTTGAACCTCACGAAATTTTAAAACAAGACGGTACTCCTTATACCGTGTACACACCTTTTAAAAACAAATGGTTAGAACATTTTAAAGGAGTTACGCTAAATACAGCACTTCAATTTGAGAGTTTTCATCAAGATGATTTTGATTTTCCGAGTCTAGCATCTATCGGATTTAAGTCGTCTACAAAGAAGGTAAAACCATTTCAACTAGAACAGGTAAGTGACTATGCTAAGTTTCGCGATTTTCCGAATAAAGATATTGGGAGTTATTTAGGTCCTCATTTAAGATTTGGAACAGTGAGTATTCGTGAAATTATTTCAGAATTAAAACCAGAAGACAATACCTTTTTAAGTGAATTAATTTGGCGTGAATTCTTTATGCAAATCTTATTTCACTTTCCACATGTGGTACAAAATAACTTTAGAAGTAAATACGATGATATTGCTTGGCGAAATAACGAAGCAGAGTTTAAATTATGGTGCGAAGGTAAAACAGGTTACCCAATGGTTGATGCTGGTATGAGACAACTAAACAAAACGGGATATATGCATAATCGCGTGCGTATGGTTACTGCTGCATTTCTATGCAAACATTTACTAATTCATTGGAGTTGGGGAGAAGCTTATTTTGCAAAGCATTTATTAGATTACGAATTAGCTTCTAACAACGGTAATTGGCAATGGTCTGCAGGAACTGGCTGTGATGCGGCACCTTACTTTAGGATTTTTAATCCAATTACACAATTAGAAAAATTTGATAAAAATTTAGAGTATGTAAAAACATGGATTCCTGAATTTGAAACGAATGATTATCCAGAACCAATGGTAGTCCATAAAGATGCACGTTTACGTGCTTTAGAGGTTTACAAAGCTGGTATTAAAAATTAATATTTTTGAGACTCAAAATAACGAAAACCTTCAATATTTAAAAAGATAAGAAGTAAACCATAAATACTGTCTTCAACAGGTATTGTAAAGATACGAATGCCCATATTTTCAGCATCATTATACCAAACAATAGGAGCCTCTAAAAAAGATCCGGTTAACAATCCGTTACTTGCAAAAAAGAACGGAAGTATAAATAAGAATGTGAGATAGTGATATTCTAAATTTATGTTTTTCCTTTTTAAATAAAGCATATACAGTGCTGTAAATCCACAGGCTGTAACTGTATACCAATAATTAAAATAAAAAATCGCCAACATTGCAGTAACAATAATTACTACGGAGCTGATATAACTTTGAATTTTATTAAACGGATTCGTTTTTACTAAATACGTGAAAGCAAAATAAGAGAACACACAACAAAACGGGATACAGATAAAAAACAACACTTCTTCTAATGGTAAATTACCAATAAATAGTCCTGTTAAATACTCTGGATTAAACCCCCAAACGCCCATAGCTGTAAAGGCATAATCCCAAATTAAAAAGAGTAGAGTAATGATAACATTAGCTTTAAAAAAAGACAACCAATGTTTGTAGAATGCATGTTTAGGATAAAAACTCGCTATAAACGGAACACATACACATGCCAAATCGATTATAAGGTAGGTATATGGCTTCATTATTTCTTATATTGCTCATGATATTTTTTAGGCACATTCAGCATCCCGAAACACTCGCCTTCTTCTTTTCCTAAATGTTTATGATGCACTTTATGTGCTTTCCTTAAGCCTATTAAATATTTATTTTTAGTCTTACTGAACCATTTAAAACGCTGATGAATGAGTACATCGTGGACTAAAAAATAAGCCATGCCATAGAACATAATTCCTAAACCTATAAAAAATAACACATTCAATTCAGGATTAATTCCGAAATACATTAATGCAATACTTGGAATAGCAAAAATAACAAAGAATATATCGTTCTTTTCAAACACATGCGGATATTTTGGCTGATGATGATCTGCGTGTAAATACCACAAAAACCCATGCATTACAAACTTATGTGTTAACCATGTAATCCCTTCCATTATTAAAAATGTAGCAAGAGTAACCACTATGTATAATACAATTTGCATCATTATTTGTTTGTATGTTTTTCTATATTAAATAACATGATTTTCTTAAAATGTTCGGGTAAATTTGAGCGTTTTAAATTTGAGTTTATAAAAGCTCTATCCTTATCTTTATCATCGTAATGCAAAAAACTAGGAGCGTTAAGCTGACATAATAAACGCACATAACGCGCTTCTATATCATTTGGGTTTTCTGCTATATAATCTTCTAAGACCTGTTTACCTTCTTTAAAATAATTCAGTTTTCTAAAGGGCCAATTTGTAAATTCTGCTTGTCTCATAATAGCTGAAGCCATATAGGGTATTTTTAAATCGCAATCTACCTTTTCTACATCTTCTAAAAACACTACAAGTTCGTCTTCAGTGATTATGGCATGGAAATCGGACCTTACCTTAGGCATTTTATTGCAGTCTGTTCCTGAATTCATTGTAAAAAAGAGTAATATGAGTATCGATTTAAATAACATTGAGTTTATACCTTATATATGCCTTGGTTAAAATAACCAATTTTAACGGATTTGAGATACGAATTCGTTCATATAATAAGCGTTTTGAATCTAATCTTTTTAATTTATGTAATAATTTTAAATAATACTTATAGGCCAAGTAGACTCCTAAACGACTTTCCATGGGTAACTGTAGTATCCCTTTATAGGCTTCATCAAAATCTGATTCGATATCTTTAATAATATCTTCTTTCGCTAAATTGGTTAATCCATTTTTATTTACATTAGGAAAATACGAACGCCCTAAAACTTCGGTATCATCTTTTATATCTCTTAAAAAATTCACCTTTTGAAACGCAGAACCTAAATATTTAGCTGAATCTTTTAAGGCATTAAATTGAGCTTCGTTGTTATTTACAAAAACTCGTAAACACATTAAGCCAACAACATCTGCAGAACCATATATATAATTTTTATAAGCCTCGTCTGTATCGTATTCTGTAACTTTTAAATCGCATTCCATACGCTTAAGAAAATCTGCTACATAGGTTTCTAAGTTATAGTTTCTAACCACTTCTTGAAATGCATTTATAATAGGATTTAAACTTATTTTTCGTTCTAAAGCTTTGTGGTAATCGGCTACAAATTCATAAAACAATTCTTCTTGATTATACCCTTCAAAAGAATCTACAATTTCATCTGCATAACGTACAAAGCCATAAATGGCATAAATGTGTGGACGAATAGATGGTGCGAATAATTGAATACCCCAAGAAAATGAAGTACTGTATTCTTTAGTAATAATTTTACTACATTTTAAACTGGATGTGTCAAAAAGTGCCTTCATGATTTGCAATATTTTAAGATTAATTCGCTTACAATTTTACCTGAAATAAGAGAAGGAGGCACTCCTGGACCAGGCACAGTTAACTGTCCGCAGAAATATAAATTATCTACTTTTTTACTTTTTAATTTAGGACGTAACACATGAGTTTGCATTAATGTATTTGCTAACCCATAAGCGTTGCCTTTGTATGAATTATAATCGTCTTTAAAATCATTCACACAATAGGATTCTTTAAATAAGATATGCGACCTTACTTCGCAACCTGCAGTTTTTTCTAATCTAGAAATTAACGTATCAAAATACTGTGCTCTAATTTCTGGAGTATCTTTTAAATCTGGTGCTATTGGCATTAAAAAAATACCAGCTTCTTTACCCTCCGGTGCTGCTACGCTATCTGTTTTACTTGGAAAACTAGCATAAAACAAAGGCTTTTCAGGCCATGTTTTAGTATCGTAAATAGTTTCGGCATGAGTTTCAAAATCGGTATCAAAAAACAACGTATGATGTGTTACATTCTCAATAGGCTTATCGAATCCGACAAAGAACAATAATGCAGAAGGCGCAAATGTTTTCTTATCCCAATAGCCCTCTGTGTACTGCCTAAACGATTGTGGCAATAAGGTTTCTGTATGATGATAATCTGCACCACTTAACAAGACATCGCAAACATAATCTTGTTTGGTGGTAGAGACACTTTTTACCTGTTTGCCTTCTAAATTAATAGAGGTAACAGCACTATTTGTTTCAAATTTTACTCCTAAACTCAGAGCCAATTTTTCAATACCTTTTACAACTTCGTACATACCTCCCATAGGGTGCCAAGTCCCTAATTTAAAATCGGCATAATTCATGAAATTATAAAACGAAGGTGTTGTACTTGGTTTAGCCCCCAAAAACAAGACTGGAAATTCTAATATTTTTTGAAGCGATTCGTTTTTAACATAACTAGAAACTTGTTTTTTTATAGTTGTTAAAAAAGCGCCTGACTTTGTAACGGTATCCCAATTTACTATTTCGAATACACTTTCTCCGGGTTTATAGACTAGGTCCTTTATTGCGATATTATAATTATCCTCAGATTTATTTATAAATTTCTGCAATGCTTGTCCACTATTAGGTTCGACAGCTTCAAATGTTGATTTGATTTTTTCAAATTCATCTTCAATAGCTATCGATTCATTAGTCCCGAAATATATTTTATAAGCCGGATTTAATTTTTTCAATTTATAATAATCTGTTGTAGACGATTTAAAATCGTTAAAAAAAGATTCAAAAACATCTGGCATCCAGTAAAAGGTCGGACCAATATCAAATACAAAACCATCTTTTTTAAACTGTCTTGCACGACCACCAATGGTATTATTTTTTTCAAGAATGGTTACATCAAATCCTGCTTGTGCCAAGTAACAACTCGCCGCCAACGATGAAAAACCAGAACCAATAATAACAACTTTTTTACTTTGCATACGCTTTTAAATCTTTAAATAATCCTGCAACTACTAAAATGAGTTGCAGGAATACTCACCTTTAATCAACTAATTAATTGTTTATCAGTTTAATATACTAATATATTTTATACTATTTAAATATTAATTTGGTAAAAGCACACGATCTATAACATGTGCAACGCCATTAGACCCCATAACATCTGCAGATAGTATATTGGCATTTTCTCCAATCGCATCCTGAATTACAAATGAATCTCCCGAACTTACAATACTGATATTATTTCCTTCATAAGCTGTTGCTACAGTAGATTCTGATAAATCTGCCGCATAAACTTCAGCTGGAATTACATGGTATAATAAAATGTTTTTAAGTAACGTAATCTCTTCTTCAGTATCAAAATCATCTAAACTATTATAATCATCTCCAAGAGCATCTAACAAAGCAACAAAAGCAGTATTTGTAGGTGCAAATACTGTAAAAGGACCTTCACTATTTAAAGTATCTACCAAATCTGTTTTAATTACTGCATCTTTTAAAATAGATAAATCATCTGTTTCTGATACTATTTCTACTAGTGTTTGTGCATTAAGCATATCTATAATTTCTTGAGGAAGTAAGATTTTATCAATAATATGGATTACCCCATTACTTGCATCTACATCTGCAGTAGTAACCATTGCAGCAATTTCTGTAGCATCTTCAATATATACTCCGTCTGTTAAATCTACAGTTAGAGTTTCTCCTTGTACTGTTGTAATTTCTTGATTGTCTGAAAGCGCAGTAGAGTTTACTGCAGCACCAGCTACAACATGATATTGCAATATGGTTGTTAACATGGCTTTACCTGCTTCTGTATCGAAATCTGATAAACTATTAAATCCGTCTAACTGATTTAACAAGTCTACAAAAGCTTGATTTGTTGGTGCAAAGACAGTAAACGGTCCATTACCACTTAAAGTTCCAATTAAATTACTATCTGTATCCGTATCTGCTAAAACTAAAGCAGAAACTAAGTTGCTCAATTCCGGAGTGTCTTGAGCCACTTCAACAATATTCTTGTCTGTATTCATACTCCCTCCATCGTCATCACTATCACATGACGTAACCACTAAAAATAAGCTAAATAAAGCTACTAGGTATTTTACATTTGAATTCATGTCTATGTTTTTTATTGTTATTGTTCGACAAAACTATAATAATATTTTCATTTGTCCAACTTATTTAAAATAAAGTTTGACAAATGTATTTTCGCTAAAACTTTAAAAAGTCTTTTTTTTGTTTAACTTTGTCCAATAAATACTTAGACATGAGCAAATATACGATGACGCAGATCGTGTCTTTAACGGGCATAAAATCACATACGTTAAGAAAATGGGAAAGCCGTTACAACTTTCTAGAACCTTTACGTACGGATACTAATATTAGATATTACACCGATGAGCAATTAAAAAAATTGCTAAACATCGGGATATTAACACGTAATGGATTTAGAATTTCGAAGATTGATGGCATGACTGATACAGAGATACATGATCAGGTATCTCATATTTTACTAGAAGGATCTGCAGAAGATGAAATTACCGCTTTAATTTTAAGTATTATGACTTTAAATGAAGATGAGTTTGACAAAACTGTAAATGCTGAAATACTTAAAACGGGTATAATTTCTACCATTACAGGTCTTATTTATCCATTCTTAGCACAAGTTGGAGTACTTTGGGGTGTAAACAAAGTAATGCCTGCTCAAGAACACTTTATATCTAATTTAATTAGACAAAAAATATTCACAGCCATAGAACTCTTACCAAAGCCCTTACCTGATGCACCAAGAGCTGTTTTGTTTTTACCAGAAAATGAAAATCATGAAATAGGACTCTTATTAGCTTCTTTTATTGCCCAAAAAATTGGCTGGCGCGTGTATTATCTTGGACAAAATGTACCGAACGAAAATATTAAAATGGTGACTGATATTACTAATCCAGATGTATTGGTTACGATGTTCATTGTACAAACCACAAAAACTATTGAGACTAGACTTAAAAGTCTTAGTAGCGAATTAAACTTACCAATAATTGTTTCTGGATATGTTGAAAACCCTGAAATATTAAAGACAATTTCTAAACACATCCATTACCTGAGTCACCCAAAAGAGTTTATTCCTTTATTAAATGCAATTAAAACACTTTAAAACTAGAGTTATAATTTATATTAATTAAACGTTTTAATAACTCTAAATCTGAAGACTAAATCATTAGTTCGCACTAATTTATCTGAATCTTGTCTAGTATAATGATAAGCCAAACTACCTTCTAATTTAAAATCTGAATTAAACTGATACCCTAAACCAGGAGTAACACGAATAACATCGTTAAATTGAGACGCCTGTACTAGGTTAAAAAAGCCTTCAACAGATATAGGTAAATAAAACCCCACACCTTCTTCAAAAAATACACCTTCTAAATTAATAATTCCTTTAACTTGGTATCGCATACGCAATCCAAAAATCTGATTATCTTCTACCCCAGAAAACACAAAGCGTTGTTCTGTCCTTAAATATTGTTGCAACACAAAACGCGGACTAATATTAAAGGAAAATTTATAGCCTTGAAAGGGCCTAACTTCAAAAGAACCATCGTTTTTTTTACTTGTTAATAAAAAAAGTCCATTACCAAAAACAACCGTTTCCGAATGCTTCACGCTTTTTAAAAAAAGTTGATTCTCTAGGACAGATTGGTAAGAAGCTCTTACTATATAACGGTGCCAACTTTTAGGCCAAATGGTTCGATACCCAAATTCTCCATTTATTTTTTGTCCTGATCCTACATTCCAACTCGGATTAAAATCAAACCATAATTGTTCTGTAAAATCATTATCACTTATCTCGCCTTCTTTATAAACTTGAGCATGTGTTATATTATAAAACAAAAAAAACACCACGTATAATATAACTATTGAAGCTCTTTTTACTAGAGTAAAACAAAAAAAACTACAATTTTTAAAACGATATAACATGAAGAAAACTAGTATGGCGTAATGAGATTAAATACATGGAAATTTTATGCAGGTTTAAAAATATAAAAACGTAAATTAAATTACTTATAATTTAATAATTTTTTAAAAAATCTACGTTTTAAAAAAATCTAGTTAACTTTAAGTGCAGTGTTTCAAAATATTAACATTATATAGGTAAACTAAATTTTTAATTTATATTTACCCAAAATATTATTTTTAGAAAGTTTTAACCAGACAATTTATGAATTTTAGAAGGACAATATTTGGTATTTGTTGTTTACTATTTCTAACCACAACAACAGCCCAAGAAACAACTACAACAACTGTATCTGCTACAAGTACAGATATAAGTTTTAATTTAGACCTAGAAGCTGTTGCTTCAGTTTTTGGAGAGTCTAAAAATCTGGAAGATTTCGAAGAACGGTTAAACGATCCGGAAGCTAAAATTTCTAATTTAGACTTAAATGAAGATGGAAATGTAGACTATTTAAGAGTTGTTGAAATTTCAGAAAACAACACCCACGTTGTAACACTTCAAGCCGTTCTAGCAGAAAATCAATTTCAAGATATAGCCACTATTGATGTTGAAAAATCTGGAGAAGACACACAAGTAATTATTACAGGAGATACATATATATATGGTCCCAATTATTTTATTACACCTTATTTTGGCATAGCACCACCCATATTTGGTTGGTTTTGGGGACCAATGTACAACCCTTGGATGTCTCCTTGGTATTGGGGATTTTATCCGCCATATTTTAGACCATGGAGACCTTTCCCTCCTCACATTTATCATAATAATGTACATGTACACATTAATACGCACAACAGATATAATCACGACCACGTAAGACGCAATCATCAAGCAAAGCGGTTACAAAAATCTGTTAGTCATAGAGATCTTCAGAAAAAATTTCCTGAAAAGTCTTTTAAAAACAGAAATATAGGCCTAACCAATAAACGTGATATTAATTTAAATAATAACACAAGACTTAACCGTACAAATTCTAAAAACTTAAACAGAACATCTACAACTAGTAGACCTTTTAGTTCCCCATCCAGAACAGAATCATCCTTTAATAGATCTGGCATGACTAGACGGTCTGGTGGATTCGGAGGATTTAGACGATAAACTTTATAACTAACCAATTCAAAATAAAATGAAAACAATGAAAAAATACATTACATTATTTGTTCTGAGTATTTTGCCCTACGCTACGTTTGCGCAAAATGAGGATAAAAAAATTGATATTGATGCAGTAATGCTTTTTGATCAAATGGGAGAAGCCATTGGAGAATTAAGCGCCGTATCTTTTCACCTAAGTACAATTACAGAAGTATTAGACGGTGATAAAAAAATAGAAAACAAATATAACGAGTGCGATGTTAAAATGGTTGGGCCAGATAAATTATCTGTAAAACAACACAGTAAAGATAAACACAGCGCATACTATTACAACGGAAAAATTATTACTTATTATTCTTTTAATGAAAATAACTACATTACAGTAGATGCGCCTGATAACATTATTGACATGATTGATTTTATGCACGATAATTTTTCAATGGATTTCCCTGCAGCAGATTTCTTCTACCCTACTTTTACAGATGATATTATTGAAAACTTTAACAATATCAGTTACATTGGATTAGATCTTTTAGGAGGTGAAGAATGTAATATTGCACAAATTGAAAACGAAAATGTGATTGTGAAAATTTGGATTTCGGATGAAGCACACACACTTCCTAAACAATTTGAAATCACTTACAAAAAGAAAGACAACTTAAAATACAAAGCAACATTTAGTGACTGGCAACTTAATCCTGAAATAAATGATAATGTTTTTGATTTTACGCCTCCAGCTAGTGCTAGACTAATTAGCGTTTTAATGGCTAAATCTTAAAACTAACTAATAATAAAACTAATCTCATGAAAATTCAAAATATACATACTCATATTAAAATAGGTTTAGTTGTGCTATTATTAGCATTTTTAAACCCTATAGATTTACAAGCACAACGCTTTAGCCGTGGTGGAGGTAATGCATCACGAGGTGGAGCCTCAACTCATCGTTCTACACCTTCAAGATCTAGCAACATGTCTAGACCTAAGACCACAACAGCAACTAGACAAAAATCTAGTATTAATGGAGGTTTTAATAAGTCGACATCAAGAAATTTGCCTAAAAAAACAACAGGTTCTACGTCTAGACTTCCTTCTAAAACAAATAACTCTGGTATAAAAAATAAATCTACTAACCTAGGCAATAAGAAAACAACCAATTTAGGTAATAAGAAAACGTCTAATATTAAAAACAAATCAGGAAACAAGATCAATATAGACAACAGTAAAAAGAACGTTAATATTAACGTTAACAATTCTAAAAACTTTCATCAAAACAACTCTAGAAACACTAGAGTAAACCATAGTCCAAGACATTATAACCGTCCGCCATACAGATATGGTGGTCGTGGCTACTACTGCCATAGACCATATTACTATCACCCTTATCGTCCATTTTATTGGGGACCAGCTTGGCACCCATGGGGATTCTTTATCACCACATTGGCAACAACAGCTATTATTGTTAGTATAGAGAACCAAAAATACCATTACGATAATGGCGTTTACTATGTTGCAGAAAACAATGGATACACCGTTGTACAAGCACCTGTTGGGGCAACAGTACAAACATTACCTAAAGAAGCAGAAACTGTACAAGTTACCGAAACTACTAATAATTACTATTATGGTGGTGCATACTACGAAAAAGATGCTAACGGATATACTGTAGTTCCTGCAACCGCAGGTACTATTGTTCCTAGCTTACCCGAAGGTGGTGAAGAAACAAAAATTGGAGATCAGACTTATGTTCAATTTGGAGACACATACTACCAACCTGTTCAAGTAGACGGCAAGGACATGTATGAGATTGTTGAGGTAAAAGATGAAGAATAAATTCATTTAATTACTCTTATAAAAAAGGCTTAAGTTTTAAATTTAAGCCTTTTTTATACCTGACTTTTATTGGGCTATTTATAAAATAAATAAGAATCTAAATATAATCTAGAAATACTGAGACAAAAAAACCGCCATTAATATTGAGACTTAACTTCAATATGAATGGCGGTTATATAATTTCTAAATTTTATTACTTCTTATTTATTTCTAATTTCTCAGCAAAATACTCGCAAAAATCCTTCATCGTTGCTGTCATTTTTTCATCCTGAGTGGCGCGATTAAACGTATCACTCATTGCCACTAAAGTTTGATGAAAAAATACCTTCATTTCATCTACAGGCATATCTTTTGTCCATAAATCTATTCTAAGAGATTCTTGCGCTTTACTATCCCATACAGAAAGCATCATTGCTTTAGCTTCTTCATTTTGTATACCACCATCTTCAGCTGTCCAATGTAAATTCTCAGGAACACGGTTTTCGTCTAATTCTACGGTTAATTGTATCGTTGATTTAAGGTTTGCCATTATTTCTTAGGTTTAAATTTTGATTGATTAAAAATATCTTCAGCACTCATATTAAACATGTCTTTAAAAGATATTTTTTTATTATTTTCCATATATGCTCTTACTATTTGCCAGCCTATGTATTCTCCTATTCTTCCTGGAGATTCATTATCTATTTCTGCTAAATAAAATTTAGAAAATGGTGCTGGATTAATAAAACGGGATGGTAATTTAGAATCCGTACTAAATAAGAGTTCACGTTCTACAAAGTATTGCCAGATATAAGTTTCATTAGTCTCTGCCCATTGTAATTGCGCATTAGAATATTGTATTTTTTCTGCATCTGTTTTAAACGGAATCATAAGATCTTTAAAATATAGACGTTTTCCTGCTGAAATCATTTCATCTAAAAGCGTCTTATTTTTAGTAGGAAAAATATAACTGTTCGCATAAGCATCTGCTAAATCCACAACAATTTGATTTTTAGTAAACCCTGCTCTTATATACTCTTGAACGCCCAAATAAAATTCATGATCCGGTCCTAAATAGGTGTCTAAAGCAATAATATCTATAGAATCTGTTACAATAACTTTATTACGATAATCTACATAAGATGTGGTACCAATAACACGAGGCATCTTAAATTCTGGATAATAAAACTTTAAATGCTGAAATAAAGATGTTATATCTTTTTCAATATCAGTTGTTTTAGGAAAAGTTTTTAAAACTGCTGCAGACAAGTCTTGTTGTATTGTATCCTGAATTTTATCCATCCAAAAGGCATCTGGATACGATTTTGAAAACATAAACGGATAATTTGCTTTTAATCCTACTAAATCTTCAGGAGTTGCTGCTGCAAATTCCTTATCGAAACGTTCAATATGTACAGGCATATCAATTTTTGAAATCTCATCAGAGACTTTAGTCTCATTTTTACAAGACACTACTGTGACTATTATGAATAGAAAAAAACTTAAATATTTCATAGAAAACTAAATGCCGTTAATTTTTATTACTTAAACGATTCGTTTATTTTTGTTCGGCAAAGGTAAGATTCTTTGTTTTAAATCCTTCATAAAAATGCAAACAGAAAAAATTGTAGATCACATTGTAAATTGGTTAAAAAATTATGCGACAAATGCTAAAGTAAATGGTTTTGTTATAGGAATTTCTGGCGGAATTGATTCTGCCGTAACCTCTACATTATGTGCACTTACAGGTTTAGATGTATTATGTGTAGAAATGCCTATACATCAAGCACCAAGCCATGTCTCTAGAGCAGTAGAACATATTAATCAACTTAGCCAAAGATTTTCTAATGTAAGAGACACTCGCGTAGACTTAACACCTGTTTTTGAAGAATTTAAGACCGAAATCTCTTTAGATGGGCAAGACGCCACAGTAGCCATGGCTTTAGCAAATACCAGAGCACGACTACGTATGTCTACCTTATATTACTACGCAGGACTACAAGGTCTTTTAGTGGCAGGAACAGGGAATAAAGTTGAAGACTTTGGTGTTGGTTTTTACACTAAATATGGCGATGGCGGTGTAGATTTAAGTCCGATTGCCGACTTAATGAAATCTGAAGTTTATGCTTTAGCTAAGGTTTTAAATGTACCAACTTCTATTATTGAAGCAACCCCAAGCGATGGTTTATTTGGAGATGCAAGAAGCGATGAAGACCAAATTGGAGCCTCTTACCCAGAGTTAGAATGGGCTATGACAATGAAAGATCAAGGCAAAACAGTTGAAAATTTTTCTGGTAGAGAAAAAGAAGTTTTTAATATATTTAACCGTTACAACACCTCGAATAAACACAAAATGGATCCAATTCCTGTGTGCATTATTCCTGACAATTTAATGTAAAAACTAGCTTATAAATAAATACTTTTTTTCTATATTTACATAGACTGGTTTCTTTATAGAATCTACGCCCCTAACAGTCGTTTTTTTTTTTTTTGACAATCAAACAAACCTAACTATATAAATTATGATAAAACTGTTGGTAGCGGATCACCACCCTATTATTCGGAAAGGACTTGAATTACTGTTCTTAACGTCGCCAGTTATAAAAGTCGAAGGCGGCGTAGATGATGGAGAATCTATATTCGATTTTTTAAAATCTAACACCGTAGATATATTAATTTCTGAAATTGATTTACCTAAACTAAACGGTATAACGGCATTAAGACGTTTAAAGAAAGAATATCCACACATTAAAGTATTAATGTTTAGCACTCACCCAGAAGAGGTGTATGCTATGAGTTCCATTAAAGCAGGAGCATCTGGATATATTTCTAAAACAGCAAACATTTTAACCTTAAGAGAAGCCATTCTAAAAATAGACCAAGGAGGCATTTACTTAAGTAATGATTTAACTCACCGCTTAGCTTTTGGCGAACGTGTTCATAGAACAGGCTCGTTCTATAAAAAACTATCTACTCGTGAAGTTGAGGTTCTTAAACTACTTTCTATTGGAAAGAAAAATAAGGAAATCGCTAAAGAATTAGATATTAATGAAAAAACCGTAAGTACTTACAAAGCGCGTTTAATGAAAAAATTACAAGCTTCAAATTTAGTAGAATTACTAAATCAAGCTAAATTATTAGAATCATAACACACGAGTTAATTTTCTAGACAATAACATCTTTAGACCATAGTAATCTTTAACTTCTTCAAGAATACTTCTATTAGTTTCGTTTCTATGTTCTAAAGTTGTTTGTTGAAATTCTAGCACTTTTTGATCGATTAGAAAACAGCGTAAACTTAAAATAGTTTCGCTAACTAATTGCGCAACACCTTCTGTTTTAGACTTTGGGAAAATATTATTTCGTTCCCAATCGTGTAACGTATGGCGTTCGTCATCCATTAAGATACTTGTTATTTCTTGAGACAACTTTATATCTACCGTATTTACAAACTGCTCTAAAACAAAGTCAGGGTTTTGGTTTAACTTATCTATAATGGTATAATACAAGGTTTTAAATGTCTCATTACCAAATTGCATTTCATCCTCTTGTAAATCTAAAAATATTTTTTCAAATACTTTTGCTTGTTGTACAACAGGTTCTAAAACTAAGTCCCCTTTCTCGTTTTCCTTTAAAATTAAATCTTCAAAGTCTTCAACTTTATTTCCATAAAGCAATAAAATCTCTATAATTTTTCGTTCTAAAATATATTGAACATCTACCTTTTTATTAGGTTGTTCGTCATTTCTTATAACTTCAAAAAAATCAGGAGGCGGCTCTTGACTACTGCCATAACTACTGCTACTGCTATTAGTGGTTTTACTGCTTTTATTCGCTATTTGGGCTAACGAACTAAACAATACCGATTCACTAATATCCATAATTCTTGCGCATTCTTGTAAATACACTTCTTGCTTAATTCGATCAGGAATTTTAGATATACTTTGAATAATATCTCGTATAGTTTCTGCTTTTTTTATTGGATCATTTTTAGCTTCTTGAACCAATAACCCTGCTTTAAACTGAATAAAATCTTTAGAATTAGATTCTAAATAAGCACGTAATTCTTCCTCTGTATTTTGTTTTGCAAAACTGTCAGGATCTTCGCCTTGCGGAAATGTACATACACGCACATTCATACCCTGTTCTAGAATTAAATCTATCCCACGAATAGAGGCACGCATTCCTGCTGCATCTCCATCAAACAATACTGTAATGTTTTTGGTAAGTCTGTTTATTAAACGAATTTGCTCTGAAGTTAACGCCGTTCCTGAAGAGGAAACCACATTTGTGATTCCAGTTTGATGAAACTGAATGACATCGGTATAACCTTCTACTAAAAAACAATTATCTTCTTTTGCTATGCTTTGCTTGGCATGATAGATTCCGTATAATACTTTACTTTTATAATAAATCTCACTTTCTGGAGAATTCATATACTTAGCAGCCTTTTTATCGTTCGTTAAAATACGACCACCAAATCCTAATACACGCCCGCTCATACTCTGAATAGGAAATAAAACACGGCCTTTAAAACGATCGAAATACTTTTCTCCTTTTACAATAGTAAGTCCCGTTTTTTCAAGAAATTCTAACTTATATCCCTTTTTTAAAGCAGCATCAGAAAATGCTTGCCACTCATCTAAAGCATACCCCAAACCAAACGACTTAATCGTCTCTGGCGTAAAACCACGTTCTTTAAAATAACTTAAACCAATAGATTTACCAGCATCGGTTTTATGCATTATATTCTGAAAATAAGTACTTGCAAATTCACTTACCAAATACAAACTTTCTCGAGCATCTTGCTTTTCCTTTTCTTCGTCTGTCTGTTCAGTTTCTTCAATTTCAATATTATATTTTTTAGCTAAATATTTTATAGCCTCAGGATATGTAAAATGCTCATGCTCCATTAAAAAAGCAACAACATTTCCTCCTTTTCCACTTGAAAAATCTTTCCAGATTTGCTTTACTGGAGAGACTACAAAACTTGGTGAACGCTCGTCACTAAAGGGACTAAGCCCCTTATAATTGCTCCCTGCTTTTTTAAGCTGAACAAAATCGCCAATAACTTCTTCTAATCGTGAAGCTTCAAAAACAGTGTCTATGGAAGATTTTGAAATCAATGATGTATGGTTTTAAATGATGTAAAATAGTATACAAATATACTTTAAAGATTCTCTCCAATTGGTCTAAAACAGTGCCATTTTTACATATAATATATTATGTGCAGCTAATATTTTCTCATCATAGTATGTACCAAATGCTTAACTTAGCTACTTTTCAAATTTTTTATTTAAACGTCAAGAATGAAAAACAACACAATACCTTTCCTCATCATCTTATTAATTTGTTCAATGGCAAACGTCGTTTCGGCACAAACAAAAGCAACTCCGGTTTTTAAGGATGGTGAAGCACAAATTGTTAAAGCATTTAGTAATCCTGAAAACTGGATTCGTCACGATTTATGGGTAGAAACTGAATTTGACACCGATGGTGATGGAAAATTAGACCGCATGCATGTAGATGTTACCAGACCAAATCAAACAGAAACAGAAACAGAAGGTTTGAAATTACCCATTATTTACGAGTCTAGCCCTTATTATGCTGGTGTAGCTAGTGATGTTCCTGGATTATTTTGGGATGTAAATCATGAACTTGGAGCAGAAGCTCAAGAACGAGTACATCCAGAAGTGATTCGTGTAGGCGAACGTCCAATAATTTCTAATTCTCAAATAAAAAAGTGGGTACCTCGTGGCTATATCGTCGTGCATTCTTCATCACCAGGAACTGGATTATCTCAAGGTTCTCCTACTGTTGGTGGCGATAATGAATCTTTAGCTCCAAAAGCCGTAATCGATTGGTTAAACGGACGAGCTAAAGGGTACACAACACCTTACGGTACAGAAATTGTAAGTGCATATTGGTCTACCGGAAAAGTAGGCATGACAGGAACTTCTTATAACGGAACTATCCCTTTAGCAGCCGCAACAACAGGGGTAGATGGATTAGAAGCGATCATTCCTGTAGCACCAAATACATCTTATTATCACTATTACAGATCTAACGGCTTGGTACGTTCTCCTAGCGGTTATTTAGGAGAAGATATTGATGTGCTATATGATTTTATTCATAGCGGAGATGAATCTAAACGAGCTTATAGCAATAAAACCATTCGCGATACCGAAATGAAAAATGGTATGGATAGAATTACTGGTGATTATAATGATTTCTGGGCAAGTCGGGATTATCTAAACGATATGAAACCGATGAAAGCTGCTTTATTAATGTCGCACGGTTTTAACGATTGGAATGTCATGCCTGAACACAGTTACCGCATTTACAAAGCTGCTAAAGAAAAAGGATTACCTGTTCAAATTTACTATCACCAAGACGGACATGGAGGACCTCCTCCTATGGTTTTAATGAATCGTTGGTTTACACATTTTTTACACGGTGTAGAAAATGATGTAGAAAAAGATAAAAAAGCATGGATAGTTAGAGAAAATGATAGTCCAAACGAACCTACATCTTATGCTGACTATCCGAATCCTGAAGCCAAACTAGTTCGCTTACATATAAACGCGGGCGGACAAAAAACAGGAGGTTTAACCCTGTCTAAACAGACCGCAACTATGCAAGAAGTGCTTGTAGATGATGCATCTTTTTCGGGTGACTCTTTAGCTAATTTAGCAGAATCTAAACATCGTTTATTATATGTTACGCCTACTTTAACAAAAGACGTACACTTATCTGGATTGGCTAAAATACACATTAAACTTGCAAGTAATAAACCTGCTGCAAACTTATCAATTTGGCTAGTTTCTTTACCTTGGAACTCTAATATAAATTCGCCTATTACAAATAATATTATTACTCGTGGCTGGGCAGATCCACAAAATTCTAAATCTATTAGAACTAGCGAACCCTTAGTGCCTGGACAATTTTATGATCTGTCTTTCGATTTACAACCTGATGATCAAATCATTAAAAAAGGACAACAAATTGGTCTTTTGATTTTTTCTAGTGATAATCAATATACAATTCTACCAAAAGCAGGAACAGAATTAACAATAGACTTAAACGAAACAACTTTAGAATTACCCGTGGTTGGCGGAGAAGACCTTTTTAAAAAAGCAATACATTAATACAAAAAAAGGCTTCAATTAATTTTGAAGCCTTTTTTAGTTTATTTAATCCATATCGAAACGTAAGCCTACAGATATATTATTTTGGTCGAATTCTTGGTGTTTAAATATAGGAGACAAATCGTATTTAACATACAACCCAACACTACCCAAAGACACATAACTACTAACACCGTACACAAAACTATTTACAGCATCGTAATCTTTATATTTCTTTTTCTGATTACTTCCATCTTCTTTATATTTCACTTTTTGAAGTGATGAAATATTAATTCCACCATAACCTCCTATTCCGAATTTAAATTTTTTGTGTGTAGAATATCTAAAATAATCTTCTTTTTCAATTTTCTTAGATGGTCCAAATTCAAAATGTACAGGAAATACTAAATTAGTTGTTCTAAATTTTGATTTTCTCACGTTATAAGGGTATTCTTCAAAAACCACTTGGTTACCTTCTTCCCTAAAATACATATTATCTTTTATATCTAATTTATTCCACTGAAAAGAGAATCCATATTTTAATCGCAATGCATTAGAATTTTCAAAAACCCGTGTTTTCCAAGCCCAACCTAATTCTACAAATCCAGAACCACCAAGCTTATAAGGCGAATCGTTTAAACTTTCTCCTTCAATTAGTGCATTATTAAACCCAATAGCAAAAACTAAATCGCTAGTGGTGCGTTTATCGTATACTGGAACAGCTTTTGTTTTAGACCCTATATAAATAGACGTTTGTTCGCTAGACCTATCACTATCGGAATCCTTCCCTATTCGGATTACAATTTGTCCGTCGTCCCCAAAACTATAAGACTCTGTATTGCGTTCCTGTAAATCGATTTTATTATCGATTATAGCTATACGGTTTTCAATGTTTAAAGCACGTTTTTTAGCAATTTCTTGTTTCAAGATTTCCCCCTCTTCAACAGTAATATAATCCGCATCAACTTTATCGTTAATAGCTTCAACGTCCTGTCTTAACAACTCTTTTTCTTCATTTCTAATAGTTTCCTTTTGCGTTTTTAAAACCTGAATACGTTCTGGGTTTAGAGAATCTTTCACCTCTATTTCTTGAGCAACACTTACTTGTGATGCTAAAATTAAGGTGAGTGTAATTGTTAATTTGGTAATGATGTTCATAATGTTCGTTTTTTGATTAATAATGATTGATTTTGATGAAATGTGTTAATCGTTACGTTCTACAACAGCAGTTTTAACCTTTACAAAGCCTGATTTTACAGCTTCGAAAACTTTATCCCTAAAACTATGCTCGATATCGTTTTCTACACTTTCTAAAAGCGCTTTCGAATCTACTGTTTGCTGACTTACTTTTAATGCTTTTTCAGAACTAATTTGCTGCTCTGCTTGTTGTAATAAGTCTTCGATATAATCGTTACTGACAGCTTGTTCTTGCTGTGCTAAAGCAGAATTAGACAACGTATCTTCTAGTGTAGAATTTAATTTTCCTAATGCTTTAGTCTCCTCCTTTGGATTTAAAGTCTCAACTATAGTATGAGTTTTTTTTCTGTTTTTATTTAAAGAAACGGCTTTAAGAGTACCATTTTCTTTTGAAGTTTTTACAACCTCATCTTTTGGGAGCGACACGATAACCTCTTCTAAACTTGAAGTAGAAGAATCTATCACAACTTCTGTTTTTTCTACAGGAATTTCTACATCTACAACTTGTAGATCTGTGTTAGTATTCGACTTAAACATCCAAGTACTAAGTAATAAAACACCTATAAAGCTAGCTGCAATTGCCATAAACCAATAGGGTTTAAATGAATGCGTACTTTCCTGAGCATCTAATTGTGATTGCAATTGATTCCAAGCTTGAGCAGACGGCTGTAATCGACGTTTCTCCAGACTATTCTTTATATTGGTTTCGATATTATTTGATGCCATAACTATTAGAATTAAGTGCATTTAACTGCTGTTGAAGCAACTGTCTTGCTTTATACAATTGCGATTTAGAAGTTCCTTCAGAAATTTTAAGTAAGGTGGCTATTTCATGATGCTTGTAGCCTTCAACAGCATACATTACAAATACCATTCTGTAACCTTCGGGTAAATTATCTATTAGATTTTGAATGTCGTCTACAGCTAAATGTCCTTCACTACAAAGTGGAGAAGCTTCTGTTGTATCGTCTTCAACTTCAACAAAAATAATTTGCTTTTTCTGTCTTAAAAATGAAATAGACTCGCGGACCATGATTCTACGAATCCAGCCTTCAAAAGAGCCTTTGTTTTCGAAAGTTTTTAATTGTGTAAATACTTTTAAAAAACCATTTAGCATCGCTTCTT
This sequence comes from uncultured Formosa sp., assembly GCF_947500765.1. GTDB lineage: Bacteria > Bacteroidota > Bacteroidia > Flavobacteriales > Flavobacteriaceae > Formosa. Next base: position 592,287 of record NZ_CANMTH010000001.1, on the reverse strand, counting down.
CTGCATGCTGCATGTCTTTAATATAGTATCTGCAAACGCTTAGCATTTTGGGTGCATGCGTATCGAACAAGACTTGCTGTGCTTCGCGATTGTTTTGACACGCTTTTTTTATAAGCAGATCTTGGTTTTTATGTAATTGTATAACTTTCAAAAACGGTTTCATTTGGTCTTCTATTTATAAAGACGCAAAAACGATATGAAAGGTTGCCTGAAGATTTTATTTTTTTCTATCGATAACATAATTCACCATTAAAATTAACGATGATTTGTATGCAGATTCGGGGTAAGGTTCCAACATTTTTAAAGCTTCTTCTTGAAATGCTTTCATTTTTGTAACGGCATAATCTAAACCGCCATGATCTTTTACAAAAGCAATAACCTCTTTAACGCGCTTGGCATCTTTGTTGTGGTTTTTAATAGAATTAATTAACCACTTATTATCTTTTTTAGATACTGTATTAAGAACATGAATAAGAGGAAGTGTCATTTTTTGTTCTTTAATATCTATTCCGGTAGGTTTACCAATTTTTTCTTGGCCGTAATCGAATAAATCATCTTTAATTTGAAATGCCATACCTATAAGCTCACCAAATTTACGCATGGTTTCTACATGTGTAGATTCTGGTTTTACAGATGCTGCACCCAAACTACAACATGCAGCAATTAAAGTTGCTGTTTTCTGACGAATAATTTCATAGTACACCGCTTCGGTAATATCTAACTGACGTGCTTTTTCGATTTGAAGCAACTCACCTTCACTCATCTCACGAACAGCGATTGAAATAATTTTAAGTAAATCGAAATCATTATTATCAATAGATAACAATAAACCTTTAGACAGCAAATAATCGCCAACAAGTACAGCGATTTTATTTTTCCAAAGGGCATTTATAGAAAAAAAACCACGACGTCTATTACTGTCATCAACCACATCGTCGTGCACTAAAGTGGCCGTATGAATTAATTCTATAACAGAAGCACCTCTATATGTACGCTCGCTAACCTCGCCATTAGACACCATTTTAGAAACCAAAAACACAAACATAGGTCGCATTTGTTTTCCTTTTCTATTTACAATATAGTGGGTTATTCTATTAAGTAAAGCGACTTTAGAAGACATGGAAAGTAAGAACTTCTGTTCAAAAAGTTCCATTTCGTAAGCAATAGGTTGCTTTATTTGCTCTACTATTTTCAACTAGAATTATTAGGGATTATTAGCTGTACAAACCTAATAAAAAAGTGCGTTATAAACTATTTTTAAAGCGGTCTGAAATAAAAAACTGTGAATAGCTACTCTTCTTAGATGTTATACAATTTGCCTTGCCACGTATTTCGTTCTTGTAATTGTTTGTTTACTTTATCTACAAATTCAAAATTCTTTAAATTCCATTTGGGTGCGATTAAAAATTCTTTTGGAGATTGACTCACAAATCGCTCTAAAACGATATTAGGATTAAGTACTTCAATAAAATCTATGGTTAAATCTATATATGCTTCTGCAGTGTACAAATTAATTTCATCTAATCCTTTTAAATAGCGTTCGCCCATAATAGATCCCTTAACCAATTGTAATTGATGAAGCTTTAAGAAATTTAAAGGTAATTTAGACATTTCTTTAGCATGCTCTAAAATATCGGCTTTCGTTTCTCCTGGAAGCCCTAAGATTAAATGGGCTCCCACATTAATACCAGCTTCATGCGTTTTTTTTATAGCGACTACACTTGTTTGATAATCATGCCCTCGATTAATATATTGAAGTGTTGCATTGTTTGTAGACTCGATACCATATTCTATAGTAACATAAAATTGCTGGCTTAAATTGGCTAAATACTCTAAAAGCTCATCACTTATACAATCTGGACGTGTACCAATAACCAAACCAATTATTTTGGGGTGTAACAGCGCTTCTTCGTACCGTTTTTTAAGTACATCTAAACTTTCGTACGTATTACTGTATGCTTGAAAATAAGCTAAGTATTTTTGTGTTTTATATTTCTTAGCAAAAAAACCAATTCCAGTATTTATCTGACTTGTTATAGAATGATCTTCACTACAATATGCAGGATTAAACGTGGAATTATTGCAAAATGTACAGCCACCATAACCTTTACTTCCATCTCGATTTGGACAAGAAAACCCAGCATCTACAGAGACTTTTTGGACACGTTCTTTAAATTTTGTTTTTATATAGGAACTGTAATCATTATACCGTTTCTCATGTCCCCAAGCATATGTCATGATTATTTAATTTTAAAAGCTTTAATTTTATTATTTTTAATTTTGAAACACAATTTTAATACTAACTTTTATTAGCAAGTTGCCCACAAGCAGCATCTATATCTTTACCTCTAGAACGTCTAATAGTTACGGTAATATTGTTGGCTTCAAGGATTTTTACATACATATTTATAGCCTCGTCTTGAGCTTGTTGAAACTCCCCATCATCAATAGGGTTATATTCAATTAAATTCACTTTACTTGGTGCAAACTTGCAAAATTGCACCAAAGCTTCAACATCTTTTCGCTTATCATTAATACCTTTCCAAACTACATATTCGTAAGTAATTCTACTTTTAGTTTTACTAAACCAATACTCTAAAGCACTTCTTAAATCGGCTAAAGGGAAGGTTTCATTAAATGGCATAATTGATGTTCTAACCTCATCTATTGCAGAATGCAAAGACACGGCTAATTTAAATTTCACGGCATCGTCTGCCATTTTTCGTATCATTTTTGGCACGCCAGAAGTAGACACTGTAATACGTCTTGGCGACATCGCTAAACCTTCTACATCTGTAATCTTATCGATAGCCTTAACAACGTTATTATAGTTCATAAGCGGTTCGCCCATACCCATAAACACAATATTGCTTAGCGGCCTGTCTTGATACAAACGACTTTGATTGTCTATAGCAACAACTTGATCGTAAATTTCGTCAGGATTTAAATTACGCATACGTTTTAAACGGGAAGTAGCACAAAAACGACAATCTAAACTACAGCCTACTTGACTAGATACACAAGCTGTAGTTCTTGTTTTTGTTGGAATTAAAACAGACTCGACAACCAAACCATCATGTAATTGTACAGCATTTTTAACAGTACCATCACTACTACGTTGCATGGTATCTACTTTTATATGATTAATTACAAAGTGCTCTTCTAACATTTGTCGTGTCTCTTTCGAGATATTTGTCATATCGTCGAAATGATGAGCGCCTTTACTCCATAACCATTCGTAAACCTGATTTCCTCGAAAAGCTTTATCGCCTTGGGATTCAAAAAAATCTCGAAGTTGTTCCTTTGTTAACGCCCTAACGTCCTTTTTTTTGTTTGCCATAATACTGCAAAAATAATTAAAATGTAATTAGCATATTCTGCTATCTCAGCTTTTTAAAGCTATAAAAAAAGCCTTGATAAACAAGGCTTTAATGTATTTTGTAAGTTGTTAAGCTTATATAATTAACATGGCATCTCCATAGCTATAAAACTTATAACCTTCTTTTACAGCCTCTTCATAAGCACGTTTAATAAAATCGTGACCAGCAAAAGCTGAAACCATCATTAAAAGTGTAGATTTTGGTGTATGGAAATTTGTAATCATACAATTCGCAATACTAAAATCGTAAGGAGGAAAAATAAATTTATTTGTCCAACCGTTAAATTCGTTTAACGTACCATGAGAAGATACAGAACTTTCAATAGCACGCATAGATGTTGTTCCTACAGCACAAACACGTCTCTTTTCTTTAATTCCTGTATTGATTATGTTTACTGCTTTTTCTTCGATAATAGCTTCTTCGCTATCCATTTTATGCTTAGATAAATCTTCTACTTCTACAGGATTAAAAGTTCCTAATCCAACATGCAAAGTAACATCTGCAAATTTCACACCTTTAATTTCTAAACGCTTAAGCAAGTGTTTAGAGAAGTGTAATCCAGCTGTAGGAGCTGCAACTGCACCTTCATTTTTAGCATAAATAGTTTGGTAACGCTCTTCATCTTCTGGCTTTACTTCTCGTTTAATATATTTTGGAAGTGGAGTTTCGCCTAATATTTTTAGTTTGTTTCTAAATTCTGTATAAGAACCATCATATAAAAAACGTAATGTACGCCCTCTAGATGTTGTGTTATCAATAACTTCTGCAACTAACGTATCGTCATCACCAAAGTATAATTTATTACCAATTCTAATTTTACGAGCAGGATCTACTAAAACATCCCAAAGGCGTTGTTCTTCGTTTAATTCTCTAAGTAAAAACACTTCGATACGCGCACCTGTTTTTTCTTTGTTTCCGAATAAACGTGCAGGAAAGACTTTAGTATCATTAAGAATCATCACATCATCCTCATCAAAATAATCAATGATGTCTTTAAACTTTTTGTGTTCAATAGTTTGATTTTTTCTATCCAAAACCATTAAACGCGACTCATCTCTATTCTCTGATGGGTCTTCCGCTAATAATTCATCTGGCAGGTTAAAATTAAAATGTGATAATTTCATGTTCTGATATTTTTGTTTTAAATACTGCGGAATTAGAATGTTATAATTACACAATATTGTTAAAAGGAAACGCAAATATACAATCTGAGCATAGGCCTTGTCAAGTAAATCGCTATTTATTATTGATTTAATTAACAAATCCTAGTGAGAATCGGCTTTATTTACTGTAAATTTTAGTTTTCTTTGACCTTAAAACCTATTTTTTTCAAATCGGACCAGAATTCTGGGTATGATTTTGACACAACTTCGGCATTATTTACACGCATTTTAGCACATAAAGCTAATGGCGCAAATGCCATTGCCATTCTATGATCGTTATACGTATCGATCGCGATATCTTGATTTATATGGTCTGAAGATTCTAAAACAAGTGTTTTATCGGTAACATGAACCTGACCTCCTAACTTACCAATTTCAGTTTTTAAGGCTTCTAACCTGTCTGTTTCTTTAATTTTTAAAGTATGTAAACCCGACAATGTACAAGACATACCTAAACAAAAACAAGTTACAACAATAGTTTGTGCAATATCTGGAGCATTTACTAAATCGAGTGTTATAACGGTATCTTTGGAAACCTCTTTAACCTTTTTAAGGGTAATAGTATTGTTATTAAATATTGTTTCTACACCAAACTGCTTGTATATATTAGCTAAAACGGAATCGCCTTGCAGTGATGTTTCTTTATATGCAGACAATGTAATTGTAGTCCCAACAGGACTTAAAGCAACTATACTAAAGAAATATGATGCCGAAGACCAATCGCTCTCTACAGTTAATGTTTGTTTTGCAACTGCTTCTGTTTTTGGTTGCACAGTAATGGTTTGACCTATAAATTCTGCATCAATACCTAATTGATGTAACAAATTCAATGTCATTTTAATATAAGGCACCGAAGTTATTTCTCCGTCTAGAGTCAGTTTTAAACCATTTTCTAAAGACGATCCAATTAAAAGTAATGCTGAAATATACTGACTACTAACATTAGCCTTAAGTGTAACTTCGTTTTGAGTAATTTTTTTACCTAAAATTTTTATTGGTGGATACCCATCGTTTTCTACATAAGAAATATCTGCTCCTAAATCGCGTAGTGCATCGACTAGAATTTTAATAGGTCGCTCTTTCATACGTTTAGACCCTGTTAATGTTACAGATTTGCCTTCGCAACTTGAAAAATAAGCGGTAAGAAAACGCATGGTTGTTCCTGCATGATGAATATCTACAATATCTTCTTCTGATTTTAAAGCCATTTGCATGACATCTGAATCATCAGAGTTCGACACATTTTCTAAAGAAATATTCGGAAATAAAGCTTGTAAAACCAATAAGCGATTAGACTCACTTTTAGACCCTGTAATGGTTACGTTTAATGGCTTTTGTATGATTTCAGACTGTTCTAAAGTGATATTCATGGTGTACTATTTTAATTTTTTATTATTGTGATGCCTATCGTGATCGCGTTTCGTTTTTACATCCATTTTCTTATCGAACGCCTCCTGTAAATTAATTCCGGTTTGGTTTGCCAAACATAAAACAACAAAAACAACATCAGCTAATTCTTCGCCTAAATCTTTATTTTTATCACTTTCTTTTTCACTTTGCTCTCCATAACGTCTTGCTATAATTCTAGCCACTTCTCCTACTTCTTCTGTAAGTTGTGCCATATTAGTAAGTTCGTTAAAATAGCGAACACCATGCTCTTTAATCCAAGAATCTACGGCTAATTGTGCATCTTCAATATTCATTTGTAACTATTTTATATAAAATCGTCAAGTACTTAAGCTTTATAAAAAAGCATAAAGACTTGACGACTTGTTTACTTTATAATGTAAAATTACTATTTTATTTTTTTTAAACTTAAAAAAACAAAAAACTTATTCTGTTCCTTTTGGGCTACTTTTAACCAATACCATTTTTTCTGTTTCCTTTTGTACCATCATACCATAAAACTGTTTAAACTGGTCGTAATCACTAGCAATTACAAAAGAACGATTAAGTTTAAAACTCACTTTTAATACAACCATATTAGCAGATACGGAGGATAGATAACTAAACTCTCCTTCTTCACCATTAAATCTTACTTTAGTACTTTTAGGCAAAGTTTCTACCTCATAACCATCAGGTAACATGATAGAAACATTATAATTATAAGTATTTGGATACGTAAAATCTAACGGATAATCTCGTGTTTCTTGTTTAAAACTATTTTCTGTAGTTGCATAAAATAACATTGGAGAAATGTAAAACTGATTTCCAATGGATTCCACTGCATTTTCTAATGCATAAGTATATGAATATTGAATACTTGGATTGCCTAAATCGTCTTCATTTTTTACAACATAATCAGAAATCTCTATTTCTCCTTTGTCTTTTTCTAAACCTCGTAAACGTTCATCGTCTCCCATATTACTATACTTGGCTCGAAAAGACATGGCTTCTGAATTTTTTAGTTGAACAAACACACGACCGTCAATACTAAAATCTGGATTTATTTTATATTGAAGCGTGTAATTCTCTTCACCAGACACTGGATTCATTAAATCTATCCATGCAGAACTTCCATGTTCGCGTACAATACGTCCTTGCCAATTGATAGCTCGAGAAGGCAGTACATTTGGCATAGAATAACGATCTGAAGCATCTAAAAGGATAATACCGTTTGTTATTTCAACTGCCGAAATAACATAATTAAATCCGTTTCGTGTTGGATATAAAGGGATACCATTACTTTTTGTACTAATAAGTACTGGATTTGCATTCAAACCCGCATAACGCAACATGGCTGTTAACATTAAATTAATGTCTCCTACGTTCCCTGAACCTTCGTTATATGCTTTTTTAACACCATTCTCTGCATAATGGCCTAAAAACTCATTCCAAGCGACTTTCGATTTTACAAAATTGTAGATTAAAGAAATACGTTCTGTATTATCGCTAACATTTACAAGAAGTGCATCAATATCTTTTTCAAAATAACCTGTTTTAGATAATTGACCCCCAAAACTACTATTATCGTAAATTGTTTTAATCACACTTTCCCAGTCTGTAGAATATTTTTTAACAGATCGATCTGGACCATTGTACATGGCATATTCCCATTTAATAGTTGCACGATATACATCCATATTATCTACATATGGTTCTTCTTTCAATGCAGGAACATCTTCTAAATCTACTTTATATTCAGTTTCTTTAAATTCCCATTTAGAATTCTCAAAACTTGTTTTCGTATTCGAGAAACCTCCGCCTCCAGAACGTTGACTAGAAGTAAGGTTTTCTACTCTATTTCTTTCGCTTTCGGTAATTCTTACAGCATATTTTGCTTTAGGATTTAAATATTTATTAAAGTAAAAATATTCAGGAATACGGGCATTAAACTCTAATTTTTTAACAGGTATATCGTACTGCAAATCTATATCGTCTACAGCGATGAAAGGAGATTCTTTTCTGTATTTAAATTCCACAATGCAACCATCTGTAATGTTTGGCATGGTGAATTTAAGTTGCCCCCAATATTGATTTGTTTCTTCTTTAAAAACATTGTCTTTATCTAGTTTATCTTTTTCAATTTTACCATCCTTAAGATAATAAGTATATCCTTTTAACTCTGACAAATCTTCTACATTAGAAGTACCATTATCGTAAAAAGGAACAATTTCTGTTGCCCAATCTACACCTTCTTTATCATAAATTTTTATTCGTTTATGAACCTCTTTAACCACTATGAAACCTTCGTTATCTGTATATTGAAAATGGACTTCTTCTTTTACAAACAAAATAGTGGCATGTGCTTCTGAATCTTTAGGGTTTGATGTTTCTAAAAGTTCTTTTTTTGAAATTTTACCGAATTTATAGTCTTGTGCATAGGTATAAGAGACTATTAGTAAACATAGTAGGCTGAATACTTTTTTCATTAATTTGAGTATTTAGTTAGTCGTTTTAGTTTGTAGTACAACTTTAGAATTATCGTACTTTGAAATAGAAACCCAGAAGTCTCTATAGGCTTTATAATCTTCTTTAGGATAGGTTCCTTTTTCAAGTTTCAATTTTCGTTTATAACGTAATTTTCCATCTCCTAAATCTTCTATCGATATGGCATAAGAGCCAAATTTAGTTTCAATTGAAATTGGAGGTTGTAACGCTTCTACTTGCAACCCTTTTTCTAAATGAAACACATACTCATCTTGATCTAAAAAACCTCTATCTATTTCTACAGACATAGTTCGTTTAGAATAACGTGGTGGAATATGTGATAGTTTATTAAAAATATTGGGTACTAGAAGCAATCTATTTCCTGTTTTTGACGCATACAATTTAGCCGATACTTTTACGTTTTCTGTAAAAACGACTTCGTTTTTATCATTTGTAAATTGAAATGACTCTACAACCAAATCATTTACATTATCCCACATGTTTTTAAACCTTAGTTTTTGGTCTTTTTCAGGGTCTTCTTCTAAACCATCACTACCTCGGTATTGTGAACCATAAGATTTCATTTCTACCTGACTGGAAAAACCTCCTTTTAAATTTAAATTGATTTCTGCAGATGTTGCTAATACATTCTCTGAGGTTTCGTAAACTGTAGTGTGTATAATTTTACCGCCTTCTGGTGTAATAACTAAGGCATCTCTATCGTCTGTAAAGTTAGCAACGTAACCAAATGGTGTTTTTTGGCTTGTACACTCTAGCCAAATGTAATTGTCTCCATTAGGAATGGTTAACACAGCATGATTTCCTTCGGTTGCTGAAAATTCACGATCAAAATTTCTAATATTTTTTCCGCCATAAATCACGGCATAATACGATGGCACACCAACCACATCTAACAATGCTTTTGTGTAATTGGAAAGCCCTTTACAATCGCCGTAACTTAAACGATCCACATCTTCTGCTAACATAGGTTTCCATCCGCCAATACCCACTTGAACACTTATATATCGCGTTTTTACTTGAAGATATTCGTACACAATTTTAGCTTTCTCGATATCTGAAGATGCATCTTTGGTAAGTGCCTTTATTTCAGTTTTCACAGATTCCGGAAGTGTTCTTGTATCTACTAATAAATTATTATACATCCATTTTCCAAAATCATTCCAACTGGTGTTTACACCTTGTATTCCTTTCATATCGAAAGTTTGCATTGCTACTTTTACACGTGGTGCATAGGCATGAAATTCTGGACTTAAAGCTTCGGGTTTTATTGCTAATAAATCTTCTGCTACATAATGGTAATCTCCTACTTTCTTGATATTATAATCTTCCAAATGTTCTTCCTTAACTGCTAAAGGAATATCTGTTTCGTTAAAAATTTGATAAGAGGATTTTTTTACGCCTGTATAATGCCCTTCTAAGGGAGACCAACTAGGAATAAATGCGGTCATTTTATGTTCTACCTCAGAGATATAATCAATAGTATACGGGTAATCTATAGCTGCATATTTTAAATACTTTACTCTATTATCATTATAGATAGAAATACCATCTACAGCAGCAACATCCAGAAAATCTTTTTCTTTATAACGTTTAATCTTTTCGCCTTTGGCATTGTAAACTGTAGCTTCTAATGTTTTTATTTTAGTTGTCTCATCATAATACTCGTAGGCCTGACCTTTAGAGTCGCCTGTTTCGTTATAAATAGTTACTGTACGATGAGATTTTACAAGCATTTTATTGTAAGCTTGAATGTGAATTTCTACTTCATTAGTTTTCACTAATGCATTCGCATTCTTTCCAATAGTTGCTTTTTCGAGAATATTAGAACTAAAATTTGTTTGGGCAAATACGTTCGTTGTTAGGCATAAAATAAATATACCCAAATAGGATTTTAAATACATCATTAGGTTAAGTTGGCTCACTAAATTTAACATAAATTTATGTTAAACAAAATTAAAAACTCAACAATTACTCTTTATTCTTGGTATCTATAATTAAAGTTACAGGGCCATCGTTTAAGAGCTCAACTTTCATATCCGCACCAAACCTTCCTGTTTGAACCTTATTGTCTAAATCTTTCTCTAATTGAGTTACAAATGCATTATATAAAGGGATAGAAACATCCGGTTTTGCGGCTTTAATATAACTTGGTCTATTTCCTTTTTTTGTAGCTGCGTGAAGTGTAAACTGGCTAACGACTATAGCTTCTCCTTTTGCATCAAGAATAGACGTATTCATAACACCATTTTCATCTTCAAAAATACGGAGATTTGCTATTTTTTTAGACAACCATAAAATGTCTTCTTGAGTATCATTGTTTACAATACCTAAAAGAATTAAAAGCCCCTGTTGTATTTTAGCAACACACTCTCCTTCAATAGTTACACTTGCTTTTGATACGCGTTGAATGACTACTTTCATAAAAAAAAGGTCTTAGTCTTTATCCCAAATATCTGTACGATAATGTTCGTCTTCGCCTTCTATAATTTGTACGTAACTTCTGTAACGTGAAAAAGCAATTTCATCACGATCTAAAGCCGCTTTTACAGCACATTTAGGCTCTTCAATATGGAGACAATTATTAAACTTACAATCTTGTTTTAAGGCGAAAAATTCAGGAAAATAATCTCCTATTTCTTCTTTTTCCATATCTACAACTCCAAAGCCTTTAATACCTGGAGTGTCTATAATTCTGGCATCGAAACTTAGGTCGAACATTTCGGCAAAAGTTGTTGTATGTTGCCCTTGCATATGCTGACTAGAAATGGCTTTTGTCTTTAAATCTAAAGTAGGCTCTAAGGCGTTTACTAACGTCGATTTTCCTACCCCAGAATGTCCAGCAAACATGCTCACTTTTCCTAGCATTAAATTTTTTACTTTATCAATATTTTTACCAGTTTCGGCAGAAATACCGATACATTCGTAACCTATTGCTCTGTAAATTGAAGCTAAATAACGTACTTCTAGAATCGTATCCGCATCATACACATCAATCTTATTAAAAAGTAAAACTGTTTTAATAGAATATGCTTCGGCAGTAACCAAAAAACGATCTATAAAACTGGTAAGTGTTGGTGGATTATTAATGGTAATTAACAAAAAAACCTGATCTATATTAGCTGCAATAATGTGCGTTTGCTTAGATAAATTTACAGATTTACGAACAATATAATTCTTTCTATCGTGAATATGGTGTATAACTCCCGTAGTGACATTATCAAGAGTTTCTACTTCAAAATCGACTATGTCTCCAACAGCAATTGGGTTGGTACTTTTAATACCTTTAAGTCTGAATTTACCTTTTATTCGGCAGTCGTAAATATCACCTGTATGTGATTTTACGGTGTACCAGCTTCCTGTTGATTTATATACTGTTCCTGTCATAATTATCGTCAAAAGTAAAGTAAAAAAATAAATTTAGGTCTAACCAGAATATTTATATTAGCTTTTTTAATTTAAAAACCCATTAAGATGATTAAAAAGCTACTTTTTATCACACTGTTTTTCATTGGCTTGAATGAAATTAATGCTCAAGTAGAATACAAAATAATTACCTCTATAGAATCTATTGTACCTAATGGACTAGGGAGATCAAGACTAATTTCATCTGAAGAAGAAAGAGACTTTGAAAATTATACAACAAAACAAACAGAAGAAGATAATAACAGAAATAAATCTAAAAGAAGTGACTTACGCGTTAAAAATTATGAAGAAACTAAACTTCTAAATTTTTATAATATTGGAGGTATTCGTTTTCAAAATATTGCATCAAACGATGTTTTAGTGAGTTCTAAAATAAACACTATGACAGCAGCTGGCTGGGAATTAGCTTTTGTTACAAGTGCTGTAGAAAGTGATTCTGGAACAAATGATGGCCAAGGTATATTTATAACCCGATATATCTTTAAACGAACAAAATAAATAAAACAAAAGGCTCATAAATATGAGCCTTTTGTTTTATTATAAAATTTATTTCTTGATGATTTTTTCTTGATGATTGATAGATTCTTGGTGAATCGCTTTAAACATCTTTAAGATAAATTCTTCACTTAAACCATGATCTTGACCTTCTAAAACCATAGCTCCTAAAATCTCGTTCCAACGTTTACTTTGTAAAATAGATACGTTTTTCTGACGTTTTAAAGTCCCAATACCATCTACAACATTCATACGTTTTCCTAAAAGCTCAATGATTTGATGATCAATTACATCTATATTTGCTCTTAAATTATTTAATGCATTATTATATTCTGCTTCTTGATCTGTCTCTTTTCTAATTTTAAGATCTTTCATAATCTGAACTAAAACAGAAGGTGTAACTTGCTGAGCAGCATCACTCCAAGCATTTTCAGGATCGAAATGTGTTTCAATCATTAATCCATCAAAGTTTAAATCTAAAGCTTTTTGAGATACATCAAAAATCATATCACGTTTCCCTGTAATATGAGAAGGATCGTTAATTATTGGTAAATCAGGAAATTTAGATTGTAATTCAATAGCTAATTGCCATTCTGGATTATTTCTATATTTTGTTTTCTCGTAAGTTGAAAACCCTCTATGAATAACTCCTAATTTCTTGATATTTGCAGTTGCCAAACGCTCTACTGCCCCAAGCCACAATGCTAAATCTGGGTTTACTGGATTTTTTATCAATACAATTTTATCTGTACCTTCTAAAGCATCTGCAATTTCTTGTACAATAAACGGACTAACCGTAGAACGTGCTCCAATCCATAATAAATCTACATCATGTTCTAAAGCTAACTTTACGTGTGCAGCATTTGCAACTTCTGTAGCTGTTTTCATTCCGGTTTCAGCCTTAACACGTTGTAACCATTTTAAGCCTAAAGCACCAACACCTTCAAACATTCCTGGTCTAGTTCTTGGTTTCCAAATTCCCGCTCTAAAATAACTTACATCGGTATCTTTTAACTCGTGTGCAATTTTTAATACTTGTTCTTCTGTTTCTGCACTACAAGGACCTGCAATTACTAAAGGGTGATCTAATTGTAAATCGTCTAACCAGGTTCTTAATTCTTTCTTGTTTTCCATAATGTTACTACTGTTTAAGCAATTCCTTTTAAAATATCTTTAATTCGATTTGTATTTTTCATCTCATCAAAAATAGCCTCAAAGTCATCCTGTTCTAATAAAATTTTAAATTGATTAAGGTTATTTATATACTCGTCTAACGTCTCTATTACGTTTGTTTTGTTTTGTTTAAAAATGGCTGTCCACATATTTGGTGAACTCTTAGCCAAACGCACCGTAGAAGCAAATCCACTTCCTGCCATATCAAATATATCGCGTTCATTACGTTCTTTATCTATAACTGTTTTTCCTAACATAAAGGAGCTAATATGCGACAAATGAGATACATAAGCAATATGTTTATCATGAGATTCTGGATTCATATAACGAATACGCATTCCTAAATCTGAAAACACCGTTAAAGCACGTTCTTGAAGCTTAAATGCTGTTTGCTCTACTTCGCAAATAATGTTTGTTTTATTTTTAAACAAATCGTTAATCGCTGCTTCAGGTCCAGAAAACTCTGTTCCTGCAATAGGGTGACATGCTAAATAATTTCTTCTGTTAATGTGGTGTTCAACTTTAGTACAAATATCTAATTTTGTTGACCCCACATCTATCACTAAAGTATCGTCTGAAACTAAATCTAAAATCTCTGGAAGTAAATTTACAGATACATCTACAGGGATTGATAAGATTACAAGATCTGCATTCTTAACAGCATTTATGTCTCCTTTCTCATCAATGAGTCCAGTAACTAAAGCTTGATTAATATGATCTTCATTTTTATCTACACCTATTATTTTTGTGTCTGGATGAACCTTTTTAAGGTCCTTAACAATACTTCCTCCTATTAAACCAATACCTATTACTACAATGTTGTTCATAAATATTTAGTTTTTAATACGATTAATAGACTCTTGTAAATCTTCTTCTGAAGCGCATAATGAAAAGCGAATATATCCTTTCCCTTGAGTTCCAAAAATGATTCCTGGTGTGATAAATATAGATTTATCATATAGTATTTTATCAATAAATGCTTCTGCATCTACACCTACTGGTAATTTAGACCACACAAACAATCCCGATGTTGTTTTATCGTAGGTACACCCCAATAAATCTGCAAGTTGCCAGACCAATTCACGTCGTTTTTGATAAGCTATATTCAAATTTTCAAACCATTCGCCTGTACTTTTTAAAGCTTCAATAGCACCTTTCTGAATACCGTAAAACATTCCGGAATCCATATTACTTTTCACTTTTAGAATAGCACTAATATGTTCCGCACTCCCTAAAACCATACCTACACGCCAACCGGCCATATTAAAGGTTTTACTTAACGAATTTAATTCTACACATACGTCTTTTGCTCCAGGAACGCTTAAAATACTTTTAGGGTTGTTGTTTAAAACAAAACTATACGGATTATCATTTACAATTAAAATATGATTACGTTTTGCAAAAGCTACCAAATCTTCATATAATTCTTCTGTAGCATTTGCTCCTGTTGGCATATGCGGATAGTTAATCCACATCAATTTCACTTTACTTAAGTCTCTTTGTTCTAAAGCTGCTAAATTGGGTAACCAACCATTAGTTTCATCTAAATCGTAAGTTACAGCATAAGCTTCAACTAATTTTGTAACCGACGCATAGGTTGGGTATCCTGGATTAGGAATTAAAACCTCATCGCCTGGATTTAAAAATGCCATAGAAATATGAAGAATACCTTCTTTACTTCCCATTAAAGGCAAAATTTCTGACGCAGGATTTACATCGACATGAAATTGTGATTTATAAAAACCACACATTGCTTCACGTAATTCTGGCAAGCCCTGATAACTTTGATATTGGTGTACATTTGGTTGTTTAAAACTTTCCGTGATAGCTTCTACTACACGTTGTGGTGGCATTAAATCTGGACTTCCTATTCCTAGATTTATAATCGGTTTCCCACTCGCTTTTAAAGCATTTACTTCTCTTAATTTTTTAGAAAAGTAATATTCTTCTACCGTTTGTAACCTGTTTGCTACAGTAATCATAATTTTGCATTTTTATATTCGCCAAGTACTTTAAATTCTTTTGCCATGATGTTTAAAATGGCTTTTGCTTTTTCGAAATTTTTATATTTCACAAAAGTTACATCTACAAAAAAGGCATATTTCCAAGGCGTTTCTATTTTTGGTAGTGATTGAATTTTTGTTAAACTCATTCTACAATCACTTAATACATTTAATACACTTGCTAAACTTCCGCGTTTGTGTTCTAACTCAAATCGTAAAGACGCTTTATTAATATCACATTCATCAATAACAGAATTCTGTGTTTTTACTATCACAAAACGTGTTTCATTTTCCTTTATGGTTTGTATACTTTTTGCTAAAATTTCTAAATTAAAAATTTCGGCAGCAATTTTACTAGCCACAGCAGCAACACCTTGTAACTTTTTTGAATTGATACGGTCTGCAGTTTCGGCAGTATCCTTATCTTCAATAAGTTTAATATGCGGATAATCTTTAAAAAATTCCTTACACTGTAATAAAGCCATTGGGTGAGAATGTACTTCTTTAATGCCTTCTATGGTCTGACCAGGAAAAGCCATTAAATTGTGCTGAATATCTAAATAATACTCCCCAATAACATGAAGGTTATACTTATCAATCAATGCATAATTAGGTAAAATTGAACCCGCTATAGAATTCTCTAATGCCATTACCGCTACATCACTTTTTTTATTAATAAGGTTATCGACTACCGTATCGAAAGACATACATTCATCGATTTCCACATCGCTATCAAAATATGTTTTTGCAACAATATGATGGAATGACCCCTTTATACCTTGAATTGAAACTGTTTTTACCATATATAAAAAAAGTCTCGATTTTCATCGAGACTTTATATTAAAATTTATATTTATAAATTACACATACAATGCCTCGTTCCTTCTGCTAAAAAAGAAATAGAAAAAATTAAAATATGTGAAACTTGTATTTTGCATGTATTGCTTTTCGTTGGCACTAAAGTAATTAATAATTTTACATTACAAAACGTTTCATTTATTTATTTTAAATTCTCTTTAAAGTTTTAAAGATTTCAAGGTAATTCTTAAAATAAATTATATAATGTTTACTTTTGAACAAACTATTACAAAATGTCAATAAAGGTAGAACAGCTAACTAAAGTGTATGGCACACAAAAAGCTTTAGATAATATAACTTTTTCTGTAGGAAAACCCGAAATAGTTGGTTTTCTAGGTCCTAACGGAGCAGGAAAATCTACAATGATGAAAATTTTAACCACTTATATAGATGCTTCATCTGGTGACGCTGAGGTAAATGGGTTTAATATTCGCAGACAATCTAATCAAGTACAACAAAGTGTAGGATATCTTCCAGAACATAATCCGTTATATTTAGATATGTATGTAAAAGAGTATTTAACTTTTAATGCAGACATTTATAAAGTTTCAAAACAACGTATTGCTGAAGTAATAGAACTTACCGGATTAACTCCAGAAGTACACAAAAAAATTGGTCAATTATCTAAAGGATATCGCCAACGTGTTGGTTTAGCCAATGCTTTACTACACGATCCTGAAGTTTTAATTTTAGACGAACCTACTACAGGTCTCGATCCAAACCAATTAGTATCTATTCGTGAATTAATAAAGAGCATAGGAAAAACAAAAACCGTATTTCTTTCTACACATATTATGCAAGAAGTTGAAGCGATGTGCGATCGTGTGATTATTATTAACAAAGGGCAGATTGTTGCAGATAAAACCTTAAAAGATTTACATACAGGAAATGCTCAAGTTATTGTAGTAGAATTTGATTTTCGTGTAGAAGATGCTTTTTTACTTCGCCTAGCACATGTAACAGCTGTAAAAAATGTTTACGATTTTGTTTATGAAATTACCTTCTCTACTACTGAAGATATGCGCCCGAAAGTCTTTGATTTCGCACATGATAATGAATTGAAAATTCTCCAATTAAATAAGAAAAATGAAAGCTTAGAAGAGTTATTTAGAGACTTAACACAAGATTAATTAATCTTCAAATAGTAATTCGCCTTTATATAACACATCAACATCTACAATTTCTGGTCTATTCTTAGCTATTAAATCTCCAGTACTTACAAGTTCTCCGGTTAAGGATTCTAGTGGATTTACAATAATATCGTTACTACCTCTATGGTAAACATATACTGTATTTGCGATTAAATCTGCTCCTTCAAAACGACCTGATCCGGCATAAAAACCAACACTTAAATCGTTAGCTTCTCCAGAAATATAAAATACAGAAATATTATTAGAAACTACTTTCAACTCTTCAACATCTAATTCTAACCTAAAATCACCAACATTAAAACTTTCAGAATCATTAAAATCTTCAGATAGCAGTTCTAATTTATCAAAAGTTAGTACCCCCTCAGAATTTACTTCAAACTGAGTAGAACTTCTAATTTGTTCAAGGTTTGGTGTTGTAATTGTAATTTTTGTAGGATCGTAATCTCTAACTATATTACACGTATTATTATCTGTTAGCTGCAATTCCCCATCGACAACTTCAACCACAATATCGTTCATTAAGTTTTCACCTGTCTCAATATACGCTTTTAAATCATCTCCCTGTATTATGGTTAATTCTATATTTCTATTTACCAAAACACCACTAAAAGCATCAATAGCTATCGTTCTTGAAATGGTTTTCCCTGAAGTTTGAAAGCAATCGTTAGCACTTTCGCTATCGCATGCCCATAGAACAAGTACTACTAGTAAGGTTATTATTTTTTTCATCTTTTACAATCGTATTCCTACTCCAAATTCAACACATTCTGCTTTTGCTCCGTGCGATTTTAGAGTAATTGCACCAAACCATTTTTCTCCAAAATAGCGTTTTAAACCTATTCTTAAATACATTCTCCCTTCAAAATCGTAAGGATAATACACATAATATCCCACTTGTGTTTCTACAGACAGTTTATTTATAAATAACTCATGTCCTGCAAATAAACCAACACGTTTGTAATCTGTATCTGGATCTATATTTTCTTCAGGAAAAGCAACTGCATTGTACGCGATTAAATCATCTAAGAATTTTGAAAAGAAAAAATCTGTACCAAACTGCACGGCACTTTTCCTAGACAAACGTTTATCTGCATAGGCAGAAAGGACATAAAAAGCAGATTGCCCCATGCCAATTATATCGCTTTCATTAAAACCGCCACGAAATACAATATTGTATTTTATAGGTTCTGTGAATTTTTCTCTAACTCCTAAATGTATAAATTCAGGATCTTCTTTATCTAAATTATAAGTTACACCAACATTAAAAGCAACGGTATTTATACTTGCGTTTGGCGCTACTACATTGGCGTTAGAATAGTGAATAAGCGATAATCCTGCTTGAAGTCCAAAACGGTCAAAAATACGTTCGCGTTTATAATTTAACATGATATACGTACTACTTAAAATAGTAGATCCAAAAGCCGTATTTTTATAATTATCGTATTTATCGTATGGATTCGTGTTATAAGCCAAACCTTGACCAATACGCAACATTAAATTACGTTTTAAGAAATAAAAATTATAATGTGCGTATAGCGCATAGTTATTTCCTAGAGTTTCATTTTTTAAATTCTGATACGAAAAAGACACACCATAATCTGGATAATTAAAGTCTTCTTGCCATTCTTGATCGCCAAACGTTTTCTTATTCCAGCTTATAATTGTGCCTTCGGGATGCCCTTTTATTAGATGTAAAATATAATTATTATGGAGCGCAATATTACCTCGAAAATAATTTACATCTATATATGATGATGAATGTAATGTTTCTTGTGAAAACACTATAGATGACACCACAAGACATAGAAAAAGAAATAGTTGCTTCATAAATTTAAATAAGCCGCAAAAGTAACAGAATTCTTAAAATATAGCTGAAGCAATAGCCTTTATATTATCACTTTTCCCCATTGAATAATAGTGTAAAAAAGGGACACCAGCTGCTTTTAATTCTTTAGACTGCTGAATAGCGAACTCTATTCCGACTTCTCTAACCGCTTTATTATCCTTACAAGCCTCAACAGCATCAATTAAATCTTCGGGTAAATCTATTTTAAAAACCTGAGGTAAAATTTGTAAATGACGTTTTACTGCCAAGGGTTTAATACCTGGAATAATAGGTACAGTAATACCTATTGCACGTGCTTTTTTTACAAAATCGAAATATTTCTGATTATCGAAAAACATTTGTGTCACCACATAATCTGCACCAGCATCAACCTTTGCCTTTAAACGTTTTAAGTCTGTATTTAGAGAAGGGGCTTCCATATGTTTTTCTGGATAACCTGCAACACCAACACAGAAATCGTAATTATGCTCTACTTGAATATCGTCGTGAAGATATTTACCTTTATTTAAGTTTGAAATTTGTCCGACCAATTCGCTAGCAAAATGATTTCCACCTTCTGTGGCTTTAAAATACGATTCGTCCTTACGGGCATCTCCACGTAACGCCACAACATTCTCGATACCTAAATAGTGACAATCGACTAAAACATACTCGGTTTCTTCTTTTGTAAAACCACCACAAAGTAAATGCGGAATAGCATCTACCTTATATTTATGCATAATTGAAGCACAAATACCAACAGTACCTGGACGCATACGGGTAATGCGTTTATCTAGAAGTCCGTTACCTTTATCTACGTAAACATACTCTTCTCTAGAGGTTGTTACATCTATAAATGGCGGCTTAAACTCCATTAATGGATCTATATTATTATATAAATCTTGAATATTTTTACCTTTTTGAGGCGGAATAACTTCAAATGAAAATAATGTTTTTCCGTTGGCCTGTTTTATATGATCTGTAACTTTCATTATTTAGTCAATACCTTTTTAATCGTTTTATAGTCGTCTTGATATTCCCAATATACAAGTCTTCCATTGGAGTAATCTGTTAAAATAAATGTTTCACTAACTGATTTTATTCGTGAAACGGCTACTAATTTCTTTGTAAACTCGCTAGCCTCTACACGCTCGCTTATTTCTTTGTTTTGAGCATCGAAACCATGAATAATAACATGGCTACCCAAATGTAATTCAATAAATTTCTTACTCATAACTATTATAAATTTAATCGGCCAATGTCGGACTTAACCATTTTTCGGCTACTTCGTTACTAACTCCACGACGCTTCGCATAGTCTACCAATTGGTCTTGTGTAATTTTTCCTAAACCAAAATATTTAGCTTCTTTGTTTGCAAAATAATACCCACTGACACTCGCAGCTGGCCACATGGCTAAACTGTCTGTAATCTCTACACCAATTTCTTCTTTCACATTTAAAAGTTTCCAAATGGTTTTCTTTTCTAAATGATCTGGACAAGCTGGATATCCTGGAGCTGGACGAACCCCTTTATACGTTTCTTTAATTAAATCTTCATTTGAAAGAGTTTCATTAGAATCATACCCCCAATGATTAATTCTTATTTCTTTATGAAGATATTCTGCAAAAGCTTCTGCTAAACGATCGGCAAGTGCTTTAATCATAATAGAATTATAATCGTCATGATCGGCTTCAAATTGTTTTGCTAATTCAGCTGTACCAAAACCTGTGCTTACACAGAAACACCCCATATAATCCTCTATTCCTGTATCTTTTGGAGCAATAAAATCTGCTAAGGCAAAATTAGGAACACCTTCTCGCTTATCTAATTGCTGACGTAGTGTTAAAAACGTAACTTTAGTTTTCCCGTTCTCATCATAAATTTCAATATCATCATCATTCACAGTGTTTGCAGGAAATAATCCAAAAATAGCTTTTGCTCCCAATAATTTCTCATCAAAAACACGTTTTAATAATTCTTTTGCATCGGCGAATAATTCTTTCGCTTGTTCGCCTACAACCTCATCGGTTAAAATATCTGGATATTTTCCATGTAAATCCCAACTTCTAAAAAACGGACTCCAGTCTATAAATTTCTCTAACTTTTTAAGGTCAAAATCTTGAATCACTTGAACCCCTAATTGATTTGGTTTTACAATTTCAGACGTATTCCAATCGATTTTAAATTTACGCTTTCTAGCATCTTCAATCGTGACGAAGTTTTTCTTTTTACCACGCTTTAAGAATTGCTCCCGGAATTTTTCGTATTCCTCACGAATCTGTTCTTTATATACTTTATTATCGGCATTTAATAAATTACCTACTACGGTAACAGCTCTTGAAGCATCATTTACATGTACAACAGCATGTGTGTAATTTGGTGCAATTTTCACTGCAGAGTGTGCTCTAGATGTTGTTGCTCCTCCAATTAGTAACGGAATCGTAAACTTTTGTCGTTCCATTTCTTTAGACAAGTATACCATTTCATCTAAAGACGGCGTGATTAATCCACTTAAACCAATAACATCTACATTTTCAGCTTTTGCTCTTTCTATAATTTTTTCTGGCGGTACCATTACACCTAAATCAACAATCTCGTAATTGTTACATCCAAGTACCACGCTCACAATATTTTTACCAATATCGTGTACATCTCCTTTTACTGTTGCCATTAAAATTTTACCTGCAAACTCTTGTTTTCCGTCTTTCTCTGCTTCAATGAATGGTTGAAGATAGGCTACGGCTTTTTTCATGACACGTGCCGATTTTACGACCTGAGGTAAGAACATTTTTCCGCTTCCAAATAAATCTCCGACCACATTCATTCCAATCATTAAATGCCCTTCAATAACTTCTATTGGTCGTTTAGATTCTTGTCGCGCCTGCTCAACATCTTCAATAATAAAAGCATCTACACCTTTAACCAAAGCATGAGTAATTCTCTCCTGAAGTTCATAACTACGCCATTCTAAGACCTTCGCTTCATCAACTTTCTTATCTCCTTTTACGGTTTCTGCAAAATCTAATAAACGTTCTGTTGCATCCTCTTTACGATTAAACAACACGTCTTCTACATGTTCTAAAAGATCTTTCGGAATCTCGTCATAAACCTCCAACATGGTTGGATTTACAATACCAATATTCAAACCATGTTTAATAGCATGATATAAAAATGCTGAATTTATAGCTTCACGGACAACATTATTTCCTCGAAAAGAAAACGACACATTACTAACACCTCCAGAAACATTGACATAAGGTAAATTTTCTCGAATCCATTTTGTGGCATTAAAGAAATCTAATGCATTTAAACGGTGTTCTTCCATCCCTGTTGCAACAGGAAAAATATTAGGATCGAAAATAATATCTTGAGGAGGGAAACCTACTTTATCGACCAAAATATCGTAAGAGCGCTTACAAATATCTATTCTACGCTGATACGTATCGGCCTGACCATCTTCATCGAACGCCATAACAACCATAGCTGCACCATAACGTTTTACTAATTTAGCATGGTGTATAAAAGCTTCTTCTCCTTCTTTTAAACTGATAGAATTTACTACTGATTTACCTTGAACCACCTGAAGACCAGCTTCTATAATATCCCATTTAGAGCTATCTATCATGATTGGCACTCGGGCAATATCCGGTTCTGAGGCAATTAGATTTAGGAATTTTACCATGGCTTCTGCACCATCTAGCATGCCTTCATCCATATTCACATCGATAATTTGCGCGCCACCTTCGACTTGATCTCTGGCAACATCTAACGCTTCATCGAATTTTTCTTCTTTTATTAACCGTAAGAATTTTCTAGAACCTGTAACATTGGTTCGTTCCCCTACATTTATAAAATTACTTTCTGGAGTTACAATTAACGGTTCTAACCCTGATAAACTTAAATAC
Source organism: uncultured Formosa sp. (assembly GCF_947500765.1). Lineage (GTDB taxonomy): Bacteria > Bacteroidota > Bacteroidia > Flavobacteriales > Flavobacteriaceae > Formosa. The sequence continues at coordinate 569,019 of NZ_CANMTH010000001.1, read as the reverse complement.
TTAGGTTTGTTATTTTTTGACATGCTGTTTCTTTCTTTTCAATTTCCAACTAAGCCCTAACAACTACTTGTCTTGGTTTATACTTTGCAGCAACCTCTGCAATTAATTTTATATGTTCTGGCGTTGTACCACAACAACCACCAATAATATTGATAATATTTGCTTTTAAATACCCTTCTATTAACTCTTGCATTTGTTCTGCAGTTTGGTCATATTCTCCAAAAGCATTTGGTAATCCTGCATTAGGGTGTGCCGATGTAAAAAACTCTGTTTCGTTAGATAAACGGCTTAAGTAAGGTTGTAATTGATCTGCACCTAAAGCACAATTAAATCCGACACTTAATAAAGGAATATGAGAGATTGACAATAAAAAGGCTTCGACTGTTTGACCTGATAATGTTCGTCCCGATGCATCTGTAATGGTTCCAGAAACCATAATAGGAATCTTAATACCACGTTCTTCCTGAACTTGATCGATTGCGAATAAAGCCGCTTTTGCATTAAGTGTGTCGAAAATTGTTTCAACTAAGAGCATGTCTACACCTCCATCAAGCAAAGCTTCTGTTTGTTGTTTATATGCTTGTCTTAACTCTTCAAAAGTAACTGCGCGATATTCCGGACGATTAACATCTGGAGACAAGCTCGCCGTACGGTTTGTTGGACCTATACTACCTGCAACGAATCTTGGTTTATCAGGATTTTCTTTAGTCATTTCCTCAGCCACTTGTTTTGCAATTCTAGCCGATTCGAAATTAAGTTCGTACACTAAGTCTTCCATGTCGTAATCGGCCATAGCGATTGTTGTTCCAGAAAACGTGTTGGTTTCAACTATATCTGCTCCAGCTTCAAAATATTTACGATGAACATCTGCAATAGCTTGTGGTTGGGTTAACGACAACAAGTCGTTATTCCCTTTTAAAGGAGACGGATAATCTTTAAAGCGTTCGCCTCTAAAATCTTCTTCAGAAAAATTATAACGTTGCAACATGGTACCCATAGCGCCGTCTAGGACTAAAATACGTTGTTGTATGGCTTGATAAATATTTGACATGTTTGATCTTTTTATATCAATATGTCATCAGGAAAGAAAGAGATTTTTCTTGGGTTATCTGCCCCTTTGAAAATGGTTCATCGAGTAGAATGTAGCACCTTCTTTAAGTGTGGTAAAGGGTTGCTAAGGCTTCACCGGGTCTATTCCCTCTGCCTTTCGTGATAACAAATCAATATGATTATGAACTAAGCTACAAAGTAAAGTAATAAATTTTTATTTACCGCATATATGTAGCAATTATTATGCTAATTCTCGAATAATGGGGAGGATAAATAACGATCTCCGCGATCGCAAATTATAGCCACGACAATACCCGAATCTAAATTTTCTATAATTTTTAAGGCACTTGCTACTGAACCTCCACTACTCATTCCTGCAAAGACACCTTCTTCTTTAGCCAAGCGTTGTGTTATTGTTTTAGCTTCTTGCTCTGTAACTTCAACCACTTGATCAACTTTGGTTTTATCGAAAATTGCTGGAAGATATGCTTCTGGCCATTTACGAATACCTGGTATTTTTGCATTATCGGCAGGTTGAGCACCGACAATTGTAATATTTTTATTTTTTTCTTTAAGAAAAGTAGACACGCCCATTATGGTTCCTGTTGTTCCCATAGCAGATACAAAATGTGTTATTTCACCTTCTGTAGCCTCCCAAATTTCTGGACCTGTGGTTTTATAATGTGCTTTCCAATTATCTGGGTTCGAAAATTGATTTAACATAAAGTATCCCTTCTCATCGCGTAATTTTATAGCATAATCACGAGCACCTTCAATACCAACTTCTTTCGAAGTTAAAATTAATTCTGCACCATAAGCACGCATGGTTTTAATACGTTCTTCTGTTGAATTTTCCGGCATTACAAGCACCATATTTACCCCCAATAAAGGGGCTATAAAAGCTAAAGCAATTCCTGTATTACCACTTGTTGCTTCAACTAAAGTATCTCCTTTTTTAATATCTCCACGTTTTAGCGCCTCACTTATCATATTAAAAGCAGCTCTATCTTTCACACTTCCGCCAGGGTTATTTCCTTCTAGCTTAACTAACAGTTTAACTTTAGGGTTTTTGTGTAAATGCGTAACCTCAACTAAAGGAGTATTACCTATTTGGTCTAAAATACTTTCAGTTTTAATCATTTTTTCGAGGTCTAATATTAAACTCTTTTTGATATGTTAAAATAGATCCTTGCGGCACTGATACCGTTACACAAACATTGGCACCAATAATACTATCTGCACCTATTACGACATCGCCTCCTAAAATAGTTGCATTAGCATAGATAATAACATTGTCTTCAATGGTTGGATGACGTTTTGTAGCCGACAAACTTTTTTTAACCTGAACACCTCCCAAGGTTACCCCTTGATAGATTTTTACGTTATTTTTAATTATTGATGTTTCTCCAATTACAATTCCTGTGGCGTGATCTATAAAAAAAGAATCGCCAATATGTGCTCCTGGATGAATATCTGTACCGGTAATACCATGTGCATATTCACTCATCATTCTTGGAATGATAGGTACATTTAGAATATTTAATTCATGACTTAAACGATAAATAGCAATCGCATAAAAACCCGGATAAGCTAAATACACTTCTTCTAAACTTTTAGCAGCAGGATCGTGTTGCTCTATCGCTATAGCATCCAAATCTATACGACGTCTAATGCTTGGCAAATTAAACTTAAACGTTTCCCAAATTTTAAAAGCATCTTCTATCTTTAATTTTCCACTCATGTACATGAACAGATTTTCTAATTCTTGTAATTCTGAAGCAGGCTCATCGTCAAACATTACATAAAATAAATTTTTAGTAAATGTTGCAATCGATTCTTTTAGTCTGACATTATATGTTTTTGAAACTAGTTTATCTTGTAATTTTGTATCTTCAATCATAAGAAACGTCTTATTATTTTTAATAATAGTCGGGAAAATTTCAACTAATTTACAGTCTATTTCACAAAACGACTAATTAAAAAATAAGATATTTATACAATGGCTTTCACAACAGCTTTTGGTGCTTCTTTACGTGTACCGTCAAAACCATCAATACCACTTACGGTTGTGTATTTTAACACATATTTTTTACCCGGATTAATAATTTTATAAGCAGACTGACACATTAAAGTTGCTTCGTGAAAACCACAAAGAATTAACTTTAATTTCCCTGGATATGTATTCACATCTCCAATAGCATAAATTCCAGGAATGTTTGTTTGATAATCTAATGCATTATCTACTTTAATAGCATTCTTTTCGATTTCTAATCCCCAATTTCCGATTGGTCCTAATTTTGGAGATAAACCAAATAATGGAATAAAGAAATCTGTATCTATTTGAAACTCTTCTTCTCCTTTTTTAACCGTTACACCTTCAATATGATTTTCTCCAGAAACGCCTACAACTTCTGAAGGTGTTACTAAATTGATTTTTCCTAAAAGTTTTAATTCTTGAACTTTCTCTACAGAATCTAAAGCCCCACGGAATTCGTTACGTCTATGAATAAGTGTGACTTCTGAAGCGACTTCTGCCAAAAAGATACTCCAATCTAGAGCAGAGTCTCCTCCTCCTGAAATCACAACACGTTTATTTCTATATTTTTCTGGATCTTTAATAAAATAATCTACACCGTGATCTTCGTATTTAGTAATATTTTCAATCAATGGTTTTCTAGGCTCAAAAGACCCTAAACCTCCAGCAATAGCAACTACCGGTGCTTGGTGTTTTGTTCCCTTATTAGTGGTAACAATAAACGATCCGTCTTCTTGCTTTTCTATTGTTTCAGCACGTTCACCCAAAGTAAATCCAGGTTCAAACTGTCGTCCTTGCTCTAATAAGTTTTTCGTTAAATCTCCAGCTAAAACTTCAGGAAATCCAGGAATATCGTATATCGGTTTTTTAGGATAAAGTTCTGAACATTGCCCACCAGCTTGTGGTAAAGCATCAATTAAATGACATTTTAATTTTAATAATCCTGCTTCAAATACAGTGAATAATCCTGTTGGTCCTGCTCCTATTATTAGTATATCTGTTTGTATCATTCTAAATAATTTTACTGAAATGCGATTTATTATTTTTCTAAAACGCCGATTTTAACTCGTTTAATTCTATTTTAATTCTGTCTAATTTGGTATGTTCTCTTACCACTTCACCTATAACAATAATTGCAGGCGAACTCAATCTGTGTTCTAAAACAACATTTTGAATAGAACGTATAGTTCCTATCCCTATTTTCTCGTTGGCATAAGTTCCGTTTTGTATAATTGCTATTGGAAGATCTTGCTTATTTTCGTTTGAAAACAATTGAACGATTTCCGATAATTTACTCATCCCCATTAAGATTACAATAGTTGCAGACGATTTCGCAGCTAAAGCAATATCGCTAGAGATTTCATGATTTTTGGTTGTTCCTGTAATTACCCAAAAACTCTCGGACACCCCCCGTTTGGTTAACGGAATACCTTGACTTGTTGGTACTGCTAAAGCAGATGACATACCAGGAATTACATCTACTTTAAGGTTTTTTGATTTTGCATAATCAATTTCTTCTGCTCCTCTACCAAAAACAAAAGGGTCTCCACCTTTAAGACGAACCACATGACCAAAGCTTTTTGCACGTTGCACAATAAGCTCATTAATTTGTTCTTGTTGATATGCATAACATCCTTTTCGTTTCCCAACAAAAACAACTTCTGTAGTAGACGAAGCATATTTAAGTAAGTCTACATTTATAAGTGCATCATACAAGATAACCTGTGCAGATTCTATCGCTTTAATTGCTTTAAGAGATATTAAATCTGGATCTCCAGGCCCCGCACCTACTACCGTTAATTTTGGTATGTTGTTAGTTTTTTGCATTGACTAATTCGCGTGATCTAAAAACGTCTATGGTGTTAAAGAAAGCTTTGGTTTGGTTAACATATGTGGTTGCAAATGCTTTTGTAGGTTCGTTTTTATTAATCTGATAAACGAAATCTGAAAAACTAGTATTAGTTTCTAATGTAATTTTATTAGTCTCGATAAATGTTTGGTCAAACAAATTAATAATGTTTGCCTGAGAATTAGTTTTTACATCTTCAGACAATAATAATGCTTTAGCGGCATTTACATTTGCTGTATATGCCAAGTAAATAGCATCTGCCCATTTATCTGTCGTTTCGAAAATGTCTTCTGCTCTATCTAATTTTTCTTTAGCTTCAAATAATAAAGTTGCCACTAAATCGATAACAACTCCAGCACATTCCCCAACACCAACTTCTTGCTTATATTCTTCACTTGTTCCCCAGTCTATAAAATCGCTTGGCACTAAATTTTCAGTATCCGATAAGGTTACCAAGAAATTGTAGAAATATTTTTGTCCGTCACGACGATCGTAGTACTCTAAAAATGTTTCTCCCGGATTTCCATGAGCTTCAAAATCGTCTAAAATTAAACGTAAAGCTTGCGGTCCTCTTTTAGATGGTAATTTGATTACTTTATCTGAGAAGCGTCCTTCCCCATTACCTAAAACACCTCCACCTAATAAAACTTGTACTGCAGGAGCAACTAATTTTTCTTTGGTACGAATAGACATCCCCTGAAAACCAATGTGTGCCATGTTGTGTTGCCCACAAGCATTCATACATCCACTAATTTTAATAGCGATATCTTGGTTGTTAATATATTGCGGATATTCTGAATATAGTACTTTCTCTAACTCATCTGCCATTCCTGTACTACTTGCAATACCTAAGTTACAAGTATCTGTTCCTGGACAAGCCGTAATATCTGTTGTGGCATTGTAACCCGTTTCAACAAAATCTAGAGCTTTTAATTCTTGATAGAAAAATGGCAACAATTCCTCTTTTACATGACGAATTAAAATATTTTGTCTTAAAGAAAAACGTAATTCATCGGCTGCATAATCTTTTATTAAAGCAGCTAATTTTCTAGCTTTATCTGTATAAAAATCGCCTAACTTAATCTTTATTCCAATCGCATATAATCCGTCTTGTTTCTGAGAAATCACATTTAAGGCTCTCCAGCTATTGTATGCGTTTTCATCTTCAATCTGCACTTGCGGCACAGCAACATCTGCAATGTTTATAGTCTCATTATTAGCTTCAATATGCACTTCTTGATTAGATAACGCTTTTTGTTCAGCTTCAACTAATTCTATGAATTTTTCTACCCCGTATTCTTTTATTAAGAATTTCATACGTGCTTTCATACGCCTAGCACGTTCACCATGACGATCGAAAATACGCAATACACTTTCTATTAAAGGAATGACTTTGTATGTCGGTAAGAATTCGTAAATTAAATCTGCACTTCTTGGCTGAGATCCTAAACCTCCTCCTAGCATAACTTTAAATCCACGTTCACCATCTTTAATCTTTGGAATAAATCCTAAATCGTGAATGTAACTTAACGCCGTATCAGCATCAGAAGAAGAAAAAGACATTTTAAATTTACGTCCCATTTCTTGACAAATTGGATTACGTAAACAAAATTGAAACACAGCATGTGCATAAGGGGTTACATCAAAAGGTTCATTAACATCGATCCCCGCAGTTTCACTAGCTGTTACATTTCTTACTGTATTACCACAAGCTTCACGTAACGTAATATCGTCTTGCTCTAATTGCGACCATAATTCTGGCGTATCATCAATACTTACGTAGTGAATTTGAACATCCTGACGTGTTGTAATATGTAATCGTCCTGTAGAAAAACGATCGGAAACATCAGAAATTCTTAATAATTGATTTGATGTTACTTTTCCGTAAGGCAGTTTTATACGAATCATTTGTACGCCTTCTTGACGCTGACCGTAAATACCACGTGCTAAACGTAAGCTTCTAAAACTTTCGTCTGCGAGGTGACCTTCTTTGAATAATCGAATTTTCTTTTCTAATTCGATGATATCCTTTTCTACTATAGGGTTTTCTATTTCTGATCTAAAACTTTGCATGATTTTGTTTCATTTATTGAAAGTGTATTCCACACTCTCGATTTTGTAAGGCTTTGGTCGGGTCAAAATAGAATTTGTTTTTTGGAAGATTTTCTTCCGCGATATACGCATCTAAATCTTCATCTGACCAATAGTAAAAAGGACTAACTTTTAAGACATCATCCTTGCTCCAACTTAAAATATCTTTAGATTTTCTGTATTCTGTTTGTCTAACACGAATGTTAGTAAACCAAAGTTCTGGAGATTGCTCAGCTAGAGCTCTTCTAAAAGGCTCTAGCTTTACAACTTCTGTGAATTCGGCATGTTTTGGACTGGTTACTTCCGGGATACCTATTGTTGCGTCTATTACCGATTTACTCAACAAAGGCTTATATTTTTCAACATTTAAGCTGAACCTATTTATTAAATTATTAGCGTGATCATAAGTTTCTGGTGTATTAAATAAGGTATCGCACCATATCACTTTAATATCATTATCTTGATCAGAAATAGTACTTAAAAGCACTGCAGAATACACCCCAAAACTTGTTGTAACTATTCTTTTATCTGTTAAAGCCAAAGCCCAAGTAATAATTTCTTGTGGCGTTTTATCTCTTAATTGTTTATTCCAATATGAAATATCTATCGTACTATCCAACATAATCTCTTCTTTTTCTATTCACCACCATTCTCCTATCGGAATAGTAGATTATTAAGCAAATGTATATGATGTAATTAATATATGCAAACTTTAAATCAAAAAATATAGTTAAACTAAATCTGCTAACGACTTGTGATTGAAGATATCAAGTGTTTTATCGCGAACTTCGGCCATTAACGTATGTACACCGCAAAGCGATTCGTCTGGACAATCGTCGCATTTTTCGTAAAAATTTAAACTAACGCAAGGTACCATAGCTATTGGTCCTTCTAGTGTCCTCATAACTAAAGACATTTTAATATCTTGAGGATCTTTTAATAAATAATATCCACCATTTTTACCTTTTTTAGAACCTAACACTCCTATTTTACGGAGTGTTAGTAATATACTTTCTAAAAATTTTTGGGATATATTTTCACTCTTAGATATAACACTAATCTGTACAGGATTGTTATTTTCTTGTCGCGCTAAGAACAATAGCGCTTTTAAGCCGTATTTGGTTTTCTTTGAAAGCATAACGCAAATATACTGCTTTTTAGAATTTAATTTAAAGCCTGATTCAAATCGCTAATAATATCGTCTGTATGCTCCAAACCTACAGAAATACGCACCAATCCGTCTGTTATTCCTGTTTCCATTCTATCTTCTTTACTCAATTTACTATGTGTTGTAGACGCTGGATGCGTTACAATAGTACGTGTATCCCCAAGGTTTGCAGATAACGATAATAATTTTATTTTATTTAAGAACGCACGACCGCCTTCAACACCGCCTTTAACTTCGAACGCAATAATATTTCCTCCAAGTTTCATCTGCTTTTTAGCAATCTCATATTGTGGATGCGATTTTAAAAACGGGTATTTTACTAAAGAGACATTTTCATGACCTTCTAAAAACGCTGCTACTTTTAGCGCATTTTCACAATGTTTATCTACACGAACAGCAAGAGTTTCTAAACTTTTGGATAATACCCAGGCATTAAATGGCGATAATGCCGGACCTGTATTTCTAGAGAACAAATAAATTTCTCGAATTAAATCGGCACGACCAACTGCAACGCCTCCAAGAACACGACCTTGACCATCCATTAATTTTGTTGCTGAATGAATTACAATATCTGCTCCAAATTTAATTGGGTTTTGTAAATATGGTGTAGCAAAACAATTATCAATTACTAATAAGATGTTATGCTTTTTAGCAATCTTTCCTAATATTTCTAAATCTATAATATCTACAGCAGGATTCGTTGGACTCTCTGCATATAAAATTTTTGTGTTTGGCTGAATTAAGCTTTCAATAGCATCAACATCATTAATATTAAAGTAAGATGTTTCAATATTCCACTTCGGAAGAAATTTAGTAAACAACGCATGTGTTGAGCCAAAAACAGAACTTGCAGACACGATATGATCGCCACTACTTAAAAGCCCTGCAAACGTTGAAAACACAGCAGACATACCTGTTGCAAAAGCATAACCGCTTTCGGCACCTTCCATTTTACATACTTTATCAATAAATTCGGATGTATTCGGATTTGTAAAACGACTGTAAATATTACGTTCTTTTTCTTCTGTAAACGATGCACGCATATCTTCGGCATCTTCAAAAACAAAACTTGAACTTAAATATAAAGGTGTTGAATGTTCTAAAAACTGAGAACGTTCTGTTTGTGTTCTAATAGCTTCTGTTTCGAAATGATTATCTTTCATAATACTAATACGTGTTTTTTTCTGTTAATCTTAAAATGTCTCCAAATACACCACGAGCGGTAACTGCTGCTCCAGCTCCAGCCCCTTGAATCACTACTGGCTGATCGCCGTAAGATTCTGTGTAAATTTCGAAAATTGAATCAGATCCTTTTAAAGATCCTAAAGGTGAACTTTCTGGTACCGATACTAATTTCACTTCTAACTTAGCGCCTTTTTCATCGGCTAAATCACCATGTAAATCACCTATATATCGTAAAACATGACCAGGTTTTTGTTCATCTTTCATGCTTTGATATAAATCGTCCATTTCTGTAAACGACTTTAAAAATGTTGCTGCATCTACAGCTCTTAAATCTTCAGGAATTAAATTCTGAATATCTACATCCGAAATTTCATTATGTAAATCGAGCTCTCTTGCCAAAATTAATAATTTTCTAGCAACATCGTTCCCACATAGGTCTTCTCTTGGATCAGGCTCTGTAAATCCTTTATCTACCGCCTCTTGTAACACTTTAGAAAACGGTTCGTTTTTAAGTGAATAATTATTGAACAAATAACTTAACGAGCCTGAAAACACACCTCTAATTTTAGTGATGTTTTCTCCAGATAAATGCAAGAGTTTAATCGTATCAATCAACGGTAAACCTGCACCAACATTCGTTTCGTAAAGATAGTTTTTCTGATTCTTAGCAAGTACTTGACGTAATTCACTGTAGAATTTAAAATCTATGGTATTCGCTATTTTGTTGGATGAAACAAGGTCAAACCCCTGTTCTACCAACGGAATATAATTTGAGACAAACGCTGCACTTGCCGTGTTATCTATAGCAATTAAATTTTCTAAATGATGTTTTTTAGTATACTCTACTAAACTCTCGAACGTATAATCCTTTCCTTTTTCTTGAAGTGTATCTCTCCAATTAGAATCGATTCCTTTTTTGTTGAACAGTGCTTGTCTTGAATTCGCAATTGCAAAAATATTCAACTTAATGCCTTTACGTTTTTCAATATCGCTAGCTGAAGCAATAATCTGATCAATTAAAGTTCCGCCAACTAATCCATGACCAAAAATGGCCAAGTTTATTTTTTTAGAAATTCCGAAAATCTCTCCATGAATGACATTTAAGGCTTTATGAAGTTGAGTTTTTCTAACCACCAAACTTACATTTTCACCTGTTATTGTATTATTGAAAAGTAACGGAACAATCTGATTTTTTATTAATGCGTTAAACGGTTTATGGAATGTGCTTAAATCCTGACCTACAATTGAAATTACAGCAACATCGTCTATAATTCCAATTCTATTTACATCTTGCATATAGAAATCGGTTTCGAATTCACGTTCTAAAGCAATCACCGCTTGCGACGCTTTATTAGCATCGACAACCAATCCTAAACCACGTTCAGAAGATCCTTGCGAGATGATACTCACACTAATATCGTTTGCACTTAAGGTTTTAAATACACGCGCATCTACTCCAACTTTCCCTAACAATCCGCGACCTTCTAAATTAATTAATGCCACATTATCTAAAACAGATAATGAACGAATCCCCTTAGAAGCTGTTTTTGCTGTAATTAATGTTCCTTGATCACCACTATTAAATGTATTTAGAATACGAAGTGAAATGTTCTTTTCTAATAACGGAATAATCGTTTTGGCATGTAACACTGTGGCTCCAAAATTGGCTAATTCGTTAGCTTCTGCGAACGATAATTCTTCAATCTTTTTAGCATCTGGCACTAAATCCGGATTCGCTGTATAAATGCCGTTTACGTGGGTGTAATTTTGCAATTCCTCAGCATCTAAGAAATTCGCTAAAAGTGCTGCTGAATAATTACTCCCGTTTCGACCTAAAGTCGTCGTTTTATTATCTTGATTAGAAGCGATAAAACCAGTAACTATATTTACCGTATCTCCATTATATTTTTTGAAATGTTTTAATACATTTTCTTTAGACACCTTAGTATTTGGTTGTGCATTACCATAAGTATCATCAGTTTTTATAAGTAACCTTGAATCTGTTGCATGTGCTTTTACACCACGAGCCTTAAGTAATTCGGCTACCAATTTAACCGACAATAATTCGCCTTGTGCTAACACTTCATCTTTAATTTTCTTACTATAATCTCCTAAGAGTTTTACACCTCCGAAGACTTTGTCTAGCACTGAAAATTCTTCTGAAAAATCAATTCCCGGATAAGGTTCTATTTGATATGCTTTAAACGCTTCTAAATCTTTTTTGTAAGATTCGTCGTTTTTCGCTTTGTCTAAAATGATTTCTAACTGGTCTGTTGAAGAACCTCTAGCCGAAAGCACAACAGCTATCTTTTCGTCATTCTTAACTTTATTCTCTATAATATTAAGTACCGTTTCTAGACCTTCTCCATTAGCGAGAGATCTCCCTCCAAACTTCAAGACTTTTAAACGTTTATTTTTTAACTCCGGTTTAAAGATGCCTTCAACAATAGTTTCTAATTGTTCAAATTCAATTAAAAACGCATCATGACCATGATCGGAATGAATTTCGTTATACGTCACATTTGGATGCGTAAGTGCTAATTTCTTTTGGGTTTCACGATTTTCTTCAGCCGTAAAAAACAAATCAGAATCTACGCCAACTATCGCGATATTAGACTTAATAACATCCAATATATTTACATCTTCTGGTCGTCCTTTAGTCACATCAATAGTTCGTAATAATTGATTCATTAAGCGATATGCTGAAAGCTGAAAACGTTCTTGTAACTTGTTTCCATGATGCAACAACCAACTCTCGACATTAAAGATCTCTAAATCTTCATTTTTACTTCTATGAAAACGCTCTTTAAACGATTTTGGAGTTCTGTAACACAACATTGCATGCATACGTGCATCATGTACCGGATTATTAGAATTGGTTAAAAATTGTTCTTGAATTTGACAATTAGCAATAAGCCAATCTGTAGACTTCCAATCTGTAGCAACTACAATTAAGTTCTCGGCTAAAGCTGGATGCATCACTGCCATTTCCCATGCTATTCCTCCTCCTAGAGAGCCACCAATCATAGCGAAAACAGAATCTATTTTTAATATTTTAAGCCCTTTTAAAAAAAGGTTTGCGATATCGCGAGCAACAAAATCTTTATAATTTTCGATTATAAATCCGTCGTATCCATTGCCAGGAATATTAAAAGATATTACCGTAAATTTCTTAGTATCTATAATTTTATTATCACCAATAAGATCACTCCACCAACCACCTTCTCCGGCAACATTACTGTTACCTGTTAAGGCATGATTAACCAAAACAATTGGCGCTTCGTGCAACGGTTGCCCAAAGACCTCGTAAGACAATGTAATAGGCAATTCTACACCACTAATGGTTTTGTAAGAATCTAAAGGAATTAATTGTAAATTTTTCATGTTGCAATATATAAAAGCTACGAATTAAAAGGGCTTAATTTAAAATAAACTAATATGCTATTAAGCATTCTTAACAGCCTCAAATGCTTGTTTTAAATCTGATTTTAAATCTTCTAAATCCTCGATACCAACAGATAAACGCACTAAATCTTTAGTAACTCCTGAAGCGGCTTGAGCGGCTTCGTCTAACTGTTGATGCGTTGTACTTGCAGGATGAATAATTAAAGATTTAGTATCTCCTATGTTTGCTAACAATGAGAAAATTTCTGTTTTATCTGCAATAATTTTAGCCGCATCGAAACCCGCTTTATGTCCGAAAGTAACCATTCCACTTTGTCCTTTCGAAAGGTATTTATCGGCTAAAGCTTTGTAAGCACTACTTTCTAATCCTGGATAATTTACCCAAGCAATTTCGTCTTGCGTTTCCAACCATTGAGCTAATGCTAATGCATTTTCACTATGTTTTTTGATTCGTAATTCTAAAGTCTCTAAACCTTGAATAATTTGAAATGCATTAAACGGACTTAGTGCACTACCATAATCACGTAAGCCTTCAACTCTAACTTTAGCAATAAATGCCGCTTCTTTTAAAGCTTCGCTATATACCAAACCATGATATCCTGCAGAAGGCTCAGTAAATTCAGGGAATTTTCCGTTCGCCCAATTAAATGTTCCTGCATCAATAATAGCACCTCCTAGACTTGTTCCGTTTCCGTTAATATATTTTGTTAGCGAATGAATGACAAGATTTGCTCCGTATTGAATTGGATTTAAAAGTGCAGGTGAAGCCACTGTATTATCTACAATTAAAGGAATATTGTTTGCTTTAGATACCTTAGCAATGGCTTCAATATCTAACACATCTAATTTCGGATTTCCTAAAGATTCTATAAAAACAGCTCTTGTATTATCTTGAACTGCAGCTTGAAAATTTTCAGCATCAGAAGGATCTACAAATGTGGTTGTAATACCATGTCTTGGCAAAGTTACAGCCAATAAATTATACGTTCCACCATATAAACTGCTAGATGCTACAATGTGGTCTCCAGCTCTTAAAAGTGTAAGTAATGTTGTAGAAATCGCGGCAGTTCCTGACGCGGTTACTACCGCACCTATACCACCTTCAATAGCAGCTAAACGTTGTTCTAAGACATCGTTTGTAGGGTTATTTAATCTTGTGTAAATGTAACCTGGTTCGGCTAATGCAAAGAGACTTGCTGCGTGATCTGAATCGTTAAAAACATACGACGATGTTTGATAAATTGGCACAGCTCGTGTACCTCCATTTTTGGTAACATCGTGTCCTGCGTGCAACGCTTGAGTTGCGAATTTTTGTGTACTCATTTTTCTTTCTTTTTGAGTTAATAAATTAAAACTAAAAGTCAAATGCACCTTTTTAAGGTGTACCTAATAGAAAAATGTTAAAAAGAAAATAATACAAATTACTCTGAGAGCAATTGCGTTTAGTTATCTATCTAAATCGCCGATAAATGAATCGGTTTTTAAGTAGAATTTAGCACCTTCTTTATAAGTTAAAGGGTTGCTAAGGCTTCAGCGGGTCTAATCCCTCCACCTTTCTTGATAACATTTCAATACATTATTGAACTTTGTGAGCACAAATATTCAGTTAGAAAAGTTGATTTTCCAAATTATTTAAGACATTTTTATAAAAAAACATTTTTTACCTATTGTTTTCTGCCAAATATTTATCCTTAATAATTTGTCCAACAGGCTTATTTTCAATCTTACTTTCTAGCCATGAAATAATATCTAAATATAAAAATGCACGCTTCTCGTACGGATGATTTTCGTATGTTTTTAAAGTATCTCTCAATGCCATAAATGCGTGCTTAATATCATGTGGATAGACATCCTGCAAGCCTTTTATAAATTTTATCATCTCTTTCTGAACCTCGTGTAAATCGTTCATTTTAATTAAAAATTTATAAGTGCTTCGTAACAATGTATCGATATGATAATCTAATCCAGCTTCGTAATGAGCGACTAGATTTAAAACTCTAGAAAAACACAATAAATCTTCTCGCATAGATAAACTTTTATTCGAAATAATTTTATCTAAATAAAAGATACATTTTTTATTATCTCCAGCTCCAAAATACATACTAGCGAATTTATAATAAAAAATCATAGCATGGTGCTCGTCTATTCTATTCGAAAATCGTTTTAAATCTGTTTCAATTTTAGGAATTAAATTTAAGCCTTCCTCAAACGAACCATCTATAAAATGTAAATTAACTTTATTTAAATTAAAATATAAAAATGCCAAAGACTCTACATTTTCATCTCTTAAAAACTTCTTATCATTCACAATTTTTTCTAATCTCAATAAAGCATCTTCAAACTTATTTTTGCTTCGAACAAAGAATAAGGCTTCCAACAAATAATTTTTTCCTTTTAAAAAAAATACAGGATTTAAATTAATCATATCTGGGTTTTCATAAAACAAATCCACCCATTTTGAAGCATATCTATAGCAGTTTTTAAAATCTTGAGTTAAAAAACTATACCACAAATACGCATTGTAAAGCCATAATTTCTCTCTAAACCCTAATTTTTTTATGTTATATTTTGGAAGTCTATTATGGAAATATTCAGCAACCTGAATGCCTTCTTCTTCATTTTTAACATAACCCGTTTTTAAAAAAATCCCGTACAACTGAAGCGATAAATTTGAAAGCTTACTTGCTATAACATTTAACGCACTTAAATCTTTTGCCTGAATTGTTAGCTCGTCTGCACGGCCACTAATACTACGTGTAATGTATTGAGATTCTATTAACTTTTCGAATTCCACAATTTCAAAAGCTAAATTCTTTTCTTCATTATGTATCGCCAATTCTTTAGATTTATCTAAAATCTTTAAACTTTGTTTATACAAGCCTTTATGGTATAAAATAGATGCAAAATCTAATTGTTCTCGTATTTGCGACCTTATATTTTGATGCGAAGGGTTTAATTTTAAACTAATTAAAATTTGTTTGTACAAATGGGCTTTAACGTTGGCTAACTGTTGTTTTTTAACATCACCATTTTTTAAAATAAACTCTTCGTCGTAAATTGATAGCTTGTCTAAAATATTAAATAAGTTCAAAAACTTAGAATCGTTATTAACCCCTAATCTTCCCACATACAGCTTAAACTGACGCTTTTCAGACTTCGTTAACGATTTCACTAACAAAAACAAATTATCTTTTTGGTCTTTTATCATCAAATAAAAAGTGTTACAATGTACTGATTAACAATTATTTAAGTATATTTAAATACTTTTAAACATCGTAAAAGTACAATAATGAGGTATTGCTTTCACAAAAGCAAAATATAAATTCGTAGAACAATAAGAAAATAAATTCATATAAATGTCACATTCTAACATTCAAATATTTGACACAACGTTACGCGATGGCGAACAAGTCCCTGGTTGCAAGTTAAACAAAGAGCAAAAACTTATAATTGCTGAAAGACTTGATGCCCTGGGAGTTGACGTTATTGAAGCAGGTTTTCCGGTGTCAAGTCCTGGAGATTTTACTTCGGTTGAAGCCATTTCAAAAATCGTAAAGAATGCAACAGTTTGTGGACTTACAAGATCTGTTGAAAATGATATAAAAGTAGCAAGTGAAGCGCTACGTTATGCAAAAAAACCAAGAATTCATACTGGAATCGGAACCTCCGATTCTCATATAAAATTTAAATTTGCATCTAATCGTGATGCCATTATTGAACGCGCCGTAAGAGCGGTTCGTTATGCTAAAACTTTTGTTGAAGATGTAGAGTTTTATGCAGAAGATGCAGGACGTACAGACAACGATTATTTAGCAAGAGTTTGCGAAGCTGTAATTGCAGCAGGTGCAACGGTTTTAAATATTCCAGACACAACAGGGTATTGCTTACCTAACGAATATGGAGCAAAAATAAAATATTTAAAAGAGAATGTTAAAGGTATTGACAAGGCTATTTTATCTTGCCATTGCCACAACGATTTAGGATTAGCTACAGCAAATTCTATTGAAGGTGTTATTAATGGTGCAAGACAAATAGAATGTACAATTAATGGTATTGGAGAGCGTGCAGGAAACACCGCTTTAGAAGAAGTTGTTATGATTTTAAAACAACACCCAACTTTAAATTTAGATACTAACATTAATACCTCTTTGTTATATAGCACAAGCCAATTAGTATCTGAGCATATGGGAATTTACACACAACCTAATAAGGCCATTGTTGGTGCAAATGCTTTTGCACACAGTTCTGGAATTCATCAAGATGGTGTGATTAAAAATCGTGAAACTTACGAAATCATAGACCCTAAAGATGTTGGTGTAACAGAATCTGCAATTGTTTTAA
This sequence comes from uncultured Formosa sp., assembly GCF_947500765.1. Classification (GTDB taxonomy): domain Bacteria; phylum Bacteroidota; class Bacteroidia; order Flavobacteriales; family Flavobacteriaceae; genus Formosa. The sequence goes on along the minus strand of NZ_CANMTH010000001.1, from coordinate 551,895 downwards.
CAGCAAGAAGTGGTAGAGCCGCTTTAGCTTATAGAGCTAAAAATGTAGGTTATGAATTAACAAAATTACAATTAGACGTAGTCTATGCTAATTTCTTGAATTTTGCAGATGTTAAAAAAGAAATAAACGATTCAGATATTCATCAAATTATTGAAACTAGTAGCGTTTACAATCAAATTATTTCGGCATAAAATAAGCTAAAAGTCTGTTTCATAAATTAAATTTGAAATGAAATAGCAAAAACAACATGAAATGAAAAAAACATTATTTGATAAAGTTTGGGATGCACATGTAGTTGACGCCATAGAAAATGGTCCACAAGTATTGTACATTGATAAACATTTAATACATGAAGTAACAAGCCCACAAGCTTTTAACGAGTTAAAAGACAGAGACATTCCTGTGTTTAGACCCAACCAAATTGTGGCAACAGCAGATCATAATACACCAACAACAAATCAACATTTACCAATACAAGATACGTTATCTAGACATCAGCTTGAGCAACTATCAAAAAACTGTACCGACAACGGAATCACACTTTTTGAATTAGGTCACAAATACAATGGAATAGTGCACGTTATGTCACCCGAATTAGGTATCACACAACCTGGAATGACAATCGTATGTGGAGATAGTCATACCTCTACACATGGTGCATTTGGAACTATTGCTTTTGGAATCGGTACAAGTCAGGTTGCTCAAGTTTTTGCTAGTCAATGTTTACTTTTAACTAAACCTAAAAGCTTACGTGTTTCTGTAAATGGTAAATTAAAAAATGGTGTACTTCCTAAAGATGTTATTTTATATATCATTGCAAAATTAGGAACCAACGCAGGTACAGGATATTTCTGTGAATATGCTGGAGACGTATTTCAAAACATGAGTATGGAAGGCCGTATGACGGTTTGTAATATGAGTATTGAAATGGGTGCTCGTGGAGGTATGATTGCACCAGATCAAACAACATTCGACTATGTAGAAGGTCGCGAATTTGCACCTAAAGGTGAAGAATTTGAAAAGAAAGTAGCTTATTGGAAAACACTACCTACAGATGATGATGCTGTATTCGATAAAGAATACATCTTCGATGCTGAAGACATAGAACCTATGGTTACCTACGGAACTAACCCTGGTATGGGGATAAAAGTAACAGAAAACATCCCTACACTTAACGATGCTTCTTTTGAAAAATCATTAAAATACATGAACTTCAAAAAAGGCGAATCTCTTATAAACAAACCAATTAATTTTGTCTTTATTGGTAGCTGTACCAACTCTAGAATCGAAGATTTTAGAGTAGCTGCTCAATACATCAAAGGCAAACAAAAAGCACCTAACGTTACTGCTTGGTTAGTTCCAGGTAGTAAGTTGGTTGAAACACAAATCATTGAAGAAGGTCTTAAAGACATTTTTACAGATGCTGGTTTCGAACTCCGTCAACCAGGATGTTCGGCATGTTTAGCGATGAATGATGATAAAATTCCGCAAGATGAATATTGTGTATCTACTTCAAATAGAAATTTTGAAGGACGACAAGGTCAGGGTGCTAGAACCATTTTAGCAAGTCCGTTAGTTGCAGCAGCAACAGCGGTAGAAGGAAAGATTATAGACATTACAAAACACTTAAACTAAATGGAAAAGTTTACAACATTACATTCTAGAGCCATTCCATTAGATATAGAAAACATAGATACAGATCAAATTATTCCTGCACGTTTCTTAAAAGCAACAGATAGAGAAGGTTTTGGGGATAATGTATTTAGAGATTGGAGATTTAATAAAAACGGAGACCTAAACGAAGAATTCCCTTTAAATGACACCACTTATATGGGAAGCATCCTAGTAGCCGGAGATAATTTTGGTTGTGGTTCCAGTCGCGAGCATGCGGCATGGGCAATAGCAGATTATGGATTAAAAGTTGTAGTCTCTAGTTTTTTTGCTGATATTTTTAAAGGAAATGCACTGAATAACGGAATTTTACCAATTCAAGTTACTCCAGCATATTTAAAAGAATTATTTAAACACATTACAACAGACCCTGAAACAATAATTAGTGTAAATTTAGAGGATCAAACTATTTCTATTAAAGACACCGATTTATCAGAGAAATTTGATATCGACCCATACAAAAAAACATGTCTTATAAATGGTTATGACGACATCGATTATTTATTAAGCAAAAAAGATGCTATATTAGCTTTTGAAGCTAAATCCTGAAAACACAGTCTTAAAAAACATATAAGGCGTTATACTGTTTTCAGCCTCTAAAAAACAATTCTTATGAAACTAAACATAGCAGTATTAGCAGGAGATGGGATAGGACCAGAAGTCACTGCTCAATCAATAAAAGTTCTTAAAGCCATTGCTTTAGAATTTAATCATACATTCAATTTTAAATACGCACCTGTTGGTGCAATAGCTATAGATGAAACGGGTAATCCATTACCAGAGGCAACTCTTGATCTTTGTAAAATAAGTGATGCTTTATTATTTGGAGCTATTGGAGATCCTAAATATGATAATGATCCATCTGCAAAAGTACGTCCAGAACAAGGCTTACTAGCACTTAGAAAGTCTTTAGGTTTATATGCCAATATAAGACCTGTTAAAGCATACGATACACTTTTAAGTAAATCGCCTTTAAAGAAAGATATTATTAAAGGTACAGATATTAGCATTTATCGCGAACTTACTGGTGGTATTTACTTCGGAAAAAAAGAAACAAGTGAAGACGGAAATTCAGCTTCAGATTTATGTGAATATTCTCGAGAAGAAATCGAACGCGTAGCACATTTAGCATTTAAAGCAGCACAATCTAGAAGAAAAAAACTGACTTTAATAGACAAAGCAAATGTTTTAGAAACATCTCGTTTATGGCGTAAAGTCGTTACAGAAGTTGCTAAAAGTTATAAGGATATAGAATTAGATTTCTTATTTATAGATAATGCTGCAATGCAAATGATATTAAATCCAAAACAGTTTGATGTTATTTTAACTGAAAACATGTTTGGAGACATTATTAGCGACGAGGCTAGTGTTATTGGAGGATCTATAGGTTTATTAGCTTCGGCTTCTGTAGGAGATAAATATGCGATGTTCGAGCCTATTCACGGGTCTTACCCGCAAGCAACAAACAAAGGTATTGCAAATCCTATTGCTTCAATATTATCAGCAGCAATGTTATTAGATCATTTTGATTTAAACGACGAAGCTGATTTAATTAGAACTGCTGTAGATAAGTCTTTAGCACTTCATATTACTACACCCGATTTAAATACGAAATACGATAATATTACAACAACTAAAGTTGGAGATTTTATTGCTGATTTTATTAGTAATCCTAAAGATTCAAATCATAACTTTTCGAACATTCACTTAGGTCAATCTACTATTATCTAAATTTCGATTTATTATAAAATAAAAAAAGCGCCTGAGTTTAATTACTAAGGCGCTTTTTTTATGATAAATATATGACTTTATAGTTTAGGAAATTTTTCACTTATTTTATCTAATCCTAGATTATGAATACTTCCTAAATGCGTGTGTTTTTTTGAATCGTCTGGCACATAAGTTCCCGCTTCTACTTCGCCACCAATCTTTTTGTAAGCATCTCTAAACGACATCCCTTCAACTACCAAAGTATTGATATTATCTACAGTGAATAAAAATTTATATTTCTCGTCATGTAAATCAATATTTTTCACTTTAACCTGTGCTATTGAAAAATTAAAGATGTCTAAAATATCTTTAATATCTTCTAGTGCCTGAATCATGTTCTCTTTTAATAACTGATAGTCACGATGATACCCACTAGGTAAATTATTCGTAATTAATACCATCTCTGTTTGTAGCGCTTGAATCTTGTTACATTTTCCACGAATCAATTCAAACACATCAGGATTCTTCTTGTGTGGCATAATACTACTTCCGGTTGTTAACTCGTCTGGGAAGGCTATAAAACCAAAATTCTGACTATTATATAAGCAAATATCCATAGCAAAACGCGACAATGTATTCGCTAAACTTCCTAATGCAGCTGCAATGGTACGTTCACTTTTACCACGACTCATTTGCGCTGCAACCACATTATATTTTAAGGTTGAAAAACCCATTTCTTTAGTTGTTAACTCACGATCTATTGGAAAAGAGCTACCATAACCTGCCGCTGAACCTAACGGATTCTGATCGGCTACTTTTTGAGCAGCTTGTAACATATAAACATCATCAATCAACAACTCTGCATAAGCAGAAAACCAAACCCCAAAAGACGATGGCATGGCGACTTGTAAATGTGTATAACCAGGTAATAGTGAACCTTTATGAGTTTCGGCTAACCCAATAAGCGTATCAAAAAATGTTTTAGTTTTATCTTGAATAGTTTTTAATTCTTCTTTGAAATACAATTGAAGTGCGACTAAAACTTGATCGTTTCTAGAACGTGCCGTATGGATTTTTTTACCCACATCGCCTAACGTTTTTGTTAATTCGAATTCTATTTTAGAATGCACATCTTCAAAATCTTCTTCAATTACAAATGTGCCATCTTCAATCTGAGTTTCTAATATATCTAGTCCTCCTAATAATTGTTCTAATTCTTCTGCTGTTATTATACCAATACTTTCAAGCATCTTTGCATGTGCTTTAGAAGCTATAACGTCATATTTTGCAATATGAATATCAATTTCTCTGTCGTTTCCAACAGTGAATTGTTCTATTTTTTTATCGATTGAAAGCCCTTTGTCCCAAAGTTTCATAAGTAAGATTTTTATAGTTTAAGCTGAAAGATAACAGCCTAAATAATTAAAGTATTTTTTCTAATAATTGAATGTAAATCGCTATACCTTCTTCAATTTCGTTTAAATAAATAAATTCGTCTGCAGAATGAGATCTTGTGCTATCTCCAGGTCCTAATTTTAAAGACGAGCAGCTTAAAACAGATTGATCTGATAATGTTGGAGACCCGTAAGTGGTTCTTCCTATTTCAAGACCTGCTTTTACCAATTCGTGATCTTTAGGAATAGACGATGAGTTTAATCGTAAACTTCTTGCTTTAATTTCTGTACAAGGCGCTTCTTTTACTAAAATGTCGTTAATCTCTGCATTGGTATATTTATCATTAACACGTACATCTATGACCAATTCAACTTCAGCAGGAATGGCATTATGCTGTTTGCCTGCAGAGATCTGAGATACCGTCATTTTAACGTCACCTAAAGATTCTGATGATCTATCAAACTTATAATCTTTAAACCAATTCAAAACTTCAATGGTATTGTAAATAGCATTATCGTTATTTGGATGTGCTGCGTGACTTGGCGTTCCTTTTACTTTAGCATCAAACACAACCAATCCTTTTTCTGCAATTGCCAAATTCATTAATGTGGGTTCGCCTACAATAGCGACATCAATTTTTGGAATTATTGATAACATACTATTTAAACCATTTGGCCCACTGCTTTCTTCTTCAGCAGAAGCAACTATAACTAAATTATATTTTAGGTTTGGTTTATTATAAAAATAAGTGAATGTTGCAATTAATGATACTAAACACCCGCCAGCATCATTACTCCCTAAACCATATAATTTACCATCTTCAACAATCGCTTTAAGTGGATCTTTGGTATAGGCGCTATTAGGTTTAACAGTATCATGGTGCGAGTTTAAAAGTAGTGTTGGCTTGCCTTCTGTAAAATCTGCATTAGTAGCCCAAACATTATTTTTTGTTCGTGTATACGGAATATTTTTTTGTTTAAACCAAGCTTCTATAAGCTGCGCTGTTTTATCTTCTTCTGAAGAAAACGATTGTGTTTCTATCAGATTTTTAAGCAATAATATGGCTTCTTCTGTTAATTGTTGCGTCATCATTAGGCTTGAATGGTTGTATGTTTTGTATTCTGATTAAATAACATGTCTGGTTTTCCTAAGCACACTTTATAAACGTGATTAGATATGGCATGAAAACAATTATCTAGTTTTGGAAGCATACCATCTGTAATAACACCCTCTGTTTTTAACGTTTCATAATTTTTGGTATTAATGTCTTCAATCACCGAATTCGGGTCGTCGACATCTAATAACACACCATCTTTCTCGAAACAATAATACAGCTCTACTTTATATATATCTGCAAAGCCAATAGCTAATTCAGAAGTTACAGTGTCTGCATTTGTATTTAACAACTGCCCGTTTTCGTTATGCGTAATAGCACAAAACACAGGTGTAATACCGTTTTCTAAAAGCACTTTTGGCACTTTTGTATTCACACGTTTTACATCGCCTACAAACCCATAGTCTATAGTTGTAACTGGACGCTTTTCTGAAACTATTACATTGCCGTCTGCTCCTGTAAACCCAACACTATTACAATTATTGGCTTGTAATTGCGCAATAATATTTTTATTAATTTTTCCGCCGTAAACCATGGTGATAATATCTAGAGTATCTGCGTCTGTAATGCGTCTTCCATCTACCATTTGCACTTCAATGTTCATAGATTTAGCCATTTTAGTAGCTAATTTCCCTCCACCGTGCACTAATAATTTAGGACCTTGAATAGTTGCGAATTGTTCTAGAAAATGGGATAAAGCACTATCATCATCAATAATATTTCCACCAATTTTTATAACCTTTAATGTTTCCATATTACAGATTTTCAAGTATTTCTTTCAGGACTATTTGTGCAGCATACGTTCGGTTATTCGCTTCTTCCATCACGATAGATTGATCACTATCAAGTACAGCATCTTCTACAATTACATTTCGTCTCACTGGTAAACAGTGCATAAATTTAGCATGCCCTAATTTATCTTTAGTAATCATCCAATTAGGATCTGTATTTAAAATTTTACCATAATCTGTATAACTACTCCAGTTTTTAGCATAGACAAAATCGGCATCCTTTAAGGCCTCTTCTTGATTATGATTAATTGGTGTATCTTTTGTAATTTCAGGATTTAACTCGTAACCCTCTGGATGTGTAATCACTAAATCCACCTCCATTTTTCGCATCATTTCTACAAAAGAATTTGGTACAGCTTGAGGCAAAGCTCTAGGATGTGGTGCCCACGACATCACAACTTTTGGTCTTGCTTTCTCCGATAGTTCTGAAATTGTAATGGCATCTGCCAAAGCTTGTAACGGATGCGCTGTAGCACTTTCCATATTTACAATGGGAACAGTCGCATACTTTTCGAAACTTTTAATAACCATTTCAGAGCCATCTTTCTCTTTGTCTTGTAAACTCGGGAACGCACGTACTGCAATAATATCGGCGTACTGAGAAATTACCTTAGCAGCTTCCTTTACATGCTCTGAAGTACTCGCATTCATAACTGTGCCGTCTTCAAACTCTAAATTCCATGCATCATTAACATTTAGACTCATCACATTCATTCCTAAATTTTTCGCAGCCTTTTCTGTACTTAATCGAGTCCGTAAACTCGAATTAAAGAACAACATCACTAAGGTTTTATTTAAACCTAAATGTTTATGTCCGAAAGGATTCATTTTTAAAAGAATCGCCTCTTTAATAGTTTCTGAAAGGTTTGAAATATCTGAAATTTGTGTGTATTTTTTCATGCTATGTTAATTCTGATTTTAAGGCTTCAAAAAAGATATCTAAATGTTCTTTTTGAATCGTTAATGGTGGAAGTATTCTTAATAAATTTGGATTTTTGGCACTTCCAGTAAATATGTGATGGTCGAAAATAAGTTTCTTTCTAAGATCGGAAATCGGAAAATCGAATTCTAAACCTAACATTAAACCACGACCTTTAATTGTTTTTATTTGTGGTAATTGTTCTGCTTTTTCAATAAAATAAGCTGAAATTTCTTTTGTGTGAGCTAATAAATTTTCTGTTTTAAGCACATCTAAAACCGCTAATGATGCTGCACAAGCCAAGTGATTTCCTCCAAAAGTGGTACCCAACAATCCAAACGATCCTTTAATATCTGGATGAATTAAAATCCCACCAATAGGAAAGCCATTACCCATACCTTTTGCCAGTGAAATAATATCTGGTGTGATATTGTGTTTCTGAAACGCAAAGAAATCTCCCGTTCTTCCAAAACCTGATTGTACTTCGTCTGCAATAAAACATGTATTATTTGCTTTACATAATTGTTCAAGACCTTGATAAAATTCGGTTGTACTTTCATCTAAACCTCCAACACCTTGAATAAATTCTATAATTACAGCACAAACATCATTGTTTTTTAAAGCATTTTCTACACCTTCTAAATCTCCAAGTTCAAAAAATTCGACCTCTTGCTGTGCATTTAAAGGCGCTACAATTTTAGGATTATCTGTAGCTGCTACAGCTGCAGATGTACGGCCATGGAAACTATTTTTAAAGGCTATAATTTTAGATTTTCCATTGTGGAAAGATGCCAATTTCAATGCATTTTCATTAGCTTCTGCTCCCGAATTGCATAAAAATAATTGGTAATCTTTACAACCTGAAAACTCGGCTAAATCTGTTGCTAATTGTTCCTGTAACGGATTTTGAACCGCATTACTATAAAAAGCAATATGATGTAATTGATTTGTAATACGATCTACATAAGTAGGATGCGCATGCCCGATTGAAATCACAGCATGGCCACCATAAAGATCTAAATACTTTACATCTTTGTTATCGTAAACAAAAACGTCTTTCGCTTTTACTGGGGTAATATCGTAAAGCGGATATACTGGAAACAAACTCATATTTGCTCTTTTTTAATGTTGCTAATTTTATTGTAAGAAGCTACCATACCTTGAATTAGAGACGAACTTAAACCTTTATGTTCCATTTCGTTTAACCCTTCAATAGTACATCCTTTTGGCGTAGTTACTTTATCTATTTCTTCTTCTGGATGATTCCCTGTTTGGATAAGCAAACTTGCAGCGCCTTCGCAAGTATGCATAGATAACTCTTGTGCTTCTTGGGCATCAAAACCTAATTGAATTGCTGCTTGTGTCGTGGCACGAATTAAACGCATCCAAAAAGCAACTCCACTTGCACAAACTACTGTTGCTGCCTGCATCTGACTTTCTGGAATAATTAAAGTATGTCCTAAACGATTAAATATGGCTTCTGCTATTTTCACACGTTTAGCGCCTTGTGTATTACTACAAATACATGTCATAGATTTACCTACAGCGATTGCCGTATTAGGCATAGCACGAATAACAAATTGATTATCTCCAACAAGACTTTCCATTCTAGGAATTAAAAATCCTGTTACTGTAGAAATAAGTACATGTTTTTCTGTTAAATGCGGTACAATTTCTTGTAATACGTTTTCAAAATGTGCAGGTTGTACTGCAAAAATTAAAATATCAGATTTTTGAACAGCCTCAATATTATCGCTCGTAATACTTACATTTTTATAGCCATCAAACTCATTTAATGATTCTAAATTTCTTTTGGTTAAATATAGAGTTGTGAACGCATTATCGATAATTAAACCTTTTGCGATAGAATGCCCTAAATTTCCAGTTCCAATTATAGCAATTTTCATAAGTCGAATGATTTAAAAATAAGTAGCTTTTAGTTGTACACCTTCAGTTTCTTCAAATCCAAACATTAAATTCATGTTTTGAACAGCTTGCCCTGAAGCGCCTTTTAATAAATTATCGATAATGCTAGTTACCAATAATTTATCATTATGTTTATGTATATGAAGAATACATTTATTGGTATTTACCACTTGTTTTAAATGAATATCTTCATCTGAAACCACTGTAAATTTAGCATCCTTGTAAAATGATTTATACAATGCTTTAGCATCTTCTAAAGTACCATCATACTTCGTGTAAGCCGTAGCAAAAATTCCGCGTGAAAAATCACCACGATTTGGCATAAAAATGATTTCAGAATTAAAACCACTTTGTAATTGCTTCACCGACTGATTAATTTCTCCTAAATGCTGATGTGTAAAAGGCTTGTAATAAGAAAAGTTATTATCTCTCCATGTAAAATGTGTGGTTGTAGACAATGACGTTCCTGCTCCTGTTGCTCCTGTTACAGCATTAATATGAACATCGTCTTTAAACTTCCCATCCGACGCTAATGGCAACAAAGCCAACTGAATAGCAGTTGCAAAACATCCTGGATTTGCTAAATACTTCGCAGTAATAATAGCTTCTTTATTTAGTTCTGGAAGTCCGTAAACGAATTCCATATCGTTAAAATTAGCATCTGCTTCTAATCTAAAATCGTTACTTAAATCGATAATTTTAGTGGATTCAGAAAAACTGTTTTTTTCTAAAAACGCTGTAGAATTCCCATGTCCTAAACACAAGAATAACACATCTACATTGGCATTAATGGTATCTGTAAATTGTAAATCTGTAGATCCAATTAAATCTTGATGCACTTTACTTACCAGATTTCCGGCATTAGACGTACTGTAGATAAAATCGATATTTACCTGTGAGTGATACATTAATATCCTAATCAGTTCTCCTGCAGTATACCCTGCTCCTCCTACAATTCCGGCTTGTATCATGATTTGTTATTTACGAGTTGGTATATCTTATTCTGATTTCCAAGAATTTTTATAAATCCTTTAGCATCATCTGCTGTCCACCCTTTATTTTCTTCACCATAACTTGCAAATGTAGAATTCATTAAATCGTGTTTAGAAGAAATTCCATCTAAAGAAAAATGGTATGGCTTAAGAGTAACAACAACATCTCCTGTTACATTTTCCTGACTACTTGACAAGAATGCTTCCATATCTCGCATTACAGGATCTAAAAACTGACCTTCGTGTAAATGCATACCATAGAAACTAGATAAGTAATCTTTATGTTGCATTTGCCATTTAGTAAGCGTGTGTTTTTCTAATAAGTGGTGTGCTTTTACTGTAATTAAAGCTGCGGCAGCTTCAAAACCAACACGCCCTTTAATTCCAACAATAGTATCTCCAACATGAATATCTCTTCCTATGGCATATTTTGAAGCTATTTCATTTAATGCTTCAATATTTTTTTCTGGTGCCGCTTTTGCTCCATTAAGAGCAACAAATTCACCTTTATTAAACGTTAAGGTTACTTTTTGCTCGTCTGTTTTTTCTAATTGAGATGGATATGCTTCACCAGGTAAAGGTTTTTCTGAAGTTAATGTTTCTTCACCACCAACACTAGTTCCCCAAAGACCTTTGTTAACAGAATATTTAGCTTTTGCCCAATTCATATCGATACCATTTGCAACCAAATAATCGATTTCTGTCTGTCTTGCTAATTTCTGATCTCTAATAGGCGTAATAATTTCAATTCCTGGTGCTAGAATTTGAAAAATCATATCGAAACGTACTTGGTCGTTTCCTGCTCCTGTACTACCGTGAGCGATATATTTTGCGTCAATGCTTTTTGCATATTCTACAATTTCAATGGCTTGAATAATACGCTCTGCACTTACTGATAACGGATATGTATTGTTTTTCAATACATTTCCAAAAATTAAATACTTCACTACTTTTTGGTAAAATGTAGCTACGGCATCAATATTTTTATAAGTAGAAACGCCCATTTTATAAGCGTTACTTTCTATATGGCTAATTTCTTCTTTAGTAAAACCTCCGGTGTTAACACTTATGGCGTGTACATCGTACTCTTTTGATAAACTTACTGCACAGTATGATGTATCTAAACCTCCACTGTATGCTATTACTAATTTTTTCATTTTATATTATTTTTTTAGAAACAAATGCTCCTTAATGCTTTTTAATCTATTAAATACGCTTGGTTTTACAGGCTTCTGATCTTTTGGAGGTTGTTTATCCGGATCGTATAGCATACCTGTGCATAAACACATCTTTTGTTCTGTACGTTGTAAAACATCATAATTTTTGCAGGTTTGGCAACCTTTCCAAAAAGTTTGATCGTCTGTCAGTTCGGAAAATGTAACAGGTTTATATCCTAAATCTGAATTCATTTTCATTACCGGCAATCCTGTCGTTATACTAAATACTTTGGCCTTAGGATACTTTGTTATGGAATGATTGAAAATTTTATGTTTAATCTCTTTTGCTAACCCTCTATTTCTAAAATCCGGATGTACAATTAAACCTGAGTTGGCAACAAATTTTCCATGTTCCCAAGCTTCAATATAACAGAAGCCAGCAAATTTACCGTCTTCTAAAGCAATAACTGCATTTCCATTTATCATTCTTGCAATAACATACTCAGGAGTTCTTTTAGCGATCCCGGTACCTCTTACTCTAGCAGAGTCTGCTATAGTATCACAAATAATTTCTGCATAAACTGTATGCGACTTGTCAGCAATAACAATTTCCATTGTTTTGATTTTAAAATTAAAAGTTAAAAAAGTATTGATTTCTAGAAAGAAGAACTGGACACACCTAAAGTTCCTAAGATATAAAGCACCCTACTGGGCGGCGAAATAAAATAGGGCGTGATGTAATACGGCTACTGTTTAAAGTAACTATAGGTTGTGTATAAAATGTATAAAGTGATGTAGTCAAAATAAAAAAATAAATACGTAAAATTAGGTGAACAACTCTAGAAGATTAGTGTGCACTGCGGCGTCGGCGCAATGCAATTGCGGGACTAGATGGACGTATATTATTTTTAATTATAATCATAAATCAAATGTACAAATTAATTCAATATATCAATTAACTTTTTAACTATTTTTTATAAAATATAATCGGTGCTTATAAAATTAGATGCCTTAGTGTCAAGCAATTCATTTAATATCGCATTATTATAGTCATTGTCTTTTGAGGCTACAAAAGTTCTTATAGAAAAAGATCGTAATGCATCATGCACACTTAATGTTCCTACGGCAGAATCTTTTCGTCCTGTAAATGGATATACATCTGGTCCTCTTTGACAAGAACTGTTTAAATTAACACGACATACTAAATTTACCAAAGTATCTATTAAAGGTGCTAATGTTTTTACATTCTGACCAAATACACTTACTTGTTGCCCATAATTAGATTCGGCCATATCGTGAAGTGGCTCTTGAATATCTGTAAATGGTAAAACAGGAATTACTGGTCCGAATTGTTCCTCTTTAAAAACACGCATGTCTTTATTTACAGGATATAATACTGCTGGAAAAATATAATTTTCAGTAGTTTCTCCTCCTTTTTTATTTAAAATAGTAGCTCCTTTTTCTGAAGCATCATCTATTAGTTCTTGAATATAAGCTGGTTTCCCTGGTTCTGGAAGCGGTGTTAATTTTGCTCCTTGATCCCATGGATTTCCGAATGGTAATGCATCTACTCGTGCAGAAAAACGCTTATTAAACTCTTCAATAATATTTTCGTGAACATATAATACTTTTAATGCGGTACAACGTTGCCCATTAAAAGACAGTGTTCCTGCAATACATTCGTCTATTGTTAAATCTAAATCTGCATCTGGTAAAACAATTGCTGGATTTTTAGCTTCTAATCCTAAAACCAATCGCAATCTATTTTGTCTTGGATGACTCTCTTGTAAAGCATTCGCAGAAGTACTATTTCCTATTAAGGCAAGCACATCTACACGGCCATTTTCCATAATCGGAGTTGCAACCACACGGCCTCGACCGTAAATAATGTTTACTACACCTGTAGGAAAACTAGTTTGAAAAGCTTCTAACAACGGTGTTATTAATAATACTCCATGTTTTGCTGGTTTAAAAATAACTGTATTCCCCATAATAATGGCAGGAATTAACAGTGCAAAAGTTTCATTTAAAGGATAATTATAAGGGCCTAAACACAATACGACACCTAAAGAACCTCTTCTAATATGCGCATTTACACCATCGTGCTTTTCAAATTTTGCACTATCACGATCTAATTGTTTATATTCTTCAATAGTATCGTAAACATAATCTACAGTTCTATCGAATTCCTTTTCAGAATCTGGCAAACTTTTACCAATCTCCCACATTAGTAATTTTACAATTTCGTCGCGCTTGGTTTTCATTTGTTTTACAAACTTTTCCATACAGGCCACACGATCTATAACTTTCATGGTAGGCCATTCTCCTTGCCCTTTACCGTAAGCATCGCAAGCAGAATCTAAAGCTTCCAAGGCTTCTTTTTTTCCTAATTGAGGAATTTTACCAAGCAATGTTGGTTTATATTCTGGAGTTGATGAAATTGACGAATATACATTGGCTGTATCTCCTGTCCATTTTTTTAATTCACCTCCTACTAAATATGTGTTTTGATTAATTTCAGTTGTAATTTTATATTGATCCGGAATATCCAAAAAAGATGTATTCATAATATATTTTTAAATTAACAGTTCGTGTATTAAATATAACCTTTTAATCGCATTTAGTAGTTTACATAAAAGTTAAGCTTATACTAAAAACTGAAACAGGTCTGGATTATCGTTTAAGTAATCTCCGTAGAAATTTTTTGTTTTCATTTTCTCCATTAATGGTGCTAAATCTTTAGACGACTTTAATTCTATACCAACAACAGCCGAACCGTTTTCTCGATTCGTTTTTTTAGCATATTGGAAATACGTAATATCATCGTTCGGGCCTAAAATTTCAGCAACAAATTCTTTTAGAGCACCTGCTCGCTGTGGAAATTTTACTATAAAATAATGTTTTAAATTGGTGTATAATAAAGCACGTTCTTTAATCTCGGCCGTTCTGGTAATATCATTATTGCTTCCGCTAATTACGCAAACTACATTTTTACCTTTAATTTCTTCAGCATAAAAATCGAGAGCAGAAATACTTAAAGCTCCTGCCGGCTCTACAACAATTGCATCTTTATTATACAATTCTAATATAGTTTCGCAGACTTTGCCTTCTGGAACTGTAATCATATTATTTAAATTTTGCTGGCAAATAGCAAATGTGCGGTCTCCTACTTTCTTAACAGCAGCGCCATCGACAAAGTTCTCGATGTTTTTTAATTCTGTATTATGACCGTTTTTAATGGATGTTTTCATAGAAGGCGCACCTTCTGGCTCTACACCAATAACTTTAGTGTTCGGAGATAATAGTTTAAAAACAGTAGACAAACCAGAGGCTAATCCTCCTCCTCCTACTGGTATAAACACATAATCTATAGGAACTTCTGTCTGGCTTAATATTTCAAGACCAATTGTTGCTTGCCCTTCAATAACTTCCTTATCGTTAAACGGGTGAATAAAAGTTTTATGTAAACGTTCACATTCTAACATTGACGCATGATAAGCATCATCGAAAGTATCACCAACCAAAACAATTTCTGTGTATTCTTCTCCAAACATTTTTACCTGCTCAATTTTTTGATTAGGTGTTGGTGAAGGCATAAAGATGGTTCCCTTTATTTTTAATAATTTACAAGATAAAGCAACACCCTGAGCATGGTTTCCGGCACTTGCACATACAATACCTTTTTCCATTTGTTCTTTTGTTAAAGACGAAATTCGGTTATATGCTCCTCTTATTTTGTAAGACCTTACTAATTGTAAATCTTCTCGTTTAAACAATATATTAGCATCGAATTGCTTAGAGTAGTGTAAGTTTTGGGTTAAAGGCGTTAAAACAGCAACCGATTTTAAACGTTCGGCTGCTGCTTTTACTGCTTTTAGACTTGGAAAATATATTTTATTTTCAGTTTGCATGTTTTATTAGGCTAATACTGAGGTGTCTTATTCGACATCAGTTTTTATTGTTTTCATTGCAGTCATAGCTGTTCTTAACGATTTTCCTATTGTTTCAATAGGGTGATTTCTAATCGCATCGTTTACCGCAATTAATTCAATATTATCAACCTCGTTAGATGTTACTGCATATGGCTTTCCAATCACATCTGTTTTAATACCTTTCATAAAGTCTACTAATAAAGGCTTAGCTGCATGATCGAATAAATAACATCCGTATTCTGCTGTATCAGAAATTACACGGTTCATTTCGTAAAGTTTCTTTCTTGCAATTGTATTTGCAATTAATGGTAATTCGTGAAGTGATTCGTAGTAAGCAGATTCTTGAATAATCCCTGAACTTACCATAGTTTCGAATGCTAATTCAACTCCAGATTTTACTATTGCAACCATTAATACTCCATTATCAAAATACTCTTGTTCTGAGATCTTTTCTGAAGTTAATTCTGTTTTTTCGAATGCTGTTTCTCCTGTAGCTTCTCTCCATGTTAAAAGATTAACATCGTCGTTTGCCCAGTCTTCCATCATTGTTTTAGAGAAATGCCCAGAGATAATATCATCCATATGTTTTTCAAATAACGGACGTAAAATATCTTTTAATTCCTCAGATAATTTATAAGCTTTAATTTTAGCTGGATTAGATAAACGATCCATCATAGTTGTAATACCACCATGCTTTAATGCTTCTGTTACAGTTTCCCAACCATATTGAATTAATTTAGCAGCATAACCTGGTTCTATACCTTCTTCAATCATTTTATCGAAACATAAAATAGATCCTGTTTGTAATGCACCACATAAAATAGTTTGTTCTCCCATTAAATCACTCTTAACCTCTGCAACGAAAGACGATTCTAAAACTCCCGCTTTATCTCCTCCTGTTGCTACTGCATAAGCTTTAGCTTGCGCTAGACCTTTTCCTTCTGGATCGTTTTCTGGGTGTACAGCAATTAATGTTGGCACACCAAAACCACGTTTATATTCTTCACGAACTTCTGTTCCTGGACATTTAGGTGCAACCATAATTACGGTTATATCTTCACGAACTTGAGTACCTTCTTCTACAATATTAAACCCGTGAGAATACGATAATGTTGATCCTTTTTTCATTAAAGGCATAATCGTTTTAACAACATTTGTATGTTGCTTGTCTGGCGTTAAATTTAATACTAAATCTGCCGTTGGAATTAATTCTTCGTAAGTTCCAACTGTAAAGTTATTTTCAGTAGCATTAACATAAGATGCGCGTTTTTCTTTAATAGCTGCCGCACGTAATGTATAAGAAATATCTAACCCAGAATCTCTCATATTTAATCCTTGGTTCAATCCTTGTGCGCCACATCCTACAATGACGATTTTTTTACCTTTTAATGCATTTACACCATCTTCAAATTCTGAAGATGCCATGAAACGACATTTTGATAATTGTTCTAATTGTTTTCTTAATGATAAGGTGTTAAAATAATTTGCCATTTTGTTTTAATTAATTAAATGCTACTAGCATTTGTGATATTTTCATTTCTTGTTTGGTTACTGCAATACGTCCAGAACGTACAAATTGCATGATGCCATAGACACTAAAATCGCGATATAGTTGTTCTATTTCATTTCTTTTACCTGATTTTTCAAGTACAAAAAATTCTTTATTAACGTGTATAATTCTTGCATTACTATCTCTTATTATATTTTGAATTTCGCGTTCTTCAAATAATAAATCAGATTTTAATTTAAACATACAAGATTCTTGATAAATCGTTTCTTCATCGGTATGGTAGTAAGCTTTAATCACTTCAACTTGCTTTTCTATCTGACCGATTATTTTTTTCATACGTTCTTCCCTAAGATTCACCACAATAGTAAATCTAGACACGCCTTCTATTTCAGAAATAGACGTATTTATACTTTCAACATTAATATGTCTGCGTTGAAAAATCGCTGAAATTCTATTTAAAAGACCAATATTATTCTCAGTATAAATTGAGATGGTATATGTGTTTATAGTATCTTCCATAATTAACTTAATCTAATTTCTGAAACTGAAGCTCCTGTTGGTATCATTGGAAAAACATTGTCTTCCTTCTCGACGCAAACCTCTAATAAATATGCGCCTTCGCAAGCCATCATTTCGGCTACAGCATCAGCCAATTCTTCACGCTTTGTTATTTTTTTAGCATCTAAATAATATCCTTTTGCAATTGCTACAAAATCAGGATTTGTCATTTCGGTAGATGCGTAACGCTTATCGAAAAACAATTGTTGCCATTGGCGAACCATTCCTAAAAATTCATTATTTAAAACTACAATTTTAACAGGTACTTTTTGTTGAAAAATGGTTCCTAATTCTTGAATATTCATTTGAAAACCACCATCACCAATAATAGCAACAACATCACGGTCTGGAGCAGCCATTTTTGCTCCAATAGCAGCTGGCAACGCAAAGCCCATAGTTCCTAAACCTCCTGAAGTGATATTACTTTTAGTTTTGTTGAATTTTGCATAACGACACGCAATCATTTGATGCTGACCAACATCCGACACGATCGCAGCATCTCCTTTAGACTGTATATTTATCTGATTTAACACCTCACCCATAGTTAAACCTTCCTTGGTTGGATGTAAATCGTCTTTAATCACTTTTTCAAACTCGATAGCATATAAATCTTTAAATTTTTGATGCCATTCTGGATGTGAATTTTCGTTTAAAAGCGGAATCAATTCTGCTAAACTCAACTTAGAATCTCCAAGAACAGCAACATCTGTTTTTACGTTCTTATCAATTTCAGCTGGATCTATTTCAAAATGAATAACCTTAGCTTGCTTTGCATATGTAGACAAACTGCCCGTTACACGATCGTCGAAACGCATACCGATTGCAATTAATACATCACACTCGTTTGTTAACATATTTGGCGCATAATTACCGTGCATACCAACCATTCCTATATTTAAAGGATGATCTGTTGGTACGGCTGAAGCTCCTAAAATGGTCCAAGCTGAAGGTATTCCTGCTTTTTCAATTACAGTTTTTAGCTCTTGCTCTGCTTTTCCTAAAATAATACCCTGACCCCAAACAATCATAGGTTTTTTAGCACTATTAATTAAGTCTGCCGCTTTTTGGACAGCCTTACTATCTATTTTGCAAGCTGCTTTATAACTACGTACCGAAGTACATTTTTCGTATTTAAAATCAAACTCTTCAAACTGAGCATCTTTTGTAATATCTACCAACACAGGTCCTGGACGTCCGCTTTTAGCAATATAAAATGCTTTCGCTATAACTTCAGGAATTTCTGAGGCTTTAGTAATTTGAACATTCCATTTAGTAACAGGAGTAGAAATACCTACAATGTCTGTTTCTTGAAACGCATCACTTCCCAATAAATGGGATGATACTTGACCAGTAATACAAACTAAAGGTGTAGAATCTATTTGAGCATCTGCGATACCTGTTATTAGATTTGTTGCCCCCGGACCTGAAGTTGCCACGGCGACCCCTACCTTTCCTGAAATACGAGCATAACCTTGAGCTGCGTGTGCAGCACCTTGTTCATGACGTGTTAAAACATGATGAATTTTGTCTTTATATTTATAAAGTTCATCGTAAACAGGCATTATAGCTCCTCCTGGATATCCATAAAGAATTTCAACACCTTCAGCTAACAAACATTTAATGATAGCCTCGCTCCCCGAAATACGCACGGTTTTTTCTGTAGCGGTCTTTATTGTTTTTACTGTTTCTGTGTTCATAGTAAAAAATTAGAATTCATCAGTCACACACCCTTTCGATGCCGACGATACTGTTTTCGCATATTTATATAATACTCCTCGTTCTGCTTTCAATTTTGGAGCTACCCAATTCGCTCTTCTTTTTGCCAATAACTCTTCAGAGATTTCAATATCAATCGTATTGTTTTCAGCATCAATAAAAATAACATCGCCGTTTTCTACTAAAGCTATATTACCTCCTTCTTGTGCTTCTGGCGCAACGTGCCCAACAACAAAACCATGAGACCCTCCTGAGAAACGCCCGTCGGTAATCATTGCAACATCTTTCCCTAAACCAGCTCCCATAATAGATGATGTTGGTTTTAACATTTCTGGCATACCTGGTGCTCCTTTAGGACCTTCGTAACGAATAATAATCACGTCTCCTTTTTTTACTTTTCCGTGAGCGATACCTTCATTAACCTCAGCTTCACTATTAAAAACATTAGCTACACCTTTAAAAGACAAGCCTTCTTTACCTGTAATTTTTGCTACAGCTCCTTCTGTGGCCAAGTTTCCGAATAATATTCTAATATGACCTGTTTCCTTAATAGGTGTTTCAAGTGGTTTTATAATTTGTTGTCCTTCAGTTAAATTAGGAACATCTTTTAAGTTTTCTGCAATAGTTTTCCCTGTAACTGTTAAACAATCGCCATGAAGCATATCGTTCTCTAACATGTATTTTAAAACACCTGGAATACCTCCAATACCATGCAAATCTTCCATAGAGTATTTACCACTAGGCTTTAAGTCTGCCAATAATGGAGTTGTATCGCTAATTCTTTTAAAATCTTGTAATGTAAAATCTATTTTTGCAGCTTTAGCAATTGCCAAAAAGTGAAGTACTGCATTTGTAGACCCTCCTAAAACAGTAACTAATCTAAATGCATTTTCTAATGATTCTTTAGTTACAATGTCTGAAGGTTTTATATCATTTTCTAATAAATAGCGTAAAGCTTCTCCTGCTTTAACACATTCTTTTTCTTTTAATTTATCGTCTCCAACAGCAGGAGTAGAAGAGTTAAACGGTAACGACATCCCTAAAGCTTCTATAGCAGACGCCATAGTGTTTGCGGTGTACATACCTCCACAAGCTCCAGCACCTGGACAGGCTTTATGCACCACTTCTTTAAATTCTGAATCTCCAATAGTTCCAGCAACTTTTTTTCCGTAAGCTTCAAAAGCAGAAATAATATCAAGTTTTTCACCCTTATGACAACCAGAAGCAATTGTACCTCCATAAACCAGAATTGACGGCCTATTTAATCGCAACATACCCATTAAGGCACCTGGCATGTTTTTATCACAACCTACAACGGTAATTACACCATCATAACTCATTCCTTCAACAACAGTTTCTACAGAATCTGCAATAATATCTCTAGAGACTAACGAATAACGCATACCTGGCGTACCATTAGATATACCATCACTAATACCAATGGTATTAAAAATTAACCCAACCATGTCGGCATTTTGCGTTCCTTTTTTAACATGAGTCGCTAAGTCGTTAAGATGCATATTACAAGGATTTCCTTCGTAACCTGTACTAGCAATACCAATAAATGGTTTTTCTAAATCTTCATCTGTTAACCCAATAGCATGCAACATTGCCTGAGCTGCAGGTAAAGAAGCATCTTGAGTGACCGCGTAACTATACTTTTTTAAGTTTTTCATATGTTTTTAAAAGCTTTTGCTCTCATTCTAATTCCTTTGAGAGTACTAAATTAATTTTTTGTCATTTTTTAACGAATTTACCCCAACACATATCGACTAAATCCACCATTAATAATACACACCTAAAACACTGATTTAAAACAACTTAAATCCACCTATATATGACGTTCAATTTCTTCTTTTTATTATAAAAAAAATGACTTTTTTCAGAATTAAGGTTTTATTATAAAATCGGAACCAAAAAGCCATCGTTATTTTACGTTTACAGCTTTAATTAATTTTATAAAACAACAGTGTTCTCGACACTATATTAAAACAAAAAAGCCTTCCATAAAAAGGAAGGCTTTAATTTTATTTTAGAATAAACACACTCCCTTTTTATCCCCGTGAACGAATCACAACGACACTAATAGAAATGATATTTACTATAATGTTTTTCATATGTCTTTCAAATATCTTAATTCTTAAATTAAGAACCTATGAAAATTCTAAATATTTACTTTAAATTATAATTTAAACACGAGGTAAATCAATTCCTGTTTTAAGAGGTAAATTAGATTCTCCCATTAAATACGTATCTACATGATAAGCTGCTTGTCTACCTTCTGAAATTGCCCATACAATTAAAGATTGTCCACGACGCATATCTCCCGCAACAAAAACTCCTGGCACATTAGACATATAATCCTTAGTATCTGCCTTAATATTAGTTCTAAAATCCATTTCTAAACCTAACTGCTCTGGAAGTGTCTTTTCAGATCCTGTAAAACCTAAAGCCAATAAAGCTAAATCGCAATCCCAAGTTTTTTCAGTACCCGGAAGCTCTTTTAATTGCGGACGTTCTCCTTCTTTAAAAACCCACTCCACCTCGGTTGTTACTAATCCTTTTAAATTTCCGTTTTCATCACCTAAAAATTCTTTGGTTGAAATACTAAAAAAACGCTCTACTCCTTCTTTATGAGAAGAACTTGTTCGCAGTTTCATAGGCCAATACGGCCAAGGCTGATTTGCTGGTCTTCCTACTGATGGTTTATCTAAAATTTCAAAATTAGTAACCGATTTTGCTCCATGACGATTAGAGGTCCCAATACAATCAGATCCTGTATCTCCACCTCCAATAACAATAACATGTTTATCTGTAGCTAAAATCTCTTTTTCAAATTCTTTAGTTCCGCTTACACGCTTGTTATTCTGCTTTAGAAAATCCATAGCCTGAACAACCCCATTTAATTCTGCTCCTGGAATTGGCATACCACGTCTTACGGTTGCACCCCCACATAACACCACTGCATCAAAATCTGCTTTAAGCTTATCTGCATCTACATTTACCCCAACATGTGCATTAGTTTTAAAGATAATCCCTTCTTCTTCTAGAACAGCTACACGACGATCTATAATTTGTTTTTCCAATTTAAAATCTGGAATACCGTAGCGCATTAAACCACCAACTTTATCGTCTCTTTCAAAAAGTGTCACTAAATGTCCCGCACGATTTAATTGCTGTGCAGCAGCCAGACCTGAAGGACCACCACCAATAACCGCTACCGTTTTACCAGTACGTTGTTTTGGCGGATTAGCCACAATCCAACCTTCTTTAAAGGCTGTTTCT
Source organism: uncultured Formosa sp. (assembly GCF_947500765.1). Lineage (GTDB taxonomy): Bacteria > Bacteroidota > Bacteroidia > Flavobacteriales > Flavobacteriaceae > Formosa. The sequence goes on along the minus strand of NZ_CANMTH010000001.1, from coordinate 529,219 downwards.
ACTATGTTTTTTTCAATATTCTCAATTGTTACAGGATCTTCGTTAATCCCTAACACACATGCTTCTTCGCAAGGTGCTGGACAAAGTCTTCCTGTAAACTCTGGAAAATTATTTGTAGAATGTAAAATAGCTGCTGCTTCTTTCCACTTTCCTTTATATACTTTATCGTTAAAATCTGGAATTAAATTACCAAGCGGACAACCACTGTGACAAAATGGAATTCCACAATCCATACAACGCGCACCTTGATTTTTTATATGCGATTCAGATAATGGAATTGTAAATTCTTTGTAGTCTTTTATACGCTCTTCTACAGGTTCGTAACCTTCAATTTCGCGTTTATATTCTAAAAATCCTGTTATTTTTCCCATAATATCTATTGCGTTACAAGGTTTTCTTGTTCTAATTTTATTAAAGCTTGCTTATATTCTTCTGGTAACACCTTAACAAACTTAGGCAAGTATGTTTCCCATTCTTCTAAAATACGTTGTGCCAACGGACTTAAAGTTGCATTATAATGATTTTCAATCAATGTTTTTAACGTTAGTATATCTTCCTCTAAAACCACTGGATCTAAGTTCAGTGCTTCGGAATTACAATGTCCTTTAAATGTGTTTTTTTCATCTAAAACAAAAGCGATACCACCACTCATACCTGCTCCAAAGTTTCTCCCAACCTGGCCAAGCACTACAGCAACACCACCTGTCATATACTCACAACCATGATCTCCAATACCTTCTACAACAGCTTGAGCTCCTGAATTTCTTACACAAAAGCGTTCTCCTGCTTTACCATTAATATAAACTTCTCCAGAAGTTGCACCATACAGAGTTACGTTTCCTGTAATTACATTCTCTTCAGGAACAATAGTTGCTTTTTCAGGAACTTTAATAATTACCTTAGCTCCTGATAACCCTTTACCTAAATAATCGTTTGTATTTCCGTTAACAATCATTGTTAAGCCTTTAGTTGCAAAAGCTCCAAAACTTTGTCCCGCAGATCCTGTAAAATTCAAGTTAAGCGTATTTTCTGGTAAGCCTTGCGCCCCATAAATTTTAGATATTTCGTTACTAACTACTGCACCAACGGCACGATCGACGTTTGTAATTTGAAAATCTAAATATGTTTTTTCCTTACGGAATAATGCTGGATGGGCTTTATTAATAATCTCGAAGTCTAAATGACTTTCTAAATGATGTTCTTGTTTTTCTGTATTATATAATTTTACATAAGGCTCTGTTTTTACTCTATGTAAAATTGGAGTTAAATCGATACCTGAAGCTTTATAATGTTCAATAGCCTGATTACGATCTAATTTTTGAGATTGTCCAACCATTTCGTTAATAGTTCTAAATCCTAATTGTGCCATAATTTCACGTAATTCTTGAGCAACAAAATACATGTAGTTAACAACATGCTCAGGTTTCCCTTTGAATTTTTTACGTAATTCCGGATTTTGAGTTGCAATACCCACTGGACATGTATTTAAATGACATACACGCATCATGATACAACCAGAAGCTACTAATGGTGCCGTTGCGAAACCAAATTCTTCAGCCCCTAACAAACAAGCGATAGCAACATCTCTACCCGTTTTTAATTGTCCGTCACATTCTAAAACAATACGATTTCTTAAATCATTCATTACTAAAGTTTGTTGCGCTTCAGCAATTCCTAACTCCCAAGGTAATCCACAATGTTTTAAAGATGTTAAAGGAGAAGCTCCTGTACCTCCATCAAATCCTGAAACTAAGATAACATCTGCTTTTGCTTTTGCAACACCAGCTGCTACTGTTCCTACTCCAACTTCTGATACTAATTTTACGTTAATACGCGCTTCTCTGTTAGCCGATTTTAAATCGTAAATTAATTGAGATAAATCTTCAATTGAATAAATATCGTGATGTGGTGGTGGTGAAATTAATCCCACATAAGGTGTAGAGTTACGTGTTTTTGCAATTGAAGGATTCACTTTTGGCCCAGGCAACTGTCCACCTTCTCCAGGTTTCGCACCTTGCGCCATTTTAATCTGAATCTCTTTTGCACTTGTTAAGTAATTAGAAGTTACTCCAAAACGCCCGGAAGCCACTTGCTTAATAGCACTGTTTTTCCAGTCTCCATCAGGATCCTTATAAAAACGTTCTTGATCTTCCCCACCTTCACCTGAATTACTTTTTCCACCAATACGGTTCATTGCAATGGCTAAATTCTCGTGTGCTTCTTTACTAATAGATCCGTAAGACATCGCTCCCGTTTTAAAACGTTTTACGATTTCGGTCCAAGGCTCTACCTCTTCTATTGAAATGGGATCGTAGTTTGTAAATTCAAACAATCCACGAATTGTCATTAGATCTTTCGATTGATTATTTACAAGTTCTGAATACTCTTTATAAGTAGACTTTTTATTAGTACGAACAGATTCTTGTAATTTTGCAATGGTTAACGGATTAAATAAATGCTTTTCTCCGCTACGTCTCCACCTATATTGTCCACCAATTTCTAAATCTAAATTAGCATTGATTTCTCTGACTTTATAGGCGCATTGATGACGAAGAGAAATTTCTTTTTCTATTTCATTTAAACCAATACCCTGAATACGTGTTGCCGTTGTTGGGAAATACTTTTCTACAACTTTGGTATTAATACCAATACATTCGAAAAGTTGAGACCCACGATAAGAATTTAAAGTAGAAATTCCAATCTTATTCATGACCTTTAAAATCCCTTTTCCTACAGCTATATTATAATTTGCAATTGCTTCTTCAAAATCTAAACTAGTAAGATCTTGATCTTTTAATTGTTTTTCAACAATCTCATTAACCATATAAGGGTTAATTGCACTTGCTCCATAACCAAATAATAATGCAAAATGATGAACTTCACGAGGTTCTGCAGACTCTATAATTAAACTAATTTGAGAACGTTTTCCTCTTTTATATAATGCATGATTAACATAGGAACATGCTAATAATGCCGGAATTGGCGCCTTAACTTTATTTACATTTCTATCTGAAAGGATAATAATATTAGTTCCAGAATCTATCGCTTTTTCAGCTGTATTAACAATCTCCTCTAAACGATCTTCAAGACCATTAACCCCTTTAGAGACATCGTATAAAATTGAAATTGATGTTACTTGGTAATCTGGACTTTTATCATGATGCTTAATTTTATCTAAATCTTGCTTAGAAATTACAGGATTCTGAATTTTCAACTTACGACAGTGATATTCATTAATTTCAAAAATATTAGTATCACTTCCTAAAGTTAAACTAATGTCTGTAATTAATTCTTCACGAATACCATCTAACGGCGGATTCGTTACTTGTGCAAATAACTGCTTAAAATAATTGTATATTAATTGAGGACGCTCAGACAATACAGCAATTGGAGTATCGCTACCCATAGAACCAATTGGTTCTTTTCCTGCTTGAGCCATCGGTTTAATAATGGTATTTAAATCTTCTTGGGTATATCCAAAAACACTTTGTCTTATACCTAAATCTTCTTCTTCAAAAACAACAGGATCTGTACTATAAGGAATATCTTTTAAGTGAATTAGGTTTTTATCTAACCACTTTCTATATGGATGCTTATTCGCAATCGCTTCTTTAATTTCTTCATCGTTAATAATACGACCTTCGTCCATATTAACTAAAAACATTTTCCCTGGCTCTAATCGACCGTGGAATTTAATATTCTCTGGCTCAATCTCTACAACTCCTGTTTCTGAAGACATGATTACAAAATCATCTTTTGTAACTGTATATCTAGACGGACGTAAACCATTTCTATCTAACACGGCTCCAATATAACTTCCATCTGTAAACGGAATAGATGCAGGCCCATCCCAAGGCTCCATTAAACATGAATTAAATTCGTAAAATGCTTTTTTAGCATCAGACATATTTACATTTTTCTCCCATGCTTCAGGAACTAACATCATCATTACTTCTGGCAAAGAACGCCCTGTCATTAATAACAACTCAACAACCATGTCCATAGAAGCTGAATCTGACTTACCTTTTAGTATAGTAGGAATAATACGTTTAATATCATCTCCAAACCAATCACTCTCCATGATTTCTTCACGAGAAAACATTCGAGATACATTTCCTCTTAATGTATTAATTTCACCATTGTGACACATGTAACGAAATGGCTGAGCTAAATCCCATGTTGGAAACGTGTTGGTTGAAAAACGTTGATGCACTAGTGCTAGCTTTGCATCCAATAAAGGATTTAATAAATCTAAATAATACTCTTTAATATCTTCAGGCATTAACAACCCTTTATATATTATAGTTTTAGTTGATAAACTAGGGAAATAAAAGAATGAAGATTCAGATAATTTTGAATTATATACTGCGTGTTCAGCAATCTTTCGTGCTGAGAATAATTTTAAATTAAACTCAAAATCTGTTTGCTCAGGATTATTTTTTCCAATAAAAACTTGTTGAATAAAAGGCTCACTAGCTGCTGCTATTTTACCTATTACGTTATTATTAACTGGAGCAGTACGCCAACCTATTAATTTAAGCCCTTGTTCAGCAATACATTTTTCGAACGTATTTACACAAAATTCGCGTTGATTTTGCCTTTTAGGCAAGAACATATTACTCACGGCATACTCCCCTCGAGCAGGCAAATCAAAATCACAATATTTTACAAAAAAATCATGGGGAATATCTATTAAAATCCCAGCTCCATCCCCTGTTTTACCATCTGAACTCACAGCACCTCTATGCTCCAATTTCACTAGTATTTCTAGTGCTTTATGGATAATATCATTAGACCTACTTCCTGTTAAACTACAAATAAATCCAGCCCCACAATTGTCGTGTTCAAATTCTGGCAAATACAGCCCTTGTTTCTTCAACATAATCATTAATTGTTTAGTTATTTTTTGCTACTAGCAAGTACTAATATAACAGTATACTTTTTACTGTAATAATTGTAATTAAATTTTTATGACATTATAGGTATACTTTAATATTCATTTTCTTATTACAATTATTTAGGGTTGTAATTTACGAATTCACTACCATTTTCAAAACAATAAAATGCAACAAATTTAATAATAAACAAAAGTCTTCTTAACACTAAGGTGATTTGAGTGCATTTAATTCATAAAATTTAACAATTATTTCAAATTTCCCCAAAAAGACCATTCGAAAAAATACTCATTTTTGAATATTTATTTAAAATACCCTCATTTTTTAAGGGGTAAAACTGATTAAATGATAAAAATACACCTTACCCCCCTATTTTTTAGTAGGTTTAAAAAACTTTTTACATAGATTTGATTTGTTATTAACAAAACAAACCACATCAAAACATGAAAAAAATTTTTACCCTTGCACTATTATTTGCAACAATTAGCATTTATGCTCAGGACACAATCGTTACAGAAGAAAGCACACCTAAATTCACCATCAGCGGTAGCGTTGATGCATATTATCAAACTTATTTCACAGCACCTGACGATGAAGGTCAATATTTCGGAACAGCTTTTGCCAAAAAATCTGGATTTGCTTTAGGAATGGGAAACCTTATTGTTTCTTATGAAGGCGCAAAAACAGGAGCTGTACTTGATCTAGTAGTTGGACCAAGAGGAGAAGAAGCAACTTTTAATAGCGACATCGTAAACGGTATAGTTAATCAGGCATACGTTTACTGGAATGTCTCTGACAAAACAACATTAACTTTTGGTAGATGGAATACCTTTTTAGGTTACGAAGTTATTGCACCGGCTGCAAACTTTAACTACAGTACATCTTACTTGTTTTCAAGCGGACCATTTTCACACATGGGACTGAAAGCAGACTTTGCTTTAACAGATGATTTTAGCTTAATGTTAGCAGTAACAAACCCTTGGGATACAAATGACACTTCTTTAAGCGGAGAATACGCTTTTGGAGCTCAATTAGGCTATAAAGGACAATACCTTAACTTATACTACGACAGCGGAAACAATGATGGTTTAGGTTTTGAAATAGACTATACCGGAGGTTTCGATTTAACAGATTCTTTTTACTTAGGAATCAATGCTGCTTATAACGACAACGATGGATCTGGATTTTATGGCGCAGCATTTTATCCTCAATATGCAGCTACCGATTCTTTTAGCCTAGGTCTAAGAGGTGAATATTACGGAAAATATTATGACGGAAATGACATAGATGATGAAGATGTATTAGCCTTTACGCTTACAGGAAGCTATACTGTTGAAAGCTTAATTATTAAGCCAGAATTTAGAATAGACTCTTGGTCTGAAGAAAAATACCTAGACAACGATGGTATGGGTACAGATAATTTAGCAGCCTTTACAATAGCTGCTATTTACGTATTCTAAGTAAAAATATAAAAGGACGAATTGACCACGTCTTAATTTTCACTAACTCAACTAACCCTAATAATTATATTTATGATGCTATTTTTAAACACACTCCCTGCAGTACAAGAAGCAGCTGATGTTGCCGCTGCTGTTAAAGACGACATGGGAATGCTATGGATGCTTATCTCGGGTATTCTAGTGTTCTTTATGCAAGCAGGATTTTTTCTTGTTGAATCTGGAATGACAGATTCAAAAAACGCAGTAAACATTGCCATGAAAAACTTCTTGGACATTGCTGTAGGTACTTTAGCCTTTTGGTTTATAGGATATTCTTTAATGTACGGCGCAGATATTTCTGGTGGAGGATTTTTTCACTGGGGAGGACTTATATTCTCTCAAGGTCCAGCCGACTTATTTTTTCAAACAGTATTTGCCGCAACAGCTGCAACTATAGTCTCTGGAGCAATAGCTGGACGTACAAAATACACTACATATGCTATTTTTAGTATCGTACTAACCGCTTTTATCTACCCTATTGCTGGTGGATGGGAATGGAATGGTGGATGGTTAAATGCAGAATGGATGCCAGCAGAATTTATTGACTTTGCAGGTTCTTCTATTGTTCACTCTGTTGGTGGATGGGCTGCTTTAGTTGCCGCTTGGATGGTAGGTCCTAGAATAGGAAAATATATTAATGGAAAACCGGTTGAAATTCACGGTCACAACCAAATGTACGCAACCTTAGGAGTATTCATTCTATGGTTAGGATGGTTTGGTTTTAACGGTGGATCTCAATTAGCTTGGGGAGGTGACGATTCTGTTGCTGCATCTCAAGTTATTCTAGTAACCAATTTAGCTGCTGCTGCTGGTGCTTGCAGTGCTTTATTATTTACTTGGTTTAAAGACGGAAAACCAAATTTAGCGATGACATTAAACGGAGCACTTGCTGGTCTTGTTAGTATAACTGCTGGTTGTGGTAACATTACCGAAGGCGGATCCGTATTAACGGGTTTAATAGGAGGTATCCTTGTCGTATTATCTATAGGCTTTGTTGAAAAGAAATTAAAAATCGATGATGTTGTAGGAGCCATATCGGTTCACGGTGTTGCAGGTGTATGGGGAACCTTAGTTATTGGACTATGGGGAGTAGACGGAGATACTGGTATTGGATTATTCAATGGTGGCGGATTTGCTCAATTAGCAGCTCAAGCAATAGGTGTAATTGCATATGCTTTCTGGGCTATTGTATTATCTTATTTATTCCTTACCATTATTAAAAAATCATGTGGAGGTTTAAGAGTTACCGAAGAAGAAGAAATCGCAGGTCTTGATATTTCTGAACACGGTTCTATCGCTTACCACGGAAAAAGAGTTAGAGAATTTGAATAAAATGAACTAATCTTTATAAGTTATAAATCTAGACAAAAGATGCCATGTACCAACATGGCATCTTTTTAACGTAATAAATATTCTGTATAAATCAAATAAATTATTATAAATTGAAATTAACTAAAATGATAAACCACAAATAATTATGAAGAAAATAGAAGCAATTATTAGAAAATCTAAATTTTCTGAAGTAAAAACATCACTTCATGCAATTGGTGTTAATTTTTTCTCTTACTGGGACGTAACAGGACTTGGAAATGAAAAAACCGGACACGTATATCGCGGTGTTAGTTATAGCACTAGCGATATTCAACGCAGATATCTTTCCATAGTCGTAAATGATGATTTTGAAGAAATCACCATCAAAACACTTATAGCAGCAGCAAGAACCGGAGATGTTGGGGACGGAAAAATATTCGTATCAGACGTTAAAGAATGCTATAGAATCAGAACTGGCGAAAAAGGAGGAGAAACACTAAAATAAACACTAAAAAATTTAAATATGGAATTATTAACAATCAACAATGTATGGATGATGATCTGTACAGCACTTGTTTTCTTCATGCACCTTGGCTTTGCATTTTTAGAAATAGGTTTAACTAGACAAAAAAATACATTAAACATACTTTTTAAAAACATCTTCATTGTTACAATAGGACTTTTACTCTACTGCTTAGTAGGATTCAACTTAATGTATCCTGGAGAATTTAATGGGTTTTTCGGATTCGCAGGATTCGGACTAGACTCACCACTAACCGCAGATGGCGCATTAGACTTAGCATATAATGAAGGGTACACCTATTGGACAGATTTCTTATTCCAAGGTATGTTCGCTGCAACTGCAGCAACAATTGTATCTGGAGCTGTTGCTGAACGTATGAAAATTGTACCGTTCATGATCTTCGCTATTATATATGTCGGAATTATTTACCCTATAGCCGGTTCTTGGAAATGGGGTGGTGGATTCTTAGATCAATTAGGATTCTACGACTTTGCAGGTTCTACCTTAGTACACTCTGTTGGAGGCTGGGCTGCTGTTGTTGCTGTTTGCCTATTAGGCCCACGTATTGGGAAATTTAAAGACGGAAAACCACAAGCTATCCCAGGACACAATATCCCTTTAGCAACTGCAGGTGTATTAATTCTATGGTTAGGATGGTTCGGATTTAATGGAGGTTCTGTATTATCTGCAGACCCAGAATTAACGTCATTAACACTAGTTACAACATGTTTAGCCGCTGCAGCTGGAGGCGTTGTTTGTATGTTAGTATCTACCGCCATGTACAAAAACTTAGATTTAACCATGTTTTTAAATGGTATACTAGGCGGATTAGTTGGTATTACTGCTGGAGCAGACCAAATGAGCCCTACAGATGCCATCCTTATTGGATCTATAGCAGGAGCATTAATCGTGTTTGCCGTAAGTTTTATTGATAAAGTAAAATTAGACGACCCTGTTGGAGCAATTGCTGTTCACTTAATTTGTGGAATTTGGGGGACTTTAGCTGTAGGTATATTTGGTAATTTAGCAGGTGTAGATCAATTTGTAAGTCAATTAACAGGTGTAGCTTGTTATGCTGCTTTTTGTATTATAACATCATTCATCATTATTTTTGCACTGAAAAAGACAATGGGTATTCGTGTTTCTGAAAGAGAAGAATTAGAGGGTCTTGATGCACATGAACATGGTATGGATGCATATCCTGATTTTAGATTAAATGAACATTAAAATACTTACGTTTTAACACATAAATTAAAGCCTTTAGAATATATCTCTAAAGGCTTTTTAATTTTTAGACTTAATTAACAGCCCGTTTTTTTGATTTCTTAATAATATACGTACTTTTGCCACATAATAACGAGGAAAGATTTGACTGATTGCAACCTCACTAAAAAATGCTAAAGGACAGTGCATACTTCCTGAGACGTTTTCGTCAAATCCCCTCCATATTTAATAATTATAAATTAGATTATGGCATATTTATTTACCTCGGAGAGTGTATCCGAAGGACACCCAGACAAAGTTGCTGACCAAATTAGCGACGCATTAGTAGACAATTTCTTGGCCTTCGACCCTAATTCTAAAGTTGCTTGCGAAACTTTAGTTACCACCGGGCAGGTTGTTTTAGCCGGAGAAGTAAAGTCTAAAACCTATTTAGATGTTCAAAAAATTGCAAGAGACACTATTAATAAAATTGGTTACACCAAAAGCGAATACATGTTCGACGGAAATTCTTGTGGCGTGTTTTCTGCAATCCACGAGCAGTCAGACGACATTAGCAGAGGTGTAGACAAAGAAACAAGAGAACAGCAAGGCGCAGGAGACCAAGGAATGATGTTTGGTTACGCAACAAGCGAAACCGAAAACTACATGCCTTTGGCTTTAGATTTATCTCATACCCTTTTAAAAGAACTAGCAGAGTTAAGACGCGAAAACAAAGACATCACGTATTTACGTCCAGATTCCAAAAGTCAAGTAACTATAGAATATAGCGACGACAATGTACCTCAACGTATTGATGCTATAGTAATTTCTACACAACACGATGATTTTGGAACAGACGAAGTAATGCTCGCTAAAATTCGTGAGGATATTATTAAAATCTTAATACCACGTGTAATTGCAAAATTACCTGAGCATATTCAAAATTTATTTAGCGACGATATTAAATATCATATAAACCCAACAGGGAAGTTCGTTATCGGAGGACCTCATGGAGATACAGGTTTAACAGGGCGAAAAATTATTGTTGACACATACGGAGGTAAAGGTGCTCATGGTGGAGGAGCGTTCTCTGGAAAAGACCCTAGTAAAGTAGACCGTAGCGCAGCTTATGCAACAAGACACATCGCTAAAAACTTAGTTGCAGCTGGTGTTTGCGAGGAAGTTTTAGTACAAGTTTCATACGCTATTGGTGTTGTAGAACCTATGGGTATTTATATTAATACATACGGAACATGTCCTTTTAACATGACTGATGGAGAAATCGCTAAGAAAGTATCAAACATTTTCAAGATGAGTCCTTCAGAAATAGAAGATCGTTTAAAACTACGTCAACCTATGTATAGCGAAACTGCTGCTTACGGGCACATGGGAAGACAACCTGAAACTGTTACCAAAACATTTACACAACCAAATGGAGAAGCTACAACCCTAGATGTAGAATTATTTACTTGGGAAAAATTAGATTACGTAGATCTTGTTAAAGCTGCTTTTAACTTGTAATAAAGATTTAATCATTATATAAAGCCATCTTCTTCATTGAGGGTGGCTTTTTTTATTATTTTTAATCAAGGTATTAAGAACTCCATAAATTTCTTTAAACCTATTCAATTATGAAAAAAATATTTTTTATCCTAACCTGCATTGCTCTTACATTTTACAGCTGTAACAACGACGACGATATTATAGATTGCTTCACTCCCCCCACTTCATTTACATTCGAATTAGTTGACAAAACAACAGGTGAAAACCTATTTACAAATGGAACATATAACGCTAATGACATATCCTTAACAAACACCTTAGATAAGAATTCTAACGCTGAATTTACCTTTATAGACGAAGACAACTATAACATTATTGAAATTAACTCCATTGGTTGGAAAACTGAAATTGTAAATTTTGAATTAAAAATTGAAGACGAAATCATTTTCAATCTTTATGTAGATGCCGAACGTAAGTCTGAAAACCATTGCAGTTTCACAACTTATAATGAGATTGAAATACAAGATACAGAATACACTTTAGACAATAAATTTGACTTTTATACAATTCTTATTCCCTAAAGAAAGTATAGACATAAAAAAAGCAAGCTTTATAGCTTGCTTTTTTGTGGGGAGAGTAGGATTCGAACCTACGAAGACGTAGTCAGCAGATTTACAGTCTGCCCTCGTTGGCCGCTTGAGTATCTCCCCAAAACCGGTGGCAAATATATCACTTTTTTTAAAGTTTCAAACAAAAAATTATATTTTTTTATCTCTACAATTTTTACACACTGTAAATGAGCAATTAAGCCTCTAAAAAAAATATACTTACCCCAATCCAATCACTATTATAGGGAATATACAGCTCTTAATGTTACATATCTTGGTTGAATAAAGTAGTCTGTAGCGCTTACAGAAATATCACTTGTACTACTTTGGCTTTGAGATTCTGTATCTAATAAGTTGGTTGCTTTCAATTCAAATTCCCACTTACTATCTGCATCTTTTCTATATGCTAAAGATGCATTCCAGAATTCATAGCTATTAATACTTCCATCTTCATCACTAAAATTATTGTAGTTATAATCTGTTTTAAAGGTTAACACTTTCCAGATTAACACATTAAATTCTACATTAGGAGAAGAGGTATAATACTTAGTTCTTGTATCTCCCTGATCGTTATCCTGAATACTGTAATTGTATCCGATCTCGAAATTTGGAGCATCTCTAAAATTAGAACTTAACTCTACCCCATAATTTTGAGTGTAATTTTCGTTAACAGATCTTACACTCTGAATAAATTGATTAAATTTTGAATAGTTAAACGATCCACTTGCAGAAGCTTTAAACTTGCCCACTTGCTTTTGAAAACGTCCGCTAGCCGATACCGTTTCGTCTGCATAAGCAGAATTGAATGGTGAATTAGTACGTATTACACTTTCAAAATTTGTTATATTTCTAATGTTATCTATACTTTTATTATAATTAACATTAGCAAACACATTAGTATAATTAAATAAATTGAAACTAGAATATCTTAAACGTACGGCATGAGAAATGGCATTATCTAAACCTTCATTCCCATAAAAGAACGAGTTATAATCATTCATAACCAAACCTTTTGCCAATTGGGTAACATCTGTAAATTGAGTTTCCATACCATAACTTAACGATAATTGCTCACTCTTTTTAAGTTGAAGACGCACATCTAAATCTGGAAGTATTTTAAAGAAATTGTCTTTATATTTCTCATTGAATTGAACATTATCACTAGCATAACTATGTATTGTAGCTCCAGGAGTAACTGTAAAGATCCCAGTTTTTAACGTATAATGCATACCCACATAAACATCTGAAAACGTATAATCTATATTATTCACACCTAAACCATCATTAATTGTTGGCGTTGGATTAAAGGCTGATCCATCATCTAATACTTGAAAAATATTTGAATTAAAAGTTTGTTTACTATAAATGGTTCCTAAAGTAAAATTTAAATTACTCTTAGCATTTAACACATTGTAGTAATCTACCTTAGCATCTACCTGATTAGATTTTACACGTTTATCTTGATTCACGTTATAATCAATTTGGAGGTTATCTAATCCTAATCCAGCAGCTGCATCTTCGTATTCACTTTTCTCTTCAATTATGGCATTGTAAAACGGATCTTCGTCTTGCCATAAATGCTGAGCTTCGAAAGCAAAAATATGTTTATCGCTTAACGTGTAATAGTAATTTAAATTTTGATTAATACTAAACGGGCTAGACGATTCATTTTGAACTGTATTACCTATTACAGAAGACACCTCTATCTGATCTTGATTTTCTTTAGAAATTCGACCAATAACATCGTAATCTAATTGATTGTTAACATTTGGCTGATATCCAACACTAAGTTTCAACATTCCTAAATCACTACTTTGCTTGGTTTTACTTTGAGTAATTTCGTCTGGCACACCTAGATCTGTGTTAGTATATACAATACTATTGTTTTCTTGCATTCCAATTCTGTTACTTGCAAAAATTCCGAAACCACTAAAAGTCAAAGTCTCTTTTGGCGAATAACTAAAGTTTGCCGCACCAAATTTGGTATTTATATCTTGAGCTCTGTTATTTTGAAGTGATGCAAACCCCAGACTATTTGTCCCTAAATCGATATTGGTTCCACTACTTCTACTTGGGGCCTTAAAACCTCCTGTAAAATTGAAATAATCTCGTCTTGAAAAAGCAATCTCTCCTATATTATTTAAATCTCCAATTAAGTTTATACTATATTTAGGACTGTAATAAAATAATTTTGGCTGAAGTAAATACAAATTATCGTCGTCTGCAATTCCACCACCACCGGTAATATCTCCAAACCAGAAATTCTTTTTACCTTCTTTTAATTTAATGTTTATGGCTACATTATCCTGATTATTTGTTACCGTTCTTAATTGTCCTATTTCGGCAAAATTCTTTAACACCTCAATCTTATCAATAGCACTAGAAGGGATGTTTTCTGTTGCCAATTTAGAATCGCCATCAAAGAAATCTTTTCCATCCACCATTACCTTACTCACTACATTACCTTCAACCTCTATCTCACCATCATCATTAATTTCTACACCTGGTAATTTTTTAAGCACATCTTCTAGTTTCCGTTCTGTTCCATTTTTAAAAGAATCTGCATTATATACAATGGTATCTCCCTTTATTGTAACAGGCATTTCATAAATCAATTCAACTTCATCTAACATATTATCGCTACTTAGAGTAAATGTTTTATAGACATTTTTATCTGTAGTTTCTATCGCAATTTGTTCTGTTTTCATCCCAATATAACTCACCTGAACATTATATTTAGAGTTTTTAGAAACAGCTAATTTATATTTACCGTCTTGGTCTGTAATCCCGTAAGATTCTAACGCTTGGCTTTCTGTGTTAATTGCAATAACATTGGCTAGCTCTAATGGGCTACCCACACTATCCTTTACAACTCCTTCTAACTTTAATTGCCCAAAACTTATATTAAAAGCTAAAAGCAAAAGAATAATTAATCCTTTTTTCATTTTTTATAATTGAATTTTATGTAAAACAACACCTATAATTATCTTCTACCTCCACCACCTGGGCCACGTCCACTAAACGATTCACGTAATTCTGCCATTTTCTTAGTCGCAATTTCGGTATACTCTTCTTGTGTTACGACTTTACCTTTGGTAGGTATTTTAATTTCTGTATCGTCTTTTGCATTCAATACAATTTTAGAACATAGTATAGTTGTTTTATCTGTGCTTACTTCCAAAATTAAACCTGGTAATCCCCAATAATCATCAGGTCCTTGATTCACTGGAATTTGAGGCGTATACCAAGCTGTTACCGTAACTTCTCTAGGTGCTACATTTTCCTCTTCTTTAGATTTATCTTCTTCTTCACCTCTTTTTGGACCTCTAAAACTAGTAATATCCGTTCCGCTAACTAATTTTACAGCTGTAGCTTTAAAGCAAGTATATTGACCAATTTGTTTAGATTCGTTCTGCATTTTCCAAACTAATTTTGGAAGACTGTCTTTAATAAGAAATTGTTTTCCAAAAAACTCTTGATCTACAATAACCTGATTTGTTTTAATGTTTTTATACTTAGGTCCAGCAGAAAGATCTCCGGGACCTCTAAACCCTCTACCTCCAGAAGACGAAGGAGCTGCTAATTTTTCTTCTTCTTTATAAATAGATTCAGAACGGTTAAACGATAAAATATATGTTTTCTCAAACAGAGACTTCATACGCTCTTCAATTCGTTTTTTCTGCTCATCACTCATTTGCCTTCCTCCAAAATCTGGCATCTCTGCTGTAGTTTTAGATTCGTAATATGCTTTTCCTTGAAAATCTGCCTGTGCAAAAGTAGAGCATGAAAATGCGGTGAATAAACACACCAAAAATATTTTAAATAGTTGTGATTTCATATGTATAATTAATTAATCAGGGTTAATCTGTTTTTATAAGACTCTTCTTTTTAGAATTCGTTTAATGATAACCAAAACTTTTTATTAAGAAATGTATATTAACTTGCAGATTTTAAAGTATTCATTAAAATAATCGGTCGATTTTTGTACTTTTCGACTATGAAATTCATATGTTATATCCTCTTGTTTTCGACGTTATTTACACATGGTCAAAACACCATTCAAGTATCTATAAAACAAACCTCACCACTTCTTGTTTCTTCTTTTATTGATACAGATGCCTTTGAAACAAATTATTATATAAACCATAACGAGTTCTCTAAACAAACAGCGACACAAACACTACACTACTCCAACCTACAGTTAGGAACCATTAGTAGCGCAAACACTTTTAATCCATTACGATTAAATCTTTTTTACAAAAATTTTAATACTGTAATGATTTTAGACAACCGTTTATCTGAAATTTATAAATTAGATTTTAATACCATTACGCCTTATAGAAGTGTCTCGCAAATATCGACAGGTTACGATTCGACAATTTGGATTTTTAACGACAACACCTTACAATTAGAACTTTTCGATTATAAAACGAATGGATTAAGAGCTGCCTCAACACCTATTAATTCTGAAGTTCTTGATATTGTTAGCAATTATAATTGGTGTTGGTTACTTACCAAAGATTTTATTTATCAATTTAACTATGTAGGATCTTTAGTTAAAAAAATTAAAAATGAAGGATTTACAAAACTTGATGAAAGTGGCGAAAATCTAGTACTTCAAAAAGAAAATGAATTATTCTATTTAAAAAAGGGCACTACAAGCTTTGTTAAACTAAACTTACCCGATTTATTGATAAAACAGTTTTTGCTTACGAATCAAACCTTGTATATTTACGACTTGAAAAATCTGAATCAATTCCATTTAATAACACCTTAAGCTATGCATGTTGCAATTGCCGGAAATATTGGCGCTGGAAAAACCACGCTAACCAAATTACTTGCTAAACATTTTAAATGGGAAGCCCAATTAGAAGACGTTGTAGATAACCCTTATTTAGACGATTTCTATAACCAAATGGAACGATGGAGTTTTAACTTACAGGTTTATTTTTTAAACAGTCGTTTTAGACAAGTACTTCAAATTAGAGAAAGCGGAAAAGATATTGTTCAAGACCGTACTATTTATGAAGATGCTCACATTTTTGCCCCGAACTTACACGCAATGGGCTTAATGACGAATCGTGATTTTGAGAATTACCGTTCTCTTTTTGATTTAATGGAATCTGTAGTCCAAGGACCAGACTTATTAATTTATTTAAGAAGTTCTATTCCTAATTTAGTAGGACAAATCCAGAAACGCGGTCGCGATTACGAAAATTCAATTAGTATTGATTATTTAAGCAGATTAAATGAACGTTACGAAGCGTGGATACACGGATATAATAAAGGAAAACTTTTAATTATTGATGTAGACAATTTAGATTTTGTAGATAATCCAGAAGATTTAGGATACATTATTAATAGAATTGATGCCGAAATAAATGGTTTATTCTAATATCCTTTTATTTTATAAAGCCGCTTAATCGCGCATGGTTTATAGCTTCTTTACTAGATTTAACTAATAATGCAGGAGTTGTTTTATACGTATCGAAAAGCCCTTTTACACGTATCATTTTTTGTTTATGCCCTACACATCTTAAATAGATAGCTAAAATACGATTGGGGAATAGCTCGGCAATTTCAATATAGATATCCGCATCATGTTCCCCACTATCGCCTATAAGTATAAAAGATAATTTAGGATACATATTTAAAATATTAATAATTTCCATCTGCTTCTGCGGCTTTTCATTCCCTTTCTTTTTCTTGAAAATTGTATTCATACTTCGCAATAGAATAGGACCTTTAGGAAAATTATTAGTTTTCAGAAAAAACTTTAGATAACGGTATAAATTCCAAGGACTATGGCTTACATAAAAAATAGGATTAGCTTCTTCTCCTGTAACACCGCGATGTAGCATATTATAAAATTCTGCTGCACCTTCTAGAGGTATTCTTTTAAAGGCTCCTTTAAAGAAAGTATTAACTAATACGCGCCATTTTAAAATAGAAGCAACACCTGTAAGCATTATGGTATCGTCTATATCGCTAATCACCCCAAAAGAAGCTGTTTTTGATGGAATTAAAACTTGAGCAGGAAATCTGTTTGAATTGGTTATTTTACGCTTAATATTTACATCGCTATAAGAAGCAACAACTTGTAACCAACCTTCCTTATTGGTAAGTTTATCTAAATTATCTAAAACTTCTTCAGATTTAAAATACCCATGCGCATCTGTTTTTACTTTTACAACAGTATTATCTGGTAAACGTAAATCTAATTCTACATTTTTTACTTCATCACTTTCAAAACGTTTATACGTATTTATTAAAAGTTTGAATAATCCTTTTTGTTCCAAATCGATGGTTTCATCCTCCAAAGCACGACCACGTAAATAAAAACGTGAATTCGTACCATAACTCTGAAATGCAATAATTTGTAAAGGATCTTTTTTTAGCATATTAAATTTGAAAAAACATAATGTAAAAATACCTGATTATTACCAAAAATATAGTCTTTAAGCCACTAAAAAACCGTCTAAAAATAAAATTTTAGACGGTTTTTTATATATACTGAGCTAAAAAGCTAAATTATCTATTTGTGAATAAACTGATTTACATCTGTTCCTTCATAAGTTATGGTTTGAACCACTTTTTTACCATCAACAATTTTTACAGTAGTAACTTCTGCTATTTTATCGCCAGCTTCATTAGTACTGATTTCAACCTCTTCTTGAACTTCCTGAACCAATTCTGTTTGATTGTTGTGTAATGCAGCTTCGTTATAACTTGTAAGACTATCTACACTTAAAGCAATACTTGGTGCAATTACTAAAGCGACTACCGACATTAATTTTAATAATATATTTAAAGAAGGACCTGAAGTATCTTTAAACGGATCTCCAACAGTATCACCTACAACAGCGGCTTTATGTGCATCGGTACCTTTTTTACCTTGTTCCTCTATAGTTTTCTTAGCATTATCCCAAGCACCACCTGCGTTAGATTGGAAAATAGCCATTAAAACACCACAAGTAGTAACTCCTGCAAGAAGCCCTCCAAGCATTTCTGCACCACCAATAAAACCAACAGCAACAGGCACAGCGATAGCTAATAACCCAGGTAAAACCATTTCTTTAATAGATGCTTTAGTAGAAATATCAATACATTTTCCGTAATCTGCAACACCATCAGCTTCATCAAAAATTGCGCGATCTTCTACTGATGCTTTACTCATATCAGAATCATATTTACGCATTACAACTAATGCAGCTTTTAATTCTGGAATATCTCTAAATTGACGACGAACCTCTTCAATCATTGCCATAGCAGCACGACCAACAGCATTCATAGATAACGCAGAGAATACAAATGGTAACATACCTCCAACTAAAAGTCCAGCCATAATATCTGGTCGAGACACGTCTATAGCAGTTACATTAGCCGTTTTCATAAAGGCTGCGAAAAGTGCCAAAGCAGTTAAAGCTGCAGAAGCAATTGCAAATCCTTTTCCAACTGCTGCAGTTGTATTACCAACAGCATCTAATTTATCTGTACGATCACGTACTTCACTAGGTAATTCTGCCATTTCAGCAATACCACCTGCATTATCACAAATTGGCCCATAAGCATCAACTGCCAACTGAATTCCTGTATTTGCTAACATCCCAACAGCTGCAATTGCAATACCATATAATCCTGCGTAATAATGAGAAATCATAATTGCTGCGGCAATTAATAAAATAGGAATCATTGTAGACATCATACCAACACCTAATCCAGCAATAATATTTGTAGCGGCACCAGTATCAGATTGTTTTACAATAGACATTACAGGTTTTTTACCTGTAGCCGTATAATATTCTGTAATTTTACCAACACCTAAACCAGCGATTAAACCAGCAACTGTTGCCATAAAAACACCCCATGAACCGAAAGGTAAACCTGCTACAGTTTCAGGAATTAATATTTTAATTATAAAATAAGAAGCGACAACCATTAATCCAGCAGAACCAAATTCTCCGATATTTAATGCTGTCTGAGGGTTTCCTCCATCTTTAACTTTAACAAAGAATGTTCCTAATATAGACATTACAATTCCAACAGCTCCTAGTACTAAAGGTAAATAAACAGCTCCTAAACCATCAAATTCGGGTGTAAGAATAAAAGCCCCTAGTACCATAGTACCAATTATAGAACCGACATACGATTCGAATAAATCTGCTCCCATACCAGCGACATCTCCAACATTGTCTCCAACATTATCTGCAATAGTCGCAGGGTTTAAAGGGTGATCTTCTGGAATACCTGCTTCAACTTTACCAACTAAATCGGCACCTACATCTGCTGCTTTAGTATAAATACCTCCACCAACACGCGCAAATAAGGCAATGGATGATGCTCCTAAAGAGAAACCTGAAAGTACGTTTAATACCATCGCTAAGTTTTCTGCACCAGGCCATATGTTTTGGTAAATCATAAACAAACCACTTAACCCTAAAATACCTAGACCTACAACTCCTAAGCCCATTACGGCTCCACCTGCGAAAGCAACTTCTAGTGCTTTTCCTAAAGATGTTCTTGCTGCCTGAGTAGTTCTAACATTTGCTTTTGTTGCGACTTTCATACCAATAAATCCTGCTAAAGCAGAACAAATAGCACCAACAATAAAAGAAATAGCTACCATTCCGCTAGATCCTACTTCTGAAACACCTTTAAAATATAATAAAGTAGCTACAGCAGCCACAAAAATTGCTAACACCTTGTATTCTGCTTTTAAAAAAGCCATTGCGCCAGTAGCAATATTTTTAGCGATACGTGACATTTTTTCGTCTCCAACGTCTTGTTTAGACACCCATCCACTCTTGAGAAAGACGAAGACTAATGCGAGAATACCAAAAAGAGGCAAAAATTTTATTAAATATTCCATATTACAACTATAATTTATAAAAGTTATTAATTTACATAGCCATAAAATTACCACAATATAAAATACAAAAAAACCACATTTGTCATATTTAAATGTGGTTTTTTTATTTTTATTCGGGATAAATTAGATTTTAAAATCTCCTCTTTCCTTATGCTCACTTTTGTTGTATCTATCGACACATTCATGATAAACTTTTACTGCTGTTTTAGCATCACTCCATCCACCTGTATCAACTTTCTTTTTCTCTAAATCTTTATAAACTTGGAAAAAGTGCTCAATTTCTTTTAAACGGTGTGGATTTAAATCAGCTATATCAGCTTTATTATTCCAAATTGGATCTGAAACTGGTACACAAATAATTTTTTCATCAGGACCTTTTTCATCTGTCATATGAAAGACACCAATTGGTCTAACCTCCATAACTGTCATAGGATATGTTGGTTGATGTCCTAACACAAGAACATCTAAAGGATCCTTGTCTAATGCTAAAGTTTCAGGAATAAAACCATAATCTCCAGGATACATCATTGAAGAAAATAACATTCTATCGAATCTAATTTTATGTAATTTAAAATCATATTCGTATTTATTTCTACTCCCTTTTGGAATTTCTATTAAAACATCAAAAGTTTCTTGTTTTACTTGACTCATATTTACTGTGTTTATAATGGTAAATGTACTGAACCCTATAATTATAGGCAACCTAAAAACGAATTGATTTCTTATAACAAAAATTATATCGTTGTAAATTGATAATTATTAAATATATGGCTAAAAAATTAGAAATAAAAGCCAAAACTACCCGTTATACCAAATTTACGAGCATTAGGGTGTTCTAGATAATTTCCTCTAAAATTAAAATCAATTCTAAATACTTTAAAAATATTTCCAATACCAAAACTATATTCGTAGTACAGCTTATCGTCGGGTGCATTATAGGTTACGTTTGAAGCATTTAAGGCTATATTGTCGTCTGAAATTTCTCCCCAGACACCTCTTACACCAATAATCTCTCTCAAGTTTAATTTACGTAAGAATGGAATTCGTGAAAATAAACGTCCGTTAAAATTATGTTCTAAATGCGCAGACACATACGTATCTGTAATAAACTCGTAATAGTCTAATTGTGAGAATGTATTATATATTGAAAAATATGCTTGATTACCTGGCACAACACTTAATAAGCCTAATGGCACTTCGCCAAATGTTTTACCTGCTTCTACGGTTGTAAGCAGTCTACCAAAACCACCTAATTGCCAAGGTTGTGTATATGAAAATTGAACTTTGGTATAATCAAAATCACTTTTAAACACATTCTTTTCTCCATGACTAAGTTGTGCAAACAAGGTTGCAAAATTATCGTTAGCTCGAGATCGCTCTACACCATAACCTGTCATACGTCTATTAGGATAATACGTTACAGAAAGAGCTGTTTCAAACTGTTTTAATTCGGATGCAATTTCGGTGTATGTATCGTCTATATAATAGTCTAAATTAAAGGCCTCTGAAGCCGAACCTAAAGTTCTAAAATCTGCACCTAATCTAAATACCACATTCTTTATAGGCTCCATTTCAAAAGCCAAACTTGTAAGCTGTATGTTTGTTAACTTATCGTTTGTACCTTTTGCAAATAATGAAGATGATGCCAAACTACGCCCCAAGACATCTGTAGATGTGGTTAAACTTGCTCCTATTTGCTCTATATCTTTTCGGTGTCCTCCAGAAATAATAAAACGATTTTCTTTATCGATTAACCATTTTCCTGAAATACCATATTTTATTTTTTTATCTCTAAATCCGTAAGCACCAAATCCTTCTATTCTCCAGGGGTCGTTTGCTCCAAAATAAGTTCTTCCTCCGCCACGAATACGCAATCCTTCAACCTCATTATAGCCAAAACTAGAAAATATGGGTCCATAATCCATATTTAATTCATCCAACTCGACATATCCTGAAGCCAAAATAGTTCCTGCACTATATAAACGTTTAAATTTCTTAACTGTTTGCAGGGTGTCTAGCATTTTGTAAACTCCTTTTTCGTCTTTACTTAATGTTTCTAACCTGTTTGCATCCCAGAATTCATCATCACGATTATAGGTGTCTTCGTTGTATTCAAAAACTTGTTCTTTATAAAAGTCATCGGCTTTAGGCTTATCGAAAAGGTAATTATCGTAAAGTGTAGTTCGTTTTCCATAAACGCCTCTAGCTTTCTCTTTTTTATTGAATGCAAAATCCGACATAAAATAGTCGCGATTTATAAGAAAAATAGAATCGTTTAATACATCAAACTCCTGTTCTATATAAATTTCTTTCACCCAATTTATATTGGCACTTTTAGAAGCTTGCATGTTAATTTTCTTGATCGCAAACGTAGAATCATTCACCCAAAAATCGCCTTTAAATGTAAGCTCATTTTTACGACGCGGATAATAAATAATATTATAGCACCATTTATTATCTATAAAAGAACTGTCTGCCAGCACATAATTATAGGTATTAATTCCTGTTTTGGATAACGGGCTTACAAAACTTTTATCGAAAAACTTAAGGTAATTATCGTATACATCGTACTGAGAATATAGGTCTTTTATAAAATCTAAAATGAATTGATTATTACTAAATCCAGACATTTTATTTCCTTTTAAAACCTCTCGCTCTGTATTTGAAACATTATTACCGTAAACTTTACTTGCAGATTCGTTTACAAAAATGGGGAGATATGTTTTACCTGTAACGTTAGATGTATCTACAGATTCAAAGATAAATTCCATCCCTTTAAAAATTCTGCTTTCAACTAAGGCACTGTCTATTGTATTTAAATCGAATTCTACTTTTTCATATTTATCGTATTCATATTGATCAAATTTCCGAAGTCCATTTCTTCGTTTATGTTCCCATATTTTTCTTAAAATATCGATCGCGGGATTATTCTTTTTAGGCTGTTTACCTGCTACAATAACCACTTGGTCTAATTGTGCAGCTTCTTCCTCTAAAACAACTTTTATGTTGTAATTAATGTTTTTTGCTAAAGGTATATCTTGAGTATGATACCCCATAAATGAAATGATAATTGCATCCCAATTGGAATCTGATTCCATGTAGAATTTACCCTCTTCATTCGTAATGGTTCCTTGAGAAGATCCTTTAAAAACAACGTTAGCATAGGCTATAGATTCGTTGTTTTCATCGTAGACATAACCACTAACTTTTGTTTGAGCTATTACGGATAGAAATCCGAAGAAAAATAATGCGAGGCTAAGTCTTAAATTCATAATTAAAAAAAAACTTCATCAGCAATAAATCATGTTGATGAAGTTTTAAATATGTGATAAATGCAGTTTACTTGTACATTACCTTTTTAATAGCTTTAACAACATCGTTGCTATTAGGTAACCACTCTGCCAATAATTCTGGAGAATATGGTGCTGGAGTATCTGCTGTGTTAATTTTTACAATTGGAGCGTCTAAATAATCAAAAGCCTGAGCTTGTACTTGGTACGTAATCTCTGTAGATACGTTTCCAAATGGCCATGCTTCTTCTAAAATAACCAATCTATTTGTTTTCTTAACCGAATCTAAAACGGTATTTATATCTAACGGACGAACGGTACGTAAGTCGATAATCTCACAAGAGATACCTTCTTTAGCAACTTCATCTGCAGCTTTATAAGCTTCTTTAATAATTTTACCAAAAGAAACGATTGTTACATCTGTACCTTCACGTTTAATATCGGCAACACCAATTGGTAGAACATATTCTCCATCTGGCACTTCACCTTTATCTCCGTACATTTGCTCACTTTCCATAAAAATTACTGGATCGTCGTCGCGAATAGCAGCTTTTAAAAGACCTTTAGCATCATACACATTAGAAGGCACAATTACTTTTAAACCAGGTGTGTTTGCAAACCAGCTTTCGAAAGCTTGAGAGTGTGTAGCACCTAATTGTCCAGCAGAACCTGTAGGCCCTCTAAATACGATTGGACATTTGAACTGCCCACCAGACATTTGTCTGATTTTTGCAGCGTTATTTATAATTTGATCAATTCCTACTAGCGAAAAGTTGAAGGTCATATACTCTACAATTGGCCTGTTACCAGTCATTGTTGAACCTACAGCTATACCTGCAAAACCTAATTCTGCAATTGGAGTATCGATAACACGTTTTGCACCAAACTCGTCTAACATTCCTTTTGATGCTTTGTATGCACCGTTGTATTCAGCAACTTCTTCACCCATTAAGTAAATGCTCTCATCTCTGCGCATTTCCTCACTCATGGCTTCACAAATCGCTTCTCTGAATTGAATTGTTCTCATGTATCATATTTTAAGAACACAAAAATAACAATAAATAGAAAACTTTCAATAAAAGAATTATTATTAATTCATTAAATTGAAAAATAACTTTGAAAGCACTAGTAACGAGCTTAAAAAGGTTAAAATTAAATTATGTTTACTAAACTAAACCACCAAAATATAATCTATGCCTCTAAAACTTAAAAACTGTCTTATTATAGCCTTATTAATATCTTCTTTTAGTCACACCCAAACCCTAAAAGGTATTATAACTATAAACCCATTGCGAGGGATTGGAGACAACACTGTATTATCTAAAAAAAACAAAATACCAAAATACCACAGTTACACCTTTTCCAATAACAAATCTATTCAAAAATTAATTTCTACAGAAGGCACTACTATAGATACCGTTATTGTAGAACACCCTAACGTAGATGGCCTAACAATGGAAACCACAGAAATAAACATAAATGCAAATAAATTAATTATTTACAAAGACTTTATCAATGATGTGTTTCGACTAGAAGCCTCTCAGAAAAATCGTAATTTAGTTACCGAATAGATAAGTATTAAAGACCACATTCCTAGTTTTAATTGGATTTTGCAAAACGAAACACAAACTATCCTTGGGTATACGTGTAAAAAAGCCACAGCTGAAAGAATTATGGGAGTTAGAAAACAGCACATTACAGCATGGTACACAGAAGATATCCCGATTAATGATGGCCCAAAAGATTTTAATGGTCTTCCTGGTTTAATTTTACAGGTTAATACAAACAATAACGTATTAATTAAATTTGAAAAATTAAAATACTCTAAAGATACAAACACAGAAATTGAAGCCCCTAAAAACGAAAGTGAATTAATAAGCATTAAGGGATATCAATTACAAATGATGAATAAATAACAAAAAAACACCTAATTTATAGCATTTTAACAAAAATGAAATCAAATTAAAACTTAAACATTCAAAATATTTCACATATCGTTTTTTTTATTCCTTAGTTAGTATTAACATAAAAACCTATATGTTATGAAAAAAATTATTTTAAATGTTATTGCTATTGTTTCTTTTCTTTTATGAGTAACGCCAATACAAATGAAATCAACGAATCTTTAAATTTAAAAGTTGAATCTGTTAAGACGATTGAAGACAACAAGCTCGAAGAAGATTGGTACTGGTGTGTGAAATTCTCTGAAAGTGAAGAGACGAACGATTTGGACGGAAGTGTTACATTTACAACAACTTACATATGTACTAAAGTTGAACTTTAAAACAATACAACTCAGGGGTGGAACAAATTCTTCCCTGAGTTATAAAAAATAATCAATGAAAAAACTGTCCCTAATTATATTACTTACAACCTCATTAAATTATGCCCAAACCCTAAAAGGTATTATAACTATAAATCCATTGATAGGTATTGGAGACGAAACAGAGCTGTCTGAAAAAGAAAAAAAACCAATTTATACTAGTTATACATTTTCAAACAATAAATCTATACAAGAATTAATCTCTAACGAAAGCACTTCTGTAGACACTATTATTGTAGAACACCCAGATGTAGAAGGCTTAACAATGAAGACTACTAAAGCAATAATAAGATCAAATAAATTAATTATTTATAAGGATTACATTAATGATGTTTTTCGCTTAGAAGGCGAAAAGAAAAACAGACAATTAATTACAGAAAACACAAGTATAAAAGACAATATTCCAACTTATAATTGGACGTTACAAAACGAGACCCAAACCATTATTGGATATACGTGTAAAAAAGCTACAGCTGAAAAAATTAGCTTTGGAAGAAAACAATATATTACAGCCTGGTACACAGAGGAAATCCCTATTAGCGATGGTCCAAAAATTTATAATGGACTTCCTGGTTTAATTTTACAAGTCGATAATAAAAACACATTAATTAAATTTGAAAAACTGAAATTCTTTAAAGATACAAACACAGAAATTGAAGCACCTAAAAACGAAAGTGAATTAATAAGCATTAATGGTTTTCAATTACAAATGATGAATAAATAGTAATGCTAAAAAAAATATTACATAATACCGTATTAAAAAAGCAGTTGTTCTGTTTTTTTTTATTTCTGCCAAACTTTATCTTTTGTCAAACTAAAATTATTGGTCTTATTAAAGACAGTAAGCAGGACGTTATTTCTGGTGCAAATATTATTTTAAAAAAAGCAGAAACTGGTCTTATTTCTACGTATACAACATCTAATATTACTGGAGAGTTCGAACTTTTATCTAAGCCTGGTTCTTATATTTTAAAAATAAGTTATTTGGGTTACAAAACAATTAACCAAAATATAAGTATTACAACCTCTAATTTACAACTAGACACCATTGTTTTAGCTGAAAATAATACCGAATTAGAAGAAATTATTCTGAAAGCCGAAAACAATGGTATTGTACAAAAAGGAGATGTTACCCAATATAAAATTGATAAGTTTTTAAACGGCACAGAAGAAAGCTTAAAAGATATTATAACAAAATTACCAGGACTTGGCATTAACGAAAGCGGTAAAATTACAGCCAATGGTAAAGAAATTGACAGATTGTTAATAGATGGTGAAAACCTATACAAAAGTCAGCATCAATTAGCCACAGAAAACATAAGTTCTGAGATGGTTAAGAATGCCGAATTAATTAGAAATTACAAAGATTTTGAATCGATTACTCCCAATAGTAAAACAGGATTAACAGCGTTAAATATTAATATAAAAGATGAGTTTAAAAACAAATTTACAGGACATGTAGAAACACATGTTGGTATTGAAGATAAATATAAAATTAAAGGCGCTCTTTTTAACTTTGGCAAAAAGGTAAAATTCTCATTACTGCCTAACTCCAATAATTTAGGAGAAACCACAATGACAATTCAAGATTATTACACGCTTACAGACACAGATGCAATAAGTAACTCTAAAGGAAATAGCAAAGTAGTCTTTTCTAAATTAGAAGATTTGCCACGGTTTCTAAATTCTAGTACCAACGTCGCTTCTAAAACAAATAATTTTATTGCATTAAGCAGCATTATAAATCCTTCAGAAAAAACCAAAATAGATGTTTACGGTATTATAAATCATGTAAAACAAGAAGAAACATACAATAGAAAATTAGTGTTTAACGACACACAAATAGAACAAGACATATTAGAAAACTACAACATTCTTGAGAAGAACTTTTTTGGTACGTTACAACTTAAATCTATTTACAAACCTTCTACAACAAGTGTATTCACCTTTTTAAACGCATTAAACATAGATAATACAGACCAAGAAAAACGCATAGAGAACACCACAAATTCAGAACTCAATAACGTTAACGAATTTACAAAACCTAAAAAAACAAGTTTTCAATCTAATCTTAGTTTCAATAAAACAATAAGCTCCAATCTTTTTAGCACAGGTTTATCTTTTAAATATTTAGAGACCAATTCAAAAAAAGATATAAATGCTACAGATACATTTCTTGATCTTAATTTTGATACTGATTTTTACACCGCGAAACAAAAATTAAATACCTCGTTAAACGAAACAAATTTTAACCTGAGCTACACTTTAAACTACGCAAAAGCTTCAATAGAATTATATAACCAATCGACACTTACAAACAGTAAATTATACTCTAACACAAACAACCTTGATGCTTTTTACAACAAGTTATCATTAAACCAACTCGCAACAAAAAATGGTATCGATTTTGATTTTAAAATTTCAAAAACATTAAAATACACCATAGGAATTAATTATAATTATTTAGCGAATACGTATAATTCAAATGTTAGTCACGAAAATTTTCTAGGTTTAAATTCCGCTATAAAAGCTCAATTTAGCGCTAACAATATTGCAGATTTAACGTATACATATTCTAATAAAACACCAACTATACATTTTTTAAACGATGCATTTATTATTAAAGATTATAGAACTTTAATAATAAACGAAGATGTTTTACCAAACGCGTTACTTCCTTTTCATCAAATAAGTGCAAGCCATTTTATATTTAAACCAAAAGCTAAGCTCTCTTATATTTTTAATGCGTCTTACACTATAAAAAACAAGTCTATCGGGAATAATATAATAAATACAGAAAACGTCTCTGTATCTAAAAACAAGATTATTAACAAAGATAATATGTTTAGCACATTTGTGTTTTTAGAAAAATCTTTAAACACGTTGCCTCTTGCGTTTTCTGGCAGTTTGTCTTACAGTAATACGAACACAGATTACTTCCAAGAGAGTACATCTTTCCAATATAAAAACGAGAACATCTCCAGCATTGTTAAATTAAAAAGTAATTTTAAAAATGCCTTAATTAATTTCGATCTGGGCTATAAATTTTCAAAAACCACGTATAACGACCAAGACAATACGAGTTCGCTTCAAATTTCACAACCTTCAATAAATCTTAACGGAAAAATTTCGGCACATTTGTTTTGGTATTTAGAGTCTAACATTACCTCTTATAATAATAACGACTTAAAACGGAATATTTATAATTTAAGTCCAAGATTAAGATATAAAAAAGCGGAATCTAAGTGGGAGTTTTATATAACGGGGAATAATATTCTTAACCTAGACAACAACACTATTTTAGAGAATAATAGTTCGCCTAGTTATTACGAAGAACGCACAAGTTCAATCCTTTCCGGTTACATACTTGTTGGAAGTAAATTCAGGATTTAGCAATTTTTAACTCTTTTTTTGATTATTTACTATGCACGCATAGTAAAATTTAAATAAAATTCAATAACTTCGTATCCAGATAAAACTATACTTATTATAACAAACAAATATTATGAAAATTTTAGTGTGTATTAGTCACGTTCCAGATACGACTTCAAAAATAAATTTTTCAGAAGGCGATACCAAATTTGACACCAATGGTGTGCAATTTATAATAAACCCTAACGACGAATATGGCTTAACACGTGCCATGTGGTTTAAGGAAAAACAAGGTGCTACAGTAGATGTTGTAAATGTTGGTGGCCCTGAAACCGAACCAACATTACGTAAAGCGCTTGCACTTGGTGCAGATGGCGCTATACGTGTTAATACCCCTGCTTTAGACGGTTTTGCTGTGGCAGAACAATTAGCTAAAGTAGTAAAAGACGGCGCTTACGATTTAGTAATTGCTGGTCGTGAATCTATAGATTATAACGGCGGTATGGTACCAGGCATGCTTGCAGGATTAACCAATGCAAACTTTATAAATACATGTATTAGCTTAGATATTGATGGCACAAATGTAAAAGCTGTTCGTGAAATTGACGGCGGAAAAGAAACCGTTAATACAACTTTACCTTTAGTTATAGGCGCACAAAAAGGCTTAGTTGAAGAAAGCGATTTACGTATTCCAAATATGCGAGGTATTATGATGGCTCGTAAAAAACCATTAACTATAGTAGAGCCCATTGAAGCTTCTACAGAAACCGTTTCTGTAAAATTTGAAAAACCAACGCCTAAAGGAGCTGTAACACTTGTATCTCCAGACAATTTAGACGAGTTAGTTAATTTACTTCATACAGAAGCTAAAGTCATTTAATCACATTTCAATATC
This sequence comes from uncultured Formosa sp., assembly GCF_947500765.1. Taxonomy (GTDB): domain Bacteria; phylum Bacteroidota; class Bacteroidia; order Flavobacteriales; family Flavobacteriaceae; genus Formosa. The sequence continues at coordinate 498,928 of NZ_CANMTH010000001.1, read as the reverse complement.
AAGAATTAGTTTGTATTGAAATTAAAAACTTAAAAACACTATGTCAGTTTTAGTATATACAGAATCAGAACAAGGAAAATTTAAAAAAGTAGCTTTCGAAGTAGCGTCTTACGCCAGAGCTATAGCCGATCAATTAGGAACATCTGTTACAGCTGTTTCAATTAATGCAGAAGATCCTTCTTTATTGGGAACCTACGGCGTTACTAAAGTTTTAAACATTAAAGACTCCAAACTAGATACGTTTAATGCAAAATCTTATGCTCATGTTATAAATCAGGCAGCAGCAGAAGAAGGCTCTAAAGTCGTCGTGGTTAGTTCTAGCGCAGATAGTAAATATTTAGCACCATTATTAGCTATCGAATTAAAAGCAGGTTACGCATCTAATGTTGTTGCGCTTCCAACAAATTTATCGCCTTTTACTGTAAAACGTACAGCGTTTACAAACAAAGCTTTCAACGAAACAAGTATAAGTACGTCAACTAAATTAGTTGGATTATCTAATAATTCTTTCGGAATAAAAGAACATATCACAGAAGCTGAAGTAACTCATTATTCACCATCAATACCAGATAACGGCGTGCATGTCGAATCTGTAGATAAAGTTACAGACAAAGTAACTATAGCAGATGCAGACATTGTAGTCTCTGGTGGTCGTGGTTTAAAAGGACCTGAAAACTGGGGAATGATTGAAGAATTAGCAGATGTTTTAGGTGCAGCAACAGCATGTTCTAAACCTGTTTCAGACTTAGGTTGGAGACCACACGGAGAACACGTAGGACAAACAGGAAAACCTGTAGCCGCAAACTTATATATTGCAATAGGTATTTCAGGAGCAATTCAACATTTAGCAGGTATTAATGCTTCTAAAGTTAAATTAGTAATCAATACAGATCCAGAGGCACCATTCTTTAAAGCTGCAGATTATGGCGTAATAGGAGATGCTTTTGAAGTTGTCCCTGCACTAATCGAAAAATTAAAAGCTTTTAAAGCTCAAAATGCTTAATTTTTTTTAAAATTATATCAATAAAAAGACTGTTTAAAAGACTCCTACCCTTCAAATTTTTATTAAAATTTAAAGGAGTTCGCCCATTTCCACATATTGTTTTACACAAAAAATGTAGAATAGGTTTGGTAAAGTCCTAATTTAAACAGTCTTTTGTGTTTTTAAATTATGAGTTTAGTTAGACTTAATATAAAGGGAATTTCCTACAGCCAAACGCAAAATGGCGCTTACGCTTTAATACTCAATGAGGTAGATGGTGATCGTAAATTACCTATCGTTATTGGTGCATTCGAGGCACAATCTATTGCCATAGCTCTTGAAAAAGAGATTAGGCCTCCACGCCCATTAACTCACGACTTATTTAAGAATTTTTCTGATAGATTTGACATCACAGTTAAGCAAGTCATTATTCATAAATTGGTAGATGGCGTGTTTTATTCTAGCTTAATTTGCGAGCGCGATAAAATTGAAGAGATTATAGATGCAAGAACAAGCGATGCTATTGCTTTAGCGTTACGCTTTCAGGCTCCTATTTTTACTTATAAAAACATATTAGACAAAGCAGGTATTTATTTAAAAATAAATCCTGACAAAGAAAATGATGGCTCTCAATCTGACTTTCTTACAGACGATTTAGTTTCAGAAGATCTTGAAACCCCCGCTAAAGAGGAAGGTTATAAAGGTAAAACTCTAGACGAATTAAATCAATTACTAGCTGATGCAGTAATGAACGAAGACTACGAAAAAGCTGCCAAAATTCGAGATGAAATCTCGAAACGATAAAGCCCTATTAAAAGTATGAAACACCTTTTATTCGCCCTTGCTCTTATTTCTTTCGGATTTTTTAACAGCGCACACGCACAAAGCATAGAAAAACTATGGCAGTTAGAAAAACTTCAGCCCAAAACTGAAGACTCCACCGAAACAGCAAAGACGACTTTTGAAACACTTAAATTCGAAAAAGGAGAATTCAAAATCACTTCTAAAGGTGAAAATGCACTAGATTCCTCTGGGGATTATATGCTCCAAAATAATCTATTGGTCTTTTATTATGACACACCAACAGATGATATTCAACACTATAAAATTTCAGAATTAACAGATACAACTCTAGTGTTTTCGGAAAAACAGAACATTTATAAATTTAAATCGTCTGCTGTTTCAACTAGCGCTATTGCTATCGCAAAACAAGATACTATAATTCCAAGTCAAGGATTTACAACTAATAGTTTACTTCGTGGACTACTAGGAATGTTTATTTTATTACTTATTTGTTATTTACTAAGTAGCAACAGAAAAGCTATTAACTGGAAAACTATTGGGGCTGGGTTAAGTGCACAAGCCATACTAGCTATTGGTGTTATAAAGATTGAATTTGTGCAATACGCATTTGAATTTGTTGGTAAAATATTTGTAAAAACATTAGAATTTACTCAAGCAGGTAGCCAGTTCCTATTAGGAAGTATGATGGATGTGAGTAGCTTTGGTTTTATTTTTATATTCCAAATTCTGCCAACAATTATATTCTTTTCTGCATTAACATCTGTGTTATTTTACTTAGGTGTTATTCAAGTCATAGTAAAAGGAATGGCTTGGGTATTAACAAAATTACTTGGCATTTCCGGTGCAGAAAGCTTAAGTGTTGCAGGGAATATTTTCTTGGGACAAACAGAAGCTCCTTTAATGATTAAAGCATATTTAGAACGCATGACAAGATCTGAAATTCTACTGGTCATGGTTGGAGGAATGGCTACTGTAGCAGGTGGTGTCCTTGCTGCTTACATCGGGTTTTTAGGAGGTGAAGACCAAGAGTTGAAAATATTTTACGCTAAACATTTATTAACGGCTTCTGTAATGGCCGCTCCTGGAGCAATTGTTATTTCTAAAATGTTATATCCTCAGCAAGAAAAAATTAATTCAGAATTAAAGGTTTCACAAGAAAACATCGGATCTAACATACTGGATGCTATTGCTAACGGAACGACTGAAGGATTAAAATTAGCAGCAAATGTTGGAGCCATGCTATTGGTATTCGTCGCTTTTATAGCGATGATTAATTATGGTTTTGGTAAAATAGGAATGATTGGTGATTTTAATTCTTGGATTGCAGCAAACACTCCTTATAAAATGTTCTCTTTAGAATTTATTCTAGGATATTTATTTTCACCTCTAATGTGGGTAATCGGAGTTGCTAAAGAAGATATGGCACTTATGGGGCAATTACTAGGAATTAAATTAGCCGCAAGTGAATTTATAGGCTACATGCAATTAGCCGAACTTAAAAACGTAGCGAATCCTATCCATTTTCAATTTGAAAAATCTATAATCATGGCGACTTACATGTTGTGTGGTTTCGCGAACTTCGCATCTATTGGAATACAAATTGGAGGTATAGGTTCTTTAGCTCCTGGAAAAAGAAAAACACTTTCAGAATTTGGTATTCGAGCACTTATAGGTGGTACTATAGCATCTCTTTTATCGGCTACAATTGCAGGAATGATTATTGGATAATATTTACACATACAATACTTACCCTTTTATAGCTTGTATTTTATACTTTTGCAACTTACTAGATTAGATTATGAAACAATATTTAGACCTCGTTAAACACGTTTTAGAAACGGGAAACGAAAAAGGTGATCGTACAGGAACGGGAACCACAAGTGTATTTGGTTATCAAATGCGTTTCGACTTAAGTGAAGGATTCCCAATGGTTACCACTAAAAAATTGCATTTAAAATCTATTATTTACGAATTGTTATGGTTCTTAAATGGAGATACAAATATTAAATACCTAACAGAAAACGGTGTAAAGATTTGGAACGAATGGGCTGATGAAAATGGCGATTTAGGTCCTGTATACGGGCACCAATGGCGTAATTGGAATGGTGATGAAATTGACCAAATTAAAGAAATTGTTGAAACTTTAAAGACAAACCCCAATAGCAGACGCATGCTTGTTTCTGCCTGGAACCCTTCCGTTTTACCTGATAATTCTAAATCGTTTAGTGAGAATGTAGCTGATGGAAAAGCGGCACTTCCGCCATGCCATGCCTTTTTTCAATTTTATGTATCTAACGGAAAATTATCTTGTCAGTTATATCAAAGAAGTGCAGATATCTTTTTAGGAGTTCCTTTCAATATCGCATCTTATGCATTATTTACCATGATGATGGCTCAAGTTTGTGGTTACGAAGCAGGCGAATTTATCCACACATTTGGAGACGCTCACATTTATAGTAACCATTTTGAGCAAGTCCAATTACAATTAAGTAGAGACCCAAAACCACTACCAAAAATGATTATTAATCCTGAAGTGAAAAGTATCTTCGATTTTAAATTCGAAGATTTTAGTTTAGTCGATTACGAACCGCATCCACATATAAAAGGAGCTGTAGCAATATAAATTAAAGGCATTTCAAAATTCAGAAATGCCTTTTTTATATTATAATTTTAGCACACTATTTTCTGCATCTGCAAATTCATTCCAAACTTGATCGTCTGCCTCTGCTTCATTTTGAAACACGCCATCAACTAAGTATCTAAACTCATAAGACGCATCGACATCCAGACTAACAACACCTTTAAACGTTCCGTTTTTTAACTTTTTCAAAGGTGCAGCCTTAACATCCCAATCATTAAAACATCCAACCACCGATACTTTCTCTGCGTCCTCAGCAGGTACTGTAAAAGTCACTTTACAAACAGGCTTACTTTTTAAATATTGTTTTGAAATTGCCATAAATTTTGTTTTTTTAATTAATATAAAAGTAAGAAACTATTAACCACTATCAAACGAATAATACTCTAGCTAACAAAGAATTATGTTTTTCTTAAAAAAGAATTAAATTAAACATAATGTTCTAAATTATATTGTTAGTTTATCAAATTATTATTAATCTTTTTACCCTATTTTAATATCATTTTTACAAAAGTTTCAAAAATCGGAGTAGAAATACTACTTTTACTTCACTAAATACTTTTAACTCATGTTTGGTAACAAAAAAAAGATACCTCAAATAGATAAAGAACAATTAGAGCTTATTAAAAATGCTCAAAAACGTATTAAGCAAAAGAAAAGCTTATATACACACTTCATATTATTTTTAATTGGATCTGTAGCACTAATTGTTGCAAATCTAGGACTCCATATAGGTGAATCATATAAAATCTTAGGCAAAGATTGGTTTATATTTATTATAGGCTTTTGGTTCTTAATTTTAACCTATCACGCTTTCAATGTCTTTGTTATTAATCGATTTATGGGACCTTCTTGGAAACAAAATCAGCTGGATAAATTAGTAGCAAAACAGAAAGAGGGTATCGAAAAACTAAAAACAAAATTACCGCAAGAAGAAACGAAAGCAATCCCTGTACTCGAAAAAAAAAAACTGAGTAAAAAACAAAATCTAACCCTTATTGTTGCGGCTTCAGAAAATAATGCTATTGGTAAAGACAATAAATTAATTTGGCATTTACGCGACGATTTGCAACGTTTTAAGACGTTAACATCTGGACATTGTATTATTATGGGACGTAAAACATTTGAAAGTTTTCCTAAACCCTTGCCTAATCGTACGCATATTGTAATTACAACTCAGCAAAAATATAAAGCCCCTCATGGCGTTATTGTGGTACATAATATAGAAGATGCTTTAGATGCTGCTTTAAACGACAAACACCCGTATGTAATTGGTGGTGGAGAAATTTACAAGCAAGCGCTTCCATTTGCAGACAAGATTGAATTAACACGTGTACACAATTCTTTTGTTGCCGATACGCATTTCCCAGAATTAGATCTGAGCGAGTGGAGAGAAACTCAGAATATATATCATCCAAAAGATGAAGAAAACGATCATGCTTTTTCATTTTTAACCTACGAACGCATATAATAATCTGAAATTTATAAGATTCACATCCAAAAAAATCATATTTAAGCTTTACAAGCTGGTTATTTACAAAATTCTGTAAATTTGCAGCATGATAAAAGAAATCCAGCTTCGCGTTTCCCTTATAGAGGAATCTAAATTTCAAGATGCTCTCTTGTGGAAATCTGCTAAAACGTTAGATATTCCAAAGGAAAAGATAACAGGAATTAAAGTGCTTAGAAAATCTATAGATGCTAGAAAACCTGCTATAATTTTCAATTATAAAGTGGCCGTTTATATTAACGAGCCTCTTCCTGAAACCTCATCATATACATTCGATTATAAAGACGTATCTAAAGCAAAACCCGTACACATTATTGGATTTGGACCAGCAGGAATGTATGCGGCTTTACGCTGTATAGAGTTAGGATTTAAACCTATTGTTTTAGAACGCGGTAAAAACGTTCAAGATAGACGACGAGATTTACGAGCAATTAATCAAGATCACTTTGTAAATGAAGATTCTAATTACTGTTTTGGAGAAGGTGGAGCCGGAACCTATTCCGATGGAAAACTATATACCCGAAGCTTAAAACGTGGAGATGTTCGTCGTATATTCGAAAATCTAGTATATCATGGTGCTACCGATCAGATTTTAGTCGATGCTCATCCACATATTGGAACAAATAAACTTCCTAAAGTGGTTACAAATATTCGTGAAACCATTTTAAAGTATGGTGGTGAAGTCCATTTTGAAACACGTGTTACCGATTTTACGATTACAAATAATAAAATTCAAGCCATCCAACTATTAAACGGTGAAGAATTAACTGCAAATCGTGTTATTCTTGCTACAGGACATTCTGCTCGAGATATTTTCTATTTATTAAATAAAAAGAAAGTCGCAATAGAAGCGAAATCTTTTGCTATGGGTGTTCGAGTAGAGCATCCACAACACATTATCGATTCGATACAATACCATTGTAACGGAGAACGCAGCGAATTATTACCTGCGGCAGCCTATAGTTTGGTGCAACAAGTAAATGGTCGTGGCGTATACTCTTTCTGTATGTGTCCTGGCGGATTTATAGTGCCAGCTGCAACCGCAAACGGAGAAGTTGTGGTTAACGGCATGTCGCCTTCAAAACGAAATAATGAATTTGCTAATTCAGGTATTGTTGTTGAAATTAATGCTGACACAGATTTATATAAATACGAACAATTTGGAGCACTTAAAGCTTTAGAATATCAAAAAGACTTAGAAAAACTAGCTTTTACATCTGGCGGACGAAGTCAGGTAGCACCCGCACAACGTTTAACCGATTTTGTTGAAGGTAGATTATCTCCAGATTTAAATCCAACCTCTTATCAACCAGGTATAAAAAGTGTCCCTTTACATTCATTATTACCTAAATTAATAGGAAAAAGTTTACGAAAAGGTTTTGAATCTTTCGGACAAAAAATGAAAGGATACTATACTTCTGAAGCTAATATTATTGGTGTAGAATCCAGAACCTCATCGCCTGTAAGTATTCCTAGGAACGAAAAATTAGAGCATCCACAAATTGAAGGCTTATTCCCTTGTGGTGAAGGTGGCGGTTATGCTGGAGGCATTGTTTCTGCAGCTATGGACGGAGAACGCTGTGCAGAAGCTGCAATTATTGGGTTATAATTATGTATTGAATATTAGAACAACTAAAAATCTATTTATAAATTCTAAATATTGATATCACTACTCAATCTCTAGATTAGATAAAACAGTTACATTAAGATACACAATGAAAGTATTAATCGAATACCCTAAAATCATTAAAAACGATTGATAATAGCGAAGTTAACAGAAAGTATAAATCTAAATATTATTCTTATTTTTACATTTTAAAAAATAAAATTATGAACGCATATATATTTCCTGGTCAAGGTGCCCAATTTTCAGGAATGGGACTTGACCTTTACGAAAACTCTAAAGAAGCCCAAGAATTATTCGAAAAAGCGAATTCTATTTTAGGTTTTCACATCACAGATGTAATGTTTGAAGGTACAGCAGAAGACCTTAAACAAACAAAAGTCACACAACCAGCTATATTTTTACACTCTGTAATTCTAGCAAAAGTTTTAGGCGACAGCTTTAAACCAGATGTAGTCGCAGGGCATTCTTTAGGTGAATTTTCTGCATTAGTTGCAGCTGGTGCTTTAACCTTTAAAGACGGATTAAAATTAGTATCTCAACGTGCACAGGCCATGCAAAAAGCATGTGAATTAGCACCAAGTACTATGGCTGCCGTTTTAGGTTTAGAAGACAAAATTGTTGAAGACATATGTGCTTCTATAGATGGGGTTGTTGTAGCAGCAAATTACAACTGCCCAGGACAATTAGTTATTTCTGGAGAAACTATTGCTGTTGAAAAAGCTTGTGAAGCCTTAAAAGAAGCCGGAGCAAGACGTGCATTAATACTACCTGTTGGAGGTGCCTTTCACTCACCTATGATGGAACCTGCACGTGAAGAATTAGCAGCTGCAATAGAAAACACAACATTTAGTAAACCTAACTGCCCTATTTATCAAAACGTAACGGCTACTGCTGTAACAGATGAAAATGAAATAAAAGCAAATTTAATTTCTCAATTAACAGCTCCTGTTCGTTGGACTCAATCTGTACAACAAATGATTGCTGATGGTGCGAACCATTTTACAGAAGTTGGACCCGGAAAAGTATTACAAGGATTGGTTAAGAAAATTGACAAAACTGCTGAAACTGCATCTGCAACCTTTGAAACTTCAGTAAATTAATGAAGCTTTCTAGAACTCAATTCATTTTAGGATTAATAGCCATAAACATTGCATTCGATCAAATTTCGAAATTTTTGGTTAGAGCTTATGTAACCCCTTATGAAACTACAGAATTAATTGGTGATAAATTTATCTTAACCAATGTAGAAAATTCTGGAGCTTTTTTAAGCTTAGGTAGCGATTTAAACCCAACATTAAAGAGTATATTTTTACTTATTATACCTATAGCTGTTTTAGGATATGTTACATACTATATCTTAACACATAAAACATTAGACAAATATTCAATTTTTGGTTTTTCATGTATTATAGGTGGTGGAATTGCCAATGTTTACGATCGTATTATGTACGGTTCTGTAACAGATTTTTTTCACATTGATTTAGGAGGTGTGTTTAAAACTGGAGTATTTAATCTCGCAGATATGTCGGTGATGTTAGGTATGGGACTTCTACTCTATTCCAATTTTATTACAACTAAAAAAGCAAAACAAAACACATAAAAAAAGCCTCAAGAATATATCTTGAGGCTTTTTTATTTTATCAGGCTTTTAGGAGACAATCTTCACAATCTTTAATTTCTCCGTAATACGTTTCTCTGTATTTGTGTAGTGTTTTAAAAGGCATATTTAAAAAAAGCATTTTAATATATGTCACTTTTGTTTGCAACACCCCCATCTTAGGGGTAAAGCGTTCTTCACTCTTGGTTTCCCGTTTCACTGTAATCAATTTCATAATATCATATTTCATTCTGAACGCAAGGTACTGTAACACAGATTAAATTCCTAAATCACGAGCGATTACCCTATCATTTAACTATAGAATTATATTTTTATCAACACTATTCTATTTTACTTAAATATATCTCATTAAAAACAGAACTAAAACATAAGAAAAACCTTACTTATTAGAATAAAAAGCCTTCTTTACAAATTGTTGTAAAGAAGGCTCTTGTTAAATTAACACTAATTAATTTACTTATTTCTAATTTTTTGTTCCCATTTCCAAGCCGATCTCATTGCATCATCTAAAGTTAATTCAGATGTCCACCCTAACTCTTGATTTGCTTTTTCTGTATCTGCATAAGCAGCTACAACATCGCCTTCTCGACGTGGAGCAATTTTATAATTTAATTTTTCACCCGAAACATATTCAAAAGACTTAATAGCCTCTAAAACAGAACTCCCTGTTCCTGTTCCTAAATTAAAAACTTCAAAATTAGATTTATTTTTAGCCTCTAATAATCGCTTTAAAGCAATAACATGTGCTTTTGCTAAATCTACTACATGTATATAATCTCGAACGCAAGTACCATCTGAAGTTGGATAATCGTCTCCAAAAACAGATAACTGTTCGCGTAAACCTGCAGCAGTTTGTGTAATAAATGGCACTAAGTTTAAAGGAACTCCAATAGGTAATTCGCCAATAAGTGCAGACTCATGCGCTCCAATTGGATTGAAATAACGCAAAGCAATAGCATTTAAATTAGGGATTACTTTACAGCTATCTTTTATAATTTCTTCACCAATTTGCTTTGTATTTCCATAAGGAGACTCTGCTGGTTTTACTGGTGCATTCTCGGTAATTGGTAATTCGTCTGCTTGACCATAAACAGTACAAGATGAACTAAAAATAAAATTAGCATCTTTTAATTTATCGAGTTCCTGCAGAACATAAATTAAAGTATTAATGTTATTTTCATAATATAAAAGTGGATTTCCAACACTTTCTCCAACAGCTTTACTTGCTGCAAAATGAATAACACCATTAATATCACTATGAGTTTTAAAAAAGTTCTGAACGCCTTGTTTGTCTCTTAAATCAAGTTCTTCAAAAACAGGTTCTTTTCCTGTAATTCCAATAATACCTTGTAACACATCGCGAGATGAATTTGAAAGATTATCGATAATTACCACGTCGTAGCCTTCATTTTGAAGTTCTACAACAGTATGAGACCCTATAAATCCAAGTCCTCCAGTAACTAATATTTTACTCATTGATAAATGCTTTTACTTTGGTTGTTATGTATTCAATCTGATCGTCGTCTAATTCGGTATGCATAGGTAATGAAATAACTTCTTTTACCAACTGATTTGTAACTTTAAAATCAGCTTCATTATAACGCTCATCTAAATAAGCCTTTTGGTTGTGTAATGGAATTGGGTAATATACACCACAAGGAATATCATTTTCGTTTAAATATTTAGCTAATGCATCACGATCTACTCCGGTCACTCTTAAAGTATATTGGTGAAATACATGATTATCTTGTGCTCCGCTTCTAAATGGTATAACAATATGTTTTTCATCCTTAAAAGCAACATCATATTTATTTGCAGCTTCAATTCTAGCCTTATTATAAGCATCTAAATTTGGTAATTTAGCGCCTAAAACAGCTGCTTGAATGGCATCTAAACGCGAATTCACACCAACAACATCATGGTGGTAACGTTCGTACATACCATGATTTACAATACCACGAATGGCATGTGCTAACTCATCGTTATTTGTAAAAATAGCCCCACCATCACCATAACAACCTAAATTTTTTGAAGGAAAGAATGATGTTGCAGCTACGTCTCCAATAGTTCCTGCTTTTACTTTAGTACCGTCACTATATGTGTAATTAGCACCTATAGCTTGTGCACTATCTTCTATTACGAATAAGTTGTTCTCTTTTGCAATTTCCATTATTGCTTCCATATTTGCACATTGTCCAAATAAATGTACAGGAACAATTGCTTTTGTTTTTGGAGTAATTGCCTTTTTAATAGCTTCAATATCTATATTAAAAGTATCTGGCTCTACATCTACTAAAACTGGTGTTAATTGCAATAATGCAATAACCTCAACCGTTGCAGCAAAAGTAAAATCGGTAGTAATAACCTCGTCTCCTGGTTTTAAACCTAGACCCATCATAGCAATCTGTAATGCATCTGTACCGTTTGCACAAGGAATTACATGTTTTACATTTAAATATTGTTCTAAATTTTTCTGAAATTCGTGAACCTTTGGTCCATTTACAAATGCTGTAGTCTCTAAAACCTCTTGAATAGATTCGTCTACAACATCCTTTATTCTAGCATATTGACTCTTTAAGTCAACCATTTGAATTTTTCTCATAAAAAAGAAATTAAGGCTCTTTACATCAAAGTAAATAAACCATGATAATTAATAAATCCGTTTGGGACATTAAGGTAACGAAATTACAAAAATCAAGGGTGTTTACCAATCAAATTATGCCAAAGAAATCCTATTTTTGCATCAAAGCATTTTAATTTGAGAATTATATACAATATCGGCATATTCCTAACGAATTATTTACTTCAAGCTATTGGTTTGTTCAATTTAAAGATAAAATCTGGAGTAAATGGTAGGCGAGAAACCTTTCGCAAATTAAAAGAACATATTACGCCTACAGATCACATACTTTGGTTTCACTGCTCCTCTTTAGGCGAGTATGAACAAGGACTTCCTGTGTTTTCTGAAATAAAAAAACAGCATCCAAACCATAAAATTGTTCTTTCTTTTTTCTCTCCCTCTGGATATGAGATTAGAAAAAATTCACCGATTGCAGATTGTGTTGTGTATCTCCCCTTAGATTCTAAAAAAAACGCCTCTATCTTTCTCGATTTAGTACACCCAGAGCTCACTGTTTTTGTAAAGTATGACATTTGGCCTAACATTTTAAATGAACTAAAACGCAGAAAAGGAAGAGCCATTTTAATTTCAGCTTTATTTAGAGAAGATCAAGTGTATTTTAAAAGTTATGGTACTTTTATGACAAATGCTTTGTTTGCGTTTGAACATATTTTCACCCAAAACAAGACTTCAAAAGCGTTACTAGAATCTGTAAATTATAAAAATGTAAGTGTTTCTGGAGATACCCGTTTCGACCGTGTTTCAAATCAATTAAAAATAGATAATACTTTAGATTTTATTGCTGATTTTAAACAAAACAAGTTATGTTTTGTCGCAGGAAGCACTTGGCCTGAAGATGAAAAATTATTAGTAGAATATATTAATACTGAAGCACCTAAAGATGTAAAATTTATTATTGCACCACACAATATTAAACCCAATCAAATTCAGCAACTTAAAAATAATATAAAAGCAGAAACAGTGCTGTTTTCAGAAAAAAGCACCAAAGACATATCTAAAGCAAAAATATTTATAATTGATACCATTGGTATTTTAACCAAAATATACAACTATGCAGATATTGCATATGTAGGCGGAGCTGTTGGAACTACGGGATTACACAACACACTTGAACCGGCAGTGTTTGGAGTTCCTATTATAATTGGAAAGCATTATGAAAAATTTTTAGAAGCAAAAGCGATGATAAATAACCAAGGCATGTTTTCTATTAGCAATCAAACACAATTAAATCAAACTGTTAACACATTAATTAATGATACAAATCACAGAATAACAACAGGATCGAAAAATACTTCATATATTATTAAAAATACTGGTGCTGTAAATATAATTAAAAGCTATTTAAGCAAAAAAGATTAAAAATTCGTATTTTTAACTAAAATTTATAAAAAATTAACATTTTTAACATGTTGATTTCTGATAAGTTATTAACTTCGTTGCTTCAAAATTAACAATAACTATAACAATCAAAATTATGAAAAAAATTATTTTAAGTGCAGCTCTTGTTTTTGCTTTAGGTACAACATTCACATCTTGTAGAGACGTAAAAGAAAAAGCTGATAGTGCTGGAGATTCTATTGAAAACGCTGCTGATGCAACTGGAGATGCAATAGAAAATGCTGCCGATGCAACAAAAGATGCTGTAAATGATGCAGCAGACACAACTAAAGACGCTGTAAACAATGCTGTAGACGCTACTGGAGAAGCTGTAGACGGTGCTACTGAAGCTACTGAAGGAGCCATGAGTAATGCTAAAGATGCTGTTGAAGGTGCTGCGACTGACGCTAAAAATGCTGCAGGTGAAGCTGTAGATAGTGCTTCTGATGCTGTTGAAGGTGCTGTAAACGATACTAAAGATGCTGCTACTAAAGCAGCAAATGACGCTATGAAAACTAAATAATTAGTACACATTAGTATAATAAATAAAATCCCTTGTATAAACTATACAAGGGATTTTATTGCTTAAAACAGTAAACGCATATTCGTTTATCGATTTTGTTTTTACTTTAAAATTGATTCTATAACCTCTAACTCTGAAGCATCAAAAGTTAAACAGTTTAAAGCTCCTATATTATCTAACAATTGTTTTTCACTACTAACGCCTACCAATACAGATGTAATTCTATCATCTTTTAACAACCAAGCTATAGCCATTTGTGCTAAACTTTGATTACGATTTTCTGCAACAGCATTTAACTTAATTACTTTTTCAATAATTGCCTGAGTAACGGTCTCCTTTTGAAGAAATCCAGTTTCCTTTGCCGCTCTAGAATTTTCGGGTATGCCTTTAATATATTTATTAGTTAAAAGCCCTTGAGCTAAAGGAGAAAAAGCGATACCACCAATACCTTCGGTTCCTAAAACATCTAACAAACCATCTTCAACCCAGCGGTCGAACATACTATATCTTGGCTGATGAATTAAACAAGGTGTACCTAATGTTTTTAAAATTTTAGATGCTTTTAAAGTATCTTCAGCATTATAATTAGATAATCCTACATACAAGGCTTTCCCTTGTTTTACAATTAAATCTAAGGCTGCCATAGTTTCTTCTAAGGGTGTACTAGGATCTGGTCTGTGATGGTAAAAAACATCGACATAATTTAAATCCATACGCTTTAAACTTTGATCTAAACTAGAAACCAAATACTTCTTAGATCCCCAATCGCCATAAGGACCTGGCCACATACCATATCCAGCTTTTGTAGAAATGATAAGCTCATCGCGATACGGTAAGAAACTATCTTTTAAAATTTTTCCAAAATTAGATTCCGCACTTCCTGGAGGTGGACCATAATTATTAGCTAAATCGAAATGCGTAATACCATTATCGAAAGCTGTATGTAGCATTTGTTTTCCATTATCTAGCGCATCTACATCTCCAAAATTATGCCATAAACCCAATGAAATAGGAGGCAATACCAATCCGCTTTTTCCACATCTTCTGTAAGACATGGTATTATATCTATTATCGTTTGCTTGATACATGATCTTGTAATTAATTCAACTATACCTTCAAAAATATGAAATAATTAGACCACAATTTAATATCTTAAAAAGAATAAACAGAAGTATCTATTCTCCAAATGCTTTCTCCTTATTCTTTTTACCGAAAAGACGCTTAAAAAACCCATCACGTTTATCAGGATCACAATCTAAGGCTTGTAAAACCTCTTCTGATGGCGTTTTAAACTTCGCTTTCGTAATATTATTAAAATCACTATTTTCATTTAATCGAGACACAAAATTAGCAACAATAGGCAATGCTGAATTAGCTCCTTGACCAATTCTTGTATTACTAAAACCAATACGCTGATCGTCGTTACCTACCCATGACCCCATTACCAGATTAGGTGTAATACTCATAAACCAACCATCTCGATTATCTTGTGTGGTTCCTGTTTTTCCTGCCATATCGTTAGTTAAACCATATGTAGAACGCATACGCTTTGCCGTCCCCTCGTCTATAGTTGCTTTCATAAACGCTATCATAATTTCTCTAGTTGTTTCAGAAAACGCAGCTTCAAGAGGTCTAGACGGTGTATACTCGTACAAAACCTTACCATCTTTATCTTCAATCTTTTCAATAACATAAGGTTTTGAAGGCACACTTTCATTAACATAACTTGTGTACGCAGATGTTAATTCCATAAGCGATAATTCTGCAGTTCCCAAAGCCAAAGATGGTACTTCTGGTAAGTCTGAAACAATTCCCATTTTACGTGCTTGAGCAATTACGGGAGCTATGCCAACTTCTTCCAAAACTTTTACAGCAATGGTATTTATAGACCTACTCAATGCTTTTTCTAATGAATAATTCATATACGGATCGTCTTCATCATTCGACGCGTTTGATGGTGTCCAACCGTCTTTATCTGTATAGGTTACTTCTTTTACCGAAAAATAAGTACAAGGCTCCATCCCAGATTCTAATGCTGCAGTATATACTATAGGTTTAAATGTTGATCCTACTTGGCGTTTCCCCATAGACACATGATCGTATTTAAAATGCTCGAAATTTATGCCTCCAACATAAGCTCTCACTGCACCAGAATTTGGCTCTAAAGCTACAAATCCAGCATTTAAAAATTTTAAATAGTGCTTTAAACTATCTATAGTCGACATAGAAACAATGGTATCTCCTTCATAAGTAAATAATGGTTTCTTTGTTTTTTTTCTTAGAGAATCCATAATTTGAGCCTCAGACAAGTTCTTTTTTTGCAAGCGTTTATACTCAGGTAATTTCTGAATTGTTTCTTTAATTAATGTTTCATTTTTCACCCAAGGTGCATTGGCACCATAAGCTTTTTCAAACTGACGCTGTAAACGTTCCATATGCTTATTCATGCCTTTTTCGGCATACTCTTGCATGGTATTATCTAATGTGGTTGTTATTTTTAAACCGTCTTTATATAAATCATAAGTACTACCATCTGTTTTATTAATACTATCTAAAACACGAGAGACTTGTTTACGAACTTTTTCTCGAAAATAAGGAGCTAAACCTTCATTATAAGTGAATTTATGATAATCGATTTCGATAGGAATATTACTTTCTTTTAATCGTGTAGCTTCATTTATATATCCATATTTCTTCATTTGCTGCAAAACCACATCACGTCGAAATTGACTGCGCTCTGGAAACAACCTTGGGTTATAGCTATGGTTTGCTTTAAGTGATCCCACTAAAGTTGCAGCCTCCGACAGCGTGAGATCACTTGCTGTTGTATTAAAAAATCGTTGTGCTGCACTTTCAATTCCAAAGGTGTTCTCACTAAAAGGCACGGTATTCAGATACAATGCTATAATATCATTTTTACCATAGATAGCTTCAATTCGAGATGCAATAATCATCTCTGTAATTTTATTAACAGGCATAGATAATAAACCATGATTCTCTCTGCCGTATAAATTTTTAGCTAACTGCTGCGTAATGGTACTTCCGCCTCCTGCTGAATTATCTTGAAGTAATAAACTTTTAAAAAACACTCTGAAAAAGCTTGGATAATCAATACCATTATGCTCATAAAAACGAGCATCTTCAGTTGCAATTAAACCATTTACAAGATAGTCTGGAATATCGTTAAAACGGATGATACTTCTATCGAATACGAAATACTTACCCAGTAATTTATTATTATGATCGAGTACAAGACTTGCCTCTGCTTGCTTTAAATCGGATAAATCTGTTTTCGAAGGAATACGCCCCCATAACCCCACATAAATACTTCCAATAAAAAGCAATATTAAAAACACCCCCAATAGAAATAGTTTTACAATAACGCGAAACCAATTCCTCTTTTTATTTTGTGTATTATTTTTCAATCTTAAGTTTTAAAAAGGTTATTAAACAAATTACTTTACCTAATTCGAAATCTGTTTTTACGTGCTGTAAAATTATATAAGAACAATGAAATTCTCAAACAAAATTTAGTTAACAATAAAACGTTGACTTAGCTAATATATTCTAAAACAGGGATTTTTTCTTTATTTTTCATAAATTGATTCAACATCTATCTATTACAAGACATTTTTTAACACAATTAATTGACGTTTCTATTTTAGAATATTTAAAGTCTAACGTAATTTACCCTACATTTGTACAGAAGGCACATTCTTCCTTTAATTAACCGACTATTTCCTTCCTAAAAATGAATAATTTCAACAAACTTTTCATTCTTTTAAGCTGTATTTTATTACCTATTTTATCTCATGCTCAAGATAAGGAGAAACCAAAAGTAGCACTCGTATTAAGTGGAGGCGGTGCTTTAGGAATTGCACATATTCCTACACTACAAAAATTAGACTCTCTAGGTATTGTTCCGGATTTAATTGTTGGAACCAGTATGGGAAGTATTGTGGGGGCATTATACTCTATAGGTTACACCGGAGATGAGATTGCTGAACTTTCTAAAACAACAGATTGGGATAACCTATTTAGAGGAAAAGTATCTATTAACAGTGTGAGTAATGAGGAAAAAAGTGAATTTGGTCGTTATTCAGTAGGATTTGAGGTTATTGACAAAAAACCAAAACCTGTCCTTGCCATTTTAAATGACCAAAATTTAAGAGAATTCTTTAGTGTACTCACGTATCCTGTCTATAATATAACAGATTTCGACAAGTTTCCGATTCCTTTTAGAGCCATGGCTACAGACATTGTAAACGGAAAACAAGTGGTTCTATCTAGTGGTTCTTTAACAACCGCTATGCGAGCAAGCATGTCTATTCCAGGTGTTTTTAAGCCCGTAGAATACGAAAACACTTTACTTGTAGACGGTGGCGTTTTAAATAATTTTGCTGTTGATGTTGCAAAAGAATTAGGTGCAGACTTTATTATAGGAAGCGAAGTTAGTGGTGGTTTACAAACAAAAGAAGAATTAAGTAGTTTGGAAAATTTACTCTTCCAAACAGGTATGCTATCTAGTAATCTCGAGACAGCAAAAAACAAAAATGATTGCGATATTTTAATTGATAACGTACCCAATCTAAGTTACACTCCAGGTGATTTCGATAAAAACGAGATTATTTATGAAGAAGGGAAAAAAGCTGTGCTAGATAACGAAGACAAATTTCTTGCACTTGCAGAAATGCTAAAACCTTACAAGCAAAAAGCACATAAAAAACCAGATGTAAGTGATCACGTTATATTAGACACTATAGTTTACAAAGGCATTAGTAAAAATAACTTAAGATTAGTAACATCTAGATCCGGATTAAAAGAAAAAGAAGAATACACTGTTGAAGAAGCAAGAACACATATTAACAGAATTCTAGGAACCAACTTATTTAGCTCTATATACACCAACCCAATACTAAACAACAAAAATACCGGTATTGAAATTATAGCTAAAGAAAAGGCACATAATCAGGTTAAATTAGCTGTTCATTTTGACGATTATAGAGGCGTAGGGCTATTAGTTAACTATACAGGTAGAAACATTATAGGAGCATCTTCTCGCTTTCTTGTAACATTAGACATTGCCGAACAACCAAAATTTAAAGTACAATACCAAAAAATATTTGGAGAAAATAAAAACTGGTGGTTTAGATCTGAGGTCTTTGGAGAAAAACTCGATCAAGATGTCATTATAAGTGGAGAATCGGCAGACGAAATGAATTACAAATTTTTACAATTTGACAATGAAATTAACCGTAACATACATACGCTTAATAGTTACGCTGGTGTAGGAATAAATTACCAAAGCACTGTTGTAAAACCAGATGCAGATCCGGACGTAATAAACAATATATTAAATTTAGTAAGTTACAAATTTAGAACTACCGAGGTTTACGGGCAATATGTTTACAACACTTTAAACGAAGTTTTTTTACCCACAAAAGGTTTGAATATCGAAGCCCGATTAGGAAGAGCACTTACCAATAAAGTTGAAGCTAGCTATTACGACAAAACCTTATCTAGTAACCAATCGGGGCACTTTAGCGGATTCACAAAATTTAGATTAAACTTTAAAAGCGCAAAAGCATTTAACAGTAAACTTAGCTTAATTTTAGGTGCAAATGCTGGATTTACATTTATAGATAATGAAGAATATGGAGATGCTTCGTTTCAAGAATTAGGCTATGGCGCAAACTATTTCTTAGGCGGAAATTTAAGACGAGTACGAAAAGACAACTATATGTTTTATGGCCTTTTAGAAGACGAATTACCAGTGAGTCAATTTATGGGAGTTAACATTGCTCTACAATATCAGTTTATAAAAAAATTATACATTACACCCCATCTCAATATGGCTACTGTTGGGTTTGGAAATTTTACAGACTACTCTGAAAATGCCTTAAATCCAAAAGGGGAGTGGAAAGATAATTTAGACACAAGTAAACTTGTGTCTATTGGAACAAAACTTGATTGCAATACGATTATTGGCCCAGTAAGTTTAGACTTATCATGGATAAACAGCACCGATAAATTCCGATTATTTTTTGGAATAGGTATTCCTTTAGGGCGATAAACAAATTTTCATCTTTTATACTCTAGAATACTAAACTACAATTCAGACTCCAAAGACACTTCTACAACATCAGAAAATACCTCACCATTTGCATTCATACCATTAATAAAGAGTTTAATTTTATCGTAATCGCCTTTATATATTCTTAATGTGTTCTGTGTTTTTGGTAAAACAGTAAAATTCGGAATCCAATCTAAAGTGTTGTAAAACTGTTTTGATTCTTTAGTATTAAATGTAAACAATGGTCTTTCAAAAGTTAACGTAGGTTCTGTAAAACCAAATGAGACTTCACTCTCAAAGTAATTATGACCTATTTTATCGTAATCATATTCGTAACTTTCTTTTAAATCCACATATATAGCACCGCCACCACCATTATTTCCAAACTTGTAACCATTTACATCGAGCCGAATTGAAGCCACATCACTTAATTGAATATTTTCTAGAAGCCCTGCATAGGACATAGCCCCATCAATAACAATTAATGCAGATGCTGGATTGAGTCCTCTAGGTCTTTTAAAATAAATTTTGTATTCAGGTGTCGTTTTTAAATCAAAAGCCTGAAGCTGAGGCTGAATTCTTAAAAACTGCCAAACACTTAAAAATTTCTCTTGTGACTCTGTAATTTCTAATATGTTTACAGATCCCGTGTTTGACCAAACCCTTGGCTTTTTCTTATTTTTATCGACATTAGTACCCTCTAAATTAACAGTTTCTAAAACCTCCGAGCCTCTATATGTTAGACTGTAATTATTATCCTCAGGCTCTGCTTGTTTTAAAGTTGTTTTTAAATCTGTTTTAGAATACGTTAGAAAATTATCTGGTTTGTAATTACTTTTAGAATCATACACATAAAAAGTAGCATCTAACAACCCTCCTTTTTTATTAATTAAAGACAGTTTGTAATTAGAGCTGTCTTTTAAAACCAGGTTTTTAAACTCAAAGGACTTGTCAGGGTTTATAGTCGTTACCTCCAAAATACCATTCACTGTAGAAGAAAGCATCACTTTATAACCTTCCTTAACCTTAGCATTTACAACTCCTCTTACATCCAATCCTTTTTCTACACTAAAAACAGGTTTATCGTTATTTAATTGATAAGTTGTTGTAGCACCTGTATTAAATTGCAGAAATAAATCTAAATCTGTTTTAGATAGACTTAAACCAGAAGGCACACTCGTATTTACATAAGGCTCTAACAAAAAGCCATGTACTATATTTGATGCATCAGCGTTTAATTTTGTGTCTTGTGGCAATACCGAAACACTTAAATTTGAAACTATAGCATTACCTTTAATATTAAAATCTAACCCTAGAGAATCTCCTACAACCTCATTCTGTTTTACATCAATTTTAATTTCATTTTTAGTTTCTACATAAAAATGACGTTCTGCTACAGGTTTGTTATTCGCATTAAATAAAGTAATTGTATTTACACCATTAAAAAGATGCGCTTTAGCAATTGGAATACTATATTTAATATGTTTTTTATCAATCTTTATAGGTAAAATATAAAGTAATTTTTGGTTACGATGTACCGTTGCAAAAAGATTTTGCTCATTATACTTTTTAGATAAATCTGTACTTAATGTAATTTTAAATTGTGCTTTATCTGAATCCAGTTCACTTGTCTCTTTACTTATAACAATACCCGAATCCACAGCTTTATCGAGTTGAAATGTATAATCCTTATCACGCTTAAGCTTTAAAACATAATCGTGATCAGGCAAACTAAACACATTAAACGCTCCTACTCCAAAAGCATTGGTTTTTACACTTGCAATTGTTTTTCCTGAAGCTTTATCTTGTATTTCCACATCCTGATTTGCAACATATAAATCGTCACTAGTTACAGTAAAGTAAATTACATTTGCAGCATTATTTAGCAAGGTTCCGCTTTCTGGGTAAAAATTAACATCTACCGCTTGTAAAGGTGTCTCGGCATTAATATTAATATCTTCAGTATTTGGCTCTGAATCTGCCAGTGCGACTTCCCCACTAGTATCAAAAGTATTTACAACATTAATTTTTGAAACATATCTATTATTAAAATTCCTATTCCATTGTGTATCTAACTGAATGTAATATGTCCCCGTTTTAAGATCCTTAGATAATTCTATTTCTCCAAAAGACTTCCCTTCTACACAATCGAATAACTGACTAGAGATTAGCTTCTTTTGCGAATCGTAGAGATTTACATACAAATTTGTAGTTGTAACCAAGGGTGTATCGTCGCTATCACTAACGACATAAGCTTTCCACCAAATTTTTTCTCCAGAGAAATACAAGGTCTTATTGGTGTGTACAAATATTTTCTCTTGCGGATAGTCGTGAAAATAATCTGAATTTATAAGTGTCGAATCAATAACATTACGCGCTTCTTGCGAAAACATTGTACTTGAAATTAGCAATAGGAATACTGTAATAAAATTTTTCATGAAAGTAGTGTTTGGTTATACAATGGTTGTTAGAAGCAAAAGAAGATTACAAATTCATAATTCTCAATTTTGATTCATTTTTAACAACTCTCAAAGACTATACCAATTTAACAATTAAAAAACAAAAATCACCTAAAAAACAACACACTACAACAATATGACTTGTTATTTTAACAAAAAAGACCTGAATAAAAAAGACAAACTGATCCTTTCATAGCCATTCGAAGCACAAAGAATAAGATATAAAAGAAAAGTAAAAGCATTTAAAGTATGACATGCTATAAAACAAAAAAGCCTCTATCTATTAAGATAAAGGCTTTAGTACAGAAAGCGGGACTTGAACCCGCACGGGCATTACTACCCATTGGATTTTAAGTCCAACGTGTCTACCAATTCCACCATTTCTGCATGGTATATAATTTATTAAAACAATCTCTATAAATACAGAGATTGAAAATAATAATAAAAAAGCCTCTATCTTACGATAAAGGCTTTAGTACTGAAGGCGGGACTTGAACCCGCACGGGCATTACTACCCATTGGATTTTAAGTCCAACGTGTCTACCAATTCCACCACTTCAGCATTTTGGTATATTTTCAAAAAAAATAAAACAGTATAGAGCGAAAGACGGGATTTGAACCCGCGACCCCCACCTTGGCAAGGTGATGCTCTACCCCTGAGCTACTTTCGCGTAGTGTTTTAATGAACGTAGCAACATTACTATTGCGGGTGCAAATTTAGGACTTTTCTTGGTATCTCAAAGCTTTTTTTTAAAAAAAATTAAATTATTTTTTAAATTACTGAAAATCAATATCAAAAAAATCAACTTTTCGCGGCCTTACTTGGCTTTGTAAGCATTCTTTTAATTTCGTTAAGTTTCATAAGTGCTTCAACAGGAGTTAATGTATCAATATCCGTATTGATAATTTCTTCTTTAATATTTTCTAAAAGAGGGTCGTCTAAATTAAAGAAACTTAACTGTAAATCGTCTGATAGTGTTTTCACTTTATCTGTAAGCTCATCGCTAGAATGCGATTTTTCTAATTTCTTTAATATAGCATTAGCTCTATGTAACACTTGCTGTGGCATTCCCGCCATTTTCGCTACATGTATACCAAAACTATGTTCACTACCTCCTTCAATCAATTTTCTTAAAAACAGTACGTTGTCCTTTAACTCTTTTACAGAGACATTAAAATTCTTAATTCTAGGGAAGGTTTCAGACATTTCATTTAATTCATGATAATGCGTAGCAAATAAGGTTTTAGCTTTTGCAGGGTGTTCATGTAAATATTCACTAATGGCCCAAGCAATAGAAATCCCATCGTAAGTACTGGTTCCTCGACCTATCTCATCTAATAACACTAAACTACGCTCCGACATATTATTTAGAATAGATGCCGTTTCGTTCATCTCGACCATAAATGTCGATTCACCCATCGAAATATTATCGCTTGCTCCTACTCTAGTAAATATTTTATCGACTACACCTATTCTAGCCGATTTAGCAGGCACAAAACTCCCGATTTGAGCTAGTAATACAATAAGTGCCGTCTGACGTAAAATAGCCGATTTACCCGACATATTTGGCCCAGTAATCATGATAATTTGCTGAGTCGAACGGTCTAAAAACACATCGTTGGCAATATAAACTTCGCCTATTGGTAATTGCTTCTCAATTACCGGGTGACGCCCTTCAACAATTTCTAAATCGAATGTATCATCTAAAACAGGATACACATAATTATTATCGTTTGCCAATTGTGCAAATCCGCATAAACAATCTAATTGCCCAATTAAAAATGCATTTTGCTGAACAGGTTTAATATACTGACTCATCCACGACACTAAATCGGAAAACAGCTTTTGTTCTATAGTTAAAATACGTTCTTCTGCACCAAGAATTTTAGCCTCGTATTCTTTTAATTCTTCAGTAATGTAACGCTCGGCACTAACCAAGGTTTGTTTTCTAATCCACTCTTCAGGAACTTTGTCTTTATGCGTGTTTCTAACTTCTATATAATAACCAAAGACGTTGTTAGACGCAATTTTTAAAGACGTTATTCCGGTACGCTCGCATTCGCGCTCCAACATGGCGTCTAAATAATTCTTCCCTGACGTTGATAAGCCACGAAGCTCGTCTAACTCGGACGAAAATCCTTCAGCAATCGTGTGTCCTTTTAAAACATTTACCGGTGCTTCTTCGTTTAACGTTTGCTTAATTTTCTCTCGCAACACATCGCAACTTTGTAATTTATCACCTATAATTTTTAAAGCATCGTTAGGAGATTGAGACGCTAATGCTTTTATAGGTACAATCGCCTCTAATGAGTTTTTAAGCTGAATGACCTCACGCGGACTCACCTTCCCGGTGGCTACTTTAGAGATTAAGCGTTCTAAATCGCCTATATGTTTTATATGTTGTCTCGTTTTTTGATGTATCTCCTTTTCTTTGGTTAAGAAATCGACTACCTCATGACGTTGTTTTATTTTTTTAGCATCTTTTAATGGCAATGCCAACCAACGCTTTAATAAACGTCCGCCCATTGGCGAAATGGTTTTATCTATAATATGTAATAACGTAACGGCATTATTATTAGTAGAATTATACAACTCTAAATTCCGCATAGTAAATCGGTCCATCCACACATAATCATCTTCTGCTATACGCGAAATAGAGGTAATATGTTCTAATTTATTGTGCTGTGTTTCGCCTAAATAATGCAACACAGAACCCGAAGCAATAATCCCTTCTTCTAAATTTTCAACACCAAAACCCTTTAATGTTTTTGTGTTGAAATGTTTCAATAAGGTTTCATTGGTATAATCAGTTTGATATACCCAATCTTCTAAATGAAACACATGATAATCGTCTCCAAAAGCACTTTTAAACAGATTACGTTTTTGCTTCGACACTAATATTTCACTCGGATTAAAATTCTGAAGTAACTTATCGATGTATTCTTCGTTTCCTTGCGAGGTTAAAAACTCCCCCGTAGAAATATCTAAAAATGAAATTCCGATATTAATTTTCCCAAAATGCACCGCACACAAAAAGTTATTCGATTTCGATTTTAACACCTCATCGTTAAGCGATACACCTGGCGTAATTAATTCTGTAACGCCACGTTTTACAATCGTTTTGGTTTGCTTTGGGTCTTCTAACTGGTCGCAAATCGCAACACGTTCGCCAGCTTTTACCAATTTTGGTAAATAGGTGTTTATAGAATGATGCGGAAATCCGGCTAATTCTATCTCACTTTCGCTTCCTGCACCACGTTTTGTTAGCGTAATATCCAAAATTCCTGCAGTCTTAATCGCGTCTGAACCAAAGGTTTCATAAAAATCGCCTACACGAAATAGCAACAAAGCATCTGGATACTTTGCTTTAATCGCATTATACTGTTTCATTAACGGCGTTTCTTTTTTCGTTTTTTTTGCCAAGGGTAAGACGTTTTTTAGTGTTATTTTTGCATTTTAAATACCGTTGCAATGTAACCATAATTTGATTTTTTTGAAAATATGTTCGCCCCTATTCAGAAAATCAATAGAATTAAAGAATACAGAAATTAAATAGTATGCGTAAATTAAAAAATAGCGAGTTAGACCGATTAAGTGTTGAAGATTTTAAAGACACTAAAAAAACACGACTTATTATAGTATTGGACAACATTAGAAGTTTAAACAATATTGGTTCGGTATTTAGAACGAGTGATGCGTTTTTGATTGAAAAAATTTACCTCTGCGGCATTACTGCAACGCCGCCACATAAAGACATACACAAAACAGCCTTAGGAAGTACAGAAACTGTGGCTTGGGAACATGCAGAACACACGTTAGATGTTGTTGAAAAACTACAAGCTGAAAATGTAAAAGTATTAAGTATTGAACAAGCTGAACATGCAACCATGCTTGACGAATTTACTCCTGAAACAGACACGACCTACGCTTTAGTGTTTGGAAATGAAGTAAAAGGCGTGGCTCAAGATGTTGTTTCTAAAAGCGACATGGTGATTGAAATCCCTCAATTTGGGACCAAACACTCTCTAAACATTTCAGTAAGTGCAGGTGTGGTTATTTGGGATGTGTTTAGTAAAATGAAAGCTTTAATTTAAGAACAAATTAATTTTAAAATATTTAAATAATCGGCGCGATTGGCTACAAAATCCATATCGGAAATATCAATAATTTTGACTTTTAATTCTGTCTGATTTTTTAAGAATTCTAAATAACCTAAATTGATTTTATTGAGATAATCGTCCTCTATTTGTTGTTCGTAATCACGACCACGTTTTTTAATATTTTGCTGAAGGCGCTCTGTATTTTGATACAAATAGATGTACAAATCGGGTTTAGCGATTTCTTTATACATAATATAGAACAACTTTCTATAGAGTTTAAACTCGTCTTCTTGTAACGTAATTCTAGAAAAAATTAACGATTTAAACACATCGTAATCACTTACAATAAAATCTTTAAACAAATCGAGTTGCGATAAATCGTCTGAAATTTGTTGATAACGGTCGGCCAGAAAAGACATTTCTAAAGGAAATGCATATCGCATAGCATCATCGTAGAATTTCGGTAAAAACGGATTATCAGCAAAGCGTTCTAAAACTAATTTGGCATTAAAATCTTCAGACATTTTAGTTGCTAAACTTGTTTTTCCTGCACCAATATTCCCTTCAATAGCAATAAAATTTCTATGAGAAAAATTAAACGTTTTAATCGGGTTTTCTAAATGTTTATCAATAGCCACTAATTCACTTGTATCATCACAATTATTTAATAAAGCACGAACTGTATGTTTTAAAACAGGATGTACAATACCTGATGCAATATCGTTTAAAGGTAATATTACAAATCTACGTTTTTGCATTTCTGGATGTGGCACTTGTAATAATTGCGTATTAATAATTTCATCTTCAAAAAAAATGATATCTAGATCTATTACACGCGCTTCGTAACCAACACCTTCAGTTCGTGTACGACCTAATTCCGTTTCAATATCAAGCAAATACTGCATAACCTTATCAGGTAGAAGCTCTGTCTTAATAATTAAACACGCATTTAAAAACTCTTCACTTTCAAAACCAAAAGCAGGAGAAGTATACACTTTTGAAATATTTTCGATAGACCCCACAAGATCAAACATACGATTAACAGCTAATTGTAAATTCTGAAACCTGTCGCCTTTATTGCTTCCTATTGATATGTAAACGTATTTTGCCATGAACTAAAATATGGGCAAATTAAAGAAAAGTAATTTACTTAAACTTGTATTTAGGCATTAAACACCGATAAAATTTCAACTTCAAAAACCAAGACTTTTAAATGTTAAAATGTGTTTTCGAAATTAAATATGTAGGTTTGTTTTTGAATTTTAAAACTATGAACCAAAAGAATCACTTTTTAGCACACCGTATCTACCTATTACTAGGTGCTTTATTCATGACGTCTTTAGTGGTATCGAATCTTATTTTTCAAAAATTCTTTTATTGGTACCCCTTTAACATTACTATTTTTGGAGCGAATTTATTTGAAGTATCGGTTGGAATACTTCCATATCCCATTACATTTTTAATTACAGATTTAATAAGTGAGATTTACGGTAAAAAAGCAGCTAACCAAGTAGTGGTTACTGGAATTTTTGCTTCACTCTTTTCAATGGCTATTATTTATACAGCAAATGCTGTTCCTGCAACATCTTGGTCTCCGGTAAACGATATTAAGTTTACTAGCGTTTTTGGAAGCACAGCAATTGCAGTTTTAGCAAGTATGATGGCTTATCTATTTGCTCAATTTATAGATATTCAGATTTATCACTACTGGAAAACGGTCACTAAAGGGAAACATTTGTGGTTACGCAACAATTTTTCCACTTTTTTATCACAATTTATCGACACATTGACTGTTTTATTGCTACTTTGTTTTTTTGGTAAAATAGAATGGACTAAATTTGCAGGGTTATTAATCAGCGGATTTTTATTTAAAGTCTTAATGGCTTTATTTGATACTCCGTTTTTATATTTAGGCGTTTATCTATTTAGAAGGCGTTTCAATCTAAAAGTAAATGAAGAAATACAGCTTATTTAGTACTAAACAGACCTACTTATAACTTGTATTTAAATGAATCTAGCTTAATTATTCATTTTTAATGAATTAAGTGACATAAAATTAGGATTTATTAAAAATTAGTTTATATTGATAGATACGCACAAAACAAAAACAGATAAATGAGGCAATTAAAAATTACAAAACAAGTAACGAACAGGGAATCTAAATCGTTAGACAAGTACTTACAAGATATTAGTAAGATGCCACTAATTACAGCTGAAGAAGAAGTTGAATTAGCGCAACGCATACGAGAAGGAGACCAAGTGGCTTTAGATAAGTTAACAACCTCTAATTTACGATTTGTAGTTTCAGTTGCTAAACAATATCAAAACCAAGGTTTAACTTTACCTGATTTAATTAATGAAGGTAATGCTGGTTTAGTAAAGGCTGCAAAACGTTTTGATGAAACTCGAGGATTTAAGTTTATTTCTTATGCCGTATGGTGGATTCGTCAAGCTATTTTACAAGCTTTAGCAGAACAATCTAGAATTGTAAGATTACCATTAAACAAGATTGGTTCGATTAACAAAATTAACAAAGCGTATTCTTTTCTAGAACAATCTCATGAACGTCCGCCAAGTGCAGACGAGATTGCAAATGAATTGGATATGACTGTAAGCGAAGTAAAACAGTCTTTAAAAAATTCTGGCCGTCATCTTTCAATGGATGCGCCATTAAAAGAAGGAGAAACGTCTAGCTTATACGATGTTGTTAAATCTGGAGAATCGCCAAACCCTGATAACAATTTAATGTACGAGTCGTTAAATCTTGAAATTAACAGAGCACTAGACACATTATCTCCTAGAGAAAGTGATGTATTGCGTTTGTTTTTTGGATTAAGCAACGAAGCACCAATGAGTTTAGATGAAATTGGAGAAACTTTCGATTTAACTCGCGAACGTGTTAGACAAATAAAAGAAAAAGGGATTAGACGTTTACGTCATAGCTCTAAAAACAAAATCTTAAAAACTTATTTAGGATAATCCTAAAACTCAGAATAATTAATTACTAAAACCAGAATTTAGATGCTTAAAATTATAGTAAAAGAAGGCGAGCAAATCGATCGCGCTCTTAAACGTTACAAAAGAAAACACAGAAACGTAAAAGTTATGCAAACTTTAAGAGAGAATCAATTTTTCACTAAGCCTTCAGTAAAAAGAAGAAGAGAAAACCAAAAAGCAGCTTATATCCAAAACTTGAGAGATCAAGAAGATATTTAATGTTGACTTTTATATACAATAAAAAAACACGCTCTAGATTCATTTCTAAAGCGTGTTTTTTGTTTTAGTCTATTGTCACGGAGACATACATCCCTTCATTACTACGTATATTAAAAACGGTATCATCTTCAAATATTAAATACTGCCCTTTTATCCCTTTTAACACACCAGAATAATGTTGCATTTTTTCAATGTTTAAAGATTTTGGCTTAACAGGATATTGAAGTACAGGAAATTCTATTTCTGTTTCCTTATTATTCTCTATAAAATAAGGTTTTGCGTCTTCAGGAATGTAGGCTTTTAACTTATCTCTCCACTCCTCTAAGTTTTCATCTGCAATTTCATTTTTAAGCATCGTACGCCAATTGGTTTTATCTGACACAAACTCTTTTAAAGCAACTTCTGTAATTCCTGCCAAATATCTATTAGGCACCTCAACAATTTCTATAGCTTCATGAGCACCTTGATCAATCCATCGTGTGGGCACTTGTCCTTTTCTTGTAACCCCAACTTTTACACTACCAGAATTTGCTAAATACACTATATGTGGTTGTAATTGTACTTTTTTTTCGAACACTAAATCACGGTCCTCAATATCTAAATGTGCCTTACTCAATTCAGGTTTCATAATCCAGTCTGCTGCTTGTGGAATTTCGAAAAAGCAACTTTTACAATAACCTTGTCTGTATATTTTTTTATCTAATCCACAGTTTAAGCATTGGTATTTTATGAAATTAATATTTAAAGTTTTATTTAATAATTGATTCATATTTAAAAAGTCAGAATCAAAAACTAGATAATATTGAATAGGTTTTGCATATTCGGTTTCCATTTTTGTTAGAACACCCTCGTAAGTCATAAAAAAAGTATTATTTTTAATTCTTAAAGATAATGTAAATATGCCAATTACTATAGTAAACTCAATAGCCTCTTGGTTCCTGAAAAAACGGTTTCATCAAATCGATTTATTTCTAAAATATCCAAATGAAGTACAACACGAGTTACTTTTAAATTTAATTCAAACCGCTAAAGACACTAAAATTGGTAGACAACATGAATTTAGCTCGATAAAAAACTATCGAACATTTGCAGAACGTGTTCCTATTTCGACTTACGAAGATTACCAGGATTTAATTCAGCGTTCTCGAGCCGGAGAAGATAATATCTTTTGGCCATCACATATAAAATGGTTTGCAAAATCTAGCGGAACGACAAATGCTAAAAGTAAATTTATTCCTGTGAGCTCAGAATCTCTAGAAGATTGCCATTATGCAGCAGGAAAAGATATGCTTTGCATGTACTTAAATAATAACGAAAACTCTCAGCTCTTTACAGGAAAAGGACTGCGCTTAGGAGGAAGCAAGGAATTATACAAAGAGAATGGTACTGTATATGGTGACTTATCTGCTATTTTAATTGAGAATATGCCATTTTGGGCAGAATTTAGCAGTACACCAAGTAATAAAATTTCGTTAATGAGCGATTGGGAAATCAAGATGCAAGCAATTGTTGACGAAACTATAATGGAAAACGTAACGAGTCTTGCTGGAGTGCCGTCTTGGATGTTAGTTCTATTAAACAATGTACTAGAAACAACAGGAAAAGGTAATTTATATGATGTCTGGCCTAATTTAGAAGTATACTTTCATGGAGGAGTAAGTTTTACGCCATATGCAGATCAATACAAGAAAATACTTCCGAACAACAACTTTAAATATTACGAAACCTATAATGCTTCTGAAGGATTCTTTGCAATACAAGACCACAACGATACTAAAGAACTCTTACTTATGTTAGATTATGGTATTTTTTATGAGTTTATTCCTATGGATACATACAATACGCCTCAAGAAAAAATAATTCCATTAAGTGAAGTTGAACTGAATAAAAACTATGCTATAGTTATTACTACTAATGCCGGACTTTGGCGTTACAAAATTGGAGATACTGTTAGATTTACATCTGTTTCACCTTACAGAATAAAAGTGTCTGGCCGCACAAAACACCATATAAATGTATTTGGAGAAGAATTGATAATTGAAAATGTTGAAGATGCTTTAAAAAAGGTATGTAAACGGACCAAGTCTGAAATTGTAGATTATACTGGTGCACCTATTTTTATGAAAGACAAGGAAAAAGGAGCACATGAATGGATTATAGAATTTAAAAAAGCCCCAGTTGATATGGATTACTTTATCGAATTATTTGATAATGCCTTAAAGGCTTTAAATTCAGATTACGAAGCCAAACGTTATAATAATATTACATTAAACAGACCAACCATACATATAGGACAACAAAATTTATTTTATGATTGGTTAAAACTACACAACAAATTAGGAGGACAACACAAAATTCCAAGATTATCAAACTCAAGAGAATATATAGATGAATTACTGGTTTTAAATTCAAAATAATGATTTCAAGATGATGAAAAACAGATAAATAATCACTTCATCGTCAAATAACGTTCATATATCTAAAATCTAGGCATATCTTTTTTTAATACTCATAATCAGTATACATTTGCCAAGCTATTAGTCAAAATCTGTTTATTTACAGTATGTTGCAAGTTATTGTTACAGCAACCAAAATAAAAAAACCACTCCTTAGAGTGGTTTTTTTATTTATAATAAGTTCTTAAATATTTAAGATACTGCCTTCAACTTTTTAATAGTTGTTTTATTTAATTTATTCTCGGCATATACTTTTGTAACCTTTAATTCTTTTTCGTCTGTACCAGGAAGCTCAAACATAGCATCTGTTAACACCTCTTCACATAACGAACGTAACCCACGCGCACCTAATTTATATTCTATAGCTTTTTCAACTATAAAGTCTAAAGCACCATCTGTAATATGAAATTTAATATCGTCCATTTCGAACAATTTCTCATACTGCTTAATAATTGCATTTTTAGGTTCTGTAAGAATAGCTCTTAAAGTTTTAGCATCTAACGGGTCCATGTAAGTTAATACAGGTAAACGCCCAATAATTTCAGGAATTAACCCGAAGTCTTTTAAATCCTTTGGAATAATATATTGTAATAAATGATTACGATCTATTACATCATCAGATTTAGAAGCACTATACCCAACAGCTTGCATATTTAAACGTTTAGAAATATTACGTTCAATACCATCAAAAGCACCACCTGCTATAAACAGGATGTTTTCAGTATTTACTTCAATAAATTTTTGATCCGGATGCTTACGACCTCCTTTAGGCGGGACGTTTACAGTTGTGCCCTCTAAAAGTTTTAACAACGCTTGTTGTACACCTTCACCAGAGACATCTCTTGTAATTGAAGGGTTATCGCTTTTACGTGCAATTTTATCAATCTCATCTATAAAAACAATTCCTTTTTCAGCTTTTTCAAGACTGTAATCTGCTGCTTGTAATAAACGTGTTAAGATACTTTCTACATCTTCACCAACATAACCAGCTTCAGTTAATACCGTAGCATCAACAATAGCTAAAGGTACATTTAACATTTTCGCAATGGTTTTAGCCATTAATGTTTTTCCTGTACCAGTTTGCCCAACCATAATAATATTACTTTTCTGGATCTCAATATCATCTTTAGATGGCGATTGTAACAAACGCTTATAATGATTATAGACAGCAACAGACATTACCTTTTTAGTCATATCTTGACCAATAATGTACTCGTCTAAAAACTCTTTAATTTGAAGTGGTTTACGCAACATTAATTCGGCAGATAATTCACTATTATCTGATTGCTTAGATTCTTCTAAAACAATACCGTGTGCTTGTTCGATACAACGATCGCAAATATGCGCATCTAAACCTGCTATTAATAAACTAGTCTCAGGTTTCTTTCTTCCACAAAACGAACATTCTAATTCTTCCTTTGCCATAAATCTTTTTAAATTTCACTTTTTAACGGTAGCAAATTGCTACTGTTTTTTTTGATCTGTATTAGCTTCTCACTAATATTTCATCAATCATACCGTAATCTTTAGCTTTATCAGCTTTCATCCAGTAATCACGATCACTATCTGCATACACTTTGTCGTAATCCTGACCTGAATGCTTACTAATAATCTTATATAATTCTTCTTTTAATATTAAAATTTCGCGTGCCGTAATTTCAATATCACTCGCTTGTCCTTGAGCTCCTCCTAAAGGTTGGTGAATCATAACACGAGAGTGTGTTAAACCACTACGTTTTCCTTTAGCACCTGCACATAATAATACTGCTCCCATAGATGCAGCCATTCCAGTACAAATAGTTGCAACGTCTGGTTTAATAAATTGCATCGTATCGTAAATACCTAAACCTGCGTATACACTTCCTCCTGGAGAGTTAATGTAAATTTGAATATCTTTATTAGCATCTGTACTTTCTAAAAACAATAACTGTGCCTGAATAATGTTAGCCACTTGATCATTAATTCCTGTGCCCATAAAGATAATACGATCCATCATTAAACGCGAAAACACATCCATTGCCACAGCATTCATCTGGCGTTCTTCAATAATGTTTGGTGTTAAATTTGTAGGGTACATACTACCTATTATTTGGTTATAATATGTACTGCTTATCCCTTGATCTTTTATAGCGAATTTTTCGAATTCTTTTCCGTAATTCATAATGTTATTTTTGATTAAATAATGAATAAAATAGGCGTTGAATAAA
Organism: uncultured Formosa sp.; assembly: GCF_947500765.1. Classification (GTDB taxonomy): domain Bacteria; phylum Bacteroidota; class Bacteroidia; order Flavobacteriales; family Flavobacteriaceae; genus Formosa. The sequence goes on along the minus strand of NZ_CANMTH010000001.1, from coordinate 464,696 downwards.
ACATATTCAACGCCTAAATATAATGATTATTCTTTAAAACAGTTGACTTATTTGTCTCCGTAAACTTCTTTAACAAAGTTTTCGTAAGTCACTTCTTTTACTTCTAAATTTGCTTTTTCTTTATAAACAGCTAAAAGCTTTTGGCTAACGATTTGTTCTGAAATACGACGTGCTTCATCTTGATTTCCAAGAACACGTGCAGCAATACCTTCTAATTCTTCATCTGAAGGATTTAACTGACCAAATTGAGCCATTTGAGCTTTAATCATGGTTTTTGCATGATCTTTAATATCATCCATAGTAATTTGGATGTTATTCGCTGTAATTAATTTCCCTTCAATTAATTGGTAACGCATACTTTTTTCAGACTTTTCAAACTCTTCTTTAGCAGCTGCATCGTCAAGAGGTGTTTCTCCTGCTGCTTGAATCCATTTTTGTAAGAATTCTGAAGGTAAATCAAATTTAGTATTGTCTACTAAATATTCAGTAACATCGTTTAAAAGTTTTTGATCAGCTTGTTGTACGAATTGCTTTTCAGCATCTTCTTTAATCTTTTCTTTTAATTCTGTTACAGATTTCACTGTACCTTCTCCGAATAATTTATCAAATAATTCTTGATCTAAATCTGCGGCTTCACGTTTATTTACTTCTGAAATAGTAAATGTTATTTCAATATCTAAACCATGAACGTCATCATGAGACACTTTTAATGCATGCATTAAATCGTGATCGTCGCTATAAAGTCCTTTAGTTTTAAGTGTAATAACATCACCTACTTTAGCACCAACAAATTTCTTTGCATTTGCTTTTCCTTTAAGTTTATCTAAAGTTAAAGTAAGAGTGTTTTCTATTTCTTTGTCTTCGTTTTTAAAAGTTCCAGTAATTTCACTGTCTTCTTCTATAACGTCTTGAGGAATTAATTTCCCGTATTGTTTTTGAATATTCTCAATTTGTTCGTCGATCATTTTATCGTCTGCAACAATGTTATATTGAGTAATAGCGTCTTTACCTTTTAACTCTACATCGAACTCAGGAGTTAAACCTAATTCGAATTCAAAAGAAAATGCTTCAGCATCCCAATCGATTCCTTCTTGAGCTTTAGGAAGTGGTTGACCTAAAACATCTAATTTTTCTTCAGTTAAATATTTATTTAAAGCGTCTTGTAATAATTTATTTACTTCGTCAACCAAAACAGCTTTACCGTACTGTTTTTTTACCATTCCCATTGGTACATGTCCTTTTCTAAATCCAGGAATGTTTGCTGTTTTTCGGTAATCTGTTAAGATTTTCTCTACTTTATCACTATAATCTTCTTTAGCGATATCAACTTTTACTACAGCATTTAATGCATCGATGTTCTCTCTTGTAATATTCATTTTAAATGATATAAAACCCAGCTTGGGCATTTAACATAAGTTTCTGTTCTAATTTTGAATGTAAAAGTACAGATTCTCCTTGATTTTTCTAATTAAAAACGGGCTGCAAAAATAAAACATTTTTACAACCCTACAAAGTTTTTAACGTCTTGTATTTCAGACTATTTTTTATCGTCTCCTACTATACTGTATATTATAGATTGTAATAGCGTTAACAAAATACTAAACAATATCCCCGACCATATAGAATCTACACTAAAACCTCCAACCAATTTACTTACCAATAAGATAATCAAACCATTAACCACAAACAAGAATAATCCAAAGGTTATAATGGTTATTGGAAAAGTTAGTATTTGCAAAATAGGTTTTACCAGAACATTTAAAACAGCTAATACTAAAGCCACAATAATAGCCGTAATATAAGAGTCTACATGAACTCCAGATAAGAATCTAGATAACAATACTACAATTAGAGCTGTTAAAAGAAATTTAATAATTTGTTTCATAAGGCTAATTTTTATCTAATTTACAGATAAATCACGAAATAAAACGCATAACCTCATTGTAAAAATCTTCTGGGTTTTCTGCATGCAACCAGTGTCCTGCATTTTTTATAGTTATAATTTTAGCCGTTGGAAAGTGTGTTTTTATAATACCCTCGTCTTGTAGTGCTATATATTCTGATTTATCGCCACGAAGAAATAATGTGTCGCCATCAAATTCTGCATGCACTGGCAACGCCTCTCCTACTTCGGCTACATTTTCTGTTAACGATTTTAAATTTATACGCAAACCTAACTGTCCTTTTTCTACCCAGTATAAATTCTTTAATAAAAACTGACGTGTTCCTAAATCTGACACGTATTGAGCCAATGCTTTATCTGCTGCTCCTCTTGTTTTTATTTCAGAAAAATCTAAAGTTCCTAATCCATTTAAAATGGCATCGTGATGCACTGGATAGAATCTTGGAGAAATATCGGCAACAATTAATTTAGATACATATTCTGGATATTTGGTTGCAAACAACATGGCTGTTTTTCCTCCCATTGAATGCCCCAAAAGCACAATATGCTTTAAATTATTGGTATCACAATAGTCTTTTAAATCTTCGACTAAAAGTTCGTAACTAAAATCGTCGCTATGAAAACTTCTACCGTGGTTGCGCTGATCTACTAGATGCACTTGATAATGATGTTCACTAAAACGAACACCAAGAGTTTTCCAATTATCGCTCATGCCTAAAAAGCCATGAAGAATAATAAACGGCGTACCTTCGCCTAATACGTTAGCATGTAATTGCATTACTTTTTTGTTTTAAAAATCTTACTTCAGTTTATTCAAATACATATTTATAACGTTCTCAATCCCCAAATACAAGCTTTCTGAAATTAAAGCATGACCGATTGAAACTTCCATCAAACCTGGAATATGATCTTTAAAAAATTTAATATTATCTAAAGACAAATCGTGCCCAGCATTTATCCCTAGCCCCAAACTATTAGCCAACACGGCACAATCTGTATAAGGCACAATACATTCTAAATTACCTAAACCAAATTGATGCGCAAATGCTTCGGTATACAATTCAATACGATCTGTCCCGATAACTTTAGCACCTTCAATTTGTTTTAATTCTGGGTCTACAAAAATAGATGTACGTATATTGTTACGTTTACACTCTTTAACAATATCAACTAAAAAATCTTTATGTTTTATTGTATCCCAACCTGCGTTAGACGTTATCGCATCGTCGCCATCCGGAACTAGTGTAACTTGCGTTGGTTTTATTTCTAAAACCATATCCATAAATTTCTTAATAGGATTTCCCTCTATATTGTATTCTGTATAAACTTCAGACTTTAAATCGAACGCATCTTGGTAACGTATATGTCTCTCGTCTGGTCTAGGATGTATGGTTACACCTTCGGCACCAAAACGCTGAACATCTTTAGCAAATTGTACAACATTTGGAAAATCGCCTCCGCGAGAATTTCTTAACGTTGCTATTTTATTAATATTTACACTTAACTTTGTCATAAATCCTTTTTTGATATCACAAAAATACAAAGTAGAACAGGCTTATTGTACTATTTTTTAATTAATTTGCGCTTTAGTAAACGAGGATAAAATGAATATTTCCCAATATATTATAAACGATATTAAGCCTTTAAGCATAAGCGACAAAATTAGTGACATGCAATTGCTTTTTAATCAGCTTACCTATACACACATACCTGTTATAAACACAGAGAATATTTACATAGGTTGTCTTTCTGAAACCGACGTATATTGCTTTGAACGCGAAAAATTTATAAGCGATTATACTTATGCCGCCGAAGGTTTTTTTGTTCGTGACGACGAAAACTGGCTGGATGTTTTAGAAAAATTTGCCCAAAACTCAACGAATATTATGCCTGTACTAGACGCTAACAACAGGTATTTAGGGTATTATGAATTAAATGATATTATTACTTTATTTCACCAAACACCTTTTTTTGCAGAAGACGGAGGTACTTTAGTGGTAGAAAAAGGAATAGACGATTTTTCGTTTAGCGAAATATCTCAGATCGTAGAATCTAATAACGGAAAACTATTAGGTGCATTTATTTCAAAAATGGAAAACGAGCTAGCGCAATTAACGTTAAAAATAGGAAACTCTAGTTTAAACGATATTATACAAACCTTTAGACGTTACGATTACAGTATTATATCGGGACATGAAGACGATAGTTATATTGAAAGCCTAAAAGAACGATCTGATTATTTAAACAAATACCTAAACATGTAATTATGAAAATCGCCATTTTTGGACAATTTTATCATAAAAACTCTGATATTCCTGTAGAAACACTCCTTGGACATCTTTTAAAAAAGAATGCTGAAATTTTTATTGAAAGGCACTTTTTCGATTTAATTCATAATGAAATAAAGGATGATGAGAAATATAATGTTTTTAACACCTTCGATACTCTGGACAATACTTACGACCTATTAATAAGTATTGGCGGAGATGGTACCATATTAAGAGCCGTCACTTATATAAAAGATTTAGGCATCCCAATTGTTGGTATAAATGCTGGGAGATTGGGTTTTCTAGCAACTATTCCTAAAGAATATATAGAAAAAGCTATAGACGATATTTTAAATGGAAACTATAAAATTTCCGAACGAAGTTTACTAGCTATAACAACATCAACAGAAAACAAAGACATTTCGAACATGAATTTCGCTTTAAACGAAATTGCCGTTAGTAGAAAAGATACCACATCTATGATTACTGTTGAAACCTATTTAAATGATGAATACCTAACATCGTACTGGAGCGACGGATTAATAATCTCTACTCCAACAGGGTCTACGGGATACTCATTAAGCTGTGGCGGACCAGTAATAACACCAGACACAAATAGTTTAGCATTAACACCTATTGCGCCACACAATTTAAACGCAAGACCCTTAGTTATAACAGATTCTACCGAAATAAAACTAAAAGTAAGTGGACGAGAAAACACCTATTTAGTATCTTTAGACTCTAGAATTGCAACCATAAATAACGAAACAATTTTAACCATAAAAAAAGCCGATTTTAAAGTTAAAATGATAGAATTATTAAACGAAAGCTTTTTAAATACTCTCAGAAAAAAATTATTATGGGGAGAAGACAAACGAAATTAGACAATATTTTAATCAGATTTCAGTTTTTACTTTAAGACAAATTAATTCAATTTGTTATGAGCTAATCTTATTTGTTATATTTGCAAACTTTAAAACCGCATGAAGTATATACTTGTACTTATTATAAGTCTTTTTTGTCTACAATCTAGTTATTCCCAAATACATGAATTTGGGGTGTTTTTAGGTGGAAGTAATTTAATAGGAGATGTTGGAGAACCTAGTTTTATAAATCCAAATCAATTTGCTATTGGAGGGATCTATAAATGGAATAAAAGCTCTAGACACTCTTGGAGAGTTTCTGGAATAATGACAGAACTTCAAATAAGTGAAGATGAACCAACAAAAACTAAAACCGTTGGTGAATTATCAGCCGGATTAGAATTCAACTTTTTCGAATTTGATTTGCATCATTCTGGAGCACAAAGCACACCTTATATATACACCGGTTTAAGTGTTTTAAACCATACGAACGAAGAATTAAAAAAGAAATGGGCATTAGCATTACCTATGATTCTAGGTTATAAATTTAGACTTAACAGATCTTTTAATATTGGAGCAGAAGTTGGAGCCCGATTTTCATTTTCAGACGATTTAGATGGTAGTGATGAGTTAGGGAATTTAAATAATAACGATTGGTACGTGTTTACAGGATTAACACTAACTTACACTTTTGGTAGAAATCCTTGTTATTGCACTAATTAAAATAAATTTTGAAAGAAAACATTAATACAGATAGATTACCCAAACACATCGCCATTATTATGGATGGTAACGGGCGTTGGGCTAAACAAAAAGGATTTATTCGTGCCATTGGCCACGAAAACGGAACGAAGTCTGTTAGAGAAACTGTAGAAACTTGTGCAGAATTAGGTATAGAAAATCTAACCTTATACGCCTTCTCTACAGAAAACTGGAATCGCCCTAAATTAGAAGTAGACACTCTTATGAAGCTACTAGTCAGTTCTTTAAAAAAAGAAATTAAAACACTTCAAAACAATAATATTAAGTTAAATGCCATAGGAAACTTAAATTCTTTACCTAAAAAAGTATTTAAAGAACTACACGAAGTTATTACTAAAACCCAGGATAACACAAGGATGACTCTAACATTAGCTTTAAGTTATGGATCAAGAGAAGAATTAATATCTGTGGTAAAAGAAATAAGTAATAAAGTTAAAAATAATATAATTTCTTTAGAAAATATTGATGAATCAGTTATAAATAAGCATCTTTACACGCAAAATTTACCAGACGTAGATTTACTTATACGTACTAGTGGAGAGCAACGCATAAGCAATTTTTTACTTTGGCAAATAGCCTACGCCGAATTATATTTCACAGATGTACTTTGGCCAGACTTTACAAAGCAACATTTGTATGATGCTATTACTGATTATCAAAAAAGAGAACGCCGTTTTGGAAAAACAAGTGAACAACTTAGCTAATTCATTATCATTGAAAACATATTTACCATTCATTTTTATTTTATTATTTGCATTAACCACATCATCTGTTAATGCACAGGCTACTGACAGCGGACAAAAATATACCATTTCAGAAATTACTGTAACTGGTAATTCTAGTTTTAGTGAACAAACTATTGTAACGTATTCTGGACTTAGAAAAGGTTCTCAGATTTTAATTCCAGGAGAAGAAATTAGTGAGTCTATTAAAAAACTATGGAAATCTGGTTTATTTAGCGATATCGAAATTTACATTAAAGATGTACATGACGATGTAGCTAGTCTAGAAATACACTTATTCGATTTACCAGAATTAAAGAATTTAAGAATAGACGGAGTTAAGAAAGGTAAATTCGATGATATTATTGAAGATAACAACCTTAATGAAGGTGTAAAAGTAACCGAAAACCTAATTACAACGACCAAAAACTATTTAGAGTCTAAATATAAAAAAGATGGTTTTTATAACTCTAAAGTAAATATTAGAGTCTTTCCTGTAGACGATTCAATAGCGAAACCACGTGTAAATATGCTTGTTTCTATTGATAAAGGTGAGAAAGTAAAAATTAAAGACATTAATTTTGAAGGCAATACTGTTTTAGCAGATAAGAAACTTCTAGCAAGTATGAAAAATACTAAGAAAAAAATGATTCTACGTGCTTGGAAACGTTCAAAATTCATTGAAGAAGATTATAAAACAGATTTAGTTAGCATAATAGATACATATAAAGAAAACGGGTATAGAGATGCACGTGTAATTTCTGATAGTGTTTATGTAAACGACGACAAGACAATTTCTATAAATATAGATTTAGAAGAAGGATCTAAATACACCTTTGGAGAAATTAATTTTATTGGAAACACGGTATATACAGACGAATATTTAAATGCTATTTTAAGAGTTCGCAAAGGGAATACATACAATGGCGTTTTATTAGAAAAAGGAATAGCAGACGAAAGTAGACCAGACGGTAACGACATTACCAACTTATACCAAAATAATGGATATTTATTCTCTACTATTAATGCTGTAGAAACAAATGCAGATGGAAATGTAATAGACATGGAAATTAGAATTTCTGAAGGAAAACCTGTTCACTTTAATGAAGTAACTGTAGTTGGAAACGAAAAAACTAATGACCACGTTATTTATCGTGAAATACGTACTAGACCAGGAGAATTATATAGTAAAGAAAATGTAGTAAGAACCGTACGTGAATTAAGTCAGTTAGGCTTTTTCGATGCAGAACAAATTACACCTAACTTCAACAATCCTAATCCTAATGAAGGAACGATTGATATGGAATACGAACTCGTTGAAACAGGATCTAGCCAGATCGAGCTTCAAGGTGGTTACGGTGGAGGTGGTTTCATTGGTACTTTAGGACTTTCGTTTAACAACTTCTCTTTAAAAAACATTTTTAATAAAGAAGCTTATAAGCCATTACCAATGGGAGACGGACAACAATTGTCTTTACGTTTACAAGCGAGTCAGTTTTATAGAACATATAGTTTCTCTTTCTCAGAACCATGGATGGGAGGTGTAAAACCAGTTCAGTTTTCTACTTCAATCTCTTACTCTAATCAATTCTTATACGATTCTAGTACTGGTGAAGCAGATAAAGACAGACGATTTGATATTATTGGAGTTACTGTTGGTTTAGCAAAACGTTTATCTATACCAGACGACTTTTTTACACTATCACAATCTGTTAGTTTACAACACTACAACCTTAAAAATTATAGCACTGGATTATTTACGTTCTCAGACGGGTATTCAAACAGTTTAGCTTACACTATAGGCTTAACAAGAAACAACACCTGGAACGATCCTGTATTCCCTTTAGGAGGTTCTAATTTTAGTGTTAGTGCCAAACTATCTTTACCATATTCTTTAATTAACGGTGTAGATTATAATGAATTAGCAGAAGAACGTCAAGACGCAGAAGATATTTATAATGATTCAGACCAATCAACTGTTGCTAGAAGTGACGCATACGACTTAATGGGAGAAATTGACCAAGAACGTTTTAATTGGTTAGAATTTTACAAAATTAAATTTAAAGGAGAATGGTATACAAACATTATCGGAAAGCTGGTATTAAAACCAACTGTAGAGTTTGGATATTTAGGAGCCTACAACCAAGATAGAGGTGTAATCCCTTTCGAACGTTTCTATTTAGGAGGAGATGGTTTAGGAAGTTATAGTTTAGATGGTAGAGAAGCTGTTGCATTACGTGGATACGCTAATCAATCTATACAGCCTTTAGATAGTAATGGTAATACAACAGAAGATGGAGCATCCATTTATAATAAATTCTCGTTAGAATTACGTTACCCAATTACATTAAAAGCATCTGCAAAAATATATGCCCTTTCATTTATAGAAGGTGGTGCAGCATTTAACGCTTTTAGAGATTATAATCCATTCCAATTAAAAAGATCTGCTGGTGTTGGTTTACGTGTATTTATGCCTGCATTTGGTTTATTAGGTATTGACTTTGGATACGGATTTGATCCACTTCCAGGAGAAACTTCTCCAAACGGATGGGAAACACACTTTATCATTGGACAACAATTTTAATTTGGCATGATATTTTCTATAGATACTTCAGTGATTTACTTCTTGTTTTAAAAGTTATAAAATTAAAATTTGTTAATTTTGGAAACTTTAAATCAGGAAGTGACAGAATAATTTAATTCATCTGTCGTTTATAAAGTTTAGCAGTTAATAATATTTATTAATATGAAACAGATGAAAATATACGTTCTTTTTTTAATGACTGTAGTTAGTTTACAAAGTCTTACAGCACATGGACAGCGAGGTGTAAGAATTGGGTATATTGATACAGAATATATCTTAGAACATATTCCTGAATATCAAGATGCCTCTTCTCAATTAAACGATAAAGTACTGCGTTGGAAAGCAGATATCGATTTAAAATTAAACGATATCGCTCAAAAACGAAAAGACTTAAGCAATGAAAAAGCACTTTTAACTACCGAGCTTTACGAAGAACGCAAAGAAGATATCGATTTTGAAGAAAAAGAAATTCTAGATCAACAACAAAAACGATTTGGTCCTAATGGAGATTTAATGGTTCAGAAAACGCAATTAATTCAACCTATACAAGATCAAATTTTTTCAGCAGTACAAGATATAGCAGCATCAAAACAATATGATTTTATATTCGATAAATCTGCAGATTTGGTCATGTTATATTCTGCCGAACGATACGATATAAGCGAACTTGTTTTAAGAAGTATAAACAGAACATCTAAACGACAACAAGCACAAACTAAAGCACAACGTAAAGCTGCTGCAGATGAAGATATAGTTCCAGATTATAATCCAGAACTAGAAGCTAGAGAAAAAGCACAAGCAGATAAATTAGAAGAACGCGCAAAAGCAGAAGAACAACGCCGACAAGAAATTCTAGAAGCAAGAGCCGTAAGCAAACAAGAAGCTATAGATCGTAGAAAGAAACTTCTTGAAGATCGTGAAATAGCTAGACAAGAAAAATTAGCTGCACGAAATAAAGTTTCTGAAAATTCAGAAAATAATGATACATTAGCGACCTCTGAAGAAACAAGCGAAGAAATAACTGCTAGTGAATCAAAAACTTCGGAAGACAGTAATGCATCAGCACCTACTGAATATGATTTAGAAACAATATCTGAAACAGAGACAGAATCTGAAACAGAAACGGAAGCGAAATCAGAACCAAAAACTAAAGAAGAAATTCTTGAAGCGCGTAAACAACAAAAAATTAAAGATCGCGAAGCAAGAGCTTTAGAATTAGAAGCACGAAAACAACGTATTCTTGAAGAACGTGAAAAAGCAAAATTAGAACGAGAAGCTCAAGAAAATATTGAAAATAATAACGAAGAGAGTAATTAACAAAAATTTATAACACAAATTAATACTTTAAAAATGAAACAATTTAAAACACTTTTAATAGCAACAGCTTTATTTATTGGCGCATCATCTTTTGTACAAGCACAAAGTAAAGTTGCTCATATTAATACTCAAGAATTGGTTTCTTCTATGCCAGAAATGAAATCTGCTCAAGCGCAAATGGAGAAATTAGGAAAAACGTACGAGACTGATATTAAAAATATGGCTACAGAACTTGATACTAAAGTAAAGCAATACGATGCTGAGTCTGCTACAAAAACTCAAGAAGAAAATGCTAAACGTGTTCAAGAAGTACAAACAATGGAACAAAACATTCGTCAGTACCAACAACAAGCTCAAAAAGACATGCAACAAAAAGAAGTAGATTTATTAAAACCTATTACTGAAAAAGCAAAAGCTGCAATATTAAAAGTAGCAAGAGCTCAAGGTTTTGATTATGTATTAGATGCTTCTCAAGGTGGAGGAGTTATCATGGCAGATGGTAAAAACTTATTAACAGACGTAAAAAAAGAATTAGGGTTCTAATTTAATTACGTTAACGATATTCAAAAAGCTGCTTTTTTTAAAGCAGCTTTTTTTATTTTTGATATTATGAGTACACAACCAATTGGCATATTCGATTCAGGTGTTGGAGGAACATCAATTTATAAAGAAATTGATGCATTACTACCTCATGAAAACACAATATATTTAGCAGACAGTGCTAATGCGCCTTATGGAAATAAAACAGCAGAAGAGATACTGCAATTAAGTATAAAAAATACAGAGCTACTTTTAAGTTACAATTGCAAGCTTATTGTAGTGGCATGCAATACAGCAACAACTAATGCCATAAAAACACTAAGAGAGACGTATAACGTCCCTTTTATAGGTATAGAACCAGCTATAAAACCAGCGTCTTTAAACAGTAAGACTAAAGCTATTGGAATTTTAGCAACAAAAGGAACTCTAGCGAGTAAACTATTTCACGATACCACAAATTTATACCGAAACGATGTGCAAGTAATAGAACAAGTTGGAGAAGGTATTGTACCTTTAATTGAATCAGGAAAAACGTTAAGTGAAGAGATGAGAATATTACTTAAAGCCTATCTAAAACCCATGATAGATGCCAACATAGACTACTTAGTTTTAGGGTGTACACATTATCCTTTCCTACTACCTCTTCTTATACAATTATTACCTAAACAAGTAAAAATTATAGACTCTGGAGAAGCTGTTGCAAGACAAACTAAATCTATATTAAAAAAACAAAATTTACTGAACACAGAAACAATTTCGGCAAAACATCTATTTTATTCTAATGGAGATCCAAAAGTTATGCAAGCGCTTTTAAAACAACCATATTCAGTAAACTTCTTAAAATTTTAATTGTATTATTCCTTAACCCAGCTAGAATATTTAACATAGTTATCTGCTATCCTATTTATTTCGCCAGAAATTAATTCTTGACTAATATCCTTGACTTTTTTAGCAGGAACACCGGCGTATATACTTCCAGATTTCACAATCGTGTTTTTAGTTACAACAGCACCTGCTGCTATAATAGAATTACTTTCAATCACACAATCATCCATAACAATACTTCCCATACCAATTAAGACATTGTCGTGAATTGTACAGCCATGAACCAATGCATTATGCCCTATAGAAACATTATTACCAATAGTAGTTGGTGATTTTTGATAGGTAGCATGAATTACAGCACCGTCTTGAACGTTTACCTTATCTCCCATTTTAATAAAATGCACATCACCACGAAGTACAGCATTATACCAAATGCTACAATTTTTACCCATACTTACTTGTCCAACAATCGTAGCATTTTCTGCAACAAAACAATCTTCTGGGATCTGTGGAGCATGTCCATTAACCGCTTTTATAATCATAATATATGTTTTATACAAAGTTAATTATTGGCAGGCAATCTACCATCATATTTAGGTCTTCTAATATTAAAATTATAACCTAAAGAAAACTGATGAAACCCACCATTATTAAACACAACAGAGTTGGCCTGATAATTATAAGCATAAGAAAACACAAATTGATGAATAGACAATCCAAAAACAGGTGTTATATATTGTAATTTTTGTTCACTCTCTCCTGAACCATCTAAATACTGTGTACCATCAATATTAATTCTATAAGATAAACCGAAATACATTTTAGATTTTTCAAAATCTTTATACATTTTAAAATTAAAATCTAAAACAGTTTCTTTAGTTCCTTCTTTATATTGAATCATTACCGAAGGCTCAATATCTGTATCTATACGTTTTGTATGGAATACACTACCTACAGAAAATAAATAACGTCTTAAATTATTTGTAACTTCGATATCGTTATTAATACCATCATTTTTCAATATATTTTTTATCGTGGCATGTATATAAGTAGTAATAAACTGATAAGATACACCTAAATCCATATTAAAATTAGTAGAACTTTGCTCGATACCAGATATAATAGGATCAAAACCAGCACTTAAAAACTCAGACTCATCTAAACTATATTGAATAAATCCAGCACTTAACCCAAAGGATAACATATTTAAATCAATTGGGTTCCTAGAAAACATTAAGTGATGCGCATAAGTTACATAAGCTCCTTTCTGTGAATGATAACCATTTTTATCGGAATATAAAATTCCTCCAATAGCAGATGGGGAATACTCATTTACTCTACCATTAATACTTGCTGTCATTAAACTAGGAGCATCATCTTGCCCCAACCATTGTTGCCTTGCTGTTAATCGTATTTTTGAAGAAATAGTAGATACACCAGCCATAGAAGGGTGTATCAAATAATTATTATCGGTTAAATAATCTGTATAAATTGGCAGGCCTTCTTGAGCGTTACCAAGTGAAGTTATCAATACAAAAAGGAAAACTAAACTATAAATCCTAAAATTCATGTATAAATGCATTTGCTATTAATAGAGTTACAATATTCTAAAGAGGGGAAGTTAAAATATTGTTCTGTCAAATATATAAATTTAACGGTCATTACAGTCTAAAGTTATATGAAAAACAGGAAATTCAACTGATTTTTATAACACTTCATAGATGATTTAGGTAAAACAACGTTAAAAATCAGAAAAACCTTTCAAATTATCCTTAGAATAATTTAAGACTCATTAACAGATTTCTAAAATTAAGTTTTATTATTTTTGTCAAAATTATTTTTAAATGAAAACATTTAGTGTTTCTGTACAAGAAACTACCAATACAGCAATTATAAAATTTGAATTAAATCAATTCATAACCAAATATCAAAGTTTTGAATTCAACAATATAGATGACGCTAAAAACTCACCTTTAGCACAACAATTATTCTATTTACCATTTGTAAAAAAAGTCTATATATCTGCTAATTTTATAGCAGTAGAACGCTTTAATATCGTAGAATGGAAAGATGTACAAAACGAAGTTGCAAAACAAATAGAAGACTATTTAAATAACGATGGCGTAGTTGTCTTAGATGATAGTGCGCCAAAGAAAACTGCAGTTACAGTATATGCAGAAAGCACTCCTAATCCTGCTGTACAAAAATTTGTAGCGAATAAAAAACTAGTTGCTGCATTATTTGAATTCACCTCTATAGACCAAGCAAAACTATCACCTTTAGCTTCAGAACTATTTCATTTTCCTTTTGTAAAAAGTGTGTTTATAGACGAGAACTATGTGTCTATTACAAAATACGACATTGCAGAATGGCAAGATATAACTTTAGAACTACGTGAGTTTATTCGTGAATTTATAGAACAAGGTAAAGATGTTGTACTTCCTGAAGCTCCAGAAGCTATGGGAAAAACAACACCACAAATTGATGAAAATTTTGAAGCTTTGGACGATGTTTCAAAAGAAATAATAAATATTTTAGAAGAATACATAAAACCTGCAGTAGCAAGCGACGGAGGAAATATTCAATTTCAGTCGTATGATGCAGATACAAAAACGGTAAAAGTTATTCTTCAAGGAGCTTGTAGCGGATGTCCGTCTTCTACATTTACATTAAAAAATGGTATTGAAAACATGCTTAAAGAAATGTTAAAAGATAAAGTAGAAATTGTAGAAGCTATAAACGGATAAATTCATTTACAAAGACTTATATATTAATTTAAGTAAGTACAAACGCACAGAATTAGTTAATATTGAGCGTTTTTTTTTATATTAAAAATTCTTTATTGAATAAAAAACTTAAACTTTACACAGTTTTTTTAGATTTGCATTATAAAAATTAATTATCATAAAATATGGATTTAGAAAACGTTAACACAGAAAAGTGGCTTGATTTAGGATTAGAGTACGGAGTAAAAATTATTGGAGCAATTTTAATTTGGATTATTGGTTCTTGGATTATTAAGAAATTAATTACGACTTCAGCAAAATTAATGACTAAAGCTGGATATGACAAAAGTTTACAAAGTTTCTTAAGCAACCTTATTAGTTGGGTGCTAAAAATACTATTAATCATTACACTTTTAGGAACGTTAGGTGTACCTACAACATCGTTTGCTGCAATTATTGCTGCTGCTGGTTTAGCTATTGGTTTAGCTTTACAAGGATCTCTAGGGAACTTTGCTGGTGGAGTATTAATCATGATCTTCAAACCATTTAAAATGGGAGATTTAATTGAAGCGCAAGGAGAAATAGGAGTTGTAAAACAAATCGAAATTTTCACTACTAAATTAACAGGTTTATCTAATAAAGAAATAATTATTCCTAACGGTGCATTATCTAACGGAAACATTGTAAACTATAGTACTGAAGGTACACGTAGAGTAGATTTAGTGTTTGGAGTAAGCTATGATGCTGACATTAAGAAAACAAAAGACGTTTTAATGAATGTATTAACCTCTCACCCATTAGTTATAGACACGCCAGCACCCACTGTAAATGTTAAGGAATTAGCAGATAGTTCTGTGAACTTTGCGGTAAGACCTTGGTGTAAAGTTGAAGATTACTGGACTGTATTCTTTGATGTTACAGAAAACACAAAATTAGCACTTGATGCAGCTGGAATCGAAATTCCTTACCCACATCAAGTTGAAATTCATAAACAAGCTTAATTATTTAGCTTTAGGCTTTAAAGCCACAAAATCTTTTAAATAATAAGGTTCAAAATAAGCGACATCTTCGGTGTCGCTTTTTTTGTGCTTTAAATCTGCCAAAAAACCCATTTCTCTAGCCGATGGTAATTTATCGTCTACAAATACAGCATTAGGATGTGTGATGATGGTCTTTGTCTTTTCAACACCATTACCTACAAAATACACTTTGCCTTGTTCTAGATAAGATGCAAAAGATTGAGCATCTAAAATCTCTGCTTGTATCTCTCGAACTTCGTTATAATGGGCATCATAAATAGCCGAATATACTTCCATTCTTCTCGCATCTAACATCGATACAATAACCCCATCTGTAGTGTTTACTTGATGTGCTAAAGCTTCTAGAGTAGACACAGAAATTAAGGGTTTATCTAAAGCATAACAAAGCCCTTTAACAGCAGAGACACCAATTCTTAATCCTGTATAAGACCCTGGCCCTTTACTAACGGCTATGGCATCTAATTGAGAGGCTTCAATATTATTTTCTTCTAATAATGCTTTAATATAAACGTGAAGTCTTTCTGCATGCGAATAGCCTTTATCGTTATCTTCTTTTAAAGCAAAAGTCTCACCATCTTTAGATAGTGAGACCGAACAGTTTGTTGTCGCTGTTTCTATGTTTAATAGTAATGCCACGGTATATGTATACGTTTAATTATTCTTCTGTTTTTTCTTCTTCGTCTTCAGATTTCGAACCAACTTTGTCTCCACTCTTAAGCGTTTTAGTTACCAAATTGTAAGGTCCAGTAATAACTTGATCTCCTTCTTTTAATCCTGAAAGAATTTCGATATTTGAATTGTCTTGAATTCCCGTCTTAACAACACGAAGTTTAGCCAATTCTCCATTTTTCACAAAAACACATTCAAATTTTTCTGTTGATGTTGTTTCTTTTGGAGTAACTGTTTTAGAAGTTGTAGTATCATTTTTAATTACAATAGCACTAATAGGCACTCCAAGAACACCTTTACGTTGTTTTGTAATAATATCTACAGTAGCCGTCATTCCTGGACGGAAAGGAGAGTATGATTTTGGTTTACCTACAATTAAATCCTTATACGATTCTTCTAAAATTCTAACTTTGACTTTAAAGTTTGTCACTTGATCTGAAGTTAAAGCTTCATCTGCAGAATTTGCAATTTCTGTTACAATGCCTTTAAATTCTTTCTTTAAATATGCATCGACCTCTACAATTGTAGAGTCTCCAATATTTACTTTAACAATATCATTTTCATTAACATCAACTTCAACTTCCATGTTATTTAAATTAGCTACACGCATAATCTCTGTACCAGCCATTTGCTGTGTTCCTACTACACGTTCTCCTAATTCTGCATCTAATTTAGAAATAGTTCCACTCATGGGTGCAAAAATAGTGGTTCTATTTAAATTATCGTTAGCTTCATTTACGGTTGCTCCTGCACTTTGCATATTATAATATGCAGAAGATTTAGAAGCTTCGGCAACTTCGTAAGCAGAAATTGCTTTGTCCCAATCTGCTTTTGCGATAATGCCTTTTTCGAATAACGTTTTATTACGTTCGTAACTTGCTTTAGCTTCTTTTAAAGAAGCTTCTGCCTGATCTAAACCTGATTTAGCATTCTGAAGTGTAGCTTGAGAACGGTTTAAACTAGACTGATAAATATCTGGATTTATCTTTACCAACAAATCTCCTTTTTGAATCTCTTGACCTTCGCGTACTGGTAAAGCTATAATTTCTCCAGATACCTCACTAGATAATTTAACTTCAATTTCTGGCTGAATTTTTCCTGTTGCAGATACGGTTTCAATAATATCTATTGTTGAAATTTCTTGAGTTTCAACTTCCTTAAAATTAGTTTGCTTACCAAACCAACCTGCTTTTTTTCCAATGACAAGCAATGCCAGAAGTGCTACAATTATGGAAATAATAAGAATTAACTTTTTCTTCTTCATGGTTTAGTTATAATTTATTTGGTCGATAGGAATTCCAAAATAGAATTCTAAAACTTTTACTTTAAAAATGTATTGATACTTTGTTCTAACCACTTCCGATTGTGCGTTTTCAAAGGTAATAGCAGACTGGTTAAAATCGAAGGCATTAGATAATCCTACACTATAGCGCTCCTGTGCATATTCGAAAGCTAATTTTCTAGCTTCTGCAGTTTGCATTGCAGCTTCGTAAGATTTTTTTGCATTTTTAGCATCGTTATACGCTTGATACACTTTAGATTCTAAGTCTAAATTAGCTTGTTCTAATAAATATTTAGAACGTTCTACATTTACTTGACTACGTTTTACGTTGTTTCTTGTTGTTAAACCATTAAAGATAGGCACACTAAGTTGAACACCAAAAGAAGTCCCATCAAAGGTTGATAATTGATCAAAAAAGCCCATTTGCTCGCCTGTAATAAAATCTAAATTTGTACTAGACCAACGTGTACTATACCCCATATATGCTGATAAAGTAGGGTAATATGATGTTTTTGTTAATTCTAAATCTTTTTCTGCCAATTCTAAATTAGCTTCAGCAATCTTTACATCGTAAACTTCTTCTTTAGCTTTCTTAATTATTGTTGATGCATCTTCTTCTAAAATAGAGTCTGGAAACAAACCATAATCTTCTTCAGCAATATCGAAATTTTGATAATCTGCTATTTGTAACAATTGAGCTAAGCCTATTTTTGTAATAAACAAATCATTTTCGGCAGCTATAATTTGTTGAATTTGCGTGGCATCTGTCGCTTTTATTTCTAATAAATCGCCTTGTGGTAACACACCTGCATCAACTAATTCTTTAGTACGATCTAAATTTTCTTTGGTAATTTTATTTTGTGATTCTAGAACTTTTATTTGTTCTTTATTATATAAAATTTCAACAAAAGCATTCGCGACATATATTGAAATATCGTCTCTCATTTTATCTAATTGATATTGAGACGCAATAATATTAATTTTTGAACGCTGAAGTGTTTTCCAATTTTCTAATCCAGAAAACAAGTTAACTCCAGAGTTTATACCTCCACTAGCCGATCTAAATGTTTGATTTTCGAACTGATTAGTCGATGGATTTACATTGGCTCCGGTATTAATACTAAACGATGTGTTGGCACTTAATGTAGGCAAGAAGTTCATCATTGCCTGAGATTTATCAATATCCGTCAATTTTGAATCTAATTCAGATTGTTTAATAGAAATATTATTCTCAAGAGCATAATCTACACAGGCCTCTAGAGTCCATTGTTTGTTATCTTGTGCGTAAATAGTTATTCCGCTAAAAAGGAAAAGTCCTAAAAGTGTTATTTTTTTCATAATTACATTATCAGTCTAAAAATAGTTAAAAGTGTTACACGCAGGCGTTAATTTATTGCGCATATTTTGGAGTTCCTTGTATTTGATTCCAAACTTTAATTTTATCGTCTTTCGAAATTCCGCTTTTTACTTGCACAAAAATACCATCGCTGATGCCTAACTCCACATCTTTTCTTACAAACTCTTGATCGCCTTCTTCAATTTCTACAAATGGTAATTGTGTTTTTTCATCGTATTGTACTAAAGCTTCTTTAATAGCTAAAACATTTTCTGCTTTATCTAAAATAATAGAAGCATTGGCACTTAAGCCTGCACGTATAAATACATCGTCTACTTTATTTAAAGTCCCTTTAATTTCAAATTGAATGGCTCCATTTTCTTCAACGCCTTGTGGGGCTATATAATCTAGAATCGCATCGAACGTTTTATTTTCAATAGCTCCAACTGTTATTTCTAAAGGTAAATCTTCTTTTATTTTTCCTACTTCACTTTCATCTACTTTGCCTTCAAAAATCATTTTATTTACGTCGGCTAAAGTGGCTATAGATGTTCCTTCATTAAAGTTATTGGCCTCAATAACTTGGTTTCCTGCTTTAACAGGTACGTCTAAAACCATCCCAGACACGGTCGATCTAATCAAAGTCTGTGCTATATTCCCTAATCCAGAAGTAGTTCCTGTTTTTATAATATCAAAATTTTGCTTGGCCGATGTTACATTAATTTCGGCTTGTGCAACAGCTTGTTTAGTCTGTAAATATGTGTTTTTAATACCATCGAAATCATTTTCTGAAATGACTCCTTTCTCAAACAAGGCTTTTTGGCGATTGTAATTAGCTTCTTGCGTTTCTAAATTTATTTTAGCTGTTTGTAAAGCCGTTTGATTAGTTGCTATACTATTTTTAGCGCTTGTTAAAGAAGATACATTTGGAATGACACGAATTTTAGCAATTAAATCGCCTGTTTTAACATATTCGCCAGCTTCAATATAAATGTCTTCAATAACTCCTGAAATGTTTGGTTTAATAAGCACTTCTTCCTTTGGCACAATATTACCTGTTGCTACAGTTTTAACAACAATAGTTTGTTCTACCGGTACATCTGTAGTATAAGTAATAGGATCTTCTTGATTTTTATTCCATAAATAAAATAGAGATACCCCAAAAATTATGACAATTAGGATTAATACGATTACGGTTGATGATCTTTTCATGTATATTAATTCTTTACTTTTTAATCAATTCTTAATGCGTCTACGGGTTTCATTTTTGTAGCACTATTTGCAGGAATTAAACCTGCTAATAATCCTGAAACTACTAATATAAATAAGGCTGTAAATACAACAGACATGCCTACACTTGGATTAGCAAAATTATCTACAGGTCCGCTATTATCTAATATATAATTCATTACCCAAATAACTCCTGCGGCAAACGATATACCTACCATGCCAGAAGCAATAGTTAAAATTAAACTCTCTTGTAATATTTGTGATTTAATCATCCAAGGGGTTGCTCCTAACGCACGACGTACACCAATTTCTTTGGTACGCTCTTTAACGACGATTAACATGATGTTACTAATACCAATAATACCAGACATTAAAACTAAAGCACCTACAAAATAACCTACAAAGCCTAAAATAGAAAACAATCCATTTACCCTTCCAAAAGCTTCAGATAAATCAAAATTACCTATGGCTCTATCATCATCTGGATGAATTTTATGTCGGGCTTTTATAAGCTCGAAAATCTTAGGTTTTATATCTGTAATACTTATATTGTCTTGACCAGTAATAGCCATCCACCCTACATTATCTCCTCTATTAAACGCTTGACCAAATGATGTAAATGGTACAAAAATAGTATTTGCATCTTCTTCTTGATCGCCTTGAGAATTACTCGCTTTAAATGTCCCGACTACCATAAAGTTTACTCCACTAATCTTGATATAAGTTCCTAAAGGATCTTCATTTTTGTCATATAATCCTTTAACTACATCGACTCCAATAACACAAGATTTTCGATTAACATTTATATCTGAATAACTTATAAAACGTCCACTAATAATATCCATGGGTTGTTGTTTTATAAATTCAGGGTAATCTCCATTTACCTGATAAGCACCCGTTTTCATACCGCGAGTAACGTTATTTTCTCCATTATAACCACCCAACTGCAATCTTGGTGAGACATACTTAAGTTCTGGTATTTGTTTTAAAGCCTCTACATCTCCTAATTTATAATTAAAAAATCTACCCTTTGGTAATCCTTTATAAGAAATTGAGGTCTGTTGTGTCCACATAAACATGGAGTTTGTAGCAAAGTTTCCAAAATCTGCAGTCACACCGTTTTTTAATCCATTTGTTAAGGCTAATAACAATACCAATATTGTAATTCCCCAAAAGACACCAAAGGCTGTTAACAAGGTTCTAAACTTGTTAGCACTTAAAGCTTCTAATATTTCGTCCCATCTATCTTTACTAAACATATTATTCGTCTCTTAAAGCGATTATTGGTTTTATCTGTGCAGCACGATATGCTGGAAAAAATCCTGCTAAAGCACCGGCAAATACCAAAATAAAAACTGTGGTTATAGCGGTGTTAAAATCAACTTGAGGATATTTTATAAAATCACTTTCTATTAAAGGTCCAACTATTTCTAGTAAACCTAGACCGAGTATTAAACCAAATAATCCAGAAAACATAGTTACAAAAACAGATTCCTGAAGTATCATACCTACAATAGACATGGGTTGTGCTCCTAATGCTTTTCTAATCCCTATTTCTTTAGTACGTTCTTTTACAATAATTAGCATAATATTTCCAACACCAACAACACCTGCAATGATGGTACCTATACCTACAAACCAAAATACGGCCGAAATAGTAGCTATTAATGAATAGATTTTTTTAGCCTCTTCCATGGTATTATATACCCTAATGGCACTTGTATCGTCTGGAGAGACAATGTGCTGTTCTCTTAAATTGGTTAAAATATCTTCGGCAAGTGCTGCAGATTCCAAAGCGGCCTTATTATAATCGTCTGACATCTTTATGGTAAACATCATATTTCTGATTGTATCTGCACCATTAAACGAACGTTGAGCAGAAGATAAAGGTAAAAACACTTTACTCTCGTCGCGCTCTCCTCCTGGATCAAAAAACACGCCTACAACTTTGTAACTAATTCCATAAACAGTAATTTCTTTATTAATAGGATCTTCATCTTTAAATAAATCCTTTTTTACACGATTTCCTATAACAGCAACTTTCTTGGCTCCCTCGACGTCTGAATAGTTAATAAATCTTCCCTGACCAATATCTGCGTTTTCTATGTACTGATTTCCTGGCAGAATACCTTGAATACGATAACTTCCAGATTCATTTTTATAATTTACTAATCCGCCCCAAATGGTATAAAAAGATGATTTATGTTCAATATAACTGTCATACTTATTAGAAAGCATATTGAAATCTTTATTTTTAAACTGAATATCGCGCCCAGGATTTAAGCCTTTGTAGCCTTTAGTTGTCGTTCCTGGCCAAATGCTAATTAGGTTAGAGGCATCGCGTTCAAATTGAGACGTTACGCCATTTTGAATCCCTCTACTAAAACCTAATAAAATAACTAGAATAAAGATACCAGAAGCCACAGAAAGTCCAGTAAGAAATGTTCTTAGTCTGTTTTTCCTGAGGGTCTCAAAAATTTCTTGCCAGCGTTCTATATCAAACATTTGTTATAGCTCTAACTTGTTCAACTTTGGTATCATTTATAATTAAGCCATCCTTTAAATTCACAATACGTTTAGTCATTTGTGCAATATCTGGCTCGTGAGTTACGATTAAAATTGTTTTCCCTTCTTCATTAATACCCTGAATAAGGTCCATAACTTCGTAAGATGTTTTAGTATCTAATGCTCCTGTAGGCTCATCGGCTAATAATACTTTAGGGTCGCTTGCTAAAGCTCTTGCAATAGCAACACGTTGTTTTTGACCTCCAGACATTTCGCTAGGTAAATGATGAGACCAATCTGCTAATCCTACTTTTTCTAGATAATGAGCGGCTTTTTCTATACGCTCTTTGCGCTTCATGCCTTGATAATATAATGGCATAGCAACATTATCTAAAGCCGATTTATAATTGATTAAGTTGAAGGATTGAAAGATGAATCCTAAAAATTTATTGCGGTAGTTGGCTGCAATCTTCTCGTTTAAATTTTTTATTGGAAACCCATCTAAGGTATAACTCCCCGAATCGGCTTCGTCTAACATCCCTAAAATATTCAGTAATGTAGATTTCCCAGAACCAGAAGACCCCATTATTGAAACAAGCTCGCCTTCTTTTACATTAAAATTAATACCTTTTAACACATGAAGCGAATTTGCCCCCATGTGGTAAGATTTATGTAAATCATTAATTTCAATCATATTAGGTAGCTTAATAATTGTAATGTTATAAAAATATTAGTCATTATACAACAGAACTGTTAAGTCTTTTGCATAATCACTAATATTAAGACTACTTAATAAACAAATTGTTACACTAAAATAAGATTATTTTTTTTCTCTGAAGAATTTCAAATACATCGCATATGCAATGCCTGCAATTAAAATGTACGGAATGGCCATTAAATACACAATACCATCATTAATACCTTTTGCCGCACCTTGACCATCTTCTGTTTCTAAAACAGCACGACACATAGCACATTGTGCTTCTGAAGAAAAGCTAATAGCAAGTAATAATATAACTAATAAAAGGTGTGATTTTTTCATTAGAAATTATAATATGGAGAGATTAATAAATATACCACAACACCTGTTACTGCTACATATAACCATAATGGAAATGTAATTTTAGCAATTTTTCTATGACGAACAATATCGTTAGTTATTCCACGTACATAAGTTACTAAAACAAAAGGGATAACGATAATTGACAACACAATATGAGTGAATAATATAAAATAATAAATATATTTTATAGCACCTTCTCCTCCAAATTTTGTAGAGTCGCTTGTCATATGATAGGCTACATACAAAACCAAAAATAAGACAGAAAGTATCATGGCTATTTTTATTAATAACTCATGTCGCTTCACGTTTTTCTTTTTAATCGCTAAGAACGCTAAAATTAAAATCACTGCTGTTATTGCATTTGTAGCAGCATAAATTGGAGGCAAAAACCATAATGATTCTACATTTGGAATTCTAACACCAAATAATATAGCTACTGCAATAGGTATTATAATTGATAAAGCAACAATCCATTTATTGTATTTAACTGCTTTTTCTGTATTTACTACGTATTCTGAATTATTCATTTAAAAGCTTTTTAATATCTTCTTTAAGCATACTTATTTCTTCTTCTTCTCCGTCGTCGTCGTACTTTTCTTCTTCAGTAATAGTCCCTTTATAATAAATTTTAGGATTTCCATATTGATCTGCACGCGATCTAATAAAACCGTTTTTATCAATTAAGGCAAAATTTCCAGAATGTTCGAAACCTCCGGCTACATCTCCGTTTTCAGCTGCATATAAATTGAAGCCTAAATTTGCTAATTGGTAAATAGCCTCCCTATCTCCTGTCATTAAATTCCAATTCGGATTAGTTATACCGTATTTTTCAGCATACGCTTTTAAAACCTCTGGAGTATCGTGACTTGGGTTTATTGTAAATGAAGCCACACCTAATCCGTCTATAGATTTAAAACGTTCTTGAATTTGAACCAAGTTTCTGCTCATAATTGGGCAAATAGTTGGACAAGTGGTAAAGAAAAATTCTACAATATAAACTTTACCTAAATAATCTGTATTAGTAATAATCTTTCCGTTTTGATTTGTAAAACTAAATTCTGGTACCTTTTTAGCTTCCCCATCAATTTCTAGAAACATTAATTTTTCTTTATTAGAAAAATTATTATCAGGGATATTGCTTATTCTATCACTACGTGACACATCATCGTTTTTAATACGATCTACAATTTTAGGAATAAATAAAATTCCGAATACTAAAATAATAAAGGCAATACCTATGTACGAATAATTGGTTTTACTACTCATCTTTTCCTTTTAAATCGTTAGCTCTTCTAGATGTTGAATCAAAATTCCCTTTACGCTTCTGGCGGTATTCGGTAAATAAGATTCTAACATCTTCACTCATTTTATTTTTTAAATCGGCTACCTTAATCGCATCATAAGACCATTTAGAATGTACTGCAGCTTTCTTAGCCAATTCATTATCTGACCGATCGTCTAATCGCCCTCTAACATTTAATTCTTTATCTACAATGTAAACATTGTCTGTAGCCAAAGTTGCATCTAAACTATCTGGAACATTTAAACTATTATGAATAGCTTTAATAGCATTTGGAGGTCCGAAAACAAAATGCCAGTATTTAAGTTCATCATATTTCATTAATTCTTCTTTTAGCTGTTTTGCATCGGCTTGAGTCCCTGTCGGGAGAAGAATAACAATTTGAAATGTTTTAAAACCTTTAAATTTATCGTAGATTAATTCTTTTAAGTTTGAAGCTGCTGTTAATTTTTCTAATGGATTGGTTCCAAAAAAACTAACAACGGTAAGATGGTTGTTTAGAAGAATAGCATCATCAGTATCTGATGTAAAACCATCAATATCTGTAACCCTAGAACTTAAAACATCTAATGTATTATAATTATGTTTTGCCGGATATAAAAACAATAAAAAGGTAACGGGAAGAAAAAATAAGATAACTAAAACGGCGTATCTTTTTATTAATTTAGCATTCATAAATGAGGCTTTTAAGCAAAACTTGAAATCAAATTTTAAATATGGTGCAAAAATAAAAAAGACGGTTTAATAAACCGCCTTAATACTTTGATTTAACACTTATAGTGCATTAAAAATCGTGTGTTATGTAACCAGATGAGTATACACTTTCTATGTAACCTCCTTCTGTTAATAATATAAAAGCTAAATAACTAATTAAGAACACGGCTGTCCATACAACAGCATTTCTTAATCCTGCTTTTTCATCTCTCATGTGCATAAAGTCCCATGTAATATAATACGCCTTAACTATAGTTAAAATAATGAAAATCCAGTTTAAAACTTTCATTCCAGCGATGTGGCCCATTAAAATACTTGGTTTGTAAATCCCTAATACAACTTCAATAGCAGTAATAACGGATAACAATATTAATACGCCCCAAATTTTGTCTGTGTTAGACTTAAATTTAAGTGCTCCTCTAAATATCTCTAATTTTTGTGCGTGTGCCATTTTTCTAAAAATTATATCTTAAAATTAAACAAGGTAGAAGAATGTAAATACAAATACCCAAACTAAATCTACAAAGTGCCAATATAGTCCTACTTTTTCGACCATTTCATAACTTTTTCTTCTTTCGTAAGTACCTACAATAACATTAAAGAAAATAATAATATTTAAAATTATACCAGATAATACGTGAAAACCGTGGAATCCTGTAATAAAGAAAAAGAAATCTGCAAATATAGGTTTACCGTATTCGTTGACTTCAAGATTAGCTCCTTGAACAACTAATTGACCGTTAGATTTTAATTGCTTGATAGATTCTGCTCTAGACAAAAGAGTTTTTTGTCCTTTTTCATTCAATACCTCTGTTCTTATTAATATGTTTTCATTAGCTTCAAAACCTTTTACAACCTCATTAACAGAAAAAGGAGGAAGAGAACCTTCACTTGTAAACCAAAGTCCATTTTTTCTCTCATGTTGAGCACGATCTGTATGATCTGCAATAGCGAAATCACTAATAGCAACACGATGTCCTTCTGCATCTACAAATTGAAGTAAATTTCCTGAGCGTGTTTGCACCGCTCCATATTCTCCAGTAATAAATGTTTTCCATTCCCAGGCTTGAGATCCGACAAAGATCATCCCACCAATAATGGTTAAAAACATGTAAATAGTTACTTTTTGCTTGTTTAAATGATGACCTGCATCTACGGCAAGTACCATGGTAACAGATGACATAATTAAAATAAATGTCATGATAGCAACATAGATCATTGGTAAATCCTGACCATGCATAAATGGAACGTGTGTAAACACTTCATCTGCTATAGGCCATGAATCGATAAATTTAAATCTTGAAAATCCGTAGGCTACTAAAA
Organism: uncultured Formosa sp.; assembly: GCF_947500765.1. GTDB lineage: Bacteria > Bacteroidota > Bacteroidia > Flavobacteriales > Flavobacteriaceae > Formosa. The sequence goes on along the minus strand of NZ_CANMTH010000001.1, from coordinate 437,725 downwards.
AAGCCGAGAAAGTTAAGGCATCGGATACGATGAAAAACCACATCATCATTTTACCGTAGCTTGCGTGAAGTGGATCTTTACCACCACCCCAAGTTTTTCCTTCGGTTCCAGTATTTACAACTGTAGTATTCATATTAATTGTTCAGTTTTATGATTAGTCAAAAATATACAAATTATTTATTTAAAGAAATATAAAAACAAAAAGAGGTAAAGCCATAGAAAATCTATGAAATGCCAGAATGTCTCGGCAAGTTCAAAACCAAGCATTTTCGCTGGACTGTACTTTTGTTTAAAATGATTATAAATTACAACGATTAAGCAAATTAACCCAACGATTACGTGTAAAATATGCATTATAGCAATAACATACACGTAAGACATAGTAATATTACTACTGGGACCAGTAAAATAATACCCTGAGTCTATAATCGATTTAAAGCCTGAAAATTGATTAAAAATAAATGCAATTCCCAAACCTAAAGTTACTAATAAAAGTATGGTTGTGGCTTGTCTGTTTCCTTTTTGTAATGCTTGTTTTGCAAAATAGAAGGTCGCACTACTTATTAATATTAAAATAGTACTTACTAAAAACGCATTAGGGAGCTGAAAATCGGTTAACCAATCTGGCCTATTACTACTTACAATAAATGCACTAGTCCATCCTGCAAAAGTCATGATTAAGGAAATAATTCCAAACCAAAGCATTAACTTTTTTGCTCTGTATATTTTTTCTTCTAAAGTACCTTGCGTTAAATCCATATTATCTTAAAAATTTATCTAGTACATATATAATTTGAATTAGCGTAATGTAAGATACACTGGCTAACATTAATTGTTTTGCTGCTAAGGCTGTCATCTTCTTAAATAAAAGAATAGCGTAATATAACATTACTAATCCAAAAAGGAATACTAATACAGCCGCTAATGGTGTTAAAAATAATTTACCAGTAACTCCAAATGCTGGTATAATAGAAACAAGAATAGTCCATACTGTATACATTATAATTTGCACAGCTGTTCCTTTATCTTGTTTTCCTGTAGGCAACATAAAAAAACCTCCTTTTTTATAATCATCGAATAAAAACCAACCTATCGCCCAAAAATGAGGGAATTGCCAAAAAAACTGCCACATAAAGAGTACACCTGGCTCTATCCCAAAGCTATTTGTTGCAGCAACCCAACCTAACATAAAAGGAATGGCTCCAGGAATGGCTCCAACAAAAACGGACAAAGGTGTCTTTGTTTTTAACGGCGTATAGACACAAGCGTAAATAAATATTGAAACGGCTCCAAACATTGCTGTCTTAGGGTTTATTGTGTATAATACAATAATTCCAAGTAAAGTAAATATAGAAGCGATTATAAACGCTGTATTTACAGACATTCTACCAGCAGGAACAGGCCTATCTTTTGTACGATCCATTAAAGCATCTAAATCCTTCTCGATAATTTGATTAAATGAATTCGAGGCCCCAACCATAAGATAACCACCAACGGCAAGTAAAACCAAGGTTTTAAAATCTACAGTATCAATCCCAAGCAAATACCCAGTTAATGAAGAAAACACTACACTTATTGACAAGCGCATTTTTGTGATTTCTTTAAAATCTGAAATTAAGGAATGGGTCTTTACAGACGTTTGTGTACTACTCAAGGTGTCGATTACTTATCGCTTTAATTAATTTAAAGTGCGCAAATATACTTTGAAAAGTTAATTCTACAAATCAAAATACCAATTAAATAGATCACTACGTAAACCTACATTAAACCAAACTGTATTACTTTTAGTTACAGAAGTTGTTTCTATCTCTGGGCTAAAATTACGATAATTAATATTAGTGAATAATTTTAAATTCGTAGATGGGTTAATTAAATAACCAACTTGTAGGTTAGCGTTTACAGATTTTGTTTTTATACCCTGACCAATTTTAACATTAGCATCAAATGGTCTATCGTTATAATCTTTATAAATATCTCCTCCATAACTATAACTATCGGCTTCAGTATCATAATCCAAACCTCGAATTCCTAGTATTAATTTTGCATCTGCAGACCAACGTTTATAATTATAACGTCCTATTAAAATTAATTCTTTAAAATTAGCACCCCATAAATGTGCCATAGATTGATTGTAATTCCCGTAGTTTAAGGTGATGGTATTATGTGAATACGTATAAGGACGTACTTGATTATATTCGGCTTGTAACAACAAATTATCAACATTAAAAGCATTATAATACTTGTACCCCAACTGAAAACCATATTTATTTTTCCAACTTTTATCTCCACCGGTTACATCATCTAAAGAAAATTCATCTAAAATAAACTGACCGTATAGATTCATATCATCGCTCAATTTATATTTTGAAGTCAATCCTAAAAGTGCATTTCCAGCGCCCTGACCTGTTTCAAACTCTACAGCTCTTAAAAATATTATCGGATTTAAATAATTTACATCAAATCCTCTATCGTTTGTATTTCTCCAAACCACAGATTCAAACAACCCAATATTTAAACGTTTAGTTACATTTAAACTTAAATAATGATTAGACATATATTTAGTTAAATAGGTTTTATCCTCAACAACATCAGATCTAACATCTTTTAACCATAACCAGGTACTGGTATATTTTAACTTCCAAAATGAAACGTTTAATTTTAAAAAAGGAGATGGAGTAGCCACGTCGCTAAGTAATAATGAACGGTAACCATCGCCAATAAAATTTTTACCATGTCCAAACTGAACATTTAAAAATTTTGTTGGCGAATAAGACATATACGCTTCTGCAACAGGATAATCGTAAGCATCTTCTTTATATGCTTTCGCTATACCTCGTCCTGGTATTATTGCTGGATCAGGTCCCCAGGCCTGTAAGCTTTCTGCATACGTATTATAATATTGTGCAAAACGACCTTGACTTTCGTAAAATGATGTAGAAAAACTAAAGTGTTTCCCTAAGCCTCCCTGAAAAGAAACGCCTCTAGTATTATTATAAGTATAATTAAAATCGGCTTCAGAATCTTTTCCTACTTGCATATCGAAAATCGGATCTGCAATAAACCAATAATTTTCACCTTCAACTTCTACCAAATGCTCATTCCACACTTTTCGTCCTAACCACGTTGAAACGTCTTTATTATTATTCTTTTCTTCTGCTTCAAAATCATAATAATGCTCAACATCTGCATACAGTAAAGGCTTAGAACCTGTATGACTATTTGCTCCAACTTGATTCATACTACGATCAAACTTGCCATAATAACTATGACTAAATGGAATATTTAAGGTGCTTTTGAATTGTTTTTTAGTGTTAAACTTAACCGATTTACTAATACTATCTAATTCATTCTTAACACGATTTTCGATAGGATTAATTGATGAAACAGCTATAGTTGATTCTAATTGGTCCTGATAAGGCGTTAACGGAATTGATAATGTTACTGAATATTGTTTAAAAACAGGATTACCATTATATAATGCAGCTTGAACTTGAGGTAATAAATTAAACACGCGTCTGGCTTCTGTTTGAAGCGATTGATAAACAGCATCTGTATACAAAACTTTAAAAACACCTGCTTTATCTACTTCAAAAAGCACAACTAGATCTCCTTTATAATTATCTTTAAGAACATCTTCAGGCATCCTAAACGTACTATAAACAAATTTATAAACGGTTTCATCAAAACAAGATTGAAGATCTTTGAAAGCAGACGCATTACACGTTTTAAAAACGGGCGGCTTCTCGTTAAAAGTTTGCTCTAATTGTGAAGTTTGTGCATACTGCAACATAGGGAATACAAGCAGTAGCAATACAATTAATGATTTCATATAATAATAACAGCTGATAATTAAAGGGCGAAAGGTAGTATTTTTTTAAGTACTCTAAAATTAAAAATTCATGTTAAAAAAGAACAAAAAAAATCCCGACACAAAATGTATCGGGATTTTTATATAATAACAATATTTACTTTAATCCTGTACTTGGAATACAATTGGAAGTGAGTAAGGCACAATTACGGCTTTACCACGTTGCATACCTGGCTTCATTTTTGGTAATTTATTAATTACACGTGCAGCCTCTTGTTCTAATTTAGGGTGTGGTGCTCTAGCACGTACACCTGTGATGTTTCCATCTTTACCAATTTTGAAAATTACGTTAATACGTTGTCTTCCCGTTAAACCTAATTCCCCAGCTAAATCTGTGTCGAAATTCTTACCAACAAATTTTGATATTTTTTCTGACATACATTTTTTCTTAGCGGCGTTGTTTCCTTTTTCACAACCAGGAAAAACTGGTACATTTTCAATAATTGAGAACGGAACCTCAACATCTTCTTCAACCTCTTCAATTTCGATATCTTCAACTTCAGCAATTTCTTCTTCCTGACTCGTTTCTGTAGACTCGATTACAGTTTCCTCTACCTCTACCTCATCTTCTACAACTTCAATAACTTCTGGTGCAGCAGGTGGTGGTGGTGGTGGTGGTGGTGTGTTTAATTGTTCTGTAATTGGGATTTCTTCTTCCAATTCTTCATCCATATTAATCATACCGATATCGATAGCTTCTTTATCGTAAGTTTTGTAATTGATAGCAAAATTGGTTAAGGCTAACATTATTGCTAAACCAATAGCAAAGTATAAAGCACTGTTACGGGCAACATTCGCTTTAGGGTTTTTCTTAGGTTCCATAATATATTGTTTTCAGGATTGCTAAAATAACCATTTATTTGGCAAAAAAGCAAACGTTTATATTTATTTATGTTCAAATTTATTCTTAATCACTACGATTAAGAGCATTACAACTACACCAGCACTGTTCGCTAAGATGTCTAAAACATCAAATTGTCTTGTTTCTGTAAAATTCCCTTGCAAGTATTCTATTAAAACACCAAAACTTATTGATAATAAACCAGAACTAAAAAGTGCTTTTGTTTGTGACCACTTATAACCGTAATTAAATACGATATACCATATTAGTGCAAGCAAAGAGTATGCCAAAAAATGAAATACCTTATCACTATTTTCAGGACTTCCTTCTGTTATATTATTTAAATTAACTAAACTTACTATTGCTAAAGCAAAAGTATAAAGAAAAGCCGCTGGAATTAGGATACGTTTTTTAAGCACCAATTAAGGCTTTATAATCTTCGTCAGACAATAATGTATCTACTTCTTCAGGATTACTAAACTTTAATTTAATCATCCAACCGTCTCTATACGGATCAGAATTTACTAATTCTGGCTCGTCTTCTAAACGCTCGTTAAATTCAATTATTTCACCAGATAAAGGTAAAAACAAGTCTGAAACTGTTTTTACAGCTTCTACGGTTCCAAAAACCTCTTCAATATTCAAAGTTTCATCTACAGTTTCAACTTCTACATAAACGATATCTCCCAATTCGCTTTGTGCAAAATCAGTAATACCAACTGTAGCTACATCACCTTCTATTTTAACCCACTCGTGGTCTTTAGTGTACTTTAATTCTGATGGAATATTCATATTTAAATTTTTAATTAGATTTAACAAATGTATTTATTCAAGTTTTAATATCAAATTTAAATGTCTTAATTCCCAAAATTATAACGCAGCGTTAAACCAGAACTTAATGTGGTTTGCGGATACGATGTGGATATTGCATATTCTGAGAAGCTATAATCAAAATAGAATATAGCAGACAAGTTTTTACTAAAAGTATAATCTGCGGTATACTTTAATGCCCAAATGGTTTGTCCTGAGGTAACTTGGGTATTATCTAGGTCTAAATATCTTATAATGGTTTTGTTTTCCCTGAAAGAAACATCTGCCTTCATGTTAACATCACTAACTATGGTTTGATTTGGACCTGCTAGCTTCGATTTCATACGGACATCTTTAATTCTGTACCCTAAACCTAAAACATATTCGTTACCAACGATCTCTGTCATTAAATTATTATCGAAACTTAACGACATTAACCTGTCTTTTTGAATTTCGGCCAATACTTTTATTGAATTATTCATTTCGAAATCGATACGGATTAACGGACTAAACATTTCTGTTAGATTGATGTTACTGTATAGGTTTTCTGTTTTGTAGTCTCCAGACTCATTAAACACATCGTCATCTTGTTCTAAATAATCTACCGAATAATCCACAGTGTTATAATCTAAATTAGATGTAAATTGATTGATGGTATAGGTTGCACGATAACCGTGGCTCATAGAAAATCTTTTAAAATTCTTTTTAAACCAATTCATTTTCATGAATCCTGTATATTTTATATCCCAGTTTGGTAAAGGCATACTCCTAAAAGCATTTAAACTAACACCTCCGGCATCCTCGCCCATGTATGCTGATAAAAATGATGGTAATAGTACCGCCTGGCTCGTTTTTCCAAAACCTAAAGCGTATCCATCTACATCTCCATCTTCAAAATTATCTGGATTAGTCATATCTACACCTGCACGTTGTGCTAATCGTCTAGATATTGTTAATCTGTTAGCCTTAAAATCATCGAAAGCTTTAGATCCATTTTCATCACTTTTTCCGAAACTCTTAATCATAATAGTCGAAACATTAAAATTACCATATGTATACGGTGTTAATGATTGATATTGATAATTATTATCTTCTTGATTAATAATGTAGTTTTCGGTTAAACTTTCGGAATACAGACGATTAAACGATAAATCAATTTTTAAATCTTTTATAGGCTCTAAATTAGCAGACACATCTAATTGTCTGTTATGGGTTTCTAGATATTGCTCGTTATATTCGTCATATAGTGTTAACCAACCATTACTAGCAGCTAATTGTCTAACATCACTTTGACTACCTATAGTATAGCCAAAAGTAGGTTGTACGGTTCCGAAAAAACCTGGGGTTTCTAAATATCCTGGAATATATGTACCATTATTTTCTTGATAATTTAACTGAACACGTTTTACCATAGTCACCAAGTCAATACCTGCATTTAATAATGCCACACTTTTCTCTTTACTTGAAGGTGTTTTAGTATCTATTTTTGATGATGTATTGTCTTGTGGCATACGTCTAGGACTTGGTCGTGCAGAAGTAACTCGTGCTGTTGGTTTTTTAACTAATCCTGCAAACTTATAAAGCTTAGTCATGTCCATAGATGTATTTAAATTATGAACATTCGCATTTTGTATGGTGTTTCCTAAATCGTAAGTTTCTCCATCTATTTCTAAATCACCATATAAATCTGATCCTTTTTCCCACTGAAAATCTCCTGTATAAGAATAACTGGCTTGTAAAAAACTTAAAAACGGAAGTTTATACAGTGGCAATTCGTAATTAATACCAAGTTGTTGATAGAGCGTGTTTGGCTCTCCCATATCAAACAAACCATCCCAGACATCTAAACTTGCGTCTTGAAGTTCTTCAGTATCATCTGTATAGTAATTTTTTACAATATTACTTCTAGATGTGGTGTAATTAAGCTGTAAAGCTCGGGTAAGATTAAAACTAAAAGCATATTGAAAATCGTAAGTATAATTACGTCTGTACAAATCTTCTACTCCAATATTACCTTCTACAAGTTCTATTTCCCGATACGATTGTTTGTTATAGTCTCTTAAAAAATTGGAACTAACGGTAAAGGTTGTTGGCAAATAATTAAAGTTAAAATCTTTTAATATTTTCCAATATTTCCCTGTAAAAATGGAGTCGTTATTCTTGAAAGGTTCAATTGTTTTTGGGGTGAAATTATATGCATAATTAGCCCCTAAATTAATTGTTTCTTCAACAGAACTCTCGATATCGAAATCATGATGATCGACTTTATTATATGAATAATTTAAAGTAAAATTTTCTACATCATAAAAACGTGGTTTGGCTTCTGTTGTTCTAATTTTTCGGACACCTATAAAATTGATGCTCTTTCGTTTAGTATAATCTTGATTTACATTTAAAACAGAATCTTTATTAGTAGTAGTTGCCAAAATATCATCTAATTCTATATCTTGATAATACTCATCGTATTTTGGTGTAGATGTTTCTTCGCTAACGCCATAGGTAAATGGAATTTGCACTCCCCACTTTTTAGGTAATAATTGCCCAATGTTTACATTTGTTACTAAATCGTACTGCACAACATCTTCTATACTACGTTCACTAGAACTTTGCTCTATGGTACCAAAACCAGATGTACTTTGACTACCAGTGGCACTTACACTTGCAAAATCTGCAATGTTAGCATCTATAGTGGCAACTGCAGCCCAACCACCTTCGCTATCTAGGTCTGATAAGCGCAATTCATTAAACCAAAACGTACCACATTGTTTGTTTGTTGATCCATTTTTTATACCTAACATTAAAGTTCTAACATCTCCAGAACTTGGATTCCCTTTTATACCTATACGGTGCTGCCCTAGTACGTAACCAGAATACTGATCGTCTACCAAACTTAACTCGCCGTCAATAACATCGTAAAATGTAGGATCTACGCTTGAAAGTGTACCATTTGCAAGACCTAGTGATTTTGCTTCCTGAAGCAAATCTAACGCTATGTTTATTTCATTATTTTCTGGCCAAAGATCTTCACTAGTTATCCCTTCACTTACTTCTAAAGGAATCTCTATCTGGTAATAATTCTCTGTTAAATCGCTACCCATTCTAATAAATGCGACTGGATAATCGCTTAAACCGTAAGTACCGGCATCTTCTGCATGTACAAACATTTGTATGTTATTGTATTGGCGCATATCTAAAGTGATGCTTTTATATACACCTCTAGAATCTTCGGTTTCTAAACCACATACGTCTAATACTAAAGATTGTTCGTCTTGTTCAATCACCGTATTGTTACTATATAATTCTTCAGATTCTACACCTGGAGGAGACTCATAAATACCATCGTTTTCTAATGTACTAATAACGCCTACGGTAAACTCTGTATCTGAATCTTCTGGCGTAACATCATTTTCATCTAAAGCTAAAGAATAACGAATCCAATCGCTTCTTACTAAATCTAAAGATCCAAAACGAAAGACAGTAGCTTCTGTAAAATCTTTAAGATATATACGTGCAAATCGTACAGATCTTAAATCTGAAATTCCACCTACTGCTGTTGCTTCTGAACTTTCTACAGGAATTCTAAATTGATACCATCTTACACTTTCACTTTGTCCGTTTGGCAACGACCTAGATTCTACTTTAATATCTTTAATGTAATCACTTAATGGATTGGTATCTGGAATATTTCCAACATCACTACTATTGTCTGGTAAATTTTGCGGGGATAAATCTAATTCATACTCGTAATAACTATCTATGGTATTCATAGTATTATCACGATTAATATCTTCTACATCTGGTAATGTTGTAGACCCTCTATTGGTATCGGTAAACACATCTGGCGAGTTTCCATCTAATCCATTATAATATTTATAACGGTCAAAAATATTTCCAGTAGTATTTAAATAATATACGTAATTATCTTTAGCTGGATCTTCTCCAAAATCAATTCCGAAAACAACACCTTCTTCAGCATCATTATATCCATCGTAACCCACATCTTGATTTGTACGCTCAGTGCCCTCTGTATCGAACGCATAAATTAACGATTGATTTTGTGGCACAACAGTTCCCCATGCTGTGGTTGGTAAAACAGATATATCTCCATCATCTGGTAATCCGTTTTCATATTGTTTTTTACCATCTTTTAAAACATCTTCAGAAATATTTCCTAAGTTAAAAACTAATTTACCTCCTGGGTTAGATTCGTTTTCTTGAAAAGGATCTTGTAACCAGAACTCTATATATTCTACATTAGATTGCTCAAAATCTGTTGTAGTTAAAGCTCTTGTAATCCCTGCCCAACTATATTGAGGGTTTGAAATTGTACCCCCTTTTGCATTAGGATCAAAATTATAAGGACCACGTTCATCTGGATAATAGGCTAAATCTAATGTATTTATGACTGTAGACTGACCCGATGCTAAATCTTGTTCTGGAAATAACTCATCAATATAAACACGGCTAGTGTATAAGCTAGACATATCATCATCTGTCATGTCTGAAGGACGCTCACTAGTATAAAAAAGAGCATCGATTGTATACCAGTTTAACATGGCACGTTGATAACCATTTTGAATACCATTTGAATCCTCATTTGAGTTACCTGGCACCTCTAAATTTAAAGGTCTACTAGATAAAGACCATGAGTCTTGTGATAATAACGAAATATTACTTTCCGAGCCCTCAAAATCATCTACATAAATGGTTTCTTCTCCGTCAAAGTCTGTACCTGATGAAGTCCCCGGTATTAAATAAGCGAATTCTCCTTGTACAGATAAATTAGATGGCACATCTGTATCTATATTTGGTAATTTATTAACCAAACGTGTTAAAAACGGTAATTCTGTTGAGTAATTTCCATTAATACCAAAAATGGTGTTATTTATAGATTCTGAACTGTAATTTGCTTTTTGAGTAATAGGTTGTTCATTTAAATTTAAGATTGTTGCACCTAAAACAAATTTATCATTGAATTGATGCTGAACGTTTACACCCATAAACGTTTTGGTTTGCTGACCATACACCGAATTACTTTCTGTAGACACTTGTATTGGAGTATCTGATGCTTTTAAGGCTTCATCCAGAATCTCAACCGTTCCCATTTGATAATCGACGGTATAATCTATACCTTCTATTAATTGACGCCCTCCTGCTGTTACCGTCACCGAACCTCTAGCAACATTATAAGCCCCTAATGAAATACCATCGCTTCCTGAAGAGCTGTAAGAGCCTACTAACTGAAACTTATTCTTTTCGGAATAATCTAAAGCATTTGTTTTGGTTACAGAGTACAACTCATTATATACATATTTTTTCTGATTCTCGTTATATGTACTTGGCGTATCATAATCTTCAGAACCTGCAGACACATCTAACACATCGAATAAATATTCTCCAAAAGGCTCGACTTTAGTAAATATAATTTTTCCTTCAGAAGACATTACAGTAATGCCCTCCTCAAAATCAAAAAAACCATCTCCTCTAGATTGTGAATCGCCGTTAGAATCTAATTTATCAAAATTAAACAATCGTAATAAAGCCACTTCCTCAATAGATTCTCCATTAAAAGTCGTACCAAAATCATCATTTACTGGAGTTATAAAGTTTAGTGCCGAAGCATCTTTATAATATATATTTAATTTAAAATCGTCTTCACTTATTTGATAACCACCAGTATCATAAATGTTTTTCATCATCAGTTTCCAAACGGGCTGAGTTACACTTGTTGTAGAACTCTTAAGTAATTTTACAACTAAACTATTATTTGTAACTACAGTTTGGTCTCCACTATCGTCTATTCCTGTTGCATCAACACCATCGCTAGCAAATTCTCCAACTTGATATACTTTTCCTCCTACAGTAAATTGAAAAGCAACGGCCAAGATATCGTCACTACTTAAACTCTGACTTAATGAAATATACCCCAACTGAGTGTTGACTGTATAATCTGTGTTTTTAACTAATTTATCGGCATTTTCAAGTTTAGAATAATCGTAACCTTCACTCGTTCCGGAAACCAATATACCAGATTGCACGGTTGAAACATCTCTTACTAATGACGTTAATTGAGAATTAGCACCGCCAATAGCTGTAGGGTCAAATCCGTTGTTTTCGTTATCTGGATACGCTCCAGAACTCTTATAAACATTAACTGCAGAATTTATAAATTCTGGGTTAGATTCTCCTAAATCTTGAAACGCTACTATATTTCTAACATTATCTGTCTCATTACTTCGGTTTGTTTTCCAAACTTCAATATTAGTAATTTGAATATTAGAATTAATAAAAGGATAGTTAGATAAAGCAGCATCGTATTTTTCTCTAAAATATTGTGCTAAAAAAAAGTGACGGTTTTCGTCGTAATCTCTGGCATACAGCTCGAACTCCTCCGATGTTCCACCTCCCTGAGAAACTACCGTATTGGTTTCCGATTTCTGTTGAGAAAAGACACCAGTGACTGTTGTCTTACCAAATTTTAATTGTGTTTTTACCCCAAATAAACTTTGTGCTCCTGTAATTAACGAACTGTTTAAAGGCATACTAATATTACCAACTTCTATCTTTTGAATAATATCATCTTCGGTAGGGGTGTATTCTAATTTTATTAAATTTTGAAAATCGAATGTAGATTCTGTATCGTAATTTGCAGTAACTTGTAAGCGCGTACCTACTTTACCAAGTAAACTTAAACTAATACGTTGGTCGAAATCGAAACTAAAATTACTCCGATTTTGAGGGGAGAATGATGGATTATCTTGTTTAGAAAACAAGACTCCTAAATCCATTTCTACCGAACCTTGAGGGATTACCTCAATTGTGCTTCCTCCAAAAATAGATTCGAAAAAACTTGAATTCACATAAAATTCTGGAAGTAAATTTTTCTTAGCATCCTCTGTACCTTCTTTTTTTCCATCAAAAGCATCTATTTTCTGCTTATAATACGATTTTAAATTTGCGGCTTGCACCAATTCTTGATACTCCCGTGGTGTTAAAATAATAGGATAATTTATATTAAACTCGCCAACAGATTCGGTATAAATATAACGATCCGTAAACGCATCATAAGTATATTTAGAAACTATACTTGCAGGATTTGCTATTTTTATACGACCTAAAGCATGACCAGTCTTAACACTATCTTGTTCTGTTGTTGGTGCAACTTGAGCAATAGTACTGGTACTTATTAAAAGCAGAACAAAACAAACTAGACATGTTTTTATTGTGAAATTAATAGCGTTAAAGTGAGTTGTATTCAAAATCTATTATAAATTTTTTAAAGCTTGTTTTATGATGGTTTCGACTGAAGCATCTGGTTCTGCCTTTAAAATTTTATCGACAGCACGTTCGGCTTGTTTCTTAACAAAACCAAGAACTTCTAAAGCAGATAACGCTTCATCTTTGTTGGTATTGTTTGTAGATAAAGAAACTTCGTCAATATCGTAAATCTTTAAAACTTTATCTTTTAAATCTATTATAACACGTTGGGCAGTTTTAATACCAATCCCTTTAATAGATTGAATTAAAGCAACATCTTCTTTTGCTATACCTTCACGTACCTGCTTAGGTGTTAAAGACGACAACATGGTACGTGCCGTTCCTGCACCAATTCCGCTTACAGAAATTAGTAACTTAAACATATCGCGTTCTGCAATAGAAGAAAACCCATACAAGGTATGGGAATCTTCTTTTACTAAAAGTTGTGTATATAATTTTATGTTTTCCTGATCAGGAATTTGAGAATATGTATGTAGAGAAATGTTTAAAAAATACCCAACACCATGACAGTCTATAACGACATCGGTTGGATTTTTTTCTACCAATTTCCCATGAATATGTGAAATCATTTGTTAGTTTTCTTATAACTTCAAATGTAACATTTTTTTTCACATATTAAATCACTGTGTGACAATCATTATAGCTTATCGTTTTCGCTTTTGTTGTGCGTCTACAACAGCAATTGCTGTCATATTTACAATTTCATCTACACTAGATCCTAATTGTAAAATATGGACTGGCTTGCGCATACCCAACATGATTGGCCCAATAGACTCTGCGTTATTTAGAGTCTTCAATAATTTATAAGTAATGTTTGCTGCATCTAAATTTGGAAAAATTAAGGTATTTACCTTTTTCCCTGCTAATTTAGAAAACGGAAATTTTTCTTGAAGCAATTCATTATTTAAAGCAAAATCTGTTTGTACTTCTCCGTCTACAATTAAGTTTGGATATTGTTTATGTAAAAACGAAACTGCTTCTCGTATTTTTGAAGCCCCTGGATTATTAGATGACCCAAAGTTTGAATACGATGTCATGGCAATTACAGGATCTAATCCAAACATTTTTACAGCTTGAGCGGTCATTGTTGTAATTGTAGCTAAGTCTTTTGCAGATGGATCTACATTTATTGCCGTATCACTTAAAAACATCGGACCACGTTGTGTCATCATTAAATTGGTTGTTGCAACACGTGTTGCGCCTTTAGCCATACCAATAACTTCTAACATAGGTTTCAATACTCTTGGATATGCTCTAGAAAATCCAGAAATTAACGCATCGGCATCGCCTTCACTAACCATCATGGCAGCAAAATAATTACGTTCACGCATTAAGCTTTCTGCAGAATAATACGTTACACCACGACGTTTACGTTGTTCCCAATATACTTTTGCATAACGAGATTTACGATCATGCTCTTCATCAGATTTTGGATCGATAATTTCAAGATCGGCATCAAATTCAATCTCTTGCATTAACGCTATAATCGTATCACGACGTCCTAGTAAAATAGGTGTTGCAATGCCTTCTTCTAATACAATTTGAGCTGCTTTTAAAACTTCAATCTTATCTGCTTCAGCAAAAACAACACGTTTCGGATGCATTTTGGCACGATTGAATAATAATTTAATTAATTTATTATCTGTTCCTAAACGGCCTTCTAATTCTGTTTGATAATGATCCCAGTTTAAAATAGGTTCTTTTGCTACCCCACTTTCCATAGCTGCTTTTGCGACTGCTGGTGGAATTTTCACAATTAACCTTGGATCGAATGGTTTAGGAATTATATATTCTTTTCCGAAAGTTAAACGTGTTTCGCCATAAGCTATATTGACTTGTTCTGGCACCGGTTCTTTAGCTAATTCAGCTATAGCAACTACGGCCGCCATTTTCATTTCTTCATTAATTTTAGTTGCACGTACATCTAAAGCACCTCTAAAAATAAAAGGAAAACCAAGCACATTATTAACTTGGTTAGGATGGTCGCTACGTCCTGTTGCCATTATAATATCGTCTCGAGTATCTATTGCCAATTGGTATTCTATCTCTGGATCTGGATTTGCCATAGCGAACACAATAGGATTAGGAGCCATAACCAACAACATTGCTGGAGTAACCACATCTGCTTTAGATAAACCAATAAGAACATCTGCATCCTTAAGAGCATCTGTTAAAGTTTCAATATCACGATCTGTTGCAAATTCTGCTTTTTCAGATGTTAAATTATCACGATCTTGACGAATTACACCTTTACTATCGCACATAACTATATTTTCACGACGTGCTCCAAAGGCTTGGTATAAACGTGTACAAGAAATAGCTGCTGCTCCTGCACCGCTAATTACAATCTTAGCATCTTCTATTTTCTTCTTTGTAATTTCTAATGCATTAATTAAAGCAGCTGCAGAAATTATTGCTGTCCCATGCTGATCGTCGTGCATGACAGGAATATCTAATTCTGCTTTTAATCGACGTTCAATTTCAAAAGCTTCTGGTGCTTTTATATCTTCTAAATTAATTCCTCCAAAAGTTGGAGCAATCATTTTTACGGTTTGAATAAATTCCTCAACATTTTCGGTACCAACCTCAATATCGAATACATCTATATCTGCAAAGATTTTAAATAATAATCCTTTACCTTCCATAACTGGTTTAGAGGCTTCTGGACCAATATTACCAAGTCCTAAAACAGCTGTTCCATTAGATATTACCGCTACTAAATTACCTTTTGTGGTGTATTTGTATACATTATCTTTGTCTTTTGCTATTTCTAAGCAAGGCTCTGCAACTCCTGGCGAATAGGCCAATGCTAAGTCTCTTTGTGTAGCATATTTTTTAGTCGGAACTACTTTTATTTTACCAGGCGTTGGTTTTGCATGGTAAATTAGTGCTTCTCTTCTCTTGCTTTGTTTACTCATAGTTACTAGTGTTATAGACTTACAAATGTAACAATCCTGAACGTGATACTCTAATCTATTTCACACGAAAATGATAATGTTTTATTAAATTAATAATAAGTAAGACAATGTTTAAGAATAGTCCTTTTTATTTAACAAAAAATGTAAAATACCTAAATATTGCTAGGCGCACTTTAAAAATTAAGATGTCTTTTAAATGCGTACTCACTAAAACCTATAAAAGATATTTTTGTATTTAAACAATACATCTAACAGTAATTTTAATGAGTTAAAAACCAATCGTATTTAGGTTAATAGAACTCGAAAAATCAACTAAATTTACCACATATTTAAGTTAACTACGATCTTAAAAGCCTTCAGTATTAAAACCTCTTATAATCAATGAGTTTCAAATATTTATATTTAATAGCGACTGTGTCTATGTTGAGTTTTTCAGCTCAAGCACAGGGTATTAAAAATGATAGCACTCAAATTTATAAGAAAATTCAAACCTATTCTAAAGGTTCTAAATTCACTAAAACCATACACAAGCTTATTTTTAGATCTACAAATAAAAAGAAGTCTAAAAAAACTGATGTGAAATCGAAAAGAAGTCATCAAATACAACAAGGAAACCCCATAAGAAGCATCTCTATTGAAACGTTAGATCCTTTTGGTTATTCTGTAAAAGACACTACAGAACAACCAGAAAAATGGATAGATAAATTTGGAAATAAGATTCATATTAAATCTAAGAATTTTGCAATTAAAAATTTATTGCTTTTTAAAGAACATACACCCTTAGACACCTTGCTACTGAATGAATCTGAAAGACTTATACGTGCTCAGAGCTTTATTAGAAGCGTAAAGATTGATGTAGAAAAAGCGAACCAAACCTCAGACTCTGTTGATGTTAAAATTAGAGTATTAGATTCTTGGAGCTTAATTGTTAAAGGTTCAATATCTACATCTAAAACAGATATTACTCTTCAAGAACGTAACTTTTTAGGATTTGGACATGAATTTAACAACTCTGTAAAAAAAAGGTACGACGACAAGAATACAGGTTATCAATTTAACTACATTATACCTAATATAAAAAACACCTATATTAAAACAGACATCAATTATAACATAGATTTTGAAGGCTTTTATGAAAAAGATATAAATATTGAAAGAACATTTTACTCTCCATTAACCAAATGGGCAGGCGGACTATATTTAGACGAACAATTTAGTAAAGATTCACTACCAAATGCTCAAAACAATTTTAGTTATGAAAATTTTAAATACAGAACCAATGATTTTTGGGCAGGACATGCCTTCAGGATTTTTAAAGGTAAAACGGTAGAAGAACGAACAACAAACCTGATAACATCTTTACGATATATTAATGTTGACTACAAAGAATCTCCAACCGTAGAATATGATTCTATCAACTTTTTTTCGAATGAAAATTTTTACTTAGGAAGTTTAGCGATAGCATCCAGACAGTTTATTAAAGATAATTATATTTTTAGAGATGGAATTATTGAAGATATACCTATTGGTTTAGTTGCATCACTAACAACCGGATATCAAAGAAAAAACAAAGAAAACCGTTATTATATAGGCTCTAATATTACTGTTGCAGAATATTTTAAATGGGGTTACTTAAGTGGCTATATAGGCTCTGAAACATTTTTTAATCACTCTAAATCAGAACAATCAACTATTAATATTGGAGCCTCATACTTTACCCATTTAATTTCTCTTGGCTCTAAATGGAAAATGAGACAGTTTATAAAACCGCAAATTAATTTAGGAATTGATAGATTAAATACAATTGCAGATCGGGTATCTCTAAATGAAAAATCTGAACCTCTAGGATACGACAGGAATTATTATTTACGGAATAATTACAATGCTAGTATTCCCGGTTTTGAAGCAGATATTTACGGTACCAAAAAATTACTTGTAGCCACGCAAACGCAATTTTACTCCCCTTGGAATCTATTAGGTTTTAGACTAAATCCTTATGTAAATTTTACGGCAGGTACAATTGGAGATAGTTATACTTCGCTTACAAAGAGTAAAATTTATTCTTCTTTTGGTGTAGGTTTTATAATAAGAAACGATTATTTGGTATTTAGTTCTTTTCAATTATCCCTTTCTTTTTATCCCGAAATTCCCGGGCAAGGAAAAAATATTTTTAAAACCAATTCTTTTGAAACGGATGATTTTGGTTTTCAATCTATTAATATTGGAAAACCTAGCACATTATTATATCCATAACCTTTTTTTAATCCTATAAAAATAGTAACTATTAGAACATACTAAAAAGCCTGAGCATTTACAATGTAAATGCTCAGGCTTTTTTCACTCTTTGTTTATCTAAAACTAGTTGTTTAACACTTCTGCGCCTTCAGGTGCAGAAAAGAAGTTGTCTTCTACTGTTGGAGCAAAACTAATATCGCTCACATTAATTTTAGTAATATATTCTCCTAGTCCATCTTTTGCTTCAGGAGACGACCAATACGTTTTAAAACCAGTAGCTAAAACAATACCTTCTACAGTTGTTCGTCCTTCTGTTACTGTTATTTTTTCTGGAGCATGACCACCATTCGGAAAATACTCTGGATAAGAAACAATATATTTAAAAGCATCTACCAAATTTGTTTTTGCATTAATATACATAATATAATAATCATCTGGAGCAGATCCTACACCTGCTTCATAGGTTACTTTAACAACCTTTTGTAATGCACCTTTAAAGTCTTGTTCTGGTAACAACTCTAAGTTTACCCCTTCTCCATCAAACACAAAGGGTTGTCCTGAGAAATATAGTGGAGTTAAAGCCCAAAACTGAGTATCGTAAGTAAAAGATGTACTATCTTTTGCAACAACCCAAGCATCTTTTCCATCCCAGCCATAAACATTTGTTGTATCTGTAATACTATGATGTCTCGCCTTATTACTCCACGTATCTATAGTCTGATACGAATCTCTAATCCCTTTTCCGTTTAAGGGTTGGTAATCAAAATGCATAGAAAAATATCCGTTAGCATACCACTTTTCTAATCCACCGTGTGCTTCCATAGCACGCCATAATACCTGCCCCGCTTCTGTAGAATTTAATCTTTTATTTGCAGATTCTACTCTTTTTTGTATCCATGAATCTGGAATATTATAGTCTGATTGAACTGTTTGAGTTTCTTCCGTAAGTGTTGATTCTTTTTTAGGAGTCTCTTTACAAGCCACAAAACTTAGCGCTAGGCATAAACCTAAAATGTAGTATGATGTCTTCATGATATTGTTGTTTAATAAAGTTTAGTCGAGTTATAGTTCTAAACTTTCAAAAAAAATAATCTTATATCAGAATCTTTAGACTAAGTCTATTTTAAAAAATCAATGTTTCGTTTTAAGCCCGTAAACTTAGTCCGTTTTACTGCCGATTTTCTAAATAAATCCTGAAAAACATCTGCAGATATATCTTCCCAATCGTGTTTAGTCATGGTTAATAAATCGGGATGCGGATTAAAAAGTGGCTCGTTATGTGGTTTTGAAAACCGATTCCAGGGACACACATCTTGGCAGATATCGCAGCCAAACATCCAATCTTCAAATTTGCCTTTTTCAGATTCCGGAAGTTGATCTTTTAATTCTATGGTGAAATACGAAATACATTTACTGCCATTAACAACATAAGGTTCTGTAATGGCTTGTGTAGGGCAAGCATCAATACATTTTGTACATGTACCACAGTGGTCGGTAGTTATGCCGTCGTAATCTAATTCTAAATCAATAATAAGTTCAGCAATAAAATAGAACGATCCCACTTGCTGCGATAATAAATTACTATGCTTACCAATCCAACCTAGACCTGATTTTGCAGCCCAAGCTTTATCTAATACTGGTGCTGAATCTACAAAAGCACGACCATGAACTTCTCCTATTTCTGTTTGAATAGTGTGAAGAAATTCTTTTAATTTCTCTTTTATTACAAAATGATAATCTACTCCGTAAGCGTATTTAGAAAGTTTAAATGTATCTTCCTTCTGAAAGTCTTGCGGATAATAATTCAGTAACAATGACACAACAGATTTAGAACCTTCAACTAATTTTGTTGGATCTAATCGCTTATCAAAATGATTTTCCATGTATTGCATTTGGCCATGAAAATCTTGCTCTAAATACCGTTCCAACCGAGGTGCTTCTGCTTCTAAAAACTCGGCTTTGCTAATGCCACAAGATAAAAAACCGAGGCGTTTGGCTTCGGTTTTAATAAGGCTGGTGTATTTAAATTTTGAAGTCATTTATTTTAAAAACGGTTACGTTTATAAACCTTTTTCTGCTATAATTACAGTTTCTGACGTACTAAATCCGTGAAAATTATTTTCATCTTCTGAAAAGGTTTTAGCCTTAACCTTGAACCCTGATTTAACTAATCGCCCCATTAGTCCTTGAACAGAATAAATTCTTACATGGTCTTCTTGTCCAAAATGTTTTAAGCGTTCTTCAGAAGTAGTAATTGAATCATCTTCATAAATATCTCCAGACTTAAAAGGCGTTTGTATATAACAGATGCCATTGGGTCTTAAAATACGATACAATTCTGCCATGGCTTGAGCGTCTTTATTAATATGCTCTAAAATATGATAGCAAATTACAACATCATAAGTATCATTGGGTACATTTATTGCTTCAATATTATACCGTTTCTGTGCCTGAAACTCTCCCATAAAATCTGAAGTTTCATAAATCACAGTCTTTAACTCCGAAAACTTATAACTTATACTTTTAGATGGAGAGAAATGTAAAACTGATTTGCCATCGACATAATCTTCTAACATGGTCCATAACCGTCGTGTTCTTGATAAACTTCCACAATGTGGACATAATGTATTACCATTCTTTAATCTAACGAAATGGGACATTTTAAATTGACAAATAGGACATTGGAAATTGTTTCCTTTATAAAATACAGAAACCATGGCACGTACTGTATCTTCATGTTTTCGTAACCACTCCTTTGGAATTATTGATTTTGCGACTCTTTTGAGTTGATTATACATTACCAAATAATAATAATAAGTAAATAATAGCTTAAAATAGTCCGCCCTGAACAGCGCCTTTTGTTCTTCCTAAATGCAAATACGCTGCTTCTGTAACTTCACGACCACGCGGTGTACGCATAATAAATCCTTGCTGGATTAAAAACGGCTCATACACTTCTTCAATGGTTTCTGCACTTTCACTCACAGCTGTTGCTAAAGTTGTAATACCAACGGGACCTCCTTTAAATTTATCAATAATAGTCGTTAATATTTTATTGTCCATTTCATCCAAACCATGAGCATCTACATTTAATGCTTTAAGTCCGAATTGCGCAATCGCTAAATCTATAGATCCATTCCCTTTAATTTCAGCAAAATCACGAATACGTCTCAATAATGCATTGGCTATACGCGGTGTACCACGACTTCGACCTGCAATTTCTATCGCAGCATCCATATCCATAGGGACTTCTAATATTTCTGAACTTCGCTGCACAATAGTCGATAGTAATTCTGTAGAATAATACTGTAAACGGCTACTAATTCCAAAACGAGCACGCATAGGAGCTGTTAATAATCCTGAACGTGTTGTTGCTCCAATAAGTGTAAATGGATTTAAATGAATTTGAACCGTTCTTGCGTTTGGTCCAGATTCAATCATAATATCAATTTTGTAATCTTCCATTGCAGAATACAAATACTCTTCTACAATCGGACTTAAACGATGAATTTCGTCAATAAATAACACATCGCGTTCTTCAAGGTTTGTAAGTAAACCTGCTAAATCTCCAGGTTTATCTAAAACAGGACCAGAAGTCACTTTTATACCAACACCCAATTCATTAGCTAAAATGTGAGCCAAAGTTGTTTTTCCAAGTCCTGGAGGACCATGAAATAAGGTGTGATCTAAAGCATCTCCACGACGATTCGCCGCTTCTACAAAAATGCTAAGATTCTCTAAAACTTGATCTTGACCCGCAAAATCATCAAACGATAAGGGTCTTAACGCTTTTTCAACATCTACCTCTTCTGGAGTGAAGTGTTCATTATCTGGATTCAAGTTTTCATTCATAAAAAATTATTCTAAACTAAAGCAAATTCTGCTTTCAACAAATATAGTAAAAATGGCAACTGAAATTATTATAACAGTAGCTTATACTATAAAACGTAAAATATACATTTATTATTACTCTTATTAAGATTAAATAAAAATAATGAATTACATTTGCGGCTAATTTTTTTAAAGAACAATTAAAGACACTTCTAAATGTAAAAAATAAACATAAAAAAACCAGTATGCCGTCGCCAAACATCATACTGGAATAATGCCAATTTAATCTGATTAAAAAAACACTATTTCCAAATATAATGAATAATATAAAAATTGAAAGCGGTTTAATAAACTTCAAGAAAACAGTATGCTACATACTACTCATTGCATTAAATTTTCAATATATAAGTGCACAAAATACTAAAGGGAAGATTTCAGGAACAACCATAGACCAAGACGGTTCTGCCCTATCAAATGTATCTCTACAAATACTAGGGACTAATTTAGGAACTTCGTCTAACGATAACGGGATATTTAACCTTAATGCACCTCTTGGAGAGGTAACCATATCTGCATCGTATATTGGGTATAAAACGATTAAAAAAACGGTAACTATTAATGCGAGTGACATCTATCATGTCGATTTTAAACTAAAGAAGGAATCAGAAAATTTAGATGAAGTGTTAATTGAAGCACATTTTGATAAAGAAAAAATTCCAACAGTATCACGATCTGCAACAAAATCTGCTATAACACTTATGAATACGCCTGCTCCTGTTGTTGTAGTTGCTAGCTATTTATTAGACCAGCAAGCAAATAGTACTATACAAGAAAGTATTAGAAACATAAGTGGTGTTACGCAAGCGGGTAATAATTACAATATTGGAGATAATTTACTTATTAGAGGATTAGAATCTAGTTATTCTTACGACGGTATGTATGGTGGTGGGAGTTTAGGAAACACTTTTAATCCTGTGCGTTCTCAAACTAATATTGAAAAAATTGAAGTCTTAAAAGGACCATCTACTGGGCTTTACGGAATGGGAGCAGCTGGAGGAATTATTAATTTAATTGAGAAGAAACCTTTAGACCATGAGCAATACATCATTGAAACTCGTTTTGGCCAATGGGGACATTATAAAGCTATGGTAGATTTGACAGCTCCATTAACCGATAAATTAAGTTACCGTTTGGTAAGTGCTAGCGAAAGTGAAGATGGTTATAGAAATGTATCTTCTGAAAGATTTGAAAATTATGGAGCTTTAAAGTTTAAGACAAATAAACATGAATTAATACTATCTAGTGCTTACATAGAAGACGCCATTCAAATAGATCCTACAGGTAATCCTGTAAGATTGATAACGACAAGTTTATTAGGCGATCCTAAAAACGGTGGTTATGATTGGGAAAATTTAGTTAATGATACCGCTGTAGATGAAGACGGTAATTATTATGGAGTACAATTAACAGAGGATCAGAGAAAAGGTTTAGCAAATTCATTAGAAACCACAGATGGGTATGAACCTTTTGATATTGGTGATGCAACTTTAGTATCTCCATTGGCAACTCCTAATGAAGGAAAAGAATTTAGAGTAAAATTACGTCATGAATGGAGACCTGTAGAAACATTTACAGCAACAAACCAAGTATTATATAGAAACTATAATTCAGATTATGTACGTCAAACAGGAGCTTTAAACTATTCTTATTATCAGAATAGTGGTATTATCCATGATGGAGTGCGTTCTCCTTTAATAATAGATGATGTTATTTACCCGTATGCAGCAAGACGCCAAGAATACAGAATTGTAAAAGCTCAAGAAAAAATGTTTCAATACTTTGGAGATTTTCAAAAAACTTGGGGTGCAAATAATGCTTTTCATGGAGAACATTTATTAAGTATAAATTATGAAAAAAGACATATTGATTACAGCCAATATTCTACTTGGGATGCAGATGATAGTAGAGCAACAACACCTGTTCCTTACATCTTAGATATTAGAAATCCTAATTGGGGTTCTGGTAGTATTTGGGATTACGATCCTATTTTGAGATCTGAATACGAAAAAACAGTGCAAGGTTATGGCGTTGGATTTCAAGAAGTACTTTATTATAATAAATTTACTGCTCGTGTAGGAGGAGCATATTTAGGCACTAAACAAGATTATAAAGACTTATATAATGATGGACAACTGGTAGATTTTAATGATTCTGGTTTTGCTTATAATCTAGGATTAAATTACAGAGCAATGGATCAATTATCTATATATGGTAATTACTCTATTGGAAGAACAGTTTATAGTGTTACGGAGTCGTTAGATGGAGATGATCGTCCAGATTCTGAATCGAAGTCTATAGATTTAGGATTGCGTTTTAAAACAAAAGACAACAACTTATTGGCTTCACTTGTATTTTTTCAAACTGCAAGAACTAATCTACAATACGCTAATGATGAATATGAAGACGATCCGAATTCTAATAACTACAATGTAAGTGTAGATCGATATTTTTATGATCAAGAAAACAGAACAGAAGGTATTGAATTAGATATAAATTATGTAGTAACTAATTTCTTATCTCTAAATGCAAATGCAACATTTCAAGATCCTAAAACTTTAGAAGGAGAAAATGTCACGGAAGAACAGACCAAAGGTGTACCTAAAACATATGCTCGTTTTTGGAGTCAGTACAAATATTTAATAGGTAAAGCAGAAAACCCATTAAGTTTTAATTTTGGAGTAAGTTATGAAAGTGAAAGATCTATTAACGGTTATAGTTTAGTAGATGCTCACGTAGATAGCTATGTGATTTTTGATGGTGCATTGGCTTATGAAATTGGAAAAAAATGGAATGTAAGATTAAACATTGATAATATTTTTGACAGCAGATATTATGTAAAAGCAATGTATGCAGGAGCATTACCTGGGGAGACAAGAAATTTTCAACTTAGTGTGAGATACAGATTGTAAAAAATGAATTAGCAATATGTATATAATGCGTTTATAACTTAAAAAGTCTCAGAATAAATATAATTCTGAGACTTTTTAATTCAATACTATTAAAGTTATTAAATAAGTTATCTAAAACGCCATCCAACGGCATTTGTACTGCGTTCTAGATTTGCTTCTAGAGTGTCATCTATATTAGGAAAAAAATCTATACCCGTTTCTGCTTCAATTTGATCTACAGAAACAATATAACTTTTAATAGATTTGTTTTCGTTGGGTTTATTAGGCATTAAAAAAGCAATCATTTTAGAATTAGCTCCATCATCTTTAAAGATAATTTTATAAAAATAATTTGGAACTGAAACGTGCTCATCTCCTATGGTTTTCAAGTTCGGAGTTAAGACACCTCCTGTCACTACATATACATCGTTATAAGATTTTGCCCATGTACGTACAGTTTGTTCTAATGCATTCCAAATACCTGCATTAAAATCGTGATTTTGGGGTGAGATATTACTAGTTAAAAAGGTTTCATTATAAGATGCAATAGATTTACGTCTATCAGCTGCAGGACATAAATGCCCTTTATCATAACCCGATTTTTTATAATTTCTCCAATCTGCAGATTTCGTTTTTACTGCTTTATCTTCATAGAAATAAGGCCGTTTTCTATCGACATATACAATATCAGATTTTTTTAATTCGTATGCCACCCATTCCGCCTGTTCATGGCTTTCATTATAAGACAAAGTATAGTTATTATGGTAAATTATTTGTCCGGTTGTAGATGTTGGCAAATAATAAGCATTTTCTTTTTTATCAGTAAGGTCTGTGTCATCCGTATACACTTCTTCAGAAGAGGAATCAGCAGTCTTTAAATATTGTTCATAGACATATACAAATATGATAAGGATAACGCCAACAATAGATAAAAATTTCTTCATAATATATAGAGGTGAGTAAAGTACAAAGAAAAAGCCTTTTCAAACAAATTGAAAAGGCTTTTAATATATTAAGGAGTTACATTTTTAGTGTTGCAACTCTTCTTCTCCTTCTTTTAAAGGGATATTTTGAGGTACAAAATCTACATCATGTCCAGGTTTACTATAATCGTATGCCCAACGGTAAACTACAGGAAGCTCTCCTGGCCAGTTACCATGAATATGTTCTACAGGAGTTGTCCACTCCAAAGTAGTCGATCTCCAAGGGTTTAAAGGGGCTTTCTTACCGTAGAATATACTTATAAAGAAATTATATAAGAATACAATTTGGAAAATACCACCAATAATAGCAAATATGGTAATCACTTTATTCACATCGGCTAAATCATCGAATAATGGAAAATTAGAGTTTGTATAGTAACGTCTTGGTAAACCTGCCATACCTATAAAATGCATTGGAAAGAATACACCGTAAGCACATACTGCAGTGACCCAGAAATGAATATAACCTAAGTTTTTATTCATCATACGTCCAAACATTTTAGGATACCAGTGGTAAATACCAGCAAACATACCATAAAGTGCAGATATACCCATTACTAAGTGGAAGTGAGCAATTACAAAATAAGTATCGTGAACATTAATATCTAAAGCACTATCTCCTAAAATTATACCTGTTAAACCACCTGTAATAAAAGTAGAAACAAAACCTATAGAAAATAACATAGAAGTATTCATCTGAATATTACCTTTCCAAATGGTTGTAATCCAGTTGAAGGCTTTTACAGCAGAAGGAATAGCAATTAATAACGTTGTAAATGTAAATACAGAACCTAAGAAAGGATTCATTCCTGATACAAACATATGGTGTCCCCATACAATTGTAGATAAAAATGCGATAGCTAAAATTGAAGCAATCATGGCACGGTAACCAAAAATAGGTTTACGTGAATTGGCTGCCATAATTTCTGAAACTAATCCCATTGCAGGTAAAATTACAATGTATACTTCAGGGTGACCTAAAAACCAGAATAAGTGTTCGAATAATACAGGAGAACCACCTTGGTAATGTAAAACTTCACCTTGAATAAAGATATCTGATAAGAAGAATGATGTTCCAAAACTTCTATCCATGATTAATAATAAAGCCGCAGATAATAATACTGGGAAAGATACTAAACCAATAATAGCTGTTACAAAAAACGCCCAAATAGTAAGAGGTAATCTAGTCATAGACATCCCTTTTGTACGCAGGTTAAGTACACTAACTATATAGTTTAAAGATCCTATTAATTGAGAAGCAATAAAGATAGCCATTGAAACTAACCAAAGTGTCATTCCCATACCAGAACCACTAGATGCCATAGGTAAAGCAGATAACGGTGGATAAATAGTCCAACCCGCTGCTGCTGGTCCGGCTTCAACAAATAATGAGCCTAACATAACAATACATGATACAAAGAATAACCAATACGATACCATGTTAAGGAATCCAGAGGCCATATCTCTAGCACCAATTTGCAATGGAATTAATAAGTTACTAAACGTACCACTTAATCCAGCTGTTAATACAAAGAATACCATTATAGTTCCATGTATAGTTACTAATGCTAAATAAATATCTGCATCCATAACACCATCTGGAGCCCATTTTCCTAATAAAGCTTCAAATAAAACATTAGGTTGTTCCGGCCATGCAATTTGCATACGGAACATAATAGACATAAGGATTCCAATAATCCCCATAAATATTCCAGTTATCAAATACTGTTTAGAGATCATTTTATGATCTGTACTGAACACATATTTGGTAATGAAAGTTGATTTATGATGATGTCCGTGGTCGTCGTCGTGAGCGTGAGTATCTGCGTGTTCTGACATAATCTTATTTTCGGTTTTTTAAGTCTTTTTTGATTGAATTAGTTTTCTACTAGGGAATTTTTAAACAACTTTTGCTCTTTAATCCAAGCATCGTATTCTTCTTGAGTTTCTACGATAATTTTCATTTGCATATTGTAATGTGATTTTCCACAAATTTTATTACACAATAATAAATAATCAAACTCATATGGGTCTAAAGCCTCTTCACCTTTAGCAACTAATTCTTTACTATTCTCTACTCTAATTGAATTAATGTTCTTAACCTTATCAACAATATCAGGATTCTGACGCATTTCCGCTGTAGTAACGGTTGGTGTAAATCCAAATTGAGTAACCATACCAGGAACACAGTTCATTTGTGCTCTAAAATGAGGCATGTAAGCAGAGTGTAATACGTCCTGAGAACGCATTTTAAATAATACTGGTTTTCCTACAGGTAAATGTAATTCTGAAGTTATAATATCGTCTTGAGCATTAGGGTCAGATTCATCTAAACCCAAAATGTTAGCACGATCAATATCAATTAATCTTACATTAGCTTTACCTAAAGTATTATCGGCTCCACTATATCTGGCTTTCCAGTTAAATTGTTGAGCATAAAGTTCTACTACAATTGGATCATCATCTTCACTAACATTCATAATACTAGTCCAAGTAAATAAACCATATATAATTAATCCTGCTAAAGTAATTACAGGAATAATAGTCCAAATAGCTTCTAAGGTATTATTATCGGCAAAGAACAATGCTTTACGACCTTTTTGTCCTTTATATTTAAATGCGAAAAAATGAAGTAGAAACTGTGTTATAGTTTGTACAACAAAAATTAACACCAAAGAGATAATCATTAAATTATCAATATCTGGTCCGTGAGCAGAAGCAGAATTAGATAATAAAGGTAAATCTCCCCATTTAACAATACACACAATGGTAATGATATAAATAAAGGCCAAAAACCCCATCATAAGATAGGCATTCATGGTATTATCTTTTTCTGTAGCAACTTGGTCGTCTTCTGGTAGGCCCGCTTGAGCCAAGTCGAAGATCTTAACCATTTGCCAAATGGCTATTGATATAAATACTAAAACTAAAATTATAAATAAAGCAGTCATACTGTTTGTTATTGGTCTTTATATGTTACTAGTAATAAAAGTAAATTAATAATGAAAATGTTCACTTTCTTCAATTAATGGATGACGTTTAGGAACTAATGGTGCTTTTGATATTGCTGTGAACACCACAAATATAAACAATCCTGCGAATAATAATACGGAACTTATTTCAGGTATTCCAATAAACCATTGATCTCCTACTGTTGCAGGCATAATCATATTGAAAATATCTATATAATGTCCGAATAAAATAACAACGCCTGCCATGACAACAAACCAAGGAATACGTTTGTAATCACTATTCATTAATATTAATAATGGGAATAAGAAGTTTAAGGCAACCATACCAAAGAATGGTAAGTTATAATCTTCTATACGTGTTATAAAGTAAGTAACCTCTTCTGGAATGTTAGAATACCAAAGTAACATAAATTGAGAGAACCATAAGTAAGTCCAGAATACACTAAGACCAAACATGAATTTAGCTAAATCATGAATATGACTATCGTTTACAGATGGCAACATTCCTTTAGATTTTAAGTAGATTGTAATTAATGTAATTACTGTAATACCACTTACAAACATACTTGCAAAAACATACCATCCAAAAAGCGTAGAGAACCAGTGTGGATCTACACTCATAATCCAATCCCAAGACATAATAGATTCTGAATAAATAAAGAATACTAAAAATGCTGCAGATATACGGAAGTTTTTCTTGAAATTAGAGTTATCGTCGGCTAAATCTTGTGCTAAACTAAATTTACGAGAAAAGTGTCTGTATGTACACCATCCTGCTATGTAAATTAATCCTCTCACAGCAAACCATCCAATATTTAACCATGAAGATTTACCTTGAATTAATTTATCATCGGCTACAACTTCAGGATCCATCCATATAAAAATATTGTAATGCCCAATAGTTCCAGATGCTACTGCAATTAATAAAACAATGATAGCTCCTGGTAATAAATATGCTGTTATACCTTCCATAACTCTAAAAAGTAATGGAGACCAACCTGCTTGTGCAGCTATTTGAATGGCATAAAAAGCTAAAGCTCCTAAAGCAATCATCATAAAAAAGAAAGCCGCAACATATAATGCAGACCAAGGTCTATTTGCAATTTGATGTTGAACATGTTCTGCATGTGCATCGCCATGATGAGCATCTGCACCTTCTGCATGTGCAGTTTCGGCTTGAGATTCTTCACCATGTGCGGCAGCTTCAGCATGTGTTTCATGTGCTTCTGTTATATGAATGGCTTGCGAATCATCTTGTTTTACTCCATGATGTGCAGCATCTTCAGCTAGCATAGTTTTTACTTCATCTAAAGATTTATGAGAAGACATAAAACCATAAACTACCCCTATAAATCCTAAGATTATTAGAGCGAAAGAAAATGTTCTTAATTTATTTGAAAGTGTGTACATATCTATATATAATCTTTATCTAATCGACTTACTTTTCTAAATCTGCTTTAAGTTTCATAACATAAGCAGAAACTTGCCAACGTTCTTCGTCTAACAATTGATTCTTGTAAGACCCCATTGCATTCTTTCCGTAATAAATAGTATGATATACGCTACCAACTGTAATATTACGTCCTGCATCATCGTATTTAGGAACTCCTAAAATTTTCTCTCTTTTAACTAAAGTTCCTTGTCCGTCACCTTTAGTACCATGGCAAATACCACAATAGATATCGAATAACTCTTTTCCTTTGTTGAAATCGATTAAAGTAGAGTCTAAAGGATTCATTAAGTTCTGTTTTGCTTCATCGTATCCTTCTAATGTATTCGGGATCGTGAAAGG
The DNA here is from genome assembly GCF_947500765.1 of uncultured Formosa sp. Taxonomy (GTDB): domain Bacteria; phylum Bacteroidota; class Bacteroidia; order Flavobacteriales; family Flavobacteriaceae; genus Formosa. The sequence continues at coordinate 407,249 of NZ_CANMTH010000001.1, read as the reverse complement.
CATATGTCCTCTTGCTATAGCACCATCTGCTGGTAACTGAGCTTCAACACCATTTCTAAATGCTGCTGTTTCACTATAAGTTTCGTATCCTACAGATTCATACATATTAGGCATGAACTGATAGTTTGGTCGGCCATTTTCCTGACAAGACACTGCAGATATTAAAACTACGGCTATTGCAAATATTTTTATTAAGCTTTTCATAATTCTATTAATGGGCTTTATCTACTAAGTTAATTTCTACTGCACCTGTAGTTTTTAAAAACTCGGTGATTTCTTCTTCATTATGATTGGCTACAGAGATCTCCATTAAAAAGTGATCGTCGGTAGTTCTTGGATCTGGATTTTCAGCATCTTTAAAAGGATAGATTCTACTTCTTAAGTAAAATGTAATAACCATTAAGTGAGCTGCAAAAAACACAGTGAGTTCAAACATAATTGGGACAAAGGCTGGCAAGTTTTCTAAGTAACTAAAACTTGGCTTTCCTCCAATATCTTGAGGCCAGTCTTCAATCATGATAAAATTCATCATAGCTGCTGCTACAATTAAACCAATACATCCATAAATAAAAGCTGTTATGGCCAAGCGGGTTGGCGCTAATCCCATTGCTTTATCTAGTCCGTGAACCGGAAAAGGTGTATATACCTCGTCTATATGATATTTTGCTACTCGGACATCTTTAACGGCAGCCATTAAAACATCGTCGTCTGTATAAATAGCGTGAATAACTTTTGAAGATTCCATATGCTACTTTTAGTTTTTTGAATTATTAACTGAGGTTCCTGATGTTCTAGAATCCGCACCTGTACCTACTAAACTATCTCCTCTTTCTCTAATATTTTTATAATATTCTCCTGAAGATTTTAAAATGGTCTTCACTTCCGCCTGAGCAATTACAGGGAATGTTCTAGAATATAATAAGAACAATACAAAGAAGAAACCTATAGTTCCAATAAATATTCCGATATCTACAAATGTAGGTGAGAACATTGTCCAAGACGATGGTAAGTAATCTCTATGTAATGATGTTACAATAATTACAAAACGTTCGAACCACATCCCTACGTTTACTACAATAGAAATAAAGAATGAGAACATAATACTTGTTCTTAATTTCTTAAACCACATAAATTGTGGAGAGAATACATTACAAGACATCATCATTAAATATGCCCACCAATAAGGACCGGTTGCTCTGTTTAAGAATGCATATTGTTCATACTCTACACCAGAATACCAAGCAATAAACAACTCTGTAATATAAGCCACACCTACTATAGAACCTGTAATCATAATTACAATGTTCATCAATTCAATATGTTGTACTGTAATATAGTCTTCTAAATTACACACTTTTCTCATAATAATAAGAAGTGTGTTTACCATTGCAAATCCAGAAAATACGGCTCCTGCAACAAAGTAAGGAGGGAAAATGGTAGTATGCCATCCAGGAATAACAGAAGTTGCAAAGTCAAAAGATACAATCGTGTGTACAGAAAGTACAAGTGGTGTTGCTAAACCTGCAAGTACCAAAGATACTTCTTCAAAACGTTGCCAATCTTTAGCTCTACCAGACCATCCAAAACTTAATAAAGAATAGATTTTCTTTTGAAAAGGTTTAACAGCACGATCTCTTAACATCGCAAAATCTGGTAATAAACCTGTCCACCAGAATACTAATGATACAGATAAATACGTTGAAATTGCAAATACATCCCAAAGTAAAGGAGAGTTAAAGTTTACCCACAACGAACCAAATTGGTTTGGAATTGGTAATACCCAGTATCCTAACCAAGGACGACCCATGTGAATAATTGGGAATAAACCTGCTTGAAAAACCGCGAAAATGGTCATGGCTTCTGCAGAACGGTTAATTGCCATTCTCCATTTTTGACGGAATAATAAAAGTACTGCAGAAATTAATGTTCCTGCGTGACCAATACCTACCCACCAAACAAAGTTGGTAATATCCCAGGCCCAACCTACGGTTTTATTTAAACCCCAAGTTCCAATACCAGTTGATACTGTGTATAATATACATCCTATTCCCCAAAGGAAAGCAACTAATGAAATAGAAAAAACTATCCACCATAATTTATTTGCTTTTCCTTCTACAGGTCTTGCTACATCGACGGTTACATCGTGGTAAGACTTTTCTCCTGTAACTAAGGGTCTTCTTATAGGTGCTTCGTAATGAGACGCCATATCCTTATCTAATTATTTCTTAATTCGTTAATTATGCTTCTGTTGTATTTCTCACTTTTGTTTGATAAATCACATTAGGTTTTGTTCCAATATGTTCTAACAAGTGATACATACGATTATCTTCTTTAAGGTGTGCTACCTTACTTTCTTTGTCATTGACATCTCCAAACACCATTGCACCACTACTACAAGCGGCAGAACATGCGGTTTGGAATTCGCCATCTTTAATAACACGTCCGTCACGTTTAGCGTCAAGAATTGTTTTCTGTGTCATTTGAATACACATTGAACATTTTTCCATAACACCACGAGAACGTACTACTACATCTGGATTTAATACCATACGCCCTAAGTCATCATTCATATGGTAATCAAATTCATCATTACCATTATATAAGAACCAGTTAAAACGACGTACTTTATAAGGACAGTTGTTAGCACAGTAACGTGTACCTACACAACGGTTATAAGCCATGTGGTTTTGTCCTTGACGACCGTGTGATGTTGCCGCTACTGGACAAACAGTTTCACATGGTGCGTGATTACAATGTTGACACATTACGGGTTGAAAAGCAACTTGTGGATTTTCTGAAGGATGCTCCATTTCTCCAAATTCGCTTAACGCACTGCTTAATCCTGAAATATTTTCTTTTTTCTCATTATCACCTTCAAAAGATTCTTCAGATGAATAATATCTATCAATACGTAACCAGTGCATATCACGGCTACGACGAATTTCACTTTTACCTACAACTGGTACATTGTTTTCTGCATGACATGCAATAACACATGCTCCACATCCTGTACAAGCGTTTAAGTCGATAGATAAGTTAAAATGATGCCCAATAGAACGATCAAACTCATCCCATAAATCAACTTTTGGAGAAGTTACAGGAGTTTCAACATGGTTTAAAGATACCATTGCTATTGGATTCCACTCTTTCTTATCTTTAGTATTAAAGATTTCTAAAGTTGTTTCCTTAATAATATCTCCACGGCCCATTAATGTATTGTGTAATTGTACACATGCAAACTCATGTTCTCCATCTACAGCACTTACAGATACATTTTGAACAGTATTAAAGTTTTGGTATAATCCAAAAGCATTAACACCAGTTTTCATTTCATCTTTTAATCCTGCAAATCTACCATAACCAAAAGATAAACCTACAGAACCTTTAGCTTGACCTGGTTGGATAATAACTGGTACACGCTCTAGAGTTACTCCATTTACGGTTACACTAGCATAGCTACCATTTAATCCTCCGTTAGCTACATTTTTGTTTATTAAATTTAATGCGGCGGCATCTGCCTTAGAAACGGTTAAATAGTTATCCCAAGATGTTCTTGTAATTGGATCTGGGAATTCTTGTAACCATGGGTTATTGGCTTGTTGACCATCTCCCATACCTACTTTAGTATATAATACTAATTCCAAACCTTCAGATTTGGCAGAAGCGACTAATGCTGAAGCTACTGTTGCGCCTGAGATATCATTAACAACAAAACTTGCACCGCCCGACACGTTTCCGTTAGAAACCGTTTTTGAAGTGGTCGTCGTTACATAGCCCTCTTTGTCTTCGTCTTTAATTCCAACACCAACTGCTGCGTCATGAATAACACCACCAACCCAAGTTCTATCTTTCTTTTCTTCTAGTGTAGTTTTAGTTTCATCAATAGTTTCTTGAGAAACACCATGAGCTAAAGTTCCTAATGAACCTGCAACAAATGAACCATCATGAATGGCTTGGTTAAATGAAGCCCCACCTAAAATACTAGTATTCCAAGTTTCTTTGATATAATCATGATAAGAAATTGTGTTTCCTGTCCATGCTAATAAAGCGTCTTGAAATTGTTTTGTATCAAATAACGGACGAATAGTTGGTTGTGTTAACGCAAAGTGTCCGCGTTTTAATTCTACATCACCCCAAGACTCTAAATAATGAGGAGCCGCAGCTAAATATTCTGTTTGAGAAGCTGTCTCATCTGATTTCATCGAGAATGTTACAGCTAATTCTGTTTTCTTTAATCCTTCAGCAAAATCGGCTGCGTTTGGCAAACTATATAATGGATTAACTCCACTCATTATAATTCCTCCAATACGACCAGCTTTCATATCTGCTACTAATTGCATTACGTCCTTATCGTTACCTTGTCGTATTAAAACAGGAACGTTTGGCATAAATGCTCTACTACGTAAAGCGGCGTTAATTTCTAACACTAAAGCTTGCGCATTGACATCTTGAAGACCAGTGATTACGACACCACCTTTTCCAGATTTTTTAAGATCGTTAGCCGCTTTTTTAACTGCAGCATCAATATGTTCTGGCAATGTTCCTGAAACAGAACTACCAACAACATAACCGTATAATTTAGCTAAAGCTACTTTTTGTTGACTAGGCGTAGAAGGCACGCGTTTATCTGCATTTGCACCAGCTAAAGACATATTTGCTTCAAACTGATAATGACGAGACATTTTACCATCTTTAGGTATACGTCCAGCAGAATAACCAGCATCGTAACCTCCACCTTGCCAATCTCCAATAAAATCTGCACCAAAAGAAACAATAGTTTCTGCATGAGCAAAATCATAATTGGCTAAAGCACGACTACCGTATTTTGCTTGGTAAGCATCTAAAGCTGCTGATTCTGATATTGCATCATAAACAACATGACGAACCTTACCGTATTTTTCTTTGAATGTATTTATTAAGCGTTCTGTAGAAGGACTAGCAAAAGTTTGAGTTAACAAAACGATTTCTTTTCCTGCAGAACTTAAACTTGATAATTTAGAAGCTATTTCAGTATTAAAATCATTCCACGATACAGGGTTACCACCTTTTAATGGACCTTGAACCCTTAAGCTATCATACAAACCTAATACAGAAGCATTCACTCTTGCATTTGCGTTTCCGTTAGATTTAGCTAAGGAATTGTTCTCAATTTTAATAGGACGACCTTCGCGTGTTTTAACTAAAACACTAGCAAAATCAAAACCGTCTGCAATAGTTGTTGCATAATAATTTGCAACACCAGGAATAATTTGTTCTGGCTGAACTACATAAGGAATCGATTTAATAACTGGTCCTTCACAAGCTGCAAGCGATGCGGCTGCTGTACTAAAACCAACATATTTTAAGAAATCTCTTCGAGTTGTAGAAGATGATTCAAGCGTTGCTTTATCACCTAAAAACTCGTCTGTAGGAATTTCTTCAACAAATTCGTTTTGTTTTAGCGCCTCAACAATAGAACTATTTTCGTTTAGCTCTTCAACACTTTTCCAGTATTTCTTGTTTGATGACATATTGTATAATTGAATTACTTCTTAAATAAATTAATAATGACACTTACCACATTCTAAAGCACCCATCTGCGCAGCTGTAAGCTCCTCAACACCGTACTTTTTAGATAATTCTTCGTGGATTTTTGTATAGTAATCGTTGTCTTTAACTTTTACATTTGTTTCTCTGTGACAGTTAATACACCACCCCATTGTTAATGGTGCATGTTGGTACATAACTTCCATTTCTTCTACAGGACCATGACAGGTCTGACATTCAACACCTGCAACAGTAACGTGTTGTGAGTGGTTAAAGTAAACGAAGTCTGGAAGATTGTGAATTCTTACCCATTTAACGGGCTGACTCTCTCCTGTATATTTTTGCTCTGTATCATCCCAACCAACAGCTTTATATAGCTTTTGGATTTCACCATCGTAAAACTCTTTACTATGTTCTGGAGTCGCTGTACTTTCTGCAACTTCATAAATAGATTTATGACAGTTCATACAAACATTTAAAGAAGGTATACCTGATGTTTTACTAACTCTTGCAGAAGAGTGACAGTATTTACAATCAATACCATTATCTCCAGCATGAATCTTGTGTGAGTAATGAATTGGTTGTACGGGTTGATACCCCTGATCTACACCAACCTGCATCATAAACCCATAAGCATAATAGGCTCCTACTAATAAGAAAAACACAACAGTGACTAAAACTAAGAATTGGTTTTGAACAAAAGCTTTCCACAATGGCAAACCAGAAGACTCTTTTACATCTACCCCTTTAGCCTCAGCAAAACGATTTAATGTTTGTCTTACTAAAATTAAAGCCATAGCCAATAATCCAAATAAAACAACTAGAGCTCCTAATATAATCTTATTAGAAATCCCATCGCCTTCTCCACTTGCTTTTGCTGCACCGGCAGCAGCAGCTGCTTCTGGAGCTGGCTCTGCTTTCTTCTCTGCTGTATATGCTAAAATATTATCTAAATCTTCATCAGACAGCTGAGGAAACGCTGTCATAGGAACATTGTTATATTCGTTAAAAATTTTGTTTGCATAATCATCTCCAGATTTAATTAATCCGGAACTATTACGAACCCATGAATGAATCCATTCTTTATCAAGACCTTCTTCGCTTAATCGCGATTCAATATCACGTAACGCTGGGCCAGTCATTTTTTTATCTAATTGGTGACATGCTGCACAATTAGAATTAAACAATGCTTTTCCCTTTGCTGGGTCTCCCTGAGCGGAAATAGAGGTTGTAAACGCAAGTAAAATAACTATAGCTAAACGAAAGATGTTTTTGCTGAATTTACGGTGAATCACCTGTTTCATATTATTGGTTGAATTAACTTCTTAACTTTGGTAAAACTTTCTTATCTCTAACGGATAAAAAATCAGTCATAAAATATGGAACAAAAATAACATTTAAAGTGGATTGAGAAAACGTTATAGTATGGTTAATCATAATTTAGAAGTAGTCTAAATAAAAACGTATTACCCCCATTACACCTACTTAACTACACGAAAAGGGCTATTAATGCCTCTCTAGAGATTACTCTAATTCCCTATATTCTAAACGGTTTTAAGAGTAATTTGTCCGAAATGAATTCAATATTTAAATAATTTTAAGCAAACAATATGATGGTTATTAAATTTCATTTTAAATGATATAGATACTGCATTTAATCAGGTAAATTAACATTACTAGCCACTTATTAAATTTTTAAACCTTAAACAATTTACAATTTACCAATTAAATAATAATCTTCTTTTCTAATTAATAATAATGTACAAACAGTGTTTAAATCTTTATCTGAATTACTTTACATTTGTAAAAAAAGCATCAAATAAATAAAAGATGAAAATATTAAAAATAAAACTTATTGCTTTAACTAGTTTTTGTGCCTTTACGCTTTCAACAAAAGCTATTGCGCAACAAGGCCATGTAGAACTTAATCAAGATGCCAAGATTAATAAACTTCTTGAGATAAAAAAGGAAATGAATAAGGATGAAAATGCTTCAGATCGTTTTAGAATCCAAATTTTTTCTGTGACTACAGATCGTAGTGCTGCAAATAAAGCATTAAGCAATTATAATGCAGAGTTTAAACAATGGGAATCTACTTTATTATATGAGACTCCTAATTACAAAATTTGGGTAGGAAGCTTCCGTACACAACTTGAAGCAGACAGAGCGCTTGTAGAGATAAAAGAAAAGTATCCGAATGCATTTATTTTAAAGCCAAAAATTAAAAACTAAAATAAAAAAGCATAAAAAAAGGCGACCAGATGGTCGCCTTTTTTATGACTTAATATATACTTCTTATTTAAGTTTCTTTTTCACTTCTACTTCATGGAATGATTCAAGAACATCGCCTTCTTTAATATCATTGTAGTTTTTAATTTGCATACCACAATCATAACCTTTAGACACTTCTTTAACATCATCTTTAAATCGTTTAAGAGAAGCTAATTCTCCAGTGTAAACAACTACACCATCTCTAATTAAACGTACGCCTGAAGTTCTGATAATTTTACCATTTGTAACCATACAACCAGCAATACTACCGATTTTAGAAACTTTGAATATTTCTCTAATTTCAGCTGTACCAGTAATCTCTTCTTTAAGTTCTGGAGATAACATACCTTCCATTGCATCTTTAAGGTCGTTAATCGCATCGTATATAATTGAATATGTACGGATATCTATTTCTTCCTTATCTGCAATTGTTCTGGCATTACCCATTGGACGAACATTAAATCCAACAATAATCGCATCTGATGCAGAAGCTAATAATACATCACTTTCTGTAATGGCTCCAACACCTTTATGAATAATATTGACTTGAATTTCTTCAGTAGATAATTTCTGGAACGAGTCTGTTAATGCTTCAACAGAACCATCCACATCTCCTTTAAGGATAATGTTTAATTCTTGGAAATCACCTAATGCAATACGACGTCCAATTTCATCTAGAGTAATATGTCGTTGTGTACGTACAGATTGTTCTCTTTGTAATTGTGTACGTTTTGTAGCAATTTGTTTTGCTTCACGCTCGTCTTCAAAAACATTAAATTTATCACCTGCTTGTGGTGCGCCATCTAAACCTAAAATAGAAACCGGTGTACTTGGTCCTGCTACTTTAACTTCATTACCACGTTCATCTTGCATAGCTTTTACCTTACCACTGTTTTTACCAGCTAAGACGTAATCACCAATTTTTAATGTTCCTGCTTGTACTAAAATAGTAGAGACATATCCACGACCTTTATCTAAGAATGCTTCAACAACAGTTCCGGATGCTAGTTTATTTGGATTTGCTTTAAGCTCTAATAATTCAGCTTCAAGTAATATTTTTTCTAATAATTCTTTTACACCTGTACCTTGTTTAGCAGATATATCATGAGATTGAATTTTACCTCCCCAATCTTCTACTAATAAGTTCATTTGTGCTAAACCATCTTTAATCTTTTCAGGATTTGCAGCTGGTCTATCTATTTTGTTTATGGCAAAAACAATTGGTACTCCCGCTGCTTGCGCATGGGCAATAGCCTCTTTTGTTTGTGGCATAATATCATCATCGGCAGCAACTACAATAACAGCTATATCTGTAACTTGAGCTCCACGTGCACGCATCGCTGTAAAAGCTTCGTGACCCGGTGTATCCAAGAATGCCATTTTCTGACCACTATCTAAAGTAACACCATAGGCACCAATGTGCTGGGTAATTCCTCCAGATTCTCCTGCTATTACATTTTCCTTACGGATATAATCTAATAAAGATGTTTTACCGTGATCTACGTGTCCCATTACCGTAATAATTGGTGCACGCTCTATTAAATCTTCCGGTTTATCTTCAACAACTTCTATATTATCTTCAAGATCAGAAGTTACAAACTCTACTTGGTAACCAAATTCGTCTGCAACAATAGAAAGTGTTTCAGCATCTAGACGTTGGTTCATGGTAACCATCATACCTAACGACATACAAGCCGAGATAATTTGTGTTACAGAAACATCCATCATAGTTGCAACTTCACTAGCGGTAACAAATTCTGTTACTTTTAAGATTTTGCTTTCTACTTCTTGTTGATCAAGGTCTTTCTGACTTTGCTCTCTATGGTGATCTCTTTTATCTCTACGGTGCTTAGCTCCTTTTCCTTTACTAGATTTTCCTTGAAGTTTTTCTAAAGTCTCACGAACTTGTTTTTGTACTTCAGCTTCACTAGGTTCTTCCTTAACGATTGGACGTCTTACTTGTCCTGGACCGCCAGTTCTTTTACCTTTATAAGTACTTGGTTTAGCTGTTCTTCCTGGTCCGCCTGGTTTATTTGTATTATTATTATCTCCAGGTTTACTAATACGACGACGCTTTCTTTTATTAGTAGCATCTGCCCCAGCTTTAGCAACGGGTTTCTTCTTTGGTTTATTAAACTGTGATAAATCTATCTTTTCACCAGCAATTTTTGGACCTGAAAGTTTCTGATATTTCGTCTTTAAGTGTTCTTCCTGTACCGGTTTGTCCTCTTCTGCTTTGGGCTCTGATTTTTTAACTGGTTCTACTTTTTTTGGAAGTTCGGGTTTCTTAACCTCTTGAATAGGTTTAGACGGAGATGGTTTTACAGGAGGTGTTGAAGGGCGAGATACAGGCTTTGGCTTATGTTCTACTTTTGGAGCAGTTTGAACTTTAGGCGCTACCTTTTTAACTGGTTCATCTGCCTTTTTCTCTACTTTAGGCTCTTCTTTTATAACAGGTTTTTCTTCCTGTTTAACTTCTGCTTTAACCTGTTCTATTTCTGGAACAACGTCTTTAGGTTTTACCTCTTCTGCTTTGGGCTGAACAGGTTCTACCTTTTTCTCTACAGGCTTAGCAACTTGTTTCGGTTTAGGATCTAAATCGATCTTACCTACTTGTTTCGGGCCAGAGAGATGAGATTTGGCTTTTACTATTTGCTCCTTCTTAGCTTCTTCTTTTTGTTTTGCTTCAAGTTCACGCTCACGTTGCTCACGTAAGGCTTCTTTTTCTTTCAGCTTCGCTTCACTTACCTCTTGAGAAGCCACCTTCTTACTTGCGTCTGTTTGAAATTCGCCAGAAAGCACATTATATACTTCTTGAGAAATTTTCGTTGTTGGACGCTTATCGATTTCCACGCCTTTAGATTCTAAAAAATCTACTGCACGGTCGATAGAGATGTTTAACTCACGTAAAACTTTATTTAATCTTATTGTTTCAGCCATAAATTGCCTTTAATATACCCCAAATATAAGTTATTCTTCAAACTCTTCTCTAAGAATTCTAATAACTTCGTTAATTGTTTCTTCTTCTAAATCGGTTCTTTTCACCAAGTCTATTACATCTTGCTCAAGAACACTTTTTGCTGTATCAAGCCCAGCTTTGCTTAACTCATCAATAATCCATCTATCAATTTCATCAGAAAACTCTGTTAACTCAACATCTTCTTCTGCACCTTCTCTAAACACATCAATCTCATAACCAGTTAATTGACCAGCTAATCTAATGTTGTGACCACCACGTCCAATGGCTTTACTTACTTCTTCAGGCTTTAAAATAACCTCTGCACGTTTATTTTCTTCATCAATTTTAATTGATGTCACTTTCGCCGGACTTAATGCTCTAGTGATGTACAATTGAAGGTTACTTGTATAATTGATAACGTCTATATTTTCGTTACCTAATTCACGAACTATGCCATGAATTCTAGACCCTTTCATACCTACACAGGCACCTACAGGATCTATTCTGTCATCGTAAGAATCTACAGCCACTTTAGCTTTTTCACCAGGAATTCTTACTACATTCTTAACAGTGATTAATCCGTCAAAAACTTCTGGTATTTCTTGTTCGAATAATTTTTCTAAGAATAAAGGAGATGTACGCGACATAATAATTGCCGGTTTACTTCCTTTTAATTCTACATTTTCGATCACCCCTCTTACATTATCTCCTTTACGGAAGAAATCTGAAGGAATTTGTTTTTCTTTTGGTAAAATGATTTCGTTTCCTTCATCATCTAACAAAATTACAGCTCTGTGACGAATATGATGCACTTCTGCTGTATAAATATCTCCAATTAAATCTTTAAATTGCTTGTAAATATTTGTATTATCGTGTTCATGAATTTTAGAAATTAAATTCTGACGTAATGCTAAAATAGCACGACGTCCTAAATCTATTAACTTAACTTCTTCAGACACATCTTCTCCTACTTCAAAATCAGGCTCAATTTTACGAGCTGCTGTTAATGAAATTTCTTGATTTGGTTCTTCAACTTCTCCATCTGCAACTACAATACGATTTCTCCATATTTCTAAATCGCCTTTATCTGGGTTAATAATAATATCAAAATTATCATCATCTCCAAATTTTTTCTTTAATGCGTTTCTAAAAACATCTTCTAAAATCGCCATTAACGTTACACGATCTATTAATTTATCGTCTTTAAATTCTGAAAAAGAATCAATTAACGCAAGATTTTCCATAACTCTTTTGAATTAAAATTTAATCATCACTTTAGCTTCTACAATATCGTTATAAGAAATATTTGCTTCTTTTTGAACAGTAACTTTACCTTTACCTACAGGTTTTGGCTCTCTAGCTTTCCATTCTAAAACTATTTCATCATCATTAGCATCAACCAAAACAGCTTCTATTGTGTCTGTTTTTGTCTTAACTTCTAGTGTTCTTCCTATATTCTTAGTATACTGCCTGCTTAATAATAAAGGAGACGTTGCTCCTGCAGACATAACTTCTAAAGAAAAATCTTCTTCTTCCCTGTCTAATTCAGACTCTATAGCCCTACTTATAAACATACAATCCTCAACACTCACACCTTCGTCTCCATCGAGAATAACTTTAATAGCATTCTCTCCGGAAATAGTTAAACTTATCAAGAACAAATCATTTCGTTCTTGTAAGGCGCTTTCTAATAAATCTTCAACAGTTGTTCTAAACATTTTTTAGTATAAAAAGAGGGGACTCTGTCCCCTCGCATATTCTTTTTTCTTACAACGGTGCAAATATACATTTTTTTTATTGATTAATACAAGCTTTCAAATATCAATTTTTATGCGTAATTTTATATAGCCGTTTAACAAAAACAAAAATACTTATGAAAAGAATAATGGTCCCAACAGATTTTTCGGACGAAGCTGAATACGCTACTAGAGTTGCCGCTAAATTTGCAAAAAAATTTGATTGTGAAATTTATTTACTACACATGATCGACCTTCCTGTAGGAGAGTTAGATAAAATGACACCTACTTATAGTGAAATACCAGAAGCTCTATTTTTTATGAAACTTGCTGCTAAAAACTTTAACGAGCTTTTAGAAAAAGATTTCTTAAAAGACGTTACGGTACACCACTCTATTAAAACAAACTCAACGTTTCAAGGAATTAATGAAAACGCAAAAGCATTAGACATCGATTTAATTATCATGGGCTCTCATGGTGCGACTGGATTTAAAGAAATCTTTATTGGTTCGAACACAGAAAAAGTGGTACGCACATCTCACATTCCTGTTTTAGTAATAAAAAGTACTGAAAATGAATTTAAAGCAGATAACATGATATTTGCTTCAGACTTTAACTTAGACAACAAACACACTTACACCCAAGCTGTTAAATTTGCTAAGAAATTTAATTCTACAATTCACTTGTTATTAGTTAATACACCTAATAATTTCTCTACAACAAAAGAATCTAAAGAGAGAATTGAGAGCTTTATAGAAAATTCAGACTACACTAACTTTACCATTAATATACATAACGACGATACTGTTGAAAAAGGTATTCTAAACTTTGCTCAACAAATTAACGCCGACATTATTGGAATAAGTACACATGGTAGACAAGGTATAGCGCATTTCTTTAACGGAAGTATTAGTGAAGACATTGTAAACCATGCAGTAAGACCTGTAATTACATTCAAAATCTAACAAATTAAGACTTACAATTTTAAAGCTTCTAAATACAGTGTATTTAGAAGCTTTTTTTTATTAACACACCTAAAAAAACTACCCGAATAAGACATTGCACAAATAAGACACCTCTTTTATAATTAAAGCAAACACATTTTACAACATCTTAATAACACTTTTTCAAACACAACATTCAGACCACACAAATACTTAAAACCACCTTAACACCAAAAACGCTCCTGTCTTATACATAACAGTGTTTTTAAAATTTTCACACTTAGTTCCTCCTAAAGAATTCCCCCCCTGCACAAACACCAGCCCTAACAATCACATCTAGAAAATTATAATTAAAACCTCCTTTATTATAAAAACACAAAAAACCGTTTATCGATATTCATTAATTTGAAGATGAAAAATAAAACTTATTTATATATATTTGAAAACAACCTACTTAAATAATAAAAAACTAAAACACTAAGAAATAAAGACTTAAACAAAATCCCAAAAACACCTACCCTACTTATGACACAATATCCACCAACTATTAGGAATGAAATTCTAGACAACATCCTAGGGCTTCTTTCTTCTTTTGAGGATCCTGAATTTAAGGACATTTTTAAAAAAACAAATCCTGTTAAGATTGACATGGACTATATCGCGAAAGCATTACAAAAAAATAAATGGGAAAGCCAAACAAAAGAAGCTATTAAACAAAAACTTATTACAGAGAATTATATTACAGAGGATAAGAATGGGAATTTGTCCATAACCCACACTGGTCTGGAATTTCAAAAAAACGGAGGATACTACCTACAAGAACTCAATCAACCCAAAGAAAAAAGCACCAATTGCACCTTAGAAAAGATTAAGAGAAAAATTAATTGGCAACTCGGATTAATTGCATTAGCCATATTCATCATTCAAATACTATCCATAGACTACGTCCTAAAGTTTTTTAAGCAATTATAATAATGCTAATTTAAGAAACCTATAAAAATAACAAAACCCCAACCTTTTACAAGATTGGGGTTTGTTGTTGGCCCACTAGGGCTCGAACCTAGACTCTTTGGTACCAAAAACCAACGTGTTGCCAGTTACACCATGGGCCATCATTAATTTGAGAGTGCAAATATAGAACATTTCACAATACACGCAAACTTTTTTTAAAAAAATTTTAATCTATTTGCTAAGGTTATTATAAAAGGCTTCACTGTTACATATTTATTATTAAATTCGCCCTACCGAATAAACACCGAATTTCATGACACAATTCAACTTTAAAAAGTGGAATACCATCTTAGGCTGGGTTGCTTTTGCTATCGCTTTAGTAACCTACGGACTAACAGTAGAACCTACCGTAAGCTATTGGGATGCTGGAGAATACATTCTAACATCTGCTAAACTTCAAGTAGGACACCCTCCAGGAGCTCCTTTATTTCAAATGTTTGGAGCCTTTTTCTCCATGTTTGCGTTAGAGCCTGCACAAATTGGTATCATGATAAACTTAATGAGTGCCGTAGCTAGCGCATTCACTATTTTATTCATGTTTTGGACCATTACTTTATTATTAAAAAATATTATTTCTAAACACGATCCGCTTTCAAAATCTAAAGCTATGGCTATTTTAGGTAGTGGTTTAGTTGGAAGTTTAGCGTTTACATACACAGATTCGTTTTGGTTTAACGCTGTAGAAACTGAAGTTTATGCCATGGCAACCTTAATGATGGCCGTCATGTTCTGGCTAGGTTTACGTTGGGAACAAGACATGGATACGCCACGCGGAAACCGTTGGCTTGTTCTAATAGCCTTTGTTATTGGATTATCGTTTGGGGTACACTTTATGGGATTATTAACCATTCCTGGTATTGCACTTGTATATTACTTTAAAAACTATAAAACCATTACCGTTAAAAACTTCATTATTGCAAATGTAGTTGCTGTAGCTATTTTACTATTCATCTTTAAATTATTACTTCCTAATGCACTAAAATTCTTTAGTACTTCAGAAATATTTTTTATCAATTCTATCGGACTTCCTTTTAATTCGGGAACTATTATAGCTGCAATTGTACTTATAGCTGCATTTTATTTTGCTTTAAAATACACACGACAAAAAGGATATGTACACTTAAACACCTTAACATTGTGTTTGTTATTTATTTTTATAGGATTCTCTTCTTGGATCATGCTGCCTATTCGTGCCAATGCAAATGTAGTGGTGAACGAAAATAACCCGTCTGATGCGCGTGAATTACTAGCGTATTATAACCTGGAACAATATCCGGAAACACATTTATTTTACGGACCACAATTCACAGAACAATATGCTGGTTTAGATGAAAACAATCCGTATGTAGATGATAAACCTAATTACGAAAAGGATGAAGCACAAGGAAAATACGTTATTGTAAACGATTATAAACGTGCTAAACAAAATTACAATTCTGAACACGCTTCTATATTACCTAGAATGTGGAGTTCTGAACATGCAAAAAATTACATGATGTTTACCGGTTATTTAGATTTTAAATTGAAACCTGAATACCAAATGGAAAACCAATTGCGCACCTCTGTTACTAATTTTAAGAACGATGTGGCTCAAGGTAATGTAGACTTCGAAGACTATAGTAGCTTCTTAACACAATTTGGTCAGTATTTAGATATTGAAAAACCGTCTTTAGCTAGTAATATTATTTACATGTTTCAATATCAACTTGGCTATATGTATTGGCGTTATTTTATGTGGAATTACGTTGGAAAACAAGACGACATTCAAGGCCGTTACGACGATCATGGAAATTGGTTAAGCGGTATAAATTTTATAGACGAATGGCACTTAGATATGCCACAAACTAATTTACCAAGCGACGTTAAAAATAATAAAGGACGAAATACTTATTATTTCTTACCTCTACTTTTAGGACTAATCGGATTATTCTTTTTATTCAATAAAGACAAAAAAATGTTTTGGGTACTCTTGGTGTTCTTCCTCTTTACAGGAGTTGCCATACAAGTATATACCAATGTAAGACCGTTTGAACCTAGAGAACGGGACTACTCTGTTGTAGGATCTTTCTATGTGTTTGCCCTTTGGATTGGTTTTGGAGTCTATGCCATTTTCGAAGCACTTAAAAAACACATTAAATCACCTGTACTAGCTCCTGCTGTTACTTTAGCGTGCCTAATTCTTGTGCCGGCAATTATGGCTGCAAATAACTGGGACGATCATGATAGATCAGATAAATACACGGCGCGCTCTATGGCTAAAATGTATTTAGACTCTTGTGCAGAAAATGCCATACTATTTACTATTGGAGATAACGATACATTCGCCCTATGGTATGCCCAAGAAATTGAAGGTTACCGTACAGATGTGCGTATAGTAAACACCAGTTTATTCCAAACAGATTGGTATATAGACCAAATGAAACGTAAAGCTTACGAGAGCGACCCGATTCCGTCGCAACTTACTCATGAGCAATATCGTTATGGTACGCGTGATTATATTATGAAACGCATCGTCTCTAAAGACACCATGAATATTAAAGATTTTATCAATTTTGTAGGTAGCGATAATCCTAAGACTAAATTTAAATACATCTTAGAAATGCAAGGTGAAGATCCAAGCTATTATCCTACACAATTACAAAACTCTAATTATTTCCCTGTAGAGAACTTAACTATAAATGTAGATAAGCAAACAGTATTAAATAATGGAATTGTAGCCGCAAAAGATGCCGATAAAATTGTAGATAAAATCAATCTAAATATTAGTAGTAGCGCACTTTACAAGAACAGATTATTAATGTTAGATATTGTTGCTAACAACGATTGGAAACGCCCTATTTACTTTACTGGAGGTAGCTTTGGAGACGACGATTATTTATGGATGAAGAATTACCTGCAACTAGACGGTATGTGCTATAAATTAGTCCCTATTAAAACACCTATAAACAGAAATAATCCGTTTGACATGGGTCGTGTAGATGCCGATTTAATGTACAAGAAAGTTAAAGGATGGGATTGGGGTAACAGCGGTAGCGCAGATATTTATCACGATCCTGAGACACGCAAAAATTCTATTTCTTACCGAGGAAACATTGCCCGATTAATGGAACAATTAATAAACGAAAAGAAATTAGACAAAGCAGAAGATGTAGCCGATATTGCCATGAAAAACATGCCTGTAGACTACTTTGGCTATTACACCCTTCTAGAACCATATATCGCTGGTTATTACGAAGTGGGAGCTAAAGAAAAGGCTAGACATTTATTTACAGAAGTGGCTGCTAAATATCAAGAAAACTTGAACTATTATAGCACTTTAAAAATCGAAAAACAATACGATATCGCTGAAGAAATTGTAACCAATATTGAACGTTACAAATCGTTAGTTGATGTGGTATTACAAAAAGACGATGAATTTGCTAAAACAGAAATGCAAACGTTTAACAACCATTTAAAGTTATTTGAACACTTTTATGGTGGAAGTCAACAACAGCAACAAACGGAAACACCTAAACTAAACGAATTAGACATATTGCCTAATCCTGATAGTACAGTGGTACCAGTAGAATAATTATAAAATAACCATGGGATTAATTCCTGTTAAAACACCAAAATTTATAAAAGGCATATTTCCAAACTACGTTTGGGATATGCCTTTATTACGTAAAAAAACCATCTATATCACATTCGACGATGGTCCACACCCAGAAATTACCCCTTGGGTTTTAAACACGTTAAAAGCATACAATGCAAAAGCTACTTTTTTTTGTATTGGTGATAATGTTAGAAAATATCCAGACGTTTTTAAAGATACCAAAGCAGCCGGACATGCCATAGGAAACCACACCTTTAATCATTTAAAAGGATGGAAAACAAATACAGAAGAGTATGTCGAGAATGTAGAAAAAGCGGCCCAATTAATATCTTCAAAACTACTTAGACCGCCTTACGGAAAAATTAAAAATAAGCAAGCAAAACTATTAATGCAACAAGGGTATCGCATTATTATGTGGAGTATTATTTCTTTTGACTGGGATAAAAATCTAAAGGCAGAAGATTGCCTAGAACATGTTATTAAACACGCCAAAGACGGACATATAATTGTGTTTCATGATAGCTTAAAAGCATCAAAAAACATGCAATATGCATTACCAAAAGTTTTAGAATATTATAGTAAGAAGGGGTATGATTTTAAATCACTTTCATGTTAAAGAAACTGCTTAACCACACCAATAAGTGTATTTGCATCTTGTTCGCCACTGTGTCTCCATTTCATTTCACCTTGCTTATAAACAATTAATGTAGGCAACCCCTTTACGCGAAGCGCTTCGGCTAATTCTTTGTTTTTTTCAACATCAATCTTAATCACCCTAGCTTTATCACCAACAGCAGCGGCAACATCTCGCAAAACAGGATGCATGGCTACAGATTGCTCATTCCACTCGGTAAAAAAGCTTAATAATACTGGAATATTAACATCTATTAAATCCCCGAATTTTGACATATTTTAATGTTTAAGAGCATTTTTTATTACGTTAAATATCTTATTTATCTCCCAAAAGGGTAATAAAATAAGGCTTTTGCTCATGTTTTGTAACATAAAAATAAGCATTTCTAAATTAATAATCACATTTATGTTAAATTATGCAGTTTCAGGGCCTTTTTTAAGTTCTATAACTGTAATTTCTGGCCAAATACCAACACGTCCAGGAAAACCTAAGAAGCCAAAACCACGATTTACATTAATAAATTGTCCCTTTACTTTATAAATACCCGCCCAATATTTGTAACGCCATTTTATAGGACTCCATTTTACCCAACCCGGAATTTCTATTCCAAACTGCATACCATGTGTATGCCCGCTTAATGTTAAGTGATAATGGTACGCATCATCTAGAACTTTATCTTCCCAATGCGACGGATCGTGACTCATTAATATCTTAAAATCGTTGGCATCAATTTTAGAAACGGCTTGTTTTAAATCTCCTGCTTTTTTAAAGTGTCCTCTTCCCCAATTTTCTACACCAATTAAAGCAATACGTTCGCCATCTTTTTCAAGAAATCGGCTATCATTTAAAATAAGGTCGAAACCCATTTCTTTTTGTATACCCTTTAAATCTTCTAAGTTTTGTGCCTTATCTGCTTCAGAATCCCAAGACACATAATCACCATAATCATGATTACCAAGAATAGAGAATATTCCATCTTTAGCTTTCAATCGGCTAAAAGTATCTTTCCAAGGTATCATTTCAGAAGCTAGATTATTTACCATATCTCCAGTAAACAAAATGGTATCAGATTGCTGTTCATTTATCAAATCTACAGCATATTCTATCTTCTCTCTATTATCGAAACTTCCGCTGTGTATATCACTAATCTGAGTAATACGGTACCCATCAAAAGCAGCTGGTAAATCTTCAAAGTACAACGTGTATTGTAAAACTCGAAAATCGTATTTCCCTTTAAACATACCGTATAACAAACTGGCAAACGGAATAGCAGCTAAACCAATGGCCAATTTACTTATAAACGCACGACGTTCTGGAAAATAGCCAAACTCCTGTTTTTCCTTTTTAAAATAGCGAGACATCCCTTTAGGAAAACGTGCCAAATCTTCGAATCCTAAAACAATTAACAAAATTAATTTAGGTGCCAATACCACCAGTAAAAAACCAAAGGCATAACTTTTAGCATGTGTAAGCACTTTTAAATGACTCGGATTGAGAAGCATTTGGTAAATAAAATTTCCTAAAACCAAAGCACTCAAAATCCAATACACAAAATAAATAAAACGTTGTTTTGTTATCGCTTTAAAAGCTTGAAACGCGTACCAATCTAAAAATATATAGAATGCAAAAAATAGAATCCAACGCAACATAAGAGTGATTTAACAGGCAAAATTAAAAATTAAGATGTTAATCGTTCCTAGTAAAATGTTAAAGCTGTATTGTCTAGGAATAATAGATGAAGCTGACAGAAAGAGAACCTAAAACCACCTCAGCGTAAAATCTACTAATTGCTGTTTTAAGTTGGTATACGGCGGAAATAAAAACTCGATACTCCCTTTGGTATGTTGTTTTAAAACCGAACGCATATTAGAGAATTCTTGAAAGCCAAAAATACCATGAGCCTTTCCAATACCGCTATTATTACTCCCTCCAAAAGGCAAATAATGATTACTGTATTGTAACACATTTGTATTAATACACGTACTTCCTGCTCGTGTATTATTAATAACAAGCTGAGTTTGTTTTTTATTTTTACTATACATATATAAAGCTAAAGGTTTCTCTTTGGAATTGATGTAATCTATAGCTTCGGTTATAGCAGTGTATGTTTTTATAGGTAAAATTGGGCCGAAGATTTCTTCTTGCAATACAGACGCTTCCTCTGGCACATTAGAAATAATAGTAGGTGCTATAAAATTATCTGCCTCCTGAACGTGTCCACCTAGTTCTATTTTTGCACCAAGCTGTTTTGCGTTTTCAATATGATTCTGAAGGCGTTCAAAATGCCTATCGTTTACAATTCTAGCATAAGCATTAGATGTTGCAGCATCGCGCCCAAAATACGATGCAATTACCGTTTTAAACACCTGAATAAATTCATCTTTTACATCTTCATGTATTAAGACGTAATCTGGCGCAATACACGTTTGGCCGTTATTTACAAACTTACCCCAAGCGATTCGGGTTGCCGCTGCTTTTAAATTGGCAGATGTATCTATAATAGTAGGCGACTTCCCCCCCAACTCTAAAGTTACCGAAGTTAAATGTGCAGAAGCGGCTTTCATTACCACTTTTCCAACTTGAGGAGATCCGGTAAAAAAGATATGATGAAAAGGCAATTCTAATAATGCTGTCGATACCTCGACTTCACCCTGAACCAAAGCAATTTCATGTTCAGGAAATAATTTCGAAATAATAGCATGCATTACCTGACTGGTATGAGGGGTTAATTCCGAAGGCTTAATAATAACCGTATTCCCTGCTGCAATTGCCGAAACCAATGGCCCGAAGGTAAGATTTAGCGGAAAATTCCATGGCGAAATAATTAAACACACTCCCTTAGGTTCGTAAAGATACCAAGACGACGCTCCTAATAATGCCATAGGAGTGGTTACTTTCTGACGCTTCATCCAACCTTTTAATTCGGATGTCACATGTTTAATTTCACTAAGAATAGGATATATTTCGGTGAGATCGGTTTCTAAAAAAGGCTTCTTAAAATCTGAATACAAAGCCTCTCGAATTTGATCTTTAAAATCAACTTCAATAGCTTGTTTTAAGGCTTTTAATTTTGCAATTCGTTCTTTATAGGTTGTATTTCCAACAGCAAACTGATTTGCTTTTTGAGCGTCGAATATATCTTGATAATTATTCATCTAGTAAATTATTTGGATTCAGAACTGCCGTAATTTTTCAAACCGCTAACAAATAAGTTTGCTAGAAAATGAGCCATTTCGTTTTTAGAGGATTCAAAATAATGGTGATGTAAACACACAAATAATTCCGATGCAGAAGATATCGCTACCAAACTAAACATTTTATAGTATTTATGATCTACAAAAGTCACTTCTGGAAATCGCTTTAAATCTTCTTGCATATTCAATACAAGGCTTAAAATACTTTCACTTCCATAAGAAATACTCCGAATTTGGTTTTGATTATTTTTATGAAACAACATCATATCTTCGGTACTTACCAAATCTAAATAGGCTTTAAAAGACGCATATAAAAATTCGTAAGCCGTTGTTAAACCAACTTGTGCTTGCTTTACTTCAAAATTAATTTTACAATTTAAATCGTCCAGAATTTCACAAAACACATCTTTAGGGGTATTAAAATAATTATAAAATGTGCCGCGACCAATATTACTCTTCTCCACAATATCACTTATAGACGTGTTTTCTAACCCCTTCTCAGAAAACAGCATAAGCGACGCTTTTATAATACGTTCTCGCTTCTCTATTTTATTCATTTCTCGTCTACTGGTCTGCATATTGCAATCTCTAATTTTTGTGAGAAAATAAAAATACATAATTAAAGACTAAAGCCTCCTACATTCTTAAAACTTTAACCCTTTATATCTTTTTTTAAGACTTCTTTGAAATCCTAATTTCAAATGTGGTCGTTCTTGATTTTAATTCTGAATAACAAGCCTTTTTTTGTAGTTTTGACATTCTTTCAAAACAAAACATATGTCAGATCAAAAACGTCTTTTTCTAGTTGATGCCTACGCCCTTATTTTTCGCGGATATTATGCTTTTATAAAAAACCCAAGAATCAATTCTAAAGGCTTGGATACCTCAGCTATTTTAGGGTTCACAAATTCCCTTTTAGACGTTATTAAACGCGAGCGTCCAGACCATTTAGCAGTGTGTTTTGACAAAGGCGGAAGTGCCGATCGTGTAGAAATGTTCGAGGCCTATAAAGCCAATCGCGATGCCACTCCAGAGGCTATAAAAATAGCCGTTCCATACATTTACGAGATTTTAAAAGCCATGCATATTCCCATTATGGTGAAGGAAGGTTTTGAAGCAGACGATGTTATTGGAACCCTAGCTAAAAAAGCAGAACTGGAAGGTTACAAAACCTTTATGGTAACGCCAGATAAGGATTTTGCACAATTGGTGTCCGAAAATATTTTTATGTACCGCCCAGTGTTTGGTGGTGGTTACGAAACCTGGGGTATTCCTGAAGTCTTGAAAAAGTTTGAAATAGAACGCCCAGAACAAGTGATTGATTTTCTAGGTATGATGGGCGATTCTGCCGATAATATCCCTGGACTACCAGGCGTTGGAGAGAAAACTGCAAAGAAATTCTTAGCACAATACGGCAGCATGGAAAACCTTTTAGCAAATACACACGAGCTTAAAGGAAAAATGAAAGAGAAAGTTGAAGCCGCAAAAGACCTTGGATTGTTATCTAAAAAATTAGCAACCATTATGCTGGATGTGCCTGTAGATTTTGATGCTGAAGATTTTGAAATGTCGCATCCCGATATCGATGCTGTAAAAGGCATTTTTCAGGATTTAGAGTTTAGACGACTTGTAGATAGTTTTGAAAAGATATTTACGGTACAACCTGAAACGGCTACCGAACAAACCACAACAAAAGCAGCTCCAACAGCATCGGCTGCTGGTGCCGGACAGTTTTCATTATTTGGCGGCGATGTCACACCAACCTCAGAAACAGTAGCAGAAGATCCTAACCAAAGAAAAACAGCAGAAAATACCTCGCATTTCTATCAAAGTGTAGCCTCAGGGATGGCCACCAAGTTGTTCCTTAAAAATCTAATGAAGCAAACCAGCGTATGTTTCGATACGGAAACCACAGGCTTAGATCCGCTGACCGCAGAGTTAGTTGGTATTGCATTCTCTTGGGAAACCGGTAAAGGTTTTTATTTGCCTTTTCCAGAAGACAAAACCGAAGCTCAAGAACTTATCGAACAATTACGTCCGTTTTTTGAGTCGGAAGACATTCAAAAAATTGGTCAGAATTTAAAATACGATATTAAAGTCCTTCGTAAATATAACATCACCGTAAAAGGTAAATTATTCGACACCATGTTAGCGCATTATCTTATTAATCCCGATATGCGTCACAATATGGAAGTCTTAGCCGAAACCTATTTAAATTATACGCCAATTCCTATTGTAGATCTAATTGGTAAGAAAGGAAAAAATCAGTTATCAATGCGACAAGTTGCTATTGATAAACAAACCGAATATGCAGTTGAAGATGCCGATATTACACTGCAACTTAAAGAACATTTTGAAAACGAATTAGGAGAAGCCAATACCCAAAAATTATTCGACGATATCGAAGTACCGTTACTACGCGTACTTGCCGATATGGAATTGGAAGGAATTAACTTAGATATTCCGTTTTTAAACGATTTAGCCATTGCTTTAAACGACGATATCGCTTCACTTCAAGACAAAATATTTACCGAAGCTGGCGAAGAATTCAATATTGCATCGCCTAAACAATTGGGTGAAATTTTATTCAATAAACTCAAGTTAGTCGATAAACCTAAAAAAACCAAGTCTGGGCAGTTTGCAACCTCAGAAGACATCTTATCGTACTTAGCGAAAGACCACGAGATTATTCAGCATATTTTAGACTATCGCGGACTCGCAAAACTAAAAAGCACCTATGTAGATGCCTTACCACTACAAGTAGAGCCAACAACAGGACGTGTGCATACAGATTACATGCAAACCGTTGCTGCAACGGGGCGTTTAAGTAGTAATAACCCGAATTTACAAAACATTCCTATCCGTACCGAACGTGGTCGCCAAGTTAGAAAAGCCTTTGTGCCAAGAAACGAAGAGTACACTTTACTCGCTGCCGATTATTCGCAGATTGAACTTCGTATTATTGCAGCCTTAAGTCAGGAAGAAACCATGATTGAAGCCTTTAAAAACGGTGAAGATATTCATGCCTCTACCGCTGCCAAAGTGTTTAATGTACCTTTAGAAGAGGTGACCAGAGAACAACGTAGCAATGCGAAAACCGTGAACTTCGGAATTATATATGGGGTGTCGGCTTTCGGATTAAGCAACCAAACCGATTTATCTAGAAACGAATCTAAAGAGCTTATCGATACGTATTACAAAACCTATCCGAAATTGAGAAATTACATGAGCGAGTTAATAGATTTTGCTCGCGATAATGGTTATGTACAAACCGTTTTAGGGCGTCGTCGTTATTTAAAAGACATCAACTCAAGAAATGCTGTGGTTCGTGGTGCGGCCGAACGAAATGCCGTAAACGCGCCTATACAAGGAAGTGCGGCCGATATTATAAAACTGGCCATGATTAATATACATGAGAAACTAGTGGCTGGCGATTTTAAAACAAAAATGCTACTACAAGTACATGATGAATTGGTGTTCGATGTGTATAAACCAGAACTAGAAACCATTAAAACCTTAGTAAAAACTGAAATGGAAAACGCCTTTGTTATGGATGTGCCATTAGATGTAGAAATTGATACTGGTGATAATTGGTTGGAGGCGCATTAAGGAATGAAAACCATTCTTGTAACTTGTGCTATCATAAAATTTGACACTAAAATTCTAGCTGTTCAAAGAAGCGAAACTATGAAGCTTCCTTTAAAGTGGGAATTTGCAGGAGGAAAAATTGAAGCAGGAGAATCTGAAGTCGATTGTATTAAAAGAGAAATTTTTGAAGAATTAAATATTCAAATTGATATCAAAGCAAGGCTGACTCCTGTTACTCATCAATATTCAGATTTTAAAATTAAATTAATTCCTTTTGTTTCGGAATACCTTTCGGGTGAATTAAAATTAAGAGAACATTGTGACTTCTTGCTTGCTAATGAAGAGGAATTGCTTAATTTAGATTGGGCTGAAGCTGATTTGCCTATTCTAAAAGAATATTTAAAAGCTTAAAATAATTCTTCAATTCCTATTTCTTTTAAATAATTATAAGTTCCATCGTAAAAATTTCGTGGTCTTGTGTGATCTATTTCTGAGCCATCAGGAATATAAATAACCATTCCCTGTCTTGCTCTAGTTAACAAAACGCGGTATGTGTTTTTCAGATACACTTTACTTACTTCTTGCTTTATATTTTGCCATTTGCTTCCTTTAAAATTTTGATATTGCCATTCATCATTACTTAGATGAAAATTTGCTCCCCAAATTAAACATGTTCGATCAATTTCTAATCCTTGGATATCAAACTCTGTTGCAATATCTTCTAGAAAATAGGAAGACCGTATATCATCACTATCGTTAAGAAACCAGTTTGGAGCAGAAATTTCATTCTTTACATCATAGCCTAAAGCTTTTAATCTTCTAGCTCCAGAGGAAGCTATTAAACCTATTCTTTCTGTTCCTTTACTCTCTTTTCGCAACCACTTTTTAGCTGTTTCCATATCTCTTGTTAAAAATACAGGAAAAGACTTTTTACAATTGGAAAACAAATTTTTAGCTTTTTCTAAATTCAACTCTAATAATTCATGAACAAATTCAGATACTTGCTCAGACCTAAAAGAACGTACTGAAACGGATAAATGTAAGTCTGTTTCACGGGTTCCGTTTTGATATAACCACTTTCTCTGTGTTTCAGATTTTATATAATTTGGGCTATTTATAATAGAATTTGAAAAATGAATTTCCCAGTCTTTATAATTCTTTTGGAAAGCATTAACCCATTCCTCTAACCCCGCTTCTCCTGTATTTATTTCTTGACCTCCTCCAATTAAACATATAATTGTGCACCAATCTTTATGTCGATTCATAACATCAATCAAAAATTCTGGTTCAGACATATCAAAATCTTCAATACCTTTCTTTCTTTTCATAAATGAACTAACCTGCTTATTGGTCCATGCTCTTTGAGCTTCATCAAAGACGACAACTCTCTCAGTTGGCTTAACATCATACTTTAAATATTCATCCCTAAAATGATGAATGTTTTGAATAAAAGCATTTGTTTTTCTTTTAGCTTCATCTTTTGTAACACGTTGACCACTTTCTGCTGCTGTCAAAACAAAGTCTCTAGCTAAAGCTTCTCTCAAAACATCTACCAACGGACCATTCCCTGAAAGAAAAACAGCATGTTCATCTTCATTTACTAGCATTCTTTCATTAGCAATACTTAAGCCTGCCAATGTTTTTCCTGCTCCTGGTACTCCTGTAATAAAACAAATTGATTTTTTATTATTTAGCTTGGAATTGTTTATAACTTCATTTATATAATTAGAAGTTTTATTTAAATTTATTTTTTCTGAATCATGACGAGATATTTCCTCTACTTTGTGTCCTTTGTATAGAGCTTGAGCGGCCTCAACTATTGTTGGTGTTGGTTTATATATTGAATTCTCCCAAATTTCAATATTTATTTTATCTTTTGAAGATTGAGTAAATTTCTCAATTATTTCTTTTATTCCCGATTTATTACATTTTGCAACTTGATAATGTTCAATTACTTTTTCGGTATGAGTTGAACACGATTCAGCATTTGTTGCAATTAATACAGGAATTAATTTCACAAAATGACTGCCCTCATGGAAATTTTTTAAATCTAAACAATAGTCTATTACTTGTAATTCTGCATGTTTGCCATATGTATTATCGCCGATTTTAAATTCGACTACAAAAACACAATCCTCAACAATAATAATATTATCTACTCTCTTTCCCATTCTTGGAATTTGAAATTCAAAATAAATTGAACCATCGATTCCTTTCAATTGTTCCTTAAGAATTTCAATTTGCTTTATCCAAGCATTCCTTTGTAATTCATCTAAAGAACGATTTGCATGATTTAAGCTTAATTGACCTAATATTGAATTTGAATCTTCTGTTACAAAACCTAAGATTGTGTTATTATAGTAAGCTCTCTTCATTTAACTATCTGTCTTAAATTTATAATCTTGATAGCTAAGTTTTGGATTCTGATTTTTGAAGTCTAGTAAATCAGAAATGTCCATTTTAAAAGCTTTTGAAAACACCGCAATATTTGTAAGAGATATATTTCTCTCACCTCTTTCTATCATTCCAATATAAGTTCGATGAAATCCTGTTTTAAAAGAAAGCTGTTCTTGGCTCAACTTTTCTTGAGTTCTCAAATATCGGATTCTAGCACCAAACTCCTTTTGTAGAAACTTATTTACCATTCACCGAATCTATACTTATTGTATGCATTGATCAACATACAATAAGTATCATTTTTTTATATTTGATTTCAAGAAATTATTAAAGATGAATAAATCTAAAATGATATTATTTGCTATTTACAAGAATGGTAAACATTTAGGAAATGAAAAAGGAAAAGACTTAGATGACGCAATTAATAATTATCTCATTGCATCATTATTCGAAGAATTTTTAGATGATTTAGAATTTAAATCTGTTTATAGCGGTAAAATCGCAATTAAAAACATTCATTATCTTTAAAGAAAAAGGATATAATATTAACTACATAATTATACCCTCCAAGGGACAATATAAATCAAAAAAATTGTTTAAATTAATTTTTATTTATGCCATTCATAATATACAGTTCTAGGAATATCGTATTATCCTAAATTAAATGTAGTGAATAGCATTTTAATAAATTTCGCTATTTTTCTATCATACTCCAAACCGAGTTCTGCGAATAGTAAAGTTGTTTTTAGGATTAAGTAAGAAAGTTGTAGAATTATATCAGAATTAATTTAATAACCTGTAAAGTTATTTTAGCACGAGTCAGCGTCATAGATACGCCATATCAAAGCCATACCAAAGCCATAGATACCTTATGGTTATAGCGTGGTTATAGTATGAAGATGCCATACCTAAATTATAAGTAATACATGCTAGAACAAATCAAGCCTTTGTGTACTTAAAAGTAAATTGTAAACACTTTTAGTCATAACTATTAAAAAGCGATAGGCGATGTAATATTTCGCAAGGTATTCACAACACTCCAACCTGCTATTTGTGCGGTCTGGCTATACACATCTATAACGGCGTTAATTTGCTTGCTTTTTATTTCAATACGATGATCGTCTCCTACGTAATCGGGAACAGATGTAATGGTTACTTTAACGTGTTCTGGTCCAGTAGATGCTAATGCCGCAGCCACCGACACATTAACTTGTGTAGGAAAAAGGGCAATGGCTTCAATAGCATTCCCTTCAAAAACTTGTCGTTCTTCAGTTTCTATAATTTCGTCGTAAACAGGAGTCTTTCTCAAAGGTCTTGGTCCTTTCGTAGTATCGAAAGTTACGGTACTTTCTTCCATTAACGATACGGTTCTTAACACATCGAAACCTCCAATAGCGCCAGATGCAATATGAACTCGTGTGCCGTGTTCTGAAGCTGTTTTTTTAACCAATTCATAAAAAGCAGCATCAGCAAGTGCGCCTATAGACAGTGTTACAATAGAAGATCCGTTTTTTAATGCTGGTATGGCCAATGCTTTTAACGCCGCTGGAGAGGCCGTTTCAACAATGTAATCTGGCTTTAAGTCTAACAGTTGCTCCAAAGAGCTACACGCTGTGCAGTGCTCTCCTGAGTCTTGAATATGATTGGCAATATGTTGTGCCTTTTCAAAAGTTCTTGAATACGTACCAATAAGTTTATAATCGGATAACAGCCCTTTATCAAGGGCTTCTACTACTATATTTGCAAGTTTCCCACAACCTACAATAGCTAATGTTTGTGTTCTCATACTAACAAAAATATAGCTTTTAAAAATTATAGCCAATGCTTATAACATATCATTTATATCAGAAATTAAAACCTAAATCACTCTAGTTTTACTATCATTTTTTAATCTTGAATATTGAAAAGCTTATGCCGAAAATATTTATAAAATAGTATAATTAATTATGAACCACTATGTATTTCTGAACGTATTCGGCAGTATACTAATGATTCACGCACTGCTCACGCCTGAAGTTAGTTCTACTTCTCAAACTCAATCTAATCACTAATTACTTCTCCTTAAAATATGCCTTAAGTTTCACGCCAGGATTTGTGGCTCTATTTATAAACCCATGATACAGACTGCTCATCACTAAAAGTATAGCGGCGCCCATTGCGGTATAAGCGACAGCCGTATTAACATCAGTATTCGCCACATAAATAGCCACTAAAGCCCAAGCACCAACGAGTGCAAATTCCCTCATGTTTCGTGTCCACGTTACCACCAAATTAATACCCGTTGCAATGGCTATGAGACTAATGGCCCAAAATGTTGGAGATAAACCAAAACCATCCCAATTATATTTTACTAAAACAGCCGACACTTTAGCAATACTAGCCACGGTAACCCAACCACTATAAAACACAAAAGGCCACCAAAGAAAAGCTATAACAGAAATTGGAGCATCGAACAATTCCATGCTGTTTTTTAGCACAATCTGAATTAAAGAAAATAGCAAAAGAAAAATAAACACAGACGATAACGCTGTATAGTTATAGATCCATGCTAGAATCCATAAGCAATTGGCAAGGCAAGACAGCACGAACCACCAGCTTGTTTTCAACACAAAATCGTCGTCTCTTACTTTCACAAAAAGACTTCGTCCTTGGTATATTACAAATCCTAAAACCAACACATAAATTAATCCCCAAATGGAAAAGGCATAGCCCGCAGGTGTAAATAAAGTATGGTATTGTTTAGAGACTTCGCCAATAGTTGTATGGTTTAATATGCCGGTATTCGAGACATAGTTCAAGATAACCATACCTATAAAACTAATTCCATTTACTAGTTGTAGTTGCTTTTTCATAACATTTATTTTGTAAAATTAAATGTGTTAAAACCTATTGTAATATAACGTATTTATGTGTGTATATTTTAATTATAACGTATTAAAAAGGGTTAGATTTTAGATCATCTAACCCTTTTTTTTAAAATGAGTTTGCGTAAACCCTATGCGGTTTGCATATCGTGTTTACCTTCCTTAATTTCTTCTATAACCTTAGCATTAAATGCTGGTAAATCTTCTGGAGAACGGCTAGTTACTAAACCTTGGTCTACAACAACCTCTTGATCTACCCATTCTGCACCAGCGTTAATGATATCTGTTTTAATAGAATGGAAAGACGTTACTTTTCTTCCTTGTAACACATCGGCTTCTGCCAATAACCAAGGTGCATGACAAATAGCAGCTACTGGTTTATGGTTTTCGAAAAACGACTTCACAAAGTTTATCGCCTTAGTGTCTCGTCTTAATAAATCCGGGTTTATTACACCTCCTGGAAGTACCAGCGCGTTATAATCTGATTGAGACACTTGGTCTAAAGTTTTATCTACGTTATAAGCATCTCCCCAATCTCCATCGGCCCAAGCTTTAATCTCTCCAGACTCTAGAGACACGATGTGCACCTCTGCTCCTGCTTCTAACAAAGCGTCTTTAGGCGATTTTAATTCACTTTCTTCAAATCCGTTGGTTGCTAAAATAGCAACAGTCTTATGTTTTAAATCTTTCATTTTAATAATTTTTAATATGAATTATACTTTACAGATGAATTACGTGTTGGGAGTTCTAACAAATGACTCGACCCTATAATTCCTCCGTTTTTATCTGTTACAAAGTTCAGAAACAGCTCTCACTCTTATTGACACGAATACATGAAAAATGAACGCAAATAAAAAAGTCACTCCCAATGGAATGACTTTTTCTATATATTAACATGTGATGACTACTATTATTATTATTTACGCATGAACCAATACCCAAAGTTCAACGTCTTCGGTTGCACGCCAATGCTGATCGCGCTTAGTGTGGTTTGAAGCTGCTTTCACTGTGCGCTTAAGGCATTGCTCTAATTTAAATCGCCCGCCTACAGCTAACTCATCTGCTATAGGATGCGCTTCTGTAACCTGAGTGAGTTGTGCTAAATTAGAAAATATAAGAACTAACTTTCCTTCGGGTAACAAACGTTTTTTAGCAGCCTCAAAGAAATCAGGAAATAAGGTATCTGGATAAGAAATGGCTGCATCATTGGTATCCAAATCATGAGTTGCAGGCAACCAAGGCGGATTAAAAACAATGAGTTCGGTTTGCTTTTCCCATTTACCAAAGAGCGGTGCAAAATCTAATTCTATTTTTCTAGAGAGTTTGGTAGCGCCCATAGATTCCGTGAGTCCTACAATAGCATTCGGATTGGTATCGGTTCCATAGACTTTCTGAAAACCAAATTTCACCAATTGCAAAGCTAAAACACCACTTCCTATACCGACATCTATAGCCGATTTTTTGGGTCCATCATACCGTTTCAACCAATTATCGAAAAGTATTAAATGATCGAATCGTGTAGGGAAATACACCCCATAATACGGATGAATTTTACTTCGCAACACCGGCAAGTCAATTCCGTTTTTATACCATTGCCAAGCGCTATTTAAACCTTGCACTTTAGTAAATGGCAGTAAAAAACGTGTCTCTTCGGGATATAGTTTAGCCAACCAACCAATAGCAGGGGCTTTTTTTACAATTAATTTATGGTTTACAATTTCTATATAAATCAGCTTAGATAACTTCTGATAGGCTAAACGATACGCACGCTGTTCAATAAACGTCCCATTAGGAAAACGCTTTTTTAAATGCTGATGCAGCGCTTTAAGCAAATCTAAACCATCGCTATAAAATGCTGTAATTAACACGGGCTTATCCGCTTCTAAAGACTTAATAGTAAGCGCTACATTTGAAGCACGGCTAAAAGCTATTAAAGGCTGTTCCGGAAAGAAAGGCGTGGGTTTGTTTACACGTAGATCTGCACTCATGGTTTGATTTAAATAAAAACGGATTGCAGAGTAATGAGGAACGCAAAGCGAAAGATTAAAATGACTATAACATAGTTACTTACTAGCAATCAGGCATTAAATTGGCTGCTAGAGTTTAGATTAATCAATACAGAGACTTTAAGTGAAAGCCAATATACTTCGTTGCAGTTGTGCGAAAGAAAACAATTAATATCAACAGATAAATTATAAGATGACAAAGATACTTTATTAAAATCCATAACACCAATAACACTAAACTATTATCTATCAATCCATAAATAGAAAAAGTTAGAACAATTATAGATGTAGACAAATTCAGAAAGCAATAAGGTGTAAAATTTACAAACTAGAATTTAAAACAAACACACATAAGCTTAACAAATTAAAAAAACACCCGTAAGCTAGACCAATATAGAGTGCTTTAAATGTAGAAGCGAAAAACAACATATTGTAAGTCTATAATATGTTAAATAAATCTAAATTTCATATAGATAATGAGCTCGTAAATAATTATCTTTAGGGACAAACTAACCCCAATTTAAAATGAAAACACCTATATTCAAATTCATCCTTTTACCCCTGTTCTTTTTTCTGTTTTTTAATATATCTTCAGCTCAAGAAAATTTCTTATCTGGCTACGTCGTTTCAACTACAGGAGACACGATTTCTGGTTATATCGATATTAAAGATTGGAAAACAAACCCTAAAGAAATAACCTTTAAAAAGGAATTAAATCAAAATCCAATTATATACGACACTTCGTCTATAAAATATTTTAACGCGCAAGACAATGCATATATAAGCGCAATTGTAGATATAGAAATAAGCTCTAGAGATATTCAAAATTTAGAAAATGATGCAAATTTAAAATTAGAAAAAAGAGATGTGTTTCTAAAAGTTTTAATAAACGGGAACAAGAGCCTTTATTACTATAAAGATGAGCTCAATAAAACTAATTTTTATATCAAGGAGAATGATAATTTTATACTCCTACCACATAAAACCTACTTAAAGGAAACTGTTAATATTGTAGAAAATAACCAATACAAAGGGCAACTAATTTTTTATCTTAATGATTGTAAAAACATCCAATCACAAATTAATAATGCAACTTACACACAAGAAAGCTTAACCTCTGTTTTTGAAAAATATTATAAATGTATAGGTTCAGAAATAAACTTTAAAAGTACGAAGGAAAAAACAGCGCTAGAATTTGGTATTGTTGCAGGAATTACGAACACTAATCTAAAGTTTAATAATAAAAAACACAGTATCTATTTAAATGGAGATTATGACTCATCTACCAATTTGGCAGCAGGATTATTTCTAGATATTGTCTTTCCTAAAAACAATAACAAATGGTCTATCCATAACGAATTATTATACACGTCTTACAGCACGAAAAACACCTATATAGATTACGATACCACAGACACGTATTCCTCATACAATTCTGAAATTGGACATACATTTATAGAATTAAATAACCTTTTACGTTACACGCAACCGTTAGGTAAATTATCTATATTTTTTAACGGTGGAATATCTAGTGGTTTTGTAATAAGTGATGAAAACTATTTAAAAGCAGAACGCCACAACTACTCTAATGTAATTATAACAGAAGCTGAAGCAACACCAAACTCAAGTACTTTTGAATTTGGATTTTCACTAGGAACAGGAATAACCTACCAAAACATAGGATTAGATATAAGATACAAATTTTCTAAAGGAGTCTTTTCTCAATTTGATTCTAAAATCAATAGATTATACGTACTCTTGAGTTATAAAATATAATAGTAAAAAAACACAGCCGCTTTTAATTCAGAATACTAAAAGCAATTAAGATATTTATAATAACTTTGAAGACTGTAAAAAATCAATAAATATGTTTAAAAAACTGGTAGCCATAGAACCCGTAAGTTTGATTCCGATGGCTGAGAAAAAATTACAATCCCTTGCAGAAGAAGTAATCTTATATGAAGATATGCCATCTTCTGTAAACGAGATCGTAAAACGTATTGGAGATGCAGATGCTGTACTTTTAAGTTATACAACCACGCTAGGTAAAGATGCCATAGCACAATGCCCAAATATTGTATACATAGGTATGTGTTGCTCTCTGTACACACCAGAAAGTGCCAATGTAGATATTGAATATGCCAACTCACGAAACATCACCGTTACTGGAATTCGTGACTACGGAGACGAAGGTGTTGTAGAATATGTAATTAGCGAATTAGTAAACGCTTTACACGGATTTGGCATAAATCCTGACGGAAGCCCAAGAACACCTTGGAACGGATTACCTTCTGAAATTACAGGCTTAAAAGTAGGTATTGTAGGTTTAGGAAAATCCGGAGGCATGATTGCAGATGCTCTCCACTTTTTTGGAGCTAAAGTCTCTTATTATTCTAGAACTAAAAAACCTGAAGCAGAAACTAAAGGCTATCAATATTTACCTTTAAAGAAATTACTTTCGGAAAACGAAGTCATTATTACCTGTTTAAATAAAAACACCATTCTTTTGCATAATGAAGAATTTAATGCCTTCGGAAATCATAAAATACTATTTAACACAGGCTTATCTCCTGCGTGGGACGACCAACCTTTTAACGCTTGGTTAAAAGAAGATAACCGTGTGTATTGCGACACACTTGGCGCTTTAGGAGACAAAGCACTATTGAATCACCCGCATGTAAATTGTGTCAATATATCTGTAGGAAGAACAAAACAGGCTTTCGACCGCTTAAGTGACAAAGTGATACATAATATTGAAAGTTTCCTTAAAAAAGCATAACCCTTCTTATCTTCAAATATAGGTTAAGAACATAATAAAGTTAATACACAAAAAGAGGCTACCCAATTGGTAACCTCTTTTTTAATTATCTATAAAATGCTTCTATATTAACGTAACGCTTCAGATACTAAATAATAAAACGCAGGTCTACTTTTCATTTTAATGGCAGACATTTTTTCTACTACACTTGTAATTGCAGCCATAGCTTTGTCTTTATCTTTTACACCTAATTTTTTTTCTACAAAATTACGACGTACGGTTTCTAATTCAGAAGCATCAGTTCCAGAGACTAAAACCGCATCTTTATTATTTACCATAGTTTTTAAACTATTTACATAGCCGTCTAATTTTTCTTCATCTATACTGCTTACACCACAATCGGTTAATTGTTTTACAGCAGTTGCTTTTAATTGAGCTAATTTTGACTCTAGATCACTCATGTTTTAAAATTTTAATATTATTAATTAATTCGCTTTGATGTTAGTAAGTTAAAAAATAATTATTTAAAATCTCTGTCATTATTATAAATAATTATTCCTAGATCATTTTAAGTTAGAAAATTAAATACTTAAAAGACAAAAACTGCTTGATAAATTACAATACATTAAAAATAGATTTAAAAAAGCAAAACGAGAAAGCAATCATTTTAAATTCCTGAAACTGATTTATTAAGGCAAAAAGCAGAGCTATATTATTAAAAATCAAAAAATAGCGTGATACAATTTGGTAATCAAATAGATTATCGTAAATTTGCAAACTCTTTTTAAGAGAGGAATGTTTAATAAATAAAATTAATTAGTGTGGATACATTAAGCTACAAAACGATTTCAGCAAACAAAGCTACTGTTAATAAAGAGTGGGTTTTAGTTGATGCTGAAGGTCAAAGTTTAGGTCGTTTAGCTTCTAAAGTTGCAAAACTTATTAGAGGTAAACACAAACCTAATTTCACACCACACGTTGATTGCGGGGATAACGTAATAGTTATCAATGCAGAAAAAGTCAACTTAACAGGAAACAAGTGGAATGACAAAACGTACATTCGTCACACAGGTTATCCAGGTGGTCAAAGAAGTTTAACTGCTACAGAATTGTTTGGAAAAGATCCAGCAAGGTTAGTAGAAAAATCAGTAAAAGGAATGTTACCTAAGAACAAATTAGGTGCCGCTTTATTCCGTAATCTAACTGTTGTTTCTGGTACAGCTCATGCTCATGAAGCTCAAAAACCAAAAACAATCAACTTAAACGAATTCAAATAATGGAAGTAATTCACAAAATTGGCCGTAGAAAGACGGCTGTTGCTCGTGTATATGTTGCCCCAGGTGAGGGTAAGATTACAGTGAACAAAAAAGACGTGGCGGATTATTTTACTACTGCAACTTTGCAGTATAAAGTAAACCAACCTTTAACCATGACTAACAATGATGGCAACTTTGATATTACAGTAAATGTATATGGAGGTGGTATTACTGGACAAGCAGAAGCGATCCGTTTAGCTATTTCTCGTGTTATGTGCGAGATCGATGCAGAAAACAGATTAATTCTTAAGCCAGAAGGTTTATTAACTAGAGACCCTAGAATGGTTGAACGTAAGAAATTCGGTCAGAAGAAAGCGCGTAAGAAATTCCAATTCTCGAAACGTTAATATTACCATCCTCAACTCGATTGAGAATTGCGTCATAGCGCTCTCAATCTGGTTGATTTTTTTAAAATTTAAAAACAAGTTATTGTTGTCCTAGTTGAAAAACAGGATTTAGTTTAGCATCTAAATGCAGCCAAAAAGTTTAAAGTATGATACTTAAAACGAGATGGAACATTGCTAATTCAACAGAACGTAAACTATTACAAAATGGCAAAAGTAGAAGTAAAAGACTTACTTGAAGCAGGTGTACACTTCGGTCACTTGACTCGTAAATGGGATCCAAACATGGCTCCTTACGTATATATGGAACGTAACGGTATCCATATTATCAATTTATATAAAACTGCAGCTAAAATTGATGAAGCTGGTGAAGCTTTAAGCAAAATTGCTGCTTCTGGACGTAAAATCCTTTTCGTTGCAACAAAAAAACAAGCTAAAGACATCGTATCAGAAAAAGCTGGGGCAATTAACATGCCTTACATTACTGAAAGATGGCCTGGTGGAATGTTAACTAACTTTGTTACTATTAGAAAAGCTGTTAAAAAAATGGCTTCTATTGATAGAATGAAGAAAGACGGTACATTCATGACTCTTTCTAAAAAAGAACGTTTACAAGTTGATCGTTTAAGAGCTAAGTTAGAAAAAAACTTAGGTTCTATTAGCGACATGACACGTTTACCAGGAGCTTTATTTGTAGTAGACATTAAACGTGAGCATATCGCGATTAAAGAAGCACAAAAATTAAACATTCCAATATTTGCAATGGTAGATACTAACTCTGACCCACGTCAAGTTGATTTCGTGATCCCTGCAAACGACGATGCTTCTAAATCTATCGATAAAGTTTTAACTCACGTAACTGGTGCTATTGCAGATGGTTTAGCAGAGCGTAAAGCAGAGAAAGATTCAGCTAAAGTAGATAAACCTGCACCTTCTAAGAAAGCAGAAACTGCTACTGAAGAAGAAGAATAAACAACAAATAATCATTACATAACATAATATAAGTCGTTTAGTTCTTTTCTTTACAGAAAAATAATTGAACGACTTTTTTTTTAAAACTTATATTACTTAGAAATTATGGTAAAAGTAACAGCCGCAGAGGTAAACAAACTAAGAAAAGCTACTGGTGCAGGAATGATGGACTGTAAAAAAGCGTTAGTTGAAGCTGAAGGAGATTTCGATAAAGCTATCGATGTCTTACGTAAAAAAGGTCAGAAAGTTGCTGCAAATAGAGCAGATAGAGATTCTAGTGAAGGTGCTGCTGTAGCAAAAGTAAACGATACTAACACTGTTGGTGTATCTATCGTATTAGGTTGTGAAACTGACTTTGTTGGTAAAAACGAAAACTTCGTTGCTTTAGCAAATAAAATTGCTGATATCGCAATAACTGTAAACACTAAAGAAGAGCTTTTAGCTGCTGATATAGATGGTCTTACTGTAGCTGATAAATTAGTTGAACAAACTGGTGTTATTGGTGAAAAACTAGAGATTAAAGATTACTCTAAATTAGAAGCTCCTTATGTAGGTTCTTATGTACATATTAACAAAATTGCTGCTCTAGTAGGTCTTTCTGCTGTAGTAGAAAATGGAGATGTTTTAGCTAAAGACTTAGCAATGCAAGTTGCATCTATGGGTGCCACTACTTTATCTTATAAAGATTTCGATCCTGCTTTTGTTGCTTCAGAAACTGAAGCTAGAATTGCTGTAATTGAAAAAGATAATGAAGAATTAAAACGTTTAGGAAAAACATTAAAAAATGTTCCTGAATACATCTCTATGTCTCAATTAACTCCTGAAGTTTTAGCTCAAGCTGAAGAAAATGCAAAAGCAGAACTTAAAGCAGAAAACAAACCAGAAAAAATCTGGGATAAAATTCTTCCTGGAAAAATGGAACGTTACATTTCAGACAACACAACTTTAGATCAAGAACAATGTTTATTAGATCAAAACTTTATCAAAGATGAAAAAGTTAAAGTTGGTAAATACGTTGAATCTTTTAGCGGTGTATCTGTAAAAGGATTTACACGTGTTGCTTTAGGATAACATAAAATATACTGATATTTTTCAGTAAACATATTAAAGGTCATTATTCAATTTAGAGATAATGACCTTTTTTTATGGAATATAATTAAAGAAAATATTAGCATTTGGAGACTAAATTTTACACACTCATTTTAAAAAATTTATGTAATTTTGCACAACTTCTATAAAACAAACTATGAAATTTAAACGCATCCTTTTAAAATTATCAGGCGAAGCATTAATGGGCGAACGTCAATACGGTATAGACCCTGTTAGATTAGCTGAATACGCTGCAGACATTAAAACCATTACAGATTCTGGTGTCCAAGTCGCTATTGTAATTGGAGGAGGAAATATTTTTAGAGGTGTTTCTGGAGCAAGTAACGGTATGGATCGAGTACAAGGCGACCATATGGGAATGTTAGCAACAGTAATAAACGGCCTAGCATTACAAAGTGCTTTAGAAGATGCAGGAATTCCAACACGCTTACAAACAGCAATTAAAATTAATGAAGTTGCAGAGCCATTTATCCGTAGAAAAGCGATGCGTCACCTAGAAAAAGGACGTGTTGTTATATTTGGTGGCGGTACTGGAAATCCATACTTTACTACAGACTCTGCTGCCGTATTAAGAGCAATCGAAATTGAAGCAGATGTTATTTTAAAAGGAACTCGTGTAGATGGTATTTACACTGCCGATCCTGAAAAAGACAGCAATGCTGTGAAATTTGACAACATATCTTTCGACGATGTATTAAAGAAAGGGTTAAAAGTAATGGACACTACAGCGTTCACACTAAGTCAAGAAAACGAATTACCTATTGTTGTTTTTGATATGAACACAAAAGGAAATTTATTAAAAGTAGTCTCTGGAGAAAACATTGGTACACAAGTAAATGTTTAATTTAGATTTTTTAGTAATATAACAGTAAAGTTTTAAAACCATGAATGAAGATATTCAATTTATTATAGATTCTACAAAAGAAGCCATGGATGGTGCCGTTAGACATCTTGAAAAACAATTTGTAAATATTAGAGCAGGAAAAGCAAGCCCATCAATGCTTGGAAGTGTAATGGTAGATTATTACGGATCACAGACACCTCTAAGTCAAGTGGCTAACGTAAATACACCTGATGGTAGAACAATTAGTGTTCAGCCTTGGGAAAAGAAAATGCTTCACGAAATAGAAAAAGCAATTATGATCGCTAACTTAGGATTTAATCCTATGAATAATGGCGACTTAATTATAATAAACGTTCCACCTTTAACAGAAGAACGCAGACGCGACTTAGCGAAGCAAGCAAAGTCTGAAGCAGAAGACGGAAAAATAGCGATAAGAAACGCTAGAAAAGATGCTAACAACGATATTAAGAAGCTAGATGATGTTTCTGAAGATGTAAAGAAAGATACAGAACAAGAAATACAAAAGCTTACCGATAATTATGTCAAAAAAACTGATGAATTGCTTTCGGTCAAGGAAAAAGAAATTATGACTGTATAAAAACTAAAGCGACAAACAAGTCGCTTTTTTTTATACATAAAATCAATTACACGTTATTACCATTATTGTTTTTATTTTAAGCACGTTTAATTTACGACACTACTTGCATGATTAAATACTATCTAAGTTTAATAATATTATGCTCTATTTATACTAGTAGAGCACAAGTTATTGCATCGGATATTAATATAAAAAGAGATAGTGTAAAAGCAGTAAAGAAAGCAAATTTAGCGCAGCATATTGGTAACGGATATATTCCTTTAAAATACTTTAATTTAGACTTAAGATACCTTATAAAATTTAATCAATACGAAGGTATTCGTACAGGGTTAGGAGGAACAACAAGTGATAAGTTATCTGAAGAATTTAGAATAAATGGATATGCTGTGTATGGTTTTAAAGATGCACGATACAAATATAGCATTGGTGCTGGATATCGTTTAAACCAAGAGCATAACACTTGGCTAAACGCATCGTATACAGATGATCTGCAAGAAACAGCGAGCACACACTTTTTAACTGATAAACGCATCTTTCAATTCTTTGAGCCACGTTTATTAAACATAAGTTTGTTTTATCGTCACATTACCAAATCAGCATCAATTCAGCATGATTTTGGACCTAAATTAAATACGGAAACTCAGTTTTCTGTAAGTGAAATAGATCCTAAATTCGATTATCAATTTGTTACAGATGAAGGCACGTATTCTAAATACGACCTTACCATGGCTAAAGTAGCCTTACTCTGGAGTCCGTTTGATATTATCAAGCCAACAGCGTCAGGAAATGTAAAAACACATAATGGTTTTCCTAAGTTAACCTTTCAATACACACAAAGTTTTAATGGTCCAGCTTATGGTGATTTTAGTTTTCAAAAATTAGACTTTAAAGCTTCTTATCATTTTGTTTACAATAAAGAATCGCATACAGAAATAGATTTAGCTACAGGTATAGCTATTGGAGATGCACCACTAACACACTTATATCACGCTTATCCTAATAACATAAATAAATCTACAATTATGCAACGTTTCTCTGTTGCAGGTTTAAATAGTTTTGAAACCATGTATTTTAACGAGTTTTTCTCGGATATGTTTTCAGTACTTCAATTTAAACATTATTTTAAACCATTTTATAATACTGCATTTTCAAGACCACAATTGGTGTTACTTTCTCGTTTTGCTATTGGAGATATGAAAACTCCTGAGCGCCATGAAGGACTTGACTTTAAAACACTAGATAAAGGCTACCTAGAATCGGGCTTCGAGCTAAATCAATTAATATTTGGTTTCGGTCTAAGCTTAACTTACCGCTATGGCGCTTATCATTTACCAGAAATAGAAGATAATTTTGCTTTAAAGTTTACATTTAACGTTACATTATAATAGTTTAGGCTAAAGTAATACGTAGCTTTTTTCTACATTTGCGGTTCTTTAATAAACTTATGCTTAAACTATTCACTACAGGCTTTTGGGAGCGTATTGCAAGACTTATATTGCGAAATAAAATCGCTATTTTAATTATAATTGTACTTGCAACTATATTTCTAAGTACACAATGGAAATACATGCGTTTTACCTATACGGAAGCCAATTTATTACCTGATCATCACGAGGTAAACCAAACTTATAACGCGTTCTTAAAGATTTTTGGAGAAGAAGGGAATCTAATTGTTTTAGGTGTAAAAGACAGTACCTTTTTTACGGTTGAAAAACTTAATGCTTGGAATAAACTTGCTGAAACTTTTAAATCTTCACATGAGGTTGAGACTGTAATTTCTATTAAAGATTTACAGAAATTAATTAAAAATGATAGTCTTAAAAAATTCACTCTTGAGCCTTTCATTACAGACTCCCTTATTACTAAAAATCAAGTCGATACACTTCAAAATGAATTGTTTGAAAAATATCCGTTTTACGATAATTTTTTATTCAATAAAAAAACAAAAACCATACGTACAGCAATCTACATGAATAAAGATGTAGTAAATACACCTGAACGAAAAGATTTTGTAATAAATGTTCTAATACCTAAGGTTGAAACATTTGAAAACGAAACAGGTTTAGATGTACATATTTCTGGGATGCCATATGTTAGAACTTTAAATGCTCAGAATATTGTAGATGAAATTGGTCTTTTTGTAGGAGCTGCATTGTTGGTCACGTCTCTAATTTTCTTCTTCTTTTTTAGATCGTTTAGAGCCACATTTATTTCACTTATAGTAGTCTGTATTGGTGTAATGTGGACACTTGGAATACTTGGCCTTTTAAAATACGAAATCACCGTTTTAACAGCTTTAATTCCGCCATTAATTATTGTTATAGGAATACCAAACTGTATATTCTTGATTAATAAATATCAGCAGGAAGTAAAATCACATGGAAACAAAGTAAAATCATTACAACGTGTTATTACTAAAGTTGGTAACGCAACGTTAATGACCAATATTACCACAGCTTCTGGTTTTGGAACATTTATATTAACCGAAAGCACATTATTAAAAGAATTTGGTATCGTGGCTTCGTTAAGTATCATAGCCATTTTTATACTGTGTTTACTTATTATTCCAATTCTATACACCTTTTTACCTTATCCAAAAGAGCGTCATTTAGAGCATTTAAACAAACGTTGGATCGGTGCATTTGTAGGTTGGATGGAACATATGGTAAGACATAGACGCATTTCAATTTATATTTCTGCAGTTGTATTATTGGCTGTTAGTATTATTGGTATTTATCAAATTAAAATATCAGGAAGCTTACTAGAGGACATGCCTCAAAAAGCACCTTTTTTTAAAGATATCGAGTTTTTTGAACAAGAATTTGATGGGATCATGCCTTTAGAATTAATGATAGATACACAGCGTAAAAAAGGTGTCATGAAACTAAGTACGCTAAAACGTATGGATGAGTTAGAGGAAGCAATTATTGATATCCCTGAATTATCTAGACCAATATCTGTGGTAAGCTTAGTTAAATACTCTAAACAGGCCTATTATAACGGAAATCCAAAATATTATCAGTTACCTACATCCCAAGAAAGTAGTTTTATATTGTCTTATGCAAAGAATTCTTCAAACGACACAGAATTACTTCAAAGCTTTGTAGATAGTACAGGACGATATGCGCGTATTACTACTTTTATGAAAGATATAGGTACGGATAAAATGCAAAGTATTGAAGATAAACTTCAAACTAAAATAGATAAATTATTCCCCGACGATCGTTATAAAGTAATCATGACAGGGAAAGCATTAGTGTTTCAAAAAGGAACCACATATTTAGTTAAGAATTTAGCGATTTCATTAACCTTAGCCATATTACTTATTTCATTATTTATGGCCTATATGTTCAGATCGTTTAAAATGGTATTAATATCGTTAATTCCAAATCTATTACCTTTACTTATTACAGCAGGTTTAATGGGCTATTTAGGTGTACCTATAAAGCCTTCAACTATCTTAGTATTTAGTATTGCGTTCGGTATTTCGGTAGACGACACCATTCACTTTTTGGCAAAATATAGACAAGAATTACAAGCAAATGACTGGAAAATTAAACGTTCGGTTTACGGTGCCTTACGCGAAACTGGTATAAGTATGTTTTATACTTCAACCGTTTTATTCTTTGGATTCTCTGTCTTTATGATTTCAAGCTTTGGAGGTACAGTTGCATTAGGAGGACTTGTTTCTGTAACACTTTTATTTGCTATGCTTTCTAATTTACTATTGTTACCTTCATTACTTTTATCGTTAGAACGTAACATTGCAAATAAAAAAGTATTAAAAGAACCAGCCATTAACATTATTCCTGAAGATAGTAATGATGACTCAGAAGAAGATGAAAAACAATAATAACAATTAAAATACGCAATGTATAAAGAATTATATTTGCATGTTTAAAAATATTTAAAATGAAACCAAGTACAATTTCAGAATTATTAAAACAAGACTTTACTTTACAAGAAGTAGATGTTAAAGGTTGGGTAAGAACCTTTAGAGCGAACCG
Source organism: uncultured Formosa sp. (assembly GCF_947500765.1). Classification (GTDB taxonomy): domain Bacteria; phylum Bacteroidota; class Bacteroidia; order Flavobacteriales; family Flavobacteriaceae; genus Formosa. The sequence goes on along the minus strand of NZ_CANMTH010000001.1, from coordinate 362,575 downwards.
TTTTATTGCGTTAAACGATGGTTCTTCATTACAAAACATACAATGTGTTGTCGATTTCGAAAATACAGACGAGGACACTTTAAAGCGTATCACTACTGGTGCAGCCGTTCATATAAAAGGAGAATTAGCAGAAAGTCAAGGAAAAGGTCAATCTGTAGAAATACAAGTAAAATCTATTGAAATTTTAGGAGATTCAGATCCTGAAACCTACCCTATTCAGCCTAAAAAACACTCTTTTGAATTTTTAAGAGAGAATGCACACTTACGTACAAGAACAAACACTTTTAGTGCTGTAATGCGTTTACGTTCTGCATTATCGTTTGCGATACACAAGTATTTTAACGACAATGGATTCTTCTACGTTCACACACCAATTATAACAGGAAGTGATGCTGAAGGTGCTGGTGAAATGTTTCGTATAACAAATTTAGATGCAAAAAATCCACCTTTAACAGAAGATGGAAAAGTTAATTTTACTGAAGACTTCTTCGGAAAAGAAACAAATCTTACTGTATCTGGACAGTTAGAAGCAGAAACTTACGCCATGTCTTTAGGTAAAGTATATACATTTGGACCTACATTTAGAGCAGAAAACTCTAACACTTCTAGACACTTGTCAGAATTCTGGATGATAGAACCTGAAGTGGCATTTATGGATCTTGCTGGTAATATGGATTTAGCCGAAGATTTCATGAAATCTGTGATTGGGCATGTACTTGAAAACAATTTTGAAGATTTAGAATTTTTAGATAAACGTTTACAAGACGAGGACAAAAAGAAACCACAAGCAGAACGTAGCGAAATGTCTTTAATTGAAAAATTACGTTTCGTAGCAGACAATAACTTTAAGCGTGTAAGTTATACAGAAGCTATAGATATTTTACGTGACTCTAAACCTAATAAGAAAAAGAAATTTAAATATATAATTAACGAATGGGGTGCAGATCTACAAAGTGAACACGAACGCTTTCTTGTAGAAAAACACTTTAAATGTCCAGTTATTTTATTCGATTATCCTGCAAATATAAAAGCATTTTACATGCGTTTAAACGAAGATGGTAAAACAGTTCGTGCTATGGATATATTATTTCCTGGTATTGGAGAAATTGTTGGAGGTGCACAACGTGAAGAACGTTTAGATGTATTAAAACAAAAAATGGCCGTATTAGGTATAGACGAAGAAGAACTTTGGTGGTACTTAGATCTCAGAAAATATGGTAGTGCCGTACACTCTGGATTTGGTTTAGGATTCGAACGTTTAGTAATGTTCGCAACGGGTATGTCTAACATACGCGATGTTATTCCTTTCCCAAGAACTCCACAAAACGCAGAATTTTAAACTTATAAAATACTCATAAAAACAATCTACATACACCTTGTATGTAGATTGTTTTTTTTATTTTTATGTTAAACCGCATCAAAATTTATGCTTAAGCAAAACTTACAGTTCAAATTATCGCAGAAATTATCTCCGCAACAAATTCAATTAATGAAATTGATACAGTTGCCTACGCAAGCTTTTGAACAGCGCTTAAAGCAAGAACTTGAAGAAAATCCAGCTTTAGATATTGGAAAAGAAGAATCTATAGCAGAATTTGATGATGATTTTGATAATACAAAAGATGACTATAACGACGATTCAGAAACAATTGCTACAGATGATATTAATGTTGATGAATATTTAAGTGACGATGAAATTCCTGATTATAGAACTCAAGCAAACAATTATAGTAGCGACGATGAGGAAAAAACTATGCCTTATGCTGCAGGAACATCGTTTACACAACATTTAATATCACAATTAAACACCTTTCGCTTAACTGATGAAGAACGTAATATTGCAGAATTTCTAGTTGGTAGCGTAGACGAAAGTGGTTATATACGCAGATCGACTCCAGATATTATGGACGATTTAGCATTTACACAAAACGTATATACTTCAGAAGAAACAATAAATAAAGTATTCAACACCGTACATCAATTAGATCCTGCTGGAGTTGGAGCACGCGATCTTCAAGAATGTTTAAGTATTCAATTGCATCGCAAAGAAAAGTTTGCAGATATAGTTTTAGCGACCGAAATTATAGATAATGCTTTCGATCAATTCACTAAAAAACATTACAAAAAATTGATGCAAAAATTTGATGTTAGTGAAGAGCAACTTAAAGATGCTATTGAAGAAATTGAGCGTTTAAACCCGAAACCAGGAGGTTCTTACTCTGGAAATAATAGGATTGTAGAACATGTAGTTCCTGATTTTGCAATACGTATTACTGATGGTGAACTAGAATTAACCTTAAATGGAAGAAATGCACCAGAATTACATGTCTCTAGAGAATATAACGACATGCTTAAAGGTTACAAAGATACTAGAGAAAAGTCCAGATCGCAGAAAGATGCCGTGTCATTTATTAAACAAAAATTAGATGCTGCTAAATGGTTTATAGAGGCCATTAAACAACGCCAACAAACATTATTTTTAACCATGAGTGCGATTATGAATTACCAGTATGATTACTTTTTAACTGGTGATGAACGTAATTTAAAACCCATGATATTAAAAGATATTGCAGATGAGATTCACATGGACGTATCAACTATTTCTAGAGTTGCAAACAGTAAATATGTAGATACACCTTACGGAACAAAATTAATAAAAGAATTCTTCTCAGAATCTATGAAGAATGATCAAGGTGAAGATGTTTCTACTCGTGAAATTAAAATGATTTTAGGTACTGTTATAGACGAAGAAGACAAAAGAAAACCTCTTACAGATGAAAATCTAGCTGCTATTTTAAAAGAAAAAGGGTATCCTATAGCCAGACGTACAATAGCTAAATATAGAGAACAACTTGATGTACCAGTAGCACGATTGAGAAAACAATTATAAAAATCACGATTTATATGTATAAATGGCTTAAACAGCTCTTTTATAATTAGAGTAAAATATACTAAGTAAATGAGCTTAACTAAATTTATACAACAGAGTATTTCTTATATATTTCATCCGGTATTTATGCCTTTAATTGGTGTCGCTTTTTACTTTTCCAAATCTCCTAGGTTTATACCAACGGCACTAATACAAACAAAATTAGTTTCTATTAGTATTTTAACCTTAATATTGCCAATATTGGTTGTTATTTTACTAAAAACAATGGGTAGAATTAATTCGGTAGAGCTCACAAAAGCAAAAGAGCGTATTACACCGTTAATTGTTTTTTGTATTATAATACTAATTGTAATTAAAAAAGTAATTACACCTCACGACGATTTAATAGAATTATATTATTTCTTTGTCGGCATATTAGCTACTACTTTAAGTTGTTTAATCTTAAATATACTAAACTTTAAAGCGAGTATTCATTTGGCTGCAATTTCTGGAGTATGCATGTTTTTTATAGGATTAAGTATCCATTTTAGTATAAACATGTTAGGAAGTATTGCACTAATTATATTTATTATGGGTGCCGTAGCAACTTCCAGACTAAGCTTAAATGCACACAATTATGCCGAGTTAATAATAGGTTGTGCAACTGGATTTATACCACAACTTATACTCATACCAAACTGGTTATAACAAGTAGAAAATTAAACCCAATTTAATAGCAGTCATCTTTACAGGATCTTGATTAACCACTGTTTTTACATCATCGTTAAAAATAGGATTCAATGCATAATACACATAAAAATTCCAAGTATTATAACCTGCACTTAAAGTTAAACCATATTGAAAATTATTAAACCCTTCAATATCGGTGTATCTTAGATGACCTACTTCCCCTTGAAAGTTAGTAATATGAGAAAACACGTAACCCACTTTAAAACCCGCATAAACACGCCAAAAACGATAATCTGAAGGTGTAGATGTTCGCCACCTAAACTCTATAGGCAATTCCAACATATGCAAGTAGAAATTATTCTTACTGTAGTCAAATTCGTAACTATCATCTAACACAAAATAGTTCGCTACGTTATCATCGTCCTTTATAATTCCCAAGTTCTGGTTATACGAACTATAAGAGTAACCTAAGCCTATTCCAAGCGCAATATTACGTTGTTTGTTTAAAGGCATATCTTTAATAAATCCTGCATGTAAACCTAAAGAAAAACCAGTTTGGTCTATTCCCGAAGGTAATTGGCTTAAAATATTATAAGTTATAGAAAAATAAAACTGGTCTTCTTTATATAAAGAATCAATTACAGTTAAAGAATCTAAGACTTCTTTTTGAGCATAACTAGTATGAGAGAACCCAAAGCAGACAAAACAAATTAAAATGTAATAATTTTTCATAATAAACTAGTTAAACAAACTTAATGAAAAGGAAAAACATTTAATTAATAGAATATAAAAAAGGTGCTTTGATAAAATCAAAACACCTTTTTTAATATAAAATTAAGAGTAAACTTATTTCTTTAAACCAGCAAGTGCATCACCCTTTCTAGTAGTATAATTTATTTTTAACGCATTTACTTTACGTAATTCTTGCTTGATATCTGATACTAAACCCATATTAGATTTACTATCAACTTTTAAAGCTGTTGTTAAAAATGGTACTAATTCTTCACGTTTAGAGGCTCTTTCTGATGCAATAAATGCTGCAATTTCAGAAACATCTGCAAACTTATCATTTAATTGAATTCTAGACTCTGTACCATATTGACTTTCAAATCTTTGACTAGGTTTACCAGCATAGATATACATTACCAAATCCTTTTTATCTAGTTTTTCAACTTGATCTGCAGCAGGTAATTTGTTGTCAATCATTAAAGTATTTTGTCTCATTACAGTAGCCACCATAAAGAAGAATAACAACATAAATACAATATCCGGTAATGATGCGGTAGATATTGCAGGTAATTCCCCTCCGTTTTTCTTTTTAAATTTAGACATAAATTTTCGTGTTTATCTAATTAGACTTTTTAGGCTCTGCTTCAGAGAATTTTTGAGGTACTAAAATTTTAATAGCCTCTAATTTCTCTTTTAATTTCTCTTTCTCAGAAGATGATGTTCTAGGGTCTGAATACTTTTTATCAGCTTCTACAAAACTCATATCTAAATTAGGATAGGCTTTTCTAAATTCTCTATTTCTAATTTGATTGTAAGCAGCTAATATCTCGTTTTGTATAGCAATATACACGTCATATTGAGCTCCTCTATCGTTTTGTAAAGACACAATAGCTTTATCAAAGTTATCTGAAGATTTTGGACTTCTTCTACCTTGACAGTTTTTACAAGCATCTGCGCCAGTTCCACCACCATTATCTAAGAAATCAACTGCAGCTTTACGCAAGTCTTTGATTTCAATCACTTTCTCTTCTCCTCCAGTTTTCAATAACAAATCGTTGTTTTTATTAACTTGTAATTGGAAAATATTTTTTTCCTTAATAATTACATCTTGTTGTTGAGAATCATCCAAAGGTGGAAGTTTTCTACTCAAACCTGAATCAGTTTCAATAGTTGTTGTTACTAAGAAAAAAATTAAAAGTAAGAAAGCGATGTCAGCCATAGAGCCTGCATTAACTTCTGGTGCTGATCTTTTTGCCATAATTACTTAGTTTATTAATTTTTTAATGTTAGCGTATACCATAGAACCGATAGCTATAATAGCTAAGCCATAAAAGGCAAACAGTCCAGCTCCAACATACTTAGAAGTTGATTCTGTAACATCCATTCCTTTATCAAGGAAAGGTGTTAGATCTAAATCTGTACCAGATGACATTGCGTAAGATATAAATAATATCACAACAAATGCTCCTACTGATAGTAAGGTCTTTTTAATGTCTCCCTCAAATAATCCTTTAACCACAAACACTATAACAAGCGCTATAATGATAGCAAGAACTAAATAAGTAACATATAACATATTATCGATCATACTTTCGTTTCCAGTTATAATCATCAATGCGAAGATGATTCCTATAACTGATAGTACGCCAACAATAATTTTTAATATTTTATGTAAACTCATCGTTTAATGTGTTTTAAAATTATTACTTCTTGTATCTAATTAACAAGTCCATTAATGTAATTGAAGCATCTTCCATATCGTTAACGATACTATCAATTTTAGCAATAATGTAATTATAAAAGATTTGAAGAATAATTGCAACGATTAAACCGAATACAGTTGTTAATAAGGCTACTTTAATACCCCCTGCAACAAGTGATGGTTGCATATCTCCTGCAGCTTCAATTTTATCGAAGGCTTGAATCATACCAATTACTGTACCCATGAATCCTAACATCGGAGCCAAAGCGATAAATAATGATATCCAAGACACGTTTTTCTCAAGTTGTCCCATTTGAACACCACCGTAAGATACAACAGCTTTTTCAGCAGCTTCTAAACCTTCATCGGTTCTATCTAAACCTTGATAAAAAATAGATGCAACAGGTCCTTTTGTATTTCTACAAACTTCCTTTGCAGCTTCAACACCACCTGATTGTAATGCATCTTCTACTTTTTGAGTTAATTTTTTTGTGTTTGTTGAAGATAAATTTAAAAAGATAATTCTCTCAATAGCGATTGCTAAACCTAGAATTAAACATAATAGTACGATTCCCATGAATCCAGCCCCACCTTCGATGAAACGTTTTTTTAATTCTTGGTGAAAACCTAAATCTTCAGTTGCAGTTGCGGCTGCATCATCTTGAATTGAAGAAACTACGGTAGTTGCTACAGCAGCAGCGCTAGTTGTAGTTGCATTAACAGTTCCGAATGCCACCATAAGTGTAATGGCTAGGATAGAAAATAATCTTTTCATTGTTCTTGATCTTAATTTTATTAGTTAAAGTGTTAAAGATATAAAAAAATTGTAATTAAAAAACAAAAAACGTCATCAGAATTATCTGCAGAGAGGAAGGGATTCGAACCCTCGATACGCTTTTGGCGTATACACACTTTCCAGGCGTGCGCCTTCGACCACTCGGCCACCTCTCTGTTTTTTACTTTTTCATTACATACGGCAAATAACAAAAAATCTTTAAGACCTGAAAATTTTATCAGTTAATTTTAAGTCATTTCTCCTCTCAAAGATGTTTCATATATGGTTTTGAATACTTTAGCAGAAACATTCTGACCAAGTAAATACATCAATTTACATATTGCAGCCTCTGAAGTGATGTCTTTTCCAGAAATAACCCCCATTTTCTTTAACTGTTCACTAGTTTGATACTGTCCCATAAGCACACTTCCACCCGAACACTGTGTAATATTTACAATGTGAATTCCTTTTAAAATTGCAGCTTTTAAAATATTAAAAAACCAAGATTCGGTAGTACAATTTCCTGCGCCATAAGTTTCCAAAACCACTCCTTTTAATCCTGGAGTATTAAAAATGCTTTGCAAAACACCTTCAGAAATTCCGGGAAAAAGTTTTATTAAGGCAATATTAACATCTAAAACTTTATGAACTTTAAAGTTTTTTTTAAGATTTGGCTTAAACAAATAATCATGATTCACTTTTAAATGCACACCAGATGTTACTAAATCCGGATAATTTAAAGAAGCAAAAGCTTCGAAATGTTCTGCATTAATTTTTGTTGTTCTATTTGCTCTGTATAATTTATATTCAAAATACAAGGTCACCTCCCTTATCACTGGCTTATTGTAACGTTGCAAAGAAGCCACATGAATGGACGTAATTAGATTTTCTTTAGCATCTGTACGCAAATCACCTATTGGCAACTGAGATCCCGTAAAAACGACTGGTTTTGCTAAATGTTCAAGCATAAAACTTAAAGCCGAAGCAGTATAACTCATGGTATCACTTCCATGTAGCACTACAAATCCATCAAAATCATCATAATTAGATTCTATTATTTTAGCTATTTCGATCCAATATTCTGGATTCATATTACTAGAATCTATAGGTTCTGGAAATGAAAATGTTTCTATACCACAATCTAATTGCTTTAATTCTGGAATTTTATCTAATAGATTTTTAAAATCGAATGCTTTTAATGCTCCTGTTTCAAAATCTTTAACCATACCAATGGTTCCGCCTGTGTAAATAAGTAAAATATTAGTTTTAGACTTCGTCATTACTATATACCAAAAATGGCTTTTGAATTTTGAGTTGTAATAGCTGCAATGTCTTCTTCTGAAACCTGATAAATATCGGATAATTTTTCTACGACTTTTAAAATATAGACACTTTCATTTCGTTTCCCTCGATATGGTGTTGGCGCTAAATAAGGCGAATCTGTCTCTAAAACAATATGTTTTAGGTCTATTTCTTTCAAAAACTTATCTATTTTACCATTTTTAAAAGTCACAACTCCTCCTATTCCCAATTTCATATTATAAGATATTGCTTGTTGCGCTTGTTCTAAAGTTCCTGTAAAACAATGAAAAAGTCCGAATAAATCATCTCCTTTTTCTTCTTCTAAAATAGCAAAAACTTCGTCGAACGCTTCTCTACAATGAATTACAATGGGTAATTTATAAGATTTAGCCCATTTAATTTGCTGCCTAAAAGCATCTTGTTGAATTGTTAAAGTAGAGCGATCCCAATATAAATCAATACCAATCTCGCCAATAGCATAATATTTATTTTGACTTAGTTGCTGCTCTACATGAAGCAACTCCTCTTTATAGTTGTCTTTTACACTTGTTGGATGCAAACCCGACATTAGAAACATATGGTCAGGAAAATTGCGTTTTAACTCAAGCATATGCCCTGTATGAGTTGAATCTATTGCAGGTATAAAGAATCTTGAAACACCAGCGTCTATAGCACGTTGAATCATTTCTTCTCTATCTACATCAAAAGCGTCACTGTATAAATGTGTGTGTGTGTCTGTAATAATCATTCTACAAAATTAATGGTTTTACATCACTATATTTGCTTAAATTATTTTTTTTAAGATGACATCACTTCAAGAATTTCTATTAGATAAAGATTACGTTAAAATTAAATTAAAACTGACAAAAACCAATCATTTTGAAATTTCAGCAACAATAAATGGTCAAAGAGGACTTTTCATTTTAGATACTGGCGCTTCAAGTTCTTGCGTTGGATTTGAAGCCATAGAACGTTTTAAATTAAAAGTAAAAGATTCAGAAATTAAAGCTGCAGGTGCTGGAGCGACAGATATGGTTACTCAGCTTTCCAAAAAAAACACTATAAAAATTGGAAAATGGAAAAAAAACAACCTTGCTTTAATTTTGTTTGACTTAACACATGTTAATACCGCTTTAATTAATCATAATTCTACACCTGTAGATGGTATTATTGGAGCTGATATTCTTAAAAAAGGAAAAGGTATTATAGATTATGATAAGAAATATCTATACCTTAAAAAAACACCTTTAAATAAGAAATAGTATATTTAGAGGTTGTAAACACAAAGCCTCCTCATGAAAACATCGATAGTAATAGCAGATGATCACCCTTTAATGCTTAAGGGCATGACAAATTATCTTACTTCTATAAATTACAACATTGTAGGAAGCGCTACCGATGGACAATCTGCATACAACCTAATTATAAAATTAAAACCTGAAATTGCAATTCTAGATATTAGAATGCCCAACAGAACAGGAATTGAAATTGCAGAGGATTGCAAAAAGAATGATATACCTACAAAAATTATTTTAATCACTTTTGATAAACGCGAAGACGTTTACAACCAAGCCAAGGAATTAAATATATACGGATATATTTTAAAAGAATTTGCTGTTGAAGAAATTGAAAATTGTATTGAAAGTGTGATAAATAATCAGCCTTATTTTAGTCAAGATATTATTCCTAATCTAGAGAAATCACAAACCAACACAGCGTTAACGGTTTTAAATAAACTTACCAAAACCGAAATAAAAATTATTAAACAGATTGCCCAAAACAAAACAAGCCCTGAAATAGCAGACGAATTAAATGTGTCTTCCAGAACTATTGATAAACATAGAAGCAATATTGTAAATAAGCTTAATCTTCACGGCAAACCCAATGCCTTATTTATTTGGGTTACAAACAATAAAGACATTTTTTAAAAAAATACGTATGCTTACGTATTTCATACTACACTTATTTCCAATACATTTACAGTGCTATTAATTAGTTCTTAGGGAGGATTATTAATTTAACTCTGCACTATAATGGTGCAGAGTTTTTAATTTAGAGACGTTCATTTTACATATTTTAACTTTAATAAGTCAAACTAGATTGTTTTTAATTCCTCTAAAACTGCCAATTCAAGTATTATGGAAAATCAAACACATTCTCATTCTCAACAAGTATTATTTACTGTAGGCGTATCAATGTCTGCCTTAATGATTATTGCGTTAAATCTATTTTGTATTTTTCACACATTAACGTAACCAAATAAAAAAAAGGACAATCATTTGATTGTCCTTTTTTTATTTATAATAGATAACTAAGCTCTCTCTATAATTCTAGAGCTCTCTTAACATCGTTATTCATTAATAATTCTTGTGGATTTTCTAAAGCTTCTTTAACAGCAACTAAGAATCCTACACTTTCTTTACCATCTATAATTCTATGATCGTAAGATAAGGCTACATACATAATTGGTCTAATAACAACTTGACCATCTACAGCGACTGGACGCTCAACAATATTATGCATACCTAGAATACCACTTTGAGGTGGATTAATAATTGGTGTAGACAACATACTACCAAATACACCTCCATTAGTAATAGTAAATGTTCCGCCCGTCATTTCATCTACAGTAATCTGACCGTCTCTTGCACGAAGTGCTAAACGTTTAACTTCAGCTTCAACACCTCTAAAACTTAAGTTTTCAGCATTTCTAATTACTGGGACCATTAATCCTTTAGGTCCAGAAACCGCAATACTAATATCACAAAAATCGTAAGAAAGCATTTCTTTACCATCCATCATAGAATTTACAGCTGGGTACATTTCTAATGCTCTAACAACTGCTAAAGTAAAGAAACTCATAAACCCTAAACCAACACCATGCTTAGCCTTAAATTCTTCTTTGTATTCTTTTCTTAAAGAAAAGATTGGAGACATATCAACTTCATTAAAAGTTGTTAGCATTGCCGTTTCGTTTTTAACAGCAACTAAACGTTCTGCAACTTTACGACGTAACATTGATAATTTAGAACGAGACTCGCCTCTACTTCCTCCTGTTGGAGTTCCCATAGATGGTCTTGCCTGAACAGCATCGTCTTTAGTTACACGACCTGCTTTACCCGTACCTACTATACTCGCAGCATCCATACCTTTTTCTGCTAAAATCTTTTTAGCGGCAGGACTTGCTGTACCAGATGCATATGTTTTTTCTGCTACAGGAGCAGCTTTAGGAGCTTCAGCTTTTTGAGCAGTAACTTCTTCTTTTTTATCTTCTTTAGCGGGCGCATCACCTTCTGGTTTTGCAGCACTTGTATCTATTAAACATACAACCTCACCAACAGCAACAGCATCTCCTTCTTCTGCTTTAAGCGTTATGATTCCACTTTCTTCAGCAGGAAGCTCTAGTGTTGCTTTATCACTATCAACCTCAGCAATTGCTTGATCTTTTTCTACATAATCACCATCTTGGACTAACCATGTTGCTATTTCAACTTCTGTGATAGATTCTCCAGGAGAAGGTACTTTCATTTCTAAAATCATCGTTCAATATTTTAGTTTAATCTTATTTTTAAATTATCGTTGGTTGTTTTTTGTTTTATCGAAAACAAAGTCGATTACTTCTTTATGACGGCGTTTAGAACGTGTAGCACTACCCGCTGCTGGTGCACCATAAGGACGTCTACCTGCAAATCTGAAAGTTTTTGCTTCGTCTAAATGCATTAACATATGAGCATAAGCCCCCATGTTTCTTGGCTCTTCTTGTGCCCAAACAACTTCTTCAGCATTATTATATTTAGCAATCGCATCTCTAATTGCAGTTGCAGGTAATGGGAATAATTGCTCTACTCTCACTAATGCAATATCGTCTCTTCCTTGTTCTTCTTTCTCTTCTAATAAATCGTAATAGAATTTACCAGTGACAAACACAAGTGATTTAACTTTTTCAACCGTTACAGACTCATCATCTATAACCATTTGAAAACTTCCGTTTGCAAACTCATCTACAGTAGACACCACTTTTGGATGACGTAATAAACTCTTAGGAGTAAAAACAATTAAAGGCTTTCTAAAATTAGATTTCATTTGTTTACGCAACAAATGATAAATATTTGCAGGTGTTGTACAGTCTGCTACAAACATATTGTCTTTAGCACACAATTGTAAATAACGCTCCATACGCCCCGATGAGTGTTCTGCACCTTGACCTTCATAACCGTGTGGTAATAACATTACCAATCCGTTTTGAAGTTTCCATTTATCTTCTGCGGCAGAGATATATTGGTCTAACATAATTTGAGCTCCGTTACCAAAGTCTCCAAATTGTGCTTCCCAAATGGTTAATGTTTTAGGACTAGCCATAGCATAACCATAATCGAATCCTACAACACCATACTCAGATAATAAGGAGTTATAAATAAAGAATCTTCCTTGAGTATCGCTTAACTTATTAAGTAATACCACTTCTTCTTCACTATCTTCTACCTTAATAACAGCATGACGGTGCGAAAATGTACCACGCTCCACATCTTGTCCAGACATTCTAACATCGAAACCTTCTTCTAGAAGTGTTCCATATGCTAAATGTTCTGCCATAGCCCAATCTAACCTATCTTCTTCGAACATCGTTTTTCTAGACTGTACTAAACGTTCAATCTTACGAATAAACTTTTTATCTTCAGGTAAATTAGATATCACATTTGCGATTTGTGCTAATTTTTCTTTTGATACTGTTGTATCTACAGGTTTCATCATATCTTGTTCGGTAACGCGAACAAAATCTTTCCATTCATCTTTCATGAAAGGCGTGATCACTGTTTTTTCTTCTTTACGAGAATCAACTAACTCTTCTTCTAGACTCGCTTTATAAGCTGCTTCAAGCTCTTTAACATAACCTTTATCGATTACGCCTTCACTTATTAATTTTTCAGCATAAATATCTCTAGGATTCTTATGCTTAGCAATAGCTTTATATAATTTAGGTTGCGTAAAACGAGGTTCATCACCTTCGTTATGCCCATATTTTCTATATCCTAATAAATCAATAAATACATCGCGTTTAAAATGCATTCTGAAATCTAAAGCAAAAAGCATCGCATGTACAACAGCTTCAACATCATCTGCGTTTACGTGTAATACTGGAGACAAAGTTACTTTAGCAACATCTGTACAATAGGTACTAGAACGTGCATCTAAATAATTGGTTGTAAATCCGATTTGGTTATTTACAACAATATGAAGCGTTCCATTGGTTTTATAACCATCTAGCTGTGCCATTTGCACGATTTCGTAAACTAAACCTTGACCAGCAATTGCAGCATCTCCGTGAACTACAATTGGTAGAACTTGAGATGGATTTTCTGCATATTTATCGTCTTGTTTAGCACGAACAATACCTTCTACAACGGCTCCTACCGTTTCTAAATGCGATGGGTTTGGAGCGATGTTTAGGTTTATTTTTTTTCCGTTATCGGTTTCACGATTACTCGTCCAACCTAAATGATATTTTACATCGCCATCAAAAATCTCTTCGGCATAGTCTTTACCGTCAAATTCACTGAAGATATCTTTAGCCGATTTTCCGAAAATATTTGTAAGCGTACTTAAACGACCACGGTGAGCCATTCCCATTACAAATTCTTTTACGCCATAATCTGCTGCTTTTTCAATAACTGCATCTAGTGCAGGAATTAAAGACTCTCCCCCTTCTAACGAAAATCGTTTCTGACCAACATACTTAGTATGTAGGAAACTTTCGAAAGACACGGCTTCGTTTAGTTTTTTAAGAATATGCTTCTTATGCTTTACATCGAAATTAGGCTGATTGTCGTTGATATTCAATTTTTGTTGAATCCAAGTCTTACGTTCAGGATTTCTAACATACATATATTCTATACCAATAGAATCGCAGTATATTTTCTCTAAATGTTTCACAATCTCTCTCAGAGTTTGAGATCCTATACCTAGGATTTCTCCGGCTGAAAAAACAGTATCTAAGTCACTATTAGATAATCCGAAATTTTCTAAGGCCAATGTTGGCGAATAGGTTCGACGATCACGTACAGGGTTTGTTTTAGTAAACAAATGCCCTCTGGTACGGTAACCAGCAATCAATTGAACAACTTGGAATTCTTTTGTTAGGTTTTCTGAAACATGATCACAAGAGAAATTCTCCATAGACTCTGACTCAACGATATCGTTTTCGCTACCAAAATCATAACCTTGAAAGAAAGCCCTCCAACTTGGCTCAACGGAATCTGGGTTTTGTAAGTATTGATCGTATAATTCAGCAAAATATGCTGTGGGTGCTGCGTTTAAAAAGGAATATTTATCCATTATATTATTTGAGAAATTCTCGCTTTGACAAATTTTACACAAAAGTACAACTTTTACTAAACTTAGGTACCTTTTTATTATATTTATAAGGCAATTTTAACTAAAATTTATCTCGACCATGTATAAAGCCCATAAATACTTTGTTAAAAGTATAATCCTAATTTCATTTTTTTCTCTGAGTTTTAAGAATATTTATGCACAAAACTCAAGTTTTAGCGAAAATATTAAATTTGGAGGAGGATTAGGTCTTAGTTTTGGTAACGAGTTTTTTAGTGGTACAATAGAACCTTCTGCCATCTATCAATTTAATTCTCAATTTGCATTAGGAGTGGGGTTAAATTTTACATATAACTCTCAAAAAAACTTCTATACTTCTACCATTATAGGAGGTACTTTAACTGGACTTTATAACCCCACACCAAATATTCAGCTTTCAGGAGAATATCAGCAATTATATGTGAATAAAAAATATGATAATGATAGAATTTTATATGCAGATAGAAAATATTGGTCTCCAGCTTTACTTCTTGGTATAGGTTATCAAACGAACAACGTTACAGTTGGCGTACGTTACGATGTACTTTACAACGACAACAAAAGTATTTACGCTTCACCGTGGGCACCTTTTATAAGGGTATATTTTTAATCGATAGCGTTAATTTGTAATGTTAATTCTATATACTTTTCAAAAAAAATAAAATGGAAAAATTACTAAGAATTATTGGAGCTGCTTGGGGAGCGAAAAAAATTGGAGGCGGCAAAGGTGGTTGTATTGGCACGTTTTTCGTGTTCTTAATACTTTATTGGTTGCTTGGTCACGTTTTTAATATGTTTTAAAACAAAACATATTATACATTATAACTATTTATATTGATGTTTAAACCAAACTTTTTGCCATTCGCGTTTTAAAATTAAAAATGCAACTTGCTCAGACAGCTTTAAAGTGTCGCTACCATCTAATGCTTTTATTTGTTGTTCTGGAACATCAATAATATAGAGCAAATTCAAATACTCTGCAAACTTATTTTGTATGAGTTTATACACCGTTTCATGCAATTGTAATTTTAAATCTTCAGGTAAAATAGATGCTTCTACATCAAAATCTATATTTGCTAGTCTAAAATCTTTATTCAACTGAAATACCAAATTACCATACAATTCGTATTGTAAAGATGTATTCAACAGGTCTTGTATGGTTTGTATTTCTATCACAATATATATGAATTACACTTTTCGAGTCATTAAATTTTCGCCAAAAAGTCTTAATAAATTCTTTTTTTCTTCACTTATATCTAGCGTTTTTAAAACAGAAAACGCTTTATTGGTATAATCTTCAATTGCTTTAGTTGTGGCATCAGCTGCACCACTGCTTAAAAATAATTGTTTTACAGATTGTACTTTATCGTTACTATCTGTAGGACTTACACTAAATAAGTGCTGAAGTTCTCGTTCTTGCTCACTATCAGAAAACTCTAAAGCTTTTAAATACAAGAAGGTTTTCTTATTTTCTATAATATCTCCTCCTACTTGTTTTCCAAATGTTTTAGGGTCACCAAAAGCATCAAGATAATCGTCTTGTAATTGAAACGCAATTCCTAAATTTCTTCCAAAACTATAAATTCCTTCTTGTTCCGATTTTGAGGCTTGTGCTACAATTGCTCCCATTTGCATAGCCGCTCCAACTAAAACAGCGGTTTTATATTCAATCATCTTTAAATACTCAGGAATAGTAACGTCGTCTCTATTTTCAAAATCCACATCGTATTGTTGTCCTTCACAAACTTCTAAAGCCGTTTTACTAAACAACTTCGCTAAATCGCGAAAAATTTGTGGTTCGTAATTTTCGAATAATTGATATGCCATAATCAGCATAGCATCTCCCGATAAAATACCTGTATTAATATCCCACTTTTCATGCACGGTTTGGTTTCCTCGACGCAAAGGTGCATCGTCCATAATATCGTCATGAATTAAAGAAAAATTATGAAACACCTCAATACTTAAAGCTGCATTTAAAGCTATTTTATAATCGGCATTAAAAATTTCGGCCGACATTAAAGTTAAAACGGGTCTTAAACGCTTACCTCCTAAATTTAAAATATAGTCGATTGGTTCATATAGAGACCTAGGCTCTTTGTCTGTTTTAAATTCTTTCAAGTAGCTAACAAAAGCATCTTGATAGTATAATATATTTTGCATGACACAAAAATAACAGAATAAACGTAATTATCACATAGAGTTTTTCAATGTTAACAAACAATTAAAACTTTGGAAACTTTAATTGTTTTTTAAGTTTCCTTGTCTATATTTGCCCCGAATTTAATATGAATGAAAAAGAAGATTATAATAAAATCGGCAGAGCTATTTTTAAACTTAGGATTTAAAAGTGTGACTATGGATGATATTGCTACCGAAATGGGAATTTCCAAGAAAACCATTTATCAATATTTTGAAACAAAAACAAAATTAATTGAAGCAACAGCAATTTATAAATTTGAATGTATATCTGAATCTATAGATGACATTTTCACTTTAGACGCAAATCCTATAGAAGAACTTTTTAAAATTAAAGAGTTTATTACAAACTATATGAGCAACCAAAAGAAGTCGCCAGAATTTCAATTAAAAAAATACTATCCTCGAATACACACCATTTTAAGACAGAAACAATTTGAAGTGATGCAAAGTTGTGTTATTGATAATTTAAACCGAGGAATTTCTGCTGGACTATATAGAGATAATTTAAACGTAGAATTTATTTCAAGAATATATTTTAGCTCGATGGGAGCCCTTAAAGACGACGAAATATTCCCTATTAATCAATTTACTCTAAAAGAGCTACTAGATCATTACTTAGAATATCATTTAAGAGGCATATGTACACCTTTAGGTCTAAATTTATTAAATAAAAAGAACACAATAATCAATTATAAATAATGAAAACCAAACTAATAATACTATTCAGTTTATGCATAAACGTTATGGCATTTGCGCAAGAAGGGCCAGTCTCCTTTAGCCTAAATGAAGCTATAGATTATGCATTAACAAATAATAGAACTGTAAAAAATGCAATTAAAGATATTGAAATTGCAGAACAAAAAAAATGGGAAACAACAGCAACGGGTTTACCACAAATTAATGCAGATATAGATTACCAAAACTGGTTAAAACAACAAGTATCTTTAATCCCTGCTGAGATTTTTGGAGGAGATGCAGGCACATTTATCCCTGTAGAATTTAACACAAAACAAAACATAGGAGCCACAGCAACGCTAAGCCAATTATTATTTGACGGATCGTATTTAGTAGGTTTACAAGCGTCTAAAGTGTATTTAGAAATTTCTAAAAACTCTAAAGTCAAAACCGATCTTGAAATAAGAAAAGCAGTGATTAATGCCTACGGAAACGTATTATTATCTGAAGAAAGCCTGAAGATTTTACAAAGTAACAAAGAGATTTTAGAATCTAATTTATATGAAATTCAGAAAACCTTTGAAAACGGATTAGAAGAAGAAGAAAGTGTTGAACAAATTAAAATTACACTTTCGGGGTTAGTTAGTAACTTAAACAACATAAAACGTCTAAATATTTTAGCATACCAAATGCTGAATATTACTTTAGGTATAGACATAAACACAGACACAACACTCACAGATACTTTAGAGACATTAAGTTTACAATACACTTCTTTAGAAGCTTTAGCAGCAGATGAAAACGTAGAAAACACCATAGATTACCGTATTGCTAAAAACGATGTAGAAAGTAAAGATTTGTATGTAAAATTAGCCATGAGTAAAGGTTTACCCACTCTTAGTGCTTATGTAAATGGTGGATATAACGCTTATGGAGAAGATTTCGGATTTGCAAACAACAATCAGAAATGGTACGCATCGTCTTTACTTGGCGTTAGTTTAAACATCCCAATATTTAGCTCGTTAGGCCGGTCGGCAGCAACACAACAAGCCCGAATAGATTTAGAAAAAGCAAACGAATCTTTAATCGAAATAGAACAACAACTAAAACTGCAAATAGACACTGCTAAAAGTGATTATCAATTTGCAATAGAAGATTACACTAACAAAAAACTAAACCTAGAATTAGCAGAGCGTATCGAGCGTAAAAATGAAGTTAAATTTTTTGAAGGCATCTCTTCTAGTTTCGATTTACGTCAAGCCCAAACACAGTTATATTCTGCACAACAAGAATATTTACAAGCTATGCTAGACATTATAAATAAAAAAGCAGAATTAGACGCCATCTTAAGCACATTAAACAATTAATAAGACCATTATGAAACACATATATACAATCGCAGCTTTAGCATTTCTATTAATTTCCTGCGGAGGAAAAGAACAAACCGTAGAACAAGTTTTATCTGAAGGCAACCTAGAAACCATACGCGCTAAACGTAGTGAAATAGAGAA
Organism: uncultured Formosa sp.; assembly: GCF_947500765.1. Taxonomy (GTDB): domain Bacteria; phylum Bacteroidota; class Bacteroidia; order Flavobacteriales; family Flavobacteriaceae; genus Formosa. Next base: position 343,751 of record NZ_CANMTH010000001.1, on the reverse strand, counting down.
AAAACAGGTCGCTATTAGTGAACAACTAAAATTAATTGATGAAAAAATAGCAGAATTAGACGATACTAAAAAACTGCCATTAGTAACAACCATTAAAGCAACATCAGAAAATTTTGTACACTTTCTAGAGTTACAAGGAAGCGTTCAAACCAAAGAAAACATTGTTATCTTTTCTGAAACTTCAGGAATTCTTCAAAACATTTATGTAAAAGAAGGACAACATGTTAACAAAGGACAACTTTTAGCAAGAATTGACGACGGTGGATTAGAGCAACAAGTGGCTCAAAGCGAAATTCAATTGGCTTTAACCAAAACAACTTTCGAACGTCAAAAACGTCTTTGGGATCAAAAAATAGGAAGTGAAATTCAATTTCTTCAAGCAAAATCCTCTTTTGAAGCACAAGAACAAGCAGTAAATCAGCTAAAAACACAATTAGCTAAAGCAGCAATTACGGCGCCATTCTCTGGTGTTATAGACGATATTATTACAGAACAAGGTAGTGTTGTTAGCCCTGGACAATCTCAGCTTATGCGTATTGTAAACCTAAAAAACATGTATATAGAAACCGAAGTTCCAGAAAACTATATTAAAAGTGTTGTAGAAGGTAAAGAAGTAAAAGTAGAATTTCCAATTTTAGGAACTAGCGTGAATACTAAAATTCGTCAGGCTAGTAATTTTATTAATCCTGCCAACAGAACTTTTAAAGTAGAAGTTGCGGTGCCTAATAAAGAAGAAAATATTAAACCTAACTTAACTGCTAAACTTAAAATTAACGATTACACAAGTGAAAAAGCATTATTAATTCCTTTAAGCATCATTTCTGAAAATGCTAACGGAGAGCAATACATTTACGTTATTTCTAATAGAAATGATAAAGGTGAAGCGACTGTAAATCGCGCCATTATAAAAACAGGAAAATCGCAAAATGATGTAATTGAAGTTTTAAGCGGTATAGAAGATGGCACCGAAATTATTAAAGAAGGTGCACGTAGTGTAAGAGAAGGGCAAACCGTTAAAGTTATTAAATATTAAGCCTAAACCATGACAAAACACAAAAAGCAAGTAGACAAAGAATTTGGAATGTCGACGTGGGCTATTAATAACAAAACCACGATTTACGTTATAATGGCTGTAATTTTCTATTTAGGAATTACCGCTTATTACCAAATGCCAAGAGAAAACTTTCCAGAAGTTGTAGAAACTAAAATTTACGTAAGTTCTATATACCCAGGAAACACTGCAGAGGATATTGAAAAGCTCATTACAAATCCTCTAGAAGACAAACTTAAAACTATAAGTAATGTTGTAGAAATAACATCTACATCTCAAGAAGACTATTCTATGATTATTGTAGAATTCGATGAGAGCATAAGCGTTGAAGCCGCCAAGCAAAAGGTTAAAGACGAAATAGATTCGGAAACCGCAGGTGAAGATTGGCCAACATTTAACGATGCAAAAGTAGAACCTAATGCTTTCGATTTAAACCTATCGGAAGAGATGCCAATTCTTAACATTAATATCTCTGGAGATTACCCCGTAGATAAATTAAAAGACTTTGGTGAATATCTTCAAGATGAAATTGAAGATTTACAAGAAATTAAGCAAGTAGACATTCGTGGCGCTCAAGATAAAGAAGTAGAAATTGCGGTAGACATTTACAAAATGATGGCTGCAAAAGTAAGTTTCTCAGATGTTATTAATGCCGTTCGTGGCGGAAACGTAACCATGTCTGCAGGAAATTTAATTTCTAGCGGTCAACGTCGTACTATTAGAATTTTAGGTGAAGTAGAAACCCCTGCAGAACTGAATAATTTCGTAATTAAATCAGACAATAATAATCCGATTTACTTAAAAGACATTGCTCAAATTTCATTTAAAGAAAAAGACAGAACAACCTATGCTCGCGAATTCGGTCATCGTGTAGTGATGTTAGATGTAAAAAAGCGTGCTGGAAAAAACATGGTCGATGCTGCAGAGCAAATCCAGCAAATAGTAAAAGACACCCAAGAAAATGTATTCCCAAAAGATTTAACAGTAACCATTGCTAACGATCAATCATCGGTTACCATTGGTCAAGTAGACGACTTAGTAAACAATATTATTTTTGGTATTATACTAGTAATTACTGTACTCATGTTTTTCTTAGGATTTAAAAACGCACTCTTTGTAGGATTCGCTATACCTATGTCTATGTTTATGTCTTTAATGATATTAAACTTCTTAGGTTATACCCTAAACACCATGATTCTTTTCGGATTAATTATGGGATTAGGAATGCTGGTAGATAATGGTATTGTAGTTGTAGAAAATGTCTATCGTTTAATGGAAGAGGAGGGCATGAGCAGGAAAAAAGCTGCAAAAATAGGTATTGGCGAAATTGCTTACCCTATTATTATCTCTACAGCAACAACTGTGGCGGCATTTATACCACTAGGACTTTGGCCTGGAGTTATGGGTAAATTCATGATTCTTTTACCAATTACACTATCAACCGTTTTAGGGTCATCTTTAATAGTTGCCATCTTTTTTAACTCGGTATTAGTTTCTAAATACATGACTATTGAAGATAAAGACATGCCTTTAAAAAATGTTATCGCCATTACAAGTATCATTTCTATAATAGGTTTGCTTATTTTAATATTCGGAGGAGATTACAGAGGACTTGGTGGATTAATGATTTTTACCGCAGGAATGCTTTGGATTTACCGTCTGTTTTTAAGAAAAATGGCCAATACATTCCAAACAAAAATATTAGTTATTTTTGAAAACTTTTACGAACGTGAATTAAGACGTGCATTAAGTAAAAAATGGCCTGCTTTTATTACTATAACAACATTTACATTATTAATATTAGCCTTTGTTGCCTTTGGTGCATCATTAAAATCTCAACGTACAAAAGTTGAATTCTTTCCAGACAATAAGCCGAATCAAATTATTGTTTACATAGAATACCCAGAAGGAACAGATATTGAAAAAACCAACGCTATAACCCAAGAAATAGAGAAAAAGGTATACGATGTTCTTGATAATGATGAATACAAAGATGGCGACTACAACTTTTTAGTAGAAAGTGCCGTATCTCAAGTTGGAGAAGGAGCCGGAAACCCACAAACAGATGGTGGTTCTGCTGCAGAAATGCCTCATAAAGCCAAGATTACAGCGTCTATGCGTGAATATAAATACAGACGAGGCAAAGACAGTGAATTATTGAGACAGAAAATACAAAAAGCATTAGTTGGGATTTATCCCGGGATATTAATTTCTGTAGAAAAAGATCAAAACGGACCACCTGCAGGATCTCCTATTAATATTGAAATTGAAGGCGATGATTATGCAGAGCTTATTGGAATTGCTCAAAGCATGAGAGACTTTATTAACCAGAAAAACATCCCTGGAATAGACGAGCTTAAAATTGATGTTAACAAAGGAAAACCAACTATGTTAGTTGAAGTAGACAGAGCAAAATCTGGTGAATTAGGCGTAAGCGCAAGTCAGGTTGGGCAGCAATTACGTAATTCTATTTTCGGTAGCAAAGCAGGTGTATATAAAGAAAATGGAGACGATTACGATATCTATGTACGTTTTAATGAAGACAACAGATATAATATTAGTGCCATTTTTAATCAGAAAATGACATTTAGAGACAACACAGGACAAATTAAAGAAATCCCTGTCTCTGCCGTAGCAAAACAAAGTAACACCTCTGGATATAGCGCCATTAAACACAAAGACACTAGACGTGTAGTAACCGTGTATTCTGCCTTATCTCCTGGTTTTACAGATGCAGCTGCCATTGTTAATCAAATTCAGAATGAAATGAAAACATTCGAAAATCTACCTGCAGGCATCAATATAGATTATACGGGTCAGATTGAGGAACAAAACAAACAAATGGCCTTCTTAATAGGAGCCTTCTTTACTGGATTAGCACTTATATTTTTCATCTTAATATTCCAATTCAATTCTATTTCAAAACCAGGAATTATCATGTTAGCGATTTTCTTAAGTTTTATTGGAGTTTTTGGTGGACTTGTAGTTACCGGAGACGCTTTCGTAATCATGATGACTATGATGGGAATTATCTCTCTTGCTGGTATTGTTGTAAATAATGGTGTAGTACTTTTAGATTACGCCCAACTCCTTATAGACAGGAAGAAAATTGAACTAGATATAGATGATGATGAATATTTAAGTCGAGAAGATTTATATGAATGTATTGTTCGCGCAGGAAAAGCCCGTTTACGTCCTGTATTATTAACAGCAATTACAACTATTCTAGGCCTAGTACCGTTAGCTATTGGTTTAAACATTAACTTCTTTACCTTGGTTAAAGATTTTAATCCTAATATATATATAGGAGGAGATAACGTTGTATTCTGGGGACCTTTAGCTTGGACTGTAATCTACGGGTTGTTAGTAGCAACATTCCTTACCTTAATTGTTGTTCCTGTATTTTTCTACTTAACCTCACTATTTAAAATGTGGTTATCAGAAAAACGAATTGTAAAAGTAGCAGACTAACAATAAAGACACATTACATAAATTAAAAATCCGGAACGTTATACTCCGGATTTTTTTGTTTATAATTAACAATACAATTCATTTAGTCACACAAAACCAAACTAATACAATCTAAAAACATTATTTAATGTATTTACAAACCATAAATTAAATACAGTTTATTAGAATTTATAATTCAACCCAACATTACATACATCAAGGGATTTAATTTTAAAAATTGATTTTTCATATCAAAACACGGTCAAAAACATAATTATTTAACAAAGTAATACAATTACAGATTGCTTAAAACAAAAAATATAACATCTATTATAAAGAATGTAGAAAAAATAGACGGCAATAAAGCGAATAACAACTATGGCAACCCAACGAAAAGGTTATAGTTAATATAACTAAAAAATCTGGAGTATAAAGCTTGGTAATTTTTAGTTTTTAATCATTTAACTTCATTAAATTTGCACATCAAAAAATTGAATATGTATAGAAGTAATAATTGTGGCGAACTAAGATCGTCTCATATAAATAACGAAGTAACACTTTCTGGCTGGGTACAAAAAGTGCGTGATAAAGGATTTATGGTTTGGGTAGATTTACGTGATCGTTACGGTATTACGCAACTTATTTTTGATGAAGAACGCACTCCAAAAGCCATGATGAGCCAAGCTCAGAAATTAGGTCGCGAATTTGTTATTCAAGTAAAAGGTACGGTAATAGAGCGCACCTCTAAAAACCCAAATATTGCTACTGGTGATATTGAAATTTTAGTTTCTGAACTAACCATTTTAAACAGCGCACTACTTCCTCCATTCACTATTGAAGACGAAACGGATGGTGGAGAAGAATTACGTATGAAATATCGTTACTTAGATATTCGCCGTAATCCAGTTAAAAATAATTTAATTTTTCGTCATAAAGTAGCTCAAGAAGTTAGAAATTTCCTTTCTAATCAAGACTTTATTGAAGTAGAAACACCATACTTAATTAAATCTACTCCAGAAGGCGCTCGTGATTTTGTTGTGCCATCTAGAATGAATCAAGGGCAGTTTTATGCTTTACCACAATCGCCTCAAACCTTTAAGCAATTGCTTATGGTTGGAGGAATGGATAAATATTTTCAGATTGTAAAATGTTTCAGAGATGAAGATTTACGTGCCGACAGACAGCCAGAGTTTACTCAAATTGACTGTGAAATGGCCTTTGTAGAGCAGGACGATATTTTAGATGTATTTGAAGGCTTAACACGTCACTTACTTAAAGAAGTAAATGGTGTAGAGGTTAAAAAGTTTCCGAGAATGCTTTACGACGATGCGATGCGTTTATATGGAAACGATAAACCAGATATCCGTTTCGGAATGGAATTTGGAGAATTAAATGCAGTAACACAACATAAAGATTTTAAAGTTTTTAATGATGCAGAATTAGTTGTTGGTATTGCTGTTCCTGGCGGAAACAGTTATACTCGTAAAGAAATAGATAAATTAATCGAATGGGTTAAGCGTCCGCAAGTTGGTGCTTTGGGAATGATTTATTCTCGTTGTAACGACGATGGATCGTTTAAATCTTCAGTAGATAAATTTTACAACCAAGACGACTTAGCTAAATGGGCAGAAGTAACAAACGCTAAAGCAGGCGATTTAATTTGTGTGCTTTCTGGACCAACAAATAAAGTACGTGCACAGTTAAGCGCTTTACGTATGGAAATCGCAGACCGTTTAGGATTAAGAGATCCTAAAGTATTTGCTCCGTTATGGGTCATGGACTTCCCGCTTTTAGAATGGGATGAAGATACAGAGCGTTACCATGCTATGCACCACCCATTCACATCTCCAAAACCAGGTCAATTAGAATTGTTAGACACTAATCCAGGAGAAGTAAAAGCCAATGCTTACGATTTAGTTTTAAATGGTAATGAAATTGGAGGAGGATCTATTCGTATTCACGATAAGGCAACACAAGCTATCATGTTAAAACATCTAGGTTTCTCTGAAGAAGATGCCAAAGCACAATTCGGATTCTTAATGGATGCATTTGAATATGGAGCACCACCACACGGAGGTATTGCTTTTGGTTTAGACCGTTTAGTTGCCATCTTAGGCGGACAAGAAACTATTCGTGATTTTATCGCATTCCCAAAAAACAACTCAGGTCGAGACGTCATGATTGATGCACCTGCGAAAATAGACGATTTACAACTACAAGAGTTAAGCCTAAAATTAAATATTAAATCATAAAACTAAAATCTAAAATCCCGCTCCTGCGGGATTTTTACACCTAAATATGCCAACACAAAAAAAATCTTTACTTACAAAATTCTTGCTTTGGAAAACAAAGCATGTTGGACATAGAAATTTCGTATATATTTTAAGCATAGTGGTTGGCTTAATAGCCGGTTTAGGTGCAGTAATTCTTAAAAACACTACCCACTTTATTCAACATTTAATGGAGACTAAAGTGGTTAGTAATTATCATCACCCATTTTATTTTTTATTCCCTCTTGCAGGTTTAACCCTAACATATTTAGTTAAAAAATATGTTATTAGACAAGAATTTGGTCATGGTATTCCGGCTACGCTTCGTGCAATTGCGAAGAAAAAAGGAATCATGAAACAGTTTCAAATGTTTTCCGCATTACTTACAGCGCCACTAACAGTTGGTTTTGGAGGGTCGGTGGGTCTAGAAGGACCAACTGTATCTACCGCAGCGGCTATTAGCTCTAATATTTCTAGATTATTTCATACCAACCAATCTACACGTACCTTATTAATTGGTTGCGCTGCAGCTGGTGCAATATCTTGTATTTTTAAAGCTCCTATTGCCGCTATTGTATTTGCTATTGAAGTCTTTAGTTTAGACTTAACTTTAATCTCATTATTACCTTTACTTATATCATCTATTTCTGGGGTATTATTATCTTATTTATTTTACGGAACAGACACCATTTTACCTTTTGAATTAGTTGATCAATTCACACTTAGTCAAGTACCATATTTTATAGTCTTTGGTGTTTTAGCAGCACTCACATCTATATACTTTACTAAGATATACGCTTATTTTCACGATTTTTTTCACGACATTAAATCCCCAATAAAACGTTTACTTATTGGAGGCACCGGTCTAGGTATAATTGTATTTTTTATTCCTCCGCTTTATGGTGAAGGATTCGAGGTTATAAACAATATGGTTACTGGCAATTTTCAAGAAGTGGTAACCAACAACTTTATGCATATAGATATTACTAATAATTGGGCTATTATAGCTTTACTTATTGGCTTAGTTTTATTTAAAGTTATCGCAACATCTTTAACTTTTGGAGCTGGAGGTATTGGAGGTATTTTCTCTCCTAGCCTATTTATGGGCTCTGTATTAGGATTTGGATTTGCTAGATTTGTTAATACTTTAGATGTGTTTAAAATACACTTATCTGAAAGTAATTTTACCCTGGTTGGCATGGCAGGAGTATTAGGAGGGGTATTACAAGCACCACTTACTGCTATTTTTTTAATTGCAGAATTAACAGGTGGTTATAAACTATTCATTCCTTTAATGATTACAGTTGCGATTTGTTTTGCAGTAACTAAATACTTTTTACCATATTCTGTGTATAGTATGGCTTTAGCAAGACAAGGCGATTTAATTACTCACGATAAAGATCAGGCCGTCTTAACCTTAATGAATATTGAAAATTTAATCGAAACAAAATTTGTAAAGGTTAGTCCAAATATGACTTTAGGTGATTTGGTACACAAAGCCGTTGTAAAATCTAATCGAAATATTTTTCCTGTTATTAGTGAAAAATCAGGAAGAATTATAGGAATAATACTTTTAGATGATATTAGACCAATTATGTTTGACCAAACATTATATGATGAAGTTGTAGCAAGAGATGTAATGCAGGCACCTCCAGAAATTATAGATATTAACAAAGATAGAATGAAAGATATTATGAAGAAATTTCAAGACTCAAGCGCTTGGAACCTTCCAGTAGTTAGAGATGAAAAATACATTGGTTTCATTTCAAAATCTAAACTACTTACAGCTTACCGTCGTCAGCTTATTAATTTTACGAGTTAACATGAAAAACCTAATTGTTATTTTAGCCGTTCTCGCATTCGGAAGCATTCTTTCTGGCTTTTTTATAGACGTCTCATATTCAGAAAAACTAATTGGATTTGGGGTTGTTGGTCTATTTTTAGTTGTGTTTCCTTTATTTTCTTATTACAGATGGAAAGATAAAGATGTTAGAGACTACATGCTAACCAAAGAAAATCTAGAGAAAATGAGAGATAAGGAAGGTGACAAGAGAAAACTTTAATTCAGATTTCGTTTTTCAACAAAAAAGCGCTTCATTAACACCGATGCTTCTTCAGCCATTACACCTCCTCTTACAATGGTTTTAGGATGTAATTTTGTGTTCAAATTAATACAACCACGATTTTCATCTCTAGCACCATAAACAATATTAGAAATCTGACTCCAATACAAAGCACCTCCGCACATTTGGCAAGGCTCTAAAGTCACATATAACGTACATTTTTTAAGATATTTTCCGCCAAGGTAATTTGCTGCTGCAGTTATAGCCTGCATTTCAGCATGTGCCGTTACATCTGTCAAGGTTTCGGTTAAATTATGCGCTCTAGCAATTATCTTATTATCAATTACAATTACGGCTCCTACGGGAATTTCACCTTTATCAAAAGCCACCTCAGCTTCTTGTAAAGCCTTCTTCATAAAATAAGTATCATCAAAAATATTTTCCATAATGTAAAAATACAATTTCAAAACGTACATTTGTAATCGCATGAGACAATTACTACAAGAAATAGATTCCCCTGAAGATCTTCGCAAAATAGCAAAAGACCATTTACCTTTTTTAGCAAAAGAATTACGCGATTTCATTATTGAGATTGTAGCTACAAAAGAAGGACATTTAGGAGCAAGCTTAGGCGTAGTAGAACTTACAATTGCTCTGCATTATGTATTTAATACGCCAAACGATATTTTAATTTGGGATGTTGGCCATCAGGCATATGTGCACAAAATTTTAACCGAGCGAAAAGCCTTATTCGATACCAACAGACAATTAGGAGGTTTAAGTGGGTTCCCTAAACGTGATGAAAGTAAATATGATGCTTTTGGAGTAGGCCATTCATCTACATCTATTTCTGCAGCTTTAGGTATGGCTATTGCCTCTAAACTTAAAGGCGATTTTAACAAACAACATATTGCGGTAATTGGAGATGCATCTATTGCCAGCGGAATGGCTTTTGAAGGCCTTAATCATGCGGGCGTAACAGATACCAATTTACTTGTTATTTTGAATGATAATGCTATTGGAATAGATCCAAGTGTTGGTGCTTTAAAAATGTATTTAACCAACGTTAAAAAAGGAACTCAGAAACAAGATAATATTTTTGAAGCCTTAAATTTTAATTATTCTGGTCCAATAGATGGTCACGATTTACCAAAAGTAATTTCAGAGTTAGAACGTTTAAAAACAGTTCCCGGACCTAAGTTTCTTCACCTTATCACCACAAAAGGAAAAGGTTTAAAGCAAGCCGAATTAGATCAGGTTAAATATCATGCTCCGGGTAAATTTAATGCCAAAACAGGCGATTTACTCGCAAAGTCGACTACCATATTACCTCCAAAATTTCAAGATGTATTTGGACATACTATTGTTGAATTGGCCAAAACTAATGAAAAAATTATAGGAATTACACCTGCAATGCCAACAGGAAGCTCTCTAAAACATATGATGGAAGAATTCCCTGAACGTGCTTTTGATGTTGGTATAGCCGAGCAACATGCCGTTACACTATCTGCAGGATTAGCAACACAAGGTTTTATGCCGTTTTGTAATATTTATTCTACGTTTTTACAACGTGCTTACGATCAGATAATTCATGATGTAGCGCTTCAAAATCTACCAGTTATTTTTTGTTTAGATCGTGCTGGATTGGTTGGAGAAGACGGAGCTACACATCAGGGCGTATTCGATTTAGCCTATTTACAGTGCATTCCAAACCTTATTATTTTTGCTCCTAGAAATGAAATTGAATTACGCAATATCATGTACACGGCACAATTAGGATTAAAACACCCCATTGCAATTCGTTATCCGCGTGGTCGAGGTCGAGAACTGAATTGGAAACAGCCTTTTTCAACATTAGAAATAGGAAAAGGAGAAACAATTAAACTAGGTCGTAAAATTGCCGTTTTAAGCATTGGTACGATGGCTTATACTATTGAAGACGCATTAAATATATTAACTCCTGACCAACAAAATAACATCGCTGTATTTAATATGCGTTTTATAAAACCTTTAGACGAGACTCTGCTACATACTATTTTAAGCACCTATTCTAAAGTATTTACTATTGAAGACGGTACTATTTTAGGTGGTTTTGGAAGTGCAATTATCACTTTTGCAGCAAAACACAATTACAATACACCTATTGAAATACTTGGTATTCCCGATGTATTTATTGAACACGGAACTGTAGCACAACTTCAAAAATCGTTAGGGCTTGATGCAGAATCTTTAGCTAAATTGTTTATAACAAACATTTAATCAATCTTATTTTTACATTATAATAGGACCAAAAAAAAAGAGTAACGCTTGGCGTTACTCTTTTCAATTATATTAAAAAGTTATTCTTATTTAATAATAAACTTTTTAGTTGTTGTTATTGCACCTTCTGTAAACTTAGCTAAATACACTCCAGAAGCCACATTAATAGTAATGTCTGTTGCTGTATTTCCATCTAAATTAATATCCTTAACATAAACAGATTGTCCGCTTAAATTAAAAATTTGAAGATTAACTTCACCTAAATTAGATTTCGATTTAACTTTAAATTCGCCAGTAGAAACCGTTGGATACAAAGAAATACCTGTAGCTAACTCATTATCTTCTACACTTAACGCCGTTCCTGTAAACTCACCAGAGAAAATTCCTCTTCCAAAAGTTGCTGCAAAAATAGTATTATCATCTCTAAGATCTAAATCCATAACTTTTACATTACTCATCCCGTTAAAAGCAGATTTCCAAGTAGGAGAATCACTAGAAAAGTCTGATGTATACCAAACACCTAATTCCGTACCCACAATAACTTCTTCTGTTTTTAAAGGGTTTTGTAAGATAGCTTTAACAGGCATATCTGGTAAATCCCCATCTTTCTGACTCCAAGTGGTTCCTCCATCATTAGTATACCAAATATTATTTACACCATAATTATGGAAGGTTACAAAAATTTCTTCTGTAGAAGTTCCAAATTCAATATCTGAAATACTTCCTAAAAATTGAGTTGAAGAAATATCTGTCCACGTTTGAAATAATGGCGCACTAGCATTCGTTACTTTTAGTAATTTACCGTTTTCTAATCCCATATATAGAATACTATGTGTACTTGTTTCATCGTAAGGAGACACTGCTAAAGCCAAAGCCGGAGCATCCATTAAATCATTTTTTATAGTATTAACAGAATAAACCCCAGCATCACTTACTGTTCTATACGTTTTTACAGCATAATCTGTTCCTGATGAATAATTAGAAAATAAATAGTTCAATCTTGAATCTAAAACTTGAGGATTAATAAATTCTCCAATATCATCTTCTTCACTATTTATAGTTGTAGATACTTTTGTTTTATAATCGTACTTTATAATGGCATTATTATACACATAATTTGAAATAACATACGTATCTGTACCATCTTGATCGAATGTAGTATATGCACCATCACCTCCATAAAGGTCAAACGATGAAGAATTAATTCCAGACGTTGCTTTCTCAAAATATGGTGTTCCGTTATCTTGAGCACCTGCTGCAAAATAATCTCCCGATATAGCTGCAGTTGGAGCAACCCCAACAGTATAAAACTGGGTTACATTATATCCGTTATTTCTAGACGTAGGTTTTGTTCCGCTAGCTGCAGAGTAATACACACCACCATCATTTCCGAATAACATTTTAGACGTATCGTCTGTTCCAAACACAATAGCATGTTGATCTGCATGCATATCCGGATATCCGAACCCGCCATACCAATGCGTTAATTGAGTCCAAACACTTCCTCCATCTGTACTTGTAAAAGTATCAATACCTCCTACAAAAATAGTTTCATCGTTTGTAGGATCTACTTTTATAACTAAGTCGTAGAAAGCTTGACCTCTACAAAAATCGTCTGCATCCATATCTGTATCTGCATCTTCCGGTAAAGTTAAATCTGCCACTGTTTCAAATCCATCTGTAGTTTTAAACATAACAACAGGAACTTCTGTGCCTTCCGCTAAAACATATATTTTATCTGCATCTGAAGTAGACGCCGCTATTTGAGTACGACTTCCTGAAAACTCATATTTCTTAACAAAATTAGTTCCGTCTGTAGATGCAAAAATAGCACCACCACCATCACCATAAAGTAAACTTTGTCTTGTAGACATCCAAACCGTATTGTCTGCTCCTAATTCAATATCATTAGGCTCATAAACATTACCACTTGCAGTTAAAGGTACTCCTAATAAACTCCATGATTCACCTGCGTTAGAAGATTTATATAATCCGTAGTCACTTGGTCCGAAAAGAGTAGTTGGACTTGCATCGCTATAAAATGTAGATCCAGCTGCGACATACACCTCAGAAACACCTTTATTATCTCTAACTATAATATCATTCACATGCTGATTTCCTTTTAACACATAAAGCCCAGAGAAATCTCCAGAATTAGGAGAAATAGTGACGTTAACTGTTTCTCCAGCATTTAATTCGGCAACAATTTTAGCACCATTCTCTTGAGAGATCATAACAGAAGGAATCAATACAGAACCTGTTAAATCATCTCCCCCCATAGTAATTGGGTTTCCTGATACATTATTTATTACAATAACAGCTACCGCACCTGCATCTTGTGCATTAAGCACTTTATCTACAAAAGTACAAGTCCCCCTATATATTAAAGCTATTTTACCATTAACAGCTGCAGCATTAGTTAATGCATCACAAGCTTCATAAACCCCATCTCCTGTATCTGCCAACACCACATCATTAGTAACACCTTCTGTATTTGATGGACCGAAACTAGCACTCAATGAGATATAAGAATCTGCAATATCACTAGGTGAATTAACTACAACATCAGAATCTGTTTGTAAAATGGTTTCCCCTTCAGCACCACCAAAAATATGGCTCCAAGAGTTCCCACCATCTGTAGATTTCCAAACACCGTTACCATTTACATCTCCTGCAACATAAGATTCTCCTGTTCCAACATACATAGTTTTAGAATCGTTAGGATCTACAGTAATACAGCTAATATTTAAATTTTCTGGAATATCTACGCTTGTCCACACTGATGAAGCTCTAGAAATGTTAGTATTTTTCCATAACCCACCACTTACTCCTCCTGCAAAAACAGTTTCATTAGAAGTATCGTTAGGGTCGAAAATTAGTGCTCTAGTACGACCACCAATATCATCTGGACCACGCTCTACCCAATTGTTACTAGAATCGTCTCCAGGTACACGCCCTGTTGCTAAACTATTTGAACGTTCTTGTAATAATTCTTTTTGAATTACAGCTAAATTTTCTGGTGTAGGTCTTCCTAATGCAGGATTCATAGTTAGTTCCCATAACCGTTCCATAAACAGTTTTGGAGGCAACCCTTGTTGAGCACGTTCTTTTTTAGATAAGCCTTTTGTATTTTTAAACGGGCTATTTTCTAAATTCTTTTTGTGCAAGGCCTTTAGCTCTGCAATAGTTAACGGATTAGATCCTTGCTTTTCAGATACTTGAGTTTCGCCACTAAACTTAGTAACAGCAAAAACCACTGCAACAATAGCCACAAGTCCTAAAGCGATTTGTAATTTATTCTTCATATATATTTGGTTGTATTACACAAAAATAATTTTTTCTAGACGACAAACAAGTATTTACAATATTATTAAACTAAACGTCCTGAAAATTTTCGGTAAGTCAGAATAGCTTGACTATCAGAAAACAAAGACACATGATGACACACATTTAACAATCTTAAATACAAATCGTCTGCATTGAAATTGATAGTTTTTGGAAGAATCTTTAAAATCAGTTTATCATAATTAGAAGCTTTTCCATTATAATCATTATTAACTGCTGTTATATAAATATCTAATAATTTAGAAATCACAGCATAACCTGAAATTTCTTTATCTAAAACATCTTGAGATTGATAGATTTTTTCGACACTAATTTTTATAATATCATTTATTTGAGCTTCATATTTACTTTTGTCTAATAAAGACACCGTAAAGGTACCGTTTAATATAGCGGTTTCATTAGCCTCAAAAATTGAAATCGCTTCATTAATTAGTGTATTTATAGCCAAAGCTCTTAAATAACTAATCCGGTCTTGTGTATTGGTTAATTGATGATACTTATTAATATCTATAACATCTTTAACCAGTTTAATTAAATATTCTAGGGCAAATTCCTCTTCAATTAAACCTAAATTAATACCATCTTCAAAGTCGATAATGGTATAACAAATATCGTCGGCCGCTTCTACCAAAAATGCTAACGGATGTCTTTTAAAACTAATATCTCCTTCAGCTCCAGCTGCTATTAAACCTAATTCTTTAGCAACATCTAAAAAGGCATCTTTCTCACTCTGAAAAAAACCATACTTTTTATCAGACACATGTTGTGTTGGTTTTTTAGGCAATGACTCTTTAGGGTATTTTATAAAAGCCCCCAAGGTTGCATAACACAAACGCAATCCGCCTACACGACCTTCCCTACTCTGTGTTAATATTTTAAAACCATTAGCATTACCTTCAAAATCGCACAAATCTTGATATTGCTTAGGTGTAATTTCATTTTTATACTTAATCCCTAATCCTGTTTTAAAATACTCGCCAATGGCTTTCTCGCCTGAATGTCCAAAAGGAGGGTTCCCTATATCGTGAGCCAATGCTGCAGACGCAACAATTGCACCAAAATCGTTTGGCAAATAGCCGTGCTCTGATTTAAGTTCGGGATATTTAAGTAGTATTTTTTCTCCTATTTTACGTCCTAAAGACCGCGCTACAACACTAACCTCGAGACTATGAGTAAGTCTCGTATGCACAAAATCTGTTTGCGACATGGGTATAACCTGTGTTTTATCTTGTAAACTTCTAAATTCTGAAGAGAATATAACACGATCATAATCAACCTCAAAACCTAAACGTGTTTCATCTTGACTCTTTCTTAAGCGTTTATTAACGTCTCCAAAACGTTTAAGAGATAATAATTGTTCCCAATTCATAACTATATTTTAAGTCTTCGCAATATAGCACTTTCTAATATACATCGTACTTCAAGCCTTATTAAACCGATTCTTGAATTTCTGTATGTTAACAGAATGTTTACAAAACTTAAAAAACAAACAAATCTTCTAACTTTAAGTTAACCTTTTTATCATCTATCATTAACCCGTGATTCTAGTTGATTCGAAAAAACAGAAGTTTATTTGCGGAATGAAAATAAACGACAAAATGAAACAATTATTAATAGCATTAGTATTTTTAACTACCGCGCTCTCTTATTCTCAAGATGCCGGTACTATTACAGGTAAGTTAACAGATAAAGAATATAATAATGAACCTCTTGCCTTTGCAAACATTTTAATAAAAGGAACAACAAACGGAACAACATCTGATATGGATGGGATGTACTCTTTGACAGACCTTACTCCTGGCAAACACACCTTAGTTTTTAGTTTTGTAGGATATCTAACACAAGAAGTTCCCGTTACTGTAACCGCAGGAAACACAACACAAATAGATATAATTATGAGTGCTAGTGCAGCTGCATTAGACGAAGTTGTTATACAAACCACAACCAGAAAAGAAAGTGAAACAGCGTTATTGCTAGACCAGAAACAAGCTGTTGTTATTAAAGAAAGTATTGGAGCAGAACGCTTGTCTGAAATTGGAGTTACAGATGCAGCAGCTGCAACATCTAAAATTTCTGGAGTCGCTAAAAGTGAAGGGTCTGGCGAGGTTTATATTCGTGGGCTAGGTGATAGATACCTGTCAACCACAATGAACGGTTTACCAATTCCGTCTGATGATGTTAATAACAAAAACATAAACTTAAACCTATTTTCAACAAGCATGATTGAAAATGTAGGAATAAGTAAAACGTATACAACATCTGCTTATGCAGATCAGAGCTCTGGAAATGCAGATATTACTTCAAAAGGATATTCTAAAAAGGAATTATCTATTGGTATATCATCAGGATACAACACCAATCTTTTTGGGGTAGACAATTTCAAAAAGAGTATTATCTCTGAAGATGTAACGCTTGGTTTTCATAAAAAAGAATATGCCTTAGTAGACTTAATTACTAGACAAGGTTGGGACCCAATAATTCAGAAAAACTACGGAAACTACGGAATCGGAATATCTGGAGGCACAAAATTTGAAGTATTCGGTAAACAAGTAAAATTATTTGCAGCAGGTTCTCACTCTAAAAAATACAATTATCAAACAGGTATTTTTAGAAGTTATAGATCTAATATTCTAGACAACGAATTTACAGATACAGAACTTTCTAACACAAGCATAAACTCTACAGGTTATATTAATTTAGGTTTAAAATTAAACAGCGATAATAACATTAGAATTAGCAGCTTATCTGTTAACAAGAGTGACGACAATGTGTATGAGCAAGGTAGAAACGGAGAAGGTTATGTATTTGACCAAGACCCTCAAGAAGATGGTGCTTTTGTAAGAGACCAAAACTTTAAGCAAACTACCATGTTAATTAATCAAATTGAAGGAGACCATAATATTACAGAACGTAATACTTTAAAATGGGCGGCTGGATTTAATTATGTATTAGCTCAAGAACCTAACAGAATTAGAAATGAGGTTAACATTTTAGACGAAAACACAGTACAATATGCTCACGTTGGCGATTACCAACAAAGAAAATCTAGTCAACAAATTGAAGACACAGAATATAACGCTTATATTATAGATGCTATTGAATTAGGTAAATTTGATGAAGATGCAAACACTAGACCATTAAAATTAAATTTTGGAGCAGATTACCGTCAGAAAGACCGTTCTTTTAACTCCCTTTTCATAGGAGTTAGAGCTCGTGATTTCCAAGTACCAACAGTAGATGATTTTTCTGAAACATTTACAACAGAAAACTTTAATAACGGATTAGTACTTCGCGAAAGAGATCCAGACTTATACGATGCAGACTTAAACATTATTGCTGGATTTGCTAATTTAGATTTTGGTTTAAACAAAAAATTCTCAGGTAACCTAGGTGTACGTTTAGAGAGAGACGAAATTAATGTAAATTGGGATGTTGCCAATTATGTAGGTCGTTTAGGTTCTATTAAAAAAGAATACACTGAAGTTTATCCTAGTGTGAACTTAAAGTATGAATTAAACGAAAATCAATTCCTTCGTCTAGCATCTAGTTTAACACAAACACTTCCAGAATTTAAAGAATTAGCTCCATTCGAATACGTATCACCAACAGGACGTGTTACACGTGGAGATCCAGATTTAGAAAAATCGGATGTATTTAACTTAGACCTTAAATGGGAATTCTTCCCTAAAAGCAGTGAACTTGTTTCTGCAACAGCATTCTATAAGCAAATTAAAAACCCTATAAACTTAGCCCAAACAAGAGGATCTTCTGGAATATTTGAATACTCAAACACAGGAGATGCAGCAGATGTTGTAGGACTAGAATTTGAAGGTCGAGTAGATTTAATTACTAACGACGACGACGATGCTTTATTAAATTTAAATGCCAATGTAACTAAAATGTGGTTTACTCAAGATTTACTTGAAGATTACCAATACAACAACATTACAGAAACAGATTTACAAGGCGCTTCAGACTTAATTATAAACGGATCTTTAAGCTACAACAGCCATAAGGAAAAAGAATTTATAGCTACGTTAACAGGGAACTATTCTTCAGACAAAATATATGCTTTAGGTTCTCCTGAAGATTTTACAAATAGTGCCGTATTATACAACGATGCTATTATTGAGAAAGGATTTGTAACCTTAGACTTGGTAGTTAGCAAACTTATAACAGATAATTTATTAATAAAATTCACAGGAGGAAACTTATTAAATCCAGAAATTAAACAAACACAAAACATAAGAAATATTAATACAGGAATTCAAACTAACGAAACTGTACTTTCTTATAAAAAAGGCAGTTTATTAAGCCTAAGTTTAAAATACACCTTTAAGTAATATTCAATTAACACAGAAGCTTAAACAACCACTAAAGCGTAACCTTACTTTAATACTGAGTTAAATATACAGAAACACTAAGCGTGTTTCTTTGCAACAGCTAAACAATAAACAAAATCAAACAAAAATTAATATGAAAAAGTTAGTCTTAAATTTCTTTAAAGTTGCTGGTTTAGTATCAGCTGTAGCTTTTACAAGTTGTAGTACAGATGATCCAAAATCTATAGGACAAGAACAAGCTGATGTAATTACAAATCTTGAAGCTGGTATATTAAATGGTACTCTACAAGAAAGTTACTCTTTAGAATCTGGAGTACAATACCAATTAACTGGACAATTTATTATTGATGCCAATGCTGTTTTAAATATTCCTGCTGGAACAAAAATCATTGCAGAAAATGGAGGAACAGATGTTTATATCGCTACTTTAAAAGGAGGAACAATAAACATTAACGGTACAGAAAGTAGCCCTGTAATTATGTCTTCTGTAAATGCACAACCAGGTGACTGGGGTGGATTAACACTTTGTGGAGACGCTACAACTACTGCAGGTATAGATGCTACAGCAGAAGTAGGTGGTTTCACTTACGGTGGATCAAACGATAGCGATAGTTCTGGAATCATTAAATACTTACAAATTTCAGGTACAGGAGCACAAATTAACTCAGAATCTCAATACAATGGTGTATCTTTTTACGCAGTTGGTTCTGGTACTTATGTAGATAACGTAGCCATAATTAATGGTTCTGATGATGGTGTTGAGTTTTTTGGAGGTACAGTTAGCGTGTCTAACTTATATTTAGAAAATCTTGATGATGACGCTATCGACTGGACAGAAGGATGGAATGGATCTGTAGACAGAGCTTACATATCTAATACTATTTCTGGATTCTCTACAGTTTTTGAAGGAGATAAAGATAACGGAAACCCTTCTTTTAATAACATCACAGCAATTTCTACTGTTGGTGGTACAGCTTTACAATTTAAGAAAGAGTCTGGAGGAACAATCACGAACCTATCTTTAAGTGGTTATGATGTAGATTTAGACATGAAAGACGGAGGAGCAACATCTAATGTTGTTTTTGAAGACGGATACTCACCTGTTGCTTTAGCTTCAGACGAAGCAATGGCTGAATCTGGAGATTATTTCTACGGTTTAAATACATCAGTTGTACCAACTGTAGATGTAGATGACTTTGCTTGGGTAGACACAGACGTTTCTCTTGAAAGCAATGTATTACAAGGAGCTGTAACTGGAGATATTACTTTAGATGCTTCTATTAGCTATATATTAAACTCATCTTACATCGTTCAAGACGGTGGAAAATTAACTATTCCTGCAGGAACAAAAATTACTGCTAGAGATGGTGGTACTGGTGTTTACATCGCTGTTTTAAAAGGTGGTCAAATAGACATTCAAGGTACTGAAGAGAACCCAGTGGTAATGGCTTCTGTAAACGCTGAACCAGGAGACTGGGGCGGATTAACAATCTGTGGAGATGCTTCAACTACTGCTGGTGAAGATGCTACTGCAGAAATTGGAGGTTTCATTTATGGCGGAACTAACGATGCTGACAACTCAGGATCTATTAAAAACTTAGTGATTAAAGGTACAGGTGCTCAAATTAACTCAGAGTCTCAATACAACGGTGTATCGCTTTACGCTGTAGGATCTGAAACTGTTATAGAAAACATTGCAGTAATTAACGGAGCTGATGATGGTATCGAATTTTTTGGAGGAACTGTTTCTGCAACAAACTTATACTTCGACAATAACGATGATGATTCTGTTGACTGGACTGAAGGATGGAATGGTACTGTTACCAATGCTTACATCTCTCATACAAGAGAAGGATTTTCTACTGTATTTGAAGGCGATAAAGACAACAACAACCCTAAATTTGTAAACATTACTGCAATCTCTACTGTTGGAGGTACTGCATTACAGTTTAAAAAACAATCTGGAGGAACAATCACTAATCTTTACTTAAGTGGTTACGATGTTAACATCGACATGAAAGACGATGGTCCTTTAGCTAACGTTATTATAGACGGTGAAGCCGCTACTACTACTGATGCTTATAACGACGGAACCCAAGTAGATATTTCAACTTGGTCTTGGATAAACGCAAGTTTATAACAAACAAGATTATATACAAAAACAAAAAGCACCCAAATGGGTGCTTTTTGTTTTTTAATACCTATCATTTTTTTAATGAGATGCTAGTTTAGATTTGTTACTCCATTCACTTACACTAGCAATAGCATTGTTAGAATAATCTACTTCTCTCAAAGAATCATCTCCCCAGAAAAACCATTTTCCAACTTTTTTCCCATTCTCATAATTTGCAGATGCGGTTCTTTGTCCTTTAGCATCATAACTATTCCACTCACCTTGTAACTTACCTTCTTGAGTGTAAGTTCCTGTTTGACTAACTTCACCGTTTTCATGATAATAAGTAACATCTATTAACTGTGTATCGTTATTTAATTTTAATTCTCTCTTATCTTGCGCAAATGACATAGCAGTCACTAATAAAGCAAATACAAATAATATTCTCGTTTTCATCTTCGTGTGTTTTAACTGATTTACAACTCAAAGATAACTAATAATTAACGTTTAAACAATAATTTGGTAACATTAAATTAACATTGAGGATTATTTTACTGATTTTATGACACTTACAATGTTAATAGCTCTAAAAATCAATTAATAGTAACATAATATATGCTTCACACAGACGTAAAATAGATTGTCGTTCTTTGCATTTATTCATATAAGCTATTAGTTTTTGTCGACTATTTATCATGAACAAAAGAACTGCCTTTAGGGGCAGTTCTTATTTTTAAATTACATATTAAGCTCCTCTAGAAACGCAAACAAAAACACGTAAACACAATAACAACAGGGGGTTTCAAGGCATCTTCTTCTAATAAAAAAACATATAATACTTCAAGTAAGATAAATATGCATTAAATGAACTTATGCATTAAAAAAAGAAGATATATTTATCTTAAAAGAACATTTCATAGTTAAATAAAATTAAAATAGTATCTTTTACTTTTTATTCAAAGAACTGAAACAAAAAATTATATTTTAACTGAAATTTTTAACATATAAAATTTAGAATATCTTAAAATTACCAAGTAAACACTCACAACATTAAAAAAAACCCTCACAAGTCTTAATAACTATTAAAAATCGTATTATTTTAGAGATTATTTATAAATCTAAATTCTAAGATTAATACATTCAAATCATATTAGACATCGACTGTTTTTAATAAAATTAATAACATTTACGTAACACATCAGTGAGAAACACTATAGATATTTGCAAACAATTTGAGATTAAAAAATGGAGAATATATATTTATTAATGATTGTTGCTTTGGCAGTTCTTGCTATAGCCGATTTAGTTGTAGGCGTAAGCAATGATGCTGTCAACTTTTTAAACTCTGCAATAGGTTCTAAAGCAGTTTCTTTTAAAACAATTATGGTTGTAGCCAGCCTTGGTGTGGCTATAGGAGCAATTTTCTCTAGCGGTATGATGGAAGTCGCCAGAAAAGGTATTTTTAACCCAGGAGAGTTCATGTTTAGTGAAATCATGATTATTTTCATGGCAGTAATGATAACAGACATCTTATTACTAGATTTCTTTAACACCATCGGGATGCCAACATCCACAACAGTTTCTATTGTATTCGAACTTTTAGGAGCTTCGGTAGCCATAGCACTTATTAAAATTGGAAATGAAGGCGGCAACATCTCGGATTTAGTAAAATACATTAACACCTCTAAAGCCACTCAAATTATATTTGGGATACTACTCTCTGTAGTAATAGCCTTCTCGGTAGGTGCTATAGTACAATGGTTTACACGTTTACTTTTATCCTTTAATTTCGATAAAAAAGCAAAATGGGTAGGTGCACTATTCGGAGGTTTAGCAATAACAGCTATTTCATACTTTATTTTTATTAAAGGTATTGGAGGAACTGCTTTTGCTAAAGAAAGCTATTCGTTCTTAGGCGGTTTAACAATCGGACACTTTATAGAAAATGAAGTCTTTATAATACTACTTATAAGTTTTATATTTTGGAGTATTGTATCTTACATTTATTTAACGGTATTAAAATTCAACATATACAAACTAATCATTTTAATAGGAACTTTTGCACTTGCATTAGCCTTTGCAGGAAACGACTTGGTTAACTTTATTGGCGTTCCAATTGCAGCATGGCAATCTTACCAAGAATGGTCTATATCGGGTATACCTGCAGACCAATTTAACATGGGTATTTTATCTGAAGCCGTTAAAACACCAACTCTTATGCTATTTATAGCAGGTATGGTTATGGTAGCAACACTATGGTTTTCTAGCAAAGCGAAAGCCGTTGTTAAAACATCTATAGATTTATCTTCTAGTCAAAATGAAACTAAAGAACGTTTTCAACCTAACTTCTTATCAAGAGGATTTGTAAGAACAGCTGTTGGCCTATCAGACCTTGTGAAACTAATTATTCCAAGCGCTACCCAAGAAAAAATTGATAGACGTTTTGAAAAACCTACAATTGCCCTAGAAAAAAACAAAACTTACGAATTACCTGCATTCGATATGGTACGTGCAGCAGTAAACCTTATGGTTGCTAGTGTACTAATATCTATTGCAACATCTATGAAACTACCACTATCTACCACATACGTAACATTTATGGTTGCCATGGGTACTTCTTTAGCTGATAAAGCTTGGGGAGCAGAAAGCGCAGTATACCGTGTTGCTGGTGTTTTAAATGTTATTGGTGGTTGGTTTTTTACAGCTTTAATTGCTTTTGCTTCTGCAGCAATCATAGCATACTTAATTAATTTACATGTGCCATCTATGGTAGGTATTTTATTATTAATAGCATTCCTATTATTATCTAGAAACTACTTAATGCACAGCAAAAAACAAAAAGAACTTAAGGCCGAAGGTCAACTCATTCGTGCAGAAAGCAGCTCTATTCAAGGTGTTGTACACGAAAGCGCTCACAATATAGCCAATGCGATTAAACGTGTTAATAGAATTTATACAGGTGCTATAAACGGATTATCTAAACAAGATTTAATTGCTCTAAAACAAAATAAAAAACAAGTAGAAAAACTAACTAATGAGATTGACGAATTAAGAGACAACATCTTTTACTTCATTAAGAATCTTGATGAATCTAGTGTTGCAGCGAGTAATTTCTATATTAATATCTTAGGCTACTTACAAGACATGTCTCAATCTTTAGAATACATTTCTAAAGTAAGTTACAAACACGTAAACAATAACCACAAGAAATTAAAATTCAACCAGATTAAAGAACTAAAACAAATCGATACGCTATTAGAAAGTTTATTTTCTAAAACACAGAAGACATTTGAAAACCGTTCATTTGAAGATATTGGAGAAATTTTAAAAACTAAAAAAGATCTATTTACAGAAATTACTTATAAAATTCAGAAACAAGTAGAACGCACCAGAACAGAAGAAGTTAGCCCTAAAAACACTACACTTTACTTTAGTTTGCTATTAGAAACAAAAGATCTTCTTACCGCTACAATGAATTTACTAGAAGAGTTTTATCATGCGAATGATGGAACAACTCAAATACATAAAATAATTAAAGACGAAGAAATAGACGAATAATAAACCGTTTATACTTTTAAAACAATACAGCCGAGCCGTTTAATATTTTAAACGGCTCGGTTTTTTTATATAAATAATCTCACAAAAAAGGAGGCCGAATAAACTTGCCCCCTTTTAAACTTAAAAATTAAACTATATAAAACCTGTTACGATCCACACATTAAACAATCATCACCTTCAACATCTTTTGCTTGAGCAATTAAAGCCCTCATTTCCTCAGCAGTCATTGGCTCTACATTTACGTCATTCTTTTGGGCCTGGGTTTCTTTTATAAATTTAGCCGCTGTTTGTTCTGCTTTTTCTTTCCTATATCCCCCCGACGGTTCCTCTACCACATTCACTACTACTTTCGCTTCTATTGGTTGCGCTATTTTAGTATTATCTAAAGTAAATTTAATCGCATCTACAGCACTCTTAGTGCGCAAATAATACATACCTGTTTTTAAACCACTCTTCCAAGCATAAAAATGCATAGAAGTTAATTTAGACATGGTTGCGCCTTCCATAAATAGATTTAAAGATTGTGATTGATCTATAAAATAACCACGCTGACGAGACATATCGATAATATCTTTCATACTGAGCTCCCAAACCGTTTTATATAAATCTTTAATATCTTGAGGAATACAATCTATATTCTGAACAGATCCATTAGCACGCATAATATCTTGTTTTAAAGCTTCACTCCACAGCCCTAACTCAACCAAGTCTTCTAACAAATGTTTATTGACAACAATAAATTCTCCAGACAACACACGGCGTGTATAAATATTAGAAGTATATGGCTCGAAACATTCGTTATTTCCTAAAATTTGAGATGTAGATGCTGTTGGCATAGGCGCTACTAAAAGCGAGTTACGAACCCCGTGCTCCAACACTTTAGTTCTTAAACTATCCCAATCCCAACGCCCACTTAAATCTGCTTCGGTTAATCCCCATAAATTATATTGAAATTCCCCTTTACTAATTGGAGAGCCTTCATAACTTTGATATACCCCATCCAACCTAGCCTCTTCCATACTTGAGGTGACAGCAGCAAAATATAAAGTTTCAAAAATATCTTGATTTAGTTTTTTAGCTTCATCACTTGTAAACGGCATACGTAATTTTATAAAGGTATCGGCCAAACCCTGCACACCTAAACCTATTGGCCTATGACGTACATTAGAATTCTCTGCTTCAATTACAGGATAGTAGTTTCTGTCTATTACACGATTTAAATTTTTTGTTACACGTTTTGTTATTTCAAATAATTCTTTATGATCAAATTTACCATTTTTAACAAACATTGGTAAAGCTATTGATGCTAAATTACAAACAGCAACCTCATCTGGAGATGTATATTCTAGAATTTCTGTACATAAATTTGAAGAACGGATAGTTCCTAAATTTTGCTGATTAGATTTACGATTCGCTGCATCTTTATACAACATATAAGGTGTTCCTGTTTCAATTTGAGATTCTAATATTTTCTCCCAAAGTTCGCGGGCCTTAATGGTTTTACGTCCTTTATTCTCTACTTCATACTTTAAGTACAAAGTTTCAAAAGCTTCACTATGTACTTCGTCCATGCCAGGGCACTCGTTTGGGCACATTAACGTCCACGGTCCATCTTCCTGAACACGTTTCATAAATAAATCTGAAATCCACATTGCATAAAACAAATCGCGAGCACGCATTTCTTCTTTACCATGATTTTTCTTTAAGTCTAAGAAATCCATTATATCTGCATGCCACGTTTCAATATACATCGCAAAACTTCCTTTACGTTTCCCACCACCTTGATCTACATAACGCGCCGTATCGTTAAACACACGTAACATAGGCACAATTCCGTTAGACGTTCCATTAGTTCCTGAAATATAGCTTCCTGTAGCACGCACATTGTGAATAGCCAACCCGATCCCTCCAGCAGATTGTGAAATTTTAGCCGTTTGTTTCAATGTATCGTAAATACCATCTATACTATCGTCTTTTATGGTTAAAAGAAAACAAGACGACATTTGTGGTTTTGGCGTACCCGAATTAAATAAAGTTGGTGTGGCGTGTGTAAAATATTTTTTAGACATCAACTCATAGGTTTCTAATGCAGAATCTAAATCGTTTAAATGAATACCTATGGACACACGCATTAACATATGCTGAGGACGTTCGGCAATTTTTCCATTTAATTTTAAAAGATAGGAACGTTCAAGCGTTTTAAATCCGAAATAATCATAACCAAAATCACGATTATAAATAATAGTAGAGTCTAAACGCTCTTTATTATCCATGATTACTTTATATACATCATCTGCTAAAAGTGAAGCAGGTTTTCCTGTTCTTGGATTTACATAGCTATACAAATCTTGCATGACCTCGCTAAAGGTCTTTTTTGTGTTTTTATGTAAGTTAGATACGGAAATACGTGCTGCTAAACGCGCATAATCAGGATGTGCAGTTGTTAAAGTTGCTGCAATTTCTGCTGCTAAATTATCTAATTCGCTAGTTGTAACGCCATCATACAAACCCTCTATAACTCTCATAGCTACTTTTACAGGGTCTACAAGTTCGTTTAAACCATAACAAAGTTTTCTAACTCTAGCAGTAATTTTATCGAACATAATAGGCTCTTTCCTTCCGTTTCTTTTTAATACAAACATAATTTTTACACATTTTTAGCTTATTTCCGATACACAAAAATTAGAAATAGGTTATTTATTATTGATTTATTTTTTGAGATTAAAGGCGATTAAAAATCGGCATCGAAATTAAATTTATCTTCCTCCTCTTCTTTATTTAAGACCCCTGCTTTTTGATATTCGGAAACACGTTTTTCGAAGAAATTTGTTTTCCCTTGAAGTGAAATCATATCCATAAAATCGAATGGATTGGTTGTATTATATACCTTCTCGCAATCTAATTCACTAAGTAATCTATCGGTTACAAATTCTAGATATTGTGTCATTAGAGTCGCATTCATACCTATTAAACTTGCAGGTAAAGACTCTGTAATAAACTCTCTTTCTATATTTAAAGCATCTACCAAAATATTTGTAATTCTATCTTTCGGCACTTTATTAATAAGATGATGATTATGTAAATGCACAGCAAAATCGCAATGCACACCCTCATCTCGGGAAATTAATTCGTTCGAAAATGTTAGACCAGGCATTAATCCACGTTTTTTTAACCAGAATAACGAACAAAAAGCACCAGAGAAGAAAATACCTTCTACAGCCGCAAATGCAATTAAACGCTCTGCAAAACTTGGAGACTCAATCCATTTAAGAGCCCAATCTGCTTTTTTCTTAATGGCAGGAAAATTTTCTAAAGCATTAAAAAGAAGATGCTTCTCCTTTTCATCTTTTACATAGGTATCTATAAGAAGCGAATAGGTTTCACTATGAATATTTTCCATCATAATTTGAAATCCATAGAAAAACTTAGCTTCGCTATACTGTACTTCACTAACAAAATTTTCTGCTAAATTTTCATTTACAATACCATCACTTGCTGCAAAGAATGCTAAAATATGTTTTATAAAATAGCGCTCATCGTCGTTTAATTTATCTTTCCAATCTACAATATCTTGATGCAGATCAATCTCTTCTGCCGTCCAAAAGCTAGCTTCAGATTTTTTATACCACTCCCAAATGTCATGGTGTTGAATAGGAAAAATTACAAATCTATTTTTGTTTTCTTCAAGAATTGGTTCTAAATACTGAGACATTGTATTTTTTTTAGTTAAAAATGCTATATGTTTATATCTATTTATCTACATAAATAACAAATATTCAAAATAAGATTTAAAAAAGGAAGCGCTACACCTAAACGTTGTTAACAAGTTCTTAACAAGATTTTAAAACAAAAATAAATATTGTTTACAAAAAATAATTTTAATCAACTGAATTCCAATTATATAAAATTTATTTATACATAAAATATTTCAAATAAATAGCACTTAATTTCGGCACTTAGCACCTCAGTACACTCTACACAAATAATTAAAAACAAAAAAAAGGACTCTATAAGTCCTCTTTTTCTCCCAATAATTAACTAAACTAACTAATATTGTTTTACTTTGATAAAGATACCGTGCGTGTTACACCGTTTTTAACATTCTCGTAATTATACATTATTAATACATTCTCAAATATCTTTAAAGAACTTAAAAAAAATTATGATTATGTATAGTTGGTTACCAAATATGTATAATTAGTATTTTTTAGAGACTTACATTGAATTAATCGAAATTATTTTTATTTAAATTTACAAATAATTCACATTTAACTTAAAAACATGATAAAAGCTATTATTGTTGACGACGAACCAAAAGCAGCACAAAGCCTAACTTGGGAATTAAGCAACTTTAAAGAATATATAAAAGTTATAAAAACCTTTACCATACCAGAAGAAGCTATTACATACCTAAACAACACCCCTCCCGATTGCTTATTTCTAGACATACAAATGCCTACAATGGACGGATTTCAGTTTTTAGACAAACTAAAAAATAGAGATTTTGCTGTTGTTATTACCACTGCGTATAATGAATATGGAATCCAGGCACTAAAAAAAGGGGCTATTGATTACCTTTTAAAACCTATTGACTCGGACGACCTAAAAGAAACTATAGATAGAATTAAAAAGTATAATGCAAAATTGAATAACTCAGCACAAATAGAACAAGTATTATTAAGATTTAACGAACTTAATAACCAACGCATCTCTATAAACACAGATGGGAAATTGATTTTTATTGAAATAGCAGATATCTTATTTGTAGAATCGGACGGAAATTATAGCACTATTTTTTTAAAGGATAATCAGAAAATAGTTTTGACAAAAAAATTAAAAGAAGTGAATGCTATTTTACCAGAACATGTGTTTTTTAGAATTCATAATTCATATATTGTCAATTTAAACAAAATAAAAGAGTATATTAAGAATGAAGGTTATGTCGTTATGCAATCTAACCACAAAATACCTGTAGCCAGACAACGAAAAGCCGATTTCTTAGAAAAACTATAATATGCAAAGACAATTTTCATATACAAAAGAAAGCAACATCTCGCTACCAACTATTTTTATATGGATAGTCCTAATATTTTGTTTTAAAATTAGTATTGCACAAACCACCACACTAGATTCTCTTTTTATTGAACGAGTACAAACTGCTCTTAAAAATAAACCCAAAGAATTCCATGATTTAGAAACCTTTTTCTACAACGATAAGAAGGACAGTCTAAAAATGAAATACTTAATAAGCCAAGCAAGTATAAATCAATATTACGATGCCAAATCTTATGCATTGAATGCACTTGGAACCATAGAAAGAAACAGATCTTTATATGACTCATCGATTATACAACACAAAAAAGCAATAGATGCGGCTAAAGATGCTAAAAACAAAGTGCTACAAATTATCTCCCTAAACTTAATAGGAGTAGCTTACCGCAGAATGGACTTAATTAAACCGGCTTTAGATTACCACAAAAAAGCATACGATTTAGCTTTTAAAACCTTTAAAACCGATCCCGACCCAGAACTAGAACGCTGTATGGCTATTTCAAGGAATAGCATGGGTAACATCTATTTAGTACTTAAACAATACGATTTAGCACTAAAACAGTTTGAAAAAGCATTACTAATAGAAAAAGGCAACAATAACAAATTAGGTTTAGCCATAAACTATCAAAATATCGGTATTGTTTTAGAAAACAAAGGCCTACTAGATAAAGCCTTAACAAATTACGAAACTTCGCTTGAATATAACGAACTAATAAACTCAATGATGGGGCGGGTAATTTGCAATAATGCGATTACACAAATTTACATCAAACAAAAAAAATACGATAAAGCATTAAACTTAATAACAAAAACTTTAAAAGAAGCTATAGATTTAGGCGATCAGTTTTATTTAGCAGAAACATACATTAACTTAGGGAGCATACAAGAAAAATTAAACATGGATGAAGACGCTGAAAGCAACCTACAAACAGCACTTCAAATTTCTAAAGCATACGATTTAAAAACATTCACATCTAAAGCACTCCTATCTCTATCTGAATTACACTTTAAGACGGAAGATTACAAAAATGCACATCTGTTTTACAAAAAAAGCACAGAAATTGAGAATAGTATTACAAACAATCGAAACCTAAATTATGTTAATGATTTAATGATTGAGTACGAGCATGAATCTAAAAACAATCAAATAAAAGAATTAGCAAACGAGAACGAAATAGTACGCAACAAACTAGAGCGCAACAAAAAATTATTTTGGTATACTGCAATCTTAATTTCGTTGTTTACAACCATGATAATCATAATTATTAGACATCGCCAATTAAAACAGGAGAAACAAATAATTACACTTGAACAGGATATGTTGAGAAGTCAAATGAATCCACATTTCATATTTAACTCACTAAATTCTATAAAACTATACATAATAAACAACGACAAAGAAAAAGCCGTTTATTATTTAAATAAATTTTCTAAACTCATTCGAAAAATCCTAATCGCTTCTACCGAAAAGGAAATGACTTTAGAAGACGAATTAGACACCATGCAACTCTATATTAACATTGAGAATATTAGATTTGAAGATGAAATTGATTTTAATATACATGTAAACGAAGGAATAAGTACAGCTAACATAAAAGTACCGCCTTTAATTTTGCAACCATTTTTAGAGAATGCACTATGGCATGGACTATCCTCTAAAAAACATGATAAAAAAATAGATTTGTACGTCTCTAAAGATTCAGACGACTATATTACAATTAGCATTGTAGATAATGGTATTGGACGAATTGAAGCAGAAAAAATTAACAGCTTAAAGGTTTTAAAACGCAAATCTGTAGGAATAGCGATTACCAAAGCACGTTTAGCGAATTTCTCTAAACAATACTCAAATGACTATAAATTTAACGTGGAAGATTTATACAATGAAAAAGACAGACCTAAAGGGACTAAAATAATTTTACAAATTCCAATCCCTAAACACAAAAAGGCCTAAACTATTTATACGTTTTGGCCACTTTTTCTAGTTCCATATACCAGTCTTCTCCAAACTTTCTAATTAAAGCTTCTTTTACAAATTTGTAAATTGGGACTTGCAATTCTTTTCCTAAAGCACATGCATCGTCGCAAATCTCCCAACGATCATAATTTACAGCAGAAAACTCAGTAAACTCTTTAATTCGAATAGGGTATAAATGACAAGATACTGGCTTTTTCCAACTAACTTCACCTTGGTTATAAGCTTCTTCTATAGCACAAAGTGCTGTTCCTTTTTTATCGAAAATAACATAGGCACAGTCTGCACCATCTATAAGCGGAGTTTCATAATCTCCAAAATCAGTAGTAATGTACGTTCCTTGAGCCTCGATAGCATCAATACCCTTCTGGCGTAAAAAGGGTTTTACTTTCGGATATATATCTTCAAGTATCTGTATTTCTTTTTCTTCTAACGGTGCACCTGCGTCACCATCTATACAACACTGACCTTTACACGCTGATAAATTACAGAGAAAATTTTTCTCTATAATTTCCTCTGAAATTATGGTTTTTCCTATTTGAAACATGCCGCAAAAATAGGGAAACTTTATATTTATTTATTATAGATAGTCTATTTTAATCCATTACTTTTGCCCAAAAAATTTAAAGGTTAAAGTAATGCAATTCAATACTAAAGAAATCTTCACCGCTTTTATGATTCTATTTGCCGTGATAGATATTATCGGTAACATTCCCATTGTTATAGATTTACGTAAAAAAATGGGACACATACAAAGTGAGAAAGCATCCCTTATTGCTGGCGCAATATTAATTGTATTCTTATTTTTAGGAAATAGTATTTTAAGCTTAATTGGTATAGATGTAAACTCTTTTGCCGTAGCTGGTTCTTTTATATTGTTTTTTATTGCTCTAGAAATGATTTTAGGAATCACCTTGTACAAGCAAGAAGAACAATCTTCTGTAACAGCAACCGTATTTCCCTTAGCCTTTCCTTTAATAGCAGGACCAGGTAGTTTAACAACGTTGCTATCATTAAGAGCAGAATTTAAAACAGAAAACATTATTGTAGCTGTAATTCTAAACGTTATCCTTATTTATATAGTCTTAAAAACATCAACCACAATTGAGCGTTTAATAGGTCAGACAGGAATAAATATAATTCGTAAAGTTTTTGGAGTTGTCTTACTTGCCATAGCTGTAAAACTATTTGCACATAACATTAAAGCCTTATTTATTTAAAATGAAAATATTCTCTATTATTCTATCGGTAATTGCAATTGCATTAATCGCGTTTAACATTACGCAAATTAACTTTGATGCTCCTTTTGGAGATGAAAGCATTGTAGCATTAATTACTATTCTCGTTTTATTATGTGCTATAGTATTATTACTAATATTAAACACATCGAAACGTATCGAAGAAAAGTTTAAGAATCAGAAAAAATAAACAAACTTACCATAAGTGAGTTGCATTAATTATTTTGATGCTGCTCACTTATTTTAATAACTTCATTAATCATATTATCCTGGTTATTAAAAACTTCTGTATACACACCTTTGCCATATAACTGATCGGCAATTGTTGCTTTAAGATACAGCTTCACCTCTTCTTTAGAATTCTGAAAAGAAATATTAGCCACAGTTCTCACATTTAAATAATCTTGAAATTTAAGTACAAGATCGTCACTTACCTTAAAAGTCTCTATAAAATTTCGCCTAGAATAGCCATCAAAAACATGTCTATCTTTCTCTAGTTCTTCAAAAATAAAATAGCTTATAAATCCGCGTTGCTCTAAAAACAATAGTGTTTCATTTTGGGTTTTTATATCTAAAGGCACAAAAACATCAGGGATAATTCCACCACCTCCATATACAACTTTCCCTTTAGGTGTTGTAAATTTTAAAGAATCTGAAACTTCAATTTTAAGAGAATCTAAAAGCTCACCACTTTCTAAACGCGAATAATAATCATCGTAATAATCTTTATTTCCATGGCTATAAGAGCGCTGTATAGAACGCCCTGTTGGGGTATAATACCTAGAGACTGTTAAGCGCACAGCACTACCATCTCCTAGTTCCATTTCGCGCTGCACCAAACCTTTTCCGTAAGAACGACGACCAATAATAACTCCCTTATCGTTATCTTGTAACGCCCCTGCTACGATCTCGCTTGCAGATGCAGAGTTTTCATTAATAAGAACATAAACTTCTCCTGTTTCAAAATCACCTTTTTCAGTAGCAAAACTCTCATCTATATTGCCACTTTTATTTTTAGTAAATAAAATAAGTTTCTTATCTTCTAAGAATTCATCAACAATTTGTTCAGCAACTCCTAAGAAACCACCTGGATTATCTCGTAAATCAAGTGTAATTTCTGTAGCACCTTGAGATTTTAAATCGAGTAAAGCGTTTTTAAATTCCTTATATGTCGTTTCCGCAAAACGATTCACTTTTATATATCCCAACGTACTAGTAAGCATATAACTTGCATCTACGCTTTTAATAGGAATAACACCTCTAGAGATATCAAAATCTAGCATCTCATGGGTTTGTTTTCTATATACTTTTAAATGTAGTTTAGAACCGACAGGCCCTTTTAAACGATGAATAATATCTACATTTTCAATATATTTTCCGAATAAAGAATCGCCATCTGCAAAAATAAGACGATCTCCTCCTTGTATTCCCACTTTATCACTAGGACCATCATCTACAGTTCTTATTACGGTAACCGTATCTTTATATGTATAAAAATGAATACCAATACCCACGAAATCACCTTTCATATTTTCAGAAACACGCTCCATGTCTTCTTTAGGTATGTATACCGAATGTGGATCTAAATTTTGAAGAATTCCATTTACAGTTACATCTACAATACTGTCGGTATTTACATCGTCTACATATTCGTAATCTATATAATCTATTAGACGATTTAATTTCTCTTTTTTGCTATTAGACGCAAACAACCTATCTGAAGAATCAGAAAAATTTAATTTACCTCCTATAAATATTCCGGCCGCAACTGCAGCTCCAACAATTAGAGGTAGATATATTTTTTTTAATGTCATTATGCGGATAAATCTTCGATATATTCAACGTGTATGCCTGCTTTTTCTAAAAAATCTAATCCAGAATCATCCTTATATTTTTGACAATACACAACTCTTACAATTCCTGATTGATGAATTAATTTACTGCATTCTTTACAAGGTGAGAGTGTTATATATAAGGTAGCGCCTTTACAAGATTGTGTAGAAGCAGCAACTTTAAGAATAGCATTAGCTTCGGCATGTAAAACATACCACTTAGTATAACCTTCGTCGTCTTCACAAAAATTATCGAATCCTGTTGGGGTTCCATTAAATCCATCTGAAATAATCATCCGGTCTTTAACAATAACAGCACCTACCTGTTTGCGTTCGCAAAACGATAATTTACCCCACTCTTTGGCTATTCGTAAATAAGCTTTATCGTACTTAAGTTGCTTTTTTTTAGGCATTAATATTTTTAATTTTTTTTATGAACTTATTTGGAATAAAAGATAAACTAAAATGATAAAGCCTTTATTCTTTTTAAATCAATATATGCTTTTCTATTAAACTCAGAACCATTGTAAATAAACCACCTATTTAACGAAGATAGCCCGTTAGCTCTTTAATTACAATGGTTAATCGTTAAAATTTTGAGAAAATTTCTGATTATTAAGAGATTAATTCATTTCCCATAATCATTGGAATAACTAACCCTATTACGACAGACGAAATTACTAAAATCCAATCGCGTTTAGAAAACCTAAAAACAGTTTGCATAATGTAACTAAAAAACAAGACTACAAATACAATTATAATTTGAGCAGCCTCAATACCTAAAGCAAATTCTAATAAAGGTAATAGTTTAGCACTAGAGCCACCTATTAGCAAATGAAATTCCCTTGCAAAGCCTAAGCCATGAATAACTCCAAAAAATAATGCAGAAAAAAACAATAAACCCACTCCTTTTTGAATCGTTTTTCCTGCAGTGAATATATTATAAACTGCCATTACAAAAATAGTTATAGGTATTAACAACTCTACTAAAGCACCATTAATTTTAACAACATCGTATGCTGCCAAAATTAACGAAATAGTATGCCCTAAAGTAAATAAAGACACCAATATTAAGACACGCTTCCAATCTTTAAAAATATAAGCAACCGTTAATACTAATAAAAATAAAACATGATCGTAGCCATTTATATCTAACACATGATTAATACCGTATTGTACATAAAAAAGAAAATCATCTAGCATAATTTTAGGGGGTTGAGAAGTTATAATATAGTATTAAATTAAGAAAAATAAAGCGGTAAAATTAAGAAAAAGAAATGACCCAATACTGCTATATACTATTATTTGACTAGTAAATTATTCTTTTAACTTGTAAATAAATTGCACAACAATAATTATTTGAAACGTTATTATTTTACACACACTAGTCTTTCCTCTTAATTTACCTGCTTATAATTCTTATATTATTCCTCCTTAATAAAATTAAAATAGTTTTTACACCTACACTAAAGACTACAACCTAAGAATTATAAGTAAGCTTTTACATCAAAGTTGTTGCTAGATTTACCCAAATAAAATATCTTGCATACAATTGTGTTTAGTAAAGTACATTAAATTCAATTTTAGAATATAAATTAAATATAAGATGAATAAAAAAGTATTTGTTTCTGGATGTTTTGACATGTTACATAGTGGCCATATTGCATTTTTTAAAGAAGCCTCTATGTATGGTGACTTATATGTTGGAATAGGTTCTGACGCAACTATTGCAGAATTAAAAGGACGACAAACCATTAATTCGGAACAAGAAAGACTTTACATGATAAATGCCATTAGGTATGTAAAAAAAGCATTTGTAAATACAGGTTCTGGAATTTTAGATTTTAAAGAAGATTTAGAAATATTAAGACCTGATTTTTTTGTAGTAAATGAAGACGGTTTTTCTCCCAAAAAAGAAGAATTATGTAATGCCCTTAATATCGAACTAAAAAACCTAAAACGCATTCCAGACGAAGGCCTTCCTGAACGCTCCACTACAGCTATACGATCAGCAGGAAATTGCACCTTACCTTATCGCATAGATTTAGCTGGAACTTGGATTGACCAACCTTATGTCTCTAAATTTCATCCAGGTTGGGCTATTACTCTATCTTTAGAACCTATTATAGAATATAACGAGCGTTGCGGTATGTCTACTTCTACAAGAAATGCAGCAAAGCAAATTTGGCCTTATTATTTACCTTTAGAAAAGCCAGAAAAATTAGCAGAAATACTTTTTAAATTTGAAAACACACCAGGATCAACTTTAATTTCTGGAGCACAAGACGCTATAGGTATTTGTATGCCAGGCCTTGTAAGACACTTTTACGATAAAGCGTATTGGCCAACAAAGTTTGAATCTATTGAAGACGAGTCTACATTAACTTGGTTAGAAGAACATATTTACATGGTTATGCTGTGGCCTAGAGAACCTGGCTTAGACCTTTTAGGGGAAACTTATATTAATGAAGACAATGTAAAAGAACTATCTGAAGCATCTGAAATGGTTTGGGAAGCTATAAAAGCTAAAGATTTAAACACATTTGCTACAGGCTTTTTAAATTCATTTAAAGCACAAGTAAAAATGTTTCCTGCAATGGTTAACGATAGAATTAACAAAGAAATCGATAAACACAAAGATCAAGCCATAGCATGGAAATTGGCTGGTGCTGGCGGTGGAGGCTATTTAATTTTAGTTTCAGAAAAACCAATTGAAGACGCTATGCGCATTAACATTAGAAGGAAAGAAGTACTTTAATAATGTTCAGTATTTTAATTATTAAGTATCTCTATCAGGTACATTCTAAAACTTATAGTCAATACTTGATAGAGATATAAAATTAAAATCTTAGCAATCTGATAACGCTAAAAACTAAACAGAATTGTGTCCACAGTCACTAATTCCTACTAAATAACTAAAAGTCAAAAAAAATTAAACACTTTCTTTAACATAATTACACTAAAATTTAAAGTATAAACACATATTTCAAAAACAAAGAAATAGTAAAACTGTTTGATTTTATGTTTTTTGTTCTAATTTTGTGTGTACTCGGCAATGGGGTTTGCCTTAAACCGTTCTTATATCACTAATGATCTCTACTAATAGATGACTTTAAAATCTAGTAGAATCATTAATATTAGGTAATTATGACTTTTGAAAAATTAAAAAAAAAACTAACCTCACTCGAGCAAATTCCTTCTTTATATTACCTTATTAAATGGCTTATTATATGCACATTTATAGGTTTAGTTACGGGAAGTATTTCTGCATTTTTCTTAAAAAGTCTAGAATGGGCAACAGCATATAGAGAATCTAATTTATGGATTATCGCTCTCCTACCTGTAGGTGGATTTATTATAGGAATTACCTATCATTTATTTGGAAATAGCGTAGTTAAAGGAAACAACTTACTTTTAGAAGAATTTCATTCTCCCAAAAAAGTAATCCCCTTTAAAATGGCTCCTTTAGTCTTATTTGGAACGGTGGTAACTCATCTATTTGGAGGTTCTGCTGGTCGAGAAGGAACTGCAGTACAAATTGGAGGAGCGGTTGCAGATCAATTCACTAAAATATTTAAACTTTCTAATGGAGATCGTAAAATTGTTTTAATTGCAGGTATTAGTGCTGGTTTTGCTTCTGTATTTGGAACACCTTTGGCTGGAGGAATTTTCGCTTTAGAAGTGCTTATTCTTGGTCGGATTCGATTAGACGCTGTTGTACCTAGTTTTTTAGCTGCCGTTTTAGCAAATTACTTTTGCGAAATTTGGGGCATCCATCACACACACTACCATATTGATACTGTTGCCGATATGAATTTTGTAAATTTACTTTGGGCAATGTTAGCCGGAATTATTTTTGGATTAGTAGCTATGTTATTCTCTAAATCAACTCACTTTTGGTCTAGCCAATTTAAAAGATTTATAAAATACCCACCGTTACGACCAGCCATTGGAGGTGTAATTTTAGCTGTTATTATTTATTCTATTGGAACTACAAAATATATTGGACTTGGTGTACCTACTATAGTTGAATCGTTTACATCTAATATGAATTCTTACGATTTTTTAGCCAAACTATTATTTACATCATTTACACTTGGTGCTGGTTTTAAAGGCGGAGAAGTCACCCCTTTATTCTATATAGGAGCAACATTAGGAAACGCTTTAATATGGTTTATTCCGCTGCCTATGGGCCTACTTGCCGGCATGGGATTTGTTGCCGTTTTTGCAGGAGCAACAAACACCCCTATAGCATGTACCGTTATGGGTATTGAATTATTCGGAATTGAAGCTGGCGTTTTTATAGCAATTGCCTGTAGTATATCTTACTTGTTTTCTGGACATACCGGAGTTTACACTTCTCAAATTATAGGAAGTCCAAAAAACGAAAGTGTTTTTAAAGAAAAAGGATTTACTTTATCTGAAATTGACGATAAAAGACATCCCAAATGAAAACAGAAACTACCATACGAATTTATTTTGAATACGGTAAAAAACGTAAAGATGTCCCCTTTTGGAAAACACTTCACGAATCAGATTTTGCTACTGTAATTCTAAAAAAAGTAAAAGCTTCAGGTTTAAAACAAGCATTACAATTTAATGTATCAAGAGGTTATTTTAATAGTAAAAAAATAAACTGGGGAATTGGTGATGTTCAACATTTTAAACACCCTCAAATTATTGAAATTACAGATACTAAAGAAAATATAGAGCGCTTTTTAGAATTAGAAAAAAAACTCTTTGAAGACACTTCAATTTATATTATTAAAAACGAAATTCTTTTAAAATCTTAAACAATTCTAATTTATTAAAACTTAAAATTGGTTTATTAATATTTCATTAACCATAAAAAACTAGTTTTTTATGTACTTTTGAATCTTATAATTATAATGCTTTTATGAGTAAAGAATTAAAATATGCTGTATTTGGCGCAGGTAGTTGGGCCACCGCCATTGTAAAAATGCTTTGTGAAAACCTTGACGAAGTAGGATGGTATATGCGTAGTGTTTACACTAAAGAACATTTATTAAAAGAACAACATAACCCCAATTATTTAAGTTCGGTAGAGTTTAAAACGGAAGACCTTATTATAAGCAACGATATTAACGAAATTGCCAATTATGCCGATATATTAATTTTTGCTATTCCTTCTGCTTTTATGCAAAGTGAATTAGAAAAAATAACCATAGACATCTCTACTAAAACGGTTGTTTCTGCTGTAAAAGGTATTATACCCGAATCTGGCTTATTGGTAGGCGAACATTTTCATGATGTGTACAATGTCCCTTTTAATAACATTGCTGTTATCGCAGGTCCTTGTCATGCAGAAGAAGTCGCTTTAGAGCGTTTATCGTACTTAACCATTTCTTGTGCCGACTCTAAAAAAGCAAAAGCCATTGCTAAAAACTTTTCAAGCAATTATATAAAAACAAAAATTAGCGACGATGTAATCGGTACCGAATACGCCGTTATGTTAAAAAACATCTACGCCATTGCTGCAGGAATAGCACATGGTTTAGGATACGGAGACAACTTCCAAAGTGTATTAATGAGTAATGCAATTCGTGAAATGAAACGTTTTATTAAGAAGATGCACAAAATGAAACGTAACATTAATAACTCGGCATATTTAGGCGATTTATTGGTTACAGGATATTCTGTGTTTTCAAGAAATAGAATGTTCGGTAATATGATTGGAAAAGGTTACACTGTAAAGTCTGCACAAATCGAAATGAGCATGGTTGCAGAAGGGTATTACGCGACCAAAAGTGCGCAATTATTGAACGAAAAAAACGCTCGAAAAACCAAGCTTCCTATAATTAATGCCGTTTACGAAATTTTATATGAAGGAAAAGATCCTAAAAAGACCTTTGAAAAACTTACAGATAAATTAGATTAAATATACAACTTTCTATTTCACTAAAACCCCCTGAACATTCATTGTTGGAATTAACTGAAAAGCCTTTTCGTTTATAGTATTTGCTTTGAATACAAATGTTTTATCAAACATTTTATTGTCTTCAAAAAAAGACACTTCAAACGTATTAACTAAAGCCAAAACGTCTTCCTGAAGATATTCAATTTTGGCATAACTTTTAGCAGGAAGTTTTTCTACTTTATGTCTCATTACTGCTGTTTTCTTATCTTTAGACAGTCCTTTAGAGACGATTAAAACCATCTCTAAATCAACGTCTTTATCATTTACAATATATGCATTCCATTCATCTGAATTCAAGTCTTTATTAAACACTTTTACAGCAGCTACATAAACACCTTCTACCTTTGGAATTTCAATATCTTTTTTCATACAATTAAATTGTAGACTTAAATTGTTCTAAGAAACGCACATCATTTTCACTTAACAAACGGATGTCGTTTATTTGATGTAATAACATCGCAATACGATCTATTCCTACTCCAAAAGCAAATCCAGAATATACTTTAGAATCTATGTTACAGTTTTCTAAAACATTAGGATCTACCATACCACAACCACCAATTTCTAACCATCCAGTACCTTTGGTAATTTTGTAATCAGACTCGGTTTCCAAGCCCCAATACACATCGATCTCTGCACTTGGCTCTGTAAATGGGAAATAAGATGGACGTAATCGAATTTTCGATTTCCCGAACATTTCAGTTGTAAAATATTGAAGTGTTTGTTTTAAATCTGCAAAGCTTACGTCTTTATCTATATACAATCCTTCTACTTGATGAAAGAAACAGTGAGAACGTGCCGAAATGGCTTCGTTTCTATATACACGACCTGGAGAAATAGTACGAATTGGAGGTGCATTATTTTCCATGTAACGCACTTGTACAGAACTGGTATGTGTTCTTAGCAAAACATCTGGATTTGTTTGCACAAAAAAGGTATCCTGCATATCTCTTGCTGGGTGATATTCTGGTAAGTTTAACGCTGTAAAGTTATGCCAATCGTCTTCAATTTCAGGGCCTTCACTCACATTAAAGCCTATAGTTGAAAAAATATCGATAATTTGATTTTTTACGATTGAAATAGGGTGACGTGCACCAATAGAAATAGGCTCTCCTGGTCTAGATAAATCGCCATAAATTCCTTTTGCTTCATCTTTACTTTCCAACTCTGCTTTTAAAACATCTACACGTTCTTGTGCTGTGTTTTTAAGCTGATTTATAACTTGACCAAATTCTTTCTTCTGGTCTTTCGCAACGTTTTTAAATTCAGCAAAATAATCATTCAGCAATCCTTTTTTACCTAAGTATTTAATACGGAATGCCTCTACTTCGTCTTTAGACTGGGCTTTAAACGCTTCTGCTTCAGCAATAAGTTCTTTTATTTTATCAATCATGATATTCCTTCAAAAATGAATGCAAATTTAACAATTCTTAATTTATATATTCGGTTTCAATGAAATAGTTTACAATGGCTTCTTTCATTAAAATACTCTGTTCTCCTGCTTTTAAGGTTGGCAATTGTTCTTTTATGGTATAATGTGGCCAACCATCGTCGTCTACAAAATCAAATTCATAATACCCATAAGGCACTAATAATTTGCAAATTGCAATATGCATTAAATCTAATTTTTGATCTTTCTTAAAGTTTCGGTCAAACTGCCCCAACTCTTGTAAACCAATTAAATATATAATAGCATCTAAATCTAAAGTATCGCCATCTGCAAATTGATTCGACAATTTAGTTACGACATCTTCCCACCTCGTTTTTAATTCTTCGTCTCTTGACATATAATTTTTATTACGCTTAAACTGCGTTTTGCAAAGTTAAAAAATAGCACATCATTTCTTCCAAACATCTCATAAAATATGACAGATTCATTTTAAATATTATATTTGATAAAACAACCAATTCATTATGACTTTATTAGACATTATTCTTGCCATAATACTCCTTTTTGGTTTAGTTCGGGGGTTTATAAATGGTCTTTTTGTTGAAATAGCCTCTCTTCTTGCTTTAATTGTTGGAATATATGGAGCTATTAATTTTAGCGCCTACACATCTACTCTCTTTGAAGACAAAGTAGATTGGGACGAGAACTATATAAAAATAGTTGCATTTGCAGCAACATTTATTGTTATTGTTTTAGTTATAGGTTTGGCAGGAAAAGCATTTACTAAGCTTGCAGATTTTGCTTTTCTAGGCATTGTAAATAAATTTTTAGGAGGTATTTTCGGGATGCTTAAACTGGGTTTAATAGCAAGTATTGCTTTAAATATTTTTGGAAATTTAAATGACACTATTCCTTTTATGAGCCAAAAAGATATAGATGAATCTATGCTTTATGAACCCGTAATGGCAATATCTACAAAATTATATCCAGCTATTAAGGAAAAGGTTGATGAGAAAAAGAAAGACCTTTTAACTAAAGATAAAAAAGAAGACTAATAACAGTCTAATTTAAGCTGTCCTTT
The DNA here is from genome assembly GCF_947500765.1 of uncultured Formosa sp. Taxonomy (GTDB): domain Bacteria; phylum Bacteroidota; class Bacteroidia; order Flavobacteriales; family Flavobacteriaceae; genus Formosa. Next base: position 300,793 of record NZ_CANMTH010000001.1, on the reverse strand, counting down.
GTTTTTATATACACTTAACGGATATTCTAAATAACGTTCGCAGATGACTTCTAAAACAATAAGGACATCCTTTTGCATCGCTATCGAACCGCAAATAAGAATCACCCCTTTTTGTTTTAAAACTTGAGCAACTTGTTCTGCATCGCGTTCTAAAAGATGTTGCACATAGACTTTCTTAGTATCCTGCTGCGAATAGGCTATTTCTAATTTCTGAAGTCTATTTGCTTTTAAACCTTCATCTATAATTGACTTGTAAATTTTGAAAGACGACTCTTGTCTTCCTCCCCAATACAATTGCATATTTTTATTAGAAGTGTTGCTATTAATCATACCTAGAAAAGGAGCTATTCCTGTTCCATTTGCAATCATCAATACATTTTTTGTACGCTTAGGTAAACGAAATTCTTTATTCTTAATTAATCGTGCTTTAATTGCATCGTTTGGTTTTAAATCATTTAAAAAATTAGAACATAATCCTAATTCTTGACGCTTCACACTTAAAAACACCGACTGATTAACTCTACCAACAGAATACAAACGCTCTGCACTATTGGCTTCGGGCTGAACAGCTAGTAAGTCTCCTGATTTGAATCGAGATATACCGCGTTTTAATTTAAATTCAATGGTAAAAGTATCATCTGGATTTTGACTTGAAAGTGTTTTATTAGCAACTATAAACGTTCGTTTTCTTTTCTTATTCTCCAGAACATCCTCCCCTGATAATTGTATTTGTAACCCAACTTTTTTAAACCATAAATTAATCCATTGTGTATAAGCTTCGAAAGATTTATTATGAATTGTAAACGGCTCTAAAAGTTGCACTGCATTAAGATCTGATTGCAATAATGCATCAACATCAAAAGCATATTTACAGAAGTCTTTATACGCTAGCGAACCAAAACCAACTACTGAAAAACTATATGCATGATCCGATTGTATGTCTTTAAAAATACTTTCGAATTTATTTGCGTTTTCGGGCGCTTCTCCCTGACCATAAGTCGCTGTAGCAACAACTAAATGTTCGCACTGTTTATAGGTTGAAAATGAATTTAATTCAGCAATAAAACTAGACTGACCTAGCTTTAATAATTGTTTATGCAACATGTTTGTGTACTGCACTGTACTCCCATTTTCAGAACCTATTAAAATGACAAATTTCGCATCGTCCTTTTTAAATTTGTTTTTGAGTTTAGCTTTGCGACGTTTTAAAGTCATTGCGAAACCAGAATACACAAAAAACAGAATATTTACACAAGCAATTGCCAAAACCAAGGCCCACAATATACTGCCTTGTCCGGTATGGAGGTTAATACTTAATCGGGAGGCAATCGCTATAAACGGATATTTAGCTTCGCTTAAAACTTCGCCTGTGTACTGATTTACTAACACCTCACGATCTTGCAATTGAAGGGTGTAATAATCTTCTACATCTTCAGAGAACGGAAATTCTACACTTCGAACTTCAGAGAGTTTGGTGTCTCTAAAAATAGATTGATCTTTAAGGTCTAGCTTTGGAGTCTCAGAGATTGCATCATAATTAACATTCTGAGACACTGTGTCTTTTGGTAGTAAATCAAATCGATAGAGAGACAAATATACTCCTGTAAGGGTAACAATAAGAATCGGAATTAAAGACAAGCGACCTAAGACCACATGATAGTACTGAGCAAAATTTTCGTTTACTATTTTACCAAAAAAACGCTTAAAACTACGTTGCCTTTTTACAATAAGTACAGTTCCGGAAACAGCAATTAAAAAGAGTAAGAATGATGTAATACCTACAAAAATACGTCCTGTAGATTTTAAGAATAACGATCTATGAAAATTTGTTGTCCATTGAAACAATGGAGATTTCTCAATAATATCTCCAATTTTAGCTCCTGTTCTCGGATTAATATAAAAGGTTTCGGCATCTCCTTCTGCTGTTATTACAGAAGCAGAAACGAAGTCGTTAACATCGACATCGACGTTTAAAATTTCAATATAATTGTCTTTTAAATGCGTAATAGTTTCAGACAGCGACACCTCATTAAAATCATGAACACGATATGGTTTTACCTGATTTGAAATGGGCTCGAATGCCAAAATAATGCCGGTAAATGCCGCCAATATTATAAAAACAAAAGAAGATACAGCCAGCGCAAGGTGGCTATATCTCCATATTGAAATCGTCATAAATTATTTCTTTTAGTTAGGAATCATACGGATGTAACGTATAAATCCTTTACCTTCAACTTTACTTTTTACACTTTCTGAAGTTAATTTAAACTGAACATCTTGCTCGTAATACTCTTGATCTTCTACAGCCGATTCAAAACGAATACTATACCCTGAATCTATTTTAGAATCTTCAATTTCAATCACGTTTATGCTACGTTGACCGCCAGCTACTGTAGCTCCAGTAACAGCATCAATATTATTACGTTTTTTTCCGTAGAACTTAAACCAAGATGTTAAATCGTTGTACCATTCATCGTCGTCACCTTGTACGTATAATGTTTTTTCGTATTCACCTTGTGGATTGATTAACGAAATCACAACATAAGCACCTTCGCCAGTATAATTCGTCATTTGCACCATACACTTATATTTTGTTGCAGGAACAACAGCTTTAAATGAATACAAACTAAACACCATAAGTATTAAAACGAAAAGCGATTTTATAACTGAAAATTTACGCATATCTGTTTATTTTAAAAAATTAATATTAACCTTATTGGCCTTTAAAAGCTCATTCTCTTGTGCTAAATCGAAAGCGCTTTCTTCAAATTCTGTTGTAATAGACTTATCTGCACCATTCGCTAATAAATATTTTAAAATGGTATCGTCGCTAGATGACATTGCCGATTTTAACAAAGGTGAAATTCCTTCATTATTTACCGCATTAATATCTGCTTTATGTTGTGTTGCCAATTTAAGCAATTCCATACTGTTTTGGTCTAAAGCTAAGTGATATAAAGTATTTCCGTTAGCTTGTGGTTTTGCAATATCTAATCCTTTAGATTTTAATAAGGCTAACTTAGAATTAAAATCTGCTTTAGTTTTAGGTGAATACGACTTTAATAAATTGGTTGTTAAATTACTTCCGCTAGCATCAACAGTTTGTAAATCTGCTCCTTGATCTATTAAATAAGCAACAACATCTGACGTGTTATTCTGAACTGCTAGAGCCAAGGCCGTTTCTCCTTTTTTATTAGTTGCATTTATATCCTTAACATGCTTTTTTAACAAGGTAACCATTGCTAAATCGTTTCGATTTGCTGCATTTAAAAATGCCGTATCCCCGTTTTGATCGGCCTGATTTACATCTACACCTTTTTCAATAAAATAATTAATAACCTGAGCATCTTTACTACGTCCAGCTAAAGCATGTAAAGGCGTTACCCCTTTTGTAGTCGTTACATTTGGATTAATACCTTTATTTTCTAAATATTTAAAAAACTCTAAATTATTAGAACCTCCTCTTGGGCCTACACTAGCAAAAATCATTGCATTTCCTCCTTCGGCATTTACAGTTTTATAATCTACACCTTTCTTAATAAGAGCATCAAGCATTTCGGTTTTTCCATAACGAGATACATAATTAAAAACACCATTCCCATCGGCATCCTTACTGTTTAAGTCTAATCCTTTAGAAGTAAAATAGTTGATTAAAGTAAAATCTGTATCACGTTGCGAAGCTAATAATAAAGCGTTAGCACCATGATGATCTAAATCTGTTAATTTAGCACCATTCGCTAAACAAACATCGTAAACCTTTGTGTTTTTCTGTCCAGTAGCCGCTGCAAAGTTTAAAACGGTATAACCATGATTGTCTAATATATCTGTTTTTGCACCTTTACTAATAAGGTATTCCATAAGTTCTACATTCCCCTTATTCGCAGCCCAGAACACATAAGTTCGTCCATCGTGCGTTAACTTATTTACATCATTCCCTTTTTGTTTTAACAACTGTAAAATAGTTGGGTTAGAAGCCTCATTTAAAATCGCTAATGTAACAGGATCAAAACTTCCTCCGTTGTATTGAGCAGGATCGTTTCCTTCTTTAATTTTTAAGTCAATAGTTTCTGGAGTTGGATTTGTTTTCCAAAACCCACGATCTAAGAATACATTAGACTCTTGAGCTTGTACCCAACAACCTACTGTAAACATAACACTTAATACTATTTTTTGTATAACTAATTTTATCATGATATTTTATTTTACGAAAGATTCTATTACTTCACTAATCTCTAATGGTTTTTGATATTCTTTCTCAGAAAACAAGTACTTATATAATTGTTTATTATCTACTTTTTCTTCCAAAGATAAATTTTTATTTCTAGCGAACACTTCATCCCATTTTGTACGAACTAAAGCCCACTTAGCACTTGTTTTCTTCCAATAATCTTGTGCCGCAACGCATTTACTATCGTCTACTTTAGTATACGTATTATATCCTTTTTCTTGAGCTATAACAACATCTTCCTTACCAGCTTCACGTAATATTTTATCATTGTCTTGATCGTGAATCCATCCATCTTTAGTGATTTCCTGACGGTTTCTTCTTAAGGTAATATTGTAATCGCTTCGTTTTGTATATTCTCTTCGAGGTAATGGTGCTGTAGTGGTGTTTTCCCAATAACTTTTTCCGTCTACATGTACCCAAGAAGAAGATCCTTCGTAACGTGGACTATCATCTACTTGAAATACTTTCTGAGACCATTGTCCTTTTACATCATCTTTTGGTAAACTCTTATAGTTCCAAACATTATCACCATTATATAAATACAAATCGGTATTCTCGAATTCCCAATCTTGTCGCCAGTGTTTAACAATATGCTGGCTTGAAGGATTACCAACAATTAACAAGTGCTGTAAGGCTATCTTATCTTTAGAATCCTGAACCAATTCTACCCATTCTAAACCTTTATCGTGCTTGACTTCTGAAGGTAAATACGTAGAATCTTTTGAATAATTAAAAGTCTCTGCAAAGTTGAAATTCACTTCGTAACAACCACACATGCTTTTAATCGCTTTTTGGTCTTGTGCTTTACTTTTTTGAGCTAAAGCCGAATTAAATGTAAAAGCAGATGCAAGCATCATTAATAGTAATACTCTTTTCATAATGTTTCTTATAGGTTGAAAATTTTGATTTTAAAAACTGTTCTTATTTAGACTCAATTAAAATAATATTATATATTTGTCACAAATCTAAAAAAGAATGAGTCTAAATAAAAATTATATTTTACTTTTTTTATTAAAAACAGAAGGTTCTTAATGTCGTTTAAATTCTTACTTGAGGATAATGTATAATATGAATAGTAGCAAATATTAAAGTAAGAAAACTAAATTCTAAGTTAAAAAAAAGGCCACTCGTTAAAAGTGACCATTGTACTATTTATTATGATGTAGATGTTTAATCTAAGTGATAAATTTGCATGATGTTTTCTAATATCGCTTCAAAATCAATTTTTAAATCGATTAATTTACCTGTATGCATATCGAAAATCCATCCATGAACAACAAGCCCTCTTGAACGTATAGCTTTTTGAACTGCAGATGTTTTTATTAAGTTAACACATTGCTCTTGAACGTTTAATTCAATTAATCTGTCATATCTCTTTTCTTCATCCTTAATCGCATTCAACTCATCTGCATGAATACGGTACACATCTCTAATATTTCTCAACCATGGATTTAACAAACCTAAATCTGCAGATTGCATTGCAGCATGTACACCTCCACATCCGTAATGTCCACAAACCACCACATGACTTACTTTTAAATGATCTACTGCATAATCTACAACAGACATCACATTTAAGTCGGTATTAGGCACCATATTAGCAATATTCCTATGTACAAAAGCTTGTCCTAACTCTAAGCCCATTAATCCTTCTGCATCTACACGGCTATCTGAACAGCCTATATATAAAAATTCTGGAGCTTGTCCTTCGCGTAAATTTTCAAAATAATTTTCATCAGTTGCTAATTTATCTTTTACCCACTTTTCGTTATTCTTAAAAACGTTTTTTAATATCATAATCTAGATTTTAACTGTTTTTTATATTGTTTTCTATTCCAACTTAAACATAACTATAGCTTACTATACATGTGTTTAGTTGATGATAAATAAGGAACAATGAAATATGTTCCACTTTTATTTTGGATGATTTATCCCTTTTATTAATAGTATGATTTCTGAATATTCTAACACATTGTCTTGTATATATTCTCTTCTTATAAAAGTAGAACCATTAGATGACTTTATATCTTAAAAATACATTAAAAGTAACTGCTTTTAAGTTTAAAATATTAAAGCACATATAAATTATTTTAGACAAAACTAAAATGGTTAGGCAATATATTCGGGTGGTGGAGAAACATTCTCTAAGTCTAATTGAGAATAAGTGTTTAAATAAAAATTAAAGGAATTATCGGTTTCCAAAAGACCAAAAACATAATTTATATCATTATGCGCGTTTAGTTCAAAACTTATTAACTTAACATTTTCCTTACTATTTTCTTCCTCTGCTAAACTAAAAAACATAGAAACATCTGCATTTTTTTTAAGCATGGTTATAAGTGTTGGAGCTGAAATAAACAGCACAAAAATCACAGAAAGAAATAAGGATGTTATCGTTTTAGGCATTAATTATTGAGTAATAATGTAAAAGTAGTTATAAAACTTTAATATCCGAGCTAGAAATCCAACCAGTTTTACCATCAGACAATTTTATTTTCTTCCAATTGTTTACGGTATCTAAAACTTGTACTTTGGTTCCTTCGTGTAAAATAAAAGCTTCTTGACTACTTAAATTAGGCTCGCTTTTAACTTGACTTTCTTGAGCAAAAATTATAGCAGGATTATCTTTTTGAGTTAAATTATAATCGTGAAAAGCAAAAAACAGAGTCAAACATCCTGTAAACAAAACAATTAAACTTGTTGAAAATGCTAATCTTTTTTTTGCAGTGTATTCTGAAAAATAATAACTAATAAACAAAACAACAAATACAATAAATAGCACCACTGTTATTATAGCCCAACCATCAAAACTTAATATGCCAGTAACATTCTTTAAGAGTTTAGAAATTCCGACTTCAGGAACAACATCTATAGCATCTATAGTCATGTTTCTTGCGTAAGCTATGTTATTTTTTATATCAGTATCATTAGGTGCTAATTGTAATGCTTTTTCAAAATAATACACACTAAGACCAACGTGGTTTAACTTATAATGTGCGTTACCTAAGTTAAAAAATAACTCGCTAGAATGCATACCATTATCTAAAATAGCTTGATATTTATCTATCGCTTCTGCATATTTACCGTTGTTATAAAGTGTATTCGCTTGCTCGAAAATAGCATTATTATCTTGAGCAAAAGTTAAACTGCTTAACAAAACCATTAGTATATATAAAACTGCTTTCATTTTAACGTATTTGTTTATCAATTAACGAAATAGTACTTGCTGCCTTATCAAAATCCTGTTGCATAGTAACTTGTGTTGATGGTGTATAACGTGCCAATTCACAACTTTCTAATAAAGATGCAAATTCTGAAATCACACCAGATTCCACTTGTTTATTTTTTAATAATTCTTGTATTCTGTCTTTACTTAACTCACCAGTTTCAATATTTAATTTTGCTTTTAAGTAGTTGTGTAATGCTTTTTCTAAGGCTACATAAAAAGCTTCTTTTTTACCTAATGCTTTTTTGGCTTCACTTAAATATTTCTTCGCTAGCTTATCTGCTTTTCGTATTTTATTTCCTGTAACATCGGCATCTCTAACTGCCTTACGTTTTCTGAATACCATAGCTAACGGAATCATTAAAAACGGCATTAATAAAGAGCCCCAAAACAATTTTGTTTTAAAGAAATAAGATGATGAATTAGGTTCTAAATTGGCTTTAGTTTTAATAAAAGCAAAATGATCTTTGTTTAAAACTACTGGTTGCTTTCTCTGGTCTGAAATAGAAGGCTGGCTTCCTACGGCAACATTATTTGGTCCCTGAGTAACATCTACAACAATCTCATCTGAAGAAATACGTTTATAAGATTCTGTTTTCAAATCAAAATAAGAAAATGAAATACTAGGTATTGGGTATTTACCTTTAAATTGAGGTACTACCGTATAACTATCAGATATACGACCTTGCATTCCGTTTAAATTTGTATTTACATTTTCGTTATGTTCGGGTTCATACACCTCAAGAGAACTTGGTAAAACTACTTTAGGTAATTCGAATAGTTTTAAGTTTCCATTACCTGAAACCTCAACATTTAAATCTAAAGATTCTGATGCTTCTAATTCTGTTTTAGATGTAGTTACTTTAAAATCAAAATCACCTACAGCTCCTGTAAAATCGTCTGGCTGCCCTTTTTCTGGTAGTTGTTTTACATTAATAGTACGCTCTCCGGCAGAAACCGTTTTATGAACTTGAGTCATTAGTCGACCTCCAAAAATATCACGTCTGTTCGTTAAAACATCTACCGTAAGATCTAAGCTTAAAGGTTCTATTTTAAGTTTTCCTGTTTTTTGAGGATACAGTACTGTTTTTCGTAATACTAAATAACGATATGGTTCTCCTTCATATGTTCCGTTCTGAACTTTTAACCCTTTAATATCTATATTCTGACTCCAGAAATCGCTGTACTTCGGACTGTTAATTTCACGCCACTGACTTACACCTGTAGTTGTAGACACATACAACTTGTAAACCACGGTAATTGCCTCGTTTAAATATGGATTTGCTTTTGAAACCTCGGCAACTAAATGAATGTTTTCTGAAGCAACAAAATCGGCATTATTACCATCTCTAGGTTTACTCACCGCAGAGGTAACGGTTATTTTTATTGGGGTTATTTTATAAACTTCATCTTCAATTTCTATTGTAGCTTGATTTAACGTGAAGCTTCCTTGGCTTTTTGGAGCTAAGAAATAAGAATACGTTTTTTTATATTGAGAGACACCGTTAACCCACGATTTACTAACAGATTGATTTGGACCACCTACAACAGTGAAACTTGAAAAATTTGGCGGATTAAAATTATCGCCATCTTTATTCATCTCAAAATCTACTCGTAATCGTTCATTTATACCCAGCTTAGTTTTACTCACTTTAGCCTCGAACTTAACCTGTGCAAAGGTTACGCTTGAAACTAACAAAACTAAAACTATTACTATGTGTTTAATCCTTTTCATTTTTTAAATTCATTCTAAAAACAAACTACCAATCTTTATCGGTTTTAATACGTTCACCTTTTTGTTTCTCAGCATTCATCTTTTCTTGAACTTTCTGTTCTTGATTATTCATCGCTTCTAACAAATTTTTAATTTGTTGTGGCGACATTTGCCCTTGTTGAGGCTTAGGCTGTTGTGGTTGTTCTTTTTTATCTTGATCGCCTTCGCCTTGATCTTGCTTGTCATCTTTAGGCTTACCATCTTCATTTTCTTCCTGATCGCCTTTATCTTTATCTTGATCGCCTTCGTCTTTTTTATCCTGATCTTGGTCGCCCTCGTCTTGTTTATCTTGGTCTTTCTGATCCTGATCTTTATTGTCCTTATTCTGATCTTCGTTTTGATCTTGATTCTGATCTTTATTTTGGTCTTGATCGTCCTTGTTATCCTGGTTTTGATCTTCTTGCTCTTTAGCACATTCTTTAGCTAAACCAAAATTATAACGTGTTTCCTCGTCGGCAGGATTGTTTCTTAATGCGTTCTTGTAAGCCTCAACCGCTTCTTTACATTTTTTATTCTGCATTAAAATATTCCCAATGTTATGAAATGCTTTATGCTTCTCTGCGCGGTCTGTTGCTTTATTAGCAGCTTCTTGTAAGCGGTATAAAGACTCTTCGAAATTTCCTTTTTTATAATATGACGTTCCTAAATTATAAATCCCAGAGACATTAGATTGTTGCTCAGAAATGGCTTTTCTATATTCCATCTCGGCAGCAACATAATCTTCACCCTGAATTTTCTCATTCCCTTCGAAAACAAAATTATTCGATTGTCTTTTTGATTCAAGAAGAGCCTCATCATCATCCTGTGCAAAAGACGAAAATGTGCATAATGTGATAAAAATGAATACTATACTTTTCATAACAAACATTACAAAGTCTCCGAATATTACTAATTTTTTAGCGCTTTCTATCATAAGTTTTCGTTAAATAAGTTTAACTTCTTCAACCATCCTGTCTTACGATCTAGTAAGAAAATATCTATAAATAATAACAAAATTGCAAGACCTATAAACCATTGAAATTGATCTTTAAAATCAGCAAATTGTTTCGCTTCAAATTCCGTTTTATCCATACCATTAAGAATATCACGAATCTGATCTACAACCTCACTTGTTTGTCTTCCGTTTATATACACACCATTAGCTTCGTTAGCTATATTTTCAAGCGTTTCTTCATTTAAACGTGTAATAACAGTTTCTCCGTTGCTATCTTTTTTATAATTCATAACAACGCCATTTCGTTTTTCTGGAATTGGACCACCTTTTACATCTCCTACACCAATAGTAAAAATTCTGATCCCTTCTTCGGAGGCTTCTTCTGCTACTTTAGCTGCAACTTCACTATGGTCTTCTCCGTCTGAAATAATAATGAGCACACGATTGGTTTGCTCAGAATCGTCATAATACGTTTTAGCCAAATTAATAGCTTCGTTTATAGCGGTACCTTGAGACGACATCATATCTGTATTCATATTCTGAAGGAACATCTTTGCAGAAGCATAGTCTGTAGTAATTGGCAATTGCGGAAAAGCCTTCCCTGCATAAGCGATAATACCAACACGATCGCTCGCTAAATTATTAATAATTTGCGTGACTAATTGTTTTGCTTTTTCTAATCTGTTAGGCGCAATATCTTCGGCCAACATACTTTTAGAAACATCGACAGCAAATACAATATCTACACCTTCTCGCTTAACGGTTTCCAACTTGGTTCCTACTTTAGGATTAACCAATGCAATTGTTAATGATGCAAAAGCCAAGCAAATAACCACTATTTTTAATACTGATTTAAATACCGAACGATTCGGACTTAAACGCTTTAAAAGGGCTTTATCTGCGAATTTTTTTTGAGTATGGTGTTTCCATAATTGAAGCACCGAATAGATGACGATAATCACCGGAATGACACAGAGTGCCCAAAACCATATTTTTTCTTCTAATTGAAACATCTATTATATAAAACTTTTGAATATTGTAGATCGAAGTAAAAGTTCAAGTAATAATAACATACCTGCCAATAATACTAATGGACGGAATTTTTCTTGATAATTATAGTACTTAAATTCTTCTATATCTGTTTTTTCCAGTTTATTAATTTCTCCGTAAATTTCTTCTAACTTCTTATTATCTGTTGCTCTAAAATATTTACCTCCAGTAACTTTAGCAATTTCTTCTAAAAGAGCTTCATCAATCTCGACCTGAACACGACCGTATTGAAAACTTCCGTTTGGTAAAATACCTATTGGCGATAATGCCATACCATTAGAACCTAATCCAATAGTGTAGGTTTTTATACCAAATTCTACAGCCATTTCACTAGCTATTTTAGGATCTATAAACCCTGAGTTATTTACACCATCGGTAAGTAAAATAATAACTTTACTCTTGGCTTTACTATCTTTTAATCTGTTTACGGCAGTTGCTAATCCCATTCCAATTGCTGTACCGCCTTCAATAATATTATTATACTTAATGTCGTTTAAAGATCGAATAACAATACCCTTATCGCTAGTAATTGGTGTTCTAGTATAGCTCTCTCCTGCATATTCTACTAAACCAATTCTATCGTTAGGACGTTCTTTAATAAATTTGGCTGCAACATCTTTTAAAGCTTCTAAACGGTTTGGTTTTAAATCTTTAGCCAACATACTTGCCGAAACATCTATAGCCATAACAATATCGATACCCTTAGTTGTATTGGTTCTGGAAGACACATCTACAGTTCTTGGTCTTGCTAATGCAGTTATTAATAAGGCTAAAGCCAATAAACGTAATGCAAAAAGGAGATGTTTTAATTTTGGCAACCACGAATTAGTTACTTTAAATCCTTTAATGCTAGACATTTTAAGTTCGGCATTTTGCTTGTTCTGCTTAAAAAGATACCATACAATTGCTAATGGTAACAATAATAGCAACCAGAATACTTCTTTGTTTAAAAATTCTATACCCTCAAACATTATTCTGCTTTATTTAGTTCTATGGAATTCACGATGCGTTCTGCCATCTCTTCAGCATAAACATCATCATTTTTCCATGTAATTATAATTTCTTGTAACACATTTTGTCCCGTAAAGTGGAGCATTATATAATGTCCAGACACATAATTATCAGAATTGCCTACTGGAATATGTCCGTTACCAAACGTTTTTAAACCTTTTGCTCCATTTGGAGTTGTAAACGCTTCTTGTTTTACAGTAATATCTGTTACTTTATTTAGTTCGAATTGCTTTATAGCACGTTCTGATGCTTCATTTAAATCGACACCCTCATTTTGCTGTGGTTGTTGACCACCTTGTTGTTGCGTTTGCTGATTTTGTTCAGGAGCAGATTTTTGAGTTGTAACATTAACACTAAAATCGTCTAACATGGTTCCAAAACCAAACTTTGTAATTTGGATTTTCTCTTTTAGTTCGTCTGGAACTGGGCTTTCTAAACGCATTAAAACTTCTGGTGTCGTAATTTTAACAGGTGGTATGCCGTAAGAACTTGTAACCCATTGCCCTTCTAACAATTGTTTTGTATCGTGACCTAAAAGTGTGTCTTTAGTATAATTAAAGCCATATTTAAAGGCAAACCCTGCAAAGATTAAAGCGAGTAATCCTATTCCTGCGGCTACAGAAATAATTATTTTTTTACGTTTCTTTTTACGCTCTTGCTCCTCTTTATATTGCTGATTTAATAATTTTTCTTCTTCATCTGGTTCAGGAAGCACTTCCTTAACGTGGTCTATTTCTGAAGCAATTGTTTGCTTATCCATTTCTGCTAAAGCAATATCTGGTGCAGACTTGGCGAATTTTACTAAATCGGCACGTTTTAAAATACTTTCAATATTTTTAATTGTAGCTTTACTGAAATCAATTTGATTACCTTCTCTTAATAATTCTAATCGACTAATCAATTCGTCTGTAGTACTTTCTAAAGCTCTGTCGTAAACTTTTTCGTCTAAATACTTACGAAGTACCAGCGTTAACTCTGAATAATATTCTTTGATTTCTTCTTGAACTAAAAACTGACTTTCATCTAACTTCTGTAGCGCTAATTTTGCACGTTCATATGGTGGTAATAATGCAATTTCTTCTTCTTCTGTTAATGGTTTTTTTCTCCAGATAAACCAATACAATAATCCGCCTACAATAAGTAACCCTAAAAGGATATAAAGAGGTAATTTCCACCAATTATTATTTATTTTTTCAACTTGTATGTAAGGCTTAATATCGTAAAGTCCTTGTTTAGTAGAATCTACAACAATATCTCTAATCTCTACTTTTAAAGAATCTGTTTGAAAGGTTTTATCTCCAATAACAATTTTTTGAACAGGAATAGTATAATGTCCAGAATCGAACTGTGTTAGGCCATATTTTTTGATTAAATTGAATTTATCATCTAATTTTGTAGTATCTACAGGATATGAATGTATCATTTCTAAAGGCGAGAAAGTCTGTCCTTCTGGAAATACAACCAGCTTAGTAGAGTCTACCTCAACTTCAATTTTATATGTAATTTGCGCTCCTACTTTTACTGAAGTAGAATCGATTCCTGAAGTTACATCTTGTGCATAAGAATAGCCCGAGAATAAGCTGAATACAACTAGTAAACATAAGCTATTCTTAAAACGATTCAATATTGGGAATTTAAAAATTTTCATAAGTTATTTAAGATTATCATCTGCGTTTAAAATAGCCAAGTAATTTTTTTACATAACTTTCGTCTACACGACAATCTATAGTTCCAGCTCCAGATTTAGCAAAGCTGTCTTTATAATAGTTTACTTTTTCTTGATAATATTTACTGTAATTTGCCCTTACAGCTTTAGACGATGTATTAACTAACATAAGTTCTCCAGTTTCTTCGTCTTGTATATGTACCATTCCTAAATTAGGGATGCTTTCTTCATGCTTATCATACACACGAATTCCAGTAACATCATGACGTTTAGCTGCGATTTTTAAAGTCTGCTTATAATCTTCTGATATAAAATCTGAAAGCACAAAAACAATGGCGCGTTTCTTTTGAATACTAGATAGAAACTTAAACGCTTCAGCAATATTAGTGTCTTTACTTTTAGGTTCAAACTCTATAAGTTCTCTAATAATTCTTAAAACATGAGAACGACTTTTTTTAGGTGGAATATAAAGCTCTACTGTATCTGAAAATAAAATTAACCCAATTTTATCATTGTTTTGTGTTGCCGAAAACGCTAATGTTGCAGCTATTTCGGTAACCACTTCATTTTTAAACTGCTGTTCTGTACCAAACATTTCAGATCCAGAAACATCAACCATAAGCATCATGGTTAACTCACGTTCTTCCTCAAACACTTTTATATAAGGTTCGTTGTAACGTGCAGTAACATTCCAATCTATATTTCTAACATCGTCTCCAAATTGATACTGACGCACTTCACTAAACGTCATACCACGACCTTTGAAGGTTGAATGATATTCTCCTCCAAAAATATGATTAGACAAACGGCGCGTCTTAATCTCAATTTTTCGTACTTTTTTTAGTAATTCTTTAGTGTCCATGCTTCAATTTACGATAGTGAATTTTTGATTTACAGTAGTTTACATAAACCGTCTTTCTTCATTCTTAAATTAAAAATTCTATGGCACTTCAATTTCATTAACAATTTTGCTAATAATATCTTCTGAAGTAATATTTTCTGCTTCAGCTTCGTAAGTAATTCCTATTCTGTGGCGTAACACATCGTAAACAACGGCACGTACATCTTCTGGAATTACGTAACCACGACGCTTAATAAACGCATAACATTTAGCAGCTGTTGCAAGGTTTATACTTCCACGAGGAGAGGCTCCAAAAGAAATTAAAGGTTTTAAGTCTGACAATCTATATTTTTCTGGGTAACGAGTTGCGAAAATAATATCAAGAATATATTTCTCAATTTTCTCATCCATATACACTTCACGAACGGCTTCTTGCGCTCTTAAAATTTGAGCTACTGAAACTACTGGATTTACTTTCTCGTAAGTTCCTCTTAAATTAGCACGAACAATAAGTTGTTCTTCATCTAATTTAGGATAATCGATAACGGTTTTCAACATAAAACGATCGACTTGAGCTTCTGGTAACGGATATGTTCCTTCCTGCTCTACTGGGTTTTGTGTTGCCATTACTAAAAAAGGCTTATCTAAGATAAATGTTTCATCTCCAATAGTAACTTGTTTTTCCTGCATGGCCTCTAATAACGCAGATTGTACTTTTGCTGGTGCTCTGTTAATCTCATCTGCAAGTACAAAGTTCGCAAAAATCGGTCCTTTTTTAATCGTGAAATCGTTATCTTTTATATTGTAAATCATTGTCCCTACCACATCGGCAGGTAACAAATCTGGTGTAAATTGCACACGGCTAAAACTACCATCTATAGCCTTAGACAGGGTATTAATAGCTAATGTTTTTGCTAATCCAGGAACCCCTTCTAAAAGTATGTGTCCTTGACCTAATAATCCAATAAGTAAGCGTTCTACCATATGTTTTTGTCCAACGATTACTTTATTCATTTCTAATGTAAGTAAATCGACAAAAGCACTTTCTCTTTCTATCTTTTCGTTGATTGATTTAATATCAACTGTACTGGTATCCTCCATATTCTATTTTTTAAAAACTCGAATTTAGTAAGCATTTTTAATGCCATGCAAATTGTTAAAATTTTCCGTGTTTAGCTGTTAATAATTGGTTAAAAATTAAACATTATGTATTAATTAAGATATTCTATGCAAAAAACAGAATTTTCAAATTATAATACACAAGAATTAGACAATAATTAACGCACACACTAGTAAATTTTAATGTGTATTAAGTATTTTTATACGAAAGTATTCAAAAAACAAATCACATAATGAAGACTAAGATAGCATTAATTACAGGTGCCACAAGCGGTATAGGAAGATCTACCGCTCATGAATTTGCTAAACACCACATTAAGTTAGTTTTATGCGGACGTAGACAAGACCGCTTAGACACCATAAAAAAAGCGTTAGAAAAAGATACCGACGTCTTTACTTTAAATTTTGATGTTAGAGATAAGAAAGCTACCGAAGATGCCATAAACTCACTTCCTGAAGAGTTTTCTAATATCGATATTTTAATTAATAACGCTGGAAATGCACATGGCCTAGATACTATTCAAGAAGGAAGTACAGACGATTGGGATGCCATGATGGATATTAATGTAAAAGGAGTATTGTATGTTAGCCATGCCATTATACCCAAAATGATAGCTCGTAAATCTGGGCATATTATTAACATAGGGTCTTCTGCAGGAAAAGAAGTATACCCTAAAGGAAACGTATATTGCGCTAGTAAGCATGCTGTTTTAGCTATAACTGAAGGCATGCGAATTGATATGAACCCCTATGGTATAAAAGTTGGCGCTGTTAATCCGGGCTTAGTTGAAACTGAATTTTCTAAAGTCAGATTTAAAGGAGACCCTAAAGCAGATTCAGTGTACAAAGGCTACCAAGCTTTACAACCTCAAGATATTGCTGAAATTATTTACTTTGTTATTAGCAGACCTTATCATGTTAATATTGCAGATTTACTCGTTTTTCCAACCGCTCAGGCTAATTCTACTATTTTAAAAAAGGATTAATATGATTAATAAGCGTCTTCTTATTAAAAATCTATTAGCGCATAATGACGAGAATAGCTTTTACGATAAAAAACGTAAAATTAATATTAGCGAAAAAGAAGGTAAAGCTAAATTTTTAAAACATGTTTGCGCGCTTTCTAATAGCAATCCAAAAAACAACTCCTTTATTGTTATTGGTGTTGAAGATGATGACAACGAAATTATTGGAGTCGATTTTTTCGACGATAGTAAAATTCAGAATTTAATAAACGCCTATCTTACCAATCCACCAATTGTACAATACGAAAACATTCCGTTTCCGCATTTACCTAATCACAAAGTTGTTGGATTGGTAACGATACGTGCGAATAATAAAATTACGTCTCTCCGGAAAAACATTTGGAAATATTACGGTGGTGCAGTCTTTTTTAGAGACGGCAGTATAAGTATGCCCAAGGCCTTTGATATAAAAATTGAAGATGTAAATTCTAAGATTGTTGAATCTATAGAAAATCATGCACAAAACAATATCGAATACACTTTAAACGGCGTGTTCGATTTCTTAAACTCCAGAAAAGATTACAACCCGAAGTATCTTGTTTTTAAAGAATATTTTGTGGTTTGTTGGGCTGGACAAAAAAAAGCAGTTAAAAACAACATCTATTACTCTAGGGTTGATATTGAATTAATTAACGAACAGGTGCGTTTGTTTTTTTCTACCCTAGATGAAGTTTCTATTTCCATAACAGAAGACTCTTTCAATATTATTGAATATGTACACTTAGGCCTTCAAAATTCCTACAACTATTATCCTTTAGAAGAAACTATAATTAGCTTTAAAGACAATGCAAGCTACCATATAAACACTACTCTATTATTTGAGCCACCGCAATACGATAGAAAAATTTTGCATCATATTTACAACTCCAATAATGCAATTATAGAAAAATTAAGAAAAGGATTAACACTTACACCAACTGAAGAAGAAGACTTAAAAAACCTTCCTGGCAGTTATTTAATATGTTATTTAAACAATTTCCCCGAAGCGCTTAATAAACTTTACAGAGCAAAAATCTATCTTAAATCTCACAAACTAGAAGTCTATTTAATTTACAAAGAAACTTTACGTATTTTAAGAAAAGTAAAATACAATTAAAATTTAACCACACACTAATAGCTACCAACTACATACATTATTATACCAATCATATATTTTATGGCAACACAAGCTAATTAGATAATATATTTGTGCAGCTATTAATCAACTATCATACAAACACTTTATTTCTACCAGTTTTAATTGGCATTGAAATAAGGTGTTTTATTTTAAATTAAAAACAACGTTTACAACAAGTCGTTTTAACGCAAATTATATCCTTTTGCAGACCACCACGGATGAACATCTACATCTAATTGCCCAGACTTTACCATAGGATCTGCTTTCGCTAAACTATCTGCCATTTTTTGAGTAGGTACATTGTAAATAGTAATACCTCTCATATCACCTTCATCACCAAAAGCTCCAGAAATGTCTGCATAGCCCAACTCGTACATCTTATTTAAATATGCAAAATGTTCGTCTTGTAATTGCTTTGCTTCCTCTTCGTTCTGCGTTCTTACAGTTCCACCTTTTAAAATAGCCATAAAGTACTGCTGTATTAAAAGCGTATCTTTAGTTTCTTCATCTATATAATCGTAAGTTTCAAAACCTTGTGCCGTTAATTCTGCTTTAATCTCGTTATAGCTCTTAGGCACCTTAATAACCGCTGCTGTTTTTACTGAATCTATAGCCATATCTGCTTGACCAATAGAATCTGTTTCAGATTGAGTTAAAGGCGTTGAATTATCGTTCTTCTTGCAACTAACAAGTATTAAAATGGCAATTATAAGTATTGAATATTTCATGTATTCCAAGTTTTAAAAGGTTTTTTACTGAGTTGCGAATTATAATATTTCACTTCTCCGGTCACTTCTTCTCCCAACCAAAGTGGTTTTGAAATCACTTCTGTAGGGTAGCTTAATTCAATTTCTGCAACTATTAATCCTTCATTAGCTCCAAAAAACTCATCGACTTCAAAAGTATGTTGATTCATTTTAATTTCATAACGAATTTTATCAATTACACCTTCTTCACACAATTTTAAAAGTGCTTCAGCATCAGTTTTATCGATAGGTTTTTCCCATTCGAATCGTTCTAAACCATTTTTGGTAGATTTACCTTTTACAGTTAAAAATCCCTCATCTCCTTTTAATCGCACACGAACGGTTCGCTCTTTATCCGTATTTAAAAACCCTTGAATTATTTTTGTTTGTTTAAAAGCTTCTGTTTTAAAATCATTAGATTTTACTAAAAATTTACGCTCTATTTCTATCATATATTTTTGCGATCTCTTTTATATTTTCTGAAGGTATACATTGTAATTCGTAGCCTTGTTCTGCTAACCAAAGCATAGCAGATGCTATTGTTTTAGATTCTATTGGTTTATATTTTTTAAGACTTCCTCTAAATAATGGCGACAAAACTTTCATTACCATTTTACCCATAACTTCACCAAATCTAAACTCTTTTCTAGAACCCACAATTAAAGATGGCTGAAGCAAATATGTATGTTTTATCTTTAAAGATAACACAACAGCTTCCATTTCGCCTTTAGTTCTGTTATAAAAAACCTTACTTGTTGAATTTGCGCCTAATGCAGAAATACATATAAAACGATCTATATTATTTTTTACACATAAATTGGCTGCGGCTACAGGAATACCATAATCTATTTTATGATATATTGCTTTATCCGGTGTTTTAGATTGCGTAGTACCAATGCAACAAAACACCACATCTGCCCGAAATAACGTTTTATAATTATCTAATTCAAACATATCTATTAAATACTCTGTAATTTTAGAATGCTTTATCCCACAAGCCGACCTACTAAACAAGACAATTCTACTATAGTCGCTATCATTTAAAAGTTTCTCTAGTAAATTTTCACCTGTTAAACCTGTCGCTCCTAATACTATAGCTGTTTTACCCATAAGTTTATATTTGCTTTAATAAAGTTATTATAAATTTGTGTAATAGTATACAAAACACAGCGCAATAAACCATAGCATAGCTACACTAATTTATGGAGTCAGATTTTCCTTTAAGAAAAATTATTCATGTTGATATGGATGCCTTTTACGCATCTGTAGAACAAATGGATGTTCCTGAGCTAAAAGGTAAAGCCATAGCGGTTGGCGGAAGTGAAAAACGAGGTGTTGTTAGTGCAGCCAGTTACGAAGCAAGAAAATTTGGAGTTAAAAGTGCCATGAGTGGTATTCAGGCAAAACGTAATTGTCCAGAATTAATTTTTGTTAAACCGCGTTTTGATCGTTATCGGGAAATCTCTAAGCAAATTAGAAAAATATTTTTCGATTATACAGACTTGGTAGAGCCCTTATCTTTAGATGAAGCCTATTTAGATGTTACCATTAATAAAAAAGGAAACCCTAGCGCATCACTTATTGCTGAAGAAATTAGATCTCGTATTTTTAAAGAAGTCGGTTTAACAGCCTCGGCAGGAATTTCTATCAATAAATTTATTGCAAAAGTCGCTAGCGATTACAACAAACCTAACGGACAAAAAACAGTTAACCCAGAAGATGTTTTAGTGTTTTTAGAAGATTTAGATGTTCGGAAGTTTTATGGCGTTGGAAAAGTGACTGCAGAAAAAATGTATCAATTAGGTATATATACAGGTAAAGATTTAAAATCTAAATCTATTGAATATTTAGATTCTCATTTCGGAAAATCTGGAAGATATTATTACCATGTGGTTCGCGGCATTCACAATAGCGAAGTCAAACCAAATCGTATTAGAAAATCGTTAGCAGCAGAACGCACCTTTAGTGAAAATTTATCGAGTGAAATTTTCATGCTTGAAAAACTTGAACTTATTGCAATAGAAGTCTCTAAACGATTAAAAAAAAACAAAGTCGCTGGAAAAACCATTACACTTAAAATTAAATACAGTGATTTTACTTTGCAAACCCGAAGCAAAACATTGCATTATTTTATTAGTGATGCCGCTTTAATAATGGATACTGTAAAATCACTACTTATTCAAGAAAAATTAACCAATTCTGTACGGTTGTTAGGAATCTCTATTTCAAATTTGAATACAGAAAAACCAAATAATAAAACAGAGCAAGAGAGCATTAGCGTTCAATTAAAATTTCAGTTTTAGTTTTCAAGTCTCTTTCATCTTCATAATACTACAATTACTATTTAAATACTTAAATAGAATAAATAATTCTTACTTAACAACACATTCATTTACGGAATACTCAATTTAGAATCATTCTTATTAAATTAAATCTATCAAATTACTACAGTTGTAAAATTATCCTCAAATCTGTTATTTTTATTTGTACTTAGTCTAAATAAGGTTAATTTTGCTCGAAAATAAATAATAATGCTCTTGATAAAAAGACAATTAACCGCTTTACTATTTTTAATTAGTGGTGTTGCTATAGCACAAAACGAAGATTTAAAAGGACACATCGTTTTCGATACTACAGAACCTGTACTAGGAGCTCATATTATATTAACAGGTAAAAATCTTACTAAAGAAACAACTACAGATTTTAATGGTAATTATCGTTTTAAGAATGTGGCTTTTGGATCGTATAACATTCAAATTATTTCTTTAAATGCAAATTCTAAAACAATACAAGTTTCTCATAATTCTGAAAACAAAACACACAACACCATATTAAAATTTGCTGAATACCAAAATTTAGATGAAGTATTAGTAAAATCGCAGACCACTAAGCAAAAAATAGAAGATAAAGGATTCTCGGTTAATGTTATAGAAACCAAAGAAGCTGGTATACGAAATATTCAAACCAATGAATTATTAAAAACCAGTGTTGGTGTAAATATAAGACAAAATGGAGGTTTAGGATCTGATGTACAATACAGCTTAAATGGATTATCCGGAAGCGCTGTGCGTATTTTTATTGATGGTATCCCGATTTCTATTTATGGTTCTTCGTTTAGTCTAAATAGCATACCTCCAGCAATGATTGAACGTATTGAAGTATATAAAGGAGTAGTCCCAGGTTATTTAGCAGACGATGCTTTAGGTGGAGCTATAAATATTGTGCTTAAACAAGACGCTAAAAATAATTTAAATGCATCAATTTCTTACGGTTCATTCAACACACTACAAACAAGTATTAATGGTTTATATCGTTTTGATGAATCTGGATTTACAGTAAAAGCTTCTGGTTTTTATAATTACTCCGATAACGATTATAAAGTTTCAGGAAGAAGCGTAGTGGTTACTGGATTAGGTGGCGTACAAACACCAATTACAGCAAGACGATTTAACGATGCCTATAAATCTTTAGGCGGAATGTTACAATTAGGGTATACTGATGTTAAGTGGGCCGATCAATTTTTTGTTGGATTAACAGGATCTGATGATTACAAAGAAGTGCAACATGGTGCTTTTATGACTATCACACCTTATAAAGATCGGTTTTTAGAATCTGATGCATTACTAGGAAGCTTAACATACCAAAAGAAAGATCTTTTTACTGAAGGCTTAGATGTAAACGTACATGGTTTATACGGGACAAGAAACCGTGTTGTAAACGATACTGTAGCTTGGGCGTATAGTTGGAATGGCGATAGAGCTATTGATTATAAAGGAGACGAATACCAATACACTTGGGGCTCACAACAAGAAGGCGGACCAACATTGGCAACAATTAAAAGACATGTAGCTTCTTTAAGAACAGGAGTATCTTATGAAATAAATAAACAACATAAAGTATTACTTAACCACGTCTATACGGGAATAGACAGAGAAGATAGTGATGTCTTATTATCTGTATTAGAAAACACTTTCATAGGAACTCGAGATTTACATAAAAACATTTATTCTTTAACCTACGAGTTTAGTGCTTTTGATAACAAATTAAAAGCAAATGTGTTTAGAAAACACTATCAGCAAAAAACTATAAACATAGACCCTGATATAGAAGAAGATACCAATGGAAACGATCAAATTGTAGATGAAATTACAAAAAGTGACAATAAAGATAATGGCTATGGCTTTGCTGTGTCTTACGACATTCTATCAAATGTATCCTTATTAACATCTGCTGAAAAGGCTATCCGTTTACCAGACGAAACTGAAGTATTTGGAAACGATGGAGACAATGTAGTTGCCAACCCAAGTATTAGACCAGAAACCAGTAAAAATTACAATTTAGGATTTAGATTTGGAGCGTTTAAAATTAAAAAACATGACTTTTCAATTTCAACAAATCTGTTTATTAGAGATATAACTGATCGCATTGGTTTGCCTATTGAAACCTCCTTAAATATAGACGACGAAACAATAGTATATGTAAACCAAGGGAATGCAAAATCTAAAGGCATAGATGCTCAATTAAATTATAACTATAATAATAATTTTGGTTTCAACTTTAATATCTCGCATTTCGATTTAACTACAGAAACCGCTCTTGGCACAGAAATAGATATTCCGAACACACCATTTTTTACTATGAATGGAAGTTTACGTTATTCATTTAAAGATCTTATTCAAAAAAACTCACAACTCAACCTGTTTTACACAATGTACTTTACTGATGAGTTCTCATACCTAACTGCTCAAGGATCTAACACAGTAGGAGACGAATTCTTTTTAGTACCTCAACAATTATCTCAAGATTTCGGAGCGAGTTATTCTTTTCCAAACAACAACCTAGTTGTAAGTTTTGATATCAAAAACATATTTGATGAAGCTGTATATGATAACCTATCTGTACAAAAACCTGGAAGAGCCTTTTACCTAAAATTAAATTACACAATCAATAAATTTTAATAACTACAACAAATAATTATAATATGAAACACAATATTTCAAATTACAAATTACTTAGTGCCATAGCATTAACCATTGGCCTTTTTACTTCATGCAGTAGTGACGATACGGAAAAAACAATAGACCCAGATCCTGACCCTACAGATGGAACAAGATGGATAACCGTAGCTGCAGCAAGAATGGGAGACGATCCAGGAGATGGTAATGGAGGTACATTAATTTATTCGATTAATAGTGACGATGCTAAAGACCCAACTGTATCTATAGAGCCTTTTGATAACGGATTTATAGTACCGTCTAACAGAACTGCCAGATTACAATCTTCTGAAGACGGAAACACAATGTTTAATATTAGTTACGCTGGAGATACAGGAGGAAACTACACTAAATATACTGTAGAAGGTGGACAAACATTCACACAAACAGGTTCAGAAATTAGTATTGCGCCTTATGTAGGAACAGCTCCAAGATGGATTAAATTATTCGACGGAGACCAAACTGGAGCAGCAGTATATGTATCTAACGAAAATGAATTTGACGACAATGGAGATTACACACGTACAGATGCTACAATTGGTGTTGTAACCTTAGATTTAGAAAACTCATTAATCAATAACTTTCAAGAGCATAGTGTGGCTTTAAGTGAAGAAGAAGAAGCTGCTGGATACTATATTTCTAGAATTGATATGCCTACATTAAACGAAGCTGGAGATAAATTATATATTGGTGCACGTTTAAGTAAAATTGATCCTGCCACTACAGAAAGTGAAAGTGATTATGAAATATTAGGATCTAAAACAATCATTTTAGACTACCCATCTTTATTAAACCCATCGGTAATCACATCTACTGTAGGTCATGGTAATACAAACGGATACCGTAGTATTAACGCTTTCGAATATAATGGAAGCGTATACCAAGCAAATCAAAGTGATCCAGAAGGATCTTATATCTTAAAAATTGATGCTGATAATGAATATGATGATTCTTACGACTTCAATTTAGATGAAGCTTTAGGAATAGAAGGTGCATACATTTTAGCATGGAGACCAGCTGCAAATGGTAAAGCTGTAATTGCATATCGTCATGACGGATCTGCTGAAGGTGTAGCAGGAGCTCAAGGCTTCTTTGCTCTTGCAGATTTAAACGCTAAAACAGCTCAAAAAATTGATGCAATTCCTTACGATCCTGATTTTTACTTATTCCAATACCAAGGTTTTGTTGTAGACGGAACAGAAATATACCTAACACAAGCACCAGTTGGCGAAAACGGAAACATTTATGCTGTAGAAACAGAAACTGGAGAAGTTACTAAAGGTGCAGAATTAGTAAACGTAGAAGGAAGTCACTTTATTGGTGTATTCTAAATAAAACGGAAAACAACTTTCTGTTTTTTTATTAATCAAAAAAGAAGCCTCATTAACGTATGTTAATGAGGCTTTTATATAGTATTATACCTATATGTAAATATTATAGTTTACTCTTTGTAATTTCTGTAACACGTAATGTATTTACCATTCCTTTTTCATGAATAGGCATGGCAGCTAAACTAATTACCATATCTCCTTCTTCTAAATACCCTTTAGCACAAGCCAGCTTGTTTACGTCTTCAATAGTTTCATCTGTACTAACAAATTTATCATAGTAAAGTGCCTTAACACCCCACAATAAATTTAATTGCGTTAAGATACGTTTGTTAGATGTAAATACTAAAATGTGAGCAGATGGTCTCCAAGCAGAAATTTGGAATGCTGTATAACCACTATTTGTTAATGTAGATATAGCTTGAGCATTAATTTCATTAGCCATATTAGCTGCATGAAAACAAATAGCTTTAGTAATGTAACGTTTTGTACGAATATGCGGAGGAGATTGTGGCACTTTAATAAGTGGTGAATCTTCTACACTTTTAATAATATTAGACATTTTCTTGATTACTTCAATTGGATATTGACCAACAGAAGTTTCTCCAGAAAGCATAACAGCATCAGCACCATCCATTACAGAGTTTGCTACATCATTAACCTCAGCACGTGTTGGAGTTAAACTATCTATCATAGTCTCCATCATTTGCGTTGCAATAATTACTGGAATTCTTGCTTTTTTAGCACATAACACTAATTGCTTTTGAATTAATGGTACTTCTTCTGCAGGAATTTCAACACCTAAATCACCACGAGCCACCATTAAACCATCGCAATACGCAACAATTTTATCGATATTTTCTACCGCTTCTGGTTTTTCAATTTTAGCAATAATTGGAATTTTATCATCACTATGTTCTTTAATAAGCTCCTGTAATTGCATTAAATCTTCAGCATGACGTACAAATGACAAAGCCATCCAGTCTACCTTCATTTTAATAGCAAAAATAGCATCTTCTATATCTTTCTCTGTAAGTGCTGGTTGAGAGATATTTGTATTAGGTAAGTTTACTCCTTTTTTAGATTTTAAAGGACCTCCTTGTACAACCCTTGCAGTTACTTCATCTACATTGTTACTTGAAACAACTTCAAAAAGTAATTTACCATCGTCTAGAAGAATACGTTCGCCTGGTTTAGCATCTTGTGGGAATTGCTTATAAGTCATGTAAACACGTTCCTTGGTTCCTTCAAATCTTTCGCCAGTAGCAAAAATGATTTCATCTCCAGGGCTTACAAACACTTCTTCTTTCATGACACCTACACGAAGTTTTGGACCTTGTAGATCTCCTAGTATTGCAGCATTGTAACCGAATTCTTCGTTTAAATCACGAATCATTTTAATACGCTCTTCTACATCAGTATAATCAGCATGAGAAAAATTAATTCTAAACACATCGACACCTTCGTCTAACATGCCTTTTAAAACTTCTTTCGTACTCGTCGCTGGCCCTAACGTGGCCACTATTTTGGTCTTCTTTCTTTTCAACATTAATTAAAAATTAAATTGTCTTTAGATTTTATCTGATCCACATTTACCGTATAAGTTGTAATAACTTGAGGTATTTCTTGGATCTTGTTCACTATTAATTGTTCACTTATTTGTAAGTCTTCTTTCGTAATCTTCATTAAATAATCTACATTTTTTAACTCAGGAATTAAGTTATAAGACTTTATAATTTTTTCTTCATTTGCAAACAGAGAACCAGAGCTTTGTAAGCTATCTTCTTCGCGTTTACATATATTGGACACTAAATTATATGTAATTAAATTAATTTCGTCCTTCCACTCAAAAATGGAATAAGCAGCTGAAAAATATTCATAATCTACATCTTGAGCGCTTCTAGTTAAACTTAAATTTAAATTTTTGTTTAAATAATACGCTAATCTATAATCTTCTAATCGACTATGTATGGCAATTAAAATGTAATCGACGTCTTCTAGAAAGTCTTCAAGATTAAGTTTATGAATAGCCATAATCATTACTTTAATTGTAAAGATAACATTTATAAGCATTCAAAAAGGACCTTTTTGCTTATCTTATTGTTATATTTTCACGAAAACGTTTTAGTTTTGAAGAATTTTTGTGAAAAACAGAAGAATAACTCTTTATGCTAATTGTTTTTTGTAATTTCTTTCTGAAACACAAAGAATGCGCGCTTAGACGCCTTCTCTTCAGCCTTCTTTTTAGAGGTTGCTCTTGCTTTTGCAATCACTTTCTTATCTATTGCTAGCTTAACCGCAAAATGTCTAACATCGTCGTTTCCTGTGTCATCGTACACATTATAATCGAATGTTTTCTTTTCTTTCTGACACCATTCTATAAGTAAGCTTTTATAACTAATAACTTTACCTTCTAGTTTTTCGATATCAACAAAAGGTGAAATAATGCGATAATTAATAAACTTCTCACAATATTTAAATCCGCGATCTAAATAAATAGCACCTACTAGAGCTTCGAATAAATTCCCATGAATATTGTCTCCAAATTGACCTTTAGGAATTTTACTATCTATTAATTCTATTAAATTTAAATCTCGTCCGAGTTCATTTAAATGCTCACGGCTTACTATTTTAGAACGCATTTTTGTAAGATAACCTTCGTCTCCTGCAGGAGCTTCTGTATACAAATAAGAAGCGATAACAGCACCCAACATAGCGTCTCCAAGAAACTCTAATCGTTCGTAATTAATAGCATTCCCTTTACCGTCTCTTATATTCATAGAGCGATGAGTGAAAGCTGTTTTGTAGAAACTTTCATTTCTAGGTTTAAAACCTAAAATTTTTGTCACAGAAACAAAAAAATTCCCGTTATTTTTAAAACGGGAATTTAATATGTAACGAATGTTTTTCATTCGTGTTTAATCTTCTAATTTTCTGAATAATACACAAGCGTTGTGACCGCCAAATCCAAAGGTATTACTCATAGCCACTTTAACATCTCTCTTTTGAGGTTTGTTAAGTGTTAAGTTTAATTCAGAATCAATTCTCTCATCTACAACCTCGTGGTTAATAGTAGGTGGCACAATACCATATTCCATTGCTAAAATAGCAGCAATAGATTCTATAGCACCTGCAGCACCCAACAAGTGACCTGTCATAGATTTTGTTGAATTGATATTAATGTTTTTAGCATGTTTACCAAAAACTTCGGTAATTGCTTTTAATTCTGCAACATCTCCTAAAGGTGTAGACGTACCATGTGTATTGATATGATCTACATCTTCTGGTTTCAAGCCTGAATTTTCAAGACAATTTCTCATTACAGCTATAACTCCTATACCGTCTGGATGTGGTGCCGTCATATGATATGCATCTGATGACATTCCTCCACCCACAACTTCTGCATAAATTTTAGCGCCTCTTGCTTTTGCATGTTCATACTCTTCAAGAACAATTGCCCCAGCGCCCTCTCCTAACACAAACCCATCTCGAGTTGCGTCAAAAGGTCTAGATGCTGTTTCTGGACTTTCATTTCTTGTCGATAATGCATGCATAGCATTAAAACCTCCCATTCCTGCAATTGTTACGGCAGCTTCACTTCCTCCTGTTACAATAACATCGCATTGACCTAAACGGATATAGTTTAGTGCGTCTATCATAGCATTGGCAGAAGATGCACAAGCCGAAACTGTAGTATAGTTAGGCCCCATAAATCCATGTTTAATAGAAATGTTACCTGGTGCTATATCTGCAATCATTTTAGGAATAAAAAAAGGATTGAATCGTGGTGAACCATCGCCTGCGGCAAAGTTTAAAACTTCATTTTGGAATGTTTCTAGACCACCTATACCTGCTCCCCAAATTACACCCACTCGTAATTTATTAACGACATCTAAATCTAACTTAGCATCTAGGATAGCTTCATCTGAAGCTACCATAGCATACTGAGTAAATCGATCCATTTTACGAGCCTCTTTTCTATCAAGAAAATCGGTAGGATTAAAGTTTTTTAATTCGCAAGCGAATTTAGTCTTGAACTTCTCAGTATCAAAATATGTTATAGGAGCAGCTCCACTTTTTCCACTAATTAGAGCATCCCAAAATTCATCTTTGGTATTTCCAATAGGTGTAAGAGCTCCTAAACCTGTAACTACTACTCGCTTTAGTTCCATAAAAATCTTTTCCTTATTTTGCAGCTTCTATGTATGATATAGCTTGACCAACTGTTGCAATGTTTTCTGCTTGATCATCTGGAATTTGGATATCGAATTCTTTTTCGAATTCCATAATTAATTCTACAGTATCTAATGAATCTGCTCCTAAGTCGTTCGTGAAGCTAGCTTCAGTTACAACTTCGTTTTCATCAACACCTAATTTGTCTACGATAATCGCTTTTACTCTTGATGCAATGTCTGACATAATCTTTAATTTTAAGTTTAAATAAGGTGCAAAAATAAAAAACTTTATTTTAAAACACGCTTTTAGTTTAAAAATAGTGAATGTAATTTAATTAAATTAAGTTGAAGTGATTTAATTTTGCATAAAAATTATTAAAAATTTATCCTTTTTTCAAAAAAGGAATAAGTCGTTTCAAGCCCTATTTCACAGTGTTTATCACGATTTTAAGCTTATTAATATTATAAAAACATAACACATGAAACGTATTGTAATTTTCGCTTCTGGATCTGGATCGAATGCTGAAAACTTAATAAAATATTTTAAAACAAAAACTAACGCATCAGTAACTCTAGTGCTAACAAATAACCCACAAGCTAAAGTTCTTGACAGATGCAAAAAACTAGAGGTTAGCGCTTTATCCTTTAACAAAGTTGCTTTTACAAAGACCGACAACGTTTTAAACCTATTAAAAAGCGCAAAACCAGATCTTATAATTTTAGCAGGGTTTTTATGGAAATTCCCCGAACAAATTCTAAATACATACCCAAACATGGTTATTAATGTACATCCTGCTTTATTACCTAAATTTGGAGGAAAAGGGATGTATGGCATGCACGTTCATGAGGCAGTAGTTGCAAATAAAGAATCTGAAACAGGAATTACAATTCATTATGTAAATGAAAATTATGATGAAGGCGCTATTATTTTTCAAGCCACTTGTCCTGTATTAAGCACCGACACAGCTGATGATATTGCTGCTAAAATTCACGAATTAGAAATGGAACACTTCCCTGTTATTGTTGATAAAGTTTTAAACCAAAAGGAAGCATAAAAAACAGATGTCGAAAAAGAAAAAATACTATACCGTTTGGAAAGGCCACAAAGTAGGTGTTTACGAAACCTGGAATGCCTGTAAAGCACAAACCAAAGATTATCAAGGTGCCGTTTACAAATCTTTTCCTACGCTTGAAGCTGCAAAGCATGCTCTAAATAGCAATCCGAAAGATTTTATTGGCAATAAAAAATTTACAAGTGGATTGACTTCTGAAGAATTAAAACGAATCGGACAACCCAATTACAATTCTATTTCTGTTGATGCTGCTTCCAGTGGAAATCCAGGCATAATGGAATACAGAGGTGTAGACACAAAAACAAAAAGACAACTATTTATACAAGGTCCTTTTAAACAAGGCACAAATAATATAGGTGAATTTTTAGCTATTGTTCACGGCTTAGCTTTATTAAAAAAAAACAATAGTAACTTATTAATTTACACAGATTCTAGAACCGCCATAAGCTGGGTTAAAAAGAAAAAATGTAATACAAAACTGGAGAAAACCGACAAAAACAAAGACGTATTCGATTTAATTAATCGTGCTGAAAATTGGCTTAAAAACAACGATTATATTACAACAATAGTTAAATGGGAAACTAAAGCTTGGGGAGAAATTCCTGCAGATTTCGGAAGAAAATAGCGAGAAACATAACCCTTTTAACCTTTAGCATTCCACTCGTTATTACCTCTATTTGTATCTGGTAATTGATGTTTAGAATCTATAACTATGTGAGTGATTTTTGAAGTTGTACCGACATGAAACTGTGCTGTTTTACCAAGCTTCCAAATCTCTACCGGCACTTTAAAATCGTGTATTTTTCCATTTGCCTCCTCGACATGAACCAAAATAGGCATAACCATTTGCTGGTTGTTAACGACAGAAATGGCAACACCATTAACTTCGTTTTCTTTAACATATTCAACATTCGTAATAGCCTGATCTAATTGCCAATTATGATGATACCACCCTAACCAAAACCAAGACAAATCTTCGCCAGAACCATTATCCATACTTCTAAAAAAATCTTCAGGTTTCGGGTGTTTATAAGCCCAATTTTGAATGTATTGTTTAAAAGCATAATCAAATTTATCATGACCAAGAACAACTTCTCTTAAAAGCACCAATCCGAAAGCCGATTTAAAATAGGCTAAAGGATGCACAAATTCACGCCCCATATCATCGGCAGGCGTCATTAACGTCGGACCATTTTTACAATCCTCCATTACTTTAATTATTTCATCGGCGGGGTTACCACCTAGCGCAGCATATTCGCCATCTCTTTTAGGCGCAAATTCTCCGTTATTAAAATTATCATGTGCATAAATATCAATAAAGGTATTAAAGCCTTCATCCATAAAAGGAAATCGTCTTTCGTCGGAACCAACTATCATAGGAAACCACGTGTGACCTATTTCATGAGATGCTAGCAAAAACATACTATATGGTTCTGCTTTCCAACTATTAAAAGCTAATCCTGGATATTCCATACCGCCAACAGATCCCGCAACACTTGTAGCTACAGCATACGGATATTCGAACCATTTCTGGGAAAATTCTTCGACAGAAAATTTCATAAATTCAGTAGATCTAGCCCATGCTTTTTTATCTTTTGTAGACGCTAAAGGATAAACAGATTGCGCTAAAGCTTTACGACCACTAGGCAAATTAATTTTAGCAGCATCCCAAATATATCCTTTAGACATCGCCCAAGCAACATCTCGTGTGTTATCCATTTTAAAATGCCATGTTGTTGTTCCGTTTTTATGTTTTGTTACGGGGGTTTTTAATTCTTTAGCACTTCTTATAAATACGGTTTTATCTGAATTTTTAGCAGCATCTAATCGTTTAAGCGTTTTAGTACTTAAAATTTCATCTCCATTTATCAATGCACCTGCCCCAACAACAACCTGATCGGAAGGTACTGTTACTTCATAATCTATTGTTCCATAATCTAGGTACATTTCTCCGCTTCCAATAAAGGGCAACGTATTCCATCCGTAATAATCATCGTAAACACATAATCTTGGATACCAATAAGAAAATTCAAAAATCTCTCCATCATCTGCATTCATATAACCCGATCTTCCACCACTACTTCTCGTTTGTAAAACATAAGAATATGCTATAGAAATCGAAATATCTTCATTAGAATTTAATGCCTCTTCTAATCGTATTTGCATACGTGTTCCATCGATAACATAAGGGACATCCTCCCATGTTTTATCTTTTAAAACACGAATACTTTTAAGAATATAACCTTTAGATTCCGCTAAAGCTTTGCTATATCCACTTAATTGACTTGCCTTAGAGCTTGCATTGCCTATATTTTGATCTAACTGTAACCACAAAGATTCTAATTGATCTGGACTATTATTAGTATAATCTATTACAACCTCTCCTTCAAGCAAATACGACCCCACATCAAAAGACGCTTTTATAGTATAATCTGCTTCGTTTTGCCAATAACCAGAGCTTGGTTTCCCAGAAGCACTTCTAACAGAATTTCCGTTATTTTTATAAAAATCAGTGATAAAAATTTGTGAAGGGTTGTACTGTGCACTTACCGTATTTAATGTTAAAAACACTAAAAAGGCTAGAGAATTAGGAAATTTCATAATACTAAAAAGTTTGCTTTTGCTTATCTAAGGTAAGCATTCTTAATACAAAAAGATTTCAAACAGTTCATTTTTACTAAACCTTTAAAAGCATCAATTATTATTTAATAATTCAAATTAAAACCCATTATTAATTATAAAATAAGCAACAAAACTCGGTTATAAGGCCTATTAAAAACACAATACTATTCTAAATAAACTTTGTTTATGCATTAGCCGTTAAAAGACTTATATTTGCAAAAAAACATTAGCCCTCTTTTATGAGTAAATTAGTTATTGTAGGTACTGTAGCATTTGATGCTATTGAAACACCTTTCGGGAAAACCGATAAAATTCTTGGTGGTGCGGCAACCTATATAGGATTATCTGCATCTCAATTCAACGTAGACAGCGCAGTAGTTTCTGTAGTAGGAAACGACTTTCCACAGGACTATCTAGATTTATTATCTAATAAAAACATTGATATTTCAGGTTTAGAGATCGTAAAAGACGGAAAAACATTCTTTTGGAGTGGCCGTTACCATTACGATATGAATACTAGAGATACTTTAGCAACAGAGTTAAATGTATTAGCAGATTTCAATCCTTGTGTTCCAGAAACATATAAAGATGCAGAAGTTGTTATGTTAGGGAATTTACACCCTTTAGTACAGCTTGGTGTTTTAGACCAAATGACGACTAAACCAAAATTAGCCATTTTAGATACTATGAATTTCTGGATGGATAATGCTTTAGAAGATTTACATAAAGTAATTGCTAGAGTAGATGTACTTACAATTAATGATGAAGAAGCAAGACAATTAACTGGAGAATATTCTTTAGTTAATGCCGCTCAAAAAATCTTTAAATTAGGACCACAATTTGTGGTTATTAAAAAAGGAGAACATGGCGCTTTATTATTTCATAAAGATAATATTTTCTCTGCACCTGCATTACCATTAAAAAGCGTTTTCGATCCTACAGGAGCAGGAGATACTTTTGCTGGTGGATTTGCTGGATTTTTAGCAAATTCAGGTGAATACACATTCGAAAATATGAAAACTGCCATTATATATGGTTCGGCTTTAGCGTCCTTCTGTGTTGAAGAATTTGGAACAGAACGTTTACAAAAGGTCACGACAGAAGAGTTAAACATTCGACTGCAACAATTTAAGGAGTTAACAACATTCAATATAGATTTATCATAAAAAACACGCGCTTATATAAAAGCGCGTTTTTTAATTAATTTTATTATATATACAATGAGCGATGCTTTAAAACATGAATGCGGTATAGCACTCATAAGACTTTTAAAACCATTAGAATACTATAAAGAAAAATATGGTACTGCATTTTATGGTGTAAATAAAATGTATTTAATGATGGAAAAACAACACAATCGCGGTCAAGATGGTGCTGGTTTTGCAAGTATTAAATTAGACACTCAGCCAGGCGAACGCTACATAAGCAGAGTAAGATCTAATGCTCAACAACCTATTCAAGATATATTCGCTCAGATTAACGAAAGAATAAATCAAGAATTAGTAGAACATCCAGAATATGCAGACGATGTAGAGCTACAAAAAAAACATATTCCTTATGTAGGAGAAGTACTTCTAGGTCATGTACGTTATGGTACATTTGGTAAAAATAGCGTAGAAAGTGTACACCCGTTTTTAAGACAAAACAACTGGATGCACAGAAACTTAATTCTTGCTGGAAACTTTAACATGACTAATGTTAATGAATTATTCGACAATTTAATTCGCATTGGTCAACATCCTAAAGAAAAGGCAGACACCATTACTATAATGGAGAAAATCGGTCATTTTTTAGACGATTCTGTTGCTAAAAAATACAAACAATTAAAAGCAGAAGGCTATTCTAAAACAGAATGCTCCCCTTTAATTGCCGAACGCTTAAATGTTGGTAAAATTTTAAAAAGAGCAGGGAAAAATTTCGACGGCGGTTTTGCTATGGCTGGAATGCTAGGTCATGGAGATTCTTTTGTATTACGTGATCCTGCTGGAATTAGACCAGCATATTATTACCAAGATGATGAAGTAGTTGTAGTCGCTTCAGAACGCCCTGTAATACAAACCGTTTTTAATGTAGATTTTGACAAGGTGAAAGAACTAGATCCCGGTCATGCTATTATCACAAAAAAATCTGGAAAAGTTAAAATTGAAAAGATTTTAGAACCTACAGAACGTAAAGCATGTTCTTTCGAACGTATTTATTTCTCTAGAGGAAGTGATGCTGAAATATATCAAGAACGTAAAACTTTAGGTAAATTATTAATGCCTAAAGTTCTTGAAACCATTAAGTACGACACTAAAAATTCGGTTTTCTCTTATATACCAAATACAGCAGAATCATCTTTTTATGGAATGATAGAATCTGTTGAAGATTACTTGAATAAAAGAAAAACCAAAGCCATAATTGAGGGTAAAAATTTATCTGAAGAACAAGTTACAGACATATTAAAGGAACGCCCTAGAATTGAAAAAATCGCAATTAAAGATGCTAAACTACGTACATTTATTACCGAAGATAGTAGTCGAGACGATTTAGTAGAACACGTTTACGATGTAACTTACGGTGTTATTAAAAACACCGACAACATTGTAATTATAGACGATAGTATTGTTCGTGGTACAACGCTTAAAAAAAGTATTATTAGAATGCTAGACCGCTTACACCCTAAACGTATTGTTGTTGTATCGTCTGCACCACAAATTCGTTATCCAGATTGTTACGGTATTGATATGGCTAATCTAGAAAGCTTAGTTGCTTTTAGAGCAATGTTAAGCTTACTTAAAGATCAAAATAAATATCATTTAATTGAAGAGACTTATAAAAAATGTATAGCTCAAGTAGATTTAAAAGATACTCTTGTTCAGAACTTTGTTAAGGATTTATACGATCAGTTTACAGATGATGAGTTATCTATTAAAATAGCCGAACTTATTTCTGATGAGACTATTAATGCTGAAGTGTATACCATTTTCCAAAGTGTTGAAAATTTAAATAAAGCATGTCCTAAGAATTTAGGTGACTGGTATTTTACAGGAAACTACCCAACTCCTGGTGGAAATCGTGTTGTAAATAGAGCCTATATTAATTTTTATGAAGGCAATAATCAACGTGCTTACTAATAAGGTTTTACAGTACTTCAAAGTAGCTTAAACACTACAAAAGCACATTTTACCTAATAATAATGCACTTAATCTAAAAGATTATCTGATAATACATAAATACTCTAATTTGCCATGACCATAACATAAGTAGGTTAAGTTCATGGTAGATTTGGGGCAAAAAAGGTGAACTAACGTTCACCTTTTTTATTTTTAAAATAATTCCATTCATTTTAAAACAAGAAAACACACATAACAATCTAGTATACTACAATTTATCCCATAAACGCTCCAATTACATTTACACTGCCATTTATCTAATAATTTAAAATCTAGTTATTAGCTCATTAATACACAACATATATATAAGAATAAAATTAAATAATAGATCACGTATTATTACCACTTCCTTAAATCAATATAACATAGTTTCTACTTAAAATTAATAGCTGTATCCCCAAAACATAGTAAAACTGCACGAGATTACCCCAAATATATGCAATATTAACTCTAGCTATTGGTAACATTAATTTAACGGTTAAAATACTATACAATCTTGCCAATATCGATGTTTTCTAACAATAATAACGCTCATATATTTGCAGTGTTAATCGTTAAGAAAAACAATTATGAAAAAATTTATCACATTTAGTATTTGTTTGTTAGTAATGACTTCTAGCATTGCATCAACTTATGCAAACATCTCTTTTTCTAAAAAAGACGATGGAACGAAAATGGAAATTACATTAACTTTAAATGATGTAAAGGCAGGACAGAAATTATCTATTAAAGACGAAAACGGAACTATTCTTTATAATAAAACAATTCAAAAATCTGGAGTTTATAATAATAGATTTGATTTATCAGCACTACCTAATGGTGATTACCATTTTGAACATGAAAAAGATCAATACACAAAATTAATTCCTTTTACTGTATCTTTTGGTGAAGTTAATTTTGACAAGGCTAACGAAAAAACAGTTTACAAGCCTATAGTAAAAATTAAAAATGATTACATATATGTATCTAAATTAGATTTAGATAAAAATGATGTAAAAATTGAGATTTATTACGCTGCTAAAAATAAAAATGAATTCAAATTAGTACACTCTGATAATGTTTCAAACACAGTAAAAATAGAGCGTGCATACCGCTTATCAGAATTACACAAAGGAAAATACAAAGTTATAATCAATAGTAACGGTAAAAGCTACATTGAAAACTTTAAAATATAGTTTTAAATAAATAGTATTTCATTATACTATTAAATTTAGTTAGTTTGTTTGTAAGAGTGGGACTGGTTATCTCACTCTTTTTTTATGCCTAATAGTTAACAAAAAACTAAACCCATATTCTTATAATTAAAGTTTCAATAATCTACAAATTCTACACCACTACTAAAAAGTTACGTTTACTAAAACGTATTTATTGTACAGACTCAGAAACACACCTTTATTAGCAACTGTCACTACACTCACTTACATAAAAGGCAGGCCCTACACCCTATTGAACATCTTTAAATAATTATAAAATGTCACTACATTATAATTATCCTAATATTCGAAATAACGAATAAATAATTACTTAAATAACGAATTAAAAATTTAATACTCATATTTTTAACGAAATAAAGCTAAAAACAGTAAAAAAAAAGTAATTAGGAAATACACCTCATTTAGATTACCTATATATTTAGACAAGAAAACAATGTAAATAATTATAAAACAGCTTTCGATAAAAAAAGTTTAGAAGGCGAATATCATTATTCTTTATTTAATCTTATTTACATTATAGTTTTCTATAATTATCAAGAAAGAATCCCTAATAATTAACACTAAAAAAAAGAGTACTAGATGAAACAAAGATTACTATTTTTAATACTTCTTATGGCTAGTAGCAGCCTCTTAAAAGCACAAGATTACTTTCCAGAAAGCAAAGGTGTAAAATCTAACAACCATAATTACACAGCTTTTACAAATGCAAAAATTTATATAACTCCAACTACCATTATAGAATCTGGTACGTTATTAATTAAAGACGGTAAAGTTGTTACTGCTGCGGCTCAAGTTACACTTCCTAAAAACACGGTAATTATTAATGCCGAAAACAAAACTATTTATCCTTCGTTTATAGATGTGTACTCCGATTTTGGAGTAACAACACCAAAACGCACAGGAGGTCGAGGCCGATCTGCACAGTATGATGCTACCAGAGACGGATTTTATTGGAACGATCATATTATGCCAGAAACAGATGCTGTAGATGTTTTTGAATATGATAGTAAAAAAGCAAAAGAATTACTTGAAGCTGGTTTTGGTACTGTAAACACACATCTACAAGATGGTATTGCACGAGGAACCGGTGTTCTAGTAACATTAAACGAAAACGGAACTAATGCAGACCGAATTTTAAACGATCGTTCTGCTCAATATTTTTCGTTCACTAAAAGTGTTATCAAAACACAATCCTACCCATCTTCTTTAATGGGAACCACTGCGTTATTAAGACAGTTTTATCACGATGCAGACTGGTATGCGAAAGGTAATATAGATATTACAGACCGTTCTTTAGAAGCTTTAAATAATAATAAAGCACTTGTTCAAATATTTGATGCAAGCTCTAAAAGTAATGTATTAAGAGCCGACAAAATTGGTGATGCATTTGGCATTCAATACACCATTCTTGGAGGTGGAGATGAATACGAAATGGTTTCGGCTATAAAAGCTACAAATGCTAAATTAATTTTACCTTTAAATTTCCCTGATGCTTACGATGTATCAGATCCGTTTAGTGAAACATTTATATCTCTATCAGATATGCGCCATTGGAATCAAGCTCCTGCTAATCCAAAAATATTGGCAGATAATGGTATAATATTTTCATTCACTTTAAACAGTTTAAAACAAACTAAAGAGTTTAAAGAAAAACTTACAGAAGCAATAGAACGAGGACTTTCTAAAACAAGAGCTTTAGAAGCATTAACAACTGTTCCTGCTCAAATATTAGGACAATCTAACCGAATTGGAGCATTACAAAAAGGAATGGAAGCTAATTTTATTATTACCTCCGGAGACTACTTTGATAAAGAAACCATTTTATATGAAAACTGGGTACAAGGGAAAAAGAATCTTATTAAAACAGCCAACACAAACGACATAAGAGGAGAATATACAATTACAGCAAATTCGAAAGTGTTCAACCTTTCAATTAAAGGCTCTGCAGACAACCCAAAAGCAACCATAAAGCAAGACTCAACAACTTTAGATTCTAAATTTAAATTTGAAAACAACTGGCTAAATATGTCCTTTTCAGACCATTCTTCAGAAACATATAGATTTTCATCTTTAATTACATCAAATACAGATGTGTTTACAGGAAAAGTTGTAACAATAAGTGGAGAAGATAGCTTTAAAGCAAAAAAAATAGCGCCGTTTGAAAACAAAGAACAGAAAGATAAAACGGAAAAACCTACAGAAATAGTTCCTGTAACTTATCCAAATATTGGTTATGGAAACTTAGAACTACCAAAACAAGAAACCATTTTATTTAAAAATGCAACAGTTTGGACGAGTGAAGACCAAGGGATATTAACACATACAGACGTTTTAGTTAAAGATGGTAAAATAGCTAAAATTGGCAAAGACCTTTCTGCTGGAAGAGCAAAAGTAATTGATGCTACCGGAAAACATTTAACTGCAGGTATCATTGATGAACACAGTCATATTGCAGCACTATCTATTAACGAATCTGGTCATAATTCTTCAGCAGAAGTAACCATGGAAGATGTTGTAGATCCAGACGATATTAGTATTTATTACGCACTTGGCGGGGGTGTTACCTCGTTACAATTATTACACGGTTCGGCTAATCCTATTGGTGGGCGTTCTGCGATACTAAAATTAAAATGGGGAGAAACTGCAGAGAATATGATATACGACAATTCTCCTAAGTTTATAAAATTCGCTTTAGGTGAAAACGTAAAGCAAAGTAATTGGGGAAGCACAAACAGGTTTCCTCAAACACGAATGGGAGTAGAACAAGTATTTATTAACTATTTCCAACGCGCCAAAGAATATGGCGAAAAGAAAAAAAGCGGAACACCTTATCGTTACGACGAAGAAATGGAAACCCTTTTAGAAATCCTTAACGGAGAACGTTTTATTAGCTGTCATTCTTACGTGCAAAGTGAGATTAACATGTTAATGAAAGTGGCTGAAAAATTCGACTTTAAAATAAACACTTTTACACATATTTTAGAAGGTTATAAAGTAGCCGATAAAATGGCAGAACACGGTGTTGGAGCTGCAACATTTAGCGACTGGTGGGCATACAAGTTTGAAGTAAATGATGCGATACCATATAACGCTGCAATAATGCAACAACAAGGCATTACTGTAGCAATTAACAGTGATGATCAGGAGATGATTAGACGATTAAATCAAGAAGCTGGAAAGACTGTAAAATACGGAGGAATGACCGAATTAGAAGCTTGGAAAATGGTAACTATAAATCCTGCAAAATTATTACATCTAGACGAAAGAGTTGGAAGTATTAAAAAAGGAAAAGACGCAGATCTTGTACTTTGGAACGACAATCCTATGTCTATTTATGCTAAAGCTGAAAAAACACTAATTGAAGGTGTTGTGTATTTTGATAGCGAAAAAGACAAATTACAACGTGAAAGCATAAAAAAAGAACGTTCTAAGTTAATTAATTTAATGCTTCAAGAAAAGTCTAAGGGTAAAAAGACACAAAAACCAACAGGCAAGAGAAAAGAAGAAATGACTTGCGAATCACTATAAAATAAAGAACTATAATGAAAACATATAAAAACATATTAGTGCTAGTCGTTTTGTTTAGTGTAGCCTTTTCTTGGGCACAACAAACTCCAGCATCAGTTCAAAAAGAAGCTATAACTATAGAAGGCGCAACGGCACATTTAGGAAACGGAACCATCATAGAGAATTCACTTATCATGTTCGAAGAAGGCGCGTTAACCTTCGTTGGTGATGCAAAAATGAAAATTGCTAGAAAAGGAAAAAAAATTAACGGTACAGGAAAACATATTTACCCAGGTTTTATTGCTCCGACAAAAGCCCTAGGATTAATAGAAATTAACGCGGTTAGAGCAAGTAAAGATGAAGATGAAATAGGAGAATTTATTCCTCATGTACGCAGTTTAATTGCTTATAATGCCGAATCTAAAGTAGTAGAAAGCATGCGTCCTAATGGTGTGTTGCTAGCTCAGATAACTCCTCAAGGTGGAGATATTTCTGGAACATCATCTATTGTACAATTAGATGCTTGGAATTGGGAAGACGCCGCAGTGAAAGTAGACGATGGTATTCACTTACATTGGCCAAGTAGTTATAAATTTAATCGCAGAGGTGAAGATAGAGGTTATAAACCAAACGATACATATCAAAAAACAATAGCAAAAATCACAAGCTTTTTACAGGATTCGAAAGCATATGGTGAAACAGTCTCTAAAGAAGAAAACAGCCCTTTTAAAGCCATGCAAGGATTGTATAGCGGCTCTCAAAAACTATACATATATGCTGATGGAGAAAAAGAGATAATAGATGCTATAACGTTAGCTGAAAACGAAGGAATAAAAAGTATTGTTTTAGTGGGCGGATATGAAGCTTATAAAATAACCGATTTTTTAAAACAACACAACATTCCTGTTTTAGTACAAGCTACACATAACAGACCTAAATTTGAAGATGAGGATTACGACTTACCATACAAACTTCCTAAACTATTAACAGATGCAGGTTTACTAGTAGGAATACAAAATGCAGAAAGTGAGAACTTCCAAACAAGAAATCTACCATTTTATGCTGGCCAAGTTGCAGGACAAGGATTAGATAAAGAGCGTGCACTATCTTTAATTACAAGAAATACAGCAAAAATATTAGGTATAGACAACATGTACGGAACTCTAGAAGTAGGTAAAAGTGCTACATTATTTATATCTGAAGGTGATGCTTTAGATATGAGAACTAATCAGCTTATAAATGCTTTTATAGATGGTCGTGAAATTTCATTAGAAACACACCAAACTGAACTATGGAAACGATATATGAATAAATATGAAAACGAATAAACGCCTAATAAGTTAAAAGTGTATTAATACATATAATAAAGAGTGAGGTTTTTATCTCACTCTTTTTTTGTCCCAAACTTAGAATGAAAAAGATAAAATTATACACTTATAAAAAACACATAATAGTATAATATATCATAAATTAACTCAAACCTATACTAAATTAACCCAATAATCTCTTCACACTAAATAACTGGTTAAAATAGAATATAAAGTAGCCAATATTGATGTTTTGCAACACCTGCTATCTATCTATCTTTGACATATGTTAATAGATAAAAAATTAATTATGAAAAAAATAATGACACTTAGTATTTGCTTGTTGGTAGTCGCTACCAGCTTTGCATCAGGATTTGCAAGCAACTTGTCATCTGATTTTGACGGAAGAAGAGACATGGAGATTACATTAACATTAGACAATGTAAAAGAAGGACAACAATTATATATTAAAGACATTAAAGGATTTATTCTTTACAATAAAACTTTTAAAACTTCTGGAAGTGTAAATAACACTTTCGACTTTTCAACATTGCCAAATGGAGTATATTTTTTCGAACATGAAAAAGCATATCAAGTTAAAGTGATTCCTTTTAATGTTAAAGACGGAGAAGTAAGATTTTCTCCAAACGAAAAAGTAATTTACAAACCAGCTGTTAATGTTAAAAACAACATTGTATATTTATCTAAATTAGAATTAGATAAAAAAGATGTAACTGTTACGCTTTTATTTGAAAAAGACAATCATTACGATGTCATTAATAAAGAAAAATTTACAGATACAGCAAATATTCAACGTGCATATAACTTATCTAAAAAAGAATCTGGAAACTACAAAGTGGTTGTTAAAGCTAACGGTAGAGAATTCGTAGAATACTTCAGCATCTAAAATTTA
Organism: uncultured Formosa sp.; assembly: GCF_947500765.1. GTDB lineage: Bacteria > Bacteroidota > Bacteroidia > Flavobacteriales > Flavobacteriaceae > Formosa. The sequence continues at coordinate 257,768 of NZ_CANMTH010000001.1, read as the reverse complement.
ATTAGATTCAAAATATTTAAAGCGTGAACTTATAGAAGTTCACGCTTTTTTTTTGTTTATAAGGTTCTGAACTTAATAAATTAAACTAGATCTATTCATTTATAATAATGATCTCAAGAATTAATTAAATCAATATTTAATCAGATTCAAAGCAAAACATAATTGCAGTATTAATTAAAAGATCTACATATTAAATTAAGGCCGTTTGAATAGCATCTATATTCAATATCAAACAAAAAATGTAATACACTAGTTCCTGAAATATTCAACACATCATATATAAAAGAACAAGCCTGTAATCTGAAGTTAATTTTACATAGCTAAGCATATCTTTAACAAACTGAAAATATAAATTATATAAGGAATTACCCCTAACCTATACTAAATTAACCCAATAATCTCTTCACACTAAATAACTGGTTAAAATAGAATATAAAGTAGCCGATATTGATGTTTTGTAACACCTGCTATCTATTTATCTTTGACATATGTTAATAAATAAAAAATTAATTATGAAAAAAATAATGACACTTAGTATTTGCTTGTTGGTAGTCGCTACCAGCTTTGCATCAGGATTTGCGAGCAACTTGTCATCTGATTTTGATGGAAGAAGAGACATGGAGATTACATTAACATTAGACAATGTAGAAGCTGGTCAACTATTATATATTAAAGACACTAAAGGGTTTATTCTTTATAATAAAACTTTTAAAACTTCTGGAAGTGTAAATAACACTTTCGACTTTTCATCACTACCTAATGGAACGTATTTTTTCGAACACGAAAAATCAAATCAAATTAAAGTAATTCCTTTTAATGTTAAAACAGGAGAAGTAACATTCTCTCCAAACGAAAAAGTAATTTACAAACCAGTTGTTAAAGTAAAAAATAACACTGTTTACTTATCTAAATTAGAATTAGATAAAAAAGATGTAACTGTTACTCTTTCATTTGACAACAATAACAATTACGAAGTCATTAATAAAGAAAAATTTACAGATACAGCAAATATTCAACGTGCATATAACTTATCTAAAAAAGAATCAGGAAACTACAAAGTGGTTGTTAAAGCTAACGGTAGAGAATTCGTAGAATACTTCAGCATCTAAAATTTAATTAGATTCAAAATATTTAAAGCGTGAACTTATAGAAGTTCACGCTTTTTTTTGTTTATAAGGTTCTGAACTTAATAAATTAAACTAGATCTATTCATCTATAATAATGATCTTCAAGAATTAATTAAATCAATATTTAATCAGATTCAAAAGCAAAACATAATTGCAGTATTAATTAAAAGATCTACATATTAAGTTGAGGCCGTTTGAATAGCATCTAAATTCAATATCAAATTAAAAGTGTAATACACTAGATATTCAACACATCATATATAAAAGAACAAGCCTGTAATCTGAAGTTAATTTTACATAGCAAAAAACATCACTAGCAAGCTAAAAATGTAAATTATATAAAGAATTACCCCCAACCTATACTAAATTAACCCAACAATCTACATACATGAAATCACTGGTTAAAATAGAATATAAAGTAGCCAATATTGATGTTTTGTAACACCTGCTATCTATTTATCTTTGACATATGTTAATAGATAAAAAATTAATTATGAAAAAAATAATGACACTTAGTATTTGCTTGTTGGTAGTCGCTACCAGCTTTGCATCAGGATTTGCGAGCAACTTGTCATCTGATTTTGACGGAAGAAGAGACATGGAGATTACATTAACATTAGACAATGTAGAAGCTGGTCAACTATTATATATTAAAGACACTAAAGGGTTTATTCTTTATAATAAAACTTTTAAAACTTCTGGAAGTGTAAATAACACTTTCGACTTTTCAACGTTACCTAATGGAACGTATTTTTTCGAACACGAAAAATCAAATCAAATTAAAGTAATTCCTTTTAATGTTAAAACAGGAGAAGTAACATTTTCTCCAGACGTAAAAGTAATCTTTAAACCAATTGTAAAAGTTAAAAACAATTTAGTTTACTTATCTAAATTAGAATTAGATAAAAAAGATGTAACTGTTACACTTTCATTTGACAACAATAACAATTACGAAGTCATTAATACTGAGAAATTCACAGATACAGCAAATATTCAACGTGTATATAGCTTATCTAAAGAAGTAAAAGGAAACTACAAAGTAGTCGTTAAAACTAACGGTAGAGAATTCGTAGAATACTTCAGCATCTAAAATTTAATTAGATTCAAAATATCTTAAAGAGTGAACTTTTAAAAGTTCACTCTTTTTTTGTTTAAAAGGTTTTGGTTTTAATGAATAAAACGGGGTTCCTTCTTTTATCATTATTTTAACCAAATTAGATATCTGCTTTAAAACAGTTTCTACCTAATCTAAAATCAACCAGAATTTCATCTAAAAAGTGCTGTTTTAAGTCGGAGTAGTTTACATTAAGATGTAAGAAAATATTGGGAATAACATTTATCTAATATTCAGTTAAACTAAAAGACAATTTAGCACAGCTTACAAATCTACCTATAAGCTGTAAAACCACGTTATATCTAAGATTACCTAAAACATATACTAAATTAACTTCATATTTAGATAACGCTAATTTAACGGTTAAAATAGAATATAAAGTAGCCAATATTGATGTTTTGCAACAGCCGATAACCCTCTATATTTGAACAAGTTAAATAATCAAAAAAAATAAATATTTAATTATGAAAAAAGTAATCACACACAGTATTTGCATGTTAGTTATGGTTACTAGCATCGCAACAGGTTTCGCCAACAACCTTTCTTCTTTAAAAGTAGAAAAAGAAAGCATGGAAATCACGTTAACATTAGACAACGTAAAAGCAGGACAACAATTATCTATTAAAGATATATATGGATTAGTACTTTATAAAAAAACTATAAAACAAGAAGGTCTTTTTAGTAATAAATTTGACTTAACAGCATTACCTAACGGGAAATACTTTTTTGAATACGAAAAGGATTTTCAAATTAAAATTATTCCTTTTAAAGTCGCTTTAAACGAAGTAACATTCGAGAAAGGGAAAGAGAAAACTATTTTTAAACCCGTTTTAAAAATTAAAGACAATTATTTATACTTTTCTAAATTAGATTTAGGAAAAGAAAATGTAGAAATAAACATTTTTTATGAGAGCAACAGAAACAGTTCTGGATATGACTTAGTATGTAATGAAGAATTTACAGACTCTACTAAAATAGAACGCATCTATAGCTTTAAAAAAATACACGAAGGAAAATACAAAGTAGTCGTTACCGCTAACGGCAGAAATTACGTAGAATACTTCAGCATCTAAAACTGGTAACCTTTTACCAACTAACTTGAGTGGACTGTTAACAGTCCACTCTTTTTTATGTTTATTTTCCTGTAAATTCTGCTTTACGTTTTTCTAAAAATGCAGTAGTACCTTCCTTAAAATCTTCGGTTCCAAAACATTTACCAAAACCTTTAATTTCTTTTTTATAACCATTAACTCCCGATTTAAAACCAGAGTTAATCGCTTTAATAGCTTCACCGATTGCTTTTGGCGAATTATTTTTAATTTTACGAGCAATGTCTTCACAAAAAGATAATAATTCATCCTGAGCAACAACATGATTAACTAGACCATAACTTAAAGCTTGTTCTGCATTAATCATACCGCCCGTCATTATCATTTCCATAGCACGTCCTTTACCAATTAATTGAGGTAAACGTTGCGTACCACCATAACCAGGAATAACACCTAAAGACACTTCTGGTAATCCCATTTTAGCATTTTCACTAGCAACCCTAAAATGACAAGCCATTGCTAACTCCAAACCACCACCTAAAGCGAAGCCATTAACCGCTGCAATAACGGGTGTAGATAAATTCTGAACAAAATCAAATAGCATCTCATGTCCTTTTGCAGCAAGTTTAGCACCTTTTTCTTTATCAAAACCTGCAAATTCACTAATATCTGCACCTGCAACAAACGCTTTTTCTCCATTTCCGGTTACAATAATAACTCGTGTATCATTGTCTTCATCTGCAGCTTTAAAAGCACGGTGCAATTCTTTAATTGTTGCTTTGTTTAAGGCATTTAATTTTGTTGGTCTGTTAATGGTTATTGTAGTAATACCATCTTGAAATTCTGATAAAATGTTAAAAATCATAATTTATTTTTTAGGAAAGGTAACCACAAACGTCGTACCCTTGGTTAGTTGTGTATTAAAAGTAATATGTCCATTATGGGTTTCTAGTATATTCTTAACCATTGCTAAACCAAGTCCCATACCTCCAGATTTAGTTGTAAATTTAGGTTCGAAAACGCTCGTTTTATTTTCTTCTTCAATTCCAATTCCATTATCTGAGACCGTAATTTTTATAATGTTATCCTGTAAAGATACATGTACTACAATTTTAGGAATACGATCGTCGGGAATGGATTGAATGGCATTTTTAACCAAATTAGTAACAATTCTAATTAGTTGTGTTTTATCGAAAGTTGTAATAATTTCTTCACGTTCTGCTAGAAATACAATGTAATCCTTATTAAAGATATCTAAAGATAAACGTACCGTATTTACAACATTTAGTGTTTCATTTTGCTGAGCGGGCATATTAGCAAAGTTTGAAAATGCTGATGCAATAGAACTCATAGTATCTATTTGCTGAATTAAAGTCTCTGAATATTCTTCTACTTTATGATGAATATCAGGATCATCTGGTCTAAACTTACGCTGAAAATTCTGAACACTTAATCGCATTGGCGTTAACGGGTTTTTAATCTCGTGTGCAACTTGTTTAGCCATTTCTCGCCACGCTTGTTCCCGTTCGCTTTTTGCCAATTGCTTAGCACTATCTTCCAACTGATCGATCATACTATTGTACGCTTCTACCAATGTCGAAATTTCTTCACTCGCATCTTCAACATCAATACGTGCATTACGTTTTTCTAACGTGGTACTATTAATTTTATCACTTATTGTTTTAATAGATTTAGTAATATAATTAGCCAAGAAAAACGCAATAGCTGTGGCTAAAGCCAACATAAATAAATATGCATAACTTATACGCTCTAAAAATTCGTCTAACTCTTTAGCAAGAAAATCATCGTCCTCTAAATAAGGTAAATTCAGAATTGCAAGCGGCTTAAATTTCTGATCTGTAATATATGAATAAGACGATTGGTATATTTTATTATTCTCAGTACGTTTCTCTACAAAAGTATGTTTTGCAGTATTAGAAAGTGTATTTAAAATATCGGTATTTACACAATGAGGTATAGAATCTTGAGAAAAACCAGCTCGAGAAGATGTTAATATAGAGCCATCTAAATCGTAAATATTAACTTGTAAGTTATGAATACTTGCTATCTCGTAAATCTTATCTTTAAAAATATACGGAAGCTTTTCTGTTTTAACTTCGTAAGAGGTTTGCTTAATTATATAATTAATATGCGATTTTATATTCTTCTCCTTACGTTCTAATCGTTGTTGGTGGTAATCAATCGCCTCTTCTCCATATTGATAAATAGCAACACCTACTATTAAAACAGAGGCTAACACAACCACAAAAAGCATAGCCACAAATATGCGAAGTCGTAAAGATATTTTTTTAAGTTTCATAAGATTTTACCGTGTCCTATAGGCAACAATAATCAAGCCATTGTTTACGCATTCGGATTTTTAGCACGTATACGTTTATAGACTTTAAAACCTAGCATAATAAGCACACCAAGCAGAAAAATTCCTACAACTCCAAAAATCCAATTAAAAGTACTTTTTAAAATTACCAAAAATACAACAGCAAAAAGAATAAAAGTCGCACCTTCATTCCAAAGCCTCATATAACTAGAACTTTTTCTCACATCGTCGCGCTGTAATTGTTTAAAATATTGATGTGTTTTTAAATGATAAATAAACAATAATATAACAAAACCTAATTTTACATGCATCCAAGGTTGTTGCAGCCAAGCAGGCATAAGAATGAGTAACCAAATAGCAAATATTGTTGCCAAAATAGCCGATGGCCAAGTAATAATGTTCCATAATCGCCTAGTCATTAACTTCAACTGTGTTCCTAAAATCTCCTTATCAGGAGAGGGCTTGTGAAATGATTCTATTTGATAGACAAACAATCTAGGAATATAAAAAAGACCTGCAAACCAAGTGATAACAAAAATAAGATGAAGCGATTTTATATAATTATAATATTCCATAACAAATGGTTTAAGTTGTAATTGTACTCTTTGTAATTAAATCTGTTTTTATTTCTCTTCTTAAAAAATAGCCGGTAACAATGGTAGATAATACATCTGAAATGGGAAACGACATCCATACGCCTAATTCACCATAAAAATTCGGTAAAATTAAAATTAGCGGAATAAAGAAAAAACCTTGACGTGTTAATGTTAAAAGTAAAGCAGGTTTAGCTTTACCAATAGCCTGAAAATACGCAGCTCCAATTAATTGCAAAGCTATAATTGGTGTTGCCGCAAACACCCAGCGCATGGCATATGGTGTCTCTTTTAATACTTCAGGGTCTTGCGTAAACATTCTTGTAATACTTTCTGGAAATGCCATAAGTAACACAAATACAATTGTAGCTAAAATAGCGGCATATTTAATGGCTATATTTATAGATAAGCGAACACGATCGTATTGTTCTGCACCATAGTTATATCCTGCAATGGGTAAAAACCCTTGAGTAACACCTAAAACAGGAAATAAAGCAAACATAAGCATGCGTCCAACAATAGCATAAGCAGTAACCGAAACTTCTCCGCCTATATCAAATAAAATATTATTCATAAATAAATACATAACACTAACCACAGCCTGACGTGCAAGTGTTACAAAGCCAAGTGTGGCGATTTCAGAAATTACATGCCATTTTAATCGTAAATACGACCAATTTATTTTTAAAACTGTTTTATCATTCAAGAAGAAATACCAAAATACATAAAGAAATCCTAGCACATTAGATCCTGTTGTAGCCCAAGCTGCGCCTGCCATACCTTGACCGAGAAGATTAATTAAGATATAATCGAAAATTAGATTCCCAAAAGCAGGAATCATCATGGCGTACATCGCAAATTTAGGATTCCCTTCTGCGCGAATCACATTATTTCCTACCATAGATAACCCAAGAAAAGGGACACCATATAATACAATGGTATAGTAAATTTTAGCAGGATCGAAAATATCGCCTTTACCTCCAAAAGCTAAAATAATTTCATGTTTAAAAAACAATCCTAAACACACAAAAATGGCGATAAGCAACACCGTTAAAGTAATCTGGTTCCCGAAAGTATCTAAGGCTTTTTCTTTATTTTTAGCACCTAAGGCTCTAGAAATAATTGAAGAACCACCAATACCTATAGACATTCCTAAAGCCGCTATAAAAAAAGATACAGGCAGTACTACATTTATAGCCGCTATGGCTATAGAACCTATCCAGTTTCCTACAAAAATAGTATCTACTAAAACATTTAAAGACATCACTAAGATACCTATAGATGCTGGCACAGATTGCCTAATTATAAGTTTACTTATAGATTCTGTACCTAAATCTACCGATACCTTATTTGTCATTTTTATTTTATAGCAGGTGTATTTGCCCAGTTGTTAATCCACTTTGCTAACAATCCAGACCATTCTGGTTCTTCATTTAAACAAGGAACAGTTGTAAACTCTTTTCCTCCTACTTCATGAAAAAGCTCTTGACCTTCCATAGCTATTTCTTCTAAAGTTTCTAAACAATCACTTACAAAAGCAGGAGTAATTATTGCAATATTCTTAGTTCCTTCTAACCCCATTCTCTCGATAGTTCTATCTGTATATGGTTGTAACCATGGATCAAATCCTAATCTAGATTGGAACGATGTTGAAAATGCTCCTTCTTGAAAACCAAGCTTCTCACCCACTAACCTAGTAACCTCCAAACATTGGTGTTTGTAACAAAATTCATGTGCTTTTGATGGTGTTTTACAACAAGAACCATCTAATTTACAATGGGATTTTGTAACATCACTTTTTCTAATATGACGTTCTGGAACACCATGATAAGAGAACAACACATGATCGTATGTTTTTCCTTCAAGATGATGTTTTATAGAATTACTTAACACTTCAATATAATCTGGTTTATTATAAAATGCTGGTAAATGATCTATTTTAAGATTTGGAAAATGGGCTTGACGAAGTTCTTCAGCTAACACTAAAATGGTTTCTGTAGTTGCCATTGCAAACTGAGGATACAGCGGTATTAAAAACACCTCTTCTACACCTTTATCTACCAACTCTTGAAGTCCTTTTTTTATAGTCATAGAACCATAACGCATAGCCAAAGCAACAGGATATTCTACTTCCTTTTGTACTTTAGCTTGCAAACGTTCTGAAATCACAATTAAGGGAGAACCTTCTTCCCACCATATTTTTTTATACGCTGCTGCAGAAGCTTTAGGTCTTGTTTTTAAAATAATTCCTTTTACAAGAGCTGCTCTAGCAATATATGGAAGATCGATAACACGCTCGTCCATTAAAAATTCACCCAAATATGTTTTTACATCTTTTGGTGTAGGACTCTCAGGAGATCCTAAATTAACTAGTAAAATTCCTTTCTTCATAACACAAAAGTACAATAGAAATTATGATCATTCTATATTCTAATCATAGTATTATCTTATAAACTATTAAATGAAATTGATTATAATTTATACTATAATTCAAAAAAAACTATTTGGACTTATCTTCCAATTTTTTAAGATAAGGCGAGACAGAAGCCTCTTCATTAGAATTACAATCTTGAAAAATGCCACAAGACACGCCTGGCCTTACTAAAGATTTAGCATTTTCATTTTTTGACCAAGCTTCAATTTCTGGAGATAAATATTTCATAACACACAAATTATCGGTTTAAACAATAGTTAATTCCTCCTAAAAGATGGGCTCTAAAATCGGTATCGTTATACGACTCTAATGTATGACCTAGGGCGGTGTAAAAAGAACGCCCGCCATCAAATTCTTGACACCAAGATACAGGATGATAATTTCCATTTTTACCACCTTCGTAAGAGGTTTCATCGACCATTAAAAGCGGATGAATATCTGGACTTATATTTTTAAAATTATACCACTCGTCAGAGTGCTTCCAATTGGACTTAAAATGTGTTGTTGATTTATGATTAGCATCTGTTACAACAACATTGGCTTCGCAAATTTTTGGATGATCTAAAAAATAAGCACCAACTAATTTCCCATACCAAGGCCAATTAAATTCTGTATCTGATGCTGCATGAACACCTAAAAAACTTCCTCCATCATTTATAAATGTTTTAAATGCTTCTTGTTGCTTTTCATCTAAAACGTCTCCTGTTGTATTTAAAAACACAACCAATTTGTAAGCTTTTAAAGCTTCAGAATTAAACACTTTAGCATCTTCAGTATGGGTAACTGTAAAATTGTTTTCGAGACCTAATGCTTCTAAAGTTTCTACTCCTATTTCTATAGCCTTATGCCTATATCCTTCAGTTTTAGAAAACACTAGAACCTGATCTGCTGGCGGGTTAATATTTGTTAACCAAGACAAAACTAAAACAATTACAAATTTCATATGTATTTAATTAGTGGATTGTAAATATTTTTTTGGTGTTGTACCATACTTCTTTTTGAATGCTGAAATAAAATGACTAGATGTACTATAGCCTACTTTTAAACCAACTTCATTTACATTTAAACCTCCAGTTTCAAGAAGTTTTCTTGCTTCTTCCATTTTATAATCGAAAAGGAAACTAAAAACAGAATCGCCATAAATTTGTTTAAATCCTTCTTTAAGCTTCTTAAGGCTCAGTCCTATCTCGTCTGCTAACTCTTGCAAACTTGGGGGTTCTGCCATTCTAGAAATAATAATATCTTTTGCTTTTCTAATTTTAATCACATTTGTTTCATCTACTAAAAACGGACATTGTTCTGTGTCTGCATCTTCACTTCTATTGAAATATAAACTTAACAATTCGTAAGCTTTTCCTTTAAAATACAAATTTTTAATAGACTCGTTCAAGTTATAATGTATCATTTGAGTAAGCACAATAGCCATAGAAGGCGAAATTTTTCCGTCTTTGTAGTATTTTTTATCCTTATTATCGTGACTTAAAAAGGTAATATAACCAGCCTCTTGCGAAAACAGACCATGAAATTCTTTAATAGAAATTAATACTGTAACCAACCAAGAATTAGGGCTAACCTCTAAATGAATAGGCAAATCCTGTTGCGGATTATATAAAAGCAATGAGTTTTCTTCATTTATATTTAATGTATAACTCCCCCGATTAAACTTAAAAGCAGAAGATCCTTTTAAACAAAAATGAAATTGTATAAAACTACTATCTATGGCTTTCTCTACTGTCTGGACTTCAAGCCCCTCATTTTTATAGGTTAACACTAAAAAACCTTGATCTACAAAAGTTTCATTAAACGTCCCTACAGCGATATTTTTAGATTCCATTTCCTTTAAATATAATTCGTTTTTATTTAGACACTTTCTAAACTAAGTCCAGCGAAAACGTTGTTATCCTAACAAAAGTATGATATTTATTACTTTAGACTGTAAAATTAAACTAAAAAACCACAAACGATACTAAAAGTTCTTTGAGCGTTACTTTTTTACATTTACTCATTATACATTTGCTTTGAATTTGCAACCAACGTATTTAATGAATCAAAATCACGGATCTAGAGGCACTTATTTTTATGCTATTGGATTAAGTTATAAAAAAGCCGACGCAGAAATTAGAGGACATTTTAGTCTTGATGACGCGGCAAAGTTAAATCTTCTAGACCAGGCTAAAGCCACAGGTATTGAAAGTTTGATAGTGACTTCTACATGCAATAGAACAGAAATCTATGGTTTTGCAGAACACCCTTTTCAACTTATCAAATTATTATGCGATAACACAAAAGGAACTGTAGACGAGTTTCAGAAAGTAGCCTATGTATATAAAACCAAAGAAGCTATTGCACACATGTTTCGTGTGGGATCAGGTTTAGATAGTCAGATTCTTGGGGATTTCGAAATTATTAGTCAGTTAAAAACAAGTGCTAAATTATCTAAAAAACTAGGTTTGCTAGACACTTTTTTAGAGCGTTTAACAACTATGGTAACGCAAGCAAGTAAACGTATAAAAACGGAAACCGAAATTTCTTCGGGTGCAACTTCTGTCTCTTTTGCTTCTGTACACTACATTTTAAATAATGTTCCAGACATTTCTAACAAAAATATTTTACTTTTTGGCACTGGAAAAATAGGCAGAAATACTTGCGAAAATTTAGTAAAACACACTAAAAACGAGCAAATTACTTTAATAAACAGAACGAAAGACAAAGCAGAACGTATTGCTGGAAAATTCAACTTACTTGTTAAAGATTATGCAAATTTACAGGAAGAAATAAATAATTCGGATGTATTGGTTGTTGCTACCGGAGCCCAAAACCCAACGGTAGACAAACATTTAATACAAACTAAGAAACCGCTTTTAATTTTAGATTTATCTATTCCTAAAAATGTACATGAAAATGTAACTGAATTAGATGGCGTTACATTAATTCATTTAGATTATTTATCGCAAATTACAGATGCTACCTTAGAAAAAAGAAAAGCATACATTCCTGTTGCCGAAACCATTATTGAAGATGTTAAAAAAGAATTTAACGATTGGTTAGAAACTAGAAAATTTGCTCCTACAATAAAAGCTTTAAAGAATAAATTATTAGATTTTAAATCGGCTGAATTAGATGTTCAACGTAAAAAAATATCTGATTTTAACGAAGCACAAGCCGAGTTAATTAGCAATAATATTATTCAGAAAATAACAAATCATTTTGCGCATCACTTAAAAGATGAAGATTTTTCGACTAACGAAAGTCTAGAACTTATTAAAAAAGTGTTTCAGCTAGAAACATCAACAAATGCATAAAACTATTCGCATTGGCACAAGAGACAGTCAATTAGCTCTTTGGCAGGCAAAAACTGTTCAAACACGTTTAGAAGACTTAGGATATTCAACAGAAATTATTGCTGTTAAATCGACCGGAGACCTTATACTAGACAAACCTCTTTACGAACTAGGTATAACAGGTATTTTCACCAAAACATTAGATATTGCTATGCTAAATGACACGGTAGATATTGCCGTGCATTCTATGAAAGATGTACCAACATTGCTCCCTAAAGGTATTATACAAACAGCCGTTTTAGAACGCGCTAATGTAAATGATATTTTAGTGTATAAAGATTTAGACTTTTTAGAAACAGAAGGCACTATTGCTACAGGAAGTTTAAGACGTAAAGCACAATGGTTAAACAGATACCCAAACCATAAGGTTGAAGATTTAAGAGGAAATGTAATAACACGACTTGAAAAATTAGAAAATAACACCTGGAATGCTGCGGTATTTGCTAAAGCGGGATTAGAACGTATAAATATACTACCAGAACAGTTTATCGAATTAGATTGGATGATTCCTGCTCCTGCACAAGGCGCTATGGTTGTTGTAACTTTAGAAAAGGATAAAGAAGTTACTGAAGCCATTTCAAAATTAAACGACGTACCAACAGATATTTGCACACATGTAGAACGTGATTTTTTACGTATATTAGAAGCAGGTTGTACGGCACCAATTGGAGGTATTGCTACAATTACAGGAGACACAATTACTTTTACAGGTGTTTTACTCGCCTTAGACGGAAGTAAAAAACTAAGTATAAACAAAACCGATTCTCTTGCAAATTACAAAGATTTTGGAAAACAATGTGCCTTAGAAATCATTGAAAAAGGTGGAAAAGAACTAATGGATTCAATTAAAAAAGATATGAATTCATAAAAATACCTCAAAAAATAATGAAGCTTAAAACGTTGCAAAACCTATATCGTTTTACTGATATTCTCATTTTATTTTTTTTAATATTCGATTTCGGATTTACAATAAACGAAGACTACAAACCTTTTAGGATCCTTATTTACAGTTCTATTACGTTACTTTTAGTCACGTTTAATATTATTAAACTTATTCAATATTCTAAAGATTCGCCACTTAGAAAAACAATTCGGTTTAATATCGGTATTTTAGCGACCACACTTGTTGCTGCTTTTACTGTATATTATTTAAACAGCAATATACCACCAATAGAACAACCCATAAGAATTAAAGTTATATTCGAATTAGGATTATTCTTCTACCTTTTAATTCGACTTACTTTTTTTATAAAACACATTTATAGAATCTATTTTAATCCTGCCATATTATTTGTTGGTAGTTTTTTTATTTTAACCCTTATAGGCGCACTATTACTCATGCTGCCTAACGTTACTGTTAACGGCATTTCCTTTATAGATGCCTTATTTACATCTACTAGTGCCATTTGCGTTACCGGGCTCGCCGTGTTAGATACAGGTAAAGATTTTACCCAATTAGGGCAAACCGTAATCATTTTTTTAATTCAAATTGGAGGTTTAGGAATTTTAACGTTTACATCTTTTTTCGCTTACTTTTTCAAGGAAAGCTCTTCGTTTCAAGAAGGCATGTATATGAAAGATTATACTGCAACTGAAAATTTACAAGACGTATTTAAAATTGCAGCACAAATTGTGGGCTTTACTTTAGGCTTAGAATTAGTTGGTGCTATTTTAATTTATTCATCTATAGATTCTATTAGCACTATAGATAACAAAATTTTCTTTTCTCTATTCCACTCTGTTTCGGCCTTTTGTAATGCAGGATTCTCAACCTCATCTTCTAGTTTTTATGCACCTACATTACGTTACGATTATTCGTTACAATGGGTTATTATGTTACTTATAATTATTGGAGGAATAGGCTATAGCTTTATATTTAATGCGTTTACTTATTTAAAACGTAGTTTTTTAAATCTTTTCAGAAAGAAAACAAAAGTAACAACAACCGTTAGAGTATTTACTTTAAACTCTAAAATCACGATTGTAACAACAAGTGTTTTATTATTTGTTGGATTTATTTTCTTCTATTTCTCTGAAGCTAATCACAGTATGTTAGGTCACGATTCTGTTTTCGGAAAAATAACAACAGCCATGTTCTCTTCTGTAACGCCAAGAACCGCTGGATTTAATACAGTAGACTATACACAAGTAGCCACACCATCCTTATTATTTGTAATTTTCCTAATGTGGGTTGGTGCTTCACCTGGATCTACAGGAGGTGGTATAAAAACCAGTACCTTTGCTATTGCAACTTTAAATATATTAGCTACAGCTAGAGGAAAAAAGCGAATAGAGATTAACACTAGAGAAATTTCTAGTAGCACGGTAAATCGTGCATTTTCTATTATATGCATCTCCTTAATAACCATAGGAACAGCTATATTATTACTATTATTTTTTGAACCAGAAAAAGATTTATTAGCCATCGCTTTCGAATGTTTTTCAGCTTATAGTACCGTAGGATTAAGTTTAAACCTTACCCCCACTTTAAGCGATCCTAGCAAATACGTCATCATTGCCGTTATGTTTGTTGGGCGAATTGGATTGTTAAACTTGCTATTTGGAATGCTAGGGCAAGTAGAACAAAAATTTTATCAATACCCACAAGAAAATATTTTAATAAACTAAGATATAATTAAATGAAAGTTATCATTTTTGGTCTCGGAAATTTCGGAATGTCCTTAGCTTTAAGCCTTACAGAAACAGGCAATGAAGTTATTGGAATAGACAAGCAAATGGAAAAAGTGAATATTGTTAAAGATAAAATCTCGCACAGTATTTGCTTAGATTCGACCAACGAATTAGCCTATCAAACGCTTCCAATAAAACAAACCGACATTGCTGTTGTGGCCATAGGAGAAAACGAAGGTGCTGCGATTATAACCACAGCTATTCTAAAAAAACTAACTACAGCAAAGGTTATTAGCCGCTCGTTATCCCCTATTCACGATACGGTTTTACAAGCTATGGGCATAACATTTATTGTGCATCCAGAACAAGAAGCAGCGCTTAAGTTAACAAACAAACTCAATCTTAAAAATATAATTGACAGCTTTAAAATTGATGAAAAATATTCCATTTCAGAAATAGAAACTCCAGCAGAATTTGTAGGAAAATCTATTGCCGATTTAGATTTCAGATCGAAACAACGATTAAATATTATTACAATTCTTCGAGAAAAAGAAAAAATAAATTTAATTGGAAATGCAACACTTATTAAGGAAGTTGTAGGAATACCAAGTGCAGAAACTATTATTCAAAAAAACGATATTTTAGTTGTATTCGGTTTAAACGACGATATTTCTAAAATTTGTCACAAAAACTAAAAATGCCTATAAAATCTATACTTTCAACCAAAACGCTATACAAAGAACAAAAAGCGATACTATCTAAAGCAAATATTCAAGTTACAGAATACAATGCTATAGCTATAAATTTCGTTGATTTTGATTCTGAAATGATTGTTGAAAACGCCATAATTACAAGTCAGAATGCTGCCAAAGCTATTATAGACAATAAGGTTGTAATAAAGAATTGTTTTTGTGTAGGCGAAAAAACAATGGCCTTTTTAGAAGAATATGGTCAAAACGTGTCTAAAATGAAACTTTACGCTTCAGATTTAGCACATTATATTGTAAAATATCATAAAAAAGAAACATTCACTTTTTTCTGTGGAAACTTAAGGCATGATATTTTACCAGACACCTTAAAGGAAAATAAAATCGGATTGAAAGAGATCACGGTTTACAACACAATACCTGCTCCTCAGAAAATTGAAGGGCAATTTGATGCCATTTTATTTTATAGCCCAAGCGGTGTTTCAAGTTATTTAATAGAAAATAGCATAACAAACGAAACCCTTTTTTGCATAGGAAAAACAACGGCAGAAGCAATACCAGAACAGACTAAAAATATAGTAATACCTTCAAGTCCTACTATAGAAAACCTACTACACTTAGTAGTTAAACACTCAAAAAAATAATGATCAAAAACGATTTATACTTAAGAGCTTTAAAAGGAGAAACTGTTGAACGTCCACCAGTTTGGATGATGAGACAAGCAGGACGTTATTTACCAGAATTTATTGCTATACGCGAAAAATACGACTTCTTTACACGTTGTCGCACACCTGAATTAGCAAGTGAAATTACTGTACAACCTATCCGTCGTTTCGGCATGGATGCCGCTATTTTATTTAGCGATATTTTAGTTATACCTCAAGCCATGAATATTGAAGTAGAAATGAAACCTAATTTTGGTCCATATTTACCAAATCCAGTGCGCGATCAAAGAGGTGTAGACAACGTAATTGTTCCTGATGTTAATGTAGAACTAGATTACGTAATGCAAGCTATAAAGGCAACTAAAGAATTACTTAACAATGATGTTCCTTTAATTGGTTTTGCAGGTTCTCCATGGACTATTTTATGTTACGTTGTACAAGGACAAGGAAGTAAAAACTTCGATAAAGCCAAAGAATTTTGTTTTACAAACCCTATAGCAGCACATCAATTACTACAAAAAATAACAGATACTACTATTGCTTATTTAAAAGCAAAAGTAAAAGCTGGCGTAGATGCTGTTCAAGTTTTCGATTCTTGGGGAGGGATGTTATCGCCTACAGATTACACAGCGTTTTCTTGGCAATATATCAATCAAATTATTGAAGCTCTTAAAGACGATGCTCCAGTAATTGTTTTCGGAAAAGGATGCTGGTTTGCTCTTGGCGATATGGCAAAAAGTAATGCTGCTGCATTAGGAGTAGATTGGACGTGTTCAGCTCAAAATGCACGTTATCTAAGTGGAGGAAACATTACCCTTCAAGGAAATTTCGATCCTTCAAGATTATTATCACCACCAGCAGAAATCAAAAAAATGGTACACCAAATGATTAACGATTTTGGTAAAGACAAATACATTGTAAATCTTGGTCACGGTATTTTACCTAACATTCCGTTAGATAACGCCAAAGCCTTTATTGATGCTGTTAAAGAATATAAATAATGCCTAATAAATCGTTTTACATATCACCAATAAAGCTAGAAGATGCTAAGCAACTTCACGAGTTTATGATGGCCAATGTAAAACGATTTATTGAACATTTACCGTATACACTCGCCAAAAATCTGAAAGTCGAAACCTCTAAAGATTATATCATTGCTCAGCAGCAAAAAAGAGAACATAAGACTGAATATACGTTTACAATAAAAGATAATACAACACATACTATTATTGGCCTCATTCTTTTAAAAGATATAGATTGGAATAATAGTATAGGAGAATTTGCATATTGTATAGATGGAGACAAAGAAAACAAAGGCATAATGTCTTCTACTATTCAACAATTTTCGCATTATGTGTTTACGACTTTAAACTTAGAAAGACTTCAAATTGTAACCCCTAAAAGCAATATTAGCAGTACTAAAGTTGCAATAAATTGTGGTTTTATTTGGAAGAAAACTTTAAAAGACGAGTACGCTACACCAAATGCATCAACCATAGATATGGAGTTATATGAACTACAGTATAAAAGATAAATTTTACAAATATATTCAAGAACTACAAGACACCATTACCACTGCTTTAGAAATAGTAGATGGTAAAGCTAAATTTCAAGAAGATATTTGGAAACGTCCTGAAGGCGGAGGTGGAAGAACGCGTGTAATTGAAAATGGAAACGTTTTTGAAAAAGGAGGCGTAAATATTTCTGGTGTTCATGGCAAACTTCCTGAAAGTATGCAAAACTATTTTGGCGTTAAAGATGCTAATTTCTTTGCCTGTGGATTAAGTCTCGTATTACATCCTAAAAACCCAATGGTACCAACAGTACATGCCAATTTGCGTTATTTTGAAATGTATGATAAAGAAGATAACATTGTTGACCAATGGTTTGGTGGCGGACAAGATTTAACGCCCTATTATCTTTTTAATGAAGATGCTGTACATTTCCATAACACTTGTAAAACAGCTTGTGACAAACATAATGCTGAATTTTATAAAACGTATAAAAAGAAATGTGACACGTATTTTTGGAATACACACAGAAATGAAGCCCGTGGTATTGGCGGTTTATTTTTCGATTATTGTAAAGATATCGAAAACATGAATATGGAAAACTGGTACAATTTCACTACAGAAGTTGGTAATAGTTTTTTAGAAAGTTATGTCCCTATTGTTGAAAAACGAAAAGACCTCACTTTTACAGAAGATCAGAAAAACTGGCAAGAAATTCGTCGAGGGCGTTACGTTGAATTTAATTTAGTTCATGACAAAGGCACTTTATTCGGACTAAAAACTAACGGCCGGATAGAAAGTATTTTAATGAGTTTACCTCCACATGTACAATGGGTTTACAACCACACACCTGAAGAAGGTAGCGAAGAAGACAGGCTTATTAAAGTATTACAAAATCCAATAGATTGGATTTAAAATTCAACAAAATAAAGAACTTTTATTCACACTAATAGTTCCGTAATTTTTGCTTTTTATTTCCAGATTATAACTTCCTTAGTCATTTTTTTAAATGCATTGTACACATGAAATAATCGTGCTTTCAAGAGTAATTTTCTTCCATTGGTACTTCTTGTGAAAATCAATTTTGATTTACCTAAAGAAGACCTCCAATGTTTTTGAAACACAAGGGCATGTTTCTTTTTATCTCCAAATAATTCGGGTACAGGATAAAAATTTTCTATATCAAAACGTTTTCTAAATATATTTGTTTTTATAATTAGATACCTTGGAGATTCTATAGGTTCTAGAAGCTCACTTAACGCCTTAGCAAACAATGCATTTTCTAGTGCATTGGCTCCTAACAAATAACAAACAACATCACCTTTATCTTGTAAACACGAATGCACACGTATTTCTGTTCTATTAGAAGTAACATAACCTAACTCATCTAAAGTATCTAGAATAGATAATCCCATTTTACCAATCTTTTTATAAAGATAACCATAGCGTATGTACACTTTTAAAGCTTTGTAAAACTTATAAGCAAACCTAAAAACAAAGGCTACCAAAAACGTGTAAATAAAAAAGGTAAAGCCGCGTTGTAAAATAAGATTTAAACTTTTTATTACAAATTCTACATAAAAAAGCATCACGGCAAAAAATAAATCCACTACAAAAAAGCGCAAAACATCAAAATAATAAATTTGTTTTTGCTTTTTATAAGGGCGCTTCCCTGCATGTAATACTTTTACTTCTTTAGTTAACTTAGTACCGTTACCGATGGCTTTATTCCATTTTTCGGAAATTAAGACACGATTTTTTGCACCTTTTAAAGTTTCTTCATTTAAAGCATCAATAGATTCTACAGAAATTTCGTCAGGAATATTTAAGCGATCAAAACCATTTGAAATAAACGGAATATCACTACTACTTGTTACCCCCACAAAAGCTTCAAATCGTCTTTTTAAAGTATCTACTTCTCTTCCTCCATCTAAATCTGTTGGATCTACACAGGCCAAGTGCCAGATGTTTCCAATTTTATTAAGTGCATTAGCATCTTTACGAATTGCTCTGCCTCGCATTTGGTTAGATGAAACAAATGAACCAATAAAAGAAGCTAAAATTAAACTGTTAATAGAAGGCGCATCCCAACCTTCTCCCAGTAAAGATTTCGTACCAACCAAGACCTTAATATGTCCAGTTTCAAAAAGCTGTGTAATAATATTAACAATAGAATTATTAGATATTCCTTTGGGACTAACTAATAAAAATGAATCATCAATTTGCAATGCAGAAAACGTAAAACAATCCAGAGATTCAATTGTTTCAAATGCATTTAAAATAGATTGATGAATAATAACAATACTACCGGAAAGAACCGCTAATTCTTCAGGCTTTTCGCAAAAACATCTAACATATTGAAAAACAGGAATAACACCAATTTTATTAATATCTTGAATGGTTTCATTAGTAATATCTAAAAATTCCTTTCGAATGTAATCTGTAAGAATTACACATCTTAAATCTGCATTTAAACTTTCGCGTTCTGCAGAAACAATATGCACTATACTTTTAAGTTTACTCGGACTGTTAGATAACGATTTATAAAGTAATTGCTCCCCTACAAAATCTACCACATTGCGTTCAAAAACATGCAGGCGTCTTAATTGTTTTTCAAGTTTAAGCAGATAATCTTCATGTGATACGAGTTGTACTCTATCCGACACCAACACATGCTGAAACAAAATACCCAACCAATGTAAATCTAAATCGGGAAACTGAATTATATCTTGTTTAGCGAAACCTAAAACTTGTAATTTTTCACGATCGATTTTAAATCCGCATGCATGTAAAAAGATAAGAATAGCCGAAAAATATTCGGTATTAGCATAAAGCTCGTCCAAATGTAAATTCGGATTTTTATAAAAACGATGACCTTTTAAAAACACGATAAAGGCTTCATCTTTTAATAATTCATCTTTAAAATCGGCAATATCCCTACGATACTCAACAATAAAGTTAATCTCTAAATCCTCTGGTTTAGATAAATACACAAAATCTTGATGCGGACTTAAATCTCCTTCGCGAACCAAATCTGGTACGGCAATCTCATCATCAATTTCACCACAAAGCGTAAAATATTTAGAAACCTCTGTTCTACTACTATCATAAGGAGGTGTTGCTGTAAGCGCAACAATATAAAATTCAGAATTATTTTTCAAATCCATTAAACACGTCCACCATGCATTTTTTAAATGATGAGCCTCATCCAAAACAATAGTTTGAATATTATGCTTTTTAAAGAATGTATAATAGTCCTCTTTATCTTCAAAAGTTTTATAAAATGCATGAAGCGACTGGTAGGTAGAAAAAGTAAGATCACTAGGTGCTTTTAAATCGAATGAAAAGGCTTTAAACACTTCCTTTTCAGAAAAAAAAGATTGCAACCTATTCTCCCATTGATTTCTAATAGTAAGTGTTGGAGCAAGAACCAATGTTTTTTTACCAAGCTTACGAACTATTTCTAAACCCACAATAGTTTTTCCAGATCCTGGAGGTGCAATAACATGAAAATGTCGATCTGCAATATGCCTATTAAAATGCTTTAAAAGTTCGGCCTGATAGCTTCTCCAAGGATAAATAAATTCTAAAACTCTTAGGCTTTCTAGCAATATAAAACGGGTTATAATGAGTAACTTTGTAGGCATTAAAAGTAATAAATATTAATCTTATTTTAGTCCATTATTATGTATCCTATAAAAAGAAACAGACGTTTAAGAACAAACGAAGTTATTCGATCTTTAGTTCGTGAAACTATTATTTCACCAAACGATTTTTTAGTACCACTTTTTGTGGTTGAAGGGAAAGGCGTTAAGGATGAAATTCCTTCTATGCCAAATTACTATAGATTTAGTTTAGACATGCTTCAAAAAGAAGTAAAAGAACTTTGGTCTTTAGGTTTAAAATCGGTTTTACTTTTTGTTAAGATTGACGACAAATTAAAAGACAACAAAGGTACCGAAGCTGTAAATCCGAATGGATTGATGCAACGCTCCATAAAAGCGGTTAAAGATGCTTGTCCAGGGATGTTGGTTATGACTGATGTCGCTTTAGACCCCTTTTCATGTTATGGTCACGATGGTATTGTTCAAGATGGTATTATTTTAAATGATGAATCTTCTGAAGTATTAGCAGAAATGGCATTAAGTCATGCACAAGCAGGAGCCGATTTTGTTGCTCCAAGTGACATGATGGATGGTCGTATTGTAGAAATGCGTGAATTACTAGAAGACGAAGGCTTTTTAAATACAGGTATTATGTCTTATAGCGCCAAATATGCTTCTGCTTTTTACGGTCCGTTTAGAGATGCTTTAGATTCTGCTCCTGTGGATCAGGTTGATGTACCAAAAGATAAAAAAACGTACCAAATGGATTACGCAAATCGTTTTGAAGCCCTTCGCGAAACCGAAATGGATATTGAAGAAGGTGCAGATATTGTAATGGTTAAACCAGGTTTATGCTATTTAGATATTGTACGTGATCTTAAAAATGAAGTCGATGTGCCTATCGCTGTATACCAAGTTTCTGGAGAATATGCTATGCTAAAAGCGGCATCAGAACGCGGTTGGTTAGACCATGATGCGGTTATGATGGAACAAGTTACAGCAATTAAAAGAGCAGGTGCAGACATAATTGCTAGTTATTTTGCTAAAGATGTTGTAAAATTGATTTCGTAACTTAGCTAAAAATCAAATAAATCTATATGGGCGCACTTTTATTATGGGCAACAGTTTCAATATTTTTTTCATTTTTATGTTCAATACTCGAAGCTGTGTTTTTGAGTGTGACCCCTACGTTTATAAACGTTAAAAAAAATGAAGGCAAAGAGTACGCTACAACTCTAGAAAATCTTAAAAAAGATGTCGACAAACCTTTAATTGCCATCTTAACACTAAACACCATCGCACATACTTTAGGAGCGATGATGGTTGGTATTCAAGCTGAAAGTTTACCTTATAAATTCGAAATTTTCGGTGTGAATACGGTAGGAATAGTTTCTGCAATCATGACCCTTTTAATTTTAGTGGTATCAGAAATTATTCCTAAAACCATTGGTGCTCAATACTGGCAGGGTCTAGCTAATTTTACATCTAAAGCACTTACCGTTTTAATATTTCCATTAAAATGGACAGGTCTTTTATGGCTACTCCAACTTACTACAAAACTTATTGGAGGTAAAGGTCATGGTAGTGTATTAAGTCGCGAAGATTTTCATGCTATGGCAGACATGGCAACCCAAGATGGTGTATTTCAAGAATCTGAAAGTAAAATTCTTAAAAACTTACTAATCTTTAAAGACATTCTTGCTAAAGATATTATGACACCTAGAACCGTAATAAAAACAGCTAATGAAGCCACTACAGTTCAGGACTTTTTTAAAGAAAATTCGAATGTTCGTTTTTCTAGAATTCCGCTATACACAAACGATCAAGATAATATTACGGGCTTAGTTTTAAAAGACGAAGTATTTAAAGAAATGGCACTTGGTAATGGCTCTAAAATGCTAAAAGATTTAAAACGTAATATTATAATTATTGAAAGAAACATACCAATTCCTACGCTTTTTGAACAACTTGTAGAAAGCAAAAACCACATGGCTTTGGTGGTTGACGAATATGGTTCTGTAAGCGGAATTGTAACTATGGAAGATGTTATAGAAACCCTTTTAGGACTTGAAATCATGGACGAAAGTGACCACGTTGCAAACCTACAAGCCTTAGCCAGAAAAAGCTGGGAAGTTCGCGCCAAACGTCTAGGGCTTATTAATGATATTCCTGAAGAAAACTAATGGATTCTTGTATTATACAATCGCCTTTGGGCTTTACTCAAATTGAAGGTGATGCAGATGGAATTTCATCAATACAAGTTTTAAATTCAGAAGAAATACCTTCGGAACAGATTCCGGAATCACTTCAAAATTGTGTAATTCAATTGGAAGATTATTTTAAAGGCATACGAAAATCATTTACTATTAAACACAATCCAAAAGGCACCAAATTTCAAAAAAAAGTATGGCAAGCATTAACTAAAATTCCTTACGGAAAAACGCTGTCCTATTTAGAACTCTCTAAACAATTAGGCGATGTAAAAGCCATTCGAGCAGTTGCCAATGCTAATGGGAAAAATCCACTTTGGATTGTTGTGCCCTGCCATCGCGTAATTGGAACCGACGGCAGCCTTACTGGATACGCTGGCGGTTTACACCGTAAACAATGGTTACTAAACCACGAAAGCCCTGTTACCCAGCAAACCTTATTTTAAATGCTGTATATTTAGTCCAACTAAATTTTAATCATGAAATTCTTATCTAAACTCCTAAAGTTTATCGTTATTCTATGCGGTTTACTTGTACTCTTGTTATATATTTTTGATTACGATTATATCTTAAAAGCAGTTCGTGTTACATATGGAACCGGGCATAAAACAGCCTTTTTAGAAGATTACACAAAGTTTGACAATCGCGTTATTGAAAGCAGCACTCCTCAACCTTGGAACATTCACAAAGATTATAATAAAGCGACAATTACAGATAGTTTAGAGCGCACCAATAATACAAACGGAACCATTGCGTATATGATTATTAAAAATGATAGTATTTGGTTTGAAAAATACTATGATAAATTTAACAAAACATCTAAAACCAATTCGTTTTCTATGTCCAAAAGTATAATTTCTGCCATGCTTGGAAAAGCGATTATGGAAGGAAAAATTAGAAGTTTAGACCAGAAAGTGAGTGATTTTTATCCACAATTTAAAGATGGTTTATCAACTACATTAACTGTTGGAGATTTATCTTCTATGGCTTCAGGATTAGATTGGGATGAATCTTATTACTCTCCATTTTCGGTAACCACGCGAGCCTATTTCGATGAAAACATAGCACCAGTGATACTAGATATGAAAGGCATAGAAACACCTGGAACATCTTATAAATATTTAAGCGGAAATACCCAATTATTAGGCATGGTAATTCAAAGAGCTACTGGACAAACCATGTCTGGATATCTTAGCGAAGAGTTTTGGAAACCTATGGGGTTTGAAAGCGATGCACTTTGGCAACTAGATAGCGAACAACACGGTTTAGAAAAAGCATATTGTTGTATAGCCAGTAACGCACGTGATTTTGCACGCTTTGGAAGACTATATAAAGACCATGGAAAATGGAATGGCGAACAACTTTTAGATTCTGCCTTTATTGCAAAATCCATTACACCCAGATTTAAAGACAGTCCACAGTATGGTTACGGTTGGTGGTTAAAAACTATAGGTGATAAACATTTTTTTATGATGCGCGGACATTTAGGTCAATACGTTATTGTAGAACCAGAAGATAATGTTATTATAGTCCGTTTAGGTCACACAAAAGGACCTAAAGGAGATGGCGGGACTTTTTCGAAAGACATTTTTACGTATATTGAAGAAGGATATAATATGTTAAATGAATGATAAGCAAACTCAATCTTGAAGACATTTTGTTTCTGGACATTGAAACGGTTCCAGAAACTCAGCATTTTTCGGAATTAACAGACACCAAAAAAGAACTTTGGAGTTTAAAATCTAAATACCAAAGAAACGAACTCTCTGCAGAAGAGTTTTACGATCGTGCCGGTATTTGGGCAGAATTTGGTAAAATTGTCTGCATCTCGGTTGGCTATTTTAAATTAACTGGTGAAAATCGTCAGTTTAGAACCACTTCATTTTATGGTGATGAAGTTACTATTTTAAAAGACTTTAAAACACTTTTAGAAACACATTACAACCATTCTAAACAATTATTATGTGCACATAATGGTAAGGAATTCGACTTTCCGTACATTGCTCGCCGCATGATTATTCATAACATCTCTTTACCATCTAAACTCAATTTATTTGGTAAAAAACCATGGGAAGTACCGCATTTAGACACTTTAGAATTATGGAAATTTGGTGATTACAAGAATTATACCTCACTTAAATTGCTTACTAATGTTTTAGGCATTCCGTCTCCAAAAGACGATATTGATGGCAGTGAAGTCTATCGGGTATATTATGAAGAAAACGAAGTAGACCGCATTATTGTATACTGCGAAAAAGACACAATTGCTGTGGCACAAATTTTCTTACGCTTACGTGGAGATGATATTTTAACTAACGACGAAATTATTCATATTTAAATGACAGAAGCACCTTTACTACAAATTGAAAACCTTGCTATTTCCTTCAACAGAAATGAAGTGATTCACACCATTTCTTATCATTTAAATAAAGATGAAATATTAGGCATTGTTGGAGAATCTGGCTCTGGAAAATCGGTATCTTCTCTAGCTATTTTAGGATTATTACCTAAAAATATTTCAAAAACAACAGG
Source organism: uncultured Formosa sp. (assembly GCF_947500765.1). GTDB lineage: Bacteria > Bacteroidota > Bacteroidia > Flavobacteriales > Flavobacteriaceae > Formosa. The sequence continues at coordinate 231,911 of NZ_CANMTH010000001.1, read as the reverse complement.
TGCCATTTATTTTGAAAACAAAGATTTAACTCAAATCAATCCCTCCGATTTTCAAAACATTCGAGGTAATAAAATTGCAATGATTTTTCAAGAACCCATGAGTTCTTTAAACCCCTCTATGCGTTGTGGCAGACAGGTAGAAGAAATATTAATTCAACACACAAATTTATCTCCTATTGAAGTAAAACAACGTGTTTTAGAACTCTTTAAACAGGTAAAATTACCCGAACCAGAGCGTGTATACAAATCGTATCCGCATGAGATTTCTGGCGGACAAAAACAACGGGTCATGATTGCCATGGCTATTGGCTGCGAACCAGATATTTTAATTGCAGATGAGCCCACAACAGCTTTAGATGTTACAGTTCAGAAAGAAATTATTCTATTACTTAAAGAGCTTCAAAACAAAACGCAAATGAGTATTATTTTTATTACTCACGATTTGGCTTTGATTTCTGAAATTGCTCAGCGTGTAATTGTTATGTATAAAGGTAATATTGTAGAGCAAGGTACTGCGCAAAGTATTTTTAATATGCCACAACATAATTACACCAAAGCTCTAATAAATTCAAGACCATCTTTACACGTTCGCTTAAAAACACTTCCAACAATACAAGACTATTTAAACCATACGTTTACAGAAACGATTGTAACGAGTGAAGACCGTAAAAAACGACACAAGGCCCTATATGATCAATCCCCATTACTGGAAGTTATAAACCTTGAAAAAGAGTATATTTCTAATTCGGGTTGGTTTGGTAAACCGCACACATTTAAAGCGGTGAATAACGTTACTTTTAAAATTTACGAAGGCGAAACTTTAGGTTTGGTTGGCGAATCTGGTTGTGGAAAATCGACTTTAGGAAATGCTATTCTTCAACTAGACAAAGCCACTGCTGGAACTATTTTATATAAAGGAGTAGATATTACAAACCTATCTACAAAAGCGATGCGAGTGCTTAGAAAAGATATTCAAATCATCTTTCAAGACCCTTATGCTTCTTTAAATCCTAGATTAACGGTTGGACAGGCCATTATGGAACCTATGACGGTTCATAAACTCTATAAAAACAAAGCCGAGCGTAAAACTAAAGTTTTAGAAATTTTAGATCGTGTCGGATTGTCTAAAGATTATTTTAATCGGTATCCGCATGAATTTTCTGGAGGACAACGCCAGCGTATCGGAATTGCTAGAACCATTGCTTTACAACCTAAATTAATTGTGTGTGACGAGTCTGTTTCGGCTTTAGATATTTCTGTACAAGCTCAGGTTTTAAATCTTTTAAATGAATTGAAAGATAAATTTGGTTTTACTTATATTTTTATATCTCACGATTTGGCCGTAGTAAAATATATGTCAGATCAACTTATAGTGATGAATAAAGGAAAGATAGTAGAAAAAAACGATGCGGACATTGTATACAACAATCCGCATCAAAATTATACAAAAAAACTAATTGAAGCTATTCCAAAAGGATTATAGCATAAACACTTTTTTGACTAAATACATTAGATTTCCAAGGAATACTTTAGTATTATCGTAAACTTCATAAATTTTACTTTCAGAGTAGGTAGGTTCTTCAGGTAGATTTGAGGTTACATTCATAATAGTCAGTTTATGGTAGATTTGGGATCTATATGTTTAATAGTATTTTTGGGTACTGTAAATATCTAACTTAAATTCGATAAACTCGTTAAAAAGCAACATAAATCGATGAAATACATTATTTTTTAACATTTAACACGTTTAAGACAATAATACTCTTCATTTCAGAGCTTCATTTGTGGTATTTCGCCTTCAATAATCAGATGTCCCTCTGTAGCTTTTATAATATCTTCTACAGAAATACCTGGAGCACGTGCTAATAATTTAAACCCCTCTTTGGTTACTTCTAAAACGGCTAAATTGGTAACTATTTTTTTTACACAACCTACTCCTGTAAGCGGCAGACTGCAGCGTTTTAGTAATTTTGAATCTCCTGCCTTATTGGTATGCATCATAGCTACAATTATATTTTGAGCACTAGCAACCAAATCCATAGCACCCCCCATTCCTTTTACCATTTTACCCGGAATTTTCCAGTTGGCAATATCTCCATTTTCTGCAACTTCCATGGCTCCAAGAATGGTTAAGTCTACGTGTTGCCCACGAATCATGGCAAAACTAGTAGCAGAATCAAAAAAACTAGCACCTGGCAAAGTAGTTATAGTTTGTTTACCAGCATTTATAACATCTGCGTCTTCTTCGCCTTCAAAAGGAAACGGCCCCATGCCCAACACACCATTTTCACTCTGAAATTCTACTTCAATATCTGCTCGCACATAATTCGCCACTAAGGTTGGAATACCTATACCTAAGTTTACATAATAACCGTCTTTAACCTCTTGTGCTATTCTTTTTGCTATTCCAATTTTGTCTAACATGTTACTGATTTGTTGATGTGTTAATTTGAAAATTAGTTAATTGGTGTTTCTTTTACTTGATGAAATGATTTTTGATATGATTAATATCACTGATTTAAGGTTTTCTAATAATTTCTCATCTGGATTCGGATAATATTCTGAGGATTGGCAAATTTTCAACCAATACTCCAATTCATCTGCCTCTTTTGCTGAAATTTTAAATTTATGAATAAAGTCTCTTTTACTTTCGGCATTTTGAGCTTCCTTAATATTTGCACCAATTGAAGTACCACTCCTAAATATTTGAGACGCCATTTCAAATCTGTTATTGGCTCTAATTTGTTCTGAAAAAGTAACAACATCCAAGGCCAATTCAAAAGACAATTTCACTATTAATTTTCTGAATCATTTCTCAACTCATTCTAATTTTCAAATCTTCAAATCGATCAATTAATTCATTATAATTATTACAATGTTACATTTATTAATTTCTACATTACCTCACCGTCCGCTCTTCAATACGTTTTTCATAATTCTTACCTTGAAAAATACGCTGTACAAAAATACCTGGCACATGAATTTGATTCGGATCTAATTCGCCAACAGGAACTAATTCTTCAACCTCAGCAACTGTAATTTTTGCTGCACCACACATTACTGGATTAAAATTTCTGGCTGTCCCCTTAAATATTAGATTCCCTGCTTCATCACCTTTCCACGCTTTCACAAAAGCAAAATCGGCTTTAAACGCATGTTCTAGTACATACATTTTACCTTCAAACTCTCGAGTTTCTTTACCTATAGCAACTTCGGTTCCATAACCTGCAGGTGTATAAATGGCAGGAAACCCTGCTTGTGCAGCACGACAACGTTCTGCTAATGTGCCTTGCGGAATCAATTCAACATCTAACTCGCCGCTAAGCATTTGCCGTTCAAACTCGTCATTTTCGCCTACGTAAGAGGATACCATTTTTTTGATTTGCTTGTTTTGCAAGAGAAGTCCTAAACCAAAATCGTCTACACCCGCGTTATTAGAAATACAAGTGAGTCCTTTTATATCTCGCTTTACTAATTCTGAAATGGCCTGTTCCGGAATACCGCACAAACCAAAACCACCAAGCATAAACGTCATGTTATTAGTAACTCCTTTAAGAGCTTCTGTTACAGATTGTACTGTTTTTTTTATCATGATATTTTGAATTTGCTTACCCTTAAAAATACGAAATTATTTCATGATTAAATTCACTAATACTGTATTGTAGCTGGGTATTAATTTTGGAAGTTTAATAATTTAAGAACACAATAGCTTATTTAGAGGTTATTATATTCATTCCTTATTCCTGTAAAAATAAACAACCAATTTATTTTCCTTAAAACCTATATTCTAATTTTAGAAGTATATATCTTGGTAACAATCTATATTCGATTGAAGATGTACTAATGTCACTAACAGTATATTTTCTAAACTGTTTTGTGTTTAATAAATTTTTTCCTGTTACTCCTATTTTTATTTTACTTTCAACAAATTGATAATTCGCTTCAAAATCTAAAAAATAATATTCATTTTTTGAGGTTAAGCTTCCAAAATAATACCGCTCAGACTGTAATTGCACATCAACTATTTCTGATAACACAAACGTTAAATCTAAAAAACTAATCGTATCTGTAAACGAATTTGTAATCGTAGTTTCTATCTTCGATGTTGTCCATTTAGTTCCTAAATGATAATTAAAAAACCCTTTAAATCCAGAACGCAATTCTAAACCATAACTGTAATTATGAGAGGTAACTTGTCGCAGGGCAGAATTATTTACACTATTTTTGAATTCACTTTTAGTATAGCCTAAATCTAGTTTTAAGTTAGACGATATGGATTTAAAATAATAATCGAGCTTAGAACTGATAATAAAGAAGGATCTATCGTGAATTCGTATTTTTTCTGATTGGGAATAATTTTGTTCCACAATGCTTTGTGTAGAAAGGAAATCATGATTTTTGGTGTACACAAAAAATGTGTTTGCAAAAAAACGATCGCTCCAATTTCCAAACATATAATTAACCATAATACTAGAGGCATCTAACTGATTAAATCCGGATGTTCCTTTAGAAAACGAACGAAAACTGGTTAATACATAATCGCTGTACACATCTAAAACCCCAACATTTGTAGTGTTATAAGAATAGGTAGAGGTTACCTTATTTTTGTTGTTTATCTTCCAATCTAAACCTAAACTTGGATTGACAAAAAACGGCCTTTGATTATCTGAATGTTCATTATTTTCTAATTCATTAAATAGCTGATGTAAATCTAATTTTCCAATTATTTTAAATGTGTTTAAATCTAAAATGTATTTACTTTTTAAATACAAATCATTTACCGTATACATGGTTCTATTTTGGTAACCTGTAGGGTTTTCTAATAGTAAGTTTTCATCATATAATGAAAATGTAGTATTTAATTTATCTTTTCTAAAGGTATTTCCTAGTTGTAATTCTAAAAGGTTTTCGTTTTCTTTTTTATCTAGTAAATGCGCATTGACTCCAACAAATTGCATATGGTTTACACTATATTGCTTTACATTATTTGCTGTGCTTTCATCTGGAAAAAGATCTTGAAAAAGGAATTGATTAACACTATAATTTTGTGGTGTATTTTCGTCTATAAGTCGTCCGGTAAGCAAAAGCACACGTTTATCTTTAAACTTATTGGTGTAATTTATACTCTGATCGAAACGTGTGTTCTTGTCGTTTAAATTTTCGGTCGTATTCAAACCATTAAACACCAAATTAGAATCGTCTTGATAGGTACTTATATTGTATTTGGTAGTACTTTCCAACATTTCGGTTTCAGAAATATTATACGTTGCATCTACCTTACCAAAAGCAGTTTTAGCTTTTTTTCTCAGTTTATAATCTTCGGTATTAATAAAGTCGGTGCCGTTAGCATAAACAACATCGGTAGTTTTTCTATAAAAATTGGTTTCATCCCAATTAAAGAAACCAAGTGCTTTAATTTTTAATTTTTCGGTCGGATTAAAAATGGCATTTAAAGATACCAATTCGGCATTGTTAAAATTGGTTCTGCTTTTTTTAAAATCTAGCTGTGTTGCCGACAAATTTATAAGTGTATTTGCATTTTGGTTGTCGCCAATATGCCCTGGGTCATTTAATCGAAACGGATTAATTAAATTTTGAATGTCGCCTGTAGCATCCTTCCCTATCGAGTTTAGGTTAGTTAAAAAGTAATATTTATTTTTCTTACCAAAGTTCATTAAATTTCCCTTTAGTTCGTAAAAATTATCGTTACCTAAACTGGTCTGTATGTTACCAAACCAAATTCGTTTTGCACTTTCATCGAGTTTTAAATTTAAAGCCACCTTATCGCTGTCTTCTACACCTTTTAGTAAATGGTTATTCGAGTAATTTTTTAAAACCTCGACTTCATCAATTACATACGCAGGCATATTTTTTGACAATATTTTATAGCCCTTTTCAAAAAAATCGTCGCCATCAACCATTATTTTTTCAATCTCTTGGTTACCTACTCTTATTTTACCATCGCTATCTATATTTAAACCTGGTATTTTTTCTAGTAACTCTTCTACTGTTTGTTCTGTACCATTGATAAAGTATTTAGTTTTAAACGTAATAGTGTCTTTTTGTACAGAAATGGGCTTTTCGGCAGAAATAAAAACCTCATCTAAAGCCATAGCTTTTTCATGTAAAACCACATTAAATTGAACGGTTTCATCTTCAGCAGTTAAATCTATTGATAGCTTTTTGGTGTGATAGCCTAGTGCTGAAAATTCTAAAACATACGTACCAGAATCTATATCTTCTATAGCATAAGATCCATTTACATTAGAAAACCCATAAGTCACTAAAGCATTACTGTTATCTTTTAATAAAATATTTACAGATGCTAAGGCGCCTATACTATCTGTTACCGTTCCAGAAATTGTAGTTTGGGCATACCCGAAATACGAATACAACAACATAACGGCAATAATACTGGTTTGGGCAAAATTTTTGCAAGTGGTTTTGGGCATTAAGTAATTTGGTTTTGGGACGTAAGCATGTAATACGTATTTTAAGTATATATAGATGGTATAATTCTACTCCGATTTACTCGGCGTAGACGGTTCGGTTTCCCACTCGTAAAATTTCTCCCATCTATTGGTTCTATCTGTCTTTATATTGATTGGTCCTAACTTAGCTTCCCGGCTCATGGTTGCCCGAATTCGTTGTATTTGTTCCATCCGAGATGCAAACCGCATGTCTAGAAATGTTTTTTCATCAATTATCTTTTTATAATCTGTTGGCAAATCTAATTTTTCATCTAACGTCTTCAAGGTCTTAAATTCTAAACGTGTTGCCGTAATATCAATCTGGTTTAAACTGTCTGTTACTTTTAAAATTAATCCGGGTAAGCCCTGAAGTTTCCAAGGACCAAAAGGCACAGGAATCTCTGGGGTATACCAAGCGGTATAGGTTCTGCCTCTAAAATTACCCACAGCCTTATTACACAAATGCCCTAAAACCGTGTCTGTAACTGTAGAAGTAATATCCCATTTAATTTTTGGGAAGTTGGCTGTAACTAAATATTTTTTAGAATCTATATACTCCTGAAAATGCAATGTTTTTTCTACGTTATTTACATAAAAAATCTCCGATTCCTCATGATTTGTGTAATCCACTGTTTTACTGTTAGGTATTGGTACCGCAATATATTCTTTCTCGATATAACTAGATCTATTACCTTTAAACACTAAAGTATAATATTGTTCTGCCGGGTAATCTAAATTTAATTTGGTATGATAATTGACACTAGTATAAACAGCATCTGGTTGTGCAGTAAGAGGTAAACTGACTATTAAAAAGAAAATAAGTAGGCTAATGTTTTTCATTTGTAAGCGAATTTAAAATGAAGCTCATATTTTTATGAGCTTCATTTATTTTTAATTTAATATAATGAATTCAACTCCTCCACAATCCGAGCTTCCTTCAGGTAAGTCCACCATAAAATCCGCCAAAACGCTACCGTTTTGATCCTTGACAACAACATACTTTGAACAAGAAGCATCTAAATTTCCATTCAAAATCAAATCATTATTAACTAATTCAGAACTATTTTTTGAAAATCCAATAGTTGCTGTAAAAATAAATACTAAAGAAAATATAATACTTTTCATAATTTTTAAAATTTTAAACCTGTAATACTTTTAAACAGGTTGATTAATACGATTGTTTTGCTTTATTAAAAGCCTTGAAGTTTTGTGGTTGAAGTTTTAAAAAAATAAGCTGGCGCCAGCTATGATCGATCTTGTATTCAGAAATTTATTAAGACTTCAAACTCAAGAAATTTCCTTCAACTTATCAAACGTAAAAAAAAAAAAGATTTTTCATTTTTTAATTTTATGAAAAATCTGCATTTCATCGAAAAACACTCAAAAACAACGTTTTACATTACGGAAAAACCGTAGTTATAAAAATAAGACATAAAAAAACCATCCTAAAACAGTGTTGCACTGCTCTAGAATGGTCGTTAATTTATTTTATAGATATGAATTGGTTACACCATCAAGAGCTTCTGCTACAGAGATTAGCGTTTTTTTTATCATGATATTTTGAATTTAGAATCCTTTTAAAAATACGAAATATTGAAGTGCATATTTAAGAAATACTTACAATTTATATTGTACTTTAAACAGCAACATTCTAGGCATGATGTATGTTTTACTATCACTTATAAGATAGTTTGAAAATGAATTTCCTTGCCTAAACGTGGTATTAAATATATTATGAGCACCTATTTCAAAACCCCAAGGACTATTTTCTCTCTGGTAAAAAAGAGTTGCATTAGCATTATCGAAGGTGTTGTAGACCGCTTCATCTTTATTTTCAAAAATATCTAATTCGTAATCTATTTTAAAAATGAATGCTTTTAAAAAATCGTATTCTAAGGCAGCTGATAAAACATCTGTGTTATAGGTGGTCTTTAACCCAATAGCACGATACAAACTTATATTTTTTGAGTATTCTAGCTCAAGATTTGGCCATGTTTTAAAATGAGTTGATAGACCAGTCTTTACCATGACTGTTTTAGACGTATTCTTATTGATTTCGGAATTTAATAACTGATAGAAATTACTATAATTTGCATATCCAGTTAATTTAAATCTTAATCGGTTAATACGCTTAGAAATATTACCAAATATATTCCAACTGTCTTCTGGTCTATCAAAAAGTATAATGGTATTTACACTCTCTATGCCATCTAGCTGAGTTACATTTTTAAATTGCTTCTCTTTTTTATTGTACGCAGCTCTTATTGAATAATTTAAACCTTTTAAAGTACTATATTTAGAAAGCCGAAAACTAATGCGATGGTATAAATCGTGTTCGAGTTGTTCGTTACCTTTAAAAACACTATTAAAACTGCTTAATACATACCTACTTGCTAACTGTTCTACAGTTTGAAATTGCGCATTTAGATTATAACCTACATCTAAAGCATTACCGTTACTAAACTTTATTTCGGCATTAAATTGAGGTAAGAGTAAATTTGTATTTCGTGTAGTAGCCAAATCGTATTGCTGCTGCGTATTCCAGAAGTAAAAATGATAAAAAATACCGGGTTTAAGCGTAGCAATTCCCAACTGAAACTTATACTCCATTCCTATAAAATTATCGATAAATTGATAGGTAAAATCGTTACCAAACCCGGCAGAATCAAAATTATTTAGCGTTCCATTACTTAACAATTGGTTATTGTTACTATACAAATTACTAAAGGCTAATTGCGTTCCTAAAGTAGTATACACATGGTTTTTTTCATTTAAAACCCAATAGTCTTTAACAACTGCATTTGCAGCATGAATATTCACCTTTTTAGTTTGAAGAATAGTATAAACAGTATCCGTTTCTAGCGGAATTAATCCTTCTAAAATATCTTCATCTGTGCGCCAATCTGTAAGCGGTTTATCATTACTAAAATTATAGTCCATTTCTAAAGTAGCAGTATGATTTTTAGAAAACTTTCTAGTATAGCGCAAATCTAAATTAAAGAACAACTGTTTTAGATTAGACTCTGTGTTAATGGTATTGTTCTCGTAAATACTATTTGTATTTATATAATCGGTATTGGTGCTGTTAGCTATTTTAAATACAGTAGATAAGGCTAAATCTTCATTTGCACTAGGATCGTAATCTAAGGTAATCTTACCAATCGTAAAAAAGGTTTGTAATTGACTAGTTGTTATACGATCTTCTGTAAATGGAGTATCATTATTTAAATATGCATTTGTAGTATTTCTTTGAGTTTCAGAGGTTGCATTGTTTACAATTACATAAGCAGAAAGATCTGTTAACGGGGTTAATGCTCGTCTAACATTCAATGCACCAAATTGATTCGTATGTGCTTTATAATCTTCATTTTTTAAATATGTAGAGAAGTCATCATTAGAAAGCGTATAGTAACTACCAGATTGTTTATTTAATTTAGAATATCCACCTTCAAAGTCGACATAATCTCGGAATGTAAAACTTTTATGTCCTGTATTATTAAAATCGCCTATAAAGTTAAAAGTAGATTCTGGACTATAATAAAATAAGGTAGGATGGACAACATACCGGTCTTTAACACCTCCTCCAGCCTCCAAGTCTCCGAACCAAAATTGTTTTTTGTTTTCTTTTAATTTTATGTTCATGGCTAAAATTTCACTATTCTGTAAATTTTTAAGCATAGCCACATCGGTATAATTATCTAACAGCTCTATCCGATCTATAGCATCAGCAGGCAAATTATTTATGGCCAGCTTAGTCCCTCCTGTAAAAAAGGTTTTATTTTCTACCAATACTTTACTTACCGGCTTACCATTAGCAGTTACTTTTCCATCACGATCGACCTCTATCCCTGGTAATTTTTTTAAAACATCTCGTAATTTTCGCTCTTCTCCAGTAACAAATGAATCTGCTCTATAACTTATCGTATCGCTTTTAATGGAAATAGGTGGTGTATACGCTATATCTACCTGATCTAACTGACTGGTCTGTATTGGCATTATAAAATTTTGCTTAATATTTTCAGTGATAGAAAACACTTTAGCATATTGAGGCTCATGTCCCAAATGGCTGACTGTGATAGTATATCTAACATGAGATTCTAAATTTAACCTATAAAAACCAAAATTATCGGTAATAGAAAAACGCACTTTATTAGAAGTAGAATCTGGCACAGCTAAAATATTGGCATATTCTAATGGCATGTGTAAGCTATCTTTTACTGTCCCACTTAATGTAATTTGCTGTGCATATGCCGTAGCCATAAACAAAAAAAAGATGTAAAAGAATACGTAGGTTTTATAATGCACCAAGTTAGTTATTGGGTATAATTAATAAAAAAATTAAAATTTAGCACGACTAGCACGATAAGCTTCTCGAGTTATTGGTTTGCCTTCTGTTAGTTTATTTATGGTTTTATCTACATTATATTTAATTGACGTAGCATAATAAGTACGAGGACCAATACTAGCTTCTAAAATTAATCCGGGTAAATTTCCAAAAGATTTGGGTCCAAAGGGTACTGCAATTTCAGGAGTAAACCAAACAGAAATATCTGGAGACATGTCGCTATACCCATACACTTCTTTTCCTGTGTTTAAATTGGCTTTATAACAAGTTTGTTTTCCTATTTTTTTTGTTTCTGTAGTAATATCCCATTCTACCTTTTCTTCTTTAAGCGTTAAAAGTAATAAGCCATCTCCACTAGACATAAAGTTCTCCAACCAGATCTTGTCTTTTAAATTTTTATAGAACTTAGAATCCTTCTCTCGATTGTACAATGTTACTTGGTTATTATCACCTCCTTCAGACTCCATACCAACCTCTATAGGGTTTAACCAAAATACAGATTCGTAATTATTAAATAATAAGGTGTAATTAAATGCATCGTAACCCGAACGCGAATTTACAATAGTATTTATTTCAGATTTAGAGTATTTATCAGTCATCTTCTCAGATAAATTCGCAAAATTTAAAATCGTCTTATAAGTTACTTCTGTAACCGTGTTTTGTACAAATACTGTAGAAAAACAGAATAGTAATACCAGCCCACATATATTTATTTTCATAACTCATCTTGTTATTTGAAATTACCATGTAATAAAAAAATTAAAACATGGTAATCCATTCATTTATTTAATCACAGCATGCATCCATTTCTTTATTATTAGCATCAATACAATCATTAAATACTGCATCAGCCTCTGCTTCTGAATAACCTAATTCCAGCTCAAGTTCATATTCGTCTATACAATCTCTCCAACGTAAAACTTCAAGTTCACCTTTATTAGTCTTTTCTACTTCAGTATTTAACGCTTGTAACGGCATTACTCCTATGATTAATGCAACAGTTAATAATCCAATAATTTTTTTCATAATTTTTAAATTTTTAAACCTGTAATACTTTTAAACAGGTAAATTAATACTATTGTTTTGCTTAATTAAAAGCCTTGAAGTTTTATGGTTGAAGTTTCTTAAAAAAATAAGCTGGCGCCAACTATGATCGATCTTGTATTCAGAAATTTATTAAGACTTCAAACTCAATAAATTTCCTTCAACTTATCAAACGTAAAAAAAAAGATTTTTAAATTTTATGAAAAATCTGCATTTCATCGAAAAACACTTGAAAACAAGATTTTACATTACGGAAAAACCGTAGTTATAAAAATAAGACATAAAAAAACCATCCTAAAACAGTGTTGCACTGCTCTAGAATGGTCGTTAATTTATTTTATGAATATAATTTAGAAATCTAAATCTTCTACTGTACCTTGGTTTGGTTTAACTTGAATTACTTGATCTTCATCTGAACCTTTATCACAATCTACTAGAATCGTTAAATCTTCTGGTTCTTCAAATGCAGCTGTCGAGATATTTAAATCTTCATCAGCATAACAACTATTCATATATGTCCCCCAAATAGGCAAAGCCATAGATGCACCTTGACCGTAAGTAATGCTTTTAAAATGCACAGCTCTGTCTTCTGCTCCTACCCAAACACCTGTTACTAAGTTAGGCACCATACCCATAAACCAACCGTCACTTTGATTTTGAGTTGTTCCTGTTTTTCCAGCAATAGGGTTTGTTAATTTATACGGATATCCCGTCATAATTTCTTGATACATTTTATTCCATTTTTCTGCACCTTGTGTTCTTAAACGCGTACCAGAACCACCTTCGGTAACACCTTCTAAAAGTTTTACAGTAACATAAGCTACCTCTTCACTCAAGACATCCTTAGTTTTTGGTGTAAACTGAAATAAAATTGTATTATTCTTATCTTCAATACTCGTTACCATAACAGGCTCTGTATAGACACCTTTATTGGCAAATGTGGCATATGCTCCAACCATTTCGAATACGCTTAGATCTACTGTTCCTAATGCTATAGATGGCACTTCTGGAATATCTGTTGTAATTCCTAATTTATGAGCCATTTCAATAACATGTGCAGGCCCCACTTTATCCATTAAACGTGCTGTAATAGTATTCACAGAATTTGCTAAGGCATTTTTAAGCGTTCGGGTCCCTCCATAAGTTAAACCTGAATTCTCTGGACACCAATCTTTTAAATTCCCCCAACGTCCTTCTTCTATACAATACGGTACATCTGGAAATTCGTCACATGGCGATAAATGTAATTGGTCTATCGCTGTCGCATATACGAATGGTTTGAAAGTAGATCCTACTTGACGTTTTCCTTGTTTAACATGATCGTATTGAAAATGTCTGTAATTTATACCACCAACCCATGCTTTTACATGTCCTGTTATAGGATCCATAGACATCATCCCGGAATGTAAAAATTTCTTAGAATAGCGTATAGAATCTATAGGTTTCATTATAGTATCTATCTCGCCTTTCCATGAAAACACAGTCATTGGAATAGCAACATTGAATGACTTGATAATTTCTTCATCAGATTTTTTAAAGTCACGTTTCATTTTTCTCCAACGTTCGGACTGACGCATTGATCGATTTAATAAACCATCAACCTCATCTTTACTTAAACCCAAAAATGGTGTGGTTGAATTTCTTTCTGGAGTATTCTGAAGATCAAATTCAGTTTGCAAATCAATCATATGGCGTTGTACAGCATCTTCTGCATACTGTTGCATACGCGAATCTATGGTGGTGTACACTTTTAATCCGTCTCCGTATAAGTTATAATATGTACCGTCTGATTTTGGATTTTTCTTAATCCAATCTTTCATAAATTTCTTTAAATACTCTCTAAAATATGTTGCAATACCTTCGCGGTGAGATTCCGGAGTGTAATTTAAATCTAAGTCGGTTTGTTGTAAAGAGTCCTTTACTCGCTCTGTAATATATCCGTACTTCTGCATTTGTGCTAAAACCACATTTCTACGATTTTTAACACCTTCAGGATTTCTTCTTGGATTATACAATGAAGAGTTTTTAAACATCCCAACAAGCATTGCAGATTCTTTTAAATTTAAATCTTTTGGTTGTTTTCCAAAGTAAATACTAGAGGCACTTTTTATTCCATCTCCATTATTTCCAAAGTCATAGATATTAAAATACTGAGAAATAATCTCTTCTTTAGTATATTGGCGCTCTAAACGAATGGCTATAATCCATTCTTTTACCTTTTGCCCTATACGTTCTACTATGTTTTTAGAACCTTCTCCATGAAATAATAGTTTTGCTAATTGTTGCGTAATGGTACTGGCACCACCGCCTTTTCCCATTTTAACAAAAGCTCTTAGTGTACCACGACCATCAACACCTGAATGTTCATGAAAACGGACATCTTCAGTAGCAATTAATGCATCTACTAAATACTGAGATAAAGCATCGTAACCTACAGGTGTACGGTTATCGTTAAAATAAAATTTACCTAAAGTCTTTCCGTCAGAAGAAATAATTTCTGTAGCCAGATTAGTTTCAGGGTTTTCTAAAACAGTGTGATCTGGTAGATCACCAAATGCTGAAGCTGATAAAAACAGCAAAACAAAGGCGATAACGCCAGTCAGGAAAAGTACCCAAAACCAGCGAACATACTTTGCATAGCTTTGATCTTTTACAGGTTGTTTCTTTTTTGCCATAATGTTAATGTGTTGATGGGTTTTCTATTCTGAAGCCAACATCTGTTATGCCTTCAAGGTTTGTTACACCATTTACCTTGCCATTTTCTCTCATGGCTTGTTGAATACGAACAGTATAATTTCCAGATTCGTTTAAAATAAATCCTTCTTTATACCACAATTTATTTTCTTTTATACTACTAAATCCTTCGCCTAGAAACTCACCATTTGGCTTAGCCATTCTATACTCTAACGTATCTGTAACTGTTTTTCCATGCGGAAACTCTAAACCAACAATTAAAAATAAATTACTGTATTTATAATCGTTGTTATTTCTAACATTTACAAATAAATTATAAGCATTTGTAGTATCTGGTGGTGTAAAATTAAACGCTACAACATCCTCTTTACTCCATGACCCTGGCACCGATTTATAAGCATCGAATACTTGATTAGAGTCGCAAGAAGTCATTACAAACAGCATGCTTAATAAAAATAAAATCGCACTACTTTTTTGCATTGGTATTAGGATTTGGTTTTGGATTAGGGTTCGGTTTAGCCTTTGCATTTGGATTAGGCTTTGCGTTTGGATTAGGATTCTGAGAGTTCGGCTTATTTTGCGGCTTTCTCTTATTTCTATTCCTATTATTTCTATTTGGTTTTGGCTTAGCTTCTCCATCTGCAGTTTTTGCATTAGGATTTTGCTTTGGCTTGGCGTTAGGGGTTTGTTTAGTTTTAGTGTTGGAATTCTGATTAGGGTTTGCAGATTTTCTTCTAACAGGTCTTTTTACCGTAGGCTTAGCTACAACTGTATTTCCTTTAGAATTATCTCCGGCATCACCTTTCGTATTTTTTATATTTTTAGTAGTTCTGCGACGCTTAGATTTTTTAGGCTGATCGAATCGTGTTAAACTATCTTGACCTACAACATTCTCAAATTCTACTTTAGTATCTTCAAGTAAATCTACAGCATACTCTTCTAAACTTCCTACAGCTTCATTTTTCTTATTGAGTTCTATAATTTCCTTAGCTTGTTCTATGGTAATCTTATGCCAATTCATCCACTCACCTTCGTAAGCATACCACATATGCCCCTTGAAAATATCTGTCTTCTGACAAACCGCAGTTCCTTTTTGTGTTTTAAGTTTAACCTCTGTCTTTGGAAATTCTTTTAATGCATCTAAATAGGTATCTAACTCGTAATTTAAACAACATTTTAATTTACCACATTGTCCTGCTAATTTTTGCGGATTTAATGATAACTGCTGATATCTCGCTGCAGATGTACTTACCGATCTAAAATCTGTTAACCAAGTCGAACAACACAACTCACGACCACAAGATCCGATACCTCCTAAACGCGAAGCTTCCTGACGGAAACCGACTTGTTTCATCTCGATACGGGTTCTAAACTCGCGTGCAAAAACTTTAATTAACTCTCTGAAATCTACGCGTTCTTCCGCTGTATAATAGAATGTAGCCTTACTAGCATCTCCCTGATATTCAATATCTGAAATCTTCATATGAAGTTTTAAATCGATTGCGAATTGTCGCGCTCTAACCTTCATTGGCTCTTCTTTATCACGAGCTTCAGACCAAATATCTATATCGCGTTGCGATGCTTTTCTATATATTTTTAAGATTTCACCATCTTGCGAAATCTTTTTACGTTTCATTTGCACTCTTACCAATTCTCCTGTAAGCGTAACCATACCAATATCGTGACCATTTGCAGCTTGAGTTGCTACAATATCTCCGATACTTAATGTTAAATTTTCGGTATTTTTATAATATTCTTTTCGTCCGTTTTTAAAACGCACTTCAATCCAATTAAAAGGGGCTTCACCATTTGGAAGCGACATATTAGCAAGCCAATCGAAAACCGTTAGTTTGTTACAACTATCCGTTCCACATGTTCCGTTACTTTTGCAACCCTTAGGCTGGCCATCTTTTCCTGTTGAACAACTTTCACAAGCCATAAATTTATGTATATATAGATTCTGATAATCAGCGATTAACAGAAGACAATTATTAAAACGAAGTTTCAAGTATTAAAACCTCTGTAAAACTAGCGTTTAGTTAAACCTAACACTTAGTTTGATTTGTAAAGATATGATTATTCTAAAGACTTAAAAAAAAGAAATATTAATTCAATTCAACTTCATAATTTAGTCGATTTGATACCGATTTAAGTTCTTTTTCAAACTTAAACACATTTGAAAGTAAAATTTTACTCCTACTTATTTCTTTAGAATACGCATTAAAAGATTGATTTTTCCAATCAAACCCTTGCTTCCAAAAACTATCGGACGAAACATAAGAAACGTATAATTAAAATTATTTATTCTTAACACTTATAATATTCACCGGACAAGCTTTTGATGCATTTTCGCAAGCCTCTAAGATAGAGTAATCGTTACTTTTTAAAGTAAAAAAACCTTTCTTTTCCTGACCGTGCAACAAGACTGTTTTCCCGTCTTTTTTAGACATCTGGAATTGTTGTGGCGCCATTTCTACACAATAGTTACAGCCAATACACTTATTACGTTGCAGCGTGATTATAACCATTACGCTTCCACTTTATTTTCAACAATCTTATATAATTTATCTGATGGTCTTATTCTAAACTTAAGCGGCATAGTTACTAAATCGCCTTTTGTACCTTTTTCAGATTTTTTATCGTTAGCCATGAGTTCTTCCACCTTCATTTCTTGAGCTCCGGTTGTTGGACCTGTAATTAAAATGGTATCGCCTACAACAACATCGAAGGCTTCAATTTTAAACTCACCAATTTGTGCTTTCGGATAAAAATGTGTGCCTTTCCCGATATACACTTTCTTTTGTGTGGCATGAGATCCGGAACCATTACTCCATTCTCCAAGTTTCTGTCCTAAATAATACCCACTCCAAAATCCGCGATTGTATACTTTTTCAAGTTCTTGCATCCAACCAATTACTTTCTCTTTGTTGTATGTGCCATTCTCAACACTATCTATAGCATCACGGTAACATTTAATCACTTTTGCTACGTACTCTGGGGCTCTACCACGACCTTCAATTTTTAAAACTTTAATTCCAGCATCTACAATTTCATCTAAAAAATCTATAGTACATAAATCTTTAGGAGACATAATATACTCGTTATCCAGTTCCATTTCAAAACCAGTTTCCTGATCTACAACCGTATATTTTTTTCTGCAATTTTGCTTACAAGCACCACGATTTGCAGACGAGTTAAAAGCGTGCAAGCTCATATAACATTTTCCTGAAACCGCCATGCACAATGCACCATGGCCGAAAATTTCAATTTCTACTAAATTTCCAGAAGGACCTTTAATTTGTTCCTTTTCTATAGCATCGGTAATTATCTTAACTTGACGTAAACTCAACTCGCGACTTAACACCATAGTATCTGCAAACAGCGCATAAAACTTAACTGTTTCTATATTAGTCACATTAATTTGAGTAGAGATATGCACCTCTATACCCATTTCTCTTGCCATGGCAATAACGGCTTGATCCATGGCAATAACTGCTGTAATATTAGCAGCCTTAGCTTGTTTTAAAAGTGTTTTTACAATCGATAAATCATGATCGTAAATAATAGTATTTAAAGTTAAATACGTTCTCACATTTTTAGCTTCGCAACGTCTTGCAATTTCTGGAAGGTCGTCTAATGTGAAATTTACTGTGGCACGTGCCCGCATATTAAGTTGTTCTACACCAAAATATACGGAGTTAGCACCATTATTTAGAGCAGCTTGCAGCGATTCAAAATTCCCCGCTGGAGCCATTAATTCAATATGTTGCATTGTTTAATCTTTTGTAGAGTCTGTATTTAATGTTTCAAAAATATTTCGCAGATCTTTTTTGTATGGCAAATGGTCTGCACGTCCTTTTTTAAAGATATCGTTACTATTCCCTTGACCTTTTCGTAATGCTTTTTGTGCTTCGTAAGGCAAACTATGAATTTCTTTACAGGTTGTAGAACAACAGTTATCCATTTCGACTTTACATTTTTCGCACTGAATGAATAATAAATGACACGCATCGTTAGCACAATTCTCATGAGTATCTGCTGGCTCACCACATTGGTGGCAACGCGCAATGACATCGTCTGTAATGCGTTCTGAACGACGCTCGTCGAACACGAAATTTTTCCCTACAAATTTATTCTCAAGAGCACTCTCGTTAACTTGTCTAGTATATTCTATAATACCTCCTTCTAATTGAAATACATTCTTAAAGCCTTTATGCTTAAAATAAGCACTTGCTTTTTCACAACGAATACCACCAGTACAATACATAACCAGTTTTTTATCGTCTTTATGCTCCTTTAAATCATTTTCTATAATAGGCAACGATTCTCTAAACGTATCGACATCTGGACGACGTGCATTTTTAAAATGGCCAATTTCACTCTCGTAATGATTTCTCATATCTACAAGAATGGTGTTTTCATCTTCTATTAATTCGTTGAATTGAATAGCATCTACGTGTCTACCTTTATTGGTAACATCGAAAGTCTCATCGTTTAAACCATCGGCAACAATTTTGTCACGCACTTTAACTTTCAGTTTTAAAAACGACATATTATCTTGCTCTACAGCAATATTTAGTCGAATATCTTTTAAAAATGAAATGCTATCTAAATGCGTTTTGAATTCATTGAAGCGATCTGCAGGCAAGGATAATTGTGCATTAATACCTTCGTGAGCCACATATATTCTACCAAGAACGTCTAAAGCATCCCAGGCGATAAATAATTGATCTCTAAATATTTGAGGATTTTCTATTTTGGCGTACTGATAGAAGGAGAGTGTTAATCGATCTTTTCCTGCTTTTTCGATTAACTCTGCACGTTCTTTAGCACTTAATTTATTGTACAGTTGCATGCTATACTAATGTGTTTAAGGTTAAAAAATATGTTGCAAATGTACATTAATTAGATAAAACACTAAATTTTAAACAAAAAAAGCACAACCTATCTCTTAATCTATTTTTAAGCGAGTATAACAGCTCTTACTTTTTAACATAGACATCCCTTTTTATTTTCAATAATTTTACTTACTTTATAAGAGATAGAGAAACTAAAAAAAAGGTTGTGTGATAAAATTGTTAGATGACCAAAGAAGTAGTATTTTAGCAACTCTTATTTCAGTAAAAAACACAATTAAATGAGCAAGGAAAAGGAAGCAAAATTAAAAGCACTACAACTCACTTTAGATAAATTAGACAAGACTTACGGTAAAGGTACCGTAATGAGAATGAGTGATAAAGCAGTGGTAGACATTGAATCGATACCAAGCGGATCTTTAGGTTTAGATTTAGCTTTAGGTATTGGTGGATACCCAAGAGGACGTGTTATAGAAATATACGGACCAGAATCTTCTGGTAAAACAACATTAACATTACATGCTATTGCCGAAGCACAAAAAGCAGGTGGTATTGCTGCATTTATTGATGCAGAGCATGCATTCGACAGGTTTTACGCGGCTAAATTAGGCGTAGATATAGACAATTTAATTATTTCGCAACCAGACCACGGAGAGCAAGCATTAGAAATTGCTGAAAACTTAGTACGTTCTGGAGCTATAGATATTGTAGTGATTGACTCGGTTGCAGCATTAACACCTAAAAGTGAAATTGAAGGTGAAATGGGAGATTCTAAAATGGGATTACATGCCCGTTTAATGTCTCAAGCACTACGTAAACTTACAGGTACTATTAGCAAAACCAACTGTACCATGTTTTTCATTAACCAATTACGTGAAAAAATTGGAGTTATGTTTGGAAATCCAGAAACAACAACTGGTGGTAATGCATTAAAATTTTACGCTTCTGTGCGTTTAGACATTCGTAGATCTACACAAATTAAAGATTCGGATGGAAATGTAATGGGTAACAAAACCAAAGTAAAAGTGGTTAAAAACAAAGTTGCTCCACCATTTAAAGTAGCAGAATTCGACATTATGTACGGACAAGGTATTTCTAAAGTTGGTGAAATTTTAGATTTAGCTGTAGAATTAGAAATTGTTAAGAAAAGTGGGTCATGGTTTAGTTACCAAGACACCAAATTAGGACAAGGTCGTGATGCTGTAAAAGTGATGATAAAAGATAATCCGGAATTGTTTGAAGAACTTGAAGTTAAAATTAAAGAAGCTATTAAGGCTATGAAAGAATAATGTTTTAACTAAAAAACATATTCTCTCAATAATTTAATTATCAAAACATTAAGCTTAAAAAACAATCTTATACACTTTAAATCCCGATTAATTTCGGGATTTTTTTGTTTGTCAACGCAACCTTTTTAAAATATATACATCTAATAAGAAAACATTATACACATGAAAAAACTATTTTTCCTATTTGTAACAGTATTAACATTTGCTTCTTGTGATACTGACGATGATTACACAAATTACACTTACGATTATTTACCTACCGAAGAAGCCACAATTCCAGAAGATATGGTTGTTGGAGACACTTACGAGATTTCTTTAAAATACATACAGCCTTCAACGTGTTACATTTTTGATTCGCTGTATTATTACAAAACCACAGAAACAATCGAAGACGAAGAAGATGAAAACACAGCTACAGAAACAGAAGTAAGAACTATTGCTGTTATAAATAGAGTATTAGAAAGCTCAGACACAGACTGCGTAGAGGTTAATGAAGAAGTTGAAACATCTTTTACTTTTATCCCTGAAGTTTCTGGACCATACCTTTTTAAATTCTGGACAGGTTTAGACGAAGATGGTGAAGATGTATTTTTAGAAGTTGAAAGAGATATAGCAGACGGACTTTAATAATTCTAAACAAGACCACTTTTGAGTTTAGAGCAATTAATACAGGACTGTAAACGAAACAAACTTAAAGCTCAAAGTGAGTTATACATGCTTTATTCAAGCAAACTATATTCAATTTGCTTAAAGTATTCTCGTAACACTGCAGAAGCCCAAGACAACCTGCAAGATGCTTTTTTGACTATTTTTAGTAAAATAGGTCAATATCAAAATAAAGGTTCTTTTGAAGGTTGGTTAAAACGCATTACAATTAACACCGCTCTACAACGCTACAGAGAAAAAGGCATTTTTAATATTATTAATGAAGACATTATAGATGATACAGTAGAAGTCAAAGACCATGAAAATCTCTCGTTAGATTATCTTCTAAATTTAATCCAAACACTACCCAATAGATACAGACTGGTCTTTAACCTTTACGTATTAGACGGCTACTCCCACAAAGATATTTCTGAAATGCTAAACATTAGTATAGGAACTTCTAAATCGAATTTAGCACGTGCTAGAATTTTTTTGCAAAAAAAAATCGAGGAAGACAATACAAATCTTGAATCACAATCTATCTTATGAGTGATAAAAAACACATAGACCGTTTATTTCAAGAGCACCTAAAAGACCTTGATAAAGCCCCAGATCCAAAAATTTGGAGCGCCATTGAAGCGAAATTAAAAGAAGAAAAGAAACACAAGCGCATTATCCCTATGTGGTGGTATGGTTCAGGTGCTGCTGCCTTATTGCTGTTATTTTTGGCACTAAGATTATTTATTTTTAACTCTAACCCTACAACACCTATTTCTCCTAATAGCAACATTGTAAACACCCCTAACCCTAGTAATTCTAAAGATAAGTTACCACTAGTTATAGATATAGACAGTAGTGATATAAAAATTCAAAAAAAAATAAAAGAGAATTCTCGTGTAGTAAATAATACAAAATCTAATTACAATGCAAACAAAAACGCATCTACACAAAATCAAGAAACTTCGTCATTAGTTTCTAAGACCACAAAAAATTCGTCTAAAAACAACGCAACAGCAATTCATAATTACAAGACAAAACAGGGGCCTAAAAACTCAAGAAAACCTCTAGTAAACCAAGCCTCTAAAATCGCTAAAAACACGTCTAAACATACAGAAACTATAAAATCTAACACGAAGAAGGTCCCAAATTCTTTTTCAAAAGAAACCAGCACTATAGATTCTTTAAGTATTGAAGAAGCGATTGCAAACACAAAAACAAGTCCTAAAAAAGATAAAAATCCTCAGAAATGGGATATCCAACCTAATGTTGCCCCCGTATATTATAGCAGTATAGGAACAGGATCTCATTTAGACGAACAACTTGTAAATAATTCTAAATCTGGCGAATTTAACACAAGTTATGGCGTAGGTATTGGATATGCGATAAATGATAAATTAAAAATAAGATCGGGTATCAATAATTTAAAATTAAGTTTTAACATAAATGATGTTATTACTTATGAAAATGCTTCAACAATTAGCATTAACAATACAAAAAGCTTAGAAAACTTATCGACATCAAGCGAAGCAAAAAACATATCTTTTTTCAGTCATGCATCTCTTTACACACAAGATTCGGCTCTTTTAAACACAAATAACAACAGTAGCGAAATTAACCAAAGCATAAGTTATTTTGAAGTCCCTTTAGAACTTGAATACAACATACTAAACAAACGCATCGGGATTAGTGTAATAGGAGGTTTTAGCACTTTTATTTTAGAAAATAACCGTGTATATTCTCAAGGAAACAGTGCCAGAATATATATAGGTGAAGCTACAAATATTAATACCATTAGTTTTAGTACAAACCTTGGAATTGGGTTAGATTACAACTTTTCAAAACGATTAAACTTAAATTTAGAACCTACATTTAAGTATCAATTAAATGCATTTAATAATACTTCGGGCGAATTTAAACCTTATATTATTGGCTTTTACACTGGGCTTAATTATAAGTTTTAAAGCTCTTTTTATCACTATTATAAAACAAATTATTTGCTATTTTTAAACAGAAGTAACTGATTTAAGATGACATCGCGAGATTGTATTTTTAAAGCTTTACAATCATCTTTAAGTGTGAGTCCGTTTGTAGATAAAAATTTATGAACATACACACGCATTTTTCCTGGACTTCCGCTAAAGAAATCGAACGGGAATCGTTTTTTATTATCGGCAAATGTTATAGGTACTATAGGAATATTATGGTTAATGGCTAAACGGAAGGCACCATCTTTAAATTGATCGAGAAGAATATCCTCGTCGGACACACCGCCTTCTGGAAAAATACAGATACTTAACCCCGATTTTAAACGGCGTTCTGCTTGCTCGAACACCGCATGTCTGCTTCGTAGGCTATCACGATCTACCAAAATACATGTACGCTTATAAAAGAAGCCAAATAATGGCATTTTAGATAATTCTTTTTTACCAACAAATACAAAGGGATTTTTTACGGTAACCAACATAAGCATAATATCTGTCATAGACGTATGGTTAGCTATAAACATATAACTCTTATTGAGATCCGGAACTTCTTCACGCTCAATACGCCATTGAAATCCCATACCAATTAAAATAAACTTAGACCAAAGTCTAGCCATTTTAAAGAAATACGGATACCATGACTCTTTTAGTATAGAAATTAAAAGAAAAGGTAAAAGCACTAGAATTGGTATAGCAACTAGTATATAGAACCACACCCGATATAAAACCCAGAATATATATTTAAAAACTTTCATATAGACCAAAAATACATAATTGTATTAAAGTAGAAGTACAGATTCCATGAATAAAATCGCTAAATACATTCAACACAGAACAAGCTATTAACGCGAATAAAATTCATAAAAAAACCTCTGTAAGCAGAGGTTTTTTTTTACTATTTATATTCTTTTTTAATTTATAACTTTTTTCGTTACAACAACACCATCTTCTAAAATTATTGAAGTTAGATAAATTCCTTTTGAGAAATTAAATTGTGTTGACAACTCATTACTTTGATTACTTGATTTGTAATTTATTAATAATTTACCACTAACATCATATACTTTAACGGCACTTATAGTTTTAAATGTTTTTACATTTAAAACATCATCTTTAATATATACAAAAGTATTATTGGAAGCCGAATCATTAACAGATAAAGTTGAACTAGCTACATACGCTAAGGTAAAACGATCGTTTGTAACTCCGGAAACTGCTGTAAAACTATAAGGAGAATCTCTTAAATTATGTTCGACATTTAAATAAGTATCTTTTAAATAAATATCTTGACCTTCTTCAAAAATAGCTCCCTGAAAATCATTTATTCCTATTTTATATATTGCTTGTTCTGATACATTTATTCCTAACGGCACTTCATCTAAATTTGAAAAAGGTAACGGACGACCCTGAATTATCATTTTTTCATCATTAATTAATGAATATATTTTAAACTCTTCATCGTTTGCATACGCGTCATAAAGTCTATCTTTTTCTAAAGTAGCACCATCTGCATAACCTATTAATGCACTTGTAGACCAATTATTTTCACTAGTTAAATTTAACCATATCAATTGCTTTTCTACTGGTAAAGTTGATTCCTCTTCTGTTGTCGTTCTAAAAAACTCTGAATTATTATATGCTATCTCTGATGCATTGAAACGCATATCGTTAGTATACGTTACTGTACCGCCATCTGATGCAGACTCAAGTAGCTGCACAAAAAAGCCTTGACCAGAAGCAATATACCCGTTAAACGCATTAGGAATAGAAGGTCCCATAGCATTATAATCTACAAATTGATCGCCATAATTATAAGTAGATTCTTCATAATACCCAGATCCTAAACCTCCTGAAATTTCTACATCATGCATCCACAAACTTACATTTCCTTCTAAATTGGTGTTTTCTTCTAAAAAGGCTAATGCACTTATAGATGATGGATAAGGGTTTCCTAGAAAATTCTGATGTCTATCTCCTTCATCTACAGGTATCGGATGTGCAGACTTTCTTACAGAAGTATTTATTGTTGCATTATTAGGAACTCCTGTAAAAACAGCATTATAAGAATTTGCACCAGATGCTCCTGTTATAGAATTAGGAACTCTTGCAATATAACCTGCTCCAACACTCATCCCTTCATTAACAACCTTTATCCAGTTTCCTGTAGATCCCGTTGTATTTGCTTGTGTAGGATCCCATTTATATGCTCTTGAGTTTTCAATATTATTTATATCGAAATTAGCTACTGGAGAAGACCAGTACACGTAATCGTAAGCATGCAGGTTTTCGGCTAAACGTTCTGAATTTATATTACCAGAATTTATATTTCCATCTACATCATTAATTTGTACTAAACTCGCATCGTCTTCTACCGTAAATGTACCTGTAGACTCTACTGTTATTTCGTTGTACAGCATTAATTTATTTCCTGATGGAATAACGACATCCTGACCAGCCTCTACAGTACAATCACAACCAAACAAACTTACATTTTCGTTATAATCATCAGAAAAGATTAAGCTTTTATCTTCATCGTTTACAGTTAATCCTAAATCAGTATAAACCTGATCATAACCCCATGAAGTCCCATCCCAGTAGGTAGGCACGCCCCCTTCAGACAATGTAGTAGGCGCAATAACAGTCCCATAACCATTAGAGACTTCTAATTTATAAACTCCTAAATCGTCTGTATCTACACTACTAATCGTATACGTATTTGATGTTGCCCCAGAAATTTCCACATCGTCTTTATACCATTGATAGTTTAAGTCCTCTATAGGATCTCCTGTTGCTGTACCACCAATATTTGCATTAACTTTTAAAACAATATCTGTTGTACTAGGAAGACGACAAACATATCTTGACAAAGGATACGAATCTACTACGGGAGCTCTTGAAACAAAAGCAGATGCATTATAAGCTAAGAAAGCCATATCTGCAGTTCCACCTGCAGCTAAATTAATTTTATAAACATCGTCTATATTTGATGTTGTAATATCGAAATCATCAAAATGTAAAGCAAATAACATTAAAGCCCTTGTATTATCTGCGGTTTGCCCTCTTCGCGTTGGTACTGCATCTTCATAACTCACACCATTAGTTACACTAAACAAGTCCATTCGCCACTCTGCAAGAGTATTGGCCGTACTATGAATATACAGCCTTATAGGTGTTCCTACAACATTTCCTCTTTCATCTTGATAATAATAAATATCATATCCTCCAGCTGCCGCTATTTGCGTAATAATTAAATCCGGAACAATATCTCCAATAGCATTAGGCTCTCCATCCGGACTGTTAAATTCTATACTTATATCGCTATTAAAATTTGTAACACCCGTTCCTAAATCCAATCCATTTTTACCATCTGTAATCATTTCTAAGATCTTTAAATCTAAAATGTCTTGAGAAGTAATCGTAGTACCTTCATTAACTTCACCATCAAGCAAATCTCCAACTTCTATAAAATTAGATCCGTTTGTTACTCCTATTACCCCATTCGTAGAATAAGCTTGAAATGTTTGTGCCTGAAAACTAATGCCTTTTGCTGTTAACAAATCATCGTCTACACCCGTAGAATATGTAACCCCATTATAAGTAAAAGCTAAAAGTTCATGCCTGTCGTTTGGCCAAGTATTTTGATCGCTTGCACTATACCAACCTGATCGCCAGTAATCATTTCCATTGTAGTTCCAATTGGTAAATATTTCTGTTATTTTATCAAAAAACTTACTATCAGCTGTATTTGTAGTTTGACTTGCTTTATCTTTATAACCAATATAATCAACAGTTGTATCGACACCTGATGCAATAGTAACACTTGTCATTGAAAGTGCATTATTTAAAGAATTGGTTGTACCTGTTTTAATGACTTTAAGAGAAATTTCGGTAGTACTTACCAAAGTTACATCTGTTATAGCAATATTATTTATAGATATGCTATTCTTAATTGCATTAGTAAAACCTGTACCCAAAATGGTGATTTTTGTTTGAGAAGTTACCCGAGTTGGATAAATATCGGTTACCGTTTGGGCGAACAATGATGAAGTAATAAATAGTAATATAAAAGGTAATATTTTTTTAAATAAAAAAATATTACGATGGGAAGGAGTAGTGTTTTTCAAGTGCGTAATAATAAAATGAATAATATATTAACTTAATTTTACTACTAACATACAAATTTTGAAAAGATAAAGAATATAAATTATATATAAAAATAAAAAAGTTAGTTTATCTAAACAAGACCAGAAAAACATAAACACTATTTAAGTATTGTAATTCAAACGCTTAGAACAAAAAACAAGTCTACTCTTTTTTACCTTTAAAATATTACACCATTACTTTTTTATTTAGAATAAAGATACAATTGCATATAAATTCAATTGCTTTTCATGATTACGCTATAAACTTCAAGCTCTGATTTATATTTTTTTATTTAAAAAAAGTACCTTTGTTTTTCAATAATTATAATTAACATGGCAAGAATTTTAACTGGTGTTCAAAGTACAGGAACCCCACATTTAGGAAACATTTTAGGAGCAATACTTCCCGCAATAAAAATGTCGGAAGTAGACACAAACGACTCGTATTTATTTATCGCCGACATGCACTCTTTAACTCAAATTAAAGATGCCGAGACGTTAAGATATAATACTTATAGTGTCGCTGCAACTTGGCTTGCTTGTGGTTTAGATATTCAAAAAGTAGTATTTTACAGACAAAGCGATATTCCTCAAACTACAGAGTTAAGTTGGTATTTAAGCTGTTTTTTTCCATATCAGCGTTTAACATTAGCTCACGGTTTTAAAGATAAAGCAGACCGTTTAGAAGATGTTAATGCAGGGTTATTTACTTATCCCATGCTAATGGCTGCCGATATTTTATTATACGATGCTGAAATTATTCCTGTTGGAAAAGATCAGCTTCAACATATTGAAATGACCCGTGATGTTGCCTCTCGTTTTCATGCTAAAATGGGTGGAGAAACCTTTGTACTTCCTGAAGGAAAAATGCTAGAAAACGGCATGCTTATTCCTGGAACAGACGGCTCTAAAATGAGTAAAAGCAAGAATAATCTTATAAATATTTTCTTAAACGATAAGAAATTGCGAAAGCAAGTTATGAGTATACAAACAGATAGTACACCACTTGAAGCCCCAAAAGACTGGAGTACTTGTAATTGTTTTGCTATTTACAGCTTATTAGCTTCACAAGAACAAATCGCGACTATGAAAGCTAATTATGAAAATGGAAATTATGGTTACGGACATGCTAAACAAGCCCTTTTTGAATTAATTATAGAACGCTTTGCTACCGAACGTGAACGTTTTAATTACTATATGAACAACCTTGAAGAAATAGATAAAGCATTAGCTGTTGGTGCAGAAAAAGCTAGACAAGTAGCAGAGAATACTTTAGCTCGTGTTCGCGAAAAAGTAGGATATTAACACTAACACAATAATATATTTGTATTTTTAGTTTATATTGTATTCCCCCTAAATTATAATATATGCTTCGCTTTAAACCTCTCTATTTTTTATGCCTTTTTGTGGGTATTCACTTTGGATACGCACAAGAAGGTTTAAATTTTTCAGTCAATAATCAACTATATCTTAAAGGAAATTCTGCGTTAATAGGAAATAATATTGTTAGTGAAGATGATGTTGATCCTTTTGACGACAGATCTACTTTTAACGATAAAATTAAAATGCAATATGTAGATATAGACGATGACAAATCCACGTTTAGCTCTAGCCAAGCAGAATTAACACTTCCTGAAAATTCAAAAAAAATAGCCTATGCGGCACTGTATTGGAGCGCAGTTTACAAATACGATAAAGGCGTAAAACGCATAATAAACAATCAGATTCTTTACAAAGGAAACGACGAACGTTCTTTAGATGTTAATAACATTCTTTTTAAAACTCCAAATGGCGAATACACTAGTATTAAAGGTTTGAATGTTTACGATAGTTATTTAAATACTTCATTCGACGATTCAAAACCATATGTTTGCTATGCAGATATTACTGAAATACTTCAAAATACAGATACCTTA
Source organism: uncultured Formosa sp. (assembly GCF_947500765.1). Lineage (GTDB taxonomy): Bacteria > Bacteroidota > Bacteroidia > Flavobacteriales > Flavobacteriaceae > Formosa. The sequence goes on along the minus strand of NZ_CANMTH010000001.1, from coordinate 202,528 downwards.
AACGGAAATTATACGGTCGCAAATATTAAAGCTACAGAAGGCTATGTTTCTGGTGGTTGCTCTGGCGGTTGGTTAATGTATGTTGTTTATGAAAACCCAGACGAAAAACCAAAATACTTCACCACATACAATGGTTTTTTAGAAGTTAATAAAGATGTAGTAGACATTACTTTTGCCGACTTTAAAACAGATGAACAAGGCGAAATTAAAACATCTCTTTCTATGGGTACCTTAGAAGGCGATAGTAAGTTAAAAACAGATATATGTACGGTATTCGACTATCAAATCAATAAATATGTACCATTATCTACATCACTAAGACCTAACAATAACTTCTTTAATAGCAGTATAACTATAGACGATAAATATTTTAAAAATCGAACACCAAATAGCATGAATACCTTAGGTTTCGATTTAATAAAAATGACACTTCCCAACAAGAATAACAACATACTGTCTAATAATAGTTCTGAATTAACTATTGAATTAAGAACAAAAGCAGATCGATTTTTCTTATTTTTTGTAGCTTTTGAAACTGAAATTAGTCCGATTTATTTAGAAAATAAAAACGACGATTATTACATGACGGTAGATATAGAAACGTACGCGTTACCACAAAATGAAGATGTTGTAAAAATAGAGAATTTAAAATCTATTTCAATTCCTAATTTAGAGCCAGGATACTATCTCGTAACCAATGTATTTTCTGTAGAAAGTAATGCTAAAAACTGGAAAAAATATCTCACAGAAAAAGGACATACACCTAGATCTTATAAAAACCCTAAAAACAATTGGGATTATATTTATTTAGAAATGAGTGAAGATCCTAATGTCGTGTATCTCAAACAACGTGAATTGTCGCGACTTGATTATTTTGAAGATATTTGGGTTTTAAAAATTAACATGTAATCCTTTATATTAATTCGAACAATTTACCAGGTAACGGACGAATAACTCCTTTTAATTCCATATTCAGCAACACACTGGCTGTTTTAAAAATAGGCAAACCACACCCAATTGCAATAGAATCAAGCATTTGTTTGTCTGATATTTTCAAAAAATTAAAAATCATTTGTTCTTGATCATCTAACTCGACAAATAGTTGTTTTTGTATCACTTTTTGTTCTGTTTCTAATTGCCAATTTAACATATATGCAATATCTAAAGGCGTAGATAATAACTGTGCTTTCTGCTGCTTTATTAAATTATTACACCCCACACTTAAGCGATCTGTAGGTCTGCCAGGTACAGCAAAAACATCGCGATTATAGGTATTTGCAATATCTGCTGTTACTAAACTACCTCCACGCTCTGCAGATTCTATTACAATTGTTGCCGAACTTAACCCAGCTATAATACGATTACGCTTTAAAAAATTATTCCGATCAAAAACAGAAGAACTCCAAAAATCTGTTAGAAAGCCACCATGTTTATCTACTTCTACAACATATTTTTTATGCACTTTTGGATAGGTTTGATTTAAACCATGCGCTAAACACCCTACCGTTTGCAAACCATGTTTCATAGCTGCTTTATGTGCTGTTATGTCTGTACCGTAGGCAAAACCAGAAACAATAACAGGATTAAAAGGCGCTAATTCTTCTATTAGTTTCTCGCAAAATGCTATGCCACTGGTAGTAATTTTACGGGTTCCAACAATACTAATTATACGCTGAGATTGTAACTCCATAGCTCCAGACTGAAACAACAGAATGGGCCCATCGATACAATGTTTTAATTTTTCAGGATAATTAGAAGCTTCAAAATACAAACAATTAATAGCATTTTCTTTTATAAACTTCAACTCAAGTTCTGCTGCTTTTAAATGTGTAGTTAAACCCAAATCTTTAAGTCTAACGGTTCCTATACCATCAATTTTTGCGAGCATATGTTTTTTCTCTTTCAAAACAGCTTCAGCAGAGCCACAATGTGCTATTAATTTTTTAGCACCAACATCTCCAACATTAGACACGTGTTGCAATGCTAAAACATATAAAATTTCATCTTCAGTCATAATTTTCTAAACCCAAAATCAAGTAAAAATGGGTGTTTTTTATCATTTTACTAAATTTAAACAATTGATTTTTAACACACAAGAAACTAATTGCTTTGGTGTTAATAAAAAGTTATACACCATCTTTTGAACACATAAATATTTAATTACCTTTGTAATTATGCAATTAGAAAACTACATAAGCGACTTATTATATAGATATGAATGTGTTATCGTTCCTGAGTTTGGAGCATTTTTAACACAACGTGTTTCTGCTAAGATAAATACAAGCACAAATACATTCTATCCACCTAAAAAAGCGATTTCTTTTAACGAACAAATTCAACAAAATGATGGACTTTTAGCTCATTATATTGCTGATGTAGAAAAAATTCCTTTCGAAATCGCGTTAGAAAAAATTAAAAAACGTGTTAGTTCAATTAAATCAATATTGGTTGAAAAAGAAAACATTTCTTTAGAAAACATTGGGATAATGGCACTAAATGAAGAAGGCAAGATCACGTTCGAACCTTTTAATAATTTAAACTATTTAACTGATGCTTTCGGATTAAATCAAATGGTTTCTCCTGCTATTTCTAGAATTGAATATAAGCGCGAAATAGAATCTATCGAGAAGGTTATTCCGCTTACAATTACACCAGAACGTCGTAAATCTAGACCGTATTTACGTTATGCTGCAGTAGCGGTTATCGCTTTGGGTATTAGTGGTTTTATAGGCTCTAAATATTATGTTAATGAAATTGAAAGCCATAACCAAATTGCACAAGAATCTGCCAACACTCAATTAGAACATAAAATTCAAGAAGCAACTTTTGTTATTGAGAATCCATTACCTGCTGTAAACTTAATAGTTACTAAACCTGTTGGTTCTTACCACATTGTTGCTGGTGCTTTTCGTGTAGAAGAAAATTGCGACAAGATTGTTTCTAACTTAAAAGCAGAAGGTTTTAATGCAAGAAAAATTGGTGTCAATAAATACGGCTTACATCAAGTTGTTTACGATAGTTACGAAAATAGAGAAGATGCTATAAAAGCATTAAACAAAATCAGAAATAATAATAATTCTGATGCTTGGATGCTTGTAAAAAACTTAAATTAAAAAAAATATTTTAAATAATATAAAGCGTTATAAGTATTTCTTATAACGCTTTTTTTATGATGTAAAGCTAAATTTAAGTTTGGAAGTCATTCCTCACTTTGTACCTTTGACTTAAATAAATTTCTATGGAACCAAAAACAGCAGAAGCGACTAAAACAACATTAACAGATCTAGTATTACCAAGCGAGACAAATCCTTTAAACAACATGTTTGGGGGTGAATTACTAGCGCGTATGGACCGTGCCGCAAGTATTTCTGCACGTCGCCATTCAAGACGATTTGTAGTTACAGCATCTGTAAACCATGTTGCTTTTAACCATGCAATACCATTGGGTAGTGTTGTAATTGTTGAAGCTAAAGTTTCTAGAGCCTTTAAGAGCTCAATGGAAGTATATATAGATGTTTGGACAGAAGATCGAGAATCTGGGCTTAAAACAAAAGCCAACATTGCCATTTATACATTTGTAGCTGTAAATGAAAGCGGACGACCTATTCCTGTTCCGGAACTTATTCCCGAAACTGAATTAGAAAAAGAACGCTATGAAGCTGCTTTAAGACGCAAGCAATTAAGCTTAGTGTTAGCTGGTAGAATGAAACCTCATGAAGCTACAGAATTAAAAGCCCTCTTTTTAAAAGACGAATAGTAACTCCTTACATTTTATAAAGCCACAACGAAGGATCTTGCGTTGTACTTTCCTTAAAAATACTAAAACTTAATGTAGTATCTCCAGTGGAGCTATTGGTAAACACCTGACCTATAGCTTGACTGGTTACTACTTTATCCCCTTTTTTAACATACACTTTAGATAAGTTTTTATAGGCTGTAAAATAGTTACCATGCTGAACTAAAACAGTCGGATTACCTTTTTTCTGAACAATAATAGCATAAACTTCTCCATTAAAAACAGCACGAACCTCTGCACCTGGACTGGTTGCTATTCGCACACCATTACTATGTATTGTAGCCGATTTAACAATAGGGTGTGGCTGATTTCCATAACGTAATTTAACAACTCCTTTTTGTACTGGCCAAGGTAATTTTCCTTTATTAGCAACAAAACTAGCGGCTAAACTTTTTGCTGCAGGTGTTAAAGCAAAACCTTTAGAGGTCGTACTTTTTCCTGCTTTTTTATTAGACTTTACAATAGCTTCACGAATTAACGTCTCAATTTCGCGATCAATTCTATCTGCTTCTTGTTGTTTTTGTCTAATTTGTGATGAATATGTTTTTAAATCTTTCTGGATAGAAGCCATTAAAGTACGCTGTTGTCTGCGCTCTAATTCTAACTGTGCTTGCGCTATACTGTTATCTTTAATCAGTTCTTGCTTATCTGCTTTTTGCTTTATTAAGTTGGTATTGGCAACTTTTAAATCGGCAGTTTTAATTTTAATATTTTCAGCTTGTTCCTTCTGGTAATTCGTGTATTGCGTAATGTATTGTAAACGCTTATATGCTTGCTGAAAGTTGGTAGATGATAATAGAAACATAACCCTACTTTGTTCACTTCTACTTTTATACGAGTGTACAATCATCGAGGCATAGTCTTTTTTTAGTGTTTCTAAATCTTCACGAAGTTGCGTAATCTCACGCTGATTGACACCAATTTCACGTGTTAATAAATTGGCCTGTTGGTTAGTAACTTTAATTAAATTACTACGTACATTAATTTTATGATTTAAATCTTCAATTAATGATAATTGTGATTTCTCTTTAGACTTGTTTTTGAACAACATACTGTTAATTTGCTCAATCTCATTACGCAATTCTTGTCGGCGATTTTCCAACTCCTGTTGCTTTTTACTTTGAGAAAATACAGAAACACTGCTTAATAAACAGATGAAAATAACAATTAATTTATATGGTAACCGTGCTTTAATCATTTAAGTTCTATGGCTTCAAAACCTGAAGGAATTTTAAAAGGAAAATTTAATTTATCATTCAAAGATACAGATTTGAATTCCAATTCTATAATAGTTTCGCTTCTAGCTTCAACAGCATTTATTTTTATCTGTTCAGGAATAATTTGACTATTAACTTCTTGATATTTTAAGTAGTCTATTTGTAGTATACGCTGATCCTTTGGTTGAGATAATTGCTGAGATACAATTTTAAAATATGTAGGATTAATAATATAGAACAACTCGAATAATGATTTTTGAACTTCTGGTTGTACCAAATAAGCATTCTCATAAACTGAAGATTGATATTTTGCTTCTTTTAGATTGAAAAGTGCTTCACCTAATAATAAATTCTGTACTTTATTAAAGTCTAATGTGGTTCCTAAAAAGTCACTTAACAATTTATAATCACCTTCAAAAAAGGTGTTATCTAATTTGTTATAAAAACGCACTTTATCTGGTGTAATTAATAATCTCGCTGCAGAAAACGGACCGTTTAACCAAATAGATTTATCCTTTTCTAGTCTCAAATTTATCGAAACAGATTTAGAATTATCACCTTCAGAATACTCTGCTTTTACTTTAGCAGAAAGGGTTTTAAAATTAGCTGCCTGTCTAGAGTTCTCTTTAATTAATTGTTTTGTATTCAATTCTAAGTTGGCATCGGTTGCTGTTAATGTTTTTGCCGATTTACATCCAACAGTTACCATTAAAACTGTTACTATTACAAGGCGTAGTAGGTGTTTCATTACTTTGAAATTTCAATTTTATTTGCTTTATCTGTAAAGCGTTTTGCTTCTTTGGGCTGATTTAAACCCAAGTGAGATTTAGCCATTTGGTAATAAAAATCACTCTCTAATTTATTGTTATCTATAATATAATCTAACCCCGTCTCTAATTGCTCTATGGCCTCTTTAAACCTGTTGGTTTTATTTAAAGATAAGCCTGCCATTAAATACAATTCGGGTTGAGAAGGATATTTTACTAAAGCTTCTTCTGCTTTTTTATAAGCGATATCAAACTGCTCTAAATCAATATAAATTACAATTATGTTTCTTGTAATACCGTAATTATCTCCTTCTAACTTAAGCGCTTCAGAATAATATTCAATCGCTTTTTGCTTATCCACTTTTGTTACATAATATTGTGCTAATTCTACAAGGGTTTTACCATCGTTAGAATCGCCAACCATTGAAGAAACAGCGACTAATTCTTCTTCGTATTCTGGATTTTCTCTAACGAATTTCACAAAATCAGCTAGTACCAAAACTTTAGCTTCAGCTTTTATTTGTGGACTTTTCATGGCAATTTCCATAGACTCTATAGCCTTTTCAGGTTCATTATCATCTAAATAAAATTTATATAATGCCAAATGCACTAATTGTGAATTCGGATTGATTTCTAATAATTTTTTGGCGGTTTCAAATGCTTTGTCAGCATCTCCGCTTTCGCTGTAGCGATAAATTAAAGCTAAATAATTAGATTCTTCATCTGGGTTATTTTCAACGCGTTCTTCAAGATTTTCTATTTGTTCTTTCTTTTGCCCTGTGGCATCGTAAATCTGATTTCTTAAAAAATCACGACTTAAAGACAGTCCAAAATCGGCATCTAATTCATCTAAAACTTTAATCGCTTCATCATAATCTTTTGTACGCACAAATAAAGCAGCTAAATCTTCCTTATAATCTGGATGATATTTAACCAACTGTCTTAAGGTTTTTATTGCCTTATCGTAGTCGTTTTGCTGTGCGTATACATCGTAAAGCTCGTCCAAATACCACTCGTTAGCAGGTTCTAGTTTCACTGCTTTTTTTAAAGCACTTTCTGCTTCACCAAAATTTTTGAGTTTATTGTAGTTTTTTCCTATTTCAAAGTAGAGCACAGATTGCGAATCGTCTATAGCAATACATTTCTGAAGTGCTTCTACAGATCGATTATAATTCTCTATACCCTTCTGCTTTAAAGCTTCAAAAAATAATTCTTGAAATTGATCGTCTGGATCTTCTAGGCCATCTGTGCTTGTTACCGTAGGATTAACTTGAGCATGAGATTGCATGGACACTAAAAATAGTCCAAAAAAACCAATTGTAATATAGGTCTTAAATCTCATGCTCATGCTATGTGTATCTTATTTTAAAACGGAATAATCTCCTATACTAATGGTTTTAAAATGCCCATCAAATTCTACATAATTACCAATCATTGCATCATCTAAAATAGCATTTTTAATAGTTGAATGATTACTAATTATGGTATTTTTAACGGTTGAATTTTCTAAAACACAACCTGTCCCAATAGACACATTAGGACCTATTGTTGTATTTGTTAATACCACATCTTTTCCAACATAACAAGGTTTAATAATTTTTGAGTTATTTAAAATAACAGAATCATCTACTAATTGCTCTTCGCCATCGGCTTCTAAAAAACCTAACATTTTACCGTTAGTCTCTACAGTAACCGCTTTGTTTCCACAATCCATCCACTCATCTACTTGTCCTGTTTTAAAGACTTTTCCTTTAGCCATCATCCCTTTAATACCATCGTTAATTTGGTATTCTCCACCATTAATAATGTTATTATCTAACACATGCTGAAGTTCATCTTTAAGAACGGCTATATCTTTAAAATAGTATATCCCGATTACAGCTAAATCACTCACAAAGGTTTCTGGTTTTTCAACCAATTCAACAATTTCTTTAGATGCGTTTAATTTTACTACACCAAATGCTTCTGGCTTATCTACTTGTTTTACCCAAATTACGGCATCGGCATCTTCATCTAAATTAAAATCTGCACGAATTAACGTATCTGCATACGCTACAACTGCTGGACCAGATAAAGAATCTTTTGCACTCATTATTGCATGACCTGTACCTAACGGTTGGTCTTGGCGGTAAATAGATGCTTTCGCTCCAAGATCGTTTGCAAGCTTAGTTAAACTTGCTACAACATCGTCTCCAAAGAATGCGGGATCGCCTAAAATGAAGGCAACTTCTTCAATAGGTTGATTAATTACTTTTGCAATATCTTTTACTAGACGATGAACGATAGGTTGTCCTGCAACAGGAATTAATGGTTTTGGTACGGTTAACGTGTGAGGGCGTAATCGCGAGCCGCGACCTGCCATTGGTACAATAATTTTCATAAGTTCTGAACAAATCATCTCTTATAGAAATGATTATTATTTTTAGTTGTTATTTGTTTTAAATTTTCCTTTAGAGAATAAAAAGGTAGTTTTATTTTTTTCCTGTACTTCCAAATCCACCTTCGCCTCTAGCTGTTTCAGAAAGCGTTTCAACTTCTACAAATTGTGCTTGTTCATGTTTTGCAAACACTAACTGTGCTATACGTTCGCCATTTTTAATAGTGAAATTTTCATTAGACAAGTTAACCAAAATTACACCTATTTCGCCTCTATAATCCGCATCAATAGTTCCTGGAGCATTTAATACCGTTATACCATGTTTAGCTGCTAATCCGCTACGAGGACGAACCTGAGCCTCGAAACCAACTGGCAACTCTATAAACAAACCTGTTTTAACTATGGTACGTTCTAAAGGTTTTAAAGTAATCGCTTCGGTTGTAAGCGCACGCAAATCCATTCCTGCAGATGCTTCAGTTTCATAATGAGGTAATGCGTTATTCGATTTATTTATAATTTTTACTGTCATGTTATCGTTTTAATAAACTTTGAATGTCTTCTTTTTCAAACTTATAGATTATCAGCATAAATACTGAAAGTAAACCAATACCAACCACATAATTTTCTCTAAAGAAATAAAATGAAATGATTGAGAAGGTTACTGATATTGATATATAAGCACTAATTTTTTTGATGTTATATGGAATGGGATAATATTTTCTTCCAAAGTAATAAGATAATACTACCATGCTTGCATATGCAGCTAACGTGGCAATTGCAGACCCTTTATAACTAATAATAGGAATAAGCCAAAAGTTTAAAGCTAGAGTCACTACAGCACCAAATATAGAAATATAAGCACCAAATTTTGTACGATCTGTGATTTTATACCATACCGATAAATTATGATACATCCCTAAAAACAAATACGCCAAAAGTATAATTGGTACTACAGACATGGCTTCCCAATAGTCTTCACTTCTAATAACGATTACTTTTAAAAGATCGGCAAATACAATTACGCCTAATAGAATTAAAGATCCGATAGTGACAAAAAATTCTAAAATTTTAGCATAATTCTTCTGCGGATTCTTGGTATTTGCATGACTAAAAAAGAAAGGCTCTATACCTAAGCGATATGCTGTTGCAAAAAGCGTCATAAACAAAGCAAGTTTATAACAGGCCGAATACATACCAACTTGTGTATCTGCAATATTTTCAGGTAATAATTTACTCAATAAAATGCGGTCAAAAGTTTCATTTACAGAAAAAGCAATTCCAGCAATTAAAACCGGGAATGCATAGCGCATCATACGTTTCCATAAATCGGCGTTAAATTGATATTTCACCTTTATATAAAAAGATAATAAAAGCAATAAAGTTACTGCACTAGCAACCAAATTAGCTATAAAAATATAGTTGATTTGATAATCTTCTACACAAATATTATCTAGAAAACCGAAATGATAAGACCAATCTTTTAAGCCTAAAAGGAAGAATAAATTTAAGCCTAAATTAATCACGACATTCACTATTTTTATAATAGCATACGTCATAGATTTTTCATTAGCACGTAACCATGCAAAAGGGATAATAACTAGGGCATCTAAAAGTAAAATCCAGATTACAAGTTTAATATATTCTACTTTTATTTCTGTGATTAAAGCAATCTGGTTTTGAAAGACTAATGCCAATCCAAAAAATGCAAAAGATGAAATGGCTAAAGAAATGGTAGAAGTTCCCACAACAACCTCTTGATCTTTTTCCTTATTAAAAAACCTAAAAAAAGCGGTTTCCATACCATAAGCCAGAATAACATTGAAAATAACAAACCAAGAGAAGATGACGGATACTGTACCATATTCGGCAACCGAATTTAACACTCCTGGCGACGTGTATAGCGGCACTAAAAAGAAATTAAGCATACGAGGCAACACTGTTGCTAAACCGTAAATAAATGTCTGTTTAAAAAGGCGTTGTAAAGTGCTCAATATATTGGATATTCTGGGAGGCTAAAAGTATTGAAATCAGGAGAACTAAAAAAGGAAACACGTTAATTATTAATGTTTGGGTCTAGTGTTTGGGATTATTGGTGCTTGTTTACGATACAATGCATCATATTTAAAATATTTAATGTCTCCAGAATCTATATAACGAATAATACATTCATTCTCCTTAAGTTGAAACTTAGAATGTTTTTCTGTATTTTCTGTAACTGGGTTGTCTGTAATTGCATTAGTCTTTAAAATAGAAAAGTCTTTTTTAGATTGGTTTACATTTCGACCAACAAACAACAATGGATTGTGATTATCTTGTTTTAAAGGTAACTGATACGTCTCAAAATAAATACTATCTAAGGTAATATTTACAGGAAGTGTTTCTTGTAAATTCACAAATATATTAATACCAGAGCCACCCCCTTTCACTCCCGAAGTCCAAGATTGCTTATACACTTCTTTAGTGCAAAATGAAGCTACTTTTTCTGTTTTTTGTGAAGCACAATTTGTAATCGAACTGAGTAAAACACTACATAAAAAAAAGATTTTAAGATATTTCATATTATGGGTTTGTGTTTAATAAAGATAGTAAATACAAATATACAGTATAAAAAAAGCCTTGCTAATTGCAAGGCTTTTATATTGTAATGTGACATTAATTATTTAGACTAGAATCTAAAAATTATTATAATTTGCTTAATGTATTAGTATTTACTAATTGTTAAGAGCTTCTGCACCACCAACAATTTCTAAAATTTCATTAGTAATTGAAGCTTGACGTGCTTTGTTATATGTTAATTTTAATTGATCTCTTAATTCTGTTGCATTATCGGTTGCTTTATGCATAGCAGTCATACGTGCACCGTGCTCGCTTGCAAACGAATCTCTAAGACCTTTAAATAATTGATTTTTTAAAGACTTAGGAATCAATTGTTCAATAATTTCTAATTTTGATGGCTCAAAAATATAATCCGTATTTACGTTTCCTTCAACTTTAATAGGCAAAATTGGCAAAAACTGTTCTGTTGTTATAATTTGAGTTGCTGCATTTTTAAATTGATTATAAACAATATCAATCTGATCAAAATCACCATCAACAAATTGCTTCATTAAAGATTCAGCTATCTCAGCTACATTTTCAAAAGATAAATCATCGAAAATATCACTTCTATTTTCTATAATTTTATTGGTTTTCTTAAATGCATCATTTGCCTTTTTACCAACAACAAGATAAGATATGTCTTTACCAGCATATTTTGTATTAGCCAGATTATTTACCTCTTTAATGATGTTAGAGTTAAACGCACCACACAAACCTCTATTTGAAGTTACAGCTATAAGAAGTACTTTATTTACTTCTCGTTGCTCTGAATATTTATTAGATATATCAGAATCTATAGTTGCACTTAACGTTTGTAAAAGTTCGGAAAGCTTGCTTGAATAAGGACGCATAGCAGTAATAGCATCTTGCGCTTTCTTTAACTTTGCAGCCGATACCATTTTCATGGCACTGGTAATTTGCATGGTTGAAGATACCGAAGCTATTCTGTTACGTATTTCTTTTAAATTTGCCATGTTTTATACTAGAATAAAGTATTGAGTATTCAGTAGTGAGATGGTTTAAAACAACCTCACTACTCAATGCTAAAATCTAATTAAGCTTTATATTTTACTGATATTTCTTTTGCTACAGCTGTTAATGTATCTGTAACTTCATCAGTTAATTTTCCTGCTTTTAAAGTGCTTAATACATCTGCATGTTTAGCTTTTAAAAACTCTAGGTAATCATTTTGAAATTCTTTTACTTTATCAACAGGTACGTCTTTCAATAAGTTTTTAGATCCCGCATAAATAATTGCAACTTGATCTTCTACTTTAAACGGATCGTTTTGCGCTTGCTTAAGAATCTCAACGTTACGTTTACCTTTGTTAATTACATTTAAAGTTACAGCATCTAGATCGGAACCAAACTTAGCGAAAGCTTCTAGCTCACGGTATTGTGCTTGATCCAGTTTTAAGGTACCTGATACTTTTTTCATAGATTTAATCTGAGCGTTACCACCAACACGAGATACAGAAATACCTACGTTAATTGCTGGACGAACACCAGAGTTAAATAAATCTCCATCTAAGAAGATTTGTCCATCTGTAATAGAAATTACGTTTGTTGGAATATAAGCAGAAACATCTCCCGCTTGTGTTTCAATAATTGGTAAAGCTGTTAAAGAACCACCACCTTTTACGATTGGCTTTAATGAATCTGGTAAATCGTTCATTTCTTTAGCAATTTCATCGTTATTGATAACTTTTGCAGAACGTTCTAATAAACGAGAGTGTAAGTAAAATACATCTCCAGGATATGCCTCACGTCCTGGTGGACGTCTTAATAATAAAGATACCTCACGGTAAGCAACGGCTTGTTTTGATAAATCATCAAATACAATTAAAGCTGGTCTACCAGTATCTCTAAAATATTCTCCAATAGATGCCCCTGTAAACGGTGCATATACTTGCATTGCAGCAGGGTCTGATGCATTTGCAGCTACTATTGTAGTATAAGCTAAAGCTCCTTTTTCTTCAAGAGTTTTAGCAATTAAAGCTACTGTTGAAGCTTTTTGCCCAACAGCAACATATATACAATATACAGGCTCACCTGCATCGTAAAATTCTTTTTGATTTAAAATAGCATCAATACAAACAGCTGTTTTTCCTGTTTGTCTATCTCCAATTACCAACTCACGTTGTCCTCTACCCACTGGGATCATAGCATCAATAGCTTTGATTCCTGTTTGTAATGGTTCGGTTACTGGCTCTCTAAAGATAACACCAGGAGCTTTACGCTCTAAAGGCATTTCGTAAGTTTTACCAGTGATTGGTCCTTTACCATCGATAGGGTTTCCTAAAGTATCTACAACACGACCAACAATACCTTCACCTACATTAATAGATGCGATACGTTCTGTACGTTTTACTGTTGTTCCTTCTTTAACAAATTGTGAAGGTCCTAATAATACTACACCGACGTTATCTTCTTCAAGGTTTAATACAATTCCTTCAAGACCATCTCCGAAATCTACTAACTCACCATATTGTGCATTAGCTAATCCGTAAACACGTGCAATACCATCTCCTACAGTTAATACTGTACCTACTTCATTTAAAGTTGCTCCTGCTTCAAAACCTTGTAGTTGTTGCTTTAGGATTGCTGTTACTTCAGCTGGTTTTACTTCTGCCATTTTATTTAGATATAAGCTCTAATCGAAAATCATTCCGATTAAAAAATTTATAAAATTAATTTAATGAAAATTCTTGTTTTATTTTATTTAGGTTGTTTGCTACACTAGCGTCGTATTGCAAATCTCCTATACGTAATACAAAACCACCTATAATGGTTTCGTCTATTACATTTTTAACTTCAACTGTTTTTCCTGTTAACTCTTTTAGTTTCGCTAAAACTTTAACTTCTAAATCGCTAGTTAATGGTACTACAGTAGTTACTGTTGCTAATTCTGCACCAGATAACTGTTCAAATAATTGATTATATTTTATAGCGACATCTCCTAAGATAGGAAGCCTTCTGTTTGTAATTAAAGTATCTAATAAATTAATAGTTAACGGAGTGATGTTATTAAAAATCTCTAATAACGCCGACTTCTTAACAGCAGATTTTACAACAGGACTCTCTAGCATATCGCTTAAGTCTTTACTGTCTGAAATAGTATTAGCAATTAAAGACATGTCTGTATGTACAGCCTCGGCTGAATTACTACTTTGTGCTAATTCTATAACTGCTTTTGCGTAACGTATTGCTGCTCTTGTTCCTGCCATTATTTCTAGTTTAAAGTAGATTTACCTAATAAAGAGTCAACTAATTCTAATTGTTTGTCTTTATTTGATAATTCACCACGTACCACTTTTTCAGCAATGTCTAAAGATAATTCTGCAACATGATTTTTAAGTTCAATCATTGCCGATTTCTTTTCGCTTTCAATAGCACTTTTTGCAGCCTCAATCATGTTATGAGATTGCTTCTGAGCTTCTTCTTTAGCGTCTGAAATAATTTTATTTCTAATATCTCTAGCATCTTTAAGCATATCTTCTCTTTCTGCACGAGCTTCGTGAAGAATACGTTCGTTATCTGCTTTTAAATTTTGAATTTCTCTGCGAGCTTCCTCTGCAGACATTAGGGCCTTATTAATAGAATCTTCTCTTCCTTTTACGGCTCCTAAAATAGGTTTCCAAGCGAATTTCTTTAATAAGAAAAAGAATATAATAAAAATTGCCGTGGTCCAAAAGACTAAACTTTCTGGTGCTATTAAATTCATAATTTATATAATTATAATAAAGTTGATTTTTGTTGAAAAACATCCTGTAACCAACCGCTACAGGATGTTTAGTTTTTCTTTTTCAAAAAATTATTTTGCGATCAACGCAACTACCACTGCGAAAAGTGCAACACCTTCAATAAGTGCAGCAGCAATAATCATTGCAGTTTGAATTTTTGAAGCAGCTTCTGGTTGACGAGCAATTGCTTCCATTGCAGATCCACCAATTTTTCCAATACCTAAACCTGCAGCAATTGCAGCTAATCCGGCACCGATTCCAGCTAATACCATAGTAATAAATTTATATAGTTAATAATTAAAAAACTCAATTTAATGATGATCCTCGGCTACAGCCTGACCAATAAATAATGCCGATAATAATGTAAACACATAAGCTTGTAAAGCAGCAACTAATAATTCTAGAGCACTCATAAATAGTACAAAAAAACCAGTTACCGGAGCAATTGCAGGTGTTTTAAATATAAAGATTAAAGACACTAAACTTAATATAATAATATGTCCAGCAGTAATGTTTGCAAATAAACGAATCATTAATGCAAATGGTTTTGTTAGCATTCCAATAAATTCAATAGGAACCATAATTGGATACAACGCCTTAGGCACAGGCGGCATTAAAATATGTTTCCAATATGTTTTATTACCGCTTAAAGTTGTAATAATAAAAGTAATCATCGCTAAAACAAACGTAAAGTAAATGTTACCTGTTAAGTTTGAACTAAAAGGAAAGAATGGTATCAAACCAATAAGATTATTAATCCAAATAAAGAAAAAGATGGTTAATAAATATGGCATAAACTTAGCATATTTATGTTCTCCAATATTAGGGATAGCAATATCGTCTCTTACAAAAGTAATAAGTGGTTCCATGAAACCTGCCAAACCTTTTGGTGCTTTATCATTTTTCTTATAAGATTTTGCTACAGCGAAAAACAATAAGAATAAGATAATTGCTGAAAAAATCATTGAGAATACATTTTTCGTAATTGAAAAATCTAAAGGACGCGCATCAAAATTAAAAGCATTCTTAGTATCTGCTGTTAAGGTTGCGTACTTATCTGTGTAATAAATAATTTCGTTATCACGAACAAAAGAATTATCTCCTTTTTCTACCACGTGATGACCGCTATTATCGTGGTGAAATTCTTTTGAAGAAAAAACAGTTAACCCGTTATCTGTCCATAAAATTACTGGTAAATAGAAAGAATATGCCTCGCCATTATAATCAAACATATGGAATTCGTGAGAATCACCAATGTGTCCATTAATTAAATCGCTTGCATTAAACTCAATCTCTTCTTCACCATGTTCGTTGCCGTGTTGGGCGAAGCTAAAAAACGGAAGCACAGCCAAAATGACTGTTACTAAACATTTGATAGATTTTTTTGCTATCATCATACTTTTTTAAATATAATTTACGGTCTCCAAATTTCGGTGCAAAAATACATTTTTAATTAACATTATAAAGTTAATAACTATTTTTTTTACTCTTAAATAACCACTTTTTGAGGAATTGTCAATTTTTTAAGGTTTATTAACTAATAGCTTTACAACGAAAAGTGTCTCAAAAAGCAAGTATATAAAGTAAGGCACAAAAAATGCAATAACATCACTTGCTGGTGTCTCTTTAGAATTTAAAATTAAAGGAAGTAAGAATACAATTGTTGCGAACATTTTAAGAACGCCACAAGCCATAAATGCAAAACCGGTTTTGTCTGAAAAAACGTTATTTACATAAACGACCGAAGTATAAACTATTAAAGTTGCTATAAAATGAAACACATAAATACTCCAAGTTGATAAATAAAATATATGCGAACTTTCTAATTTCTGAATCAGAAATGTTTGCGATACACATAACACTAAAGTTAATGGTACTAATACCATTAAAAAAGAACGTAATTTTTGTTTCATTAAAACATAAAAAATTTAATCTTAATTCTTAAGATTAGTGACTTGTTTAATAATTTGATATATGGCACCAATTACACCAATTAAAGAAAAAATAACCGTATAAGCGCTGTATTGATTTGGAAATTTACCATCCAACTTAATCCCTAAAAACGTCATTACTCCTATAATGGCTATCATCTGAAAAGCCATACCAGAAAATCTGACATAATTATTAAGCTGTTTTTTCTTTGGCTCTATCATTTTTTATAGCTTTCACACCACTTTTCATTACACAAGTTACATCAAAATTTGCGCCAGGGTCTACCGCTAGCTTAGCAACAATAACATCGCCTTCTATATCGGCAGTAGATTTTAGAGTTAATGTACCTGACAATTCTAATTTACCAGAAAATTTACCTTCAAAATAAGCATCTGTCCCTTCTAAAGTTCCATTAATAAATCCGGTTTTTCCAACCACAACTTTTCCTGGTGTTTTTAAATTTCCTTCAACAATGCCATCTATTCTAAATCCGCCCTCACTACTTAAATCACCTACAATTTTGGTGCCTTGAGCAATAATATTTTGATTTCCTGATGAGTCTACACTTTGTTGTTTGTCTTTCTTGCTATCCTTGAACATAGTAATTAATTTGGGGAGTTTATAAATTATTCTGAGTTAAATATATTTCTAAATTTTTATGAATTTGAATTATTTGATAATTATCTGATGATACTACAAAATAAGGTCTTGTAATCTTATTCTTATCTTTCTTTTCAAATAAATCCTTAAAGCCTTCTGCGACGACTAAATTACTAAATCCGTGAACAATAACAAAAGTTGTTGTTGTAGAATAAACATCTTTAGATGATGATAAGTCGTAGTATCTTACTTTTTCGAGTTGTGTATTTAATTTTTTAACAAAAGCTTCAATGTCTTTATCTGATGTGTTTTCGAATTGATATACAACTTTAAAACGCGATCCATAATCATATTCATAAAACTCAGAATTTGCTAAATTAGGTAATACGTTTCTTATTAACTCTTCAGCCCTTTGCCCTTCTGGAAGATTCGGGTAAGACAAAGCAACCTGGTTTAAAGCCTCTCTATAAGCTTCAAAACCATACAACCTACCTATAGCCGTAGCTTTTAATAAATCGAATTTCGCAACAATATCATCTCCTTCAAAATCATGGATATTAACTTCACAAAGCGAAATAACTTCTGCATATTGCTGCGCATTGAATACTTTATGAACCTTCTGGTACATGCTTTCTGGACTGTTTAAATCTTCAGCAACAGCTTGATCTGGATTACGCAATATTTCGGCATAACGCGAATCTGGATGATTTGTTAAGATATCTGTTTTTATAATTTCGGCTTCGCCCATTTGCCCCAGTAATTCATAATCTTTATATAAATTATATTTAGCAGGAACAATTAATCGATCTTCTGGGTTACTTTTTAATAAATCCTGTAGTTTATTTTTAGATAAGTTGTAGTCGCTAAATTTTTCTTTATAAATAACTCCTAATTGAAAGTAAGCATAATTACGTTCTTTAACAATGCTGTCTATTACTTTTGTGTCTGAAGGAATTTGATCTAAATAAAATTGTGGTTTATAAATATCTGCACTTAAATCTAATCCTTGATCTCGCGATGAGACAACTAGAGCAGACGGTCCAGAAAAATTCATATTAGACCAACGCCAGTTATCTTTATTTTCTCTATCGCCCCAAACTTTAATAAATTCATTTTTACCATAAGCAGCTGTTGTGTTATTGTAAAAATAAAACGTGTTTGCAATTTTATCTGCGGTTTCGCGATCTTGAAACGACGATCCTTTAGTATTTACATTAAACCCTGAATTAGAACTTAACATTTCTTGAGCTCTAGCTTCCGCTTCTTGACGCTCGTATTCTAACTCGGCTTTAGTTTTTAATTCATTTGTATAGGTTTCAAAAAACACCAATCGGTCTGCTTCTGGTAAATTTACCAAATGAATAACACTATCGTTTACTTTCGAAATGTCTTCATAATAAATAACATCGTCTAAATTATCACGTTCACGCTTAACCGTTCTATACTTTTTAGAATTGAGTTTAAGATTTGTTAGCGTACTATCAAAATAAGCGCCTGCAGTTTTATATTCGGCATCATTAAAGCTTAAATCGCCCAGAATTTTATAATTTCGAGCATTTAATTCTTGATCGTCTCGACGTGTTCTTAATGATTTATTGTAATACGCAATACCTAAAGAATCGCTATTGGTTGCCAAATAATACTCCCCTACTTGATGATAAATACGACCTAAATACGGACGGTTTTCACGATCTTCTTCGAGTTTAGCTAAGGTTTCAGAAAATGCTAGTTTATCTCCATTTTCGTAATCAAAATTCTTAGCCTTTTCAACATAAGCCCCTATATAATAATCTCTAGGGATTTTACGATGCATTTTTATTACGCGATCGAACGTAATATTTGCACTATCCTTATACCCTAAAGTATTATATAATTGTCCTTTTATAAACAAAAACCGCCCGCGTTCTTCTTGTTTTAAAGTAGATTCTGCTGCAATTTCTAAATATGCTATTGCCGTATCTACAACCTTAATATTAAGATAAGCTTGTGCCAATGTAGAGGTTGCATCTGATAATTCTTGACCTTTTAAATGTTCTAATTTTAGTAAGCGCTTTAAGTTTTTAATAGCCAACTCATCGTTATCTAAACGCATATTGGTTTTTTCTCGCCATACGCGAGCCACATTAATTTTATCGCTTAACGGATATTTGTAAAGAATATAATTAAAAGCTTCTAAAGCTGGTACAAATCGCTGATCGAAATACCTAGCCTTTCCAAGCAACAAATAAGCTTCGTCCATTTTTGGGTTTTTCTCTTTCCCTTTAATGTTCATAGAATGTTTTTGTATGGCTTTTACCGCTTTTTCTTCTGCTCTTGAAAAAGTCTCGTTTTTAGATTGTCCAGGAAGCATAGCATCCTCTGTAAAATCTAAACGTTCTAACTGAAGTACATTCCAATAATCGTCATGATATTCTTCATTAAGGCGATCACGACCTTCTTCTAAGATAATGTTACCATTATAAAGTATATTATATTCTGTGGCCATTGCATGGAAATTTCTACTTATAAATTTGTCCTTTTTTCGAGAACAGTTTACGAGTAGAAATGTAGAAACACATGCTATAAAAATAACCTTAAAAGATGTTTTCAACGTTGGGGTATTTAATCAAATAAATAACTATAAACTCTTGCTATTATTATGCAAAGCGGTAAAAATAAGCATCTTTTTCGATTAACCTATAAAAATAGAATGACATTTAGATTTCTAAAGAGCCTGCAAAATAAGATTCTAATTCCTTAAGTGTTTCGCCACTAGTTGCAATATCTTTTATAATTTCACCCTTTTCTAACACTACAATACGTTCGCAAACATCTGTAACATGCATTAAATCGTGACTAGACACAAGTACGGTAACACCTTTTTGTTCGGCCAAATCTTTTATAATATTTTTGAGTCTGATTTGCGTAGTAGGATCTAAATTAGCAAATGGCTCGTCTAAAATAATAACTTCTGGATTTCCGATAAGCGCTGCAACAATTCCCGCTTTTTTCTGATTTCCTTTACTTAAATCTCTTAAATACTTTTTTTGCTTTAAAATTTCGCCATGGAAGAAATCTTCGAACTGATTTACAAGTGCATCAACATCGGCTTTATTCTGACCACGTAATTCACCAATAAAATAAAAATATTCTTCGGCAGTTAGGTAGCCAATTAAAAAACTTTCGTCTATAAAAGAAGATGTAAACGACTTCCAGTCTTCACTTAAATTAACCTGAATATTATTACTTTTAATATCACCAGTTGTGGGCTGAATTAAATCGAGTAACAAGCTAAAATACGTGGTTTTTCCAGCACCATTGTTCCCTACTAAACCAAAACTTTGCCCTTTAGGGATCTCTAAATGCGCTATGTTTAAAACTTGTTTTCCGTTATATTTTTTTGAAAGATTTGTTGTCGTTATCATGTTATACTATTTTAGTTGTCTTGATCGAAAGCAGCGATCATTTTATATTTTGAATTTAAATATTTATTGGTTATAAATTTCATTAGTTTTTCATGTAAAATTATCCCTAGCACACCTAAAAATATTAAAACAGAGATACCTATTTCGAAACTAAATAACCATTTAGCAATTCCAAAAATACCCATAGGTAACACAATTAATGGCAACCCAATAATCCATTGTACCGCACCTGTACCTTGAAAATTAAAAGCCGCTCTTTGATTTAAATCTATTTTTTTACGATTAAAAGATCCTCCCAAAAGAATAACATAAGTATTTACACCAATATTGTAAATAGCTGCCGCAAAATGCGCCAGTAAAATTTTCCATCCAAAATACACGTAAGGAATACTTAATACAAATAAAATAATAACACTTAGCGTCATTAAGGTATACTTCGATTTTAAATATTGTTTATACCTTATGTTTTGGCTCATTAACATTTTGTAATACCCACTATCCCAAGCCGGGATAAATTGCCCAAAATTGATAAGAAAAATTCCAGTTATAATTATACCTCCGAAAGCATACATAGCCCCCAAAGGATTCGGATAAATAAACACCCCATACGACAATCCTAAAAACAACATCCAAACAGAAGATTTTGGTCTTTTATTTCGCCAAAGTAATTTTAAGTCTAATTGCATAAAAGGTGCAATATCTCCAAACTTCTTGGTCCACTCTAAATTAGAAGCATAAACTTCCTGTGTTTTTGTTTTTAACGAGCTATCTAAAAAAAGTTTGTCTCGAAGAATTTTAAAATTGAATAAGTATAACCCAACCAAAATTAAAATAGGAATAATTAAAAATAACGGATTGTTAGCAATAGATTGAATTCCGGCAGCTAATAGTTCTGAAATATTAATTATTCCGAAATGATTTAATGCAAAAAGACCTCCTGCGATAAGTATAATTGGTAAAAATGATAATTCTGTTTTAGAAGACAGGCTTTCTATAATAAAATTTAGGTAGTTATTTATAAGTGTAAATATTACAATAGTTAGCATCCAGACCAAAACCATTGAAACATTATACTCTTTAGAAATAAGCGTTACACCAAACGGAACTATTGCAAATAATGGCAAAAAATTAAAAAAGGATAAAGCCGATTTTCCCAACACAAAATTCACCACTTTTTTCCGTTTTATAGGTAATGTAAGTAAAGGTTTTACACTCATTACCGGTAATTTTTGAAAGAAAAAACGAATGACTAAGTCTCCTAAAATCCAATAGAAAATAAAGCTATTAAACATTACAAAAGGATCGCTTTCTGGAAATATCTTTTTAAGCATCGGAAACATGCCTACACCTAATGCTAAGAATATGATAATAAAATACAAGGCGAAAAAGCCCATCAATATTTTTAGTCCTAAGCTTTTACCAAAGCTTGCAGACCTGGTAAATTGTTTCCATTCCAGGTTTAAAAAATGTGTAATCATGGTTAAGGTTGTTGGTTACTAACTAATAATAAGTAATATTAACATACTTTTTGTTACAAACAAAAGTCTTTTTAAAACTATGTTCTTATTTTTGTAAAAAAGAATATCAATGGCATTTCATAAACTTGCAATACAAAATATAAATAAAGAGACAGAAGCAGCAGTAACTATAAGCTTCGAAGTTCCTTCAAATTTAAAATCAAATTACAGATTTAAAGCGGGACAATACATCACGCTAAAAACTGAAATTAACAATAAAGAAGTACGTAGAGATTACTCTATTTGTGCATCTCCAAAAAGCGGCGAATTAATTGTTGCCATAAAAGCTGTTGAAGATGGTTTATTCTCTAAATACGCTAATACAACCTTAAAAAAAGGTGATATTTTAGAAGTTGCAGAACCTAACGGACGTTTTGTATTTGAACCAGACCCTTCAAAAACAAGAACTATTGCTGCTTTTGCTGCCGGTAGCGGTATTACGCCTATTATGAGTATTGCTAAAACCATTTTAGAAGAAGAGCCTAACAGTCATTTTATTCTTATTTACGGGAATAAGACACCAAAAGAGACTATCTTTTTTGAAGAATTAATAGCACTACATCACGAATATACAGATCGTTTTTCTATACAAATGGTATTTAGCCAGACACAAGAAGACGATGCTATGTTTGGTCGTATTGAAAAAAGCACAGTGAATTTCCTTCTAAAAAACACTTACAAACACAAAACCATAGATACTTATTATTTATGTGGTCCTGAAGGAATGATTACCACAACAAAAGATGTTTTGAAAGATTTTGGTGTTGCTGAAGCAAACATACATTTCGAATTATTTTCGGTTCCTGTTGCAGCAGAATCAAAAACAAATACTGCAGCCGTTAAAGATGGATCTACCGCAATAAAAATTATTGTAGACGACGAAGAAATTGAATTCGTTATGTCACAGAAACAAACTATTCTTGAAGCTGCACTTGCTAAGCAAATAGACGCACCTTATTCTTGCCAAGGCGGAATTTGTAGTAGTTGTATTGCTCGTGTTACAGAAGGTTCTGCTACCATGAAACAAAACAATATTTTAACAGAAAATGAATTGGCAGAAGGGTTAGTGTTAACATGTCAAGCTTGTCCAACAACAGCAACTATAGTTGTAGATTACGACGACGTTTAAATCACCGATATAATTTTATTTACAATGGTTTCTGGAGCAATTGTTCCAGAAGCCTTTTCATAACCTTCAGGAAATTTATTTCCGTAGATTGAACACGGAATTAAAGGAAATTCTTCTCTATTTGCTGTTAATGCAAAATCATCTGGTTGATTAAATGGTGCAAAGCCAGCAAACGGGTGCGTAACACCCCAAATTGTAATTACTTTTCTACCTAACATGGCTGCCATATGCCCATTACCAGAATCCATAGACAACATAACTTCTAAGTTAGAAATAATGTCTAACTCTTCATTAAAATTTAATTGTCCCGCCAAGTTAACGACATTGTTAAATTTAGATTGAAACCCATTTAAAATTTCAACCTCCTTAGCGCCACCACCAAATAAAAATAGTTTATAATCTTTAGAAAGCGTCTCAATCACGGTCTCCATTTGATTGATAGGGTACATTTTACTATCGTGAGCAGCAAAAGGAGCAATCCCAATCCATTTCATATCATGATCTCCTATAATAGCTTCTAATTTTTTAGATAAAACAATCGGCTTTGGAAATGTAGGATGAGACAAATTAACAGGAAAACCTAACTTTTTAAACACCTCTGCATAACGCTCAACCGTAGTTGGTAATTGCTTAAAAACAGCTCCATTAATTAACGCTTTCTTTTCACTTCTACCTTTATCTATTTGAACAAAAGGAGTTCCTAAAAAAAAGATTTTCAAAATTTTAGAACGCAGTACATTATGAATATCTGCTACAGCATTAATATTTAATTTTTTAAGCGTTTTAGATAGCTTATACAGTCCGAAAACACCTTTATGTTCTCCTTTTAAATCTGCTCCATAAACAGATACCTGATTTAAATCTCTAAAAAAGGGCTTAAAAAACGGACGAGTTAAAATTGTAATTTTTAAATTAGGATATTGCAATGTAAGCGCCCTTAAAACAGGTACAGACATAGCAACGTCCCCCATTGCCGAGAGACGTATAACTAATATATGTTGTATGTGTTTTGCCACTTATTTTTGAGAACGTAACACAGGATTAAGTTCCTCGTCGTTATACATTTTCATTTGTTTGTACACTTTCATGTATTTATCTCCAGAAGCAATATCGCTTAATAACGTATCTATCGCTGTCGACAAATCTACACGTTGTTCTAAAAGAATGTCTAATTTGGTCTGACATGCTTTTTTATGAGAATCTGAAGCATCTTCTCGTGTTGCCTCTTCTTCCATATGGTATACTTTTAAAGCAAGGATAGATAATCTGTCTACTCCCCAAGCAGGGCTTTCTGTATTAATAGTTGCATCTGCTTTAGGCGTAACATCTTTATTTTGCTCCAAAAAATAACTATCAATATACTCCACCATATCTGTACGATCTTGGTTAGAAGCATCAATTTTGCGTTTCAATGTTAAAGCAGCAACAGGATCTATTTGTGGATCACGAATAATATCTTCATAATGCCATTGTACCGTATCTATCCAACATTTTCTATATAATAAATGTGCTAATAAATCGTCTTCCTCACTATATGGATTTGAAAATTCCTGATCTACAGTATTTATAACGTGATACGTATTTATAACCTCCTGAAAGATGGTATTTGCCTTAGTTGTAAACATGATTTTTATTTTAAAGTACAAACCTACATATTTTTTAGCTAAAAGTCTTTAAATGGCTTATAATGTAGGTTCACGTTTCCTTGATTATTAAATATAAATTACAAACGTAAATATACTTCTATTTAATTAACTTTACCAGACACTATAAAAGAGAACCATGCAGATTCATAATTTATCTAAAGAAAACACCATTTTAAATGTATTTATGTCAGAATTACGAGATAAAACTATACAAACCGACAACATGCGTTTTAGACGAAATATTGAACGTATTGGTGAAATTCTAGCTTACGAGCTAAGTAAATCGTTACATTATAAAGAAAAAACAGTTGAAACTCCTTTAGATACTACTGAAATTAATTTACCAGAAAACGACATTGTTATTTGTTCCATTTTACGTGCTGGAATTCCGTTACACAACGGATTATTAAATTATTTTGATGCTGCAGAAAACGCTTTTATTTCAGCATACAGACATCATAAATCTACGCCTGAAAATTTTGAAATTATTGTTGAATATTTGGCATGTCCATCTCTAGAAAACAAGACTTTAATTCTAGCAGATCCAATGTTAGCCACAGGACAATCTATGATTGCAACTTACGAAGCTTTAAAACCTTTTGGAACTCCTAAAGAAGTACATTTAGTTAGTGTTATTGGTGCAGAACAAGGTGTAGAGAATGTGTCAAATCATTTTAATACAGATACCCATTTATGGATTTCTACCATAGACAAAAAACTGAATGAAAAAGGCTATATCGTACCAGGACTTGGTGATGCAGGAGATTTATGTTTCGGACAAAAATTACAACAATAATAGCGCAAAAGGCACAAAAATTAAAAGGCCAAGAAAAACTTCTTTAAACCACTTATCCTGAATAGTTTCTAAATAATTAGTAATTATAACAGCCAAAGGGGCAAATAAAAACAAAAATTCACCGCCTTCTTTTTCTGGAGACAACACCATAATACTAAACGCTATAAGTGCAGCAACTAATATTACTTTATAAGCCGGTTTAAAATCGCTTTTTTTAGATTTAATAGTTCTTATATAAAATAAGGAAGACCACAACCCAAAAGAGACCAACATGGTTACACCTACAATATATTGCATGGTGTTATAGGAATTAAAATCTAAATTAACAGTAGGTAAAATATCAAAAGCTTTAAAAAAATCGTCATAAAGTATTACAGAATACGACACACCTAATACAAAAACAGAAGCTACACCCAGTATTGGAATAATCCATTCTTTTAAATTTGTATTAGAATGAAACAATAAAGCAGCATAAATAAGGATAACAAATAGTATTGACCAGAAATAAAATAAGGCCGCTATGGCTATCCAAAATCCAGCATCGAACAATTTCTTTTTCACATTAAGCTGAGATCGTAAACTTAAAATTCGACGAGAAGCCAATAGAATAAAAAAATTAGAATACACAATATTCTCATTCAACATGGTTTGAGGTAAAGCCATTAAGAATAAAGCATATAATAGTATTTCGTAGCTACTTTTCTGCGTTAATTTGTTTTTACTTACCAAAAAATCTAACACCAAAATAGAACAAAAACTTACACTAAAAATAAAGAAATACTTAATATAATGTTGTGATAAATCTGAACCTACAGCATATTTAGTATGCGCAATAAAAAACGTACCAACTGTAATAGCAAATACAACTAAAAAATTTATTGGTTTAGATTTACTAAAAATACTTGTAATCATTAACTCTTTTTGTATTTTTGTTTGGTAAATATACCATACTATGAAAGATTTTTTTTACGCGATACAGGATTTATTTGTAAACGTATTGTTTCAACCTTTAGATGCTTTAAGAGCATTAGAACTTAAAAGCTGGTTAGCAGCCAATGCATTCTCATGGATTTTTATATTAATCGGTATGGGGTTTTTCGTTTACTGGATGCTTCAATTAAAAAGTTTTAGTGATAACAACGAAGAAGATAAAAGTATTTCTTCTCACTCTTTTCTATAAATCAAATCCAATATCTTTTCTATAATACATCTTATCAAAGTGTAGTTTTTCTATATTTTGATAAGATTTTTTTATGGCTTCTTGGTACGTATTTCCGTAAGATGTCATGGCTAAAACACGACCTCCAGTTGTTAATACTTTGCCGTCTTTTAAATCTGCTCCGGCATGAAAAGGGATAGAACCTTCTATGTTTTCTAAACCTGTAATTTCTTTTCCTTTTTCGTAAGCTTCTGGATATCCTCCAGAAACAGTCATTACAGTAGTTGCTGCACGTTCGTCTATTTCTAAATCTATTTCATTTAAAGTACCGTTAGCAACAGCTTGTAATAATTCAACAAAATCGTTTTTCAGTCTTGGTAGCACCACTTCAGTTTCTGGGTCTCCCATACGTACGTTATATTCAATAACCATTGGATCGTCTCCTACTTTTATTAATCCGATAAATACAAAACCTTTGTATGGTAAATTATCTTTTAATAAACCTTCTATAGTTGGTTTTACAATACGGGTTTCTATTTTTTCTAAAAATTCGTCTGTAGCAAATGGTACTGGAGATACTGCTCCCATTCCACCAGTATTTAAACCCGTATCGCCTTCACCAATACGTTTGTAGTCTTTTGCTGTTGGTAATACTTTATAATTTTTACCGTCTGTTAACACAAAACAACTCAATTCAATACCATCTAAAAACTCTTCAATCACCACTTTTGTACTTGCTACTCCAAATTTAGAATCTACCAACATCGCTTTTAATTCGGCTTTAGCTTCATCTAGATCATTTAAAATTAACACCCCTTTTC
This sequence comes from uncultured Formosa sp., assembly GCF_947500765.1. Taxonomy (GTDB): domain Bacteria; phylum Bacteroidota; class Bacteroidia; order Flavobacteriales; family Flavobacteriaceae; genus Formosa. The sequence goes on along the minus strand of NZ_CANMTH010000001.1, from coordinate 175,026 downwards.
CTGCTGCTAATCCATCTGCTTTTAAAACATAAGGAGCCGTTAACGTTTCTAAAAACGCATAACCTTCTTCAACATTAGATTTATTAAAACACTGGTAAGCGGCAGTTGGAATATTATGTCTGAATAAAAATTCTTTTGCAAATTCTTTGCTTCCTTCTAATTCTGCAGCAGCTTTTTCTGGTCCTATAACCGCAACATGCTTCAATTTTTCATCATTTAAAAAGAAATCATGAACACCTTGTACTAAAGGATCTTCTGGCCCTACAACAACCATATCGATATTATTTTCTAAAACTAGAGTTTTAATTGCTTCAAAATCTGTTACGCCTATTGCAACATTCTCTGCAATAGCAGCAGTTCCCGAGTTACCTGGAGCAACAAATAGCTTTTTACATAATGGACTTTGAGAAATTTTCCAAGCAAAAGTATGTTCTCTTCCGCCAGCACCTAGAATTAAAATTGTCATATTGAATATAGTTTGAAGCAAAAATAATTGCTTTTACGCTTAAAAAATAATTATTTTACAAAAACATATACCTCATTCTCTTTTGAAGATATTCAATCTTACTTTACAACTAAATGGTTTCCCTTTAAAGGAGGCAAAAAAAACGCTTTCTAATATCCAAAAATTAGATGAAACTGAATACGAAAACTATTTAAATTCGAAGCAACAAGATATTCTTAAATATCATTTAAGTTATAATCTGTTTTATAAATCGTTTGGACAACATATCGATTTAAATAATTGGAATTCTGTTCCAGTTATGACCAAACACGACTTACAACAACCATTAGAAGATCGTCTTTCTAACGGGTTTACAACCAAAACTGTTTACTTAAATAAAACGTCGGGCTCTTCCGGAAATCCGTTTGTATTTGCTAAAGATAAAATGTGCCATGCCTTAACTTGGGCAGAAATACAAAATCGTTTTAGCTGGTACGGTATCGATTTTAATAGTTCGTTACAAGCACGATTTTATGGTATTCCGTTAGACAAAGTAGGTTATTATAAAGAACGTTTTAAAGATAAATTAAGCCATCGTTATCGGTTTTCAATTTTCAATTTAAATGATAAATCTTTAGAAACGTATCTAGATACTTTTAAAACCAAACCCTTCGACTATATAAATGGTTACACCAGTGCCATTGTACAGTTTGCAAAATTTTTAAAAGATAAAAACCTCATTCTTAAAAATGTTTGTCCGACATTAAAATGTTGTGTTGTAACATCAGAAATGCTTTTTCCCGACGACAAACTACTATTAGAACGGCAATTTGGAATTCCTGTAATTAACGAATATGGTGCTTCTGAATTAGATTTAATTGCATTTCAGAATCCGAAAGATATTTGGCAAATAAATAGCGATACGCTTTTTGTTGAAATTTTAGATAAAAAGAACCAACCAGTAGAAAACGGACAAGAAGGCCGCGTGGTAATTACATCTTTATACAACAAAGCACATCCTTTTATTCGTTACGATTTAGGTGATATTGGAATCCTTTCTAAAACAAGTACATTACAAAAACCTGTATTAGAGAAACTAGTTGGAAGAACCAATGACATGGCTATTTTACCAAGCGGAACCCGAGCTGCAGGACTAACCTTTTATTACATTACAAAAGCTATTATTGAAGATGATGGCAATGTAAAAGAGTTTATAATTACTCAAGAAACAAAATCTATATTTAAAATAGATTATGTTGGAAAGTCTAAAATTTCTGAAATAAAACAACAGCAAATTATAACCGAAATGAAACGTTACCTTGAAGATGGACTAAATATTTACTTTGAGAAACACGATACCCTAAAACGTTCTAAAAGCGGAAAATTAAAGCAGTTTAAATCTTTGGTAAGTCAATAGTGTTTTTAGACTTCACAAAAAGATATTCGTAAAGAAAAAGCACCATATAGTAAAGAGATTTTACTGTTGAAAATTGTAAACCCGTTTTGTATACCGAATAGTTATATTTTATTAGTCCAAATTTATTAGCCGACATAGAATCTGACTGTAATCTGTAATTTGCTAAAGATTCTTGTATGCCTAAAACAGGCTGTTTTGTTTTTTTAACCGCAGCTAACCATAGCAACCAATCTTGACGCTTTCTTAGATTTTTGGTGTAAATCTTACCTAATGTTTGGGCGTTATAGATTCCTGTTAAATTACCAACATAATTACATTTTAGTAATTTTTTATATGTAAGTTGTTCTAAAGCTTTTACTTTTTTTTCTAAAGAATGTCCTTCAGCATCCATAAGGTTATAACTCGAAAACGACACGTCTAAATGTTTAGCTTCCATCATACCAATCTGTTTATCTAGTTTTGTAGGAAACCAAATATCGTCGGCATCTAAAAATGCAATATATTTGCCTTTAGCTTCTTCCATACCTCGATTTCTAGTTATGGCTGCTCCTGAATTTTCAGCATTTTTAAATAAAAAAATATTTTTATGAGCTGCTGTAAACTTTGATATTATTTGCAACGAATTATCTGAAGAACCATCATCTACAAGAATAAGCTCCCAATTAGTATATGTCTGAGATAAGACAGTTTCAATAGTCTGAGAAATAAATTTTTCAGCATTATAAACAGGCGTAATAATAGACACTAAAGGTTGCATTTGATATCGATTGTATATATGGAAAGTTGCGCATAAATATACAATAAGTTTCGGATTATTTCAGAGTAAAATCTGAGGTTTGGTGATGCTTATAAGTATGAATAAAACTAAAATTTAGCACGAAATAGCGATACTTTTCAATCAATTACGTTATCAAAATTCCTACTTATCGCGCAACTAATTAATACGCTTTTTCTTCTCCTTTTATGGAATTTAATAAAGTCTGAAAAATAATTTTAATATCTAAAAGGATTGACCAATTTTCAATATAAAAAATATCGTATTTCACACGATTAATAATATCCTTGTCTGTTTCAACTTCGCCTCTAAATCCGCTTACCTGTGCTAAACCTGTAATTCCTGGTTTCACGAAATGGCGCACCATAAATTTATCGATACGTTTTGCATACATATGCGTATGACTAACCATGTGTGGTCTTGGCCCCACCACAGACATATCTCCGAAAAAAACATTATAAAACTGTGGCAGTTCGTCTATACTCGTTTTTCTAATAAATTTCCCAACTTTAGTAACACGCAAATCTCCCTTAGTGGCCTGATACAAATTTGCATCTGAATTAGGAGTCATAGACCGGAATTTATAGCACTGAAACTCTTTATAATTAAATCCATTTCTAGATTGTTTAAAAAAGACCGGTCCTTTAGATTCTAGCTTAATAATAATTGCCAAAATTGGCGTTAACCAAGAGAGCACAAAAACAATAATACAGACAGAAAAAACAATATCGAAAAGGCGTTTAAAAAACTGATTTACATCTTCTTGCAGAGGAATACTCCGAAGCGATAAAATGGGAATAAAATCGTAATATTCGTATTTTAATTTTTTTGAGTATATTTCTTTATTATCTGGTAAAAACTTTAAAATCTTTAAGTTATTATCAGCAAAACTAACCACTTGTAAAATCTGATTATTAGAAAGTTCTGTAATAGAACAATAAATTTCATCAATCTTTTTCTCTTTTATAAAGCGTAAACAGTCCTCTAAAGCACCCTGAGTTTTATCTTTTAAATTAAACACCTTTTTAAGTGAATAACCATATTCAGGATTGTTTTTAAAAAACGTTTCTAAAGCATTAGTTTGTCTATTTCTACCAATAATTACTGTATTTCTTACATTTCCACCGAACGAAGCACGATATCTTTGAAGTAAATAAAATACAGCAAATTTTGCCATTGCAATAAGTAAAAACACAGATCCAATATAACTTAATACAATACTGGTTTTTATATTTAAATTATGCCTAAAACCGAAATACGCAAAAACAATTAAAGTAAAAAGTAAAGCTTGCTTAAGCAATAAAGACATGATGGTAACTTCTCTTGTAAACCGATAGACTTCGTAAAAATTAGAATACAAGGAAAGAATTACCCACGTACAAGACACTAAAGACATGTATAAAAGTGGATTAACTACAGGAAAAAAATAAGACAAGGCTAAGCCATTTATTATAGACAAATCTATTGCATACGAAATAGGTCTTAAATAACCAGAATATCTACCTTGCTTAAATGTAACCACTTATATGTATTTAATTTTTAAATATTTAACACTAAAACAACCTCTTTGAGCACTTAAAATATTGAATGTGCAAAAATAACAAAGTATGGCGGTTTATATAAAATGAAATGAATTAATTGTTCGATTTTCGATAACGTATATGATTACAATCATTAGTACATAGATGTTATATTAAATTATAAATTATCTCGCTTTATTATCAATAACTAACTTAAAAATATAACAATTTGAAAAAATTAATTACGACCAATTTTAATAAGATTTACGGTTTATAATTACACCTGCATTTCTGTTTTTTGTCTATTATAAAATATCGCAATACTAACTATAGTTATAATTTGTGCCAAGATAGAGAAGTACGATCCTTCGAATCCAAAAGCACCTCCATTAAACTGATTAGGATCTATTATTTTAAATTCAACTAAAGAATAAGCATCCAATCCGCTTACATTAAACCCAAAAAGCGACTGAAACAAGTTCCAACTTAAATGTAGCGCTATAGGGAACCATAAATTCTTAGTATAGAGATAAGACATTCCTAAAAGAATACCTGCCAGAAACAAATTAAAGAACGCAAAACCATCGATATTAGGATTTGCTAAATGCATTGCAGCAAATAGCACAGAAGACAAAATTAACGCCACATATTTATTAAAAGAATACATGAAATTTCGCAATATATAACCACGTAACAGTGTTTCTTCTACTACTGCAACGACAATAAAAAGAACTATCGTAATTAAAATTTCTTTAAAATCGAAATTCACTTTAACAAAGACTAGCTCTCCAAAAGACAGAAGAATACCATAACCTACAGCCATTATTATTAAACCGACAGCTAGCCCTAACAATATATCTTTCTGTCTATTTTTTAATTGAAAACCAAGATTAACAAAAGGCTCATTATCTAATTTCTTCATAAAGAGCAAAAGCAGTAAAAATGTACCTACTAAATCAAATAATTTAATAATTAAATGCTGTGTTGATGTTTGCTCAAAATCTGGATTCATAATATCCACTCCTGCCAACAGAGCACCTAGAAATTGAAATAATCCTACAACAATAAAATAAGGCAGAATTAGTATTAATACTCTAGTCCAAGCTCCTTTTTTTAATCCTTTTTCTTGCATAGTTTGTCGACCTATAATTTCCGATAAAGGTAAAATTTTGAAAAGGAAAATAGTTACGGTTTTTCCGTAAACTAAAATATTTTAAGAAGAATAGGATACCTTAAATATGCAGTGACGTACTATAAAATTAAATTTTTTTAAGTCATAAAAAAAGAGGATATAGAAGTTCAAAACCATATCCTCTTAACAAAATAACCAACTATCAAAACGTATTAAAATTCTTATTTCTTTTTTATATTATTAGAAAGGCAAGTGACTTAAATCTACATTTCCTCCAGAAATAATAATTCCTATTTTTTTATTTTTAAATATGTCTTTCTCTTGTAAAAAAGCAGCTAATGCAACTGCAGACGAAGGTTCTGAAACAATTTTAAGACGTTCCCAAATAAGCTTCATTGCGGCTACAATTTCAGCTTCTGTTACACGAATAATCTTATCCACATGTTTCTGAATGATAGGGAAATTTACATCTCCTAATTGTGTCTTAAGACCATCTGCTATAGTATTTGTAGACGTGTTTGCCTGAATTACACCACTCTGTAAGGATCTATAAGCATCATCTGCCTCAAAAGGCTCTCCTCCTATCACTTTACAGTTATTACCAAAATAATACGCAGATAATGCCGTGCCAGCAATTAAACCTCCTCCTCCAACAGGCACAAATATGTAATCTAAATCAGGCTCGTTTTCTAGAAGTTCTTTACAAGCCGTACCTTGACCCAAAATAACATCTATATTATTAGACGGATGTATAAACGTAACGTCTTCTTTTTCTTGTATCTCTTTGGCCGTTGTTTCTCTAGCCGTAAGTGTGGGCTCGCATTCTACAATAATACCACCATAGCCTTTAACCGCATCTTTTTTTACTTGAGGCGCAGTGCTTGGCATAACAATAAATGCACGTACTCCTAAACTCTGAGCAGATAAAGCTAAAGCTTGCGCAAAGTTACCTGAGGAATGTGTAACCACACCTTTATTTTTTTGCGCTTCGGAAAGATTTATAATTGCATTTGTTGCTCCTCTCATCTTAAATGCTCCCATTTTCTGAAAATTTTCGCATTTAAAAAACAACTGTGATCCTGCAATACCATCTATTAATTTTGATGTTAAAACAGTCGTGTTATGAATATAAGGCTGAATGCTTTTATGAACTTGTATTAATTTGTCTTTTTCCATAAACTTATATCATTAATAATACTGTCCTGTTTCTAAATTTCTATTGATATCTGATGCGCGTTTTACAATACCATGCATAGCAATATAAACACCTGTATCTATTAAATTAGCTGTTGCAATTGCCGTTCCTAATTGTATTGGAGCATCGGAAGTATAAAAGCGTTCAGGAAGCATAGCTCCTGTTATTACAATGAGTTTATTCTTAACATGCGCTTCTAAAAACTTAGCTGTTTCTATCATAGTATCCGTACCATGAGTTACAATAAATTTACGTTCAGGATACTTGTTAATTAACTTCGCTAAGTTAGTTCTATCATCGTCTGTAATTTCTAGACTATCTTTCTGACAAGCAGTAACAATTTCATACTTAAAAGAAGGATTTAATTTTTCTAAAATTCGAATTGTTGCAGGTGCTCCAAATTCGAATGCCCAGCCTTTTGTAGTGTGCGGATATTCCTTATCTATTGTACCTCCTGTTTGAATAAATATTAGTTTCATTTTAATCCTTTTAATACGAACGAACCGACGCGTTATACCAATTCAAATTTACTCGTTTATTTTATAGTTATTGTTTCTAAATGCACCGGAACAATTACTTTCGAATTTGGTGAAGCTAACTTTACTTCCTCTATAAAAGGATTCACTTTTTTCGCAATAGCATCTGCTTGAGAAAAGCCATAAGGCACTCTAAAATTATCCCAATGCGTTGGTATTACTATTTTTGGGAAATTTGTTAACGCCAATAAACGCTCTGTGTATTTATAAATTTCTAACCTTGAAAAATTAACTCCAGGCAAAATAATATCTGGCTTTAAACCACCGACTTCTCTTTCTATAAAATTCATAGATCCGGCAGTTAACACTTTATGATTTTTAAAACGCACTAAAAACATTAATGATTTTCCTTCTATAAAATCCTCTAATTTTAAGGGCAAATCTATGTCTTCTGTATGCTGTCTAGAATCGTAATAATGTTTATCATCTAATGCAGAATGAATTGATGGAATGACGCGAACTGAAAATTTATCGAACTGATAATCCTCACCGCCTCTAACTCTCAATAATTGATCTTCTGGAATCCCGTAAGCTTTCAGAATTTTACAACTCGTTTCGGTGGCAATAACTTTTGCTCCAGTTTTTTTAGCGATGTAAGGCACATCGGCTAAATGATCTAAATGTGAATGATGTACAAGTATAAAATCTACTTTTTTATCAAGGACTTTATTAATTGTTATCGTATCTGATTGATAGACATCTTTTGGATAATAACTTTTTCGAGTATCATCTTTACTGTTAGACGGACTATCTCCTAATTTTAATCTAGAAATATACGGATCGACTAAAATGGTTACATTTCCTTCTGACATTTCCCAGCCGGCACCACCAAAATATTTTAATTTTAATTCTTGAGCATTACTGTATTGTGTAAAACTTAAAGCAAGTAGAAATAATAAAACCGATTTTAAAATGGTATTCAATTTAAATCTAATATTGCTAAATGTTGTATTTATTGCAAATTGCATTGTTTATTATCTTTTAAATATTGAAATATTTGTTTTTTTTATCAAAGAAATTTATTCGTAAACCTCAACAACTAATTCAATTTCAACAGCCTGAGCACGAGGCAAAGATGCAACTCCAATAGCAGCGCGAGCATGTTTTCCTTTTTCTCCAAAAACATCGACCATTAAGTCTGAAAATCCGTTAATAACTTTGGGTTGCTCTACAAAATTAGGATCAGAATTTACCAAACCTAAAACCTTTACAATACGTTTCACTTTATTTAAATCTCCAAGCATCTCTTTTAACACAGCAAGTTGGTTAATTGCAGTTAATCTGGCTGCTCCATAACCTTCATCAATAGTAATATCTACTCCTAATTTCCCAGTTATTTCTGTACCATCTACACGTTTAGGACCTTTTCCTGCTAAGAAAATAAGGTTACCTGTTCTTACTCCATTCACATAGTTTGCAACGGGTTTAGGTGGTTCTGGAAGCACTATATTTAAAGCCTCTAACTTCGCTTCAGGATTATAATCTTTATCTGGAGTTTCTATAGGCTCTTGTTTTGCACAACTAGCCATTAAAATAACTACAAAAAATAGATTTAGAATTTTACTCATAATTTTTTATGTTTAATAATTTTAATAATAAGACAACTATTCTGCAGGTTTAAAATCTGCTGCTTCCCATAATGGATTGCTCTTGTAATAATTTCCGTTTGTAACTACCGCAGAAACCGTTCTTATGTTAGAGATATTTAATAAAGGATTTTTATCTAAAATAGCTATATCTCCTTCTTTTCCGACCTCTAAAGTCCCCGTTTGCGCATCTAATCCCATTGCTTTTGCAGGAATAATTGTCGCTGTTTTTAAAGCTTCTAAAGGTGTCATATTTCCATATTTCTGATACGTTTCAATCTCTAAATACAGACCAAAAACAGGAACTACATTATCTGTTCCCGCAACAATAGGAACTCCTGCTTTGTAAAATTGTCCAAGAATACCCATAGATTTTATATAATCTGCTTTAGCTTCCTCAGAACGTGCTGGCGATACACCACCTCTAAATCGTTTACCTTCAAACAACTCGTATGCTATTCTATTAGAAAACGGTTCAATACTTTCTATTACAGCACCTTTAGGCATTGCTCTTACAACACTTAAAGCAATTGTTGGATCTAAAACTGTTTTATGTTCTAAAAGAAAAGCAGTCGCATCATCAATTTGTTCTTGACTAATATCGTTCTTAGAAATAAAATTAGTTCCTAGTTCTTTTACTTTTTTATCTGGGAAAAGCACTGTTAATACTCTAGATGTATGACTTAACATATCCATACCTGCATTGATAGCACCACGCGCATTTCCGATAGCACTAGGTACGTGACCTGTAATAGACATACCTCGTTTATGACCTTCTTCTGCCAAAACTTTAGTTAATTCTGGGCTTACAGACGAATAAATTTTTATTTGTTTATATCCGTTTGAAAAATATAAATCTGCAACTTCTTTAGCTTCTTGCTCTGTTCTAGCTCTAACCACTCCGTTACCTTGTATTCCTGCACCATCTGTCATACCGGCTAATAAAATATCTGGTCCTACAGCTCCATTTTTAGCAATGGCATCTCTAAACGAAGTTGCAAATTCAAGTTCGTTTCCGTTATCACGAATGGTTGTAACTCCTCCTGCTAAATAAGCTGGTGCCCATTGTACTTGGTTAGAATGTGCATGCATATCCCATAACCCTGGAATTAATGTTTTACCTGTTACATCTATAACTTCTGCACCTTCTGGAATTTCAATTTCAGAACGTTTACCAATTTTCGAAATACGACCGTCTGTTATAATTAACGTCATATCTTCTTGCGCAACATCACTAAGTCCGTCTACAAGATTCCCACCAACTAAGGCTTTAATTTTAGCCTGTGTACCTTTTAAATCTTCCGTATATTTTGATAACGCAGCCATTTGTTCTTCAACATTTCCTTGAACAAAAAGTGGTTTTGCTTCTTCATAACCTTTTTTTATGTACTCTCTTATTTGAGTATTTGCTTTTACAAGCGCCACTAAATTTTGAGATTCGTCTACCCAAATTGTTCTTCCTCCCCAATTTATACCTTCTACAACATACCTACTTAAGATTACGTCTTCTCCTTTAATTTTTGCCGTATCTTTTTTAATAAAATTCATAGACACTTCACCTCTTGGTAAAATAGGAAGACTTCCTTTTCCTCCTTTCTTAAAATAATAATGATATAACATCATTTCTATTCCTGCGGGAATATTACTATGTACTGGAAAAAATTCAGATTTTTTTGTTTCTACAAAATCTCTATTTTTCTCCCAAACAGAAACACCTTCAGATGTTTTTTTAACTTCTAAATTAACAATGGTATCATTTTTTGTTATGCGTCTATTTAAATAAAAAGAAGTCTCTAAATTCATGTCTAAATGTAATTCTGCCTCGACACCTGTAATTCGACCTCTTTCGTTTTCTCCTTGAAGCGACTTTACTATAATAGAATCTTTAGTAGATGTGATTGAATAGGATTCTTCACCAATTAAAGATTGCCTTCTATATACTAAAAAAGTACCTTCTTCATTTATATTCTCCCATTTTGACGGTGCGGTTGAACAACCTGTAACTAAAAGCAGCACACCTATTTTTAATAAGTGACTTGCTCTATTAATCTTATTTATTTTATATATCATTGTGAATTTTTTTAAATATTATAATTGTGATTTAGAATTAAAATCAAGGAAATTTAGGAGTGAATCTGTTGAAATAAAAGAGGTTTAATTCGTCTGAATTACTTTCAATAATATCTAACTTATGATCACCATTAAGATCATACATCAGAATATCGTAAGTACTAAAATCTTGCTTATTTAATTCTATTTTCTCCCAAGACGTTGCATCTCCAGAATTAATAAAAACAGTGTTTGGAGATCCTACATTTCCTATAACAATATCTGTATTTCCATCGCCATTTAAGTCGCCAATAGACAACGCATACGATTTATCTGAACTTTCGTCGAACCTCACTTTACGCTCGTATGTTCCTTTTTTATTTCCGAAATAAATAACATTAGGCTCGCCAATATTTGCTGTTATAATATCCTTAAAGCCATCTTTATCTATATCTGTAACCCCTACAGATCTTGTAACATCGTTACCTGTTCCGTAAGGTGTTTTTTTATTAAAATTTAGATTCCCATCATTTAAATACACATAGTTTGGTTGATCGTCTCTATTGGCTAAAATTAAATCTAAATGACCATCGTCATTCATATCGGAAACCTCAACATCTATAGTTGAATCTTTTTTGTTTCCAAATCCAATAACTTCTGTAAACACACCATGTCCGTTATTTAAACAAATTTCATTCTCACTTCCTCTATTTGTAATTAAAATATCTAAATCGTCATCGTTATCTATATCTGCAACAACAATATTTCTTGTATGTCCATATTTAGCACCAAAACTAGTACCCTTAGTAAAATTCCCTTCACCGTCGTTTATAAAAATGTAATTCGGAGCCATATCGTTTCCTACAGCGATATCTAAATAACCATCTCCATTAAAATCTGCAAGCTCTGTGGAGTAACTTGTTTCTTGTTCTGAACCTAAGTTTTTTGAAACCGTAAAAATTCCGCGACCGTTATTTATAAATACTTTATTCTGTCCTGGCCAATGTCTACCATTAGCAACAACAATATCCATATCTCCATCATTATCTATATCGCCAATCCCCATAGACGCTGTGCGCTCCTTATGGATGCCTAGAATTGTTCTACTATTATTAAAGAAGCTTGATTTTTGAGAATGAGCAGAAAGCATGCAACTTGAAAAAAGTGCAAATAAAATGTATTTCATAATTGAGCTATTAATTAATTTGTGTCTATTACTATAAATAAGTAACGGTGTCCTTGTTTATAGACAGTATTTAATTACTGATTTTTTATTTATTTAAAGTGTTTAATCCCTTTTACACTATACAATTCTTTAGCATAAAAAAGATGACCGCCAGTCATGGTCCATTCTACGTGACGTATATCACTAATGTTTTGTAATGGATTACCATCAATTAAGATGAGATCTGCTCTTTTTCCTTTTTCAATAGAGCCATATAAGTCTGAAACCCCTGTGATTTCAGCAGATTTTATAGTCGCTAATTTTAATACCTCATGTATAGGTATACCTGCTTTAACATAAAGTTCTAACTCGCGATGATATAAAAACCCAGGTAAACCATCTGTTCCAGGAACTATTTGTACTCCTTTTCTATATAAGTCTGCAATAACTTCGAGCATCTTATTAAAACTGGCATTATAGCGCTGTATTTGCTCGCCTTCTTGAGGCAGGCCTCCAGCATAAAAACTACGCTGATAGATGATAGGAAACCTGTTTTCTACCATACTATACGTTGGACTTACCTGACCAACTTGAGCTAGAAACTTATTTTCGAAAATAGCTACTGTAGGATCTATAAGAATATTTTTTTTACGCAACAATGTTACAAAGTCTGTATATTTTTTTGAATGTAAATCTAAATCTGCACCATATTGTGCTGGCATGGTAAACCGAAGAGGCGTACGCGTATCTATAGTGTCTGAAAGGAAATTAAGAAATAACATATTAATATGTTGAATCTCGTTATACCCTTGGTTTATGGCTTGGGTTGCATCCATAAAAGCAGGAATATGTCCACTAACACGCATACCTAACTCATGTGCTTTATTGGTTAATGGTGTGACCCATTCTGGTTTAATCGAGCTGTATAATTTAATTTGCTGATAGCCTAAATTTTTATAATCTTGAATTTCGGCTAAACCCTCTTCTAACGTTTCTACAACATTTCTTTGATTCGCGAATGGTCCAGGACCATCTATAATACCGCAATAGGTTACAATATGCGGACCAATAATTTCATTGTTTTCAAATTGATCTGCTAATGTTTTAAGTTGCTTATTATTTGCCAAATCTCTAACCGAAGTTACACCTCCTGCAAGATGAAGTAACCCTCTAAATTTATCGTTATGCGTATGCATATCAAACATACCAGGCATTAAGGTTTTATCTGTACCATCAATTAATAGTGCATCTTTATCTACAGACTGCTCACCTGTCTTATAAATAGCTTGTATGGTATTATCTTCTATTACGACATCCTGATTAGGAAGTAACGCACCGTTTTCTGTGAATACATTTACATTTTGAATTACAACCTTATTCACTTTATGTGTTAGTTGTTTTGCGACTTCTATAAGACTTTCGTCTTCTATACTATCCTGACGTTTTTTCATTTCAAGACGCTTATCGCTAAAATCTTTACGAACGATATGAAGATTGCCAGATATTTTACAAACCATTTGGTCGCCTTGCATCCAAACATAAGTGGCATTTAAATCCAAGCCTTTTATAACTAATAGCTCTAAAGCTGTTCCGTTTTCTAACTCTAACGGTATTTTTTTTATTAGTTCGGCTTCACCTGTTGGGTAGAGTGCAATTTTGCCTGTTTCAGATTTTAATAATAATTGCGCAAGCACTTCGTAAATAGCTGGAGAACCATCAAAGCGAAAATACAATTGATTGCCGTTAAAATTGGCAGTAGATCTTCCAAATAAATTATCACTAGTCGCACTACCGTTATCAGTAGAAAATGTTTCATCTATGGACACTTTGGAATAATTGATGCCTTTTACTGTTTGAGCAGTAATAAAATGATTAGCATTAAGTGTTATTTCTTCGTCATATTCTGGTCCGCGGCCTCGATCTGTATATGTGTAATAATACTTATACTGCCCCGTTTTTATTTGAGTCTTTTTATAAGTACCCGCTAAGCTTTCTCGAAATACTACATCGTAAACAACCGTTTCTGAATTATTATCTTTATTTATAGGCTTCTTACAGCTTTGAGTAATTAGCAAAATAAATAAGAGAGAGCAGATATATTTCATAGGTTCTAGAGTAGTTTAAGTGAAAAGACAGCGATTTTTTTTAAAACAATGTAATTAAGACTTTAAAGTATCTTTATAATAGCGTAACCAATTCAGACCTAATATTTTTTCAATATCACCTGTACTGTAACCTCTTTTATCTAATACTTTAGCAACTTGTAAATACCGATCTGGTTTGTCTAATTCTGGAATCCATGGTGGCCATTGTACCTTGTACGACGGTTTAAAACGTGTTAATCTTGGTACATACCAATTTTCTCGAGTAGCTCCTGTAGCTTCAAGACCTTGAATAGCAAAATCTGCTGCCACACCAACATGATCTATTCCAGCAATTTTAACAGCATGATCTATATGGTCTACATAAGTTTCTAATGTAGTTTTAGTACCTAAATCTGGACCAATCATGTATCCTAAACATATTATTCCTATAACACCACCTTTGTCTGCCATCGCTTTTATTTGGGCATCTGTTTTAGATCTTGGATGATCTTTATATAAGGCCTCACACATAGAGTGATTAAAACACGCTCCAGACTTACTAAATTTAATTGCATCGTTGGTTGTTTCACGACCGCAATGTGATAAATCTATAATAATTCCAAGCGCGTTCATACGCTCTAAAGCTTCAATTCCGAAGTCTGACAATCCAGAATTAGTACGTTCTGTACTTCCATCTCCCAACAAATTTCTTTGGTTGTAAGTTAGTTGAATCCAGCGCGTTCCTGCATTATATAACGTATCTAGGTTTTCTATAGATTTCTCCATCATTGTGGCATTCTGAAATCCATATAAAACGGCTGTTTTATTTTCTTTTTTGGCACGAATAAAATCGTTTGCTGTAGTTGCTTTTATTAATACGTCGGGATTATTTTTAATTCGGTTATCCCATTCGTTCATATCTTTTAAAGCCAATTTTAAATTTCTAGAATTTAAAGATGCACTAAAACCTGTATATCCAGATTTCGCTAAAGCTTTAAAAGAGTCTTCGTCCCAGTCTCGTGGTATAATAAGACCATCGACAACCAGGGCTTTTTTATATAATTCTTCAATATTATTGTCTTGAAGGTTTTTTAACAAACTGTTCGATACTTCTTGATTAGAACCTGTATTAATAGATTGTAATATAGACGTAAGTGCACTAGCTGTCTGTCCAGGAAAAAGCGCACCCAGTGACAATAGTTTAACTAAATTTCTACGATTTTGTTCCAAAATATTCTATTATTTCTATTTGAAATGACATATGAGGATAGGTGATAAACCATTCTATATTTCAAGAATTATTTCTCATCATAAATTAAATCTTGTACACACACATTGAAAACATATTAAACATGAATCAATGTGTGTAACAAGTAAATTGAGCAAAGCAGATGGTTTAGTATCCTGGGTTTTGTTCAATATTAGGGTTTACATCAGTTTCATCCTGAGGTATTGGTAATATATTAGTATCATCGCCGTATGGAATCTCGCAAATGCTAGATGTACATTGTGTTCTTACAATATCTTCTTTTTTTCTCATTAAATCCCAAAGTCTTTGACCTTCAAAACATAATTCTAATCGTCTTTCAAGCATAATTTCATCCATAAGATCTTCGCCTGTAGCCGTAACAGCTTCTGCCGTTGGAAGTGCTCTTTGGCGCACCACATTTAAATCGTCTTGAGCTCCAGTAATATTTGTTCCAAGTTCTGCTCTAGCTTCTGCTCTAATTAAATATAATTCTGGTAATCTCATAACTTTTACATTATCGTAACCAAGAACTTCAGGGTATTTATTTACTCTATAAGGCGCATAATCTCCTGCTAAAAGTAAATCGTCTATAAAGACATCTAATCTAACATCTCCTTCTTCATATAATGAAACCACATCATTAGATGGCAAATAATCTCCATAACCACCTACTGCAGCAGCAAGATATAACCCAGCAATACTATTACCGCCAACGTTATCTGTTTCGGTCATTGCAATTTCAAATATAGATTCAGAGCTATTATCTACAGACCATACGGTTGAATATTTAGAATTTTCGACTAAACTATAGCCTGAATTAATAACTTCTGTAGCCATAGCTTCTGCATTTGCCCAGTCTTCTTTATATAAATATACTCTGGCTAATAAAGCTTTAACAGAAGTAGAAGATAAGGTGTTAGAATTAGAAGTTCTAGAGGTATCGCTCATTAAAGATATAGCCATAGTCATATCTGAAATAACTTGGTCGTAAACTTCTTTAACCGTATTTCTTTCTGGTTCTAAAGTAGGATCAAATTCAAGTATAATTGGCACTCCAGCATGACTAGCATCTGAGGTATATGTGTAATGTTGAGCGAATAATTTTACCAAATCAAAATACACTAAACCTCTTAATGCGTAAGCTTCACCAATAATATGATCTTTTTCATCCTGAGTAGATTCTGTAACATCTACATCTGAATTGATGATGTTATTTAGTGCATTATTTGCAAAGTACATCCCTTCCCATAGAGAACTAGCTTGAGAATCATCTACATTTTGTACGTGCTCTGCAAAATCTACAATTCTGTTAGCAGATAAATTTTGTTTTACATCGTCTGCCATTACATCAGGAATCATAAACATATATCTTCCGTAGTAATATGCGCCTGAAATTTCATCGTATACACCAGTTACAGACACTTCAAGATCTTCTAAGTTTGTTATAGCATCATCACTTGAAACTGAAGATTGAGGTGTAATTTCTAGAAATGATTCTGAGCATGATAAGAAAAGTCCTATCATAATCAATAATATTATTTTATTATAATTTTTCATAAGTCTTTTTTTAATTTACAGTTGAATATCTAGTCCTAAAGAAATGGTTTTCATTGCAGGAGTAAGTCCATTATAACTACCATTTATAGATTGTTCAGGATCTATATACAAATCTTTATCTTTTGTAAATGTTAAGATATTTGTTCCTCTTGCATATACTCTTGCAGAGTTAAGTTTCAAAATAGAAGTTATTCTTTCTGGAAAACTATAGGCTACTGTTAAGTCTTTTAAACGAATGTAACTACCATCGTAAAGCCACCTTGTAACATTTCCTTGATTGCTTCCAGATTGTCCTCCCCATTGAAATTTAGGAAACAAAGCATTTGTTTTTCCTTCAACCCATCTGTTTTCATACAAATACGTCGCTGTACTTCTAGGTGTTAAACGACCATCTCCTAAAGATCCTTTTGCTCTACTATCGTGTAAGTAATTACCTGAAGAATACATAAAGTTAGCATTTAAACTAAATCCTTTATAAGATACAGACGTATTAAAACCTCCATAAAAATCTGGTGTTGCCGACTTACCAACCAAATAACGCTCTGCATCTCCAATATCATTAGTTATTGTCGTTTCTGTTGCATCTGTATAATATTGCACATCTCCTGTTGCCTGATTTACACCTGCCCAACCATACATATAATAAGATTGAAAATCTTCTCCAACTTGTCTTCTAAACGCACCATCAGTATAATTATCATCAAGTTGTGTAATTTCATTTTTCAAGAAGGTGGCATTAAAACCAACACTCCATCTTAAATCTTTTTTATCGATAATATTTACGTTTAAAGTTAATTCTAAACCTGTATTACTCATTGATCCGTAATTTTGAGTAAGCTCTGTAAATCCTGTAGTAGGAGAAATTGGCACGTCTAAAATAAGATCTGAAGATTTTCTTTTAAAATATTCAACAGTACCACTAACTTTTCTAAATAAAGCGAAGTCTAAACCAATATTGAAATTTTCTTGTGTTTCCCAAGTCAAATCAGCATTTTCTAATTGAGAAGGTGTACCTCCTGGAGATCCATCGTAATCGTCTCCGTAACCATATAATCCTAAAGAGGCAAAGTTACCAATAGCTGCATTACCTGTTAAACCATAAGAACTTCTTAGTTTTAGTAAATCGATAAAAGTTGCATTGTCTAAGAAGTTTTCTTTTGCAATATTCCAACTTGCTCCAACAGAATAAAAAGTTCCATATCGATTATCTGAACCAAATCTTGAAGATCCATCATTTCTTACACTCGCAGATAAGAAGTATTTATTATCAAAATCGTAATTAGCTCTTAAAAACATAGAACTAAAAGTATATTCACTTTTTGTACCTGCAATTGCAAATTCTGAAGCTGCAGTACTTAATGTTTTAACAATATCGTTTGGAAAATCTGTTCCAGAAGCAGAAAATGATTCGTTAACGGTTTGTTGCGCTTCATAACCGGCTAACACATTAAAATCATGACTTTCTCCTAATGAAAAATTATAGTCTAAAGTTTGTGTTCCTACCCATGTTTTCTGGTTAACATTTCCTTCGTAAGCATATCCATTTGTTTCGTAACCAGAACCATAACGACGGTTATAATATGTAGATTCATTTATACTAAGAATATCAAAATTCCATTGTGATCTAAACACTAAATTATCTAGAATATTAGCAGTTATAGCTAAGTTATCAATAATTCTATTGGTCTTTGTTTCCCATAAATCTTCTCCGCTTAAACTACCTACTGGATTACTACCAATTGGAAAATAAGCCACATGATCTGCATTGTATTGGCCTTCTTCATCGTAAATAGGAATTAATGGAGATAATTCTAATGTCGATTTAAAAGGGTTATTCCAAGAACCTGCGTCTGGTGCTGTACTAGACGTTATATCTGAAATAGAAATATTATTTGAAATGGTTATAAATTCACTGGCTTTATACTCCAAATTAGCACGTGTACTAAATCTATTAAAACCGTAGCCTATAACATAACTTTCTTGATCCATGTAACCTGCAGACATAAAGTATTTTACTTTATCTGTACCTCCTCTTACACTCAAGTCGTAACTTTGTGTTATACCTGTACGCGTAATAGCATCTAACCAATCGGTATCTGTTGCTTCTCCTGTAGATGGGTCTATTTGTTGTGTGTACAAATTATCCATTTGGGTTTGCGCTTCTTGTGTTGTAAGTCCTAAGTTTACGTAACCTTCTATATACAATTCTTTATACTGAGCAGCATTTAACGGCTTTAATATATTTTTAGAAGCCTGAGAATTAAAACCAGTTAGTGTTTTTAATTGTATGGTTGCCTTACCAGATTTACCTTGTTTTGTGTTAATTAAAATAACACCATTTGCTCCTCTAGATCCATAAATTGCTGTAGATGCTGCATCTTTTAAGATACTTATACTTTCAATATCGTTTGGATTGATAGACGACATAACGTTAGAACTTGCTCCATCATTATCGTTTAAAGACTGGCTACCAGCAGAAACAGGAATACCATCAATAACATACAAAGGTTCACTAGAAGCGTTAATAGAACCAATACCTCTTACTCTAACTTCTGTATTAGCACCAGGAGCACCATCTAGTGCAGAGGCTTGAATACCAGCCACACTACCACGAAGAGATTGTTCGAATGAAGATGTTGGCGCTTGTTCTAATTCTGCTCCTTTAACTACAGCAACAGCACCTGTAATGGCTTCTTTCTTTTGAGATCCGTAACCTACTAAAACTACTTCTTCTAAAGATGCAGCATCTTCTTCCATTACAATGTTAATAGTAGTCTTTTCACTAACTTTAATAGTCTGTGATACCATTCCCATAAATGAAAATAATAAAACAGAATTGTCTGTAACTTTTAAAGTATACTCCCCATCAAAATTAGTTTGAGTACCTTTAGATGTACCTTTTAAATGAATATTAACTCCTGGTAAAGGCAGTCCATCTGGACCTGTAACAACACCGGAAACCTCTCTTTCTTGCACAGCAACTTTTTTAGTTGGTGTACTTATTTTACGTTCCGCGCTCTTTACTACAACTTGCTTACCTTCAACCTTATAACTTATATTTGTTTTAGAAAAAGCAGCATCTAAAACTTTATTAATATTTGCATCTGTAAATTTTAGAGATACTTTTTTATTTGAACTCAAAACATCATCCTTGTAAAAAAAGATGAAGTCACTTGAATTCTGAATTTCTTTAAAAAAATCTTCTACAGATATCTCTTTGACATCAATATTAATTTTTGTTTGTCCCTTCAACGTGTTTCCATAACCTGCTGTAAGTCCTAGACTAATAAATAATAGAAATATTCTCATAAGCGTTAGCATTCCTATGTTTGAGTTTTTTTTCATATTTTGCGTTTGATTATTAAATGTTGCTGTTCACTACAGCAATGTGATTAAATTAAGCCAGAGGATGTTGGCGCATCTTCTGGCATTTTGACTAATTCAAGTAATTTTTTTTACTTCATAAAGTATTTTGGATTAATTAATTATTATTCTATTCTCTTTTATTGTGTAATTCATATTTGTACTGGCTTGTATATTCTGAATTACTTTATCTATATCTTCATTTAAATCTAAATACCCAGAGAAACTTTCTTTTGCTAAATCTTCATTTTCAATCTCGATCTTAACATTATAATATCTGGCTATTCTATTAGTAACATAACGCAAGTCGTTATTTTGAAATACTAACACACCATCTCTCCATGAGAAATAATTATTGACATTTACTTTTTCTGAAATAATACCTTGAGTGGTTTTATTATAAGTCGCTTTTGTACCTGGCGTAATTTTAATTTTATCTGCGTATTTGTGCGTTTTAGGATCGTTGTGATAACTAATCATTACACTTCCACTTTTTAGAACAGTATTAATAGCGTCTTCTTCAGAATAACTAGTAACTCCAAAAACAGTTCCTAACACCTGTACTTCCTGATCTTTAGACTTTACAATAAAAGGATGACTCTTATCGTGAGCCACATCAAAAATAGCTTCTCCTTCTAAATATATTTCTCTTCTATCGCCATTAAAAGCAACAGGGTAAACCAATTTAGAACCAGAATTTAACCACACCATAGTACCATCTGAAAGGTTAATTTTAGAACGTTTCCCGTAAGGAATAATAAGCGTATTATAAGACGTTTTACTATTTCTAGATGCTTCCTGCTCTATTTCTCTATCTTCTCCAATAGTTAAGGTTTTTCCAGAATTAGAATAGTTAATATTACTATCCTTTTCATTTATTTTTAAATTTTCTCCATCTCCTAAAATTAAAACAACCTCATCCGACTTACTAAAATCTGTCGCTTCATTAGTATTTACAACATCTGTAATAGAGGTTGTTGGTTCATTAAAAAAATAAAAACTTAATCCGACTAAAAACAGCATTGAAAACGTTACAGCCATAGCTAAACCTTTACTCCTTTTTTTACGCTCAACTTTATTAACAGAATTAAAAATTTTATTTTTTAAAGCAACCTTCTCCAATTTAGTAATTGGTAAAATTTTAACTTTATTAGATCCATTATCTTTCATAATGTATTGTATGCTGTATTTTTATTATTAAAACTCCCTATAGTTAATAGCAACTTTTTTGCTTTATATAGACGTTTAAATTTTGTTTTTTGTTTAATTAAGAATTGATTGCAACTTTTAAAACAGAAAAAAGAAGTTTAATTTTCTTAATACTTTAATTGCACGATAAATTGAAGTTCTTGCAGATTGTACGGATACACCTATGATTTCAGAAATCTCTTCGTAAGTTTTTTCTTCTTCAAATCGAAGAGATAATACATTTCTTTGCTTGTCACTTAAAGTTTTCATTGCATTTCTTAATTTCATATTTCGTTCAGAAATATGTTCTTCTGCTATGATCTTCTTTTCACAAGAATCTGAATGTCTTTTATTCAAAGTCTCTATTTCATAATCGAAATCGTCTAATGAAACTGAAGCGTTCTTTTTATTATATTTTTTATTAATTTTTCGTTTTAACGATTTGAATAAATAATATTTTACATTATCTGTTTTAGAAAGATTAGATCTATACTTATATAAGTCTACAAATAAATCATGAATACAGTCCATTACATACCCTCTATCTTTTGAGTGATACATACCATAAGAGAATAAAATATTTACATATCTATCGTAAAGTTCTCCTAAAGCTAATTTGTCTCCTTCCTTTAATTTTTTCCAAATTACAGCATCCGATTTTTCTTCTGGGAACATTTTACTCGCACTTGATTCGGCTACCTGATTTAGTGCTGCCGAGTCAATATCTAGATTGTTTTTTGCGACTAGAGCTAAAGCCAATTCTCCATATTCTTGCATAAACTTTCGATTTACTTTTGTATTTGAATTAATAATGTAACAATTGCTACACATTAAATTAAGTAAATCATTACTCCGTTATAGACTAAATTTCTGTTTTTTTAATAAAAAAGATGATTTTATCAATAAAACAACGAAAATTTAATGTTTTATTTAAATTAAAACACTCAAATTGTTAAATCACTATTGTAAAATGCAGTACAGAAAGACCTTTTTATGTTAAAATAAATTTTTAAAGTATCTATTTATAATTGGATGTCTACAATTAGCAAACTTTATAGACTAGATATGTTATATGTAGATACTGCTTGGGTTCCGCTCAATTTTACTTCTAAAATTTGTCCTGAATTACGTACTTAAAAAGCAAAAAAAATAAATTTTAAACTTTAACATATATTAAAACAGAATGAATAGAATGACACTATATGAACTTAAATGAACACTTGTAGAGATGTAGACAAACTTTAGCTTTTATTAACATTAAAATACACCTGATTAATATTCTATTAATGTAATTCAATATAGAAGCAACTGTATAAATAAAAAAACAGAGCTAATGTCGCTCTGTTTTTTTTACTCTATTGTTTATGTTTTTTATCCTTTTATCTATTAATATCGAACCAATAATTTATTTTTAAGAAAAGACCTTTCTGTATAGGCTCGTAAGGAGATGTTGTTTTCACATCATTATATGTTAAAAATATATCTGATAACGGCGCATATCTCCATTGCAATCTAGACACTAACAAGTAGCTTTCTGCCTGAGAGCTATATTGTATATCTGTGTTAAAAAATAACTTTTTACTAAAGGTAAAATTAAATGTCGGACCTAAATACCATAATTGATCTGAAGCGTATGGTTCTGGAAGCTGAATATCATCATATTGTGCCTGTAATTTTAATGTAAAGTATGGCTGAAATCTATATTGAAACGTTACATCTGCTGTAAATTTATGACCGTTATAAAAAGCCCCATACATCGCAGAACCTTCTGTCCAGAGAGCTTTTCTTTTATCGGATTGAAAACCTAATTCTAAATCATTATAATTATAATCTCCTATTGGTAAAGAAATAGCATCATCTTCTGTTCCTACAGGATCAAAAGCCTTACTTAAATGAATAAAACTATTGTTTCCTGTAAGAGAAAGCATTGCTCCGCTATTAAAATTAAACTCTACATAGGCTGCATTATAAATTTCTCTTGGAGACAAATTATCTGAAGCTCTCCAATACGAATTATTACTTGCACTAAACACAATTGTATTTATAGAACCTTCTGGGTATATTCTAAATTTTGCATTAGGATTTGCTCTTAATATATCTACACGCTTAGAGTAACCAAGATCTGATTGAAAACCTTCATCTACATACTGAGTTGTTAAACCTAGCGAGTATTTTCTTTTTTCAACATTTAAATCTGTTCCTGCAGAAATTCCATTAGTAGTCACCCCAGGAGTAAAAGATTTATGCACATACACTTGAGCATCTATAGTATTATCTTCAGAAAAGAAATTAAAATCGGAACCAACAACACGATTATATCTTGTTTTTCTACTTATAGAATCCGGCACACCTTCATAAACATATTCATAATTAGTTGCTTGTCTGTTTACAAAAAATGCACTCACGTTAGATTTTTTAAGTATTTTATGTTCTGCTGCAACAATTAAGTTATTATTTGCAGGAATATAGTCGCCTTTATCTCCTCCGGTTTGCACATCTAAAGCTCCAATTCTTAGTTTATTATTTATTTTCCCGGTAAATTTTGCTCCACCATTAACATCTACAATAACAGTATTACCATCACTATCTGTATCTACACCAATACGTCTAGAATAAAAAGGAAGTGCATTCTTTGTGTCTCCAAATCCATTAAATAAATCACCATTATCTATAAAAAACTGACGTGTTTCATCTTGTTTAATTTCAAATTGAGTAACATTATTCTGACTTGCAGCAACATCTTCACTAGAGAAATCAGGATTCAGAGTCAAGTCTAACATAAAACTATTTTTCACAGGTATTTTAGCATCAAAACCAGCCTTAAAGTCGAAAGACTCTTCATTATTCACATAATCTTTATTAAATGAAGGCGTTACATAAGGAATAACAGAAATTGGACTTTTGGTTTGCTTTAGTGGTCTTTCAAAAATTAAATCGCCGAAAAACCCTTGATTAAATTGATTCAGATTCTGCGGAACTTTTGACCAAGAACTTTTGGTGTTAGATTGTGTGTCTGATCTCATTGTATTGAACTTCCACCTATCTACACCTTCTTTAAATTTAAAAGCAGACATCGGAATTCTTACCTCAGAAATAAAATAACCATCATAAATTTTAGATTCTCCAATCCATTTTGTATTCCAGTTTAAATCTAGATCACCATCTACTCCTCCTCCATATATAATACCTTCTCGCAATACTCCAAAAGGATTTATACCAAATAGAAAGGCATTGGTTCGGTCGCTGTAGGTATCAAACATTAAATTAATAATATCTGCACCACTTATGCTATAATCACGCTCATAAGACGGTGTTTTATATTGTTCTCCAGGAGCATATCCTTTAATCGCTACATATAAATACTCTTCGTTATAAAGCATTCTTAACTCTGTTTGATAAGCGGTTTCTTTTGTGTCTATAGGAAAATACTCTGTAAAATTACTTGTAGGTACTGCTAGTTCCCACATAACCTCATCTAAAACACCATCAATTTCAAAGGCATTATTGTCTACATAATTTACATCTATCTTTTTTTGTCCATATACATGCGAACACATCATTAAACCAAATATATATAGCAAAAACGAATAAGTAGTTGATGATAAAGATAAGGGCTGTCTCATTTTATAGTTTTGATTTCAAAATTATTTGTAAGAATTATTTTTCAAAAATAAATTCATTTTTCTTACTTAAAGAGTATTCCTACATATATTTTCAAAGGACTAATTTGTCCTTTTATCAAAACAGCACTGTTACATCATGTTTTTCATCAATTTATTAATAATTATTATTTTAAAAGCGCAATAATTTCAGAATTCCCTTGCATTTCAGCATGTTTTAATGCAGTATTCCCTCTATTATCTGTAATTGTTCTGTTTGCCTTATTTTTTAGTAAATATTCAGCAATAGATGTATGGCCAAACGTACTGGCATAAATTAAAGCTGTAGCCTCATTAAAATTTTGTTGATTTACGTTAGCACCATTATCGATAAGCATTTGGGCGATAGCTATATTCCCTTTAAAACACACACCCATTAAAGCTGTATTGCCTGAGAGATCTTTCGCATTTACATCGCTACCATTTTCTAATAAATAGCTAACAATAGCTGTTTGATTATTATATGCAGCTAAAATTAAAGGCGTAAATCCTTTACTATCGGCTGAATTGATAACTGTAGGATTTGCAGCATAGAGTGCCTTAAGATATTCTAAATCGCCACTTCTAGACGCATCAAAAACCGACTGACTGTAACTAGTTGTTCCAACAAGAAGGATAAGTAGTATAAATATATATTTCATAGTGTATTAGGTTTAAAAAAGAGGACATGTTACACATCCTCTTTTTATATATTTTTAAGTGAATTAATTCATAAAGTCTTTCTGAGAGTAACCTAAGGCTTTTGCTACACGCATACCGTAATCTCTGTCTGATTGATAGAAATAACCAATCATGGTTTTTTGAATATTTTTATCTGTAACCTGCCCCAAATCACCAACTAAGTTTTTAATTAAATGATCTTGTTCAACTTTAGTAAGTGATCTGTAAAAATCTCCTGCTTGTTCAAAGTCGTTTGTTTTGGTAATCTTCTTCTGTGTAATTGTAACGTTTGTAAGCGTTGTCTCAGCCTGCTTGTATTGTGCATCTTCTTTTAATGCAGCTTTACTACTAGGCTGATAGTTTACATCTGGATTTTCAAATCTTTTATTACCAGCACTATTCCATCCATCAGAATTATAATTATTTGGTTCTTCTAAAGGTTTATTAATTTCTAATTGTAAGAAATTCGGACCTAAACGGTGTCTTTGCGTATCAAAATAAGAGAATAAACGTCCTTGTAATAATTTATCTTCAGAAGGCTCTACTCCTGGGATTAATGTGCCTGGTGAAAATGCAATACTTTCTACTTGCTCAAAATAATTTACCGGATTCTGATTTAATGTCATTGTACCAATTTTAATCTTTTCTATCAGATCTGCAGGCCAATCTTTAGTTGCATCTAAAGGCCAAAAATCAAAAGAGTGTATGTCTTCAGGAGCAATCATTTGCACATATAAATCCCACTGCGGGTAGTTTTTATCAGCAATATCTTTTCTTAAACTCATCGTTGCATGCTGCCAATCTTTACCTTGCTGAATTGCTGCTTCTTCGACAGTTAAATTTTTCTCTCCCTGTTTAGACACCCAAGAATATTTTACATAAGTTACTTTCCCTGCTTTATTAATCCATTTGTAACCATGCACACTACTTCCATTCATGTATTGATATCCTTTTGGCGTACCTAAATCTGTCCACAACCTTGTAATCATATGTGTTGCTTCTGGAACGTGAGAAAAGAAATCGAAAAAACGATTTGGATCTTGTTTATTTGTTACAGGAGATGGCTTTAAAGAATGTACCATATCGGGGAATTTAATAGCATCTCTAATAAAAAATATTGGTAAATTATTTCCTACAATATCGTAATTACCTTCTTCTGTATAAAATTTCACTGCAAAACCTCTAGGATCTCTTGCTGTTTCCGGAGAGCCTTTACTATGAATTACAAGCGAAAAACGAACGGCTAAATCTGTTTTCTTTCCTGGCTCAGAAAAAAGGACAGCTCTAGTATATTCAGACATATCTTTTGTAGCTTCAAAATAACCAGAAGCTCCTGCACCTCTTGGATGCACCACACGTTCTGGAATACGTTCTCTGTCAAATGCTGCTAATTTTTCTACTAAAAAAACATCTTCTAATAATACTGGACCATATTCGCCAACAGTTTTCGAGTTTTGATTGTCTCCAACAGGCACTCCACCGTTTGTTGTTATTGTTTCGTTAGTTTGAGAGAACCCAATCCAAACGAAAGAAAGCATAATAAGCGTTGCTAATTTTTTTTCATTTTTGTATCAATTTTATTTATGATGATGGTGTAAAATTCAATCACAACGACTTATAAATCAAATTAATACTTTATATACTTGTATTGTTAAAATTAATATTGAACAAAAAATGACCTTACAACAACTACAGTATGTTATTGCCTTAGACACTTACAGACACTTTGTTACAGCTGCAGAAAAATGCTTTGTAACGCAACCCACCATAACCATTCAGGTAAAGAAACTAGAGGAAGAAATTGGATTTTTAATTTTCGATAAAAGTAAATTTCCTATAAAACCAACAGATTTAGGTGAAGTGTTTATTACAAAGTCTAAGGTCATACTACGAGAAGTAAGTGAACTTAAAAATATGGTAAGCCTGGAATTAGACAATTTAGAGGGAGAATATCGTATTGCCGTAATACCAACCATTTCGTCTTACTTAATTCCGTTAATTTCAGGCGACATCTCTAAAAAATATCCAAATACCATTTTAAGAATTGAAGAACTAGAAAGCGACCAGATTATACTCGCACTTCAGAAAAAAGAAATAGATATTGGTATTTTAGTTACACCGTTAAACGAACCTTTTATTAGAGAAATAAAACTGTATAACGAGCCCTTTATTTTTTACGGACAGCAGCACTATTTTGATGAAGAAAAGAAAACAATATCTATTGCTGAAATAGAACATTTAGACAACATTTGGCTGCTAGAAAAAGGACATTGTTTTAGAAACCAAGTCTTGAATATTTGCGGACACAATGAAAACACAAAGAACATACAATTCCAGAGCGGATCTATAGAAGCATTGAAAAAAATGGTAGATCATTATGGCGGATTTACCTTAGTTCCAGAAATGGCAATTGACGACAAAGATAGCGGTCACGTTATCCATTTTACAGAGCCAAAACCCATTAGAGAGGTTAGCTTAGTAACGCATCATAGTTTTTCTAGAGACGTGCTGTTAGATGCTTTACGTTTAGAGATTTTAGAACACACTCCAAAAGCATTCGATAAAAACGAACGCTTTATTAAAGTGAATTGGAGGTGATTTTAACTATTTTATGGATGAAACACCACCGTCTACATGCAGGATTTGCCCTGTAATCCAAGACGAATTAGGTGTTAATAAGAATAAAGCTGTTTTTGCAATATCTAACGGATCTCCTACTTTTTTTAACGGATTCATTTTAGATTGATTTTCTTTTTTCTCTGGCGTGCTTAATAAGCGACCAGCCAACTTTGTATCTGTAAGCGAAGGCGCAATGGCATTTACCCTAATAGTTGGCGCAAGCTCGGCAGCTAAAGATCGTGTTAATCCTTCAATAGCACCTTTAGAAATAGAAACCTGCGAATGAAAACTAAATCCCTGTTGTACAGCTACTGTAGAAAACAATACCAAAGAGGCATCTCCGCTAGCTTTTAATCTAGGTAAAAGGTATTGTATTACTTTAATTGCTCCTGTAACCTGAAGCTTAAAATCGTTCACAAAATCGTCTTCTTTAAAGCGATGAAACGGCTTTAAATTAATACTTCCTGGACAATAGGCTAAACCATGAATTTCACTAGGTAAATTATCTAGGTTTAGGGCATCTGTTGTCGCATCAAAGTGTATGTACTTTACATGCTCCCGATCTTGAACAACATGAGTATGATACGTTGCTATTACTTCCGATCCTTCTGCCTCTAGCAAATTCACCAATTGTTCTCCAATTCCAGACGATCCGCCAATAACTATATAATTTCTCATTCCATTTTTATAAATTAATGTGCTACGCTCTTGAAAATTAGATAACAGCCTCAACTATTAAAGTTATAAAATAAGTATGAAATAAAAAAATAACGGATGAATACCAATTTATAGTATCTATCCGTTATTGTATTCAGTAAAAAAACAACTAGAAAAGTATTACATCACATTTAATTTAATTCGGTAACAGCATCATCGTTTCCATCTTCTACTTTCTTTCCTTTTAAATATTCTGGTAATTCCATACCAGCCATATTAAACATGTCTTGAAGTGGTGGTACAGAACCGTACATCCCTGAAATAAAGTTTGAAGTCGCTGTTTTACCATCTTTAGAGGAACCATTTTCCCAAACGGTAACTTTATCGATTTTAATATTTTTAATAGCTTCAGATTGTAATTTTACTAATTCTGGAAGTTTGTCTGCAATTAATAAAAGAACAGCATCTTGAGAACTGTTTCCTGCAGCTTTTACAATTCTATCAAACCCTTCAGCTTGTTTTGTCATGATTTCAAAAATACCTTGTGCTTCGGCTTGTGCTTTAAACAAAATAGCATCTGCATCTCCTCTTGCACGACGTCTTGTACGCTCTGCTTCGGCTTCTGCATCAATCTCTACTTTCTTTTTATCTATTTCTGCAGGGACAATAATATCTGCCAACTGTGTGCTTCTTTCTCTTTCTGCACGAGT
The DNA here is from genome assembly GCF_947500765.1 of uncultured Formosa sp. Lineage (GTDB taxonomy): Bacteria > Bacteroidota > Bacteroidia > Flavobacteriales > Flavobacteriaceae > Formosa. Next base: position 145,460 of record NZ_CANMTH010000001.1, on the reverse strand, counting down.
AACTTCGGCAGCTTGTTCTGCGATATAAGATTCTTCTAATGCTTTTGCAGATTGTACTTTTTCTGAAGCAATTGCAACACGTTCTGCTTCGGCTTCTCTTTGACGACGTAACGAATCTGAATTTGCAACATTAATTTTTGCAAGGTTTTCTCCTTCTACAGCTTTTGCATTTGCTGCTGCTACTTGTGTACGCTGATCCTGAACCGCATTTGCCTCTCCAATAGAACCATCTCTAACTTTTTCGGCTACAGATTTACGAGCTGCGTTTATAGCGTGTGCAGCAGCTTCTTTTCCTAAAGCTTCGATATAACCAGATTCGTCGACAATATCGGTAATATTTACGTTGATTAATTTTAAACCAACTTTCTTTAATTCCGATTCTACACTATTAGAAATATTTGTTAAAAACTTATCTCTATCATTGTTTATTTCTTCAATATCCATAGAAGCCACAACCAAACGCAGTTGTCCGAAAATAATTTCTTTTGCTAACTCTTGAATTTGTTCTAAACCTTGTCCTAATAAACGTTCTGCAGCATTTTGCATAACACCAGGTTCTGTAGAAATACCAATGGTAAAACGAGACGGTACATTTACACGAATGTTCTGCTTACTTAACGCATTAACTAGGTTTACTTCAATAGAAATAGGTGTTAAATCTAGATACTCGTAATCTTGAATTACGGGCCAGATAAACGAGGCTCCACCGTGAATACAACGGGCAGAATTTCCGGTACCTACCTTTCCATAAACCACCAAAATGCGGTCTGAAGGGCATCGTTTATATCTTCTTACAAACGTAAGAAGAATCATAAAAACAAATAAAATAGCAAATCCAATAGCGAGCAATGGCGCTAGGGATTCGACTTGAAGCTGTAAAAAAGTCATGATTAGTTGGTGTGTTTATTAACAATTAAAATTCCAGTGCCTGTTATTTCGGTCACTATTATTATATCTCCTTGATGAAGTTCTGAAGCATCGTCGGTTAAGGCATCTAGTTCACGCATACCACCTTGAATATTTATATGCACTTTTCCTATTCTAGAACGATTTGCTCCAATAGTAAGGTACACTTCTCCAATTTGGTTTAAGGCATTTTTAATTTTTAAAGATCCGCTACTATTTAATTTACCTAAATAATAAAATAACGATGCCATAATAGTCATCATGATCAAGCCACAAATGGTAGAAATTAAAATGGTTAAGCCATTAGACAATCCATTGCCAATACAGGAAATTCCCGTCCACCCGAAAATAGTAAAAAATCCAATTAAATTTTTAAAAGATAAAAACTGAAAACCAATACCTGTATCGGCTTCTATGTCTGCATCTACATCGCCAGTTTCTTCAAATTCACCACCAATAAAGGTTAAAAGCGTGAGTATAATAAAAATAACAGAAGCTGTTAAAGCGATAATCCAGTATACCTTTTCAAAAGGTTCTAATGCGGCAAACCAGTTATTCATTAGTAAGTAGGTTTTAATTAAGTTGTTAATATATAAACTTTATAAAAAGGGTGCAATAGCTTCTAAATTTATTATTTACGAAAATACTTTAATTTACTATAAAAATAGTAAATCGCTAAGAAGGAAAATAAAAATAGAGATTTGTATTTAGTAGTGTGTTCTTGCCCTGATTATTTTAAAATCTGCAAATTCATATTCTATTTTCTAAGTCATTCAAGTTGCTATTGTCTCTATAAAACGAACAAAGACAGAAATAGCCCTGCATTGATGTTAAAATGATTGGTTTAAATTCATTAATAATTATAATATAATTTTCTACTCACTAATTCATACCTAAAACAAAAAAGCCTCTCGATTTCTCGAAAGGCTTGCCATTATTGAAGTGGTCCCACCTGGGCTCGAACCAGGGACCACCTGATTATGAGTCAGGTGCTCTAACCAACTGAGCTATAGGACCTCAAAATTGGAGTGCAATATTACTATTATTTTTAAAATAGTACAAGCGTTTTTGCAATTACTTTTTTTAAAATTATAATATTAAAACACACAAACTCACCACAAGACTGTTAGTAGGCTGAGTATTAAATATTTTATACTTTTATAAACTCGAATAAATTTTACTACCAAAAAGTAAGATAATCTTTAAATATCAACTATTTTTGCACCATGGAAAGTAATAGACAAAAAAAAATAGGCTCAGTTTTACAACGCGATTTAGTAGACGTACTTCAAAATGCCGCAACACAAGGTGGAATGAAAGGGATACTAATTTCGGTATCTAAAGTAAATGTAACTGTAGACTTATCTATTGCAAAAGTATATCTTAGTATTTTCCCTAACGATAAAGCAAAAGAATTATTAGTAGGTATTCGTTCTAACACACCTTTAATTAGACACGAGTTAGCACAACGTACAAAACACCAATTACGTAGAATGCCTAATTTAGAGTTTTTTGTAGATGACTCTTTAGAATATATAGACCAAATAGAACAATCTTTAAAAGGAAAGGATAACCCGATTAACAATCCAGACCTTTTAGGAGATCACAAAAAGTCGTAAATTGAATTTTCCGCTGTACATTGCCCAACGTTATTTACGCTCGAAAAGCAGCAACAATGCTATTAATTTTATCACAATAATTGCTGCCGTAGGTGTTATTCTTGGGGCCGCTTCTCTGTTTATTGTACTTTCTGGTTTTTCTGGATTAAAGGATTTTACATTAAAGTTTTCTACTATTATAGACCCCGATTTAAAGGCTGTTCCTGCTACAGGAAAATCGTTTATGCTTTCTGACAAACAGTTTAAAGACTTAAACAATTTAGATGCTATTGCATCGTATTCTAAGATTATAGAAGAACGCGTTATTCTAGCTTACGATGGTAAAAATTTTCCAGCTTTTATAAAAGGTGTAGACGAAAATTACAATCAGGTAAACGCTATAGATTCTGTTATTATACAAGGTAGTTGGTTAAGACAAAACACCGACCAAATGGTTGCTGGCTGGGGAGTTTCTAGTCATTTATCGCTTGGCGTTTTAGACTATGGAAAATCGGTTACTATTTATGTGCCTAAGCCAGGAACGGGGCAAATTACCTCAACAAAAAATGCTTTTAACGCCATACATTGTGTAAATGTTGGGTTATTTGATGTAAATGAAACATTAAATGAAACCTATGTATACACACCTTTCGAAATGTCTCGTGAACTTTTAAGTTATAAACTGAATCAGGTTTCGGCTATCGAGTTTAAAATGAATCCGAATATAGAAGAAGCCGTTGTAAAATCTCAGCTAAAAACTATTTTAGGCGATAATGTGGTTATTAAAAATCGTATACAGTTAAATGATGCGCTTTATAAAATGCTGAATACCGAAAACTTAGCAGTGTATTTAATATTCACTTTAGTATTAATTATTGCACTTTTTAATGTGATTGGCTCTATAGTCATGATGATTTTAGACAAAAAGAAAACCTTAAGTACGCTTTACAAACTTGGTGCTTCTGTAAGAGACATTAGACGTATATTTTTCTATCAAGGTAGTTTAATGGCTATTTTTGGCGGTATAGCTGGCTTAATAATTGGTCTTATAATTGTAGGGTTGCAACAAACCTTTTCTTTAGTTATGATTACGCCCAGCTTACCTTATCCGGTAGCAATTAATTTTTATAATGTAATAATTGTACTCCTTACCATTTCGGTATTAGGAATTATAGCATCAAAAATTGCTTCAGTTCGGATTTCTAAATCTTTAATTGATACTATTTAATATCGAGGTAATTTAAAAAAGATTCTACTAAATAATAATTCAACCTCACCCTAAATTTATTTCAAGGTCTTAATTGTAAATCTATAAATATTAAAAATAATGTGATACTGAAACGAATTCAGCACGAGTATTAGTATATTATAAAACATGATTTTAGCAACAATACAAGAAATACTAAATTTCAAACGGTATTAACGTTCAAACTTATAGTCAGAAAAATCGTTTAAAACCATATCTAAAGCATCAAAAACATCTTTTGAAGCATCGCTAGTTACTATACGCTGACGGTATTCTTTAAAATGCGGAATCCCTTTAAAGTAGTTTGTATAATGACGACGGGTTTCAAAAACACCTAAGATTTCACCTTTCCAATCGATTGCCATTTGTAAATGACGTTTTGCGGCTTCTACACGTTCTTGAATAGTAATTGGATCTAGATGTTCTCCGGTTTCAAAAAAGTGTTTTACTTGTTTAAAAAACCACGGATTTCCAATACTAGCACGCCCAATCATACAACCATCTAAACCGTATTCGTCTCGCATTTTCATGGCTTTCTCTGGCGTATCTACATCGCCGTTTCCAAATACAGGAATATGCATTCTTGGATTATTTTTTACATCGGCAATTGGAGCCCAATCGGCATCGCCTTTATACATTTGTGCACGCGTACGTCCATGAATAGAAATAGCCTTACACCCTACATCTTGCAAACGTTCGGCAACTTCTAAAATACGAATAGAATCGTGATCCCAACCCAAACGGGTTTTTACAGTTATTGGTAAGTGGGTGCGTTTTACCATAGCTTCGGTAAGACTTACCATTAAATCTATATCTTTTAAAATCCCAGCACCTGCCCCTTTAGAGACTACTTTTTTTACAGGACATCCAAAATTAATATCAATAATATCGGGTTTAGACTCGGTTACAATATCTACGGTTTGAAGCATACTATCTAAATTGGCTCCAAAAATTTGAATGCCAACCGGACGTTCTTTTTCGTAAATATCTAATTTCATGGTACTTTTTACTGCATCACGAATTAGGCCTTCGCTAGAAATAAATTCGGTATACACCACATCTGCACCTTGTTCTTTACAAAGTGCGCGAAAAGGTGGATCGCTAACATCTTCCATAGGCGCTAAAAGCAACGGAAAATCGGGAAGTTCTATAGTATCTATTTTAACCAAAGTCTGTTTTTTTAAGTGAGCAAAAATACTGAAATTGATAGAATAAACACTATTTCGTTAATATTTTGTGTTTGAAGTATTTAAAACTTAAAATGCGGAAAACAGGTTTTAAAAAAGAGTTCTAAGTATTAGAATACTTAGAATTTAAGCAATTACGCTCTAATAATACTTTATTGTTTTGGAGACAAATTTTACTTATTAGGTTCTTCTATAAAAACCTCAATAACTTTTAACTCTTCTTGGGAGGCTTCTTTTAAAATAACAGGTTTCAAATAAAGAACCTTATCGATAACGAGTTCTGATGCATAACTAGAATATCCTACAAAACTAATCTCTAAGTTATACGTTCCTGATTCGATGTTTTCTATAATAAAGTATCCATTTTCATTAGTTATGGTTCCTAAAATTTTATTATCATCTTGCGTATTTACTAAAATGATATTCGCATATGAAATTGGCAAATTATTATGATCTTGGACTTTACCAGAAATTTTAATTTCCTGAGAGACACAAAAACAAGAATACAGTAAAAAAAGATAAGTTAGTTTTAAAGACATAAAATGTAAAATGGTTGCTCAAAAATAACATAAATATTTAAATTAAATTCAGAGATAATCATATTATAAATCAATTACATAGAAGTTTGTTAATTATTCTCGTCTTCAGAGCCTAAACGGTTTCTTTCGTTTAACTCTTTATCTTCTTTTTCGTTGGTAGATAATTTTGTGTTTCCAAAGTTATAACGTAATCCTAGTCGAAAATATTGATTATCGAAACGATTATGGTACGTGTTATCTTGATTTAAATACTTGTTTTTAACCGTGAAATTTGTGGTTTTAAAAATATCGCTCAATTTAAGTGATGCGACCCATTTTCCGTTGTTAAAGCTCTTTTTTAACCCTAAATCGACTTGTGTTCTAGAAGACACATTAGACGAGCCATTAATCATAGGAGATATATACAATAACGAAATTTCGCCACTTAAACTTCGATCTTCAGTGAAAGAAAAGAAATTCATAATATTAGTATACATAGACCAAGACTGATTGGTTTCGAGCATATTTTCACTCTGAACTGCATTAAAATACGATTTTTGATAGAAAATAGAATTAATAACATATACCGACCAAATATCTGTAAAGGACTGATAAGTCATAAAATCAAAACCATAATCTACTGTTTTATCTAAATTAGTAGGCAAGTAAATAATCTGCTTCGTTTCATTCTCCTGAAACACCAATTCTGAAGTTGGATCTTTCTCGTAACGATAATAAGCCTCGAACGTATACGATCCGTTTAAAGTATAAGACAAAGTTGTTAAATGCGAAAGTGTTGGGTTTAAATTAGGGTTTCCTTGTAAGTACGTATAATCGTTAAAATAGTATTTAAACGGATTTAAATCTGAATATGTAGGCCGCTCGATACGCTTTCCGTAAGATAAACCTAAACTATGCTTCTCGTTAAAGTCGTGCGAGATATTTACGGTTGGAAACAATTTAAAGTAATCGAATTTATTAAGTTCATATATAGACGAGACATCGCCTTTTGCATCTGTATACTCACCACGTAATCCTGCAGAAACACTCCAAGTTTTCCAAGTTTTTGAAGCATTTACATAAGCAGCGTAGTTGGTTTCTTGATAATTAAAAATTCCACTATTTAACGCGTCTATAATAAAACGATTGTCTTCTAAATAAAACTGATTGACATTACTTTTAGAATCTATTAACGATACTTTTGCTCCAGAATTAAAAGCGATATCCTCTTTTAATGTTATATTATAATCTGCCTGTGCAGAATAAATATAAGTGTGTTGTATAGATGTAGAATTAAACATGTTTTCGCGAGTAAAAACATTATCTATATTGTAATATTTAGAACTCATGTCTTGATCGCGCTCATAATCATAATTGGTGTGATGTAAGTTTACTGTAAAAGTATTACCAGATTCAGACGTATTTAAATAATCTAAATTAAAAGCCGCATTGGTTTTAGAATCATTTATAATATTTTGAGATACAAACGAAGAGTCTATAGCTTCTGTTGTCATATCTGCTAGTCTATTCCAGTATGGTGTAATACTTACATTCGTAGAAAACGAAAGCAAATTAGCATCATTAATAGCATAATCTATATTTGCATTCGCATCGTGCATTCTCGATTCTGTGTTTCTATCAATTTTATCATTCCATTGCCCAACAACAACATCGTCTTCAATAAAATGTATTTCACTTGTATTTATTCTATTCTTCTTTCTGTCACCGTAAGAATAGTTTGCAAAAACACTTAATTTATCGGTTTTATAAAAGTGACTCGTCCCTACTCTAACCCGAGGATACATGCCTTGAGTATATCTTGTATACACACTGCCATTATAACCAATAATTAAATTTTTACTCATTATTATATTAATCACAGCTGCACCTTCGGCATCGTATTGTGCTGGCGGATTTGTAATAACCTCTACAGATTGTACATAGGTTGCATTGGTACCCGATAATAATTGTTGTAAATCTTCTCCAGTTAAATAAACACGCTTATTATTAATTAAATAAATAATATTTGAATTATTTTTTACACTAATCTGGTCGTTCATAATTAAAATACCTGGTGTGCTTTGCAACACATCCATAACACTACCTTCTGTAAGCGAAGTGTCTTCAATATTAAAAATAAGTCGGTCGGATAGTTTTTTAAAAGTAGGTCTAGTTGCAAAAAGATTAACAGCATCAAGTGCTTCGTTAAATTCGTTTAATACAATAGGTTCAAGTTTTTTATTAGCATCCAATAGTATTTCTAAAGTATACCCTGAGTAACCTATAAAACTAACTTCTAAAATATACGTTCCTGCTTCTATATATTGTATAAAAAAGTGACCTGTTTCTGTAGTTATTGTGCCTTTAATTTTAGAATTATCGACTGTATTAACCAACATAACGTTCGCATAAGAAATAGGCGTATTATTTTTATCTACAACCTGACCCGAAAATTTAATTTCCTGAGACACACAAAAATAAGAGCAGAGAAAAAATAAGTAAGTAAGTTTTAAAGACATAAAGGGAAAATGGTTGTTCAAAAATAACATAAAAAAATTAAATTAAATTTAGAGATAACCACATTACAAATTAAAGTTTTAGCATATAAAAACTACTACTATAAAAAATTAAATTGCTAATGTTATTCTACTATATTTGCAGATTAAAGCAAGGTATAGTTTTCTTTATGAAGAACATCAGAAATTTTTGCATCATTGCACACATAGATCACGGTAAAAGTACATTAGCCGATCGGTTATTAGATTATACAGGTTCGGTTACCGAACGTGAAAAACAAAACCAGTTACTAGATAGTATGGATTTGGAGCGCGAGCGTGGTATTACCATTAAGTCGCATGCCATACAAATGGACTATACTTACAAAGGAGAACAATATGTTTTAAACCTTATTGATACTCCTGGCCACGTCGATTTCTCTTACGAAGTCTCTAGATCTATTGCTGCTTGCGAAGGTGCCCTTCTTATTGTAGATGCTGCACAAAGCATACAAGCCCAAACCATTTCTAACTTATATTTAGCGTTAGAGAACGATTTAGAAATTATTCCTGTTCTTAATAAAGTAGATTTACCAAGTGCCAATCCAGAAGAAGTTACAGATGATATTGTCGATCTTTTAGGTTGTAACCCAGAAGATGTAATTCACGCTAGTGGAAAAACAGGTTTTGGTGTCGAGAATATTTTAAAAGCAATTATTGAACGTATTCCTGCACCAAAAGGAGATGTTAATGCTCCATTACAAGCCTTAATTTTCGATTCTGTTTATAATACTTTTAGAGGTATTGAAACTTATTTTAGAGTTTTTGATGGCGAAATTAAAAAAGGACAAAAAATAAAATTTGTTGCGACAGATAAAGAATATTATGCCGATGAAGTTGGGACATTAAAACTAACACAAGTAGCTAAACAAAGTGTAAAAGCTGGAGATGTTGGGTATTTAATTACTGGTATAAAAACAGCTAAAGAAGTAAAAGTTGGTGATACAATTACAGATTTTGATAAACCTACAACAAACATCGTTGAAGGTTTTGAAGATGTAAAACCAATGGTTTTCGCTGGTATTTACCCTGTAGACACAGAAGATTATGAAGAGTTGCGTAACTCTATGGAAAAATTACAACTTAACGATGCATCGCTAGTGTTCTTTCCAGAAAGTTCTGCCGCTTTAGGTTTTGGTTTCCGTTGTGGTTTTTTAGGAATGCTACACATGGAAATTATACAAGAACGTTTAGAACGTGAGTTTGATATGACTGTTATTACAACAGTTCCTAACGTATCTTATAACGCCTTTACAAATAAAGAGCCCAATACAGCATTTATTGTAAATAACCCATCAGATTTACCTGATCCTTCAACAATTAATAGAGTTGAAGAACCTTATATTAAAGCAACGATTATTACAAAAGCAGATTTTGTTGGTAACGTTATGTCGCTTTGTATTGAAAAACGAGGAATGATTTTAAATCAAACCTATTTAACACCAGAGCGTGTAGAGTTAACGTTCGATATGCCTTTAGCAGAAATTGTATTCGATTTTTACGATCGCTTAAAAACAGTCTCTAAAGGATATGCTTCTTTCGATTATCATCCAATTGGTATGAAGACGTCTAAATTAGTAAGACTTGATATTTTATTGAATGCACAAACTGTTGATGCCCTTTCTGCTTTAATTCACGCAGATAATGCACAAAGTATCGGAAAGAAAATGTGTGAAAAACTGAAGGAATTAATTCCACGTCAGCAATTCGATATTCCAATTCAAGCTGCAATTGGAGCAAAAATTATTTCTAGAGAAACTATTAAAGCCTTACGTAAAGATGTAACAGCTAAATGTTACGGTGGAGACATTTCTAGAAAACGTAAACTTTTAGAAAAGCAGAAAAAAGGAAAAAAACGTATGCGTTTAGTTGGTAATGTAGAAATACCTCAACAAGCATTTATGGCCGTTTTAAAACTAAACGATTAAACAAAAACATAACATTATATTTATTAAAAAAGGCTGTCTGAAAAGACGGTCTTTTTTTTGCGTTATAAATTAACAATCAATATAATATGTAAGAATAAGTAAAATCTCTTTTTATAAATTCTAAAAAGCATATTATTCATTAATAATAGATAATTAATCCAAATAACACTTTTTTTAATAATAGTATCAGATTCATAATAAGTAATTCAAATAATATTTTTAAGTTTATAGGGAAATGCCATTTTATAAGCTATGATAATCACTCATCTAAGTGCCGAATGTTACCCAATCGCCAAAGTTGGCGGTCTTGCGGATGTTTTAGGTGCACTACCAAAATACCAAAATGAACTTGGTGTAACTAGTCAGGTTGTAATGCCTTTTTACAAAAACAAATACACCCAATCTCATTGTTTTAAAGCCGTATATAATGACACCATTTTACTAGGTGAAACAGACTACGATTTTAGGATTTTAACCTTAAAAGATCATGAAAATGATTTGGGTTTCAATATCTTTTTTGTAGATGTACCAGAACTTTTATATACCGATTTTGTATATACCTCAGACGATACAGAACGCTTCTTAGCCTTCCAAATTGCTGCTTTAGATTGGATTGCTCAAAGCGATACAATTCCAGATGTTATACATTGTCACGATCATCATACCGGATTAATTCCTTTTATGATGCAAGAATCGTTTAGATACTCTATGCTCAGAAAAGTTGCTGTAGCCTTTACCATTCATAATGCCCAGTATCAAGGTTGGTTTTCTCACGATTTAGTGGGGCTTATTCCTGAGTTTAAATTCAGTCATGTTGGATTATTAGATTGGAATCACTGTATAAACCCAATGGCATCAGCTATAAAATGTGCTTGGATAGTAACTACTGTATCTCCAAATTACATGGACGAATTAAAATTAAATGCAAATGGTTTAGAATCTCTTTTAAGCGACGAACATGCTAAATGTATTGGAATTTTAAATGGGATTGATACAGATGTTTGGAATACAGAAAAAGATCCATTAATTATAGAAAATTATACACAAGAGACCATACAAGAAGGCAAATTTAAAAATAAAGAATGGCTGTGTAACGAATTTAATTTAGATGTAGAACGACCACTTATTGCTTTTATTGGGCGTTTAGTAGAACAAAAAGGAGCCGATTTATTTCCTAAGATTTTTTCAGAATCATTGTTTGGCAACGACATCTCGATATTACTATTAGGTTCTGGTGAAAAACACACCGAAAACGACCTGATAAACCTTAAAGATAAATTTCCAGATAAATACAATGCCTATATTGGTTACGACGAAAAACTCTCGCATATTATATATGCCGGTGCAGATTTTCTTTTAATGCCATCTCGAGTAGAACCTTGTGGTTTAAACCAAATGTATGCGTTAAGATACGGTACAATTCCAATAGTAAATAGTGTTGGTGGATTAAAAGATACTGTAGAAGATCTTTACGATGGCGGGTTTGGAATTTGCCATAACGGTGTCACTGTATCAGAAGTTTGTGAAGCCATAGAACGCGCTTCAGAATTTTATGATTCAGAAATATTTAAACAAACTAGAGCTAATGTTATGTCTATAGACCACTCTTGGCATGCTTCAGCACAATCATATTTAAACGTGTATAACTCATTAAATCCATTTTTATGATTAACAACAAAGTACTATCTATTATTCTAGGTGGAGGTCAAGGCTCAAGACTTTACCCTTTAACCGAAGACAGATCTAAACCAGCTGTTCCAATTGCAGGAAAATATCGATTAGTAGATATTCCTATCTCAAACTGTATCAACTCAGACATCAAACGTATGTTTGTATTAACACAGTTTAATTCAGCTTCATTAAACCGTCATATTAAAGATACCTACCACTTTAGTTTTTTTAGTTCTGCGTTTGTAAATGTATTGGCTGCCGAGCAAACTATAAGTAATAGTAATTGGTTTCAAGGCACTGCAGATGCCGTTAGACAAAGTATGCATCACTTTTTAAGAAACGATTTTGAGTATGCGCTTATCCTTTCTGGTGATCAATTATATCAAATGGATTTTAATGAATTAATTGAAAAACATATTGAAAGTGGCGCAGAAATTAGTGTCGCTACATATCCAGTAAATGCTAAAGACGGGACATCTTTCGGAATCTTAAAAACCGATGAAAATAGCATGATTTCTTCATTTATAGAAAAACCTAATAGTGAGTTAATTAAAGGGTGGGAATCTGAAGTTAGTGAAGACATGAAAAAAGAAGGACGTCATTACTTAGCGTCCATGGGTATATACGTATTTAACAAACAGTTGTTAGTCGATTTAATGAACGACCCAAGCACGAACGATTTTGGTAAAGAAATTATCCCTCAGGCTATTGGGAAACGTCCAGTGTATAGTTATCAATATGAAGGATATTGGACAGATATAGGCACCATAGAATCGTTCTTTGAAGCCAACTTAGGCTTAACAGACGATATCCCTAAATTTAATTTGTACGATACCAATCAGCGTATTTACACACACGCTAGAATGCTTCCAACCACCAAACTAGCAGGAACTACATTAAATAAAGCTGTTATTGCTGAAGGCTGTATTATTCAAGCCTCTAAAATCGAGCATTCTGTTATTGGAATTCGAGCACGTATTGGAAAAGACACCGTAATTACAAACTCATACATTATGGGATCTGATTATTACGAAACACTTGAAGAAATAGATAAAAACCACATAAAAATTCTTGTTGGTATAGGCGAACGTTGTGTAATAAACAACGCTATAATTGACAAAAACAGTAAAATTGGAGACGATGTTACCATTAACGGTGGTAAACATTTAGAAGATACAGAAACCGATCTTTATGTAATTAGAGATGGTATTGTAGTGATTAAAAAAGGCGCTGTTGTACCATCAGGGTTTGTACTATAAATACTAGAATATCTTATTTTTTCACGTCAAGCTAATTTGAAGTGATTTACAACAAACAACTATGACTAAAGTTAAACCGTTTAGCTTATTTACCGATTTTGATATTAATTTATTTAAATCTGGGAAACATTATAATTTATTCGAAAAATTTGGATCACATATTATCACCTGCGAAGGTGTAAAAGGGACTTATTTTGCAGTATGGGCACCTAGTGCTAAATCGGTTTCTGTGATTGGAGATTTTAACTTTTGGAACTCAGAAAAACACCCTCTAAATGTCCGCTGGGATTCCAGCGGAATTTGGGAAGGGTTTATTCCAAAAATTGGTAAAGGAAGTTTGTATAAGTATGCTATTACTAGCAATAATAACGATATAAGAACAGAAAAAGCAGATCCGTATGGTATACGTTGCGAGCAGCCTCCAAAAACTGCTTCTGTAGTTTGGGACAATTCAGACTATAAATGGAAAGACAAAAGTTGGATGTCTTACCGAAATGAAAAAAATGGTTTAGACAGACCATATGCTGTATACGAGGTTCATTTAGGTTCTTGGATGCGTAATGTTGAAGAAGATCGTTTTTTAACCTATACCGAGCTTTCTAAGACTTTAGTAGATTATGTAAAAGACCTGAATTTCACACATGTAGAGTTTATGCCTATCATGGAATATCCTTACGATCCATCTTGGGGATATCAAATTACAGGATACTTTGCACCTACATCTAGGTTTGGGACACCTCAAGAATTTATGGGTTTAATTGATGCATTCCATAAAGCAGATATTGGTGTAATTTTAGATTGGGTTCCTTCCCATTTCCCATCAGATGCTCATGGTTTAGGAAATTTTGACGGCTCAAATCTTTACGAACATCCCGATGTTAGAAAAGGCTATCATCCGGATTGGAAAAGTTTAATTTTTAATTACGAACGCCCAGAAGTCCGTTCCTTTTTAATAAGTAACGCAGTATATTGGCTTCAAAATTACCATATAGATGCCTTACGAGTAGATGCTGTGGCATCTATGATTTACCTAGATTATTCTAGAGAAGAAGGTGAATGGGAACCAAATATTTATGGTGGCAACGAAAATCTAGCAGCAGTTTCATTTTTAAAAGAATGTAATGAAGCCGTATATTCTATGTTTAATGGCATACAAACCATAGCCGAAGAATCTACAGCCTATACCGGTGTAACCAACAAAGTGGAACATGGCGGATTAGGTTTTGGAATGAAATGGATGATGGGTTGGATGCACGATACCTTAAATTATTTTAAAAAGGATCCAATTTATAGAAGTTATCATCAAAACGATATTACATTTAGTTTAGCCTACGCTTTTTCAGAACATTTTATGTTACCTATTTCTCATGACGAGGTTGTGTATGGTAAAAACTCTGTATTAGGTAGAATGCCTGGAGACGAATGGCAACGTTTTGCCAATTTAAGATTAATGTATGGCTATATGTACACACATCCCGGAACAAAATTACTGTTTATGGGGTCTGAGTTTGGACAATATAACGAATGGAATTCACTAAGTAGTTTAGATTGGAGTTTATTAGAATTTGAACCACATATAAATACTAAAAATTATTTAAAAACTTTAAATACACTCTATCAAAATACGCCGGCTTTATACGAAAAAGGATTTAGCCAAGATGGATTTGAATGGATTAGTTACGATGATCATCAAAATGCAGTAATATCTTATATAAGAAAAGGACACGACCCAGAAAACGACCTTATCGTGGTCTGTAATTTCACACCAAATAGTCATAAAAACTACGATATTGGAGTGCCTAGAAAAGGCAGTTTAATAGAAGTTTTTAATAGCGATAATACAGTATATGGTGGTAGCGGAATACTAAATGTAAAACCTATAAAAGCTAAAAAGGAAACATGGAATAATAAACCATTTATGGCGTCTATAACCGTACCTCCTTTAGCAATTAGTATTTTCAAATATAAGTAAATACAGTATTTTGTAATATGTAAAATTTTAGAACATAAAGATTATCCTTTAAATTAAAAAATACGCTTAATTTTAATAAAAAGAAAGGATATAATAGTCTAAAAAACTAGGTTTATATTATATCCTAATTAATATATCATGATTACAAATACTGAATTAGAAAAAAAGGGAGATCAATATCCTAATCATATTGTTTTTTACGAAAAAAACATAGATACACTTCTTTTTAAAACAGAAAATGGAGTGGGGTTACAACTTACAATTGTTCGCGATAGTGTATTGCGTTTTAGATATTCTACTTTTCCTAATTTCGAAAAAGACTTCTCATACGCCATTACAAAATATGCAAGTACAGGTTATAATCATTTAGAGGTTGAAGACGTTGATAATTTTTATATTGTAACCACTTCAAAATTGATTTGTAAGATTGATAAAAGCAATTTAAATATCTCATTATTTGATGCTTTAGACCATACTTTAATTTCTCAAGATGAATTAGGTTATCATTGGGAAGAATGTTACGAATTTGGTGGTAATATTGTAAAAATGAGTAAAGTCTCTAACGACGGTGAAAGTTATTACGGTTTAGGAGACAAGCCCGATCATTTAAATTTAAAAGGAAAACGTTTCGAAAATTGGGTTTCAGACTCCTTTGCCTTTGGTAAACATACAGATCCATTATACAAAGCAATCCCTTTTTACACCGGTTTACATCATGGTAAATCTTATGGTATATTTTTTGATAATTCGTTTAAATCGTGTTTCGATTTTGCAAACGAACGTAAAAATATAACCAGTTTCTGGGCTTATGGAGGAGAAATGAATTACTACTTCATGTACGGTCCAAAAATGACAGATGTTGTAGCCAATTATACAGATTTAACAGGAAAACCACATCAATTACCAGCACTTTGGTCTTTAGGTTATCATCAATGTAAATGGAGTTATTATCCAGAATCTAAAGTCAAAGAAATTACTTCAAAATTTAGAACATTAAAAATTCCGTGCGATGCCATTTATTTAGACATCGATTATATGGATGGTTTTCGTTGTTTTACTTGGAACAAGGACTATTTTCCAGATCCAAAACGGATGGTTAAAGAATTAGCAGACGATGGCTTTAAAACCATTGTTATTATAGATCCTGGAATTAAAATAGATCCCGAATATCATGTTTTTAAAGAAGCATTAGACAATGATTATTTTTGTAAACGTGGAGATGGTCCATATATGAAAGGGAAAGTTTGGCCAGGACAATGCTATTTTCCAGATTTCACAAAAAAAGAAGTCAGAGATTGGTGGTCCGATTTATTTAAAGAACTTGTCGAAGATATAGGAGTAAGAGGTGTTTGGAATGATATGAACGAGCCAGCCATTATGGAAGTTCCTAACAAAACATTCCCTGACGATGTACGCCACGACTACGAAGGCAACCCTTGTAGCCATAGAAAAGCACATAATGTATACGGCATGCAAATGGCCCGAGCAACCTATCACGGTTTAAAGAAATTTGCATACCCAAAACGTCCATTTGTTATAACAAGAGCGGCGTATTCAGGAACACAACGTTATACCTCTTCATGGACCGGAGATAACGTTGCAAGTTGGGAACATTTATGGATTGCTAACGTACAAGCACAACGCATGTCGCTTTCAGGATTTTCGTTTATAGGCAGTGATATTGGAGGCTTTGCAGAACAACCTAATGGCGAATTATACACCCGTTGGATTCAGTTAGGCGTATTTCATCCGTTTTGTAGAACACACTCTTCTGGAGATCATGGCGAGCAAGAACCCTGGATGTTTGGAGACGAAGTAACAGATATAGTTCGTAGCTTTATAGAATTACGTTACCAGCTTTTACCCTATTTATACACCGCTTTTTGGCAATATTTAGACGAAGGTATTCCCATTTTAAAATCGCTTGTGCTTTACGATCAAGAAGACATACAAACCCATTACCGTACAGATGAATTTGTTTACGGAAACAACATTTTGGTTTGCCCTATTTTAGAACCAAATTCTAAAGGACGCCGTATGTATATTCCGCGTGGAAATTGGTATAATTACTGGACACAACAACTTGTTCAAGGTGGTAAAGAAATTTGGGTAGATACCGATTTAGACACCATGCCAATCTTTATAAAAGAAGGAAGTATTATTCCAAAGTATCCAATACAACAATATGTAGGCGAAAAAGAATTTGATGAGATTACTCTAGAAGTACATTACAAATTAGGAAAAGAACAATCTCTATTATTCGACGATATACATGACGGTTACGATTACACAAAAGGACGCTATAATTTAAGCAAGTTTAAGCTTAATGGTAAACCTAACGAGTTAATTATACAGCAACATACATCTGGTAAGTTTACAACACCTTATACACGCTTTAAATTAAAACTTATAGGAATGCCTTTCAATATCTCTAAAATAGAAATTGATAATGTAGAAATTGATTTAAAAGCATTAAACGACGTGAAAACAAGTTATCAATTAACTGTTGATAAAAACTTTACCGAAATACATATTATGTAATCACATACAATTTAAACACATAAAAAAAACGCTCGTGAATAATCTTCACGAGCGTTTATATTCTTTTTAAAAGTAAAAAAATTACATTTTCTCTACATCGAAAGGTTTTCCTAAATACACTAAAATATAACCAGATTCTATAGCATGTTTATCTTTATTTGAAGATGAAATAATATCTAAAATACCATTATGGTTTTTTACAAAAAGAGGAATAATATCTTTATCAGAATCACTAATATTCAATAAATTAATAAAATGAGTTTTGTCTTTAATTTCAATTTCGTTTATCGCAGGATATTTACGAGTTACTTCGCTTAGGGAATTAAAATCGTCTGTTTGAGAAAATAAGCCTTCCGGCGGAATTATATCAACATTATTCATCTCATCAGCCGTTAATAACCTGAATGATCCATTTTCACCAAATTGCTTACTAAACTTATTAATAGCGTATTTGTTAATATCGGAACTGGCTGTTAATGCCATAAGAAATCCAACATCATTCAATTCAATATTATCCATTAACGTATCAGAATAAATGTTGGTATTTATAGCTTCTAACCCTAATTCTTCACTCTTTTTAATGTTTAAAGGATTACTATCTATCATAACCACATGGCGTCCGTTTTGTTCTAAATAATGACCAATTAAACGCGATAATTTAGAAGCACCAACAATTAAAATACCTTCAGAATTTTTCAAAAACACGCCAACTAATTTAGCAAATAAACGTGCTGTAGTCGCATTTAAAAGTACTGTTCCAAGTACAATCATAAATACTAAAGGTGTAATATATTCGGCATCCTGAATACCGCTTTTTGCTAATTTTAAACCAAATAACGAAGCTATACCAGCAGCAACAATACCACGAGGTCCAACCCAACTAATAAATAACTTTTCTTTAAGTTTTAAAGACGATTTATATGTACTTATAAACACCGCGATAGGTCTAATTAGAAATACTACAATAGCAAATAAAACGGCTGTATTCCAATTATAAATTAGTAATAAATCACTCATATTTATATTCGCTGCTAATAAAATAAATAGTATAGAAATTAATAATATACTAAGTGATTCTTTAAAATAAAGTAGTTCTTTTAAGTAAGGCGATTTAGAATTTCCTAAAACCATTCCCATAACTACTACAGCTAAAAGTCCAGATTCGTGAGCAAAAGAATCAGACAATACAAAAACACCTAAAACAGAGGCTAAAGCAAACACATTTAATAGGTAATGCGGAATCCATTTTTTATTAATAATGGTATTTAAAGCATGTGCAAATGTAAACCCGAAAGTAAACCCAAATAATACAATTTTTCCAAATTCTATAAAGGCACGTTTAGTAAATTCTCCACCAGCATCTACACTAATAAATTCGAAAACCAAAACGGCAATTAATGCCCCAATAGGATCTATTAAAATTCCTTCCCATTTTAACACCGCAGAGACATCTTTTGGTAATGGAATATTTCTTAAAATTGGAGTAATTACGGTTGGTCCTGTAACTATAATTAAACCAGAAAATAGAAACGATATTTCCCAACTCAAATAAAACGTATAATGTGCAGCAATAGCAGCACCAAAAAAGGTTACTGCAGACCCTAAGGTAATTAGTTTTGTTATGGCTGGTGCCACGTTTTTAATTTCGTTTAATTTTAACGTTAAACCACCTTCAAATAAAATAATACTTATGGCTAGCGAGACAAAATAAAATAAACTTTCTCCTGGAAATAAACCTTCACGTCCATTCCAAATAGGCTCTATCCATTTCGAGCCATCTTGAGAAAAAAACTCGGCCGCAATTGGCCCAACTAACAATCCAATAAGTATTAAAGGCAAAATAGCTGGTATTTTAAATTTCCAAGCTACCCATTGCGCTAATATCCCTAATATAATTATTCCTGCAAGTTCTAACATCAATCATTTTTTCTAAGGTGAATATATAAAAGTTTTAGTTTATTTGAGTGAGACATGGTCTTTTTATGTTAAAAAAGACCCAATAAAAAATAACATTTACTTAAAACTACCTCACTATTTTTAACTTTACGGTTTAAAATTAAAAGACATGAATTTATATCCTATTGAAACTGGAAATTTTAAACTAGATGGTGGTGCAATGTTTGGTGTTGTTCCTAAATCTATTTGGCAAAAAACAAATCCAGCAGATTCTAATAATTTAATCGATATAGCTGCAAGATCGTTATTAATAGAAGATGGGAACAGACTTATTTTGGTAGATACAGGAATGGGAGATAAACAATCTGATAAGTTTTTTGGATATTATTCACTTTGGGGAAATCATTCTATAGATGCTTCTCTTAAGCAATACGGATTTCATAGAGACGATATTACAGATGTGTTTTTAACACATTTACATTTCGATCATGTTGGTGGCAGTATTCAATGGAATAAAGACCGAACAGGCTACGAACCTGCTTTTAAAAATGCTCATTTTTGGAGTAATGAAGACCACTGGTTATGGGCTACTCAGCCTAATGTGAGAGAAAAAGCATCCTTTTTTAAAGAAAATATTATTCCAATACAAGAAAGTGGTCAGTTAAAATTTACAGCACTTCCAAAACAAGATTTATTAAAAAATAGTGAACTCGGATTTGATATTTTATTTGTAGACGGACATACCGATAAACAAATGATTCCTCAACTTAAATACAAAGATAAAACCATTGTCTTTATGGCCGATTTATTACCAACTGCAGGACATATTCCACTGCCTTATGTTGTAGGTTACGATACAAGACCGCTTATAACTCTTAATGAGAAAGAAAAATTTTTAAATCTAGCAGCCGATAATAATTATTACCTATTTTTGGAGCACGATGCTCACAACGAAATAATCACTCTAAAGCATACAGAAAAAGGCGTACGTTTAAAAGACACGTACACTTGTAAAGACATTTTTAATTAAACATATTAATAAACACATGAATTTTATTAAACCAATTCTATTCTCTGCAATTGCTGCAACTTTTTTAACAAGCTGTGGTGGTGGTGCTAAAGTCCTTTCTACACCTATCGAAAACATAGATAGTATACCCTTAAAAATTTCTCCTTTAACAGATACTCAAAAACATACTTGGGGTCATTTAGATCTTATACAAGATACAATTCCTGGAATGAGTGTAGATAAAGCCTACACAGAAATTATTAAAGATAAAAAAGGTAAAACCGTAATTGTTGCCGTAATTGACTCTGGTATCGATATCGAACACGAAGATTTAGACGGTGTAATTTGGACTAATGAAAAAGAAATTCCTAACAATGGAATTGACGATGATAAAAATGGATATATTGATGATATTCATGGTTGGAACTTCTTAGGAGATACTTACGATGAACAATTAGAATATGTAAGAGTTTTAGCAACGGGAGACGAAAAAAATCCTGATTATGCAAGAGCTAAAAAAGAATATGACGAAGAGTATGCTAAATATTTAAATTATAAAACGCAATACGATCAGTTATTACAACAATTAAAAGGTGCAGATGAATTAATTTCTGCAAAATTAAATAAATCAGATTATAACTTAGCAGATCTTGAAAGTATTCAAACGGGAGATAACGAAGATTTAACAACAGCAGTGGCTATTGGAAAATATATTTTAGGTCTTGGTTTTGAAGATGTAAATGCTGCTAAAAAAGATTTAAACAACGGTCTTGAAAGTATTTCTGAACGTTTAAACTATAACCTTAATATTAAATTACAAGGCAGAAAAACAGGAGATAATCCAGACGATTTAACAGATGTTGGTTACGGAAACGGTAACGTTATGCCTGTAAAAGATTCTGAAAGTCACGGTACCCACGTTGCAGGAATTATTGCAGCAGAACGTAACAATGGTTTAGGTGTAAATGGTGTTGCTAATAATGTAAAAATTATGAGCGTAAGAGCTGTACCTAATGGAGATGAGTACGACAAAGATATTGCTTTAGCAATTCGTTATGCTGTAGATAATGGTGCACAAATTATTAACGGTAGTTTTGGTAAATACTACTCACCACACAGTGATTGGGTAAGAGATGCTATTGCTTATGCAAGTGAAAAAGATGTACTTTTTGTAAATGCAGCTGGTAACGAAGGACAAGATTTAGATGTTAAAAATTGTTTTCCTAACGATCAAATAGATAATGGTCCAGAAGTAGGAGATACATTTGTTACTGTTGGTGCATTAGAGCCTAAATACGGACCAGAAATGGTTGCAGGATTCTCTAACTACGGAAAAATTAATGTAGATGTATTTTCGCCTGGTGCAAAAATTTACTCTACTGTTCCTGGTAGCGATAAATACGATACTAAAGGAGGAACTTCTATGGCATCGCCTGCTGTTGCTGGTGTAGCTGCTTTAATTCGCTCTCAATATCCAAAATTATCTGCGGCACAAGTTAAGCAAGTATTAATGGATTCTGGTTTACCTGTAAACATAGATGTTGTTGTCGCTGGAGATCCTAGCAATAAAAAACCTTTTGGAGATTTATCTAAATCTCATAAAATGGTTAATGCTTATAATGCATTAATATTGGCTTCAAAATTAAAATAAATAAATCTTAATATAAAAAGCCTCATCAATCAAAACTTGATGAGGCTTTTTATTTAATACCTCTTCTTATATGAAACATATTTTTTACTCAATCTTTGGACTCCTGTTAGTGCTTACGTCTTGTAAGTCTGTAGAAACTACAACAACGAACGGTGGTTCAGCTTCAAGCATAGATCCTACATATTGGCAACAACATGTAAATTACACTATGGATATTGATATGAATGTTAAAAACTATCAATACAAAGGTGTTCAAAAATTAGTATATACTAACAATTCTCCAGATGTACTAACAAGCGTGTATTATCACTTATTCTTAAACGCTTTCCAACCAGGAAGCGAAATGGATATCCGTTTACAAAATATTGAAGATCCTGATGGTAGAATGATGGAAAATGGAAAAAGTAGAATTTCTACCTTAACACCAGACGAAATTGGTTACATTAAAGTAAAATCGCTTAAACAAGATGGAAAAGCAATTGCTTACGAAACTGTAGGAACTATTTTAGAAGTAAAATTAGAAAATCCTATTCAGCCAGGAGAACAAGTAACATTCGATATGGATTTTGATGCGCAATTACCACTTCAAATTCGTCGTTCTGGTAGAAATAATAAAGAAGGTGTTGCTTTATCTATGACACAATGGTACCCAAAATTAGCTGAATATGATTTTGAAGGTTGGCATGCAGATCCTTATATAGGAAGAGAATTTCACGGAGTTTGGGGAGATTTCGACGTTACTATAAACATTGATAAATCTTATACAGTAGGAGGTACAGGATATCTTCAAAACCCTAATGAAATTGGTCATGGTTACGAAACTGAAACCATAAAAAAATCTAAATCAGATAAATTATCCTGGCATTTTGTAGCTCCAAACGTACACGATTTTACATGGGCTGCAGATCCAGAATATGTGCACGATACTATGCAAGTGCCTAACGGACCATTATTACATTTCTTCTATAAAAACAATCCAGAATTTACTTCTAACTGGAAAAAACTCCAACCTAAAGCGGTAGAGTTAATGCAATATTATAGTAAAGAAGTAGGGATGTACCCATACAAACAATACTCAATTATCCAAGGTGGTGATGGCGGAATGGAATATGCAATGTGTACACTTATTACTGGAGAACGTAAATTTGGTAGTTTAGTAGGTGTTACAGCTCATGAAATGGCACATACATGGTTTCAGTTCTTGTTAGCTTCAAACGAATCTAAACACGAATGGATGGACGAAGGGTTTACGAGTTATATTAGCGATCAAGCCATGAATGTTATTATGGACGAGAATAAAGTAAATCCATCAGAAAGTGCATACCGTGGATACTTTTACTTAGTAAAATCTGGTAAAGAACAACCACAATCGACACATTCAGACCGTTACGATTGTAACATGGCTTACAGTATTGCAGCATATAATAAAGGGGAAGTCTTTTTATCTCAATTAGGTTATGTAATCGGACAAGACAACTTAAATAAAACACTAAAAAAATACTTTACAGATTTTTCTTTTAAACATCCAAGACCTATTGATATTATACGTTCTGCAGAAAAAACTTCTGGTTTAGAATTAGATTGGTACTTAACAGATTGGACACAAACAACAAACACTATAGATTACGGAATTAAATCTGTAAACGATTCTGGAAATACAACTAAAGTAACTTTACAACGCATTGGGTTAATGCCTATGCCTTTAGATATTGAAGTTACTTACGCTAATGGTATTAAAGAACAATTCTACATTCCATTAACTATGATGCGTGGCGAAAAACCTGCAACAACTCCTAGAACATTATTAAAAGATTGGGCTTGGGCATATCCAACTTACACATTTACCATCAATTCGGCTAAAGGAAATATTAAAAACATTCAAATAGATCCAAAAGGGTTAATGGCAGATATAAACAAAGTAAACAACACACTTTAGTCTTAATTAAAAATAGGCTTTTTGTTAATTAATAACGCATGTTTATACATTTGTAAAAAACATGCGTTATTTTTATATAAAAATATTTTAAAATGAATTTAAATTCAGCACTATATACCGATTTATATCAACTTGCCATGGGGCAATCTTACTTCTTAAAAGGGAAGCATGAAGTAACTTCTACCTTCGATTACTTTTTTAGGAAAATACCTTTCGAAGGCGGTTATGTACTGTTTTGTGGTTTAGAAGAAGTTTTGGATTGGTTAGAAACTGTTGCCTTTTCTGAAGAAGATATATCATATTTAGAAGATCAAGGATTCGATTCAGATTATATAGATTATCTTAAAAATTTCAAATTCACTGGGCATATTCAAAGTATGCAAGAAGGTGAAATTATATTTCCTTTTAGTCCAATTTTAACCGTTACAGGTTCTATAATTGAATGTCAAATTGTTGAAACATTTATATTAAACTCGCTTAATTTTCAATCGTTAATAGCAACCAAAGCAAGTCGAATTAGATACGTATCTGGAAATGAAAAAAGTTTAGCAGAATTTGGCTTAAGACGTGCACAAGGTTATGCTGGGTTACAAGCATCACGTGCTTCTTTTATTGGTGGTTTCGATTATACATCTAATGTGCTTGCAGGAAAATTATACGATATACCTGTATCAGGAACTATGGCACATGCCTATATTCAAAGCTACGACGACGAGCTTACTGCCTTCAGAGATTTTGCAGAAACTAGACCTGTTAGCTGCGTTCTTCTTGTTGATACTTATGATACCTTAAAAAGCGGTGTTCCTAATGCTATAATTGTAGCTAAAGAAATGGAAGCACGTGGAGAAAAATTACTTGGTATACGTTTAGATAGTGGAGATTTAGCATACTTATCTAAAGCGGTTAGAAAACAATTAGACGAAGCAAATTTAGACTATGTAAAAATTGCTGCATCAAATCAGTTAGACGAACATGTTATTAGAAGTTTAAACGAACAACAAGCGCAAATAGACGTTTACGGTGTTGGTACTAATTTAGTTGTAGGTAAAGAAAATGGTGCTTTAGATGGTGTTTACAAATTATGTAGCTTTAATAATACACCACGAATTAAGATTTCTGAAAATTTAAAGAAAATGAATTTTCCAGGAAAAAAACAAGTGTATCGTTATATGAATGAAAACGGACTTTATATAGCAGATGCCATTACATTACACCATATAGAAGCTCCAAAAACTATGGCACATCCGTTTGAAACACATAAACGTATGTCTATTGAATACGATACAGTAAGACCACTTTTACACGATGTTATGATAGATGGTAAACGTATTAATATTAAAAAATCGACTTCAGAATTAGTAGAAATTGCTAAAGAAAATCTTTCAAAACTACCAATAGAACACAAACGTTTTGACAATCCGCATGTTTATAAGGTAGGATTAAGTCCAGAATTAGAAGCCTTAAGAGATCAGTTAAAAAAAGAAAAACTACAATCGTAATGAAAGCACTTATTCTTGTCGATATTCAAAACGATTTTTTACCTGGAGGAACACTTGCTGTAGAACATGGAGACGATATTATTTCGTTGGTAAATCAGATACAATCTAAGTTTGATATTGTAGTAGCCTCTCAAGATTGGCATCCAGAAAATCATGCTAGTTTTGCAGGTAACCACAACGCAAAAAATGTATTTGATGTTATTCAATTAAACGGTCAAGATCAAGTATTATGGCCAAATCATTGTGTACAAGGTACACATGGAGCAGCATTTTCTTCAGACTTAAATACAGATGCTGTTGCAGCAATTTTTAGAAAAGGTATGAATAAAAATGTTGATAGTTACAGTGCCTTTTTCGATAATAATAAAACGCAACATACTGGTTTAGAAGCCTATTTAAAAAGCATGAAAGTAACCGAAGTATATGTGTGCGGATTAGCAGCAGACTATTGTGTGTACTTTACAGCAAAAGATGCACAAAATTTAGGCTTTAAAACATATTATATTACAGATACTACACGTTATATATCTAAAGATGTTTATAACAATGCTATTTTAGATTTAAAGCAACACGGTGTTACTATTTTAACAAGTGCCGATATTTAATTTATGAAAAATACTTACGGTAAAACCGAAAAACTAAAAAGTAAAATAATTATTGAAAAACTCTTTACAGAAGGGAAATCAGTATCTGCATATCCATTGCGCTTAGTCTATTTAAAAACTACTTTCGAAGATAAAGTAATGCTACAAACTGGTGTATCTGTAAGTAAGCGAAATTTTAAATTAGCAGTCGATAGAAATCGTGTAAAACGCCTATTAAGAGAAGCTTACAGATTAAATAAAAATAATCATTTTAGTACTATCACATCGCAATATGCATTTATGATTTTATATTTTGGTAAAGAACTGCCAACCTACGAATTTGTAGAAAAAAAAGTAAATACATTGTTCGAAAAATTTAAGAAAGCTGAAGCTCAAAACTTATAAACATATTCAATTTATATAATACATTAAAAACCGTTTTATACATGAAAACATTACTTAAAAAAAAGATTCTAATTCCTGTTTTTGCGGTTGCTATATTTGTTTCAACAACAGCATTTCAAAACGATTTCTTTGAAATTGCCAAGCAAATAGAAATATTTACTACGCTTTACAAAGAACTAAACATGAATTATGTAGATGAGACGAATCCGGCAGATTTAATGGACACCGCTATAAAAAGCATGTTAAAAGATTTAGATCCGTACACTACATTTATGAACGAACAAGATGTAGAAGCTGCTAGAATTAATAACACGGGAGATTATACTGGAATTGGAGCACGTGTAAAGACCTTAAAAGATAAGTTAGTTATCGTTGAGCCTTATAAAGATTATCCTGCAGATAAAGCTGGTTTAAAAGCGGGAGACGAAATTATAAAAATAGGTAATATAGATTTAGAAACTTTTAAAGAAGATAAAGGAGATTTATTAAAAGGATCGTCTGGAACAACTATAGAAGTAACTTATAAACGCCAAGGAAAAACACATAAAGCCAGTATAAATAGGGCAGAAGTAGAAATAAATGCGGTACCTTATTTTTCTATGATTAATGAAAATACAGGATATATTGTTTTAAGTCAGTTTAATAATAAAGCTTCTTCGCAAACTGCTTATGCTGTAAAAGATTTAAAAGCTCAAGGTGCAAAAAATATCATATTAGATTTACGCGACAATCCTGGTGGTTTGTTACACGAAGCTGTAAATACGGTAAATATTTTTGTTCCGAAAGCACAATTAGTAGTAACCACAAAATCTAAAGTTAAAAAATTCAATAAAACCTATTACACGCAAAAAGATGCTTTAGATGTAGAGATTCCTCTAGTAGTCTTAATTAATGGTCGTAGTGCTTCTGCAAGCGAAATTGTTGCAGGAACCTTACAAGATCTAGACCGTGCTGTAGTTATTGGATCTCGTAGTTTTGGTAAAGGATTAGTACAACGTCCAAAACAACTTACTTACGGTACACAGTTAAAGCTTACAATTTCTAGATATTATACACCATCTGGACGTTGTATACAGGCTTTAGATTATTGGCATCGTGACGATAAAGGAGATGCAGTTAGAATAGCTCAAGAAAATTATCATGAGTTTAAAACTAAAAACGGTCGTCCGGTTTTTGATGGCGGAGGAGTCTTACCAGACGAATCTTTAGAGATTACAAAAAATTCTGCCATTACAAATGCAATTGTAAACGAAGATCTTATTTTCGATTACGCGACTACATATTATTATGCACATCAAAATATTAAAGATATAGATGCTTTTAAACTTACAGATTCAGATTTTTCAGATTTTAAAAAATATTTAAAAACTAACAATTTTAATTTTGAAACTGAAACTGAGAAAGCATTAACAAAGGCATTTGAAAGTTCAAAAAAAGAAGGATTAGATAATAGTATTCGAAAGGATTACAATATACTTATTAACAATCTAAACACCTCAAAAATAAAGGGTATAGACGAAAACAAGGCACAATTATCAAGTTTATTAACAGACGAAATTGTTAAACGTTATGCTTACAGAGAAGGTGTTTACGATTACTATAAAACTCACAATCCTGAAATAAAACGCGCTACTCAAATTTTGAGTAACGCGACTACTTATAGTAAGTTTTTAACAAAATAAGTTTAAGGTTTTAAAAGCATACCTATATGCGGAATACCATCTTCTAAATACGGCTCGGAAACAGTTTCAAAACCAAAACTATTATAAAAGGATTCTAGATGTTTTTGAGCTGATATTTTTATAATATGCTCATTAAACTCATCATTTATAGCATGTATTGAAGCATTCATAATATCATAACCATATTTATGTTTACGTTCCGTTTCTTTTACAATTACGCGTCCAATACTAGCCTGTTCAAAATAATCTCCAGATCTAAAAATTCTGGTATAGGCTACTAACTCGTTCTGTTTAAAGCCTAAAACATGTAGTGCTTTATTATCTTTTCCGTCTATATCTTGGTATACACAGTCTTGTTCTACCACAAAAACTTCACTTCGCAACTGTAATAAGGCGTATAATTCGTGAATATTAAGTTCGTTAAAATATTTTATTGTACAACTTATCATTTAATCTTGGACTATAATTTCTTTAGGATCTTTTTTATTGAATTCAGGCTGAATGTTTACATGGTTTATATTGAATTTATCATGTAAAATGTTTTCAATCTGAAATAAAATATCGTTAAATTGGGTTAGTGAAATATTTTCTTTAAAATCTAAATGGGCTTCTAAATGTAATTCATCATCATTTAAATTCCAGATATGCACGTGGTGTAATTTATTAACCTTAGGACATTTGTTTATAGAACGTACCACATCTTTTACATTAATATGAGACGGTGTAAACAGCATTAACATTTTTGTTGCAGTTATTAACAAGTCGTAACCTACCCAAATTAAATATACTCCAATTAAAAAAGTAAGGACACTATCTATCCAATACATCTGAAAATATTTCATGAGTAAACCTCCAATTAAAACAGCAACGCTTGCCATCATATCTGTAAATAGATGTAAATAAGCACTTCGCATGTTTAAATTAGATTTTGAATCTTGTCTTAATAACAACACGCTAAAACCATTTGCCAAAATACCTAAAAGCGATAACCATATAACAAGGTCAGATTCTATAGGTTGTGGATCTAAAAAACGCTTAAAAGCTTCAATAATTAATAAAATGGCAATAATTATTAAAGTACACGCATTTATAAAAGCAGCTAAAATTTCTGCACGTTTAAATCCAAAGGTTCTATGTATAGATGCTTTTTGTTTAGATAGTTTACTAGCTATATAACTAACAATTAATGAAATAACATCTGTAAAATTATGCAGAGCATCACTCAATAAAGATAAACTACCCGAAACAATTCCACCTATTGCCTGACTTAAGGTAATAAGGACATTTAATAAAATAGAAAATAGTAAGTTTCTACCTTTTAAAGTCTGATGCTCATGTTTATGGTCGTGCGAATTAGACATTTTAACAATGTATTGGAATTTTATTTACTCGATTTTGGTGTCTACCACCTTGAAAAGCAGTTTCTAAAAATGCATCTACCATTTCTATAGCTTGTTCTACAGCAGTATAACGCGCTGGAATACTTAAAATATTAGCATCGTTATGTTCTCTTGCTAAAATGGCTATTTCTTTTGTCCAACATAAAGCAGACCGAACAGCTTGGTGTTTATTAGCTGTCATATTTGCGCCGTTTCCACTTCCGCAAATAATAATTCCAAAATTAACCGTCTTATTAGTAACGTCTTTAGCAACTGGATGTACAAAATCTGGATAATCTACACTGTCTGCAGCATCTGTTCCATAGTTAT
The DNA here is from genome assembly GCF_947500765.1 of uncultured Formosa sp. Taxonomy (GTDB): domain Bacteria; phylum Bacteroidota; class Bacteroidia; order Flavobacteriales; family Flavobacteriaceae; genus Formosa. The sequence goes on along the minus strand of NZ_CANMTH010000001.1, from coordinate 115,708 downwards.
TAACAACGTATCCCTTTGCTTCTAAATGTTTTAGGATTGCAAATTTATATTGTGTTCCTGCGTGATCATTTCCAATTGAAATTTTCATAATGTGTGTGGCTATTTTTTGTTAAATTATAATGTAAATAAGGTTCGAATTTTAAAGGTAGTAAATGTACGAAATGATGGTTAATAACCTACCTAAATGCCTAATAATTACATACCTTACAATACTTATTTTTTTATTAAAATCACGTTAAGTATACCATTTTTAAACCTTTAGGTAACAATTGTTCATAAAAAGTGTTTAAGTATTAATTAATTGTTAATATCTGTTCATTACTTTTTTAAACTTTTATTTTTAAATCTCATTTTTTTTTTCAACCAAAGATTATATCATACACTCCTAAAATTTTAGTCATTTTCTTTAGAAAAGTTCTTAGACCAAAATCGACTCATATAAACATCAAAATAAAAATAAAATATCAAACATTTTATGTAAATTACAGTTATAAACAATTGTTGATAACACAAATAAAAGAGTTCAATATTAAGAGTTTAAATATGTAATAACATGTTCACTTTGTATCAACAATATGTAAACAAGATAGAATCAAAATAAAAGTCAAAAAAGTTATGCTACATATTAACAGACTATAATAACCACTATTTATTTTTTTAAATTTTAAAAGAAAACTGATTATATATATATATATGTTTATAACTGTTTTTAAAGACAATTTTTTTTTAATTTTAAATGAATAGTTAAACTTCTTAATAAAGAAACATTGATTTAGTATTTAAAATGTAGCTTTGTTACAATACAAAAGTAGATTATGACAAGAAAGCGGAAAAAGAAAGCTTCTAATGGGATTTCTAATCTCTCTCAAACGATTTTAAACATCCTAAGAAAGGAACGTAATAAAACCTTCAATTATAAACAAATAGCTGCAATTTTAAATGTAAACGATGCCAGCAGCAGAAACCAAATAATTAAAAAACTTCAATTATTACTTTCTCAAAAGGAAATAGAAGAAGTAGAACGCGGTAAATTTAAAGCCGTTGTTAATACAGAATATAGTACAGGAATTATAGATTTAACTTCTAAAGGCTCAGGTTATGTGATTTGTGAAGATTATGATGACGATATTTTTATTGCTTCAAATAATATAAACAAAGCCTTAAATGGCGATGAGGTAGAACTTTACGTTTATAAACGTAAAAAACATGGCAAGTTAGAAGGCGAAATTACCAATATAATTAAACGTGCTAAAACAGAGTATGTTGGTGTTATTCAGCTAAGTAAAAACTATGCATTTGTAGTTGTTGATGGCTATAAAATGTATAAAGATATTTTTGTGCCAATTAATAAAACAGGTGGTGCAGAAGATGGCGATAAAGTATTAGTAAGCCTTGAAGATTGGCCAGATAAAGCAGATTCACCAAACGGAAAAGTCTTAAAAGTTTTAGGTAAACCAGGTGAGCATAATACAGAAATTCATGCCATTTTAGCCGATTACGGATTACCTTATGAGTTTCCTCCTGAGGTAGAAGAGTTTGCAAATAATATTGATACTTCTATAAACGAAGACGAAATTAAAAAACGTCGGGATATGCGTAAAGTATTAACTTTTACCATAGATCCTAAAGATGCTAAAGATTTTGATGATGCCTTATCTTTTGAAGTTTTAGAAAATGGAAATTACGAAATCGGAATTCACATTGCAGATGTGTCACATTACGTACAAGAAGGAACTATTTTAGATGACGAAGCTTATGAACGTGCAACATCTGTATATTTAGTAGATCGTGTGGTACCAATGTTACCAGAAATTTTATCTAACAATGCGTGTTCTTTACGTCCGCATGAAGAAAAATTCACCTTTTCGGCCGTTTTCGAATTAAATAATAAAGCTCAAGTTGTTAACCAATGGTTTGGTAGAACGGTAACTTATAGTGATGCACGTTTTGCATACGAAGAAGCACAACATATTATTGAAACTAAATTAAATGCAATTCCTAAAGAAATTTCTATAACAGGAGACGCTTATAATGTAGATCAACCCATTGCAGATGCTGTTTTAAAATTAGACCAACTAGCAAAAATTATGCGAAGTAAACGTATGGGAGCCGGTGCTATTTCTTTCGATAAGGTTGAAGTTAAATTTAATTTAGACACCGAAAGTAACCCTGTAGGTGTATTCTTTAAAACATCTGCAGATGCTAATAAATTAATTGAAGAATTTATGTTATTGGCTAATAAGAAAGTAGCAGAATTTGTAGGTAAGAAAAAACCAGAAAAAACATTTATTTATCGTGTTCACGACGAGCCAGACGAAAGTAAATTACATGCGCTTCAGAATGTTGTCTTTAAATTTGGATATAAATTAGATTTTAAAGATCGTAAATCCACTTCGGCTTCATTAAACGGTTTATTAACCGATGTTGCAGGTAAAAAAGAACAAAATTTAGTCGATACATTAGCGATTAGAACCATGAGTAAAGCCGAGTATACAACGCATAATATTGGACATTACGGTTTGGCTTTCGATTATTATAGTCATTTTACATCTCCAATTCGTCGTTATCCAGATGTTATGGCACATCGTTTGCTACAACTGTATTTAGATGATGGAAAATCTGCTAGTGAAGTTATTTACGAAGAAAAATGTAAACATTCCAGTAGTATGGAATATTTAGCAACTAGAGCAGAACGAGATTCTATTAAATACATGCAAATTCGTTTCATGCAAGATCATGAAGATGAAGAGTTTGCAGGTGTAATATCTGGAGTTACAGACTGGGGAATTTATGTCGAAATTATCGATAATAAATGTGAAGGTATGGTAAGAACTCGCGATATAAAAGGGGATTATTACGAATTTGACGAAAGTCAATATGCTATAATTGGTCGCGAATCTAAAACTATGTATCAGTTAGGTGACGAAGTTATTGTAAAAGTAAAAGAAACAGATTTAGTAAAAAAACATCTTGATTTTCATTTAATAGGTAAATCAAACACATAAAAATATAGCACTTATTAATAAGCTAAAACAAGTTTAAATATTGTTAATAAGTGCAATGAACGTAAAAATTATGAGAATACACTACTGGATTTATTTTCAGTACCTCATACATTTTGAGTGAAAGTTATAAGGTTAAATTTCAATTTTATAGCAAATTAATTAGAATAAAATAATATTATAATTCAATTAAAATGAAACAGTTAGTAATTATATTTATAGCATGTTTATCCATGGGATTACATGCGCAAAAGAAAGTAGAAAAATTAGTAGGAGATTTTAAAGAAGTTAAAGTTTACGATTTAATTCATCTAAATTTAATAAAATCTGATGTTAATAAAATCGAGATTACTGGTAATAATGCAGATAAAGTTGAAACCATTAATAAAAATGGTATTTTAAAAGTTAGAATGAGTATTGATAACATTTTTAATGGCGAAGACACTAAAGTTAATCTGTATTATACAACTATAGATGTAATAGATGTTAACGAAGGTGCTGTACTAAAATCTGATAATGTTGTAGAACAATTTGAAATTGAATTAAAAGCACAAGAAGGTGGAAAAATAAATGTCCCTTTAAATGTGTCTTTTGTAGTAGTAAAATCTATTACCGGTGGAGAAATTACAACGAGTGGATCTGCTAAAAATGAACAAATTAACATTTTAACAGGTGGTGTTTATAACGGACAATTATTAGATTCAGAAACCTCTAAAGTATCCATTCATGCTGCAGGAGAAGCACACGTAAAAGCATCTAAAACTGTTGACGCTACCATTCGTGCTGGCGGAGATGTTTATATTTATGGTAAGCCAGAAACTGTTAACGAAAATAAAGTATTAGGCGGAAGAATTCTAAGAGTAGACTAATTCCCTTAAGTTTTACTAAATTTGCGGCAGAGATCGCGAGCTATGTTAGAAGATATTTTAAGAGCTATTCCCTTCGGAATATTGTTATCCTTTACAATTGGACCAGTATTTTTTGTTTTGCTAGAAACTAGCGCTACAAAAGGGTTTAAAAGCGCTCTTATATTTGATTTAGGAGTTATTATTGCCGACATGTTTTTTATTGTCGTTGCCTTTTACAGCACCAGTCGTATTTTAGATCGTATAAAAGACGATCCTAACTTCTTTGTTTTTGGAGGTGTTTTACTTGTTGTTTATGGTTTAATATCTTTTGTAAAAGCACAAAAATCTTTTAGAACAATTTTAAGAGAGTATCATAGCATCGAAGTTCAAAAAAATTATGGGAAGCTTTTTATGAAAGGGTTTCTATTAAATTTTATAAATGTAGGTGTCCTTTTAGGATGGTTAAGTTTTATAGTTATAGGAAACTCTATGACAGATAATGAATTTGGCGTACATATTTTTTTAGCCACTATACTTACTGTCTATTTTATAGTAGATTTATTTAAAATGTTAGCAGCTAAATCATTGAGAAATAAATTAACACCGCGTATTATTTTTAAAACAAAAAAAATAGTATCTCTTGTTATTTTAGGTTTTGGTGTTTTACTACTTGTTCAAGGGTTCTTTCCTAAAGAAAAGGAAATCTTAAAGGATAAATTCGAACAAATAAATCCATTACATTAAACATATTTAATCCAGAGCTTTTTTATAAAAAAGATCTGGATTTCTTTTTTTATAAAGCTTCAATTTGGTATCTCTATCGTAATTTTTCAGTCTATTTACTAAGTGCGTAAGCGTAATTTTAGTTTCAAATTAATTTCTTGTTTACAATCAGTAATTTAGATTTATCTAAATATATTTAATTGATAATAGGTTATGTTCTTTTTTAAGTAAGATTTTAAAATTCGGATATAAAAAAACCTCCAAGTAAACTTGAAGGTTTTAAGAGGCGTCGAGCGGATTCGAACCGCTGTACAAGGTTTTGCAGACCTCTGCCTAGCCACTCGGCCACGACGCCGTAATTAACGGATTGCAAATGTAAAAAAAATAATGAATCTACACTACTTACTTTCACTTTTTTCTTTTCTCCGTCATTTTTATAGTCACCATTTCTACATCTCCACCTATAGGAGGGTTTAGTTTACTAACGCTAATTGTTGCTTTATTAACAGATTTATTTTCGTTTAATATTCTTATTAATATACGTTTAGCAACAGTTTCCAGAAGGTATGAAGGAATTTTCATTTCTTCTCTAACTATTCTGTTTAAAAACACATAATCTACTGTATCTATTAGATTATCAGAAATTGCGGAAGTTTGTAAATTAGCTTTTATAACTAAATCTACACGGTAATCACTTCCTATTTTAGTTTCTTCGGTTAAACAACCGTGATTAGCGAAAATTCTTATATTCTCTACTTTTATAACGCCCATAAGCCTGTAAATAAATAATATTTTATGGATTAATTTTTTTTATAAAATTAATCATTATCTCTAAGAATAATAGTAAGCAAGCGGATATTTCATTAATTTTGTGATTTATTTTTAATAGGTATTCTTATCATTTATGTCTGAAGAAACAAAATCACTCAATTTTATTGAACATATTATAGAAAACGATTTAAAAACCGAAATATCTCAAGATAAATTACGTTTTCGTTTTCCGCCAGAACCTAATGGGTATTTACACATTGGGCATACTAAAGCTATAGGAATTAGTTTTGGTTTAGGCGAACGTTATAATGCGCCTGTAAACCTTCGTTTCGACGATACTAATCCGGCTAAAGAAGAGCAGGAATATGTAGATGCGATTAAAGAAGATGTCTCTTGGTTAGGTTACCATTGGGATAAGGAAGTATATTCTTCAGATTATTTTCAGCAGTTATTCGACTGGGCAGTTCAACTTATAAAAGATGGCAAAGCGTATGTCGATTCGCAATCGTCTGAAGCTATGGCCGAACAAAAAGGAACGCCTACTCAACCTGGTATAGATGGTCCGTTTAGAAATAGAACTGTTGAAGAAAATCTTGATTTATTCAACCGAATGAAAGCGGGAGAATTTAATGAAGGTGAACATATTTTACGTGCTAAAATAGACATGCAACATGTTAATATGTTAATGCGTGACCCTATTATTTACCGTATTTTAAAGAAATCGCATCACCGCACAGGAGATACGTGGTGTATTTACCCAATGTACGACTGGACGCATGGTGAAAGTGATTATTTAGAACAAGTATCACATAGTTTATGTTCGTTAGAATTTAAACCTCACAGAGAGCTTTACGATTGGTTTTTAGATCAATTAGTTGTAGAAGACCAAGTACGCCCAAAACAACGCGAATTTGCACGTTTAAACTTAAGCTATACGATTATGAGTAAGCGTAAGTTGTTACAATTGGTAGAAGATGGTGTGGTAAACGGTTGGGACGATCCGCGTATGCCAACTATTTCTGGGTTACGTCGTCGTGGTTATACGCCAACGGCAATCCGAAAATTTGTGGAAACTGTTGGGGTAGCTAAGCGTGAAAATGTAATTGATGTTTCGCTTTTAGAATTTTGTATTCGTGAAGATTTAAACAAAACGGCACCGCGTGTTATGGCGGTTTTAGATCCGGTGAAGTTAGTAATTACTAACTATCCAGAAGATAAAGACGAATGGTTAGAAGCAGAAAATAACCAAGAAGATGATAGTGCTGGATTTAGACAAGTACCATTTTCTCGCGAATTGTATATTGAACGTGATGATTTTAAAGAACAAGCGAATAGTAAATATTTCCGCCTAACTTTAGGAAAAGAAGTCCGTTTAAAAAACGCTTACATTATTAAAGGCGAAAGCGTTGTAAAGGATGAGAATGGAAACATTACCGAAATTCATGTAAGTTACGATCCGGATACATTAAGTGGTAGCGGCACAGAAGCTAGTTTACGTAAAGTAAAAGGAACCTTGCATTGGGTATCTATAAAACATGCTGTTAAAGCTGTTGTTAGAGAATACGATAGATTATTTATGGACGAATCTCCAGATAGTCATGCCGATAAAAGTTTTATGGACTTTATAAATCCTGAGTCTTTAAAACTAATTACTGCATTTGTAGAACCTAGCTTAACAGAAGCTAAAGTAGGCGAGCGTTTTCAGTTTCAGCGTTTAGGCTATTTTAATGTCGATTACGATTCAACTTCAGAAAATTTAATATTTAATAAAACAGTTGGATTACGTGATTCTTGGGCAAAAGAAAAGCCAAAAACGGAGCCGAATCCTAATCAGAATCAGCCTAAATCTAATCAGCCACAACGTAAGGCTATAGATGTGATTCAGCAATTTGGTAAAAAATATACGAATTTACCAGATGCTAAACGTGAGAAAATTAAAGCCGATATTTTAGAATTGGCAGAAAAAGTGTCTTACGACGAATTAGAGCCGTTATTTGGAACTGCTGCTAAAAAAGTAGGTACACGTATCGCTGTGATGTTAACGTTGCAAGTACTGCTTAAAAATGGCTTAGAACGTAACGATGCTATTAACGAATTTATAGAAAAAGGATTAGCAGATGGTAATGCACTTTTAGTTGCAGAAGCATCAGAGATATAATCTGAATTTAATTGATATAAAAAGCCTTGAAATAGTTCTTATTTCAAGGCTTTTTTGTTTCAAATTATTAAAAATGATAAGTAAGATTTGTAATCTATTACAGGGATTCTAAGTATTTTTGTAAAACAACTTTTTAATTTTTACAGTATGGTTTTTATAGATAACGAAGGCGTTACAGATCCGCATTTAAATTTGGCTTTAGAAGAATATGCTTTAAGACATTTCGATGCTAATACCGATTATTTGTTGTTTTACATTAACGAACCATCTATTATAATTGGCCGTAATCAAAATACATTAGAAGAAATAAATCAAGACTATATTACAGAAAAAGGCATTCACGTGGTGCGCCGCATTAGTGGAGGAGGAGCTGTATATCACGATTTAGGAAATCTAAATTTTAGTTTTATTACCAATCATGATAATGCCAGTATGCATAATTTTAAAAAGTTTACTGCACCAGTTATCGAAGTCTTGAAAAATTTTGGTGTAGAAGCAGAACTTATTGGAAGAAACGATATTTTAATAGACGGTAAAAAAGTCTCCGGAACAGCACAATTTACTACCGGAAAACGCATGTTTAGTCATGGAACATTGTTGTTAAGTACAGATTTAAACGAAGTGGCTAAAGCTTTGCAAGTTAAGATGAGCAAAATTCAATCTAAAGGTCATAAATCAGTTAGAAGTCGAGTGGCAAATATTAGCGATTTTTTAGAGGAACCTTTAACCATAGAAGCTTTTAGAAGTTTAATTTTAGAAGGTTTATATGCAAACGATAAAAATTTTAAAACCTACGAATTTACAGCAGCAGATCGTGAAGGTATTGCGAAATTAAAAGCAGAGAAGTACGACGATTGGAACTGGAATTATGGGCGTTCGCCTAAGTTTAATATTCAGCGTACAAAACGTTTTCCTATTGGTGAAATTGATTTACGAATTTTTGTTGAAAAAGGACACATTGCCGAGTTTACCGTATTTGGAGATTTCTTTGGAAAAAATGCGGTTGAAGAACTCTCAGTTATTCTCATTGGTTTGCCTTACGAAGAAACAGCTATTAAAAATGCTTTAAAAGATATAGACCTTACTGAATACTTTGGAGCTATCGATACAAATGAATTTTTAGCCATGATTTATGGTAATGATGACATCGATTCTGAGGTTTCCGAATAATTAAAAACTCATTAAAAATTACAATTCAATTTATTTAATAAATAGCTAGTTATATATAATAGCTTGTTTTTTTGTACCTTATAATATCTATTTTAAAGTATTATGAAAACACAAGAACAATTACTCAAAGACATTTCAGAAATCGTTTGGACTATAGAAAATGATTATCCTGAAGTCTATCAATATCTTGATGAAAATCCGATAACAATTCCAAATTTTGAACATCCAGAAGTTACAGTAATAGAACTTGAAGAATATTTGGATAGCTTGAATGTTATTATTGAAAATTATAAAAAAGAACAACGTATAAAATAACTATACAAAACAAAAAACTCCTGATTCTAATTTTAGAATCAGGAGTTTTTTTTATAATTAAAAAAATAACTTTTATTAGAATTTAACAGCGGTTCCAGAAGCAGTAACCATTAACATGCCACCATTAGGACCAACGGTTTCATAATCTAAATCTACAGCAACAATACCATGAGCTCCTAACTCTTGGGCACGTTCTTTCATTTCTTTTAAAGCACTATCTTTTGCTTCTCTTAAAACTGCTTCGTAAGAACTTGCACGTCCGCCAACAATATCACGAATTCCAGCAAAAAAATCTTTTATAAAATTAGCTCCAATAATAGTTTCTCCTGTAACTATGCCTAAATATTCAGTAATTTTTTGAGTCTCTAGAGTAGGTGTGGTTGTAACAATCATTTATATATAAATTTAAATTATTCTATCTCTTTTGGTTTGTTTTTAGCTTCTTTCATGGCTTCACCAATTTGGTTACTAGCAACAAAACTTGCAACCATATCGTTTAACATATTACTACCTGCTTGAGGCGAGTTTGGTAATAAAATTAAGTTACTATTAGTTTCTTCACCTAAAGATTGTAATGTATCATAATGTTGTGTTACTACAATTAAAGCAGATGCTTCTTGAGAATTAATTCCAACACGATTTAAAACTTCTACAGATTCTTCTAAACCACGAGCAATTTCACGACGTTGATCTGCAATACCTTGACCTTGTAAACGTTTACTTTCAGCTTCAGCTTTTGCTTTTTCAACAATTAATATACGTTGTGCATCTCCTTCAAATTGTGCTGCAATTTTTTCACGTTCAGACGCATTAATACGGTTCATTGCCGCTTTAACTTGAGCATCTGGATCAATATCTGTTACTAAAGTTTTTATTATATCGTAACCATAATCAGACATGGCATCGTTAAGTTCCATTTTTACTGCGATTGCAATATCATCTTTTTTAACAAAAACGTCATCTAATTTCATTTTTGGTACTTCTGCACGAACTACATCAAACACATATGAGGTAATTTGATCGTGTGCATAATCTAATTTATAAAAGGCGTCGTATACTTTTTCTTGAATCACTTTAAATTGTACAGATATTTTTAAGCGTACAAATACATCATCTAACGTTTTGGTTTCTACAATAACATCTAATTGCTGAATTTTTAAACTCATACGACCAGAAATACGATCAATAAATGGAATTTTCATTTGTAAACCAGAATGGCGAATACTTTTAAATTTTCCAAAACGCTCTATAATTGCAGCTGTTTGTTGCTTTACCGTAAAAAATGAAAGGAACAAAACAACCAGAATTAAGAATACAAAAGGGATAAATAATACGGACATAGTTTTATTTTTAATAGTTAGTAAATGTGTTACTAAATTTAGTCTATTATTTTTGATTCGTTAAATAAAATAAGATTCAAAACTGAATTTAGCTTTCTTATCTGTATATATAATACGTTAAAATGTTACACTATTAATTAGATTTATCTTTTAATAGATTATCAAATGCATATTTCTTAGACGAAATACTTTTAACTATTCATTCGTCCTTTAAAAATTTCAATTCATCGTTTTAAGTCCCGCTATCAGAGTGATTAGCTCCTAAAAGAATATATTTGATTTGCTATTACTCAAATCTACAGTTATGATTCACAGATTATTACCTCTTTTTGGTATTGTAATTTGTTTCGTTCAAATTACCTACTCACAAAACCAAAACGAAATAGTTGCTTCTAATTGGTTGAATTCTAATTATGCTACATCACGAACTCTTAATGCTTATAACCTTAAAAAACAGTTTAATAAAGTAGGAGAATCTGGAGAGACTTTTAGATATGGTCAATTTGTAAATGGTGTTCCTGTTTTAAATGCTACTGTTGCAGTTCACGTTTCTCCTAATAGCGAAGTAACTTATCATTCAGGAGATTTCGATACTGCTATTTCTCCAATTACTACTACACCAGAAATTACTTCAGATCAAGCTGTTTCTTTAGCTGCAAAATCTTTAGGTATTGTAGGAAGTATTACACAAAAAGAATCTAAACTTTATGTTTATAATAATAATGGCGATACACAATTAATATATCGTGTTACTACAAATTCTAAAACTTTAGATGGGTTTTGGGAAACACTTATTAATGCTAAAACGTCTGAAATAATTAGTAATACAGATATTGCACATTATTACCATGGACATGATCATGGACATGAAAAAATAACAGAGCGTACTGAACCTAATACAGAAGCTACTGGAAAAATTTTTAATCCTGATCCTTTATCTTTTTCTGGTGAAGTTTATGGTGGTAATTATATAGATAATAGCGACAGTACAAATGTGTATTTAGATAATGCTAGAACAGAAGTATATTTTAATATAGCAAATAGTGTAGATGGCGTTTATAAATTAAAGGGAGATTATTTAGAAATTAAAGATATTCAAGATCCAGAAACAGGTCTTTTCGAACAAAATTCACCAGATTTTAATTTTACTAGAGATCAAAATGGTTTTGAAGCTGTAAATGCATATTATCATATTGATATGAACATGCGCTATATAAATGAAACTTTAGGTATTGAATTAAAATCAATGTATAACGATGGTATTATTTATTACGATCCACATGCTTTTAATGGTGCAGATAATTCTTCTTATGGTGGTGGTGTTTTAAAGTTTGGTACAGGTGGAGTAGATGATGCCGAAGATGCCGATGTTATTGTACATGAACTAGGTCATGGTATTCATGAATGGTTAATTCAATCAAGTATTTCTCAAGAAGAAGGTTTAAGTGAAGGTTTTGGTGATTATTGGGCTCAATCTTATAGTCGAGGATTAGAACGTTCTAATAGTTCCAGATCTAGTGCAACGTATAACGATTTATTTAAATGGGATGGACATAATGAATTTTGGAATGGTCGCGTTACAGATTATAATGTGCATTATCCGGATGGTTTAGTAAATAAAATTCATACAGATGGACAAATTTTTGCAACAACATTAATGGAAGTTTGGGAGTATTTAGGAAAAGAAACTACCGATAAAATTGTGTTAGAAGGCTTGGCCATGACAAGCTCTAAGTCTAATCAAGCAGAAGCTATAGCAGCTATTCGTCAGGCCGCTGTAGATATGAATCTTGCTTGTGAAGATATTGAGTATATCACGACTATTTTTAATGATAGAGGTTATGCCGTAGAGAATTATAAATGTTCTCGTTTAAGTGTTGATGATACCGACATTTCAGATATTAAAATTTATCCAAATCCAGCTTCTAATGTTATCAACTTTAAAAATATTACAAGCGAGCATCAGATTATGATTTATAATATGATGGGACAAAAGGTTTTAAATTATACCATTACTCAAGCTAATAATTCTGTAAATGTATCTAAATTACCTAAAGGCATGTATATTATTTCATTTAAAGATTATACAACAAACTTTAAGTTTATTAAGCAGTAATAATAAAATATAAGACAATAAAAAAGCGCGTATATAACGCGCTTTTTTTATGCAATAGTAAATACTTCAATTATAATTAGTAGTATTTTTGTTTTTATATCCCTGAATTTAGTTTTTCTATTCTATCTATAGTTTGTTGTTTTCCAATCATAAACATAATTTCAAAAACATCTGGTCCTTGTAAAGCCCCAACTAAAGCTAATCTTAATGGCATCATTACTTTTCCAAAACCTATTTCTTTAGATGTAATCCATGCTTTTATATCATTTTGAAGCGCTTCAGCAGTGAAATCTTCAATAGTGTTAATAACGGTAACCAATTCACTTAAAAGTGCTTTAGTATCATCTTTAACGGCTTTTTTATAAGCTTTTGGATCATATTCTTTTGGTGATTGAAAAAAGAAATGACTCAAATCCCATAAATCTGTAATAAACGTTGCACGTTCTTTAATTAAATTAACAGCCATAGCAATGTAATTTACATCGATGTCTTTTAATTCTTCACGTTCTGCTTTAAAGGCTTCTGCAAGTTCGTCGTTATTTTGTTCTTGCATATAATGGTGATTAAACCATTTAATTTTATCTGGATCAAAACGTGCTCCAGCTTTATGTACACGTTCAATATCGAAAGCTTCAACAAGTGCTTCTAAACTAAATAATTCTTGTTCTGTTCCTGGATTCCATCCTAAGAATGCTAAGAAATTAATCATAGCATCTGCAAAATAGCCGTCTTCTTTATATCCACGTGAAACATCTTTAGTTTTAGGGTCAATCCATTCTAAAGGAAATACAGGAAATCCTAATTTATCTCCATCACGTTTACTTAATTTTCCTTTACCAGTAGGTTTTAAAATTAAAGGTAAATGTGCAAATTCTGGAGCGTCCCAACCAAATGCTTTGTATAATTGGTAATGTAGTGCTAAAGATGGTAACCATTCTTCACCACGAATAACATGTGTAATTTCCATTAAATGGTCGTCTACAATATTCGCAAGGTGATAGGTTGGCATTCCGTCGCTTTTAAATAATACTTTATCATCTAATATATTCGTGTCTATTTTAATGTTTCCACGAACTAGATCTTTTAAATGTAAAGTTTCATCTTGAGGCGATTTAAAACGAATAACATAATCTTCTCCAGCATCTAATTTTTTTTGAACTTCTTCTGGAGAAAGAGATAACGAATTTGTTAGTTTTAAACGATTGTGCCAATTGTAAATAAATGTTTTTCCGTTTTGTTCATGCTCTTTTCTATGTTCATCTAAAGCATCTGCAGTATCGAAAGCATAATAGGCATTATTTGTAGCAATTAATGTTTCAGCATATGCTTTGTATAAATCTTTACGTTCACTTTGTCTGTATGGACCAAATTTTTCATTTTTTCCAGGACCTTCATCGTAAGGAATATTACACCAATTTAAGGCATCAATTATATAATTTTCGGCACCTTCTACGTATCTGTTTTGATCTGTATCTTCTATACGTAAAACAAAAGTTCCGTTATGTTTTTTAGCAAATAAATAGTTGAATAAAGCAGTACGAACACCACCTATGTGAAGCGGTCCTGTTGGGCTTGGTGCAAAACGCACACGAACATTTTTAGTCATGTTTTTTTATTTAAGAGTGCAAAGATACTGTGATAAGTGTAAAGATGAAAGCTTTAATAAAAGAGATAATCATTTTAAAAATTTCATTTTAACAGAATGTTGCATTTTAAGGCTGTTATAGCTAAAATTATTATTGTAATTTAGTGGGTTAAATACAAGTTAGATTGGATAATTTTAAAGTTATAGTTAAAAAATTAGAAGCCTTTATAAGTCGTTATTACATTAATGAACTTATTAAAGGTGCAATTTTGTTTTTTTCTATCGGACTTTTGTATTTTTTATTTACCCTTTTGGTTGAACATTTTTTGTGGTTAAGCCAAAATGCTAGAGCAGTTTTATTCTGGCTTTTCATCTTGGTTGAAGTTTCACTTTTTGTCAAGTTTATTATTATTCCGTTAATGCAATTATTTAAACTTAATAAAGGCATTAATTATGTAGAAGCCTCAAAACTTATCGGAAATTATTTTCCTGAAGTAAATGATAAATTACTGAATGTTTTACAACTTCATGAAGATGCTTCTAAATCTGAATTATTAATAGCTAGCATTAATCAGAAAGCATCAGAGTTAAGTCCAGTGCCTTTTAAATTAGCTATAAACCTTAATCAGAATGTTACATATTTAAAATACGCTGTTTTACCTGTTTTAGTTATCTTGTTTTTTATTTTTTTAGGTAAAATAAACTGGTTTACAGATAGTTATAAGCGTGTTGTAGATTATAAGACTGCTTATGAACCACCAGCACCGTTTCATTTTTTTGTTGTTAACGAAAATCTTAACGCAATTGAAAATAAAGACTTTACTTTATATATAAATACTGCAGGGGATGTTATTCCTGAACAAGCCGAGATTGTATTTAATAATGAAACCTATATATTAAAAGATAAAGGTTCTGGTGCTTTTGAATATGTTTTTAATAATTTAAAGGACAACATCACATTTCAATTACAAGCTAATGGTGTACGCTCTAAACCTTATAATTTATCTATTGTTGCTGTTCCAACTTTATTAAGTTTCAATATGGTTTTAGATTATCCTAACTATACAAAAAAACAAAACGAAGTTTTAAAAAGCTCTGGAAATGCAATTGTTCCAGAAGGCACAAAAGTAACTTGGAAATTAAAAACGAAGTCTACAAATCAAGTACAGTTATGTGCTTTTGATACAATTAATTTTGATAAAGATTCAGATAATTTTGTTGCTTCCAAATACGTTGTTTCTGATTTTAACTATAGCTTAAGCACGAGTAACAATAATCTTCAGAATTATGAAAATTTAAGTTTTGCTATAGATGTAATAAAAGATCAATTTCCTGAATTAAAAATTGAAATGGTACGTGATACAGTCGATTTAAAAACCATGTATTTTAATGGTCAAGTTAGTGACGATTATGGCTTAAAGGATTTGAATCTTGTTTATTTTGAAACAGATAATTTAAGTGAGTTACATACTATTTCTATTCCTATTTCAAAATCCAATGTCGATCAATTTATTACTGCTTTTCCAAATCAATTAAAATTAAAAGAAGGTGTATCTTATAGTTTATATTTTGAAGTTTTCGATAATGATGAATTTCATAAATATAAACGTACAAAAAGTGAAGTATTTACATATAGAGAAAAAACATTGAGTGAAACTAAAAATACTCAACTGGAACAACAAAAAAATTCCATTCAAGATTTTAATAATACATTAAAAAAGTTTGATGAGAATCAAAAAAATATAGATGATATTTCTAAAACTCAGAAGATAAAAAAGAGTTTAAATTTTAATGATAAAAAACAAATTCACCAAGTTCTTAAACGCCAAGAACAACAAGAAAAGATGATGAAAAATTTCAATAAATCTTTTCAAGAACAACTTAAAGAATTTGATAAAGACCAAAAAAATGATGCATTAAAAGAAGACCTTGAAAAACGTTTAAAAGATAACGAACAACAATTAAAACAAGATGAACGTCTTTTAGATGAATTAGAAAAATTACAAGATAAAATTAGTGAGGAAGAACTGTCTGAAAAGTTTAAATATTTAAGTAATCAAAACAAAAAACAGAAGCGTAGTTTAGAGCAATTAGTAGAATTGACTAAGCGTTTTTATGTTGCAAAAAAAATGGAAAAATTGCAACAAGATTTAGAAACTTTAGCTGATGAGCAAATCCATCAATCTGAAAAATCTGAAAAAGAAAACACTTCTGAAAAACAAGAAAATCTAAATTCTAAATTCGACGAATTTAAAAAAGAATTAGATGCTTTACAGCAGGAAAATAAAGAGCTTAAAAAACCAATGAATTTTCCTAGAGATGAACAAACCGAATCTGAAATTGATGAGCTTCAAAAACAAGCTTTAGAAAACTTGAAAGAGCGTAATTCTAATGATGCTAACGATTCTGAGAAATCTGAACAAAAGGCTAAACAAAAACAAAAGCAGTCTGGTCAGAAAATGAAACAAATGAGTTCTTCTATGCAAGAGTCTATGCAAATGGATGGGGGAGAACAAATGCAAGAAGATGCTGATATGCTTCGTCAAATATTAGATAACTTATTAATATTTTCTTTTGATGAAGAAGCGTTAATGAATGATTTTAAAACTATTGATGTTAATCATCATACTTACGCTAAGAAATTAAGAAAGCAACATGACTTACGCGAGTATTTTGAACATGTAGATGATAGTTTGTTTTCTTTATCTCTGCGTCAGCCTATGTTGTCCGAACAAGTAAATAATGAGATTTTAGAGTTATATTATTAT
Source organism: uncultured Formosa sp. (assembly GCF_947500765.1). GTDB lineage: Bacteria > Bacteroidota > Bacteroidia > Flavobacteriales > Flavobacteriaceae > Formosa. The sequence goes on along the minus strand of NZ_CANMTH010000001.1, from coordinate 98,912 downwards.
CTAGATACTTCGCTTGAAGAGTTTTCTGAAAACTTAATTTATCAAGGAGTATCGTCTCAGCAACATGTGTTTTCTTCAGCAAATGTATTAGCAGATTTATTAAGTAATATTCTTGATAATATGGAAGATCAATTAAACTCTTCTTCATCTTCAGGACAAGGTAGTAAAAGTAAACAATCTGGTAAAAGTGAAGATCAGCTTCAAGATATTATAATGAGTCAGGACGAACTTAATAAACAAATGCAACAACAAATGCAAGGTGAAGGTTCGCGAAAAGGAGAAGGTAAAGAAAAAGAAAGTGATTCAGGTAAAACAGGCAAATCTGGTTCTAGTGGTGAACAAGAAAATGCCAAGCAACAAGGTAATGGTGAAAATCAAGGACAAGGTAACGGATTAAAGACTGAAGAATTAAATGGTGAATTATTTGGTATTTATCAACGGCAGCAAGAATTAAGAAATCAACTAGAAGAACGTTTAGCTAAAGAAGGTTTAACACCTGATGGAAGACGTTTATTAAGGGAAATGGAAGATGTTGAAATGGATTTATTAAATGACGGTTTTACTCAAAAGACACTTGAAAAGATGTTAAATTTTGAACATCAATTATTAAAATTACAAGAGGCTACATTTCAACAAGAACAAGAAAATAAAAGAGAATCTAAAACTAATTTTGATTCGTTTACAAATAACAGTTTAGATAAATTACCTCAGGCAAAACAATATTTTAATACTACTGAGATATTAAACAGACAAGTCCTACCTTTGCAGCAAAGTTTTAAAAATAAAGTGCAACTGTATTTTAATAAATAACGATGATATATTTTAATTATGAAACCGATTTTGAATTGGTAAACGAAGACGTGTTAGCTCAATGGATTAATGCGACTATAGTAGAGGAAGGATGTAAAGAAGGCGAAATTAATTATATCTTTTGTAACGATGAATACTTACATAAATTGAATGTAGAGTTTTTAGATCATGATACTTTAACTGATGTTATTAGTTTTGATTATTGTATTGGTAAAGAAATTCACGGCGATATTTATATATCTGTAGAACGTGTTAAGGATAATGCTTTAGATTTTAAAACCAATTTTGAAGACGAAATTCATCGTGTTATTGTACACGGCGTTTTGCATTATTGTGGGTATAAAGACAAGACTGATGATGCCGCTAAACTTATGCGTTCTAAAGAAGATTACTATCTTTCCAAACTTAACTAATCTACCTTTTTTTGCAATTGTTCCACGTGGAACAATTAATAATTATAATTTAAAATTTAATAAAAATGTTCGATAAAGTATACGATGTAATTGTTGTTGGTGCAGGACATGCAGGTAGTGAAGCTGCTGCATCTGCTGCAAATATGGGTAGTAGTACATTGTTAATTACAATGAATTTACAAAACATTGCACAGATGTCTTGTAATCCTGCTATGGGTGGTATTGCTAAAGGTCAAATTGTTCGTGAAATAGATGCACTTGGTGGTTATAGCGGAATTGTTAGTGACACGTCTGCTATTCAATTTAAAATGCTGAATAAATCTAAAGGACCTGCAATGTGGAGTCCAAGAGTACAAAGTGATCGTATGCGTTTTGCAGAAGATTGGAGATTAATGCTAGAGCGAACACCTAATTTAGATTTTTATCAAGACATGGTTTCTGGGTTAATTATCGAAGGAAATAAAGTTGCTGGTGTAAAAACATCTTTAGGAATTGAGGTGAGAGCAAAATCTGTTGTGTTAACAAATGGTACGTTTTTAAATGGATTAATTCATATTGGCGATAAAAACTTTGGTGGAGGTAGAGCAGGTGAAAGAGCTGCTACTGGAATTACAGAACAACTTGTAGAGTTAGGTTTTCAATCGGGTAGAATGAAAACAGGAACACCACCTCGTGTAGATGGTCGTTCTTTAGATTATTCTAAAATGACTGAGCAACCTGGTGATGCTTCTCCAGAAAAATTTTCATATTCTAATGTTACAAAACCGCTAACAAAACAGCGATCTTGTTATATGACATATACTAGTACTTTGGTTCATGATTTACTTCGCGAAGGGTTTGATCGTTCACCTATGTTTAATGGAAGAATTAAAAGTCTAGGACCTAGATATTGTCCTTCTATAGAAGATAAAATTAATCGTTTTGCAGATAAAGATCGTCATCAATTATTTATAGAACCAGAAGGATGGAATACATGCGAAGTGTATGTAAATGGTTTTTCTACTTCGCTTCCAGAAGATGTTCAATTTAAAGCATTACGTTCTGTTGTTGGATTTGAAAAGGTTAAATTTTTTAGACCAGGTTATGCTATCGAGTACGATTATTTTCCGCCAACACAATTAAAGCATACATTAGAAACTAAGTTGGTTGAAGGATTATATTTTGCTGGTCAGATTAACGGAACCACAGGATACGAAGAAGCGGCTTCTCAAGGTTTAATGGCTGGTATAAATGCAGCACTTAAAGTGCAAGAAAGAGATGAATTTATTCTTAAAAGAAATGAAGCTTATATAGGTGTTTTAATAGACGATTTAATTACAAAAGGAACAGAAGAACCTTATAGAATGTTTACGTCTCGTGCAGAATATAGAACGTTACTTAGACAGGATAATGCAGATTTTAGATTAACACCAAAAGGTTTTGAAATTGGTTTAGCTTCAGAAAAACGTTTAAAACGTATGGAAGATAAACATTCTAAGTCTGAAAATTTTGTTCAATTCTTTAAAGATTTAAGTGTTAAACCAGATGTAATTAATCCTATTCTTGAAGAAAAAGATTCTGCTACAGTAAATCAATCTGGTAAATTATTTAAGGTATTTGCGCGTCCAAATATTGAAATGGACGATGTACGTAAAATTCCAGAAATTGACAAGTATATTCAGGAACATGATTTAGATCGTGAGATTATAGAGCAAACAGAAATTCAAGTTAAGTATGCTGGTTATATTGAAAAAGAAAAAAACAATGCAGATAAATTAACACGATTAGAGGATATTAAAATTCCTAGCAATTATGATTATTCTCAAATTAAATCCATGAGTTTTGAAGCACGTGAAAAATTGAAAAAAATTCAACCTACAAGTATTTCTCAAGCTTCTAGAATTAGCGGAGTATCTCCTAACGATATTTCTGTTTTATTGGTTTATATGGGGAGATAAATTATTTGTTCCACGTGGAACAAATAATTGTTTTAATTGTAAACATCAGTAAAAAATAAGTTTAATTGGAAATTTTAGAAGTATTGTATGAGTGCTTCATTATTATAATTCATGAATAAAATAGTAAATAACGTGTATTTAAAATGTAAAGATTATTCTGTGTCTTCAGAACAATTCGAATTAATACATGATACAGATCTTGATATTTTAATAACCACACCGCAACCAAAAGCAGATCGGTTAGGGGAGTATTATAAAAGCGAAGATTATATTTCCCATACAGATGCAAAACGTAATATGTTTGAAAAAGCATATCATGTAGTAAAACGTGTTGCTTTAAAACGAAAATTAAATTTAATTAATAGTTTTAATCTATCGGAAAAAACACTTTTAGATGTAGGGTGTGGGACAGGAGATTTTCTTCAGATTGCAAAATCTAATGCCTGGAATGTTTTTGGAATCGAACCAGATGTTGATGCTCGAAAATTGGCAATTAATAAAGTTGGTAATGATATATATGATACTTCTAAAATAGATGAATTAAAAAGTAATAGTTTTGATGTTATTACACTTTGGCATGTTTTAGAACATTTACCAAATTTAGATACGCATATCGCAAATTACAAACGTCTTTTAAAAACAGATGGTGTTTTAATAATAGCTGTTCCTAATTTTAAAAGTTATGATGCTAGTTATTATAAATCATTTTGGGCAGCTTTTGATGTGCCTAGACATCTTTGGCATTTTTCACAAACAGGAATATCTAAATTTTTAGCCAAGCAACAATTTAAAGTTATAAAAACATTGCCTATGATTTTTGATGCATTTTATGTGAGTTTACTTTCTGAAAAATATAAAACAGGAAAAATGAATTTTATTAACGCTACAAAAATAGGTTTGCAGTCTAATATTAAGGCAAAACAGTCTGGAGAGTACTCTTCTTTAATTTATGTAGTTAAAAACGTGTAAACAATCCATTTAAAGCGATTATAGAGTGTTTTAAGTGTTGTAAGGTGTTGTGAGTAGTCTTTTTTGTAATCTTTTCTTAAATCCTTTTAAATAAAGCTATTTTTGATAAGTATAATTTATTAAAAACAATTAATCAATAAAAATATCTGATAGATAGTTAATAGCATAATATTAGGTTAATTATCTATCTAACTTTTCTATTTTTGTTTCACAAAATAAATTTTAGGAACAATGAAAAAAATATCTTTATTAGTAGTTACATTAATTACTATGGCTTCTTGTCAGCAAACTCAAAAAATAGCATTTGTAGACAATTCTAAATTGATTAATGAATATCAAGAAAAAATAGATGTAGAAGCAAAATATAAAACAATGATTGAGGCGTCTAATAAAAATACAGACAGTTTAGCTCAAGCATTTCAAGCAGAATATCAAGAGTTTCAAGCGCAAGCTTCAAAAATGCCTCAAGATAAAGCACAAGCACGTTACCAACAGTTAGGGCAAAAACAACAAATGTTACAGCAACAAATTCAGATGGGCGAGCAGCAAATTACTTTGCAGAGTCAAAAAGAGATTGATTCTTTAATTTCTAAAGTAAGAAAATTTGTTAAAAATTATGGTGAAACAAATGCTTACGATTATATTTTAGGAAGTAATGATGCAGGTAGTGTAATGTATGGTAAAGATGCAGACGATTTAACTGAAACACTTATTAAAGCATTAAACGATTCTTATAAGAAATAATTTAAATAATAATCTTATTATCTTAAAAGTCAAACATGATACACGTGTTTGACTTTTTTTATGTCTAACTATTAAGAGTCTTTATTTCTGAATTGTTAACCAAAGATTACTAATTACATTTAAATATCATTATTTCAGCCTTTAAGATTATATTTATCTGTATAATACAAAAGAATTTCTGTTGTTTTGTATTTTAATAAAACTGTATTTATATGATGAAAACAACACTTAGTGTTTGCTTTTTACTTCTTGGTGTGATTATGCACTCCCAAGAAAATTTCTCTGTAAGTGGAACTATTAAAGATTTTTCTAACGGAGAATCTGTTTTTGGAGCTTCTGTTTATTTAGAAAATACTAGTAACGGAACCATAACTAATGCATACGGATTTTACTCGCTTTCTGCTCCAAAAGGAACCTATAACCTTGTGGTTTCTTACTTAGGTTATGTTACAGTTTCAAGACAAATTCAATTAGATAAAAATCAGAATGTGTCCTTCGAGTTGGAAGAAGATACAACCACTTTAGATGAAGTTGTAATTACGGCTGAAGAATCTGAAAAAGCAAACATTAGAGATCCACAAATGAGCGTGTCTGTTATAAAAGGTGAAACCATTAAAAAAATTCCTGCAGTTTTAGGTGAAGTCGATTTAGTAAAATCTATACAAATGTTGCCAGGTGTTACTAATAATGGCGAAGGTTCTAACGGTTTTAATGTTAGAGGTGGAGCTACAGATCAGAACTTAGTACTTTTAGATGAAGCTATTATTTACAACGAATCGCATTTGTTTGGTTTTTTCTCTGTCTTTAATGCAGATGTTGTAAAAGATGTGAAGCTGTATAAAGGTAATATTCCGTCTAATTACGGTGGTCGCGTGTCGTCTGTGCTCGATATACGTCAGAAAGAAGGGAATAGTAAAGATTTTGATTTAACGGGCGGAATTGGCTTAATTTCAAGCCGACTTGCAGCGGAAGGCCCTTTATTTAAAAGTAAAGGCTCATTTATTGTTGCAGGACGTTCGTCTTATGCACATCTATTCTTACAAGCCGCTGGGCAAGATAATACCGCTTATTTTTACGATGTAAATGCAAAAGGGAACTACGAAATCAATCAGAATAACAAATTGTATTTATCTGGTTATTTTGGTCGAGATATTTTAAATTTTTCAGATTCTTTTAAAAATTCATACGGAAATAGTACTTTAAATTTACGTTGGAACCATGTCTTTAATGATAAGTTGTTTTCAAACTTATCTGTAATTTATAGCATGTATAATTATGGCTTAACTTTAGATTTTATTGGTTTAGATTGGCAATCGGACATTAAAAATTTCAATGTTAAATATGATTTTAAATATTACTTAAATAATAAAACCACTATCGATTTTGGAGTGAGTGGAATTAATTATAATTTCAATCCAGGAGAAGTAAGACCAACAGATGAAGACTCTTCGATTAATGAAGATATTTTAGATGAAAAACGGGCTTTTGAAAGTGGTGTTTATGCAAACGTGGAACATAAATTTACAGATCGTTTAAACCTTCAATTGGGGTTGCGTTTTAGTCTGTTTAATCGTTTAGGTGGACAAGCAATTTCGACTTACGAAAATAATCAGCCAGTGGTTTATAATGAAAATTTTGGCATTTATGAAGAGGGGACAAAAACTGGAGAAATAGACTATTCTAAAGGCGAGTCTATAAAGACTTTTTCTAACTTCGAACCGCGTTTAGGTTTAGCATATCAATTAAACGAATCGTCTTCTGTAAAATTAGGGTATTCAAGAATTGCACAATACTTACATTTATTATCTAATACAGCTAATGCAACGCCTTTAGATGTGTGGGCGCCAAGTGGTACATTTATAGAGCCTCAATTAGCAAATCAATATTCAATAGGGTATTTTAAAGAATTATCTAACGGTTTGTTTTCTATAGAAACCGAAGCGTATTATAAAACGGTAGATAACAGAATTGATTATATAGATGGTTCAAATTTAATTGCTCAAAACAATATAGAAACTCAAATTTTATCTGGCGAATCTAGAGCGTATGGTTTAGAGTTTTTATTCCGAAAAAATAAAGGAAGATTTACAGGGTGGTTTGCGTATACACTTTCAAAATCTGAACAAAGAACACCTGGTGGTTCTGCTGGCGGATTGGGTATTAATGATGGAGAATGGTACAATACCGCATACGATAGAACACATGATTTATCGGTTACGGGGTCTTATGAATTATCTGAAAAATGGAGTTTAAGTAGCAATTTTATCTTTCAAACTGGTCGACCTACAACGTATCCCGTTGGTCAATACGAATACGAAGGTTTATCTATTCCTGTTTACGACAGTCGTAATGCAAACAGATTACCTTCTTATAACAGATTAGATGTAGGAGCAACTTATACACCTAATAAAAAACCAAATGCAAAGTGGAAAGGCGAGTGGGTGTTTAGTATTTACAACCTATACGATCGTAAAAATGCTGCATCAATTTCTTTCGGGCAAAACTTAGAAACCGGTGTTAATGAAGCTACACGCACAGCTATTTTCGGGATAGTGCCATCTATTACTTATAATTTCAAATTTTAATCCTCATGAAAAACACATTATATATTTTTTTAGTAGCTCTATTTAGTATGTTAACATCGTGTACAGATGTGGTCGAGGTAGATGTGCCAACTGCAGATGCAAGACTTGTTATAGAAGCGTCTTTAGATATTGTAAAGGGAACTTCTGGAATGGAGCAAACAATAAAATTAAGTACAACAACACCGTATTTTGAAACCGAAGAGCCAAGAGCTGTTACAGGTGCAGAAGTAACCGTGACTCGAGTTAGTGATAATGCTGTTTTTGTTTTCGAAGATCAGTTAAATGGTGAGTATACAACGACATCTTTTGGAGCCTTATTAGATGAAACTTATACACTGAATGTTGTATATAACGGTGAAACATTTACGGCTACAGAAACCTTATTACCAACAACCAGTATTACTCGTGTTACGCAATCTCGTGATGGTGGATTTTTACCAGAGGCTTTAGAGTTGAATGTGTATTTTAATGATCCTGTTGACGAAACTAATTTTTATATTTTAAGATATTTTGAAGTAGGCGATTTATATCCAACGCTATTTAGTGTTTCAGATGAATTTTTAAACGGTAATGAAGTACATATGTTTTTTGAAAAAGACGGAGACGATGAAGAAGATGAATTTGAACCTGGAGATATAGTAGATGTTAATCTTTATAATGTTTCAGAAACGTATTATAATTACATGGATATTCTTATTGGTCAATCTGGAAGTTCTGGGAATCCGTTTAGTCCTGCTCCTGTAGAATTACGAGGAAATTGCATAAATATTACTAATGCAGATAATTACCCGTATGGCTATTTTAGAGTGACTCAAACAGATGCTGTAACTTATACTTTTATTGAAGATGAAGAGTAATATATCTTTAGAAAATATTTAAAATAATAGAACACAAAATTTTGAACCAATAGGTGTAAATTTTGTGTTTTTTTAAGGGATGAGTTTAAAATTAAAAAGACTAAAAACTTTATTATTACAACACTATATATAAGTTTATAATTCAATTTTATTTAACTCTTTAAAGAGGTCTTTTAATAGATATGATTTAGTATTTAAAGTCGTTTCAATGATTATTTCATCCTTCTCTATTTTATATATTTTTTTGTAATCTTCATCATCATTTAGTCTTACAGTAATTCCTTTTTCAATATCAATAATAAAAATAGGATTTGAAAAATTTAGAGAATTAGTTAGTTGAATAATAATATAGTTATTTACTAATTTTAACTTGCCAATGGCATCTCTCCTTAATTTTTCGGGAGAACCAGTGATTCCGTAATCTGCAACAAAAAGCCAAGCATAAGAATTATCTTTTTTTAAAATAACTCCTTGAGATGACTTAAAGACTTTATAAGCAGGAGATTTTTCAATCATAAGTAAGCCATTTTCATTTTTATTTCGAAAATGATTGTGTCCATAGTAAATTAACCAACCTTCTGTTGTTAATGGATTGTACCAATCTGGAACTTTGCCATTAGTAAAAAATAATTTATCAAGTGTCTCGCCTTTAACATCAATATAGTAGGTTTTAGGTAATTTTATTTCTCCTGAAATCCATTTTGGTGGCGTGTTAATAATTAAGTCGAAATATGTATTATCTTTTAATTTTTTATAATTCATATTAGAGGTGATTAGCCATTGCAGTGACGCTTCCGGTGTATCCCATTTTTCAGGTAACAATTCTTTTTTAATAGCGTCTAAAAAGGGTTTATTACTGTCTTCCATTAATTTAGGTGGAATAAGAATAGTTTCCTTTATATCGCAAAAACATCCAAAACTATTAAGTTTAAAAGTATCTTTTGTCTTTCCGTTTATCAGTGTAACATAAGTGCCTCCAAAACTACTTCCTCCGTCGTAATAAGATTCTAAAGTGTCTAAATCCCCATCATTATTAAAGTCTTTGTTAGTGGTTTTATAATTTTGGCTAAAAGCAATTATTGGTAGCAGGAAAGTTAAAATGTATTTCATAATTGTGTAATTTTTATGACACTATCAATTAACGATAAATTATATTTAACTCCATATCGTTTTCCTTAATTCGTTTTATAAATATTTTAATTACAGAGATAACCATTTTATATCTGTAATTACTTTAGAATTATATATTGATTTTACATGTTATGTTACTATAAAATGAGAAATAAATTTTGTTCTGTAAAGCTAGGGCAGCTACCGCTTAAATGCGATAGATAAAAGTTTAAATTGATAAGATTTAATAGTTATGAGTTTGTATTAGGAGTGGTCTTTAAAATAGAAAATTTGAACGTATTTTTTTTAGAAAAAACTTAAAATAATACAGCGTAAAATTTTTGAATCAATAGATAAATTTTTTGTTCTTTTTTTGTACAATGAGTTCAAAATTAAAAAAGATGTATTTTATTGATTACTAGCTATTTAATTATTAAAATAAACATCAATTTTTTTTAAAAAATAAAATTATGAAAGTTGATTAAAAATGAAATTTTAAACAAAAAAAATAAATTGTTTTTTTCTTGAATAAATGATGTGTAATATTCCTATTGAAATAGAAAAACAGCAAAGATTGAAACTATAAAATAAATAGTAATGTTTCTGGCGCCATCAAAATCTTTCGCAATACGTTGGCCTATTAAAAATATGAGTAAAACTAGGCAAGAAAAAATGGTACCCAACAGTGAGAAATTAGTGCTTTTCTGAGTTATAATTTCAAAAATTCCAAGACTACAAAACAGGGTTGTTAGTACTTCTAAAATTAAAATAATAAATAAAGTTGTCGGAATTAATGGTGGTACAAACGTATGAGCAAAATGTAATTTTAAAAAGGAGACATTACCTTTCCAATCGGTTAATTTATCTATAACACTCATTAAAAACGTAATAATTAAAAAGATAAGAATAAGTAATTCTGCGCTATGATTTAAAATAATTTTCATAGCTATTTAATCTTGTTTCGCATGAAGTAAACGTGTTAGTTTAATAGATAAATCTGTTAAAACAATTTTAGAATTTCCGTTACGCTCAATATGATAAATAGCATCCTGAAGCGCTTCATAAATATCCATAATGTTTCCGTTATGAATAAAAGGCGCAAACTTTTCTAGTTTAAAAGCAGTTTTAGGTTCTAAGTATACTAATTCATTTGCACTGTAATTTAGAAGCATCGCCTGACGGAAAAAGTCCATACAAAAAAGTAAAAATTGTTTTTGTGTTTCACGACCAGTTTTGGCAATCTCTTCACTCCAACTTATAATATCGTGAATGGCTGCTTTATTTCCTTTTGCTTTAAAAGCACTTCGTACCCAAAGTACAAACCAGTCTTCAAATTGAGTGTCTTCAGAATCGTGATAAACTAAATCGCAAGCTTTGTTGTAATTTCCGTTGGATTGACGTGCAATTTTAGTAGCTACATTTTCTTTTATCTCGTAATCTTTTACAAGTGCTTTAATTATAACTTCTTCTGCTAGTGCCGGAAAATGTAAAACTTGACAGCGGGAACGAATGGTATTTATAATATTTTGTTCTTCTTCTGCAATTAAAAGGAAAACTGTTTTGCTAGGTGGCTCTTCAATTAATTTTAATAATTTATTGGCAGCCGCGGCATTCATTTTTTCGGCCATCCAAATAATCATCACTTTATATCCGCCTTCGTAAGCTTTTAAAGTTAATGCTTTAACAATATCTTGTGCTTCGTCTACACCAATTTGTCCTTGTTTATTGTCTACACCCAACATTTTATACCAATCAAAAAGATTTCCGTAAGGTTGTTCTTTTAATAATTGTCGCCACTCGGTTAAAAAATGACTAGAAACAGGATGCGATTTTATACTACCAGTTGTAGTTACAGGAAAAGCAAAATGCAAATCGGGATGGGAAATGTTATTAAACTTTAGGTTGCAGGATTCGTTACCTGTATTATTTTCTCCGTTTGTGTTTTTGCATAAAATATATTGCGCATAAGCGATAGCTATTGGTAAGGTACCGCAACCTTCTGGACCAACAAATAATTGCGCATGTGGTATACGACCATTATCTACACTTTGTGTTAAATGATTTTTAATATGATCCTGACCTAAAATATCTTTAAATAACATGTCGCAAAACTAAATATTTTTTAATTAAAGCAGCGATTTAAATGTGTGATACTTTTATAATGAAATTAAGATTTATCTGTATTTTAAGTAATGTGATCTTAATTTTTTAAAAATCTTTTAAAATAGAAAACGTTTTCGTAAAAAAACACGTTTTAAAGCTGTTTATTATTGTTTACATTTGTAGAATAACATCAAAACTTTTTAGGATGAAAACACTTAATGATTTCAATTTTAATAATAAAAAAGCATTAATTAGAGTAGATTTTAATGTGCCTTTAGATAAGGATTTTAATGTAACAGATAACACAAGAATAGTATCTGCTAAACCTACAATTATTAAAATTTTAGAAGATGGAGGAAGCTGTGTATTAATGTCTCACTTAGGAAGACCAAAAGGTGTTCAGGATGAATTTTCTTTAAAACATATTATAGATGAAGTATCTAATGTTTTAGGAGTAACTGTAAAATTTGCTTCAGATTGTGTTGGTGAAGTCGCAGAGAAAGCTGTTGCAGATCTTCAGCCAGGAGAAGTTTTATTATTAGAAAACTTACGTTTTTATTCTGAAGAAACTGCTGGTGATGTAAAATTTGCAGAGCAACTTTCTAAATTAGGAGATATTTATGTAAATGATGCTTTTGGAACTGCTCACAGAGCACATGCATCTACAACTATTGTTGCTCAATTTTTTCCAGAAAAGAAATGTTTTGGTTTCTTGTTAGCTCAAGAAATTGAAAGTATCCAAAAGGTTATGGAAACAGGAGAAAAGCCTGTTTTAGCTGTTTTAGGAGGTGCAAAAGTATCTTCTAAAATTACGATTATCGAAAATATTTTAGATAAAGTAGATCACTTAATTATTGGAGGAGGTATGACATTTACTTTCGTTAAAGCACAAGGGGGGCATGTTGGAGATTCTATTTGTGAAGATGATAAAATGGAATTGGCTTTAGATATTTTAAAGCAAGCTAAAGAGAAAAACGTACAAATACATATTCCTGTAGATGTTGTTGCTGCAAATGCTTTTAGTAACGATGCAGAAACTCAAATAGTAGATGTAACTGCAATTCCTGAAGGATGGCAAGGTTTAGATGCTGGACCAAAATCTATCGCGAACTTTAATAAAGTGGTTTTAGAGAGCAAAACTATTTTATGGAACGGTCCTTTAGGTGTGTTTGAAATGCCAAATTTTGCTAAAGGAACAATCGCTTTAGGAGATTCTATTGCTGAATCTACTAAAAATGGAGCGTTTTCTTTAGTAGGTGGAGGAGATTCTGTTGCTGCAGTAAAACAGTTTGGTTTTGAAGACAAAGTAAGCTACGTAAGTACCGGTGGTGGTGCTATGTTAGAAAGTTTAGAAGGAAAAACTTTACCTGGAATTGCTGCAATTTTAGACTAAAATACACAGATTTAATTAATGATAGCTTAAGAGTTTTATAACTTTAACTTTCATTTTCAGTATAAAAATACGAATTTAGCGGCTTTCACGTTATACCCAACTAAAGGTTTTATTAATGAAGCACCGACTAAATTCGTATTTTTTTTATTTTGCATTTCTACAAATAACATGTTTTTATGCTCAGAATCCTCAATCAAAAATAGTGGATCAAGATTCTTTACTTACTAGTGAAAGTAAAGTAACTCAAGCACAACAAGTAGTTGCAGAACGATTAACAGAAGATATGTTAGTTTCTGGTCAAAAATATGTTGTAGATACCGTTATAAGCGGTAAAAAATATTATAAACAAGATATAAATGTGATTACCGATTCTCTAAATATTGAGAATCTTAAAGATCATACTTACTCTGCAAATGTCGATCAGCTTTGGCTAGAAGAGTTGTATAATAATACGTTGTACGATTCTATTTACGAATCTGTAACAGAGCTTACTTTCGAGGATGTCGATTATCCAGAATTAAATACAGATACACTTAAAAAAAGACTATTAGAATTAGATGCAAAAACACCTTTTAATGTCGTTTACAACCCGGCTTTAGAGAGTGTTATTAAATCTTATTTAAAGCGCCGAAGAAACTCTCTTCAAAGACTAATGATGTTAAGTGAATATTACTTCCCGATGTTCGAGCGCGAATTAGATAATTATAATATTCCGTTAGAAATAAAATATTTAGCCATTGTAGAGTCTGCTTTAAAACCAAGAGCAAAATCTAGAGTTGGTGCTACAGGTTTGTGGCAATTTATGTATGCTACAGGTAAATATTACGATTTAGATGTGAGTAGTTATGTAGACGAACGAAGCGATCCTTTAAAATCTACAGAAGCAGCAGCAAAATACCTTTCTAAATTATATAGTGTTTTTGGTGATTGGGATTTGGCTTTAGCGGCCTATAATTCAGGACCAGGAAATGTAACTAAAGCGATACGACGTTCTGGAGGTTATGAAAATTATTGGAACATTAGAAATTATTTGCCACGCGAAACAGCTGGATATTTACCAGCCTTTTTAGCAACAATGTATATTTTTGAAAATGCTGAAGAATTAGGATTTTCTAGAGTAAAACCAGAATTTGCATATCTTGAAACAGATACGCTCCACGTGAAACAAATGATTACTTTAGATCAGGTTTCTGAAGTAACAGGAGTTAAAATTGAAGAGCTACAGTTTTTAAATCCGTCCTATAAATTAGATATTATTCCTTTTATAAAAGACGAAACCCATACATTACGTTTACCTATTCCTGCGATTGGGCCTTTTGTGTCTAATGAAGAAAAAATTTATGCATATGCTAAAGCTGAATTTAATAAAAGAGAAAAACCATTACCACAGTTTATAGAATCTGAAACGAAAACAAGATATACAGTTCGGTCTGGAGATTATTTAGGTAAAATTGCAAGAAAATTTAGTGTACGTGTAAGCCAAATAAAACAATGGAATGGCCTAAGAAGTAATAATTTAAGTATAGGACAACGTCTAACAATTTATCCAAGAAATTCGACAGTAACTCCTAAAAAAACAACATCAACTGTAGCGTCTTCAGGAACAAAAACTTCAAGCGGAAAAACCTATATTGTTAAGCAAGGAGACTCGTTATGGAGCATCGCTCAAAAACATTCTGGAATTTCTGTTGAAAATATTAAAGAATGGAACGGTATTAGCGGTACAAGTTTAAAACCAGGAATGACCTTAAAAATGTATAAAGGCTAATCATTCTGTTAAAATCGAACATTATGCATAAAATTCTATTTTTTGTATCAGCTTTTTTGTTGGTACTTACTGGCTGTAATGGTGGCAAAAAACAAAAACTTTTGTCAGACTCTTCTGGAAATCTTAATAACTTATCTGTTGTTGTTAGTAATGAAATGTGGCAAGGTAAGGTAGGTGAAGCTGTACGAAGTACAATGGCATCTCCCGTAGATGGTTTACCACAAGACGAACCATTGTTTTCTTTAAGTCAAATACCACCCCAGGTTTTTAGTGGTTTTGTAACAAAAAACAGAACGGTTTTAAAAATAGAAATAGGGCCCAATAAAGAATCAACAGTCAAATTTGCTAAAAACGTATTTGCAATTCCTCAAAAAGTAGTGGTTGTTTCTGGTAAAACTGAAGATGAAGTTGTTGAGCAATTAGAAAGTAATGCTTTAAAAATTGTAGAAGCTTTTAAAAGTCAAGAAACAAAAGAAAAGCAACGCAGAATTAAATTATCGCTTCTTAAAATAGATACTATAGAAAACGCGTTAGGTATTAAAATGGAGATTCCCTCTGCTTATCGAATTGCGAAAAAGGATGATAAATTCTTTTGGTTAAGAAAAGATATTACAACAGGAACACAAAATATAATGGTTTACGAATTGCCATTAAACAAACTTAAGCATAACGATAGTTTGGTAAATCAAATAATTAAAATTAGAGACTCTATTGGTAAAGTTCATATTCCTGGTCCAACAGAGGGTACGTTTATGATTACAGAAAAAGCATATGCGCCTTATTTATTTGAAAAGACATTAGATAATAAGCCCGCTATTGAAACTAAAGGGATTTGGGATGTTAAAAATGCCTTTATGTCTGGACCTTTTATAAATTATATGATTGAGGATAAGGAGAACAATAGATTAGTTGTAGTTGAAGGATTTACCTTTGCTCCATCTGTAGAAAAACGCGACTATGTATTTGAGTTAGAAGCTATCTTGAAATCTATAAAAATAGAATAATTACCTACAAAATATTACATAAAAAAGCCAACAATTAATTGTTGGCTTTTTTATGTAATAAATATTATATTATTCCTTTTTGTCTTTTTTTAAACCATCCTCTTCTTCTTTAGATGCGTCTTTAAACTCTTTTATACCGCTTCCTAATCCACGCATAAGTTCAGGTATCTTTTTACCTCCAAAAAGTAATAAAACAATAACCACGATTAAGATAATTTGTGGTGCACCAATAACTAAAAAAGTTCCTATAGAGATCATATTATTTCAAGTTTAAAAAGCAAAGGTAATAATTAAAGTTTAATATTGATGTTTTAGTAATAACTTTAGGAAAACATAAAGGTTTCATGAAATAAATTTATTTAATTTTGTTTCAAGATGAAGCAAAAGAAAACTAAAAATAAAAAAATAGCGAAGAAGTTACTGCATAAGTATCGTCTCGTTATTTTAAATGAAGACACTTTTGAAGAGCGTCTATCATTTAAACTTACACGATTAAATGTATTTGTAGTAGTATCATTATCCAGTATTTTTTTAATAGCCGGTACAACTATTTTTATCGCATTTACACCATTGCGAGAATATATTCCTGGATATTCCTCTTCCGCTCTAAAAAAATCGGCTACAGAATTACATTATCAAGTAGATTCGTTACAACAAGTGTTGCATGAAAACGAACAATTTTATACATCAATCAAAAAAGTATTAGAAGGAGATGTTTCTAGTACCAATATAGATAAAGATTCTATTATAGCTGCCACTAAATTTGAAGCAAGTCAAGTCGATTTAAGTGCTACACGAGCAGATTCAATATTAAGAGAGAAAGTAGATAAAGAAGATAAATATAATTTATTCGATTCTGCAACTACTGCCGCAAATTTTGTGTTATTTCCTCCTGTTAATGGTGAAATTAGTGAATCGTATAATGCAAACGATAAACATTTTGCTGTAGATATTATTGTAGCTAAAAATGCGCCAATAAAAGCCACTGCAGATGGACGTGTGATTTTTGCAGAATGGACCACTCAAACAGGTTATGTAATTATTTTAGAACATAGTTATGGGTTAATTTCAGTATATAAACACAATGCATCTTTAACAAAAGATCAAGGTGATTTAGTTAAAGCAGGAGAGGTTATCGCTACGGCTGGAAATTCAGGAGAGTTTACCACTGGACCACATTTGCATTTCGAATTATGGAGTGATGGCTACCCTATAAATCCAATTAATTTTATCGATTTTAAACCATGATGTCTATAAAAGCACTATTAGCAAAACCTTTTGCTAAATATATATTTAAGTCTGTTCAGAAATGGGCGAACGATCCTATAACAACTCAAGATAAAGTCTTTAAGGATTTAATTTCCGAAGCAGAATCTACGTTGTTTGGAAAGGACCATAATTTTCAAAATATAAAAACATTTGAAGATTTTGTGAAACAGGTTCCTGTACGTGATTATGAAGATTTAAAACCTTATGTTTTAAAAGTAGTTGAAGGAGAAGAAGATATACTTTGGAAAGGAAAACCATTATACTTTGCAAAAACATCAGGAACCACATCAGGTGCTAAATATATTCCAATTACTAAAGAAAGTATGCCTACGCATATTGAGGCGGCAAGGAATGCTATTTTATTGTATATAAACGAAACAGGGAATTCTAGTTTTGTAGATGGTAAAATGATTTTTCTTCAGGGAAGTCCTGTTTTAGAAATGAAGAATGGTGTAAACCTAGGGCGTTTGTCAGGAATTGTAGCACATTTTATTCCTAAATATCTTCAGAAAAATAGACTACCAAGTTGGGAGACTAACTGTATTGAAGATTGGGAAACAAAAGTAGATGCAATTGTTGAAGAGACTTTGCCGGAAGATATGACCATTATTTCAGGTATTCCTTCTTGGGTACAAATGTATTTTGAAAAAATTCAAGAGAAGACAGGAGAAAAGGTTGGCGATGTATTTAAAAATTTTAATTTATTCATTTTTGGAGGTGTGAATTATGAACCATACCGTGCAAAATTCGAACAATTAATAGGACGAAAAGTAGATAGTATAGAATTATATCCAGCAAGTGAGGGTTTCTTTGCTTATCAAGATAAACAACATGAAATAGGCATGTTGTTACAGTTAAATTCAGGTATTTTTTACGAGTTTATAAAAGCAGATGAGTTTTTTGAAGAAGCTCCTAAGCGTATCACGATAAAAGATGTCGAGTTAAACGTGAATTATGTAATGATTATCTCTACAACAGCTGGTTTATGGGCTTATAATATTGGAGATACGGTAGCCTTTACATCGTTAAAACCATATCGTGTTATTGTTACAGGACGGATAAAACATTTTATCTCAGCTTTTGGGGAACACGTTATAGGTAAAGAAGTAGAGCAGGCTATGAAAGACGCTACAGCAAATACAGATATTCGTATTTCAGAATTTACCGTTGCTCCACAAATAAATCCAGAATCGGGATTGCCTTATCATGAATGGTTTGTTGAATTTGAAAATGAACCTGAAAATTTTCAAGAGTTAATTTCTAATTTAGACAAATCGCTTCAAAAACAAAACAGTTATTACTACGATTTAATTGTTGGAAAAGTACTTCAGCCATTAAAAATTACTTCAATTAAAAAAGACGGATTTCAAGATTATATGAAATCTATAGGGAAATTGGGCGGTCAGAATAAAATACCAAGATTGGCTAACGATAGAAAAATAGCAGATAAGCTATATTCCTTAAAAGTAACTAAATAGTGCTATATTTGCACGGAAAACATTTTTATGGGTAACAAAAAACATCACGAAAGAACGAGAGCTCAAGAGAGTTCAGGTGCTATTGAGCGCATGTATATAACAATGAGACATTTGTTTAATCGAGGGTTTTATAAACCAATGGGAATTTCTGGTGAAACATTAAGAGAAGCCTTGCTGCTTTTAAGACCTGAAATTTATGGATCTGTTGGTGATGAAAAAGCAGAATTAGAAGGATTATTATATATAATTGATAGACTTCCTATTGGAATAGAAGAATGTCGTTATATAAACTTAACTAGCGATGAAGGTTATGCTAATTCTCATTTTAAAGCAATAATTCCTCCAAAAAGACGTCGTAACTGTTATCGCATTGACGATGATCAGATGAATATTGAAATCACTCGTGGACGATCAGAAATTTACGATATACTTACACACCTTACTTTTCTATTTATCGAATCTCATAAAATAAGTAAACGTGTTCTTATTGATGATGAAGGTAAGACGACTAGAGATTGGTTAAAACTTGAAAAAGGAGTTCTTGAAAATGAAGAATTAACAGATCCAGATAGAGAAACGGCGATTACATACACAGCAAATATTTTAGGTAGAACTTTTAACGAGATTACTGAAATTTACGATCAGTTTTCTACACCAAGTCGTCCAGAACGTTTATTACATATTGTATATTGGTTAGGTAAATTAGCGATAGAAGAAGTTATAAATAATGATAAACGGACTGTTACATTTAGTCCAATGTTACGAGAAAGATTAGGACACCATATTCATGGAGAAGTTTGGGCAAATAATATAAAACATGTATTATTTAAAAACAACTTATTAGAACGTCCTATTCATGTAATAAGTGCAAATATGCACAGTGTAATGAATACAATTTTTGCTCCAACAGCTTTAAAACCATTAGTAGCAAAAAAAGATGTTTTTGAAGTTTATGAAGCAATTAGTCACAAAGATAATAAGGCTTTGCGTACTAAAGTGTATAAGGAAGCTTTACAAAATGGAATGATTTTTATAGAAGATGCTTCTGGAACAAATATAGATGTTCAAATTTTTGATACAGCGAAAATTGATTTTTCTAAATTAGATATAGACTCTAATGAAGCTAAATTGAAAGAAGAAAAACCAGTAATCTTAGTCATGGATTATGCCTTTGGAGAACAGGCTTTTGAAACTATAGACGAACTTTTAAAACCTTATAAAGTAGCAGGTAAAAAAGTGTATTTAAATGTAGAATCTCTTTCTATAATGGGAAAAGCAGGAATACTTGAGGGTGGTAAAGGAGATATTATGATTCCTTCAGCTCACATATTTGAAGGTACTGCAGACAATTATCCGTTTAAAAATGAACTAAGTAAAGCTGATTTAGAAGGGCATGGTCTAAATGTTTTTGAAGGCACAATGATTACTGTTTTAGGAACCTCTCTTCAGAATAAAGATATATTGAAATTTTTCTATAACTCATCTTGGAATGTTATCGGATTAGAAATGGAGGGTACTCATTATCAAAAAGCTATTCAGTCAGCTTCTAAAGTTAGAGGTAATATTTCTCCAGACGTAAAAGTTAGGTATGCATATTATGCTAGTGATAATCCTTTAGAAACAGGAGGTACTTTAGCTTCAGGAGGTTTAGGTACCACAGGTGTTAAGCCAACGTATTTAATAACCAGGAAGATATTACAACAAATATTTAATTAAATGAACACAAATTTACCAGAGCATTCAAACTCTAATCAACCTACAAACCAACAAAATACGACAGATGAAGTCGATTTAATTGTATTGTTTAATTATATAGGGAAAGGATTTTCTAATTTTTTTAAATTTATAGGAAGCCTATTTGTTTACCTTTTTAAAGGAATTATTTATTTTCTGAAACCTATTGTACAGTATGCTAAAATTATTGGTGTAATCATGATTATTTTTGCTGTATTAGGCTATTTTTTAGATAAAAAGAAGCCAATAATTTATACGTCTAATATGTTGGTCAAACCTTATTATGATTCTAAATTCCAGCTTATTAATAATGTAAATTATTACAATTCACTTTTAGAAAATAAAAATTATAAAGGACTAGCAAATCTATTTAAAATAGATACTCTAATAGCAAAAAGTATAATTGGGTTTGAAGTAAATGCTGGACCAGAAACAGAGTCTGATTTAGTTTTAGAATACGAAGAATTTTTACAATCCACTGATTCTGCCACAGCAAATAGTTTTTCATATCAAAAGTATTTAGAAGGAAGAGACATCTATTCATCTAAAATCTATGAAATTAAAGTTAATGCAGTAAAAAATAATATTTTTCAAGATTTAGAAGTAGGATTGAATAGAACTTTTGAGAATACCTATTCTCAAACTTTAATGAATAAGAAGAATAAGTTATATGAAATTGAAAAAGGAAATATAAATTCATCTTTAGTTAAAATTGATTCTTTACAAAAAGTGTATATTTCCGTTTTAAAAGCTGAGTCACAATCACAATCAAGAAAGGGAATGACAATAGGAGATGGTTTGTCTTTTGAAAAAGATAAATCTGTGACTAAAGAATTTGAATTATTTAATAGAGAGGTTGAATTAAAAGCTCAATTAGTTCGATTAGAAAAAGACAATTTAGAAGAAGATGTGCTTTTCGATGTCGTTTCTAGGTTTCAAACTGTTGGTAATAAAGTGTCGGTCATTCATGAAAAATACATTTTAATACTACCAATACTAGCATTCATTATATTGTATGTGCTATTTTTAGCAACTAAAATTATTAAATTTATAAAAAATTATGAAGGATAAAACTTCAATTTTAGTAACCGGAGGAGCAGGGTTTATTGGCTCGAACTTTGTACCGTATTTTTTAGAAGAAAACAATGATATTCATGTCGTAAACCTAGATAAATTAACTTATGCAGGAGATGTCGCTAACGTATCTGAAGTAGAAAACAATCCAAATTATACTTTTGTTGAAGGTGATATTTGCGATCGTAATTTAATTGAAGAATTATTCGAGAAATATAAATTTTCAGGAGTAATCCATTTTGCTGCAGAATCTCATGTAGATAATTCTATAAAAAATCCAGATGCATTTATGCAAACCAATATTTTTGGAACATTTAATTTAATAGATGTTGCTAAGAAATTTTGGATGAATGGCCCTTTTGAGTTTAAAGAAGGTTGTGAAAATAATAAGTTCCACCATATTTCTACAGATGAAGTTTATGGTACATTAGGAGAAACAGGATTGTTTTTAGAATCTACACCGTATGCTCCAAATAGCCCATATAGTGCTTCTAAGGCGTCTTCAGACTTTGTTGTAAGAAGTTATTTTCATACTTATGGGATGAATGTTTTAACGACTAACTGTTCTAACAATTATGGACCGAAACAACACGATGAAAAATTAATTCCAACAATTATAAGAAAAGCATTATCAGGAGAAGATATTCCAATTTATGGAGATGGTAAAAATATCCGCGACTGGTTATATGTTTTAGACCACTGTAAAGGAATAGCTTTAGTATATAAAACTGGAAAGTTCGGTGAAACTTACAATATTGGAGGTAGAAACGAACGAGATAACATGTATATAGTAAATACCATTTGTGGTATTTTAGACGGAATATATCCAAAAGAAAAGCCATATGCCGATCAGATTACATTTGTAAAAGACCGTGCAGGACATGATTTTCGTTATGCAATCGATGCTACAAAATTAGAAAATGAATTAGGTTGGAAAGCTGATGAAAATTTTGAAACAGGAATTAAGAAAACAATAGAGTGGTATATCAATAAATACAAAAGTTAACATGAAAGGAATTATTCTCGCAGGAGGGTCAGGAACCAGACTACACCCTTTAACATTATCTGTAAGCAAGCAATTAATGCCAATCTACGATAAACCAATGATTTATTACCCGTTGTCAACTTTATTGTATGCTGGTATAAATGAGATTTTAATTATTTCAACACCAAAAGATTTACCATTATTTGAGGGTTTATTAGGTGATGGGAAAAAGTTTGGATGTAAATTCGAGTATGCCGTTCAAGAGGCTCCTAATGGTTTAGCTGAAGCTTTTATTATTGGAGCAGATTTTATTGGAGACGATAAAGTAGCCTTAATTTTAGGAGATAATATTTTCTACGGAACAGGTTTAGCTAAATTATTACAAGCTAATAATGATCCTGATGGAGGAATTATTTATGCGTACCGTGTTCATGATCCTGAACGTTATGGAGTGGTAGATTTTGATGAAAATGGACAAGCTATTTCTATTGAAGAAAAACCAGAACATCCAAAATCTAATTATGCCGTTCCAGGTATTTACTTTTATGATAACACAGTTGTAGATATTGCTAAAAATATAGTACCTAGTCACAGAGGGGAATTAGAAATTACAGACGTAAATAAAGTATACTTAGCACAAGGAAATCTTAATGTAAGTATTCTAGACAGAGGAACTGCTTGGTTAGATACAGGTACGTTTCAATCTTTAATGCAAGCCTCTCAATTTGTTGAAGTTTTAGAAGAACGTCAAGGTTTAAAAATAGGTTCTATTGAAGCTGCAGCGTTTGAAATGGGATATATAAATGAAGACCAATTTAAAGCTTTAGCTGCGCCTTTAATGAAGAGTGGTTACGGAAGAAATTTACAAGGACTTTTAAGTAAAAAATAATGATAGTTACAGAAACTAAATTAAAAGATTGTTTCATTTTAGAACCACAAGTTTTTGGAGATAAAAGAGGCTATTTTTTAGAATCATATAATGCCGAAACATTTAAAGAGTTAACAAAACTAGACGTTACTTTTGTACAAGACAACGAGTCTTTTTCTTCTAGAGGAGTTTTAAGAGGGCTTCACTATCAATTAGGAGAACATGCCCAAGCAAAGTTAGTTCGTGTGGTTAAAGGTGAAGTTTTAGATGTAGCTGTAGATATTAGAAAAGGATCTCCAACTTTTGGTCAGTACGTAGCTGTAAATTTAACCGAAGATAATAAAAAACAGTTATTTGTACCTCGTGGTTTTGCTCATGGATTTGTAGTATTAAGCGAGACAGCTATTTTTTCATATAAATGTGATAACTTTTACAACAAAGCTTCAGAAGGCAGTATTATTTATAATGATAAGACTTTAAATATTGATTGGCAAATTGATGAAAGCGAAATGTTAATATCTGAAAAAGATACAATTTCACCTTCACTTGAAAACGCAACCTTATAATGAAAATTTTAGTTACCGGAGGAAACGGACAATTAGCTGCTTGTATTAAGGATGTAAGTAAAGATGAAAAGCATCTACAATTTATTTATACAGACTCAGAAGATTTAGACATTACTAATCATCAACATGTTGCTGATTTTTTTCAAAATAATAACATAGATTGGTGTATTAATTGTGCTGCATATACAGCAGTTGATAAAGCCGAATCTGATGTTGATTTAGCCCGAAAAATAAATAAAGATGGCGCTAAACATTTAGCGATTGCTTGTAAAGCAAATAACGTAAAGTTAATTCATGTGTCTACAGATTTTGTGTTTGATGGGAAATCATCTGCATTATATTCAGAAACAGATGTTGCTGAACCTTTAGGAATATATGGATTAACAAAGCTAGAAGGAGAACAAGCAATTCAAGAAAACTTAGATGCTTATTTTATCTTAAGAACATCTTGGTTGTACTCAGAACATGCAAACAATTTCATGAAAACCATGTTACGTTTAGCAGAAACGAGACCTGAATTAAACGTAGTGGCAGACCAAATAGGTACGCCTACTTATGCAACAGATTTAGCATCAGTTATGTTATATATTATAAATGATAATAGTACTAAATATGGACTATTTCATTACAGTAATGAAGGTGTCGCAAGTTGGTATGATTTTGCAGATGCTATTTTTGACATTGCAGATACAAAAACAAAAGTTTTTCCTATTAAAACAGAAGCGTATCCAACACCAGCGGCACGCCCGCAATTTAGTGTCATGGATAAATCAAAAATAAAACAAGCTTTTAAAATCGCTATTCCACATTGGAGAGTAAGTTTAAAACAAGCTATTAAAAATTTATAGATGAATGAAAATCTAAAAATCGCTATTGAGGCGTCGTTAAAAGCAGGAGAAGTTATTATGCAAGTGTATGATACCGTTTTTAATGTGGAGTTAAAAGATGATAAATCACCGTTAACTGAAGCCGATAAAAAAGCGAACGATATTATCAATTCATTTTTAATTCCTACAGAAATTCCAATTATTAGTGAAGAGAATAAACAAACTGATTATGAGATTCGAAAAACTTGGGATACATGCTGGATTGTAGACCCTGTAGACGGAACTAAGGAATTTATAAAACGTAATGGTGAGTTTACTGTTAACATTGCGCTTGTAACTAACGGAAAGCCTGTTTTAGGTGTTATTTATGTGCCATCAGTGAAGACATTATACTATGCAGATGTTACGAATAAAGAAGGTTTTAAAGTAGAATTGAAAGATCATATTACGTCTATAGATTACATTTTAGAACATGCTATACCATTACAACCCAAGGCTGAAAATTCTAATCCGGTTCAAGTAGTTGGAAGTCGTTCTCATATGAGTCAAGATACACTTGACTTTGTCGATACTTTAAAAGCAAAAGGAAGCGAAGTTGAAATTGTTTCTAAGGGAAGTTCTTTAAAATTCTGTTTGGTTGCCGAGGGTAACGCTGACGTATATCCTAGATTTGCACCAACTATGGAATGGGATACTGCTGCAGGTCAGGCTATTTGTAATGCAGTTGGTGTTGAGGTTATTTCTAAAGAAACAGATCAGGCTTTATTATATAACAAGGAGAATTTATTAAATCCTTTTTTCCTAGTATCTCTATAGGATAATTGTTTTTGTTGAAAAAATGTTTATTTTTGTCTTAATCATATAAGGACACTCAGTCTATAGATAAATGAAAGATACTTCATATAAAAGGCACATAGTTAAAGCTATTACATGGCGATTTGTCGGTACTTTAGACACCATATTATTGTCGTGGCTTATATCAGGAGATCCATTTACAGGTCTTAAAATTGGATTAGCCGAAATTACAACCAAAACGATATTATATTATTTACACGAACGTGTATGGTTTAAAGTCGATTTGGAAGAGAGTAACAAGCGTCATATTTTTAAAACGATAACTTGGCGTATTGTTGGAACAATGGATACCATGACATTAGCTTGGTTAATCTCAGGAGACCCATTGATTGGATTAAAAGTTGGTGGAGCAGAAGTGCTTACTAAAATGTTTTTTTATTATTTACATGAAAAAGCATGGTATAAAATTAATTTCGGATTAGATAAAGATAAACGTCATACTCACGAATAATGAAAGAGAATATTATACCTCACGATTATCAAATATCTCGAGGAGATAGACAAAAAAAGAATCAGCATAACTCGTTTTTAATGTGGTTTACAGGGCTTTCTGGTTCTGGAAAATCTACAATAGCAAATGTCGTTGAGCAAAAATTATTTCAAAAAGGAATAAAAACTTATACCTTAGACGGTGACAATATTAGAAAGGGTATAAATAACGATTTAACTTTTGCCCCAGAAGATCGTACCGAAAACATCCGAAGAATTGCAGAAATTTCAAATTTAATGATAGATGCAGGTGTTGTAACTTTAGCCGCTTTTGTTTCACCTTACCAAAAAGATAGGTTAAACATTAAAAATATTGTTAAGGATGATAATTTTGTCGAAATTTACATCAATACAAGTGTTGAGGAATGTGAACGACGTGATACAAAGGGTCTTTACAAGAAAGCAAGAGCAGGAGAAATAAAAAATATGACAGGGATTTCGGCACCTTACGAGGCTCCAGAAAACCCTGATATAGAAATAAAAACAGAAGAGGTATCTGTAGAAGATGCAGCAAATAAAATAGTAGAATATATTTTACCTAAATTAAAATTATTGAGCAATGAGTAGTAATAAGTATTATTTAAATTATTTAGATGAATTAGAGAGTGAGGCTATCTATGTTTTACGAGAAGTTTGGGCTCAATTTCAAAATCCTGTTATTTTATTTTCAGGAGGAAAAGATTCTATTGTAATTACCCATTTGGCTAAAAAAGCATTTTATCCTTCTAAAATACCTTTTCCTTTAATGCATGTAGATACAGGGCATAACTTTCCTGAAACTATTCAATTTAGAGATGATATTATTAAAGAATTAGGTGTGAACTTAATTGTTGGTTCTGTGCAAGAATCGATAGACGATGGTAGAGTTGCTGAAGAAAAAGGTAAAAATGCTACACGTAATGCACTTCAAATTACAACACTTTTAGATGCTATTGAATCAAATAAAGTAGATTGTGCTATTGGTGGAGGACGTCGTGATGAAGAAAAAGCAAGAGCAAAAGAACGTTTCTTTTCTCATAGAGATGATTTCGGACAGTGGGATCCCAAAAATCAACGTCCAGAACTTTGGAATATTTTTAATGGTAAATATTTTGAAGGCGAACATTTTAGAGCATTTCCTATTAGTAACTGGACAGAAATGGATGTTTGGAATTACATAAAGCGCGAAAATATTGCGATACCTTCTTTATACTTTGCGCATGAACGTGAAGTAGTTTGGAGACAAGATGCATGGATTCCAAATTCAGAATTTTTAGTTTTAGAAGATCACGAAGAAGTCGTTACAAAAAAAATACGATTTAGAACATTAGGAGATATTACTATTACTGGAGGTATTGAATCTGATGCTGATACATTAGCTAAGATCGCAGATGAAGTTGCTGGAATGCGACAAACAGAAAGAGGAAACAGAAGCGACGATAAGCGATCAGAATCTGCCATGGAAGATAGAAAACGTCAAGGATACTT
This sequence comes from uncultured Formosa sp., assembly GCF_947500765.1. Taxonomy (GTDB): domain Bacteria; phylum Bacteroidota; class Bacteroidia; order Flavobacteriales; family Flavobacteriaceae; genus Formosa. Next base: position 71,607 of record NZ_CANMTH010000001.1, on the reverse strand, counting down.
TTAAACCAACAAATAATAATTTTTAGAATACGTAGATATGTTAGATAATAACCAATTATTAAGATTTACAACAGCAGGGAGTGTAGATGATGGAAAAAGTACCTTAATTGGTCGCTTACTATACGATTCAAAATCTATTTTTGAGGATCAGTTACAAGCTATTGAAAATACGAGTAAGAAAAGAGGTCACGCTGGTGTCGATTTAGCGTTGTTTACAGACGGTTTAAAAGACGAGCGTGAACAAGGAATAACAATAGATGTTGCGTATAGATATTTTACAACACCGAAGCGTAAATTCATTATAGCAGATACTCCAGGACATATTCAGTATACCAGAAATATGGTAACAGGAGCTTCTACTGCTAATGTAGCGACTATATTAATAGATGCAAGACATGGAGTTATTGAACAAACAAAACGCCATGCATTTATAGCATCTTTATTGAATATTCCACATGTTATTGTGTGTGTGAATAAAATGGATCTTGTAGATTATTCTGAAGATGTTTTTAACGATATTGTATCTCAGTTCGAGCAAATTTCATCTAAAATGTTAATTAAAGATGTTCGATTTATTCCTATGAGTGCTTTAAATGGAGATAATGTTGTAAATCGTTCAGAAAATATGACATGGTACCAAGGATCGCCTATGTTAAATATGTTAGAGACCATGCATATTAGTAGTGATGTAAATAAAGTTGATGCACGTTTTCCTGTGCAAACCGTACTTAGACCACAAAACGATACACATAGAGATTATCGTGGCTATGCAGGTAGAGTTGCAAGTGGTGTACTTCGTGTAGGCGATGAAATTACTGTAATGCCTTCTGGATTTACTTCTGTAATTAAAGCTATAAACTTAAACGATCAGGAATTAAAAGAAGCCTTTGCACCGCAATCTGTATCTATTCAATTAGAAGATGATATTGATATAGGAAGAGGGGATATGATTGTGCGTTCTAATAATAAGCCAGAAGCATCTCAAGATATAGAAGTGATGTTATGTTGGTTAAACAATACTCCGGCTAAACCACGTGCAAAATATACGATTAAACACACGTCTAACGATCAAAAAGCAATGATAAAAGATGTTGTTTATAAAATTGATATTGAAAGCTTAAACCGAGTTGAAGGCGATGATAGTTTAAGTATGAACGATATTGCTAAAGTGAAAATTAGAACAACAAAACCTTTAATGGTAGATACATATCGCGAAAACCGTTTTACGGGCAGCATTATCTTAGTAGATGATTCTACAAATGAAACTGTTGCTGCAGGTATGATTGTTTAGAAATAATAAATATTAGTTCCATTACGGAAATTTAACTAAGGATATGCTATTTTTGCTTATCCTTAGTTTTTTTTATAATAAAATCTATTATAAAAAGTTATTCTATAGATTATAGAGTTTTTTTAGATAGAATTAAAAATAATATAAGTGACAAGTTATTTGAAAAAAAAAAACAATAAAATTTTAGAAAATTTTTCTTACTTAACCGCATTGAATTTATTTAATGTACTTTCTCCGTTAATAATATATCCATATCTTATTAGAGTATTGGAAGCAGAAAATTATGGGTTAACGGTGTTTGCCCAAACAACAATTGCTTATTTGGTTATTTTTGTTTCCTTTGGGTTTAATGTTACTGCGACTAAGGAGGTGAGTATTAATAGAGATTCTCCTGAAAAATTAAGTGAAATAGTTAGTGCTACTTTTATAATTAAGTTTTTATTATTTGTCTTTTCATTTTTCATTTTAATTCTTCTGTTTTTTTTGATACCTCAAGTAGGAAATAATAAGATATTATTTGTGCTTACAATGTGGTTGTGTTTTTATGAATTTGTATTTCCTGTTTGGTATTTTCAAGGCATTGAAAAAATGAAATATATTACACTGTTTTCATTAATTAGTAAATTAATTAGCTTAGTATTAATCTTCTTCTTAGTCGTCAAAAAATCTGATTATATTTTAGTGCCATTATTTAATGGAGTAGGTGGGGTTATAGCCGGATTAGTTTCTTTGTTTGTGGTTTTTAAACTTCATGAAGTTAAGTTTAAAATATGCAGTATTAGTGTTTTAAAATATCATATAAAAGATTCTTATCTGATTTTTATATCACGCGTTTCCAATATAAAAGATAATACACCTGCTTTTTTAGTTGGTGCTTTATTAGGGAACCAAGCTTTAGCTTATTACGATTTAGCATTTAAAGTTGTTAAAGTTGTTGTTAGCGTATTTAATAATGTTACTAATGTCGTTTTTCCTGTAGTAGCAACAAAAAAAGATAATAGATGGTTTAAAAAAATATTATTATTTGAATTTTTTAGTTTGATTTTTTGTTATTTAATCTTAGTTATTTTTCGAGACTTTATTGTTACGTTATTAGGAGGAGAAGCCATGTTATCTGCAAGTTCTTTAATACCCATATTAGGTATAATGGTATTAAGACCACTAGCATCATTAATAGGATCTTGTGTGTTAATTACAAACGGGCTAAATAAAGAGTTTACTCTAAATTTGCTTTATTCAACTCTATTTTATTTGATTATTACATTCTTTTGCTGGAGGTTTGAAATATTAGATTTATATACTATCTCATGGGGAATTGCTTTGGCTCAATTATTTGAATTATTTCATAAAATATATATAATAAAAACTAAAAAATTATTTCATTGGATAGTATAAAATTACCACTTGTTAGTATAATGATTCCTACCTATAACCAAGCAAATTATATTGGAAAAACAATAGAAAGTGCTTTGATTCAGGACTACGCTAATTTAGAAATTATTATTTCCGATGACTGTTCTCCGGATAATACCGAAGAGATCTGTGAAAAATATTTGAAAGTAAATCGTAAAATCAAATATTTTAGAAATAAAACAAATTTAGGTAGAGTTAAGAATTATCACACTACTTTATATAATAGAGCAAAAGGAGAGTATGTTTTAAATTTAGATGGTGATGATTTATTGATAGATAAATCTTTTATAAGTAGTGGAATAAATAGAATACTAGGGGTTATTAGTTCTGATCGCCCTTTTATATATATTGCTTGTAAAAGTGTTAAGAAGAATAATAAAGTAAAGAATATTTTGCATAGAATAAATGATAAAAATAAATTGATAAAAGGAGAAGATTTTATTTATGGATTATTCACTAAATATAAATTTTCTCATCTTACTTCTATTTATAAAAGATCAGAAGCGCTTAAACATAATTTTTACTCGTTGGATGTAATTTCTTCAGATTCAGAATCTTTATTAAAACTGGCTATTCATTCAAATGTAATGGTCTCAAAAGATATTGTGGGACAATGGTGTGAAGCAGAATACAATGAGAGTCTTACACTAAATTTTAATAAGCGTTTAGATAATTTAAAATGGATATCATCTATAGATGATTATTTAAAAGATAAAATTCCCTGGAAAAAGAAATTTATTTGGAAAATTAAAGCCTTATACTTTAATGGGAGATGGGTTTACTTGTCCCTATTAAGGAAGGAGAATTTTTCTAGCAGGAATCTAAAATATTTGTTTAAAAACGAGTACTTTTTTTATTTACTCATTTTAACTCCTTTTTTTATTATTAAAAATAAATAATTGTTTTTAATAACGTTTAAACGTTATTAGTTGATACAGAAATTCAGATTAATTATATGAAATCTAAACTTCCTAATTTTATAATTTCAGGATTCCCAAAATGTGGATCTTCTGCTTTGCATTATTATTTAGAGAATCATCCTGAAATATTTATGCCTAAACAAAAAGAATTACATTTTTTTACCAATAGTATTCTTTCAAAACTTAATCAAGGGCCAGGAGATAAAGCAACTAAAATAAGTCAGATTAAATTATTTGAAGATTACGAAAAATCTTTTAAAAACGTAGGAGACGAGTTGGCTATTGGAGATGCTTCTCCATCTTATATTAACTATCCTGAGAAGTTTAAAGAGATAAAAGATAGGTTGTTCGATCCTAAGGTGATTATCTTGTTAAGAGACCCTGTTAAACGGGCTTATTCAAACTATTTACACCTTGTTAGAGAAGGAAGAGAAACTTTAGGCTTTTATGAGGCCCTTTTAGAGGAAGAAAATAGGAAGAAGAAGAAATTTTCAGACTTTTGGTATTATCGTTTTAATTCTACATATACAGAAAAGGTGCAAAAGGCTCAGGAAGTTTTTAGTGATGTATTAATTATAACACAGGAAGAATTAAACTCAAAACCAAATGAAACAATTAAAAGTATTTTTACTTTTTTAAATGTTAATGCAGACTATACGCCTACTAATTTGAGTGAGCGATATAATGAAGGTGGTGTTTTTGAAGATAATTTTATTACTCGAACATTTTTTAAGCAGAGTAAATTAAAAAGTTTTATAAAGAAAAGGTTTCCTATTCCAGTTGAAGTAAAAAACATAAAAAACAAAGTTGTAAATAATTATAGAAAACCAACTCCGTTAATTGATGAGAAAGCAGAAGATTTTTTAGTAAAAGAATTATCTGAGGACGTTTCAAACATAAAAAAAATAGGAGTAGATGTTTCTGGATGGAACAAGAAATTTTATCAAAAAAACTAAGGTTTAATGAAAACTATATTCATTCGAAAATCATTACCATATACATTACTATTATTAGGCGTTTTTTTTATGCCTTTTAATTCTTTTAATGGTTTTAAAGTTTTGGGGGAATTTAATAGAGATTCTTGCTTTTTCTTTTTTTTTCTATCAGGTGTGTTTATTTTTTTTACTAAAAAAATTGAATTTCCATTTTATAGTACTTTATTTAAAATAGTGCTTTTAATCGTGTTTTATTTTTTTATTAGTGGGATATTAAATGTTTACGATATGTCTCATTATTATTTTAAGCATACTTCAGGTCTTAATCGATTCATAAGACAAATTACCTCATTTCTTTTATCTTCTGTTTTTTTGATTTATGTTTTTTATAACGTCTTTAGGCATTATGAAGTAGATGAAATTTTTTATACTCTAAGAAAAGTTATATTATATTCCTTAATTATCGTTGCTCTATATGGGGTTGTAGAGTTTTTAATTGTTAAGGGGAAAAGGATGGAATTAATGCCAATTCTTAATTTATTTAATTATTTTCCTTTTACTAAAGCCCATATAGACTGGACAACCAATAGAATGTCGTCTGTTTCTTTTGAGTCTCCTGCTTTGGCTACATATTTAATTAGTATAGCAGGTTGGATGTTTAGTTATGTACTGACAGAAAAAGGTATTAAGAGATTTATTCCAATGTTTTTAACCATTATTTTATCTTTTTTAAGCGGTTCTCGTGCAGGTATTTTTGTTATTGTTATACAAGTTTTAATTTTAGGAATGTATTTAATGAAGGATAAAAAGTTTAAAAAACTTTTTATCAATATATTTCTTATTAGTTTGGTTTTAGGTACTTTAATGATGCTTTTTTACTCAAAGCCTATTATTGGATACGTATCGTCAAAAGTGATGTCTTTTAAGACTAGTGATGATGTACATGCTATGTCTAATAAAACTAGATTTGGTATACAGACAGCTATGTTTGAGGTGTTTTTAAATAATCCATTAAAAGGCACAGGTTATGGGTTACAAGCTTTCGAATCTAGTAAATTGTATCCGGAATGGGCTGTTAAAGGAAATTGGGAATTTAGGTTAAAGTATTTAAATGACAAACATAAAAGTTTCCCTCCGGGGTTTAATTTGTATTTGCGACTATTGGCAGAGACAGGTGTAATTGGTTTTATTCTTTTTATGTTCTTAATAGTAATAATATTTTCATGGTGCTATAAAAAGACTTTTAAAAGACAAGGTTTACAGTCTGTAATTCCTTTAATGATTACAATTTCTATGGTTGGATTTATTTTTAATTGGTTAAAAATGGACACATTTAGAATTTACTTTTTTTGGTTATGTTTAACGCTAATAATTTTAATACAAAGACAAGGAACTCGTGATAAACGAAAAGAGAATAATAGTTTTAATACCCCATTACAATAATCCTGAATGTTTAGAAACATCTATTCGATCTATAGATGATATAATACAAGTAGATGTATTAATTATAGATGATGGTAGTAGTAGAAAACCAAATGAAGTAGAGTTAAAAAAAGCTTATAAAAATGGTGAGATTTATTTTAAATATTTAGAAGAAAATAAAGGGTTGAGCAGCGCTTTAAATAAAGGCATTTTTTTTGCTCAAACGAATAAATATGAATTCATCGGACGTCTGGATTGTGGAGATCGTTGTTTTAAAAATAAATTTTCGAAACAATTAGATTTCCTTGATAACAATGATAAAATAAAATTGTTAGGAACTTGTGCAGTTGTTGTAGATGAAGTAGGTAACGAATTATTTATGTTAAACCATCCTCTTAAACATGAAGAAATAAAAAAGAAAATGTATTTAAATAATATGTTCGTTCACCCTACAGTTGTTATTAGAACTAAAGTTTTTAAGAGTGTTGAAATGTATGATGAAAAATATACCAGAGCGGCTCAAGATTATGCCCTTTTTTTTAGGATAATGAGAAAGTTTCAAGTAGCTAATTTACCAGAACCTTTATTGTATTATGAAATATCATCAAATTCTATTTCATCAAAAAGGAGACAGTTGCAAGTTAAGCATAGAATAAAAATTATATTAGAAAATTTTCATTTTGGATTTTATCCTATATATGGTTTAATTAGAAATACTATTTTATTTTTTATGTCAAGAGAAGCCACAACAAAATTAAAATTGATCTTTAAAAAGTAAAGAGAATCTAACTGATGAATTACAAAAAATACCTTGAGATTTTTTACGAATATTTATTCTTAATTTTTTGGCTAGTTGTGCCTTTTGAAGAATATGTAAGTGCTGTTCCAAATATTTTAATAGGAGTATTATTGGCTATCTATTTGGTAGTATTTAAAAAGAATCAATTTAAGTCTTTATTTAAAAATAAAAGTTATATAGTTTGGTTAGGGTTCGTTTTATATATATATCTTATTGCTGTATTTGAAAATAGAGTTTCTGAAGATTTTTTTATTTTAAAAAAATTATTGCTACCAGTTATAATTGTACTCTTAGGAATTAATGTTTCTAATTTTAATAAATGTAAACTTTGGTTTATAGGAGGTACTGTTTTATCTGTTTTAATCTCTTTTATAGGTGTGTTAAAATATTGGTTTTCAGAAAATAACTTTAATTTTACTTCAGGAGATTTTATTAATCAGATTTTAGTATCCGAACGCATATACATAGGGTTTTGTGTCGCTATTAGTCTGGTGTTTTTATTAGAGTTATTCAAGAATAATAAGGAAATTAAGGTTAAGGTTTTATGTTTAGTTTTAATAAGTTTATTGCTTTCATTTTGTTTTATTATTGCGGCTAGAATTGCAATTGTTTGTATTGTTTACATCCTGATTCTCTTTTTTTTAAGTTTAGAAAGTGTAAAAATAAAATTTTGGAGTATAATTTCATTTATAATGTTCATTGGAATATTTTTTATGTTAAATAAGAACTTAACAAATCGATTTTTTCATTCAGATAATAAGTATCATATTAGTTATTATGAGAAGGTGTCACAACAAGAACCAAGGGTTTTAATTTGGAGTTGTGCTTATGGAATATTCAAGAATAATTTTAACCCTTTTTTAGGGAATGGATTTTATGATGTTAAAAGTCAACTTGTAAATTGTTACAATAGTAATATCGATGTAAATAAAAAAAGAAATTGGTATGTAAAGCGTAGTTTTAATTCCCATAATCAGTATATAGATTTTCTATTAAGCTCTGGGTGGATTGGGATTGTTTTGTTTCTTCTAATCTTATATTTAATGTTAACGATTTCTAGAATTAGTTTTTATACATTGTCGCTTTTAGGGAGTGTAATGTTAATTTTATTGATAGAAAATATCTTTCATAGACAGATAGGATGTTATTTGTTTTCACTTGTTTGGATCTCTTTACTAAAAAATAGAAATGTTAAATTAGAATTTAAAAAAATATGATAAAAGTTATTCATGTTTTACATGCAGTAGGTGGTGTTGATGTTTATTTAAGATTACTATTGGCAACAATAGATCACAATAAATTTGAACATATTATAATTAAAGGGGGGGGAGATGCTTCTAAAGGTTATTTTCGTCCAGATGGCCAGCCTGTTAAGGTTTATCAACTTCCAATTAATAGAGAAATTAATTTTATTAAAGATTTTAAATCTATTTCTCAAGTTGTTAAAATATTTAAGAATGAAAGACCAGATATTGTGCATGCTCATAGTGCTAAAGGGGGGATTATAGCTAGATCTGCAAGTGTTTTTTATAAAGTAAATGTTTTACATACACCCCATGCTTATTCATATTTAAGTGTAGATTATGGTTTTAAGCGTAGCTTGTTTTTGTTTATAGAGAAATTCTATAAAAATATTAATTCAAAATTATTGGCAACATCAAACTCAGAGATTGATAGAGGGCTTGTTGATGTAGGTTATAAAAAGGAGAATGTATATCTTTTTAATAATTCAATATTACCAATTACAAGTTTTAATAATTTAAGTATACCTAAAACTTGGCCAGATAACTATATTTGTTCTGTAGGAAGACCTTCTTTTCAAAAAAATATAGAACTGATGTTAGATGTTTTATTTGAAGTTAAAAAACAAGAAAATGATATTCATTTAATTTTGATGGGAGTCGGTTACCATTCTCCAAATTTGTCAGATGTTGTAAATAAAATAAAGGAGTTAGATTTAGAAACAAATATTACACTTTTAGAATGGACAAAACGTGAAGATATTTTTAACATAATTAAAAGTTCAAAATTTTATATTTCTACAGCAAGGTATGAGGGATTACCTTATTCTGTTATTGAAAGTTTAGCTTTAGCTAAGCCTATTGTCGCTACAAATGTAGATGGTAATAGAGATCTAGTAAAACATAATTATAATGGATTTCTTGTAGACAACGAGAATGTTAATAAGATGTCTGAGTATGTTTTAAGACTATTGAACGACAAGGAGTTGTACAATGAATTTTCTAAAAACTCAAAGGCCCTCTTTCATGGAAACTTCAACTTAAATCAGAATATTAATAATTTAGAGAATATTTATATAAAAACCCGTAAAATATAGTTTCAATATTCAATTTTGCATGCTTAACATCTTACACTTTTCTTTCTAATAAACTCAAAATATCTTCATATTTTTAAAGTATGAATTTTTTTAAAAACAGAAACTTATTTCTAGGAGTTTTCATCGTAATATTTGTATTCTCATTTCAAACTATTTATGGTTTTCAAAATAAACAAATAGATAGTCTTTCGTATTATAATAATTTAATTTCTAATCCTAGTAACGACACGTCTTTAACCAAGGCTTATTTGTATTTCGATAAAATGAAAACAAATAGTATAAAAGAAAAAGATACATCTTATGCTGTTTATTATACGCAAAAATTATCTGTAATTCAATACTATTTGGGCGATTATTATGGGAGTGAAAGTTCTATAGTAGATGCTCTTACTTTATTAGGAAATTCTAAAACAAAAAAGGCCATTCAGAATAAGATTGGGCTTTATAATCGTCTAGGTAAAATTTACGATCAGTTATTGGATTACGATTCTGCAATTAAATACTATAATAAAAGTCTTGATATAGCTAAAAACCAGAAGTATATTAATATTATACAAAATAATAAAGCGCTAATTTATATTCAACAAAATAAATACGAATTAGCAGAATTAGAGTTTTTAAAAATTTATAATGAAAGTAAAAAGTTAAACGACACGTTGCAAACTTATCGAGCTTTAGATAATTTAGGTTTTGTGCAATCTAAACTTAATAAACCAGAAGGTTTAGATAATATGTTAAAGGCTTTAGAATTGAAAAAAGCTATTAAACATAGCATGAGTATTTATGCCAGCTATTCACATTTGTCTGAATATTACAAAGATAGAAACGAATTAGATAAGGCGCTTATTTATGCCCAAAAAGGGTATGATATTGCAAAACAAGTTAATAGTCCATCGTTTTTAAAAGAAGGATTAATTAATTTAATTTCTATAGCTCCTAGTCCAAATGTAATCACGTATTTAAAGCTCACAGATAGCCTAAATACAATAAAACAATTACAGGAAAATAAATATGCTAAGATTAAATATGATTATACAGAGAAGGAAAACTTAGCAAAAGAGAGTTTATTACAAAAGGAGCGCGAGAAACGCTGGAAACTTACGTATTTATCTATAGGAATATTTATTGCTTTAATGTCTGTTTTTGTATTTATTTTTCAGCAATATAAATATAGAAAGGAGAAATTATTTCAAATTTATAATACAGAAAAACGAATTTCTAAAAAGATACACGATGAGGTTGCTAATGATGTGCATCGTGTAATGAATAAATTACAAGAACAACCAGGTGTTAAGGATGAAGTTTTAGATGAATTAGAGAGTATTTACGAACGCACTCGAGATATTTCTAAAGAAAATAGTCCGTTAGATGTCGATTTTAATTTTGAAGAATTACTGAATGATTTGTTGCTAGGTTATAAAAGTAATCAGGTAAATATTATAAAAAGTTTTCCGTCAGAAATAAATTGGAATAAGGTTAAACACTATAAAAAAGTTGTTATTTATAGGGTTATTCAGGAACTGTTAGTAAATATGAAGAAGCACAGTCGGGCTTCAATTGTAGTCTTAAAATTTAGTAAGATTAATAAAAATATAGAGTTTTTTTATAGTGATAATGGCTCTGGATGTAAATTAATAAAGGGGTCTGGTATCCAGAATGTGGAAAACCGTATAAAAAATATTAATGGAACTATTACTTTTGAAACAGAACTAGATAAAGGGTTTAAAGCTAAAATAACCATATAGAACATGTTTAAAAAAGTTTTAATAGTAGATGATTACGATATTGTAAACGAAGGTCTACTTGCAGTGTTAAAAAGTAAAGGTATTACAAATGTAGAAAAAGCACAATATTGCGATGAAGCCTTCCTTAAGCTAAAAAAGGCTGAACAAGATAAAGATTCATTCGATTTAATGATAACAGATCTATCTTTCAAAGCAGATTTTCATGAAGGTGTTATTCTTTCCGGAGACGAGCTTGTTATTGCTGTAAGGGATTATGGTTTTAAAATACCCATTATAGTCTACTCTATGGAAAACCGATTACAGCGCGTAAGAGGCTTGGTTAATAAATATAATATTAACGCTTATGTTTGTAAAGGCCGAAAAAGTTCTGCGGAATTAGGTCAGGCTATTTTAGAAATTCAAGACAATAAATTGTTTCTTTCACCACAAGTAGAAAATGCTTTGAGCCCCCATGCATCTCTAGATATTCAAGATTACGATATAAACTTGATTAAGTATCTATCTATGGGGCTATCGCAAAGTGATATTAGTAAATTGTTAGAAGAAAAAAATATTTCGCCTCGAAGTTTAAGCTCTATTGAGAAGCGATTAAATAAATTAAAAGATAATTTTAAAGCTAATAATGTTACACATTTAGTAGCTATAGTAAAAGATTTAGGACTTATTTAAACATTAAGATAAAACAGTTTCAAACGTTCTTAACACAAGAATTTTTGGATTTATATTGTTATTAATTCTATAAAGGGAAGAAAGGCTTTTGTTACATTTTAGTAAGGTGTGATAATGGCCTTTTTTTTAATAATTAAATAATCACAAAAGATGCAGTCTTACGTTTTTTTGGAAAAAAATTAGATTATATTTAGCTCGAAATTATTGAGTATCATTTACCTATAATTTATTTCTAATACGTGTTTCTTATGAAGATATTTCAATGTAGTCATTGCGATTTTCCTGTGTTTTTCGAGAATACAACTTGTGAAAGTTGCGGATCGGCTTTGGGGTATTTAGACTCAGAGAACGAGATTTTTGCTAATAATTCTAGTCATTTAAAATGGACTGTGAATAATCTAAATTACACCTATTGTAAAAATAAAAATTTACATGCATGTAATTGGTTGGTTCCTATAGACGATGAAACGGGGTTCTGTACATCGTGTGATTTAAATAGAACAATTCCAGATTTATCGGTGCCAGAATATTACGAGCGTTGGCAAATTATGGAGATTGCCAAACATAGACTTATTTATGCTTTACAACGTTTAGAGCTTCCTTTAATAAGTAAATTTGAAAGCCCAGATACAGGGCTGTTCTTCGACTTTTTATCTAAAGAAGATGCAAATGCAAACGGAAAAAAAGTGATGACAGGACATGCAAATGGTGTGATTACAATTCTTTTGGCAGAAGCAGATACTGTAACGCGCGAGCAAATGCGTATATCTTTAAATGAAAAATACAGAACCTTAATCGGGCATTTCAGACATGAAGTTGGACATTATTATTGGGATAGAATTTTTAGAAACAATAATGAGTTTTTAGAAGCTTATAGAAGTTTATTTGGAGATGAAAGACAGGATTACGCCGAAGCTTTAAAAACGCATTATGCTAATGGAGCACCTAAAAATTGGAAAAATAACTTTATAAGTACATATGCATCATCGCATCCATGGGAAGATTGGGCAGAAACTTGGGCACATTACCTTCATATTTTAGATGCTATGGAAACTGCTTTTTATTTTGGTTTACAAGGTAATCCTAATTTAAAGAATTCTGAACATATGCGTATTTCTGCTATTTATCCTTACAAGGATAATCTGCCATTTAAAACCATTTTAGATGAAATATCTCCCTTGTTTTATGCTGTTAATAGCATAAATAGGTCTATGGGTATTACAGATGTATATCCTTTTGTGATTTCAGATAAGGTTCAGGAAAAATTAGAGTTTATTCATCAAATATTGCAACGATTTAAAATGATAGTGCCTTAAGTTAAAATTGTTTCAAAATTTAATTTCAATAAAATAACTACGTTTTATATTATAATCAAATAAAAATAAATATTGCCTATTCGAAGAAAAAGAAGCATCCTAGTTGGTCTTCCTTTTTGTCGAGTTTTCAAGTGTGTAAAAGCATTGTGTATAATTAGTATACATTAAGAATGTATGTGTATAAAAATTACACACAAATTTTACTGGTGTTTCTTGATTAAGATGCTGTTTTATAGTTTGTTATGTCTGTTGGCATATGTATTGCTAAATTACTATCGTATCCAAGTATGTATCTCGGATACTTAAAGAAGTAAACATAATTTAGTACCACATATATTATGAAATCGGCAACATTAAACACAAACCAATTTAATCTTTCAGAAGCCATCTTTGGTGATTTTGAAACTTTAAGTCAGTCTATTTTTAAAAATGAATCAATTACAGATCGTCGTATAAGTTTTACCAATGCAATGGTACTTATAAGCACTTTTATGTTAATGATTGGTGCTGCATTTGGTATATATGCTTTTTATATAGAATTTAAAGATGTTCTTTTAAACCCAATATATAATCCTATAATTTATGGCATTTTTATCTTCTTAATTGGTTGGTTAGCATTTAATGGCGGCTTATTTCTTGTAAGATTTTACTTATATTTAAAACACAAACCAATAGCGTCTATCAGTGACGATTTATTACCTACTACAACTGTAATTGTGTCGGCTCATAATATGGGTAAACAAGTATACGAAACTCTAATAAGCTTGGTAAAAAGCGATTATCCTGAAGAAAAATTACAAATATTAGCTATAGATAATGCTAGTGTAGACGATACTTGGAGTTGGATGCACGAAGCTAAAAACGATTTAGGTAAACGTGTTACTATTATAAAAAACTCTAAAAATATGAGTGAACATTCTGTGTTGCAACACGGATTTAATATTGGTACAGGAGATGTTTTTGTAACTATAGATAATACGGCTAGTATTACAGAAGAAACTTTGAGAACTTTAGTTAGTCATTATATTATAAAAGGGCAGAATAAAGTTGAATATAAGGGCATTAGAGTTTTAAGTAAGGAAGAAGAAACATTTTCGAAATCAAATAAAGATGTGACAGAACCAAATCTGATTTTAAGATTAGCTAAACGGGGTGTGTTTCAAAGAGAAACAAATGTGTATTCTTTCGTTTCTAAAGGTTTTAAAAGCTTCTATAATATGTCTTTAAAATCATTAAAACGTTTAGATGTGTTTTTATTAAATAAAGAAAAAGGATTAAAACAGAATTTAGAATTTTCGGCTTAAGTAAATTTTATAAAAGAACAAATAATATCTATATAATCTATACGGTTTAGATTATATACTAAAGTAGTATCTAGTTTACTTATTTTGCATCACAAAAAAAAAGTAGATTATAAACAAACAATTCGATTGTAACCTCTAAGAGCATATGTTTTTAGAGGTTTTTTATTATAACCTTTTTTCTGTAATCTGGTTTACTTGAAAAATTACGAAAACCTTTAAGTAGTATCTATTGTGATGTGTTTTTAAAGCTTTAAATTTTTGTAAATGGCTTATATTGTTGATGTTTTCAATCGTTTTTTAATATTTTAGTTTAAGATTTTTTATTTCTAGCTCTTAGCTCTAAGAGCTTCTGTTTTGAATATTATTTATTATTCAGCTTAAAAATTCATAATTTCACATATAAATGAAAGTGTTGTTTAACTATTGTTAAAAGATGCATTTAATCTTAAATGTGTGCCTTCATTTTACACAAAGCGTTAGAGAGTTACTTAACAAAACATATTTTTCATTAGAAAATGTATCATTTAGGAATAGATTTAGGAAGTTCATCCGTTAAAATTGCTTTAGTTGATGCTGAAAGCGGAAAAAAAATAATATCACTTCATGAACCACCAAACGAGATGGAGATTCTTGCTATTAATCCAGATTGGGCAGAACAAGATCCTAATATGTGGTGGATGCATGTTTGTAATGCCATAAAACGTGTTACAGTTGAGGCTAAAGTGAATCTTTCAGAAATAAAAAATATAGGTATTTCTTATCAAATGCATGGTTTAGTCGTGGTAGATGAGAAAGGAGATCCATTACGAAATTCAATAATTTGGTGCGATAGTCGTGCTGTCGAAATTGGTAGGCAAGCATTAAAAGATTTAGGAGAAGCCTTCTGTGGCAAACATATGTTAAATGCTCCAGGAAATTTTACAGCTTCAAAATTAAAATGGGTTATAGATAATGAGCCTGATATTTACAAAAACACTTATAAATTCATGTTGCCTGGCGATTTTATTGCATATAAACTTACTGGTAAAATGGCGACTACTAAAAACGGATTGTCTGAAGGTATCTTGTGGGATTACAAACAAGACGATGTTGCTACCGGATTACTAGATTATTATGGTATAAATAAAGATTTGGTTCCGGAAATTGTTGAGAATTTTGCAAATCAAGGTACTGTAAACGCGCAAGCTTCTAAAGATACAGGTCTTCCTTTAGGTGTTCAAGTTACATATCGCTCAGGAGACCAACCAAACAATGCGTTGTCTCTTAATATTTTTAATCCAGGTGAGGTTGCTGCTACAGGCGGAACTTCTGGTGTTGTATATGCGGTTTCTAATAATCTAGAGCCTCAAGAGATTTCAAAAGTCAACCATTTTGCACATGTTAATTATACAAATTCAGAACCTGTAATTGGAACGCTTTTAAATATAAACGGCGCAGGAATTCAGTACCGTTGGTTGCGAAATAATTGTGGAAACGATTCTTACGAAACGATGAATAGTAAAGCTTCAGAAGTCGCAGTAGGTGCTAATGGTGTTGTTATTATTCCTTTTGGAAATGGTGCCGAACGTATGTTAGAAAATAAAAATGTTGGCACACATATTTTAAACCTCAATTTAAACCTTCATAATAATGCGCATTTATATCGTGCGGCTTTAGAGGGCATTGCATTTTCGTTTGTCTATGGAGTAGATATCTTGAAAAAAGATACAGGAGAACTTAAAGTAATTAGAGCTGGAAACGATAATTTATTCAGATCTGAAATATTTTCAAATACCGTGGCTACATTAATCAATCAGGATATAGAAATTTATAATACAACAGGAGCAGTTGGTGCGGCTAGAGCAGCAGGTTTAACCGACGGAGATTTTGAAAAATTTGGAGAGAACATCACCAAAAATGATCATGTTATGACGTATAAACCTCTACCCGACAAAGCAGAATATGAAGCTGCTTATGCAACATGGAAAAAGGAATTAGAAATGATATTAAAACATAAATAAATTATGGCAACAATAGGAAATAAAGAATATTACAAAGGTATTGGTGATATTAAATTTGAAGGAAAGGAATCCGACAACCCGTTAGCGTTTAAATATTATAACCCAGAACAAGTAGTTGCTGGAAAAACAATGCGCGAGCACTTTAGATTTGCTGTAGCATATTGGCATACATTCTGCGGAACAGGTGGAGATCCATTTGGACCAGGAACATTGAATTTTCCTTGGGATAAATCTACAGATGCTATCCAAGCAGCAAAAGATAAAGCAGATGCTGCATTCGAATTTATTACTAAAATGGGCTTTGATTACTTCTGTTTTCATGATGTAGATTTAGTTAGAGAAGGATCTTCTTTTGGTGAATTAGAAAGTAGATTAGCTACTATTACAGAGTATATTAAAGAAAAACAAGCTGCTTCGGGTGTTAAGTTACTTTGGGGTACAGCAAATTGTTTTTCGAACCCACGTTATATGAACGGGGCATCTACAAATCCAGATTTTAATGTGTTGGCTAGAGCGGGCGGACAAATAAAATTAGCAATGGATGCTACTATTGCCTTAAATGGTGAAAATTATGTATTCTGGGGCGGTCGTGAAGGTTATATGAGCTTGCTAAATACCGATATGGGACGCGAATTAGACCATATGGGACAATTTCTAGGTATGGCTAGAGATTATGCAAGATCACAAGGTTTTAAAGGAAATTTCTTAATAGAGCCTAAGCCTATGGAGCCTATGAAACATCAATACGATTTTGATACAGCTACTGCCATTGGATTTTTGAAAGAATATGGTTTAGATAAAGATTTTAAAATTAATATAGAAGTGAATCATGCAACGTTAGCACAGCATACATTCCAACACGAAATTGCTACAGCTTCTAAAGCAGGAATGTTAGGAAGTTTAGATGCTAACCGTGGAGATTATCAAAATGGATGGGATACAGATCAATTCCCAAATAACATTCAAGAGACTACAGAAGCCATGTTGGTGTTTTTAAAAGCAGGAGGCTTGCAAGGTGGAGGTATTAATTTTGATGCCAAAATTAGAAGAAATTCAACAGATATGGAGGATGTATTCCATGCACATATTGGTGGGGCAGATACATTTGCAAGAGCATTACTTACTGCCGATAAAATTATTACTTCTTCTGCTTACGATAAATTAAGAACAGACCGTTACAGTTCTTTTGATTCGGGTAAAGGAAAAGATTTTGAAGCAGGAAAATTAGATTTTAAAGATTTATATAAAATAGCACAAGAAAACGGAGAATTAGATTTACAAAGTGGAAAACAAGAGTTGTTCGAGAACATCATCAACCAATATATTTAGTATATTACATTAGAGTTTCAAACTAATATAAACTGTATCGTGAGTTTTAACCGAAATTACGATACAGTTTTTGCTACTTCTAATCTTGTGTTTTCAAATTGTAATTAACAAACAAACTATATATCATGTCAACTTCACATAATTCCGCCTTTCTATGGCGTTTAACTCTAGTCGCCACTTTAGGAGGATTACTTTTTGGTTACGATACAGCAGTAATATCAGGAACAGTAAGCTCTTTAGATGCTTTTTTTGTTTTGCCATTTGGCTTGCCGGAAATGGCTTCTAATGCGCGTTTAGGCTTTCTGGTCTCGAGTGCGCTAATTGGTTGCATTATCGGAGGTATTTCTGGAGGTGTTATTAGTAGAAAATTAGGAAGAAAAAATGGATTAATTTTATCTGCTATTTTATTCTTAGTGTCTGCTATTGGGTCTTCTGCTCCAGAGTTATTTATGAAACCTATAGGGGAAGGAGATCATACTTTCATGTACTTTTTTATTGTATATCGTATCATTGGAGGAATTGGAGTAGGATTAGCATCTATGTTATCTCCGCTTTATATTGCCGAAATAGCTCCTGCTAAAAGTAGAGGGCGTTTGGTTTCTATGAACCAATTTGCAATCGTTTTTGGTATGCTAATCGTGTATTTTGTGAATTATTATATTTCTAGCCAAGGCGATGATACTTGGCTAAATACAATAGGATGGCGTTGGATGTTTGCTTCAGAAATTATTCCAGCGAGTTTGTTTCTATTTTTCTTAATGTTTGTTCCGGATACGCCTCGATCTTTGGTGTTACAATCTAAACCAGAAAAAGCTCTAGAGGTATTAATTAGGGTGAACGGCGATTCTGAAGCCAAAGTTATTCTTAATGATATTAAAGAAACGATAACAGGACATGCGGGTAAGTTGTTTTCTTATGGTATTCCTGTGATTGTTTTTGGAATTTTATTGTCTGTTTTTCAGCAATTCGTAGGGATAAATGTTGTGTTGTATTATGCGCCTGAAATCTTTAAAAGTATGGGGTCTGGTACAGATACCGCTTTAATGCAAACTATTATTGTTGGAGCCATAAATTTAATATTTACAGTACTAGCGATGCAAACGGTTGATAAATTTGGAAGAAAACCATTAATGATTGTTGGAGCACTAGCCATGGCAGTCGCTATGTTTGCTTTAGGAACTTCGTTTTTTAGTCATTCTTTAGGTATATTTTCGTTAGTGTGTATGTTGGTATATGTTGCAGGATTTGCCATGAGTTGGGGGCCTGTTACTTGGGTGCTTTTGTCTGAGATTTTTCCAAACAATATTCGAGGAAAAGCATTGGCTATAGCAGTAGCTTGCCAATGGGTTGCTAATTATTTAGTATCTTGGACGTTTCCTATGATGGATAAAAATAGTTATTTAATTGAACAATTTAATCATGGATTCGCTTATTGGATATATGGATTAATGGGCGTTTTAGCAGCTTTCTTTGTTTGGAAATTTATACCAGAAACTAAAGGGAAAACTTTAGAAGAAATGAACGATTTATGGACTAAAAAGTAGATTTAAAATAATTCTTTCTGAATATTAAAATACAACAGCACAAAATTAATAGTTATTAGCTATTGGTTTTGTGCTGTTTCTTTCTACAAGTGTAGTTTTTATTGTTTTGGTTTCAAAAATATCTGTAGTGCCTGAAGGTTGTTCTATTTTCGAAATTAATATTTCTGCAGCTGTTTTTCCCATAAAAACACTATGCTGATTTATACAAGTTATTGCTGGTTTTGTGTATTTAAAAAAATCGCTATTTGTAAAACTAATTATAGAAATGTCGTTTGGAATGGTGTAACCGCGATCTTGTGCAATTACCATAGATTCTACTGCCGAAAATTCTTCAAGGCCAATAATTGCATCAACTTTTTGATAGTCTAACATAGTCTTTATTTCTGTTTCAAAATCGTATCCAGGTTTTATTACATTTATTGTTTTTTTGTTTATTGGAATGTTATAATCTTCTAAAGCTTTTAGATAGCCATCAATTCTAAGTTTAATAATCCCAACATTATCTAAAGTCGATACTACGGCAATGTGTTTACAACCTGTTTTTATTAAGTGTTCTGTGGCTTTATAGGCGCAATTAAAGTCGTCTACAATAACTTTATCTGTATTCACGGAGTCTGAAATACGATCGAACATGACTATAGGTCCTGCGTTATCTATAAATTCTTCAAGATGTTTAAAGTGTTGTTTGGCTTCTGTTTCTTCGCTTAACGAAATTAGTAAACCATCTATTAAGCCATTTTCTAGCATGTTTATAGAGGCAATTTCCTTTTCTAATTTACCATGCGATACAATTGCAATAACGTTATAACCTTTGTCGTTAGCAACATGTTCAATGCCGCTAAACGTTTTTACAAAAAACGGATTCAAAATAGAAGGCATAATAACGCCTATGGTTTTGGTTTTTTTATTTAATAAACTTAGCGCAATACTGTTAGGTCTGTAGTTTTGCTGTTTAGCATATTCTTGTATTTTTAGTTTTGTGGCAATACTAATTTCATGACTGTCTTTTAAGGCCTTAGAAACGGTTGCTATAGACACATTAAATATTTTTGCAATTTGTTTTAATGTGGTACGTTGTTTCATAAAAAATAAAAATTAATACTTACTAAGTGATAACTGATTTAATCAGTATAAAAGTATGAAAATAGCCTGCATCTTAATCATTAAAAATATCAAATTAATTTGTGAAGAATTAACGGGCTGTTTATCTAAGATATTTTTAATTTAAGACAAGGTCAGGTTTAAATGTTTCAAATCATTTATTCCATGTTTTTTTAGTAATTATTCTTTGTTTTGAATGATGTAAAGATGTATAATTCGTATTTTTAAATCTTAAAAAAATACTATGTTAGCATTCGAACATTTTGCCCTAAATTTAGAAAATCCCAAAGAAGTAAGTAATTGGTATTGCACCCATTTACAAATGAAAAAAGTAGTCGATATGGAAGAGGCTCCTTTTGTTACTTTCTTAGCAGATTCAGAAAATCGTGTGGTTTGTGAGCTGTATTATCAGCCTGATTACCCAATAACAAATTTTGAAAAAGAACATCACTTAACTTTTCATTTTGCTTTTAAAACTGATGACGCAGAAACTTTAAAGAATAAGTTAATAGAAGAAGGAGCGACGCTTGTAGATGATGCGAGATTAGAAAACGGTTCGCATTTAGTTATGTTAAGAGATCCGTGGGGGTTGCCGCTTCAGTTGTGTCAGCGTACAACACCTTTGGTTTAATTTAAGTATAAAATCATCATATGTTTTTGATAATCATTTAAAAAACATATGCTGATTTTTTTTGCTGATTTTTCAGAAAAATATCTTTTTATTTAGTTAAGCTGGTTTGTTTTGTTTCAGTTTAATAAAAGTGTTTTTCGTTATATATTCAATTTTTTAATTTAGTGATTGTTAATCAATCTAAATTTTAAGATTTAAATAAAATAACTAAGGAATTAAATACTCGAAAGCAAAAAAACAGTAAAACCTCGTAAATAGCATAGGAAATACTTGTTTAAGTGGATGCTTTTGTGTTAAATTTGCCGAGATTATAAGGATTAGATTAATAACAGAGTATCGATTTAAATTTTTATATAACCTATAAGGTTAAATTAATTAGCCTACAATTAATGTGATGCAGAATAAATACAAACTCATTTTACTAGTTTTTTTACTTGCAGGGACTACGTGTTTTGCACAATCTGGAAGTAATATTCCTCCTACACCATCTACAAAAGGAGTTACACCTCCAGGAACTCCTATCGACGGCGGACTTTCTATACTTATAGCGGCAGGTGCTTTTTATGGTATAAAAAAATCTTTAAAGAGATAAGATTACTTAATATCAAATTCTAATAAGCGTTTTACGTATTTACCTAAAACATCAAATTCTAAATTCACAGAATCTCCTATTTTAAAATATTTAAAGTTAGTGTGTTCAAAGGTGTAAGGTATAATAGCTACGCTAAATTGATTTCGTTTAGAGTCTACTACCGTTAAACTAGTCCCGTTTACTGTTATCGATCCTTTTTCAATAGTAATATTATTAAGGTCTTTATTGTATTCAAAAGTGAATAACCAACTTCCCGATGTCTCTTTTATATCTATACATTTAGCTGTTTGGTCTACGTGTCCTTGAACAATATGTCCGTCTAGTCTGTCTCCAAGTAGCATGGCGCGTTCTAAATTTACTAGATCATTAACTTTTAGCGATCCTATATTTGTTTTATTTAAGGTTTCTTGTATTGCCGTGACTGTATAGTTGTTGTCTTTAATATGTACAACAGTTAAACATACTCCATTATGAGCTACACTTTGGTCTATTTTAAGTTCTGAAGCCAAGCTACTTTCTATGGTTACATGTAGGTTGTTTTGATCTGATTTAAGATTTATAACACGGCCTAAATTTTCTATTATTCCTGTAAACATATTAATTCATTTATTTGGTTAAATTTGTAAAGGTAAAATTACGAACAAAATAGTTATCTAGTTTAATGAAGAAAGAAGAAAATATAATAGTTGGAATTTCAATTGGAGACTTGAATGGTATTGGAGGGGAAATTGTATTAAAAACTTTTGAAGATCCTCGAATTCTAGAATTTTGTACTCCAGTGATTTTTGCTTCAGTTAAGGTGATGTCTTTTTTTAAGAATCATTTTAATATGGATATTAATTTTAACGGTATTAATCATATCAATCAAATTGTTATAGGTAAGGTTAATGTGATTAATGTTTGGAAAGAGAATGTATCCATTAATTTTGGAAAAGAAGATTTAAAAATAGGGGAGTATGCTATTAGATCGCTTGAAGCAGCAACTTCTGCATTAAAGGCAGGAACTATAGATGTATTAGTTACTGCACCTATTAATAAACATAACATTCAATCAGAAAAATTTAAATTTCCGGGACATACAGACTACCTAGCAGAACAGTTAGAGGGAGATAGTTTAATGTTTATGATAACCGATTTCTTAAAAGTTGGTTTATTAACAGATCATGTCCCTATAAGTGAGATAGCAAATCATATTACTCCAGAGTTAATAGAAAAGAAGATTAACACCGTCTATAAGTCACTTCAACAAGATTTTCAGATTTCTAAACCAAAAATTGCAGTGTTAGGCATAAACCCACACACAGGAGATAATGGTGTTATAGGTACTGAAGACGATACTGTTTTACGTCCTACGTTAACTAAAATTAAGGAGAGTGGTAAATTAGTTTTTGGTCCATATGCTGCCGATAGTTTTTTTGGATCTAATAATTATAAGAATTTTGATGCTATTATTGCATCGTATCACGATCAAGGATTAATTCCCTTTAAAACACTGTCTTTTGGAGAAGGTGTAAACTATACAGCAGGGTTAAATAAAGTAAGAACCTCTCCAGATCATGGTACAGCATTCGAGATTGCAGGAAAAGGTATTGCTAACGAGGCTTCTTTTAAAGAGGCTTTGTTTGCAGGAATACAGATTTTTAAGCATCGTTTAGAGTACGAAGAGCTTGTAAAGCGAGTATAAAATAGCGAATAAAAAAGATATAAACAAAAAAATGTTTATAAGTAGGCTTGTGTAAAATAATAATTCATATATTTGCAGGCTCAAATTAGATATGAAAATGAAGCTGTTGAAAGAATTTACAATTCAATTTATTGGATTAAAATTAGGAAAACATCAATTCGAATATCAAATTGGACAAGAGTTCTTTACACATTTTGGGTATGAAGATTTTAATGATGCTAATGTACATGTAAATGTTCTTTTAGAAAAAAAGACCACTTTATTGGAGTTACATTTTGAAATCTCGGGTACTGTAAACGTTTATTGTGATGTTACAAATGAGCCTTACGATCAACCTATTCAAAATGAATTTGATTTGGTAGTGAATTTTGGAGATGAGTATAATGATGATGAAATTGATATGTTAATTATTCCTCATGGGGAGTACGAATTAAATATACAACAGTATATTTACGAATTAACGGTATTGGCAGTACCATCAAAACACGTTCATCCAGGAGTTGAAGATGGAACGTTAGAGTCAGAAATACTTGATAAACTAGAAGAATTGAGTCCTAAGATTAAGGAAGAAAAAAAAGACCAAGAGGAATCAGACCCTCGTTGGAATACATTAAAGAAACTATTAACGGATAATAAATAAATAAAAAATGGCACATCCTAAAAGAAAAATCTCGAAAACAAGAAGAGATAAAAGAAGAACACATTATAAAGCAACTGCGCCACAAATTGCTACGTGTCCAACAACAGGAGAAGCTCACTTGTATCACAGAGCACACTGGCACGAAGGTAAATTATACTACAGAGGTCAAGTATTAATTGACAACTCGGAAGTAGAAGAGAATCTAGCATAATTATTATGCACGCATATAAAAAAACGCTCCTTGTGAGCGTTTTTTTTGTCATATAGTTTTCTATAAGTCAAAAACAACTTAATTTGCATCTAATTAAACTAAAAAATTAAGTAATTTGGCCGTAAAATTTATGTTTTAGGTCTAATTTATTTAAGCTTTGGTTCAATAATTTATATTTTATGGGTAAAATAACAGCGGCTATAACAGCTGTAGGAGGATATGTGCCGGAGGATGTTTTAACAAACAAGATGTTAGAGTCTATGGTTGAAACTAATGATGAATGGATTGTTTCAAGAACAGGGATAAAAGAACGTCGTATTTTAAAAGGCGATGGTAAAGGAACTTCCTATCTTGCTATAAAGGCAGCTCAAGATCTTATTAATAAATCTGGAGTAGATCCTAAAGAAATAGATTTAGTTATTGTAGCAACCGCTACACCAGACATGAAAGCAGCAGCTACGGCTGCGTTTACAGCAACTGCAATTGGAGCTGTAAATGCGTTTTCTTACGATTTAGAAGCAGCATGTTCAAGCTTCTTATTTGGTATGTCTACTGCGTCTAGCTATATTGAAAGCGGACGTTATAAAAAAATATTACTTATTGGGGCAGATAAAAACTCTTCAATGATTAATTATAAAGACCGTGCAACCTGTATTATTTTTGGTGATGGTGCCGGTGCAGTGTTATTTGAACCTAATGAAGAAGGTTTTGGTTTACACGACGAGTATTTAAGAAGCGATGGTAGTGGTAGAGATTTTCTACAAGCTACTTATGGCGGATCATCTTTTCCTCTTACACCCGAAGCTTTCGCAGAAGGTAAGCACTTTGTGTTTCAAGATGGAAAAACAGTATTTAAAAATGCTGTGTCTAATATGGCCGATGTTGCTGTGAAAATATTAGAACGAAATAATTTATCTAAAGACGAAATTTCTTGGTTAGTAGCCCACCAAGCAAACAAACGTATTATAGATGCAACAGCAAATAGAATGAATTTAGATTCTGAAAAAGTAATGATTAATATAGAAAAGTATGGTAACACGACTTCAGCTACATTACCATTGTTACTTTTTGATTATGAAAAACAACTAAAAAAAGGCGATAAATTAGTTTTTGCAGCTTTTGGAGGTGGTTTTACTTGGGGATCTATTTATTTAACTTGGGCTTACAATTCCTAATCACTAATAATAATTTATTTTAAAATCTAATTTATTATGGATTTAAAAGACATTCAAAACTTAATCAAATTTGTTGCTAAATCAGGAGCAAGCGAGGTTAAATTAGAAACAGACGATGTAAAGATTACCATCAAAACAGGTGGTGACGATAAAGGTGAAACTACAACTTATGTACAACAAATACCTGTAGGTGCTCCTGTAGCTCAGGCTCCAGTTGTACAACAACCTGTAGCAGCAACTCCAGAATCAGCAGCTCCAGTTGCAGAAGATTCAAAATATATTACTATTAAGTCTCCAATTATTGGAACCTTATATAGAAAACCTTCTCCGGACAAACCATTGTTTGTAGAAGTTGGACAAACAATAAGCGAAGGCGATGTACTTTGTATTATTGAAGCCATGAAACTTTTTAACGAAATTGAATCAGAAGTATCTGGTAAAATTGTTAAAGTACTTGTAGACGATTCGTCTCCGGTAGAATTCGATCAACCGTTATTTTTGGTAGATCCATCATAACAAATTTTAAAATTCCAAAACAAATCCCAATCACTTGGTATTTGGAATTTGAGATTTTTAAATTATATATGTTATGTTTAAGAAAATATTAATAGCTAATAGAGGGGAAATAGCACTGCGTGTTATTAGAACCTGTAAAGAAATGGGAATTAAAACGGTTGCAGTGTATTCTACAGCCGATGCAGAAAGTTTGCACGTAAAGTTTGCAGACGAGGCCGTATGTATTGGCCCTGCACCAAGTAGTGAGTCCTATTTAAAAATGTCTAATATAATTGCTGCTGCAGAAATTACTAATGCAGACGCTATTCACCCAGGATATGGGTTTCTTTCAGAAAATGCTAAGTTTTCTAAAATATGTGAGGAACACGATATTAAATTCATAGGGGCTTCTGCTGATATGATTTCTAAAATGGGAGATAAAGCAACAGCAAAGGAAACGATGAAAGCTGCTGGTGTGCCTTGTGTGCCTGGTAGTGAAGGTATAATAGAAGATTTTGAAACTTGTGAAAAACTTGCTATTGAAACTGGATATCCTGTAATGCTTAAAGCTACTGCCGGTGGTGGTGGTAAAGGTATGCGTGCTATTTGGAAAGCAGAAGACTTAAAAGAAGGGTGGGATTCTGCTCGTCAAGAAGCTAAAGCTGCTTTTGGAAATGATGGTATGTATATGGAGAAGCTTATTGAAGAACCAAGACATATTGAAATTCAAATTGTTGGTGATTCTACAGGGAAAGCTTGTCATTTATCAGAACGTGATTGTTCTATTCAACGTCGTCATCAAAAGTTAACAGAAGAAGTGCCTTCGCCATTTATGACGAAGAAATTACGTGACGAAATGGGAAAATCCGCTGTGCGTGCAGCAGAGTTTATAAAGTATGAAGGTGTTGGTACTATTGAATTTTTGGTAGACAAACATCGTAATTTTTACTTTATGGAAATGAATACACGTATTCAGGTAGAGCACCCTATTACAGAACAAGTAATAGACTTCGATTTAGTTCGTGAGCAAATTCTTGTCGCTGCAGGAGAGCCGATTTCAGGTAAAAATTATACGCCAAACTTACACGCTATAGAATGTCGTATTAATGCTGAAGATCCATATAACGGATTTCGTCCTTCTCCAGGCCGCATAACTACATTACACGCTCCTGGTGGTCACGGTGTGCGTTTAGATACGCATGTATATGCTGGTTACAGCATTCCGCCAAACTATGATTCAATGATTGCAAAGTTAATTACAACGGCGCAAACACGTGAAGAAGCTATAAGTAAAATGAAACGAGCTTTAGATGAGTTTGTTATAGAAGGAATTAAAACAACTATTCCTTTTCATAGACAGTTAATGGAACATCCCGACTATGTTGCTGGGAAGTATACCACAAAATTCATGGAAGATTTCATAATGGAAAAACCTCCAGTAGAAGATTAAATTATAAAGCTCCGAATATTTTCATTCGGAGCTTTTTTTTGATATTTATCTTCTGTAAGGTTAGATTAAAAACAATTCTTTTAGAATTAAGTTCAATTTAATCATATTCACTTTTATTAATTATCTAATTAAAACCTCTTCGAAAGTGTTGTGTTTTCTATTTATAGTTCTATTTTAAAAACAGAAATCCTTTTGTTTTTTTAGCAATTTAGAACCTTTAAATAGCAAATTCTTTAAAAGCAAGGTCGTTTAACCTCGTTTTATTCCGTTTAACTAATATTTTTTTTTAAATATGGTAACACACCATATATTTGCCTCACCATAACATAAGTAGGTTAAGTTCATGGTAGATTTGGGGCAAAAAGGTGAACTTAATAGGTTCGCCTTTTTCATTTAAAATAGTTTCGAACAAAAAAAATCGGACTATAAAAATATAGCCCGATTTCAATATAAAATTTATTTTGTCTTATTTAGCTTCAGCATAACGACGTTCAACTTCATTCCAATTAATAACATTAAAAAATGCATTAATGTAATCTGGTCTTCTGTTTTGGTAGTTTAAATAGTAAGCGTGTTCCCAAACATCTAATCCTAAAATAGGAGTTCCGTCGCAATCAACACCCGGCATTAATGGATTGTCTTGATTTGGTGTAGAACATACAGAAACTTTACCTCCTTTATGTACACATAACCAAGCCCAACCAGAACCAAATTGTGTTGCAGCAGCATTACTAAAAGCTTCTTTAAAAGCATCTACAGATTCGAAAGCATCTTCGATCGCTGTTTTTAATTCACCAGATAAACGTCCTTTTCCTTCTGGGTTCATTATTTCCCAAAATAAAGAGTGATTATAGAATCCACCACCGTTATTTCTAACTGCACCATTGCTCATGTCTAAACCTGTAAGAATATCTTCAATAGATTTCCCTTCTAAGTCTGTTCCTTCAATTGCGCCGTTTAATTTTGTAGTATATCCTTGGTGATGTTTTGTGTGATGTATTTCCATTGTACGTGCATCGATATTTGGTTCTAATGCATCGTAAGCATATTGTAATTTCGGTAATTCGAAAGCCATAATATTATAGTTTTTTATGATTAATAAAAATTCCTTTTTCAAATTTAAGGATAATACACGTCAATTAAAAATAATTAATGGTTATCAAATCATCGATAGTTTTTATCTTGTCTTAAATTTTTTATGAAGTATGGAACCTAGTACAACTTTTTCTATTTATGATGCCTCTGCAGGAAGTGGAAAAACATTTACGCTTGTAAAAGCTTACTTAACAATTCTATTTAAATCGAAGAGCCATTTTCAGTTTAAAAATATTTTAGCCATAACGTTTACAAATAAGGCTGTGTTTGAAATGAAAGAGCGTATTATAAAAATGCTTAAAGAGTTTTCTGACGAAAAAGTTCTTGTGCAGGGAAATGATATGTTTAATTTATTGTGCGAAGAATTACAAATCGAACCAAAAGCGTTACATAGTAAATCTAAAATGTTACTACATACCATAATTCATAACTATGCTGCTTTCGAGATTTCTACTATCGATGGTTTTACACATAGAATTATTAGAACATTTGCTCACGATTTAAAACTGCCGTTAAATTTTGAAGTCGATTTAGATTCTGAAAGTTTATTAAATAAAGCTGTAGACCGATTAATAGCTAAAGCAGGAACAAATAAAGAAATTACAGATGTATTGGTACAATTTGCACTTGAAAAAGCCGACGATGACAAGAGTTGGAATATTGCTTTAGACCTTAACAAGATTGCGAAACTACTTATTTTTGAAAATGATATTCCGTATTTAGCCGAGTTAAAAGATAAAACCTTATCTGATTTTAATACGCTTAAAAAACAATTAAGAACTGAAATAAAATCTTTTGAAATAGAAATTATTGAGAGGGGATTCGAATTTTTAGAACTTATTAAAAACAACGGTATTGTATTTGAAGATTTTTCTGGAAAATATGCCCCAAAATATTTTGAAAAATTAAGTAAAGGCGATTTAAATGTAAGTTTTAATACGGCGTGGCAAAACAAATTAGAAACACACCCGTTATATCCAGCACGTGTAAAGAAAGATCTTGAATTAGCAGGAACAATAGATACTCTTCAGCCAAAAATTGCTGAACTATTTAATAAAACAAAACAGCTATATTTTTCTCTTAAATTAAGACAAACAATCTATAAAAATTTAACGCAACTTTCCGTTTTAAATGCCATTAATCAAGAATTGATTGCGCTTAAGACAGAAGAAAATAAAATGCTGATTTCAGAATTTAATACCTTAATAAGTAACGAAATTAAAGCGCAACCTACACCTTTTATATATGAACGTTTGGGCGAGAAATTTAATCATTATTTTATAGATGAATTTCAGGATACATCAACTATGCAATGGCATAATTTAATTCCGTTAATTTCTGAGGCTATAGACGCACATGATATAGAAAAAGATCCTGGATCTTTAATGCTTGTGGGAGATGCTAAGCAAGCTATTTACAGATGGCGTGGCGGAAAAGCAGAACAATTTATAGAGTTGTCTGATCCTGAGTTTGAATATAATCCGTTTAATACACCAAAAACTTTAGAAACTTTAGAAACCAACTTTAGAAGTTTTAAAGAAATTATCAATTTTAATAATACGTTTTTCGATTACTTATCTGGTGTGGCCTTTAGTAACAAAACTTACGGAAAACTATATCAACGAGCCAGCCAGAATCAAAAAAATCCGAATGAAGGTTATGTGAATATTTCCTTTTTAGATTTAAAGGATGAGGATCGTGACGAGCTGTATCCAGAGCAAATTTATAATACAATTGTAGATTGCCAAAATAATGGGTTTCAGTTAAAGGATATTTGTATTCTAGTTAGAAAAAAGAAAAATGCCGTAGCGACTGCAAATTATTTAAGCCAAAAATCGGTTCCTATTATTTCTTCAGAATTATTACTTATAAAACAGGCGCCAGAAGTTATCTTTATTACGCATGTTTCAACCTTACTATTTCAACCAAAAAATGCTGAAATAAAAGCTGAAATTCTATATTTCTTAGCAGATAAATTTAAAGTTAAAGATAAACACGAGTTTTTAGCGCAATATATACCGTTAGATAATGATGCATTGTTTGCAAGTTTCGAACAATTTGGAATAATTACCAATGCAAAAGCCTTAATACAATTACCATTGTTTGATATGTTTGAAACCTTGGTAAGGGAATTTAATTTAGTAGAATATTCTAATGCTTATATTCAATATTTTCTAGATGTAGTACTAGAATTTACTCAGAAAAAAGGCTCTGATATTTTCGGGTTTTTAGAATATTTTGAAACTAAAATAGATACATTAAGCATAGTCTCTCCGGAAGGGCAAGATGCTGTACAAATTATGACTATTCATAAATCTAAAGGATTAGAATTTCCTGTGGTTATTTTTCCGTTTGCAGATTTAAACGTTTATGAAGAAATTGAACCTAAAGAATGGTTCCCTTTAGATGTTAATGCATTTAGTGGTTTTCCGTTTACATTATTAGATTATAATAAAGCTAATTTTGAAGAATTTGGCGACGAAGGTTTAGCGATTAGCACACGGCACCAGTCGGAATTAGAACTAGATAATCTTAATCTTTTATACGTCGCATTAACACGCCCTGTCGAGCAACTTTATATTATAAGTAGTTTAGCTTTTGATGCGAAACAGAATGTAAACACAAAAAAATATAGTGGTTTGTTTACCGACTATTTAATGCAAAAAGGATTATGGGAGTCTAATACATATAATTATCAGTTTGGAAACCCACAAAGAGTATCTAATATTAAGGAAGAGTTTGAAGGTGAAGAGGCACAAATTAATTTAGAGTTTATATCTACAGCAAAAAAAGATCATAATATAAAAATCATTGCTAATAGCGGTTATTTGTGGGATACGAAACAACAAGATGCGATTGAGAAAGGTAATTTAGTGCATAATTTAATGGCTAAAATTAAAACAGATAACGATGTTGAATTGGTTTTAAAAGATGCAGAACAATCTGGATTAATTTCTAAAGAACAATTTCAGGGCCTTCATGATAGTATTTTACAAATTATAGATCACCCAGAGCTTCATCTATATTTTACATCTGATAACACCATTTATACAGAACGCGATATTATTAAGGCAGATGGTACAATATTAAGGCCAGACAGGTTAGTGATAACACCCGACAATAAAGTTGTAATTATGGATTATAAAACGGGTACAGAATTAGAAAAGCATAAACAACAACTTCAGTATTACCAAGATAGTATAGAAGCAATGAATTTTGAAGTAGTTAAAAAGATTTTGGTTTATATAAATGAAGAAATTCAGATTACCTATGCTTAAATTTTTATTGTGTATAATATAATCACTTACTTATAAAATTTAAAAAATATAGCAGTAAAATTTATGTTTAATTTTTCTGTAAGAAAATCTATAAAAAGTATAACGTAGCCCTATTAACGCGATAAATTTACTAGGAGTTATGTAAAACCCTTCTAAACTCCGTAACTTTCACAAAAGTTGTTAATATTTTTTTATATTTGTCTTTGTTAATAATATTTAACAACTTACTTTTGTTTACAATTAACACTTAAAAATTAAACTTTTGAATATGAAAAATCTTAGCAGATTATTGTTCGCAATGTTGCTGGTATTTGGTTTTAGCAACACTTATGCGCAAGATGAAAACAACCCATGGGCGATTAGCTTTGGAGTAAATGCAGTGGATTTCTATCCTAACGGAGACGATGCACCATTTAGCGAAAGTTTCGGAGACGATTACTTTAACGTTGGTGATCACTGGAATATTTTACCTTCTTTATCAACTATTTCTGTAGCACGTCACATCACTGATGGTTTGTCTTTTGGAGTAGCTGGTTCTATTAATAAAATTGAAAATTACGGAGATGAATCTGTTGATGATTTATCTTACTACGGACTTGATGGTACTTTCAAGTACAGTTTCTTAAAAACTAGTGTCTTCAATCCTTTCGTAGGAGTTGGTGGAGGTTACACTTGGGTAGACGAAATTGGTGCTGGTACTGTTAATGGTACTTTAGGTTTCAATGTTTGGTTTACTGATAACATCGGTCTTACTTTACAATCTTCTTACAAACATGCTTTTGAAGATTACTTAGATTCTCACTTCCAACATACTGCTGGAATTACTATCAAATTTGGTGGAACAGATACAGATAAAGATGGAATTTACGATAAAAACGATGCTTGTCCAGATGTATTTGGTTTAGCAATGTTTAACGGTTGTCCTGATACTGACGGTGATGGTATTGAAGATAGTAAAGATGCTTGTCCAAACGAAGCTGGTACTGCTGAATTTAACGGTTGTCCTGATACTGATGGTGATGGTGTAGCTGATCCTGATGATGCTTGTCCAACTGTTGCTGGATTAAAAGAATTAAACGGTTGTCCTGATGCTGATGCTGATGGTGTTGCAGATGGAGATGATAAATGTCCAAATGTTGCAGGTCCTGCTGAAAACAACGGATGTCCTTGGCCTGATAAAGATGGTGATACTGTAATTGATAAAGATGACAAATGTCCAGATGTTCCTGGTACTGTTGCAAACAACGGTTGTCCTGAAGTATCTGAAGCAGTTCAAAAATCTTTAAATGCTTACGCTAAAACAATTTTATTTGATACAGGTAAATCTTCTATCAAAAAACATTCTGAAGAAGTATTAAGTAACATTATTGCTATCTTAAAAGAATACCCTAATGCTAAATTTACTGTAGAAGGTCATACTGATAGTTCAGGATCTGATTCTTTAAACATGAAATTATCTGAATCTAGAGCATTATCTGTAAAAGAATACTTAGTTAAAAACGGAGTAAACGAATTTAGATTATCTTCTAAAGGATACGGTGAAACTAAGCCAATCGATACTAACAAAACTAGAGCTGGTAAAGCTAATAACAGACGTGTTGAAATTAACTTAGTTAAATAAGACTAAATCTGTTAAAATATAATTTTATAAAACGCCCCGTTTATTCGGGGCGTTTTTTATTTTTATGCAATGACAACTTTTATAGAAGAGGTTATTATTAACCTACAAGAGAAAGGGCTTAACCTTTCCAATTTAAAATTTATTCTTCCCAGTAAACGTGCTGGTACCTTCCTAAAGCATCAGCTTTCAAGGTCTACCAAACAAACCATGTTTGCTCCAGAAATATTAAGTATTGAAGACTTTGTTGAATCTATTTCAGGTTTAAAGACGGTTTCGAATACAGAATTACTTTTTCAATTTTACCATACTTACATTGCACTTAATACAGAAGCGCAACCAGATTCTTTTGAAGTCTTTTCAAAATGGGCTCAAATTCTACTTCAAGATTTTAATGAAATTGATAGGTATCTTATTCCTCAGCATAAAATTTTCGATTATCTAAGTGCTATACAAGAGCTAAAACATTGGTCTTTGGAAACAGAAAAAACCGATTTTGTTAAAAATTATTTAGCCTTTTGGAATAAGCTTCATACGTATTACACACATTTTACCGAACGCTTATTGGAAAACAAGTTGGGATATCAAGGTTTGGTTTATAGGCAAGCAGACGCTCATGTTGGTGAATACGTAACAAAAAATAAAATACAACATGTGTTTTTAGGTTTTAATGCTTTAAATACTGCTGAAGAATCTATTATACAACATATTTTAGAACATACAAATGCTCTAATTTATTGGGATATAGATAAAACGTTTTATGAAAACCCCATACATGATGCAGGATTGTTTACGCGACAACATGTTAAAAATTGGAACTATTTTAAAACACACTCTTTTAATTGGATTTCCGAAAATTATAAGGATGAAAAAATAATTAACATCATTGGTGTACCTAAAAATATTGGCCAAGCTAAATATATAGGTAACATTTTAAAAGACATTAATAAAACCAAAAATAAGCTAGAACATACCGCTATAGTTTTAGGAAATGAAGACCTTTTACTACCTGTTTTAAACTCTTTACCACAAGATGTAAAACGACTTAATGTAACAATGGGATTTCCTTTAAAATCAATTCCTTTAGCATCATTGTTTGAGAGCTTATTCAATCTTCATAAAAATAATCCGAAATCTTTTTATTATAAAGACATCATTTCAATTCTGTCGCATCAATTTATACGTCCATTATTTCTTCATAAAAGTAAAGATGTTGCCACCGCACTTATAGAAACTATTCAAAAAAACAATATTGTATTCCTTACAGAACAGGATTTAGTTGCATTATGCGATTCTTTTAAAGACGTTATCGCGTTGTTATTTGGTTCTTGGAGTAATAATGCCACAACGGCTTTAGGATGTTCTAAATCGCTTATTTTTGCTATAAAAGATCATCTAAATGAAAAGAAAGACGAACATGTTTTAAGTTTAGAATATACATATAGGTTCCATGAACTTTTTAATGAGTTAGAGCGTTTAAATACAACTTATAATTATTTTCAATCTATAAGTTCGTTGCATCAGGTGTATAAAGAATTGTTAAGTAGCGAAACTTTAGATTTTCAAGGAGAGCCGCTTCAAGGTTTACAAATTATGGGTATGTTAGAGTCTCGTGTTTTAGATTTTGAGACGGTTATTATTTCTTCAGTAAATGAAGGTGTTTTGCCTGCAGGAAAAAGCAATAACTCATTTATTCCTTTAGATGTGAAATTAGAAAATAATTTACCCACATTTAAAGAAAAAGATGCCGTTTATACGTATCACTTTTATCGTTTATTACAACGTGCCAAGAATGTATATATTATTTATAATACTGAACCTGATGCTTTAGCAGGAGGCGAGAAAAGTAGATTTTTAACCCAATTAGAATTAGAAAAAATACACACGCTTAATCATTTTATTGCAACTCCTACAGTGAGTTTAATGGAACAGAAATTAAAAACAGTTTCAAAATCACCATTGGTTTTAAAACGTTTAAAGGAGATTGCAAAACATGGTTTTTCGCCATCTTCGTTAACTAATTTTATGAGAAACCCGATGGATTTTTATTTTCAGAAAGTATTGAAAATTCAGGAATACGACGAGGTTGAAGAAACAGTTGCAGCCAATACTTTAGGGACTGTTGTGCATAATACACTTGAAGATTTCTATAAGCCTTTAGTTGGGAAACAATTAACTGTAGAACATATTACAGAAATGAAATCGAACATTTCGAGTACGGTTTTACATCATTTTGAAGATACTTACAATAAGGGAGATATTAGTTCGGGGAAAAACCTTATTAGTTTTGAAATTGCTAAGCGTTATGTTTCTAATTTTATAAACTTAGAGTTGAAAGAGATAAAAGCAGGGCGAGTTATTAAAATTATAGCAATTGAAGCAGACTTTAAACAGGTTAAAATTAATATTCCTGAACTTGATTTTCCTGTTACTATTGGTGGAAAAGTAGACCGTGTAGATGACTACGATGGAACTACCCGTATTATTGATTATAAAACCGGAAAAGTAAATCAGTCTCAAGTAGAAATCGTAGATTGGGAAGAACTTACTACAGATTATAATAAATACAGTAAACCTTTTCAGATTTTATGTTATGCTTTTATGATGCTTTCTGATGGAACCTTGAAATTTCCTTTAGAAGCAGGGATTATTTCATTTAAAAATTTAAATGGAGGCTTTTTAAAATTTACTAAAAAAGATAAACAGGGATATGGTGCGAATAAAATAACCGACATTAATGAAGAAACAATTCAATTATTCGAAGCGCAACTTAAGGTTTTGATTTTAGATATTTTTGATCCCGAAAAAGACTTTGAAGAAAAGGAAGTAAGCCATTAAGATTCTTATAAAATGATAAAAAAATTATTTCGTTTCTTATTTAAAATACTCTTTTGGTTTGTTCTCAGCTCAGTTTTTTTGGTGGTTATGTACAAATATGTGCCAGTACCTATAACACCATTAATGATAATACGTAGTTTCGAGGATTCTAAAAATAATATACCAAAAGCATGGAAGCACGATTGGGTTTCTATGAATCATATTTCTAATGCGATGCAAAAAGCTGTGATTTGTAGCGAAGATCAGAATTTTCTAAAGCATAATGGTGTCGATTTTAAAGCTGTAGAAAAAGCATTTACCGAAAATATGAAAGGGAAGAGAATTCGTGGAGGTAGTACAATTAGTCAGCAAACCGCGAAGAATGTGTTTTTATGGCCAGGACGAAGTTGGTTACGAAAAGGATTAGAAACCTATTTCACATTTATAATCGAATTAAGTTGGAGTAAACAGCGTATTTTAGAAGTCTATTTAAACAGTATTGAAATGGGGAAAGGGGTTTATGGATGTGAATCTGCTGCCCAATATTGGTTTAAAAAACCGGCTTCAAAATTAACGGCTTATGAGGCTGCTGCAATTGCAGCCGTTTTACCAAACCCAAGAGTTTATAAGGCAAATCCAGCCTCTGCTTATATTCAGAAACGAAAAACATGGATTGTTAAACAAATGAACTTTTTTGGGCCTTTACGATTTGAAAATAATGAAAAATAATACCGAAATAAAGCAACAGCTTCTAAAAAGTTGTGAAACGTTTATACAAAAGCGGTTGTCTAATGTACAGCATAATATTGCTGAAGTTCAGGAGGCATTAACGTCTGAAACAAAAAGTACTGCTGGAGATAAGCATGAAACTGGTCGTGCAATGTTGCAATTAGAACGTGAGAAATTTGGGGTTCAATTGTCTGAAGTAAATCTAGTAAAACAAGCCTTGTCTAAAATAAACGTTCTAAAACAGTCTGATGCTGTTTGTCTTGGAAGTGCAATTATTACAGATGCTTCAAATTATTTTATAGCTATTAGTGCTGGTGAAATAGAGGTAGATGAAACTAAATATTTTGCCATTGCGCCTAATACGCCTATTGGTCAACTTTTACTTTCTAAACGTTCAGGAGATTCTGTAAAATTTAGAACTCAAAAGTTTACGATTTTAAACGTTTTTTAGCAGCTTCTGTAAGTTTTATATGCGCTACTTCATTCGTTTTTAATTCTGTGTTATGATAAAAGAATATAGAATTTGAATTGTATTCAGCTTCTATTAAATAAATATGTCCTCTAAAATAATTATGTTTAATCTTAACTTCTAAAACAGCATCTTTAGATAACTGTAATTCGTGAGCATACACAAATACCATGTCGTCAGAAGATTCTAATGTTAAGTCTGAAGCTTTCATGGTATTAAATTCATCAAAAAAAGATGCAATTAAAGGCTTTTTAGGGGTTGTGTATAAATTCTTAGGTGTATTATAGGCAATTATTTTTCCGTTGTTTAAAACAATCATTTTGTCAGCATAAGGCAAAACATCTTCACGGTCGTGCGTGGCAACTACACAAGTGATATTTTTCTCTTTTAAATACTTAAATAAATTACGGCGTAGTGTTTGTTTCTGGAAGTTGTCGATATGGCTAAATGGTTCGTCTAATAAAATAATTTCAGGTTGTCTAGCAATAGCTCTGGCAAGGGCAACACGTTGTTTTTGTCCGCCACTTAATAGTTTGACTTTGGTATCTGTAAATTCTACTAAATCGACTAACTCGATCAATTCTGTGGCGCGTTTATCTTTCTCTTCCGGAAAGAAATTAGATAAGAATTTACCAATGTTTTCCTTAACAGAAATAAAAGGCATTAAATCGAATTCTTGAGACACATATTTCATAAAATCGTAACCAATAACCAAATTAAATTTTGGCCCTAGTATAGGTTGGTTTTTCCAAAAAATGTTTCCTTCAGGTAAATCGTAAGTTCCGTAAAGTAATTTTAAAAGTGTGCTTTTTCCTGAGCCACTTTCTCCTATAATAGATAATTGTTCGCCTTGTTCTACTGAAAAAGAAATGTTTTCAAGAATGGTTTTTGTGTCGTAACCAAATGAAAGATTTTGTACTTGGAGCATAATAGTAAATCGCTATAAATAACTTTAAAATTAATTGTTTTTAAAGTATGTTGATTTAAGTAAAAATAGTGGTTTTAAAACACTAAATCGCATGAATTTATTGAATAAAAAATAAAAATAAATAAAATAACTTGGTGTTAAAAATGCTAAAATCTTATTTTTTTGATAAAGCACAGGTTTTAATTTAGTTACATATCTAAACACAACTTCTGGTGTTTTTATAAAGGTAATAAGATGACTTATAGGACTTCCTAACTCTTGTTTCTCGTATTTTAAACCTACGGCATTTGTACCTATATTTTGATAAAACCCAGAGTTTAAGCTTTCTATAAATTGTAATGTTTTCTGGTTATAAAATAATCCCGTTTTAAGTGCGATTTTTGAAATGATATGTTGAATCATTTTCTGATCGTAACAAATGGTGTCTAGCTCTTTAAGTAAAACCTGATGAAAGTCTAACATTTGTTTTTGATGCGTTTTAATATACGTATCGTACAGCCATTTTTCTTCAGGATTATGTTTCTCAATTACATAGCCGTTTTGGTCTGTATATTCTACAGCGCTTCCGTGATTGGCAGCAGAAAATTGTTCGTAATACTGGTTATTTGCCATAAGCAAATAGTCGTTGTACGATGTAAAAGGCAATATGGAAAATATTAAACCATCTCGCTGTGTTTTTTCTTGAATATTATAAATATATCTTAAACCTAAATAATAACCAGTAACAGGTATTTGTTCGTTAAAAAAACCGAATAGAGATTCTTGCATGGTACCTCCCCAGCCAATATCTATAAGGTAAACACCTTCTTTTTCGATATCTACTCCAAAAGAATTAATGTATGCCTTAAAACTATTTTTATTAGATTCTCTATGTGTTTTGTAGAATGTAATAAAGGTCTCGTTTTGTTTTAAATTTTCAAAAATATTGGATTTAAAAAAATCTTTGATAGATGTGTTCGGACTTAAATTTAAGGCCTTTATTATTATGTTTTTTGTGTGTTCAGGACAGTTAAAAAAGATTAAGAAATCTTCTATAGATAATTCTGGATATTTGTTTTTTAGATATAAAAAAGGTTCTGTTTCAAGCGGTTCTAAATTAATTTGAATTGAAGCTTGTCTCGATGTTTTTAAATAATGCGTATTTATTTTTGAGTCCTTATCTAATAGATGAAACTCTTGGTAAGAATCGAATATTTTTTTTAAAAACTGACCTTCTCTAGCTAGGAAAAATAGATTTTTAATCCCTTCTTTTTTACTTTTTAAATAGAGCCTTTCAATAAAAAAATGATAATAAATAATATACTGAGTAAAAGGCATTACATCCTTTTTTTTCGAACGGTTATAAATATTATTTATAACCTGTTTTGTATTTTTTAAATCACTTCCAATAGCATTCAATTTGTTTTTTTTGAGATACTTGTCGTGTGGCAGTTTATAGGCATTTAGTCCGTTTTTAACAGCGTTATCATAATCGCTTCTTTGGTTGTCTCCAATCATTACAACCTCGTTAGCGTCTATTGAAAGTATGTTCAGAACTTTTTTATAAATGGAACCATGATGTTTGCTGCTTTCTAATTCTGAAGAGCTAAAAATATCATCGAAAACATTTAAAATACCATGATATTCTAATAGTTTTTCAAATAAGGATTTAGAACCATAAAAATCAGAAACTAAATAGGTTTTACCTCCCTCAGCTTTAAATGCTTTTATCACATTTAAAACATCTTGATTTAAATACTGAACGCTACTTTCGGTTTTAAAATCAATGCGTTCAAATAAATAAAAAAAATATTCTTTTTTGCTGAAATTTATAAGATCAGAATTTACTAAGCGAATGAAAATATCATTGATTAAAGTATTATAAGGGATTTCAACATTATTCTTTTTATACTTTTCGCATAAATGGGATAATGATTCTTGTCTTATAAAATAGAGTTCATCAATAGATATATTTAATCCTAACTCTGCAATCATGTATTTTGCCCATAATTTTAGAGTATAATTTGGATGTACATTTCTGTGTACTATGGTATCGTAATAATCACTAAAAAGTACTTTAGTGTTTTGGTTACTCAGTTTGATCTTTAAACTATTCAAAGACATTCAAGGTTAAATTTGATTAATATTTTGGTTTAGCGAAAACGAAGATAAGTCTTCGAGAGTTAAACTAACAAAATTCTTTTATTGAATTAAATAGTGAGCTAAACTTTATCTCCTTAAAAATTAAGGAAATATAGATAAATTAATAATTTAATACAATTTGTAAATGTTTTTAAATTGTTGTTCTTCTGTAGTTTGTTGTGAATTTTTGTAAAAAGAAAGAGCCATTTAATACGTGTTAAATGGCTCTGGTTTTATGCTAAATAGCATCTTTATTTTGTAACGCTTGTTTTGGTGCTATTAGGTAATTCATTAAATCCCATATTGTATAATGTGAATCCAAATATGTCTGCATACTGCTCAATAGTTTTGCTTATAGGAGTACCTGCACCATGTCCTGCATCTGTTTCAATTCTAATTAAAACAGGGTTTCCGTTTTTCTGTTTGCTCTGTAATTGCGCAGCAAATTTAAAACTGTGGGCAGGAACTACGCGATCGTCATGATCACCAGTAGTAATTAAAGTTGCGGGGTATCTCATACCTGCTTTTACGTTATGAACAGGAGAGTAGCCTTTTAAATATTCAAACATGTCTTTACTATCTTCAGAAGTTCCATAATCGTATGCCCATCCGGCTCCAGAAGTAAACGTGTGGTAACGTAACATGTCTAAAACACCAACAGCAGGTAATGCTACTTGCATTAAGTGCGGACGTTGCGTCATGGTTGCACCAACTAATAATCCGCCGTTAGATCCTCCTTTAATTGCTAGAAACTTTGAAGATGTATATTTGTTTTCTATTAAATACTCGGCAGCAGCGATAAAATCATCAAATACGTTTTGTTTTTGCGTTTTTGTACCAGCGTCGTGCCAAGCTTTTCCGTATTCACCACCACCACGTATATTGGGTACAGCGTAAATTCCGCCTTCTTCCATCCAAACAGCATTTGCAATGCTAAATGAAGGTGTTAGGCTCACGTCGAATCCGCCGTAAGCGTATAAAATAGTAGGATTTTTACCGTTTAATTCAGTGCCTTTTTTATACGAAATAATCATAGGTACTTTTGTGCCGTCTTTAGAATTGTAAAAGACTTGTTTGCTTTCGTATTGATCAGGATCGAAATCTACTTTTGGTTTAACGTACACTTCAGATTTACCTATTTCTGGTTTAAAAGCATAACTTGTAGCAGGAGTAGTGTAATTTGAGAAGGTAAAATATAAAGTTTCATCTTCTTTTTTACCTGAAAATCCATTTACAGTTCCAATCCCTGGAAGTTTTACGTCTCTTATTAGTTTTCCGTTGTAATCGTATTGTTTAATTAGTGATACCGCATCGACCATATAATTAGCAAAAATAAAATGACTTCCAGTAGAAGGTGTTAGTACATTTTGTGTTTCAGGAATGAAATCGACCCAATGTTCTGGAGTTGGATTTGAGGCATCTACTGTTACAATTTTCTTATTTGGTGCATTTAAATTCGTAACTAAAAATAATTTACTTCCAACATTGTCTAATAAATAGGTATCGCTATCTGTGTTTTCTAAAATGGCAACAAAGGAGCTTTTTGGCTTCGTTAAATCTTTTATGTATAATTTATTACCAGATGTTGATGTACGTGGAGTTATAATTAAATAATGATCATCTTCGGTAACATTTGCATTTATATAGCGATGTTTTTCGTTGGGTGTACCACCAAAAATAAGTTTGTCTTGATTTTGATTCGTACCAAGTTTATGATAATACACTTTGTGTTGATCTGTTTTAGCAGACAACTCACTGCCCTTAGGTTTGTCGTAACTAGAATAATAAAATCCTTCGTTACCTTTCCAAGACATGCCGCTAAATTTTACATCGACTAAAGTGTCTTCTATAACCGCTTTTGTTTCGGCATTTATAATAATAATTTTTCTCCAGTCACTTCCGCCTTCAGAAATAGCATAAGCAGCAATACTACCATCTTTAGAAAACGATAATCCACCTAAAGATGTCGTGCCATTATCACTAAATGTGTTAGGGTCTAGAAATACATCTTCTGTTTTATTGTCGCCTTGTGTTCTGTATATTACATGTTGATCTTGTAATCCGTTATTTTTGTAAAAGTAATTGTATTTACCTTCTTTAAAAGGAGGTCCTATTTTTTCGTAATTCCATAATGTAGATAACCGTTCTTTAATGGCATTTCTAAATGGAATTTTATTTAAATATCCGTAAGTAACTTTGTTTTCTTCTTTAACCCAAGCCTCTGTTTCTGGACTCTTATCGTCTTCCAGCCATCGGTACGGATCTTTTACTTCAATACCAAAATAGGTATCTATAGTATCTGTAGTTTTTGTTATAGGGTAGTTCACTATTTGATTTTTATTTTTTTTTAATTCTTGTTCATTTTTGCAAGAATTGAAGAGCGTTAAAACAATTAGGCAGGCTATTAATCTTTTCATAACAAAAGTATTTTATAGGTAATCAAAAATAACTAAAAAGCTCCTAAGCGGTTAGACTTAGGAGCTTTTTTTAAGATATATTTAAGGGGGTTCCTTTATATCATTTTATTTTCAATTAAATACTCTGCAATCTGAATGGTATTTGTTGCAGCACCTTTACGTAAATTGTCGGCAACAATCCACATGTTTATCGTATTCTTTTGTGTTTCGTCTCTTCTAATACGTCCTACAAAAACCTCATCTTTTCCATGTGCATATATTGGCATTGGATACGTATTTGTGTCTGTGTTATCTTGAACAATTACGCCTGGAGTTTCGCTTAATAATTTACGAACATCTGCTAAATCATAATCATTTTCAAATTCTACATTTACAGATTCAGAATGTCCACCAGCGGTAGGGATTCTTACAGCTGTTGCAGATACAGAAAAAGAGGTGTCACTTAATATTTTTTGAGGTTCTAAAGCTAATTTCATTTCCTCTTTAGTGTATCCGTTATCTAAAAACACATCACAATGTGGTAATGCATTTCTACCAATAGGATAAGGGTAGGCCATTTCTCCTTTAATACCAGCAACTTCGTTTTCTAATTGTTTTACAGCTTTTACACCTGTACCTGAAACCGATTGGTATGTTGAAACGACAACACGTTTCATTTTGTATTTTTTATGAAGCGGTGCTAAAGCCATAACTAATTGAATAGTCGAACAGTTAGGGTTAGCAATAATTTTATCGTCTTTTGTTAATTCGTTCGCGTTAATTTCAGGAACGATTAATTTTTTCGTAGGATCCATTCTCCAAGCTGAAGAATTATCGACTACTGTTGTACCTACTTCTGCAAATTTAGGAGCCCATTCTAAAGAGGTGTCTCCTCCTGCAGAAAATAAAGCTACATCTGGTTTCATTGCTACAGCATCTGCTAAACCTACAACTTTATAATCTTGTCCTTTATAAGAAATTGTTTTACCTACAGAGCGTTCTGAGGCAACTGGTATTAATTCTGTTAATGGAAAATTACGTTCTGCAAGAACTTTAAGCATTACTTCGCCAACCATACCCGTGGCACCAACTACAGCTACTTTCATTATATAATATTAGTTTAAGTGTGTCAATTATTATTTTGAACAAAACTAAGTATTAATAATTTAAAAAAAGCCTTAGTCTCTTTAAAACCAAGGCTTTTTAACAACAAAAAACAAATTGTTAATTATTTAACAATTTTATTTCTTTAGTAAATCTCTTATTTCTGCTAAAAGCTCTTCTTGTGTTGGTCCAGCTGGAGCCGCA
The DNA here is from genome assembly GCF_947500765.1 of uncultured Formosa sp. Lineage (GTDB taxonomy): Bacteria > Bacteroidota > Bacteroidia > Flavobacteriales > Flavobacteriaceae > Formosa. Next base: position 27,844 of record NZ_CANMTH010000001.1, on the reverse strand, counting down.
GGAGCTGCTTCTTCTTTCTTTTTAGAATTTTCGTAAGCTTTTAATACCATGAAAATACAGAATCCAATAATAATGAAATCGATAATCATTTGTAAAAAGTTACCGTAATTAATAGATACTGCCGGAACTTCAGCGCCAGCTGCATTTGTTGTCGCTTCTTTTAGTACATACTTTAAATCTGTAAAACTTACATCTCCAAGCAACATGCCAATTGGCGGCATTAGAATGTCTTTAGTAAATGAAGTTACAATTTTACCAAATGCACCACCAACAATTACTGCTGTTGCAAGGTTAATAATGTCTCCTTTTAGTAGAAAGGATTTGAAATCTTTGAAAAATGCCATATGGTTTTGGTATTGGTTAATAATGGCGAAAGTATATAAAAAATGCTAATAATGTTAATTTTATCTTAAAATAACACGTTTAATACGCTGGGAGAGTCCTGTAAGTAACTCATAAGATATCGTATTAGCTGTAGCTGCAAACTCTTCGGCAGTTGGGTAATTTCCAAAGACAATAACTTCATCTCCTTCATGGCAATCTATATTTGTAATATCTACCATAATCATATCCATACATGTGTTCCCTACAATAGGTGCTTTTTGTCCGTTTATAGCAACAAATCCTTTGCCATTTCCGTATTCTCTTCCAATACCATCTGCATGTCCAAGGGGTAAAGTGGCTGTTATTAATGGAGTATCGCAAATGTAACCGCGATTATAACCTACGCTTTGTCCTTTTGGAATGTGGTTGATTTGAGAAATTACCGTTTTTAAAGTTGTTATGGGTTTAAAGTGAGTGTTTTCTTTTTCCGAATTTCCAAAGCCATACATTCCAATTCCGCTTCGTACCATATTATAATGTGCTTCAGGATAATTAATAATTCCTGAGGTGTTACATATGTGTAGCAAAGGTTTGTAGTTTAATTTTTCTAAAAAAGTTTTAGAGATGTTATCAAAAGCTTCAATTTGAGCTAAGGTGAATTCTTTTTCGTCCAAATCTTCGCTTGCTCCTAAATGCGAAAATAGCGAGGTTACTTTAATCGCTTCAGTATTATTTAAAATTGTAATTATTTCTGGTATATCAGATTCAGAAAAGCCTAAACGATTTAAACCTGTATTAAATTTTAGGTGTATAGGATACTGTTTTTGGTTTAAAGCTTCAGCAGTAGCAATAAATTCTTTTAATACTTTAAAGCTATATAAGTTGGGTTCTAAGCAATTTTCTATAAGTGTATTAAAGTATACAGACTGGGCATGAAGTACTAATATAGGTTTAGAGACGCCTCCTGTCCTTAGTTGTTCACCCTCATAGGTGTAGGCAACGGCAAAATAATCTACATCTAACGTTTCTAAATGTTTTGCAATTTCTACGGCATCATTTCCATAGGCATATGACTTTACAACAGCCATAAATTTTGTAGAAGAATCTATTATAGATTTTAGGTAAGTAACATTATGTTCTAACGCTTTTAAATCTATCTCTAAAAGGGTTTCCTGCGCTTTAAGCATGGGTGTTTTAAAAATTTAAATCGGTATTATCGGTTTTATTAATGTTAGTGTTATTCGCTTTTTCGTTATGCATTGCTTTGTAGTATGCTGCACGGCTAAGAGGTTCGTACTCTTCTGTTTCTCCTAGTAAAACTAGAGCATCATTTTGAGATTTCCTATAACTAAATTGTGCTAAATTTCCTGTTCTCGTACATATAGCATGTACTTTTGTAACATATTCTGCTGTGGCCATTAAATTAGGCATTGGTCCGAAGGGGTTGCCTTTAAAGTCCATATCTAATCCAGCGACAATAACACGAATGCCTTTATTGGCTAAATCGTTACAAACCCGAACAATTTCGTCGTCGAAAAATTGAGCTTCATCAATACCAACCACTTCACATCCATCTGCTAAAATAGGAATGTTTGCAGCAGCAGGAACTGGTGTAGAACGTATTTCGTTGGCATCGTGAGATACCACCATGTCTTCGTTGTAGCGGATGTCTACTGAAGGTTTAAAAATTTCGACTTTTTGTTTGGCAAACTGAGCGCGTTTAAGTCTTCGGATTAATTCTTCCGTCTTTCCAGAGAACATCGATCCGCAGATAACTTCTATCCAACCAAATTGTTCTTTATGATTTACTGTATTTTCGAGAAACATTTTGTAATTTTAACACTAAAATTTTACAAACTTTCGTTTGTTTATAAGCGTGTAAATTTATTAAAAATTAAAAGGCGAAAATAGTTTAAATATAAAAGTTATGAAGAAGAAATTAGAATCAGAGTTAATTAATATTGCATTAAGAATTATTAGACTTGAAGGCAAAGATGATTTAGATGCATTACATGCAGAAACTGCTATTCTTTTTGAAAAACTTTCTGTACTTAAATTTCTTCAGGAATCCCCTGAAGGAGAGAAGCTAACCATTGCTAACGATTCTTCTTTTTTCGATATGTTAGACGATGCATTCAATAATAAAATTTCTGATAGTGTAGAAGTCGACGAGCATGTGTATATCCGTGAAGACCAACAACAGCCTAATGAAGATGCAGAAGATATTGCAGAACCTGTTATGGAAAAAATTAAAGATTTAGTTGCTCAAATGCCTCATGAAGCAGATGAAGTAGACGATATTTTTGAAGCTATTGCGCCTAAAACTAGCTATGAGAAAAACGATTTTGAAGAAATTACTGCCGATTTTAAAGAAACTCCAGTCTTTGAACCTGTAGCCGAATCTTTTAAAGTAAACTCTAAAAAATCTTTAAACGATAGATTAAAAGGTGGAGGATTAACCATTGGTTTAAATGATAAAATTGCTTTTATAAAACAATTATTTGGTGGTAGTAGCGAAGATTACGAACGTGTTATTTCTCAGATTAATACTTGTAGTAACTTTGAAGAAGCTCAGAACTTAATTCAAAATGTTGTAAAAATAGATTATAATAATTGGGAAGGTAAAGACATATTCGAAGAACGATTTATGCAAATAATAGAGCGTAAATTCAATTAGTTTTTTAAAATTTACACGTTCTAACCATATTAACTTTACTTGTATTTAACTTCAAAAGAAGTTTTAAAACATGCCTTTAATTTTTAACACATGAGCAAACTTTACATCGTGCCTACGCCTATTGGTAATTTAGAAGATATGACTTTTAGAGCCATACGCGTTTTAAAAGAAGCCGATTTAATATTAGCTGAAGACACGCGAACTTCTGGAAAACTTTTAAAACATTTTGAAATTAGTACGCATTCGCAATCACACCATATGCATAACGAGCATAAAACGGTTCAGGGGCTAATAAATAAATTAAAAGGAGGAACCGTAATAGCATTAATTAGTGATGCCGGAACTCCTGCCATCTCAGATCCTGGATTTTTATTGACACGAGCATGTGTAGAACATGGTATCGAAGTCGATTGTTTGCCTGGTGCCACAGCATTTGTACCTGCTTTAGTAAATTCTGGATTGCCAAACGATAAGTTTGTTTTCGAAGGGTTTTTACCCGTAAAAAAAGGAAGACAAACCCGTTTGCAGCTGTTAGCCGAAGAAACGCGTACCATTATATTTTACGAATCGCCACACAAACTCATAAAAACCTTGACCCATTTTTGCGAATATTTTGGAGAAGATCGTCCCGTTTCTGTCTCTCGTGAATTAACTAAATTATATGAAGAAACCATTCGTGGTACAGCAAAAGAAGTTTTAGAACATTACACCAATAAACCACCAAAAGGAGAGATTGTTGTTGTGGTTGGTGGAAAAAAATAGATATAAATAGTTTTCATAAAATGACATTAGACATATTTAAAGAAAAAGTACAAAACATACCTAAGTCTGTTGTGTTTTCAGATACAATGGACGTTATAGATGCTTATTACGAATTTACACCAACAGCCTTTACAAATGGAGAGGTATATAATAAAGCAGGAGAAAACTCTGGCTCTTGTAAATTGTTTGCTTTTGCAAAACTTCAAGGGTTTACAAAGGAAGAGACATTAGCATGTTTTGGTCAGTTTTATTATATAGATGTCTTAGGAGATCCAGAAGGAAACGGACATCAAAACATTAGAAATTTTATAAAAACAGGGTTTGAAGGATTAGAATTTGAAGGAGACCCTTTAAAATTGAAATAAGCAATTATGGATGCGCTTTTATGTCAGATTAAGCAATGCACCATTTGTGCAGACGCTTTGCCTTTAGGTCCGCATCCTATTGTAACGGCGCATTCCGAATCTAAGATTGTAATTATTGGTCAGGCACCAGGACTAAAAGTGCATAATTCTGGAATTGCTTGGGACGACGCTAGCGGTAAGCGTTTAAGAACGTGGCTAAATGTCACCGAAGACCAGTTTTATAATACCAAGAATTTCGCCATTATTCCTATGGGATTTTGTTATCCTGGTAAAGGTAAAAGTGGCGATTTACCTCCAAGACCCGAATGTGCGCCTCAATGGCATGCCACGTTATTTAGTAAAATGCCAGATGTAAAGCTTGTGATTTTAATTGGGAATTATGCTCAGAAATATTATCTAAAAGCAGACGTTGGAACAAATTTAACTGAAACTGTTTCCAACTTCGAATCGTATTTACCTACGTATTTTCCTATTCCGCACCCGTCGCCACGAAACCGATTTTGGCTGTCTAAAAATCCGTGGTTCGAAGCATCAGTTGTGCCTGAACTACAAAAAAGAGTCCACGATATACTATAAAATCTTATTCTTCGATATCAAATAAATATTCAACAGTTACATCAAAAAATCGAGCCATTTTAATGGCTAAGATTACTGAGGGGTTGAATTTGTTATTTTCAATAGCGTGAATAGTTTGTCTGGAAACTTGCAATTTCTCAGCTAAATCTGCTTGGGTTAAATTGTGTCTTGCTCGCTCTACTTTTATGAGGTTTTTCATTAATACACTCGTTTTTTTATGGAAAATATAATGAGGAATAGTATCATATAAGGGAATAGAAAATAATCTACAGGCATATTTAAATTGGCTTGGAATACATAAATTCCTAATGAAACCAATAGAAAAATTAAGATGGAAAGCTGAAATGAATCTGCTCGTAATTTATTGATATAATCGTCTTCAATTTTTTCTTTAGATAGTATATATATAAACAGTCCTACCATACTTATAATATTAAATAAGTGAGTTGTCTCTTTTCCGAAATAAAAATAATGTGTCTCAGGTTTGGTCTCTCCTTGAATTGTGTCTCCGTGATTATTAAGAGTACTTTTAGCTTGTTTGTCGTAGGGACTAGTGTCTCTTACACTATTCCAGCCGGCTCTAAAGCCATCGCTACCAGCTAATATTGCAAATGTGATAAAAATTAAGATGCCTATTTTTTTGCACCAATTGGGTAGTATTTGTATGTTCATATTCTATTATTTTTATATAAAAGTATATAATACTTTACATTTAATCAAATATAATAGAAAAATAAATGTTGTGAAATCAAATTTATTTAATGAATTTCTAGACGATTTTCAGCCAAATATGCTGATTTTATTGAATAAATGAGAAGGAAAAAAATATCGGAATTTTGATATTTTAATGACTTAAATTGAGGGGTTTACAATTTCAGAGAACATGTGGTGGTAAACGATAAATTTAGATAAAGATTCGTAAGCCTAGATTTTTTTGGTTCGTTTTTTCATCAATGGAAAAAATGAACAGATATTCTATAATTGAAAATCCATTTGCGTTAGCGATTGCAGTGGCATCCTTTTATGGTCTTTTTCAACCATAAAAGATACAACGGAAAGCGCGCCCCAAAAGGGGAACGCCCAAAACCGTTTAAATATGTTTACCCTTTTCCCAGCCGTGTTTTCCTAAATGCTGTTCGCCACTTTCTATGGCCTCGTCTTCCAATGTGGTTCCCATGCTGTCGTTCCAACGGTTTAAATATCCGAATAGTGAAATCACTCCTAACATTTCTACAATTTCGCCTTCGTTCCAATAAGTGTTCAATCGCTTTTTTAAAGTGTCGTCTACAGCATTCGGTATTTGTGAGGCTGCCAAACTAAAATCTAAAGCCACACGTTCGGCCTCGCTAAATGCGGGGTGGGTGCGATACTCCCAAACGTTATCGAGTTGCTCTTGTTCGGCTCCATAGCGCTCTGCGGCACGAATAGCGTGTGCTTGGCAATAGCGACAGCCTGTAGCATTACTACTAACCCAAGCAATCAGGCGTTTTAAAGCGGAAGTTACGCGACCTTCGTTAGCCATCACGGCTTTGTTTAAATTAATGAAGGCTTTACTTATGGCTGGCCGGCGTTGCATGGTTAAAACCGAGTTTGGGCAGAAGCCCAATGTTTCGTTAAAAAAGGTTGCTAAATCTTGTGTTTCTAGATCGTGGTCGGGAGATAATGGTGTTATTAGTGGCATTTTATTCTGAATTTTAGTCGTATTTTTGAAGTATCAATTAACGAAAAATAATGCAATTATGACACATCTTGTTACAACTCAATGGAAAAAAAATGTTCAGTTTGAATCTGATAATCCAAGTGGAAAAACTGTATTAATAGATTTAGGAGCAGATAATGGTGGTAAAGGTGACGGATTGCGCCCTAAGGCATTAATGTTAACAGCACTTGCAGGATGTTCGGGGGTAGATATTACGCCAATGTTAGAAAAAATGAAGGTTGAGATAGACGATTTTAAAATTGTTATTGAAGGGCATTTAACCGAAGAACATCCAAAATATTATCATTTAGTTACTGTAGATTATCATTTTTATGGTACAGATTTAAATGAAGTAAAAATTAAAAGAGCTGTAGATTTGTCTGTCGATAAATATTGCGGTGTTATGGAAATGTTTCGTCGCTTTGCCGATGTTAAAGTACGTTCTCATTATCATAATAATTAAAAATATAGTCAGCTATAAACTATGCGTTGGACCATAAAACCAAAACCAGAATCTCAGAAAGTAAAAGCATTACAAGAAGCGCTTCAAATAGATGAATTAACAGCATCGTTATTATTGCAACGTGGCATTGAGACCTTCAAAGACGCTAAATCTTTCTTCAGGCCGAATCTTAGTGAGTTACACGATCCGTTTTTAATGAAAGACATGGATCGCGCTGTGGCACGTATAGAACAGGCTCTGGAAACTGGTGAAAATATCATGGTGTATGGCGATTATGATGTCGACGGAACCACGTCTGTGGCGTTAATGAGTTCGTATTTACGAACACGTCAGGAGAATGTGATAACATATATTCCGGATCGTTACGACGAAGGTTATGGCGTGTCTTTTAAAGGCATTGATTTTGCTCACGATAACGATTTTACTCTTATAGTGGCGTTAGACTGTGGTATAAAAGCAATCGATAAAGTGGCATATGCCAAAGAAAAGGGCATCGATTTTATTATTTGCGATCACCACAGACCAGGCGATGCTATTCCAGATGCCGCTGCAGTTCTAGATCCAAAACGTGACGATTGCGAGTATCCGTATAAGGAGTTGTGTGGTTGTGGTGTTGGTTTTAAACTCATTCAAGCCTTAGCATCTAAACAGGGTTATACTATAGACGATCTAGGAGAATATTTAGATTTAGTGGCTACGGCTATCGGTGCCGATATTGTACCTATTACTGGAGAAAACCGAATTTTGGCGTATTACGGACTTCAAATTATTAACGAGAATCCGAGACCAGGCATTAAAGCCATTTTAAATCAGGTCGATAAAACAGAGTTCACCATTACCGATGTGGTTTTTATAGTAGCACCTAGAATTAATGCTGCCGGACGTATGAAACACGGAACTTATGCCGTGCAATTGCTTACTGAAATGGATGAAGCTCAAGCTGAAATCTATGCCGCAGAAATTGAAAGTTTTAATTTAGACCGTCGTGAAGCCGATCAGGAAATTACAAAACAAGCTCTAGTCCAGATTGAAGAACTTAACGAGCAAGATCGTTTAACATCTGTAGTATATCAAGAAGATTGGCACAAAGGGGTAATTGGTATTGTGGCATCCAGACTTATAGAGACCTATTATAGACCAACGTTAGTATTTACTAAAAGTGGCGATAAATTAGCAGCTTCTGCACGTTCTGTTATTGGTTTCGATGTGTATAATGCTTTAGATGCTTGTAGTGAACATATTGAACAATTTGGCGGACATAAATACGCTGCAGGATTAACATTACTACCAGAGAATTACGATGCTTTTAAACAGGCTTTTGAAGATGTGGTGTCCAGTACTATAGATCCGAAATTATTGTCTCCAGAAATTAAAATTGAAGCGAATATTGAACTTAAAAATATTACACCTAAATTTTACCGCATTCTTAAGCAGTTTGCTCCCTTTGGTCCAGGGAATATGATGCCTGTGTTTATGACAGAAGGTGTTGTAGATACTGGTTATGGAAAATGTGTTGGGAAAGACGAAGATCATTTGCGTATAACCGTGAAGCAACCCAACGTAAACCCTATTGTTTGTATTGGGTTTAATCTAGGTGGAAAGATTGATTTAGTTTCTACTAAAATCCCTTTTAGTGTGGTTTATTCTATAGATGAAAATCACTGGAAAGGAACAACTAGTTTGCAGTTAAAATTGAGGGATTTAAAATAAAATATTATTTTTATTTAGATTAAATATAAATAATAGGTATTTTAGTGATTCAAAAGTTAAAGCTATGGATCAAGACATCAATAAAATATACCATAATGCATTCGGTGTTTCTTTTATTTGGAATGAAGAAAAACCTGAAAAACAGTCTCCTAAAATTCAAATTATTTTCCGTGATATGGGGTTTTATCTTACGTATTATGAAATTATTCAGTTTCAAAAACAAATCGATTATGTTAAGTCTATAAATCCCTGTGGGTATTGTAAAGGTAAAGAACGCAGTAGGTTTATGTTGTTAAAAACACCTTGTAAGCAAGTCGATTTAGCTATAAATGCTTTAGAGTTAAGAGATATAGACGATTTAATTACCGGAACCTTGTTCCATTTAGAATTAGACGTATATATTAATGATATTTGTAAAAATTAAATGAGTATCAGAATTTTTTAAAACAGTCACTTTTGTACATTTGTTTCATCTTTAGATAGGTTATGAAACAGAAAGATCCATACGCTGCCTTACGGTACAAAGAATTCAATATATTTTTATTAGTCCGTTTTGCCATGGTATTTGCCTGGTCTATGCAATTTATTGTCATAGAATGGGAAGTGTATAGCATTACTAAAAATCCATTATCGTTAGGAATTATCGGACTTATGGAAGTGATTCCTGCCGTGTCTATGGCTTTGTTTTCAGGACATATTGTAGATCAGAGCGAAAAAAAGAGTTTACTAATAAAATGTATACTAGGCTTTTCAGTGATTAGTTTTGGCTTATTTTTACTCACATGGCCAAAAATTGTAGGCAACCTTTCTCAAAACGTAGTTCTATATTCTATTTACTTTTTAGTATTTCTTGGCGGATTTGTCCGTTCGTTTTTAGGCCCCACTATATTTTCATTATTGTCATTAGTAGTACCTAAAAAACTATATCCAAATGCGGCAACTTGGAGTAGTTCGGTTTGGCAAATGGGAGCGGTATTAGGGCCTGCATTGGCAGGGTTTTCTATTCATTTAATTGGAGTGCATTGGTCTATGTGTTTAATTGTAGGCTTTTCCATAACAGCATTAATGGCATTAACTCAGATTTCTACAAAGCCTATTTTAAATCCGAACATTGGAGAACCTATAATGCAAAGTTTAAGAGAAGGCCTAAAGTTTGTGTTTAGTACTAAAGCCATTTTAGGGGCACTTACTTTAGATATGGTGGCCGTTTTATTTGGAGGTGCTGTGGCTTTATTGCCTGTATTTGCGCAAGATATTTTAAAAGTCGGACCGCAAGGGTTTGGCGTGTTACGTGCCGCACCGGCAGTGGGAGCTTTTATTACGATGGTTATTTCTGCATATATCCCTTTAAATAAAGATGCCGGGATGAAGTTACTCATAGCTATTTTTGGATTTGGATGCAGTATAATTGTGTTTGGGATTTCCACATGGTTTTGGGTATCGGTAGTTGCTTTATTTTTTAGTGGTGTTTTCGATGGCATTTCAATGGTGATTCGTCAGACCATTTTACAATTAAAAACACCCGACCATATGCGTGGACGTGTGGCTTCCGTAAATTCTATGTTTGTTGGCTCTTCTAACGAACTGGGGGCTTTTGAAAGTGGTCTTACAGCTAAACTTATGGGGACGGTTACAGCCGTTGTATTTGGAGGTAGTATGACCTTATTAATTGTACTAACTACAGGGGTATTTTCTCCAACCTTTAGGAAGCTCGATTTGCGTAAGGATTTGGAGGAGCATGAGAATGATTCTAAATGATTTAATTAAAGATTGAGTACTTAAAATATTAATCGTTTTACGGTTTTACCGTAGTTTAAGGTGTTGGTTTTTAGTGTTTTTCGATGAAAGGCATCCTTTGACTCATTCTTTTAATAATTTTTTGTTTAGGTTTGATAAACTTCTTGCTTGCATAGATTATGTTAAATGCCACTCAGTTCTTCAAGCCAAATTAAACTCTGTTTCAGGTTATTTCTTGTCTGATTATATTCAGTATGTATTCTATAGCAGCTAAAGCTCAAACGGCGTATAAAGTGAATTATCATATTTCTGAGATTAAACTGCATGGTTCTGTAGATAATTTAGATGAACGAGGAAAACAGTTAACAAGAGAAGTTCGCGAGCAGGCAAAAGCAGTAAATTATAATTTAATAGCGACAAAAGAGGAATCCTTTTTTGAGGCTGAAGATAAATTACAATCTGATAGTGATTCTCCGAAAACACAAATGCTTATAAAATTAGCAAAACGATTTGCTTCTTTTAATGAACAGGTTTATTCTAATTATGCTACAGATAGTATCATTTTTAGCAAAAGATTAGCAGGACAAGATTTTAAAGTTAAACAAAAGGCATATAATTTTAATTGGAAGATTTCAACATCTCAAAAAAACATATTAGGATATAATGTAATTCAGGCTACAGGTAAATATTATAACCCAGTATTAAATAAGGAATTTAGTATTGAAGCTTGGTTTGCTCCATCCATTCCTCTGCAAGCTGGTCCAGACATTTTTATGGGTTTACCTGGTTTAATAGTAGAGGTGCATCTTAAAGGAGCAGTGGTAACTGCTAGAAAAATTGATATAATACCTAATTTAAAAGTTCAAAATATTGAAGATACAAATACATCAAATGAAAAGGAATATGAAGATATAATTGGCGGTTTAAATAAGAAATTAGAACGGTATTTAGATTAAAATTGTTACTTTTTAAAGTCTAAAATAGCTGGTTTAGTGTTAGAATAAAAATTATAAAACTATGCTTAAAAAAATAATATTGCTATTATGTTTTGCTTTAATAAGTACGACGTGTTTGTGCGCCCAAACCATAGCGTTTTCAGGTCAAGTTACAGATAGTCTTAACAACCCTTTAGAGTATGCTAATTTGTTAGCGGTTCCTAAAGCCGATCAAGTCGCTGTATAATTTGGAATTACAGATCAAAATAGGACGGTTTCAAATTTTTAGAAATATTTTTTAACCACTGCTAGCGATTGTATTATAATAGAATTTTTGTAAAAATGGATGTTATTACGGTTTTACCGTAATAATAAAAGCTATTTTCGATGAATTGCTCAGTTTTTTAACATAAAATTGTTTTTTTTGTTTCAGTAAACAATAGATTTGAATGTCTTAAAATAGTATTAGCTTCAATTGAAGCAGTTCTAGTTTTTTACTTATTAAAACGGTTTTTATGTTGTAATTATTTAACAGTATGCCGATTTTAAATTATGCTTTTGAATCGGTAAATTTCTTTATAAGACAATCTTTTTGGTTGTCATTTGATAGCTCAATAAGAGTAATTAAATTATCAGCCAGCTTATGGAATTTAACAGAACAATGTAAATTGACTCTCTGAAAATGTAAACAATTAAAGGTCGAAAAATAACCGCTCTAGACCTTAATGGAGCATTAATCTTTATTAATATAAAAAAGTTTATGGCATTTTTATTAATGTCAAGTATCGTTTTTGCAGGGTCAACTGCTGAAAGTACAAAATGCTTTGATATGGCTGATGCAGCAGCAACAGAGATTGGTGATATGTTTGGATTATCACACGCCTATGAACACAATGTGTTTCTTGCTGTATATGATACTTGTGAAGCTAATTAGTAATTAGACTAATTATGCCGTTTAATTTGCATAGGTAATTGTAAGTGCAGTTATCTATGCTATTATCCTAAAAAAATAATAAACTTAAAATTATTTATGAAATCAATTTTAGTTCCAATTTTAGTTTTGTTTTCCTTCGTCTCTTTTAGTCAAGATATAGGAGGTTATGCCATTTATAAAAAGAAAATAAATGTTTCTAAGGAAAATATTGAGTCAAATAAAAACATAAGCTATCAGTTGAAGCAATCTTTAAAGTCAATAGATAAAGTTGTTGATGAATTTGAATATGAATTAGTATTTAATACTAAAATTGCTAGATACTCCAAAACAAGGGAGCTTTCTATAGATAATGCTGATCAACTATCTCAAAAATTAGCTAATTCCATTATTGGAGTTCATGGAGAGTATTATTACGATATGGTTAACCTTTCTTCTGTTAATGAAGTCAGTGATTATGGAGAAACTATTTTAGTTCTTAAATCATCAAAAGAAAACAAGTGGGTTTTGACAAAAGAAAGCAAAACCATAAATGATGATTTGTGCTATAAAGCAACAACAAAAAAGACAGTGAATACAAGAGATGGGGAAATTACGAGAGAAATTATAGCGTGGTATAATCCTAAAATAACAATACCTGCAGGGCCCGATGGTTACTTTGGGTTACCAGGGCTTATTTTTCAAGTAGAAGAAAATAATATTATAACGTATTTAATTGAACTTAAAAAACAAGAAAAAGTGCCTAAAATTAATATTCCTATGAAAGGAAAGAAAATGACCGAAGAAGAATACAATGCGTATGTGAATAAGGTTATCTCTAATTTAAGGGGATAGGTATTAAAATTAGTGTAAAGCGCAATTTTTGAACATTAAAGTTTCTTGAAGAAGGCGAAGAAATAGCTGAATCAACTCAAAAATTGATGGTAAAAATAAAGAACATACTTTCTCTTTTGAGAATTAAACTAAATATTTTCAGGAAGCTAAAAGTAACAATTCTATTTGTTTTAATAGGGTGTTCTAATTACGCCCAAACCATAGCGTTTTCAGGTTAAGTTACAGATAGTCTTAATAATTCTTTAGAGTATGCTAATTTGTTAGCGGTTCCTAAAGCCGATCAAGTCGCTGTACAATTTGGAATTACAGATCAAAATAGGACGGTTTCAAATTTTTAGAAATATTTTTTAACCACTGCTAGCGATTGTACTATAATAGAATTTTTGTAAAAATGGATGTTATTACGGTTTTACCGTAATAAAAAAAGCTATTTTCGACGAATTACTCAGTTTTTTAACATAAAATCGTTTTTTTTTCTTCAGTAAACAATAAATTTGAATGTCTTAAAATAGTATTAGATTCAATTGAAGCCGTTTCTAATTTTATTAATAGACAGTTGCAACTTAACTAGCGCTAGTTTTTAATAATTAATGGCTTCAGAAAAAAAGGCTTCAAAAAAAACTAAAACTAAACCATTAAAATTTAAAAATTATGAAAAAATTATTGAGTTTATTTATTGTAGTGTTGCTTTCTGGAAGTTTTGCAAATGCTGAAAATACTAAAGAAAATATTTTAGAAGAGGAAAATAATTCTCCTTCACAGTGTGCCTCCTGGGCTAGAGGAGTGGTAATGAATATGGCGGAGGAAAGAGATGAAGATCCAAATGGGGAGGGGTTCGATGAATACATAAGTTATTATAAGGCATTGTATCGAGGTTGTTTACATTAAAAATATTGTTTAAAGTATTGTTTGAATTTATTTCAAACAATACTTTTCTTAAAGACTAAAAATGATAAAATTAAAAACACTTATATTATGTTTTGCTTTAATATGTACGACGTGTTTGTACGCCCAAAACATAAATGGAAAAATTATTTACACAGCTTCTTATATAAAAAAGGAAACTAAAAATCCAACTACTGCAGCGTTAATAAAATCTGCCAAAGATGTAAATCTTGAATTGCTTTTTACGTCATCGGTATCGCTTTTTAAAGGAGTGAATGTTATGAGAAGTGATTTAGATACGGGTATAAATCTTACGTCTATTTTTTCAGGTTTTGAAAATCAGGTTTATAACAATTTAGAAACAAAGGAGTTTTTAAAACAAACTATAGGTCCTGATCAAGAATCCTATTTGGTGCAAAAAGAAAGCGGATTATATAAATGGACTTTAACAAACGAATCTAAACAAATTGGAAAGTATAAATGTTTTAAAGCAGTACTAAATAATAATAATACCAAGTTTCCTACTATAGCTTGGTATGCACCAGAACTACCACTTGGTTTTGGTCCAGGTTATTATCAAGGTCTTCCTGGGGTAATATTGCTTTTAGAAAACCCTCATATTGTTTTTACAGCGACTAAAGTGTCTATTAATCGTAAGGAACATGCATTTGAAATAGAAAAACCAGAAGGGGTATTAATTACTGCAGAAGCGTATAAGGAGAAATTTGGAGGCATATTTAAAGACTAAAGTTAATCTTTTTAGGAAGTTAAAAGTAACAATTCTATTTGTTTTAATAGGGTGTGCTACTTACGCCCAAACCATAGCGTTTTCAGGTCAAGTTACAGATAGTCTTAACAATCCTTTAGAGTATGCTAATTTGTTAGCGGTACCTAAAGCCGATCAGGTCGCTGTACAATTTGGAATTACAGATCAAAATGGTGCATTCAAAATAAAATTAGAAGCTAATCAAAATTACGAAGTTACCATTAGTTATTTAGGATATTCACCTAAGGTTGTAGACCTAGCTACTACAGATAAAACAAAGCTTGTAAGAGACTTCAAACTCAAAGACAACCCAAATGTATTAGATGAGGTCGAATTACACTACACGCCCCCAGTAACCGTAAAAAAAGATACTATAATTTACCTTACCGATAAATTTGTAACTGGGGAAGAGCGTAAACTACGAGAAGTCCTTAAAAAATTGCCAGGAATAGAAGTTGATAAGGCTGGTAATGTTACTGCAAACGGAAAAAAGGTGACCAAAGTTATGGTCGAGAATAAGGCATTTTTTAATGGCGGTAGTAAGTTGGCTGTTAATAATATTCCTGCCGATGCTGTAGATAAAATAGAAATATTAGAAAACTATAGTGAGATTGCAATGCTTAAAGGCTTGGAAGATAGTGATAAAACGGCCATGAATATTACCTTAAAAGAAGACAAAAAGAAGTTTGTTTTTGGAGAGATTGAAGCTGGAGGAGGTCTTAAGGAGCGTTATATTGTGCATCCTACTTTATTTTATTACAGTCCAGAAACGAACGTTAATTTTATTGGAGATGTTAATAATACAGGAGTTAAAAGTTTTACGTTTAATGACTATATGGAGTTTGAAGGTGGTGTAAGTAAACTACTAGAGCGTTCTGGAGGCTATAGTAGCTTAAAAAATAGCGATATATCTGCGTTTATAGATGCTCAGGATTATAAAGCAAATACCAACCAATTTGGAGCTTTAAATATGAGACAGTCCGTTAGTGAATCTACAGACTTAAGTGCTTATGTTATTGCTTCTAATAGTAAAACCGAAACCGAAGTTCTTACAAGTAATGATTATTTAAATAACGATACCTCTTTTATTGAAAATAGAACAGAGACAAATGAACTAAATAACCAGTTTTTGATAGGAAAATTAACTTTAGATTACGAACCGAGTTTCGATGAAGATTTTACCTACACAAGTTTTGTAAAATTAAATACAACAGATAGTGATGGAGTGATTTTAACAGAAAACCCATCGCAAAACAATCAGATACAAACCCTAGATGCTTTAGACGGATTACAGCTAAGGCAAAATTTAAGTTATAGTCGTAAATTATCGAAAGCACATACCGGAACTTTAGAAGCTAATTACACCTTTATTAAGGATAAGCCGTTTACCAATTGGTTGACAGATCAAGAGATTCTGCAAGATATTTTACCGTTAGAAGACGACGCTATTTATAATATTCAGCAAACAGTTAGGCTCAATACGCATACGTTTAATGCGCTAGCAAAAGACTATTGGGTACTTAATAACTTTAATCACTTATACACCAGTGTAGGCGTAAATTTAGCTTTTAGCGATTTTTATAGCAGCGATTTACAGCAGTTGTCTACTGGCGAAATTAATTCCTTTTCTAATGCTGGTTTTAATAACGATTTTGGATACAATATGATTGATACATACTTTGGGTTAGAGTATAAATTCATGATTGGTAAAGTAACCATTAAACCAGCAGCGTATTATCAGTTTTTCTTCTGGGAAACGGGGCAAGAATCGGAGCGAACTACGCATAATAAAGGAGTATTGTTACCAAAATTTGATGTGAAATTGGATATAAATAACAGCGAGACTATTGGATTTAAATATACCCTTAATGCAGATGTTCCGACAATTAAAAACTTAGCTACTAATTATATATTATCTAGTTTTAGTAGTGTATTTAAAGGTAATGAAACTTTACAAAACGAGCTTTACCACAGACTTGTGTTAAGCTATTATAAATTTAGTTTATTTAAAGGTTTAAATATTAATGCGAACCTGTCTTATAACATAAAAGAAAAAACGTTAAAATATATCACGCAATTAGATGGGATAGATCAATACAATTCGCTTATTCTTTTTAATCAACCAGAACAAGAACTTATGTTTTTTGGAGGTGCATCAAAAAAAATAAATAAAATCCGATATTCGTTCGATGCGCAATTAAGTTATTCTAATTTTTACCAGATTGTAAACGAGGAAACGAATAAAAATAATTCTAAGAATATTTCCGGTACACTGGGAATTGAAACACTTTTTAAAGCTGTGCCAAATTTAAAGGTAGCTTATAAAAAGTCGGCTAATATTTATACGGCTTTAGGTGATGAAACCACCTTTGGAAACGATAATATTCTTGTGGAACTAGAATATGATTTTTTAGATAATTTTATTTTTAAAGCCGATTATAACTACGATTTGTATAGAAATGATGCTGCAGGAATAAAAAACAGATTCGATAATTTAAATGCATCTTTATTTTACCAAAAGGAAGATCAGCCTTGGGGTTTTGAACTTTCTGCATCTAATATATTTGATACCCAATTTAAGCAGAATAATAGCTTTTCTTCGTTTCTAATATCGGATACGAAGACCTTTATTTTACCTAGAATTATTATGTTTAAGGTAATTTATAAGCTTTAAAGTTTTTTTAAATGCATCAATTCGCCATCAAACTCTCCATACGTGTAATACCCAATCCAATCCCCTAAATTAACGTACTTAGCGGTGTCGTTTAAAGAGATTTCCATAGGTAAATGGCGGTGACCAAACACGAAATAATCGTAAGCTTTGGTTTCTAATTTACGTTTGCAATATTGTACCAACCACTCATTATATTCGCCTAAAAATTTAGCGTCTTCATCGCCAGAAATCAGTTTGTTTTTAACCGACATATATTGGGCTATTTTAACGCCAATATCTGGATGTAACCAGCGGAATAACCACTGAAAAAACGGACTGGTAAACACTTTTTTCATGCGTTTATAGCCTTTATCTCCAGGGCCTAATCCGTCTCCATGACCTATTAAAAAGGTTTTATTATTGAAGGTGAACTCCTTAGGTTTATGATAAACTGGGATATTAAGTTCTTTCTGGAAATAATCGTCCATCCATAAATCGTGATTACCCACGAAAAAGTAAACGGGAATTCCAGAATCGCGTATTTCGGCAAGTTTTCCTAAAGTTCTTACAAAGCCTTTAGGTACTACCGTTTTATATTCGAACCAAAAATCGAATAAATCGCCTAGTAAAAATATAGCTGCGGCATCGTGTTTAACTTCGTCTAGCCAAGCGACAAATTTTTTCTCACGCGGTAGTGAGTCTTCGTGTGTTGGTGCGCCTAAATGATTATCTGACGAGAAGTATATTTTTTTGCCTTCTGGAATTTGCATGCTGTAAATATAAAAGTTTGTTCTTGGTTCGAATGAGCGTTAAGGATAGAGCAATTGTTGGAGCTCTTTTTAATGCGTTTTTGCATTTAAAAAGCGACTTGCGAAAGCCTGACCCGAAGCTTAGCGTAGGGTAACGCCCTATAAATTATCGCTTGCATACCATTCTGCAAAGCTACTATCTGTTTCCTGAAGCCTTAAAGAGTGTAATGCAATATGGCTTGGTAAATAGGTTTTTATTTTTGCAGCAAAATCTATAACCATCATCTCGCTGGTAGGCTGATAATCTACCAATAGTACATTGTGGTCGCGTTTTTCTAGTTCTCTTGCCAGCTCGATATGTGGTGTGTTTTTGTTAAATACAGTGGCGTGGTCGAAGATATCTACAATCTCACGTTTTACAATAGCTTTTAAATCGCCAAAATCTATAACCATCCCGTATTTTACGTTGGTGTTGTCTGTGATGGGTTTTCCGATAACGGTAACCGAAAGTTTGTAGCTGTGGCCGTGTACGTTTTTGCATTTTCCGTCGTAGCCGTAAAGGGCGTGTCCGGTTTCGAAAGTAAATTGTTTGGTAATTCGAATATTACTCATGATTTGATTTTTTAACAGTGCAAAGGTACCGAATTTGTAAAAGCAATTTGTTTTTAGATTACATTTGCGCACTTTTTGTGCTAAAAACGAAGTAAGTTTTTAAAATACAAAGCGTTAACTAAAATGAAAATATTCCTTTAATGACCGCTCTTTTCGAAGATTTGGTCGTTGCTGAACATCCGTTATACGAGAAGATTATAGATGATCTTCTGAGTCAGCAATACAGTATTGTAGATAATTTTTTTGATGTCAATGAAGTGTCGAAACTTCGTGATTCAATTCTTTTAAAATCGGAAGAAGATGCTTTTAAAAAGGCTGCTATTGGAAACCGTTTAAATGAAACGATAGTAAAATCCATTCGTGGTGATGTGATTTTATGGATAGATGAGCAGTGTATAAATGCGGCAGAAACCTTGTTTTTTAATAAGATAAATGACTTAGTTACCTATTTAAATAGAACCTGTTTTTTAGGGCTTTTACATAAAGAGTTTCATTATGCCATTTACCCTAAAGGGACGTTTTATAAGCGGCATTTAGATACGTTTCAGAATGATGATAGGCGAAAATTATCGTTTGTATGTTATTTGAATGATGAAGATTGGAAACCTGAAAATGGTGGCGAATTGGTTATTTACACGAATGAAAATGGTGTTGCCGTCGAAAAAATAATTTATCCGTTTCCTGGCCGTGTTGTTATTTTTGAAAGTCAGATTTTAGAGCACGAAGTGAAACCTGTTAATACGCAACGTTTAAGTATTACGGGCTGGTTAAAAACAAGATAAATTATTTGCGTCTGCCTTTGTTACGGTTATAAATATAAATAATAACGAGTATTATAGCAAGTACTAGAAAGAGTCCGTTTCCGCTTAAAAAGTTTAATATATTCATAAGTCTGTATTGTTTTTCTTGTTGTAATAAAATAAAGCATACGCTAATATAACCAACACTACAAAAGGAGCCATAGAGCCAATAAATATCCCGATTTCGTAACTAGAATCGGGTGCGTTTTTTATTTTGTCTTCTATGTTTAAGTCTTGTAAAAGTGGAATCATGTCGTGGATTTTAATCGAGGTTAAATTTAAGTGATTTTTAGATTTTAAGAACTATAATTAATGTTTATCCGAGATAATAGGGATATTCATTTTTTTCATTGCTAAAAAAATGAACCAAAAAAATCAGTTTAGCTCAAATAACCTGAAATTTAACGGTCTGTTCACTTCAAATTTTACGATATTTTTTTGATAAGTCGTAAAGTAGTGTGATTTACAACAATTTATTAAATCAAGATATATTTGAACTTATATTAAGCTGTTAATTAGGGTTTTAAAAACAGTTGTCTAAATTTTATAATTAATGGTAAGCCACGTGCAGCCATCCAGAGTGTGAAGGCGATAAAAATGGCATATAGTTTATAGTTGTAATAATCGAATAGGAGTAATGTTGGAATGAAAACCAAGAAGGTTGAAGCTAGAAGTACATTTCTTAGGTATTTCATTTTTCCTAAACCTTTAAACATGCCGTCGAAAATAAAAGCTAATGCACACAAAGGTTGCATGACTAAAACAATCCAAAAAACACTATAAAACGCATCTAAAACTTCGGGTTGTTTCGTAAAAACACGTCCGATAGGTTCGTAAAATAACCATCCTATTCCTGCTAAAATGATCCCTGTAATAATACCTAAAACAATAAGTTTATTGCTTAGTTTTATTAATAAATCTGAGCGTTTGGCTCCGAATAATTTTCCTGAAAGTATATTTCCTGCACTTGCAAAACCATCAATTAAAAACGCACCTAAAAACCAAATATTAATGGCAATAGTATAGGCTGCGATATAGTTTTTACCGTAGCTAGTAGCGTACGAACTTGCAAAATATAATGCTGTGTTTAGTGCTAATGTTCTAATGAATAAATTAAGAATCATTAGCAAGAACTTTTTGATTTCCTTACTAAAAGGCAAGGTAAGTTTTAAAGGAATGTCTGTTTTTTTATACAAATAGTAACCTGCTATTACAGCCATAATAAGCTGTGCGATAACACTTGCGTAAGCCGCTCCTTTTATGTGCATTGCGGGAATGTAATCTTGAATGCCGTAGACTAAAACAAAGTCTAAAATGATGTTAGAAACCGATCCGATTATAGCAATAATCATGGGGTAATACGTGTTCTGTAATCCGCGGAAGGCACCAAAAATGGCAAATGTGAAGAGTGTAAAAGGGAATCCGAATACTCGAATTTTATAATACTCTTGGGCGTAATCTAAAATGAGTCCCGAGGCATTGTAGAGTCTGAAAATTGATTCGGCTAAAGGGTAAGTTACCAGTATAATAACTATGCTTAACGAGGTAATTAAAAATATAGCTTGAGCAGGAAGATTTTTAACAGCATCTAATTTATTCGCTCCAACAGATTGAGAAATAATAGCGGTAATGGCACTTCTGCTTTGTCCGAGTACCCAAATTAGCATAGAAATAAACGTACCAACAATACCTACCGCCGCTAAAGATTCGGTTGGATTTAAGATTACATTTCCAATAATCGCAGTATCTGTTATCGATAAAATGGGTTCGCTAATACCTGCTATTATCGCAGGAACCGCAAGTGTATTAATATGTTTTAAAGATATAGATCTATCCAAAAGTTGTATTTTGTAATTAAAAGTAATTTATAACGTTACGAAGGTCGGATTTTTTACTTAGATGTGATAAAAAAACGTATTTTTAGAGCATAATTTTAAAAACTCACTTTAGTTCTGAAATTATATTTTAAATAAAATTTTATGGGGATGTAGCTCAGTTGGCTAGAGTGCTTGACTGGCAGTCAAGAGGTCGTGGGTTCGAATCCCATCTTCTCCACTAGTGTTAATAAGGGTTTCAAGAGATTGAGCCCTTTTTTGTTTTTATAATTTACATACTATTATCATTATGTCTTGAATATAGTATTCTTAAAAGTATAACCTAAAAATACGAGTTCTATTATAATTTCTATCTCAAACGATGGTATATAAACATTATTGAAATCTGCAATTTTACAGAAGTTGTAAGTCAGCCCTTTTTGTGAGATGATTCTTTAATAAAAATAATCACACATTTAAACGATATATACCGTTTTAAAAATTGTTTTATCAAGGTTAAATAAACAAATTTATAACCAATCAAGGACATTGTTCTTTTAAGTAATTTCTCTTTGTTTTATAAGTTTTAGCATGTCTTAAAGACTCTTTTTCTTAAAAACTACGGTTTTTCCGTAATGTAAAATGCTGATTTTTAATATTTTTCGATGAACTGCACTTTTTTTTATTTTTAAAAAGTGATTTTTTTTTAAGTTTGATTTTAAGTTTCTAATTTATAAGTTTAGAGGTTATGAAAGATGACTAAAGTGCTAATCAAAACGTCTAAAATAAAATTTTATTTATAGTCGAAATATGTATTATTAATTCATCTGTAAAAAAAAACGTAAGCTTTATAATTTTAGAAATTATAATACGACATTTTGCTTGGTTTTGTATTTATGTTAATAACAGTTTAGATAGAGAGCTTTAAAAGAAGTCATTCTATATAAACTTTTAAAAGGATGATTCATACTCGTTCTTGGGGTGTTTTTAGAGATAGAATAGGTAATAATTTAACGAGGTTTGAAATAGAATTATCAAAATATAATGAAGACTTTGTTAGCGTTAATTTATTATACTACCGTAAACTAGCTTTAATTGGAGGGTTATATTTAAATTATAACCTTCCTTAAACCCAAATTATAAAAAAAAACGATAATTAAATATCTGTATAATTACGGTTTTACCACAAGAATGTGTTAGTTGTAATTTGTATTTTGATTGGCTAATAATTACAACTATGAAATAACCCAAAACTCCAGTTTCAAATTACCTTAAATCTCATTTATAAATATAATTTATTAAACCTTCCATGATGTTTTTTATTTAATTGTATCAAAATTAGATAAGCAGTTTTATTAAAATTCCCCATTATTTAAAATAAGCAAGTACGCATGAGGCGTATTTTTGTTGATTTTTTATCATAAATCTTAAATTCAATAATTCTTAATTTTTTTGTTATTTTATTTTGAAATTATTGTTAATTATCATTGTTCTTTATCGAATATATTGGTTTAAGGTTGTTTTTTGTTTTGTAAAACTTTAGCTTTAAGAATGTCTACCAAATCAACCTCCCATGAAATATGCTATACTATTTCTTTTTTCGTTTTTAATTTATCTTCAAGAAGATAAAGATTCTAAGTATAATAAGGCTTTCTGCTCAGGTGTCGCATTAGATGTTTCGTCTGAAAATTCTTTAGTTTCTATGCGTGTTGCAGATTCTTTATTCATGTATTCAGAAAGTGATCAGAATAAAATGTACGCTTTAATGCTTAAGAGTATTGTTCTAGAACAGGAAGAAAAAAGAGGCGAGTCTATAGATTTCGCTTTAAGATCTTTAGAAATGGCTAAGCTTGAAAATAATTATTGTTTGCAATCAAGAATTTATACATTTTTGTCTAGACAATATAGAAAAATTGGCTTTGTAGATAAAGGAAAATATTTGATAGCAGAAAGTATTGCAGCGAGTTCCAAAATACAGAACAAGGAACATGCTTTAAGGTTTATAACTATGGCTAATCTTGAGTTAGTCGAATATAATATTGAAGCGAAAGAACTTGTAGATGCTATTGAATATTTAAAATCAGCTATTTTTATTTTGAAAAAGCAGAAGGATAAAAATATAAAATATTTTGATTTAGCAAACTGTGAGGAAAAATTAGCAAGATGTTACGTTAAATTGAACGATAATAAGTCGGCAATTATTCATTATTCAAAAGCAAGTTCGTTTATTGAACAATCGGCATTAGGAGAGCCTTTACTAGAAACAAGTATATATAACGGATTAGTAACACTGTATTTAGAACAGAAGCAACTAGATAGTACAAAGGTTTATATCGAGAAAAGTTTGCGGATAGCTAATCAAGAATGTAATAATTTTATAAAAGAAGAAATTTATAAGAACGCTGCAGAGTATTATCAGCGCGCTGAAATTTCGGATAGTTTTAAATTATATAGATGTAAGTATAAAACAGTTATTGCTGAAAATAAGGATCATCTCAGGATGCTTATAAATAAAGCATCTAATGAACTTAATGAGTTTCCAAAGGAAGCTCCAATTCAAGAATCTTCTGGCTCTAAAAATATTATTGCTACTATATTTTTTATTGTAATACCTTCTTTAGGCGTGTATTATAAGAGAAAAAAAGTATTCAAATATGTAGATGATGTCTTTAATGATAAAGAAAAAAAAGTGCCAGGTGTAACCTGTTCAAAGAAAACAGAAAAAATACTTTTAGATAAATTAGAAGCGTTTGAAGCTTCAAATCGGTTTTTAGATAAAAATATGTCTTCAGCTATTTTAGTAGCCCACCTTAATACTAATATAAAATATCTTAGACAAGTACTTAAGGATCATAAAGATTCAGATTTTAATACCTATATAAATAGGTTAAGAATTTTGTATATAATAAATAAGTTAAATACAAATCCCGATTATTTAAATTATAAGATAAGTTACTTAGCAGAGGAATGCGGTTTTTCTTCACACAGTAAATTTTCTACTAATTTTAAAAAGTTTACTGAGACTTCACCTTCATATTATATTAATAATTTGAAAACTAAAAGAACTTAATCCTATCTCCTTAGGTGTTAATTAAAAATAGCTGTAGTTAAAACTAATAAAATGTTGTTTTAGCTACAGTTATTTGTGTTTTAATTTTTTTTGATTAATGTTTAAAACAATGATAATATTTAGGTTTTAGATGCTTTTTTAAAGATCTGTAAAATACATATTTTAATTCTTCATTTTTAATTTCACTTAATACATACTTATGATAATGTAATCGATTTAATTCTTTGTGTAAAGAAATTGAATCGATTTTTTTATGTTACATAAATTTAATTTTCAATTATTATTTCATGCTCCATAATCTTAAAAATCAAAAAATAAATGTCTCTCTTGTTTTTTTTAAGATTGCTTATAGTTTAACATAATTTTTAACGTATTATATTAAATAAGACAATTTTGTCTTTAATCAGTTTCTTTTAACGTTTTTTTTCTTGTCTTTAAGAGGAATAAAAGCGTAAACATGTAGTTAAAATTTATAAAAAACATAATTATCTTTTTGTGTTAAGTTTTTGATTTTGAGTGCTTTATGTTTTAAACATTATCTGTTTTCAGGAAAACAGCTAAACGTAAAATTTTTAACACAATATTTAAATAATACATTAGAAATACGGTTTTTATGCCTGATAAAATGTGTTTTAATTGCTATTAATTTATCGAATAGCCATTTTATTTTAAGCAAAACCTGTTAAAGCGATAAGTCAAAATAACCCAGATTTTATGAAAAAAATTTTACTATTACTCATTTTATTTACGGCTCATGTTACCTACTCTCAAGTAGGGATCGGTACAGATATGCCAAATTCGTCGACGCAGTTAGAAATTGTATCTAGTAATAAGGGGGTTTTAATACCGCAAGTACCTTTAACTAGTCTAACAGATCAAACTACTATTTCCGCAGGAAATATTGAAAGTTTGTTGGTTTATAATACAAATACTTCCACAGGAATAAGTCCAGGATATTATTATTGGTATCAAGATCGTTGGGTAAGATTCTTGGCAAAGCAGGATTTACCAGATAACATTGTGTATTGGGACGTGGTTAATAATCAATATTCTTACATTGATGAGAATGGAGATGTACAAATTATAACAAATAGTAATGTGGAAACATTAACGTTTCTTAGTCTTAACGACGATGGAAAATCTTTAGATTATAAAGATGAAAATGGAGATGTTACTGCATTAGATATGACTAATTTGGTTAAGAACCTAGAAACGATAACAACTATTGTTGATAATGGAGATGGTACAATAACCTACTTTAATGAAAATAATGATCAGATAACTATTAATTTAGCAAATGGTCCTGCGGGAGCTGATGGTGTAGATGGAGTCGGAATAGATTCAACCACAGACAACGGCGATGGTACGTTTACTATTGTTTATACAGATGGATCTACATTTACGACTGCAGATTTTACAGGTGCACAGGGTGTTGCGGGAGCAGATGGAACAGACGGTGTAGATGGAGTCGGAATAGATTCAACGACAGATAACGGTGATGGTACGTTTACTATTGTTTATACAGATGGTTCAACTTTTACAACGGTAAATTTATCAGGAGCAGATGGAGCCGATGGAGTAGGCATTACTTCAACGGTAGATAATGGAGATGGTACATTCACAATCACATATTCAGATGGCTCAACATTTACAACTTCAGATTTCACAGGTGCGCAAGGTGTTGCTGGTGCAGATGGAGCTGATGGAACAGATGGCGTTGGAATAGATTCAACAACAGATAATGGTGATGGTACGTTTACTATTGTTTATACAGATGGATCGACTTTTACAACGGTAAATTTATCAGGAGCAGATGGAACAGACGGCGTAGGCATCACTTCAACGGTAGATAATGGAGATGGTACATTCACAATCACATATTCAGATGGATCTACATTTACGACTGCAGATTTTACAGGTGCACAGGGTGTTGCCGGTGCAGATGGAGCAGATGGAACAGATGGCGTCGGAATAGATTCAACAACAGATAACGGCGATGGTACGTTTACTATTGTTTATACAGATGGTTCAACTTTTACAACGGTAAATTTATCAGGAGCAGATGGAACAGACGGTGTAGGCATTACTTCAACGGTAGATAATGGAGATGGCACATTCACAATCACATATTCAGATGGCTCAACATTTACAACTTCAGATTTCACAGGTGCACAAGGTGTTGCTGGTGCAGATGGAACAGATGGCGTCGGAATAGATTCAACAACAGATAACGGTGATGGTACGTTTACTATTGTTTATACAGATGGATCGACTTTTACAACGGTAAATTTATCAGGAGCAGATGGAACAGACGGCGTAGGCATCACTTCAACGGTAGATAATGGGGATGGCACATTCACAATCACATATTCAGATGGCTCAACATTTACAACTTCAGATTTCACAGGTGCACAAGGTGTTGCTGGAACAGACGGTGTAGATGGCGTTGGAATAGATTCAACAACAGATAATGGTGATGGTACGTTTACTATTGTTTATACAGATGGTTCAACTTTTACCACAGTAAATTTATCAGGAGCAGATGGAACAGACGGCGTAGGCATCACTTCAACGGTAGATAACGGCGACGGTACCTTTACAATCACATATTCAGATGGCTCAACATTTACAACTCCAGATTTTACAGGTGCACAAGGTGTTGCTGGAACAGATGGAACAGACGGTGTAGATGGAGTCGGAATAGATTCAACCACAGACAACGGCGATGGTACGTTTACTATTGTTTATACAGATGGTTCAACTTTTACAACGGTAAATTTATCAGGATCAGATGGTACTGACGGTGTAGGCATTACTTCAACGGTAGATAATGGAGATGGCACATTCACAATCACATATTCAGATGGATCTACATTTACGACTGCAGATTTTACAGGTGCACAGGGTGTTGCGGGAGCAGATGGAACAGACGGTGTAGATGGAGTCGGAATAGATTCAACCACAGACAACGGCGATGGTACGTTTACTATTGTTTATACAGATGGTTCAACTTTTACAACGGTAAATTTATCAGGAGCAGATGGAGCCGATGGAGTAGGCATTACTTCAACGGTAGATAATGGGGATGGCACATTCACAATCACATATTCAGATGGCTCAACATTTACAACTTCAGATTTCACAGGTGCGCAAGGTGTTGCGGGAGCAGATGGAGCTTCAGCTTACGAAATTGCAGTAGACGGTGGTTTCACAGGCACGGAAGTCCAATGGTTAGCATCATTAAATGGAGCTGACGGAACAAATGGTATTGATGGAATAAACGGTGTTGACGGAACGGATGGATTAACGCCAACTATTGGAATAAATGGTAATTGGTTCATTGGAACAACAGATACAGGAATTGCAGCAACAGGAGCTGCGGGTGCAGATGGTGCTGCTGGAACAGATGGATTAACGCCAACTATTGGAATAAATGGTAATTGGTTCATTGGAACAACAGATACAGGAATTGCAGCAACAGG